>JADJFB010000015.1 GCA_016708845.1 Bacteroidota bacterium | reverse complement strand
GCCGCGAAAACGTTAGTGGTAATAGCTGCAGCGACAACTCAACGAAAGTAAGTAACCGCTAGACAAAAAATGACAAAAAGAAAAATCATAAAAATAAGTTTACTAATTTTTATAGTAGCATTTGGCGTTTTTGGCTATGCGACAAATTTGTTTGAATATCTAATAGTCTGTACTAAAGGAAAACTCAATTTGAGTAGAAATATCGAAACTATAAAGAAGTTTAAAGAGTTTCCAAATGACAATTTATTCTATAGTATCATTTTGACCTCTAAAGACAGTTCCCAAATATGCATTTCTGACAGTAAATCAGATGATTATAACATAATATTAAAAACATTGATTGTAAATGCAGAATCCCTAGACTCTAGTTATTCTATTTCGAGTCATAAAACTCTTTTAAAAAATTATGGTGACACAGTTAAAGAATATTCTAATTGGGAAATATTATTTAGAGGCAAAAATAATGGACATCTGCTATAGACAAGATAACAAAAGTAAATTTCAACTCAACTATTGCAGACCTGCGTTTAGCTGATTGCAGACAGTTGTATGGTCAAAAGAACGACATTATGTTAATCTTTAATGATTATATATTTAGTCAATCAGGTTGCCTGACTGGCAATTGGTATAACTACCATTATTACCTTGGAAACAAATCGAAACTAGATTCAATGAATATTAGTTATAACGAAAATGACGCTGGTATATACTCTGGTTGGTGGTAAATATTGTATGCAGACACTGGTAAGAAAAACTAAATGGCAGCTACAACCACTAACAGCACCTTTGCCCCAGCCTTGCAGACACCAAAGCATTTGCAAAAGCGGTAGACAATTTTTTAATTTTTTCTTTGCAAATGCATAGCAACATTGTATCTTTATTTAAACATTTCGGTAGACATCGGTTCCAAAACGGCCGAAGCAAAGCTCCAAAACGTTATGTTCAATGCGCCCAGTGACAATTCCAAAGACAATTTTACATTAGACAATAAGCTTTTCGGTTTCTAAAAAGGTACGTGCCGACAAGAACAGGGTTTCATAGAAACAGTTTAGGGAACTTATAACGGTTTTTACTTTCCTCCCCTTTGCGGGTTGAAAACCCGTTTTGGCTATCCCTAATTTGGCACATTTGTGTTTTGCAAAAATGCAGGCAAACCAAATAAGCTAAATTCCAACCGCACAGAAATATGGCGTGCTTCGCACATTTTTTGCACGTGCACTTGACGTGCCACAAAGTGCGCCACAGGAGTGTTGTTTTTATTTGTTTTATGACTATACAGTTGCATTATGCAGAAGTTTAAACTCTAACTCCAATCAAAGTCACATCATCAACCTGCTCCAAATTACCAACCCAATTTGCCAAAGTTTTTTCAAGTAATTGTTTTTGCTCATCCATTGGCAAATTTGAATTAGCAGCTAAAAGTTCACGTAAATTTTTGCTCATGAATTTCTTGCCTTTCTCTCCACCAAATTGGTCAGGGAAACCATCAGTTAAAGTATAGACTACATCGCCTTTTTGTAAATCAATTTCTTGTTGGGTAAATAGAACAGTATCTCTTTCTCCCTTACCTATCGGCATTTTATCAGGTTTAATGTCTATTATCTCTGCGCCTCTCATAATCCATACAGGATTATTTGCCGCTGCAAGTATTAATTTTTTATTCTTAAAATCATAGACCGTTAAACTTGCATCCATTCCATCTTTTCCACCATGCTCACTACCATCATTTTTTAATCTTTCAATAATTGTTTTGCGAGTCGAATTTAAAATATCAGAAGGGTTGTTTAAAGTTTCAATTGCTTTTTCTAAACTAGTAATATTCAACAAACTCATAATTGCTCCCGGTACTCCATGCCCGGTGCTATCTGCAGTTGCTAATGCAAAATTTCCGTTATTCAATTTACTTGCCCAGTAAAAATCTCCGCTTACAACATCCTTGGGTTTAAATAAAACAAAGTAGTCATTTAAATTTTCATCTAATATTTCTTTGGTCGCTATAAAGCTTCTTTGAATTCTTTCCGCATAATTTATACTATCCGTTATTTCTTTATGCTTTTCTTCTATTACATGTTTTTGCTCTTTAATTTCATATGTAGCTTCATTTACCTTTACTATTAGCTCGTTCGCTCTTGCACGTAATTTTTTTCCATTCCACCAAACAATAACAATAACTAAGGTAATTGCCAAAATTCCATACATAGTATAAGCCCACCACGTTCTCCAAATTGGCGGTTGAATAACAAAATAATACTCAAATATTTTGCTCCACTTGTTTGCTGAGCCTATGGCTTTTACTTTAAAAGTATAACTACCAAATGGTATATTTCTATAGTCGGCTTTGTTATCTGCCGTTAAAGTGTTCCATTCCTTATCAAGCCCTTCTAGTTGGTATTGATATTTAATTTTATGCGGTGCATACCAGTCAATGGCGCTGAAATTAAACGTCAAGTGATTTAAGTAATACGGCAATTCTAAATCAATCGGATAATTGTAAAAATCTACCACACCTCTAAACTTAACTTTTTTCAGTTCTTCATTTTCATTTGTAATGAGGCTGTCTTTTATTTCTGCTTCTATATTTCTATAGTCCACAAAATTTTCTTTGCAAATAAATATTTTCCAATTGTATTTCAGGCTCCTTTTTATTCAACTTAAATTCATTCAAATTTAACATGCTTAATGCTTTACCGCTACCCCACCAAATACGGTTTTTGCTATCGAGTAAAACAGCATTATGAAAAAAGTCTTCCGCTCTTAGCCCATCTTCTTTATGAAATAGCTCTATTTGTGTATTGCTTTTTTCTTGACCGTTTTGTAGCCTCTCGTCTTCGCTCAGAATAAATTTTGTGGCAGATATTACGCCCACACCATCCACAAAACATTTTAACCCATACTCTGTGCTTAACCAAAGGTTTCCGCTTTTATCTTCTACCATTGCCAAGACTGTATTGTTCTTTAAGCCTTCCTTGTCCATATAGTGCGTAAAGGATTTCCCATCATATTTTGATACACCTCTGCCATTAGTTCCGAACCAGAGGTTTCCGCTTTTATCTTCTAATATTGACAAAATAGTATTATTGCTTAAGCCTTCCTTGTTGGTATAATGCGTAAAGGATTTCCCGTCATATTTTGATACGCCTCCGCCGTCTGTTCCGAACCAAAGGTTTCCACTTTTATCTTCTAAGATTGACAAGACGTAATTACTACTCAAGCCTTCCTTGTCAGAATAATGTGTGAAGGATTTCCCGTCATATTTTGATACGCCTCCGCCAATAGTACCGAACCAAAGATTTCCGCTTTTATCTTCTATCATTGACCAGACTGTATTGTTGCTTAAGCCTTCCTCTTCGGTATAATGCGTAAAGAATTTTCCGTCATATTTTGATACGCCTCCGCCATTAGTTCCGAACCACAGGTTTCCGCTTTTATCTTCTAACATTGACAAGACGAAATTACTACTCAAGCCTTCCTTGTCGGTATAATGCGTAAAGGATTTCTCGTCATATTTTGATACGCCTCCGCCATCTGTACCGAACCAAAGGTTTCCGCTTTTATCTTCTAACATTGACAAGACGGCATTGTTGCTTAAGCCTTCCTTGTCGGTATAATGCGTAAAGGATTTCACGTCATATTTTGATACGCCTCCATCATATGTACCGAACCAAAGGTTTCCGCTTTTATCTTCTAAAATTGACCTGACGTAATTACTACTCAGGCCTTCCTTGTCGGAATAATGCGTAAAGGATTTCCCATCATATTTTGATACACCTCCGCCATCTGTAACGAACCACAGGTTTCCGCTTTTATCTTCTAAGATTGAGAAGACAGTATTGTTGTTTAAGCCTTCCTTGTCGGTATAATGTGTAAAGGATTTTCCGTCATATTTTGATACGCCTCCGCCATATGTACCGAACCACAAGTTTCCGTTTTTATCTTCTAAGATTGACCAGACGGTATTGTTGCTTAAGCCTTCCTCTTCGGTATAATGCGTAAAGGATTTCCCGTCATATTTTGATACGCCTCCGCCATTAGTTCCGAACCAAAGGTTTCCGCTTTTATCTTCTAACATTGACAAGACGAAATTACTACTCAAGCCTTCCCTGTCGGTATAATGCGTAAAGGATTTTCCGTCATATTTTGATACGCCTCCGCCACTAGTTCCCAACCAAAGATTTCCGCTTTTATCTTCTAAGATTGACAAGACTGTATTGTTGCTTAAGCCTTCCTCTTCGGTATAATGCGTAAAGGATTTCCCGTCATATTTTGATACGCCTCCGCCATCTGTACCGAACCAAAGGTTTCCGCTTTTATCTTCTAACATTGACAAGACGGTATTGTTGTTTAAGCCTTCCTTGTCGGTATAATGCGTAAAGGATTTTCCGTCATATTTTGATACGCCTCCGACATTAGTACCGATCCAATGGTTTCCGCTTTTATCTTCTAAGATTGCCCAGACGAAAGAGGAATTCATACCTGATCCACATCCAAATATTGAATGTTACAGGTGGCTGCATCTTTCACTCGCAATGGTAAAGAAGGCATAGGTTTGGGTTGCTTGGCAACAAAAGGGCTATCAATGGCGGTTACTACTTTAGGCAGTGAAAAAGTATCTGTGCCAGGTGTAATAATTTTTGGTTTACCAACTAATACAACTTTAGGTTCTCCGGCAATGTGTACGTTTATATTGGTAGGCACAACTTTAGGTTTACCAACCGGCATTTTTTTTGAGTTTGCTTTCATTGACCAAAATAACTTTTGGTGCAGCCATTCTGTCTTTAGGTACAATGTAACCTTTGGCTTCTGCTACTTTTGGGGCAAATGAGACCTGCTGTTTTTTTTCATTGTTATTGCACGACAATAAAAAGGCAAATAAAAGTAGAGCGATGATTTTATTCATAGTTTAAATATAAATAAATATTTTAAATGACAAACAGCAAGGTTGACAAGTGCAAATAAACAGTGTGGCGGCAAGACCGCTAGCGTTGCAATCTGCTGACCTGTGTGTATAGAACTAAGTGTACCGAACTGTGTGTAATTAGCCGCACATTTTGCAAGCACATTTGGTCGCTTCTTTTTTAAGGAAGTAATTTATTTTTGCGCCAAATAAGCTTTCAAAATTTCCTCCCCGCCTGTGTGGAAATTAGAACAAGCAATTTTCCAAATTGCCTTCCCTATCGCGCAGTAAAAACTAAAAACTGTGTTTCAAACAAACATTCGGTAACCAACTAACCGCAAAGACACATAACCGCCTAGTTCGGCGGACACGTAGCTGTGTAAAAACTAAGTAGGGCGCACTTAAACATAACAGCACCTTTTGCGTCAGCGGGCGGATATCAAAGTTTTTGCTTACAGTTTTGTCTCTGCTACGCAGAAAGTTGTATTTTCATGTAAGCAAAAAAGAGTACAGTATTTAGGCAACTAATTAATATTGTGCGGATAGAGAACAGAGTATTTCAAAGCCCGCCGAACGCAAAGCTCCAAAACGTTAGCGGTAATTTTATGAAGACACAACTGACATATTTAAATCTGACGTTTGTTTTGGTTCTCCTTTCAATCAGTCTTACTGGACAAACCAACTGTTCCAAGGACAAAATTATTGGGGACTGGACTTACATTAACTCATTCGCATTAAGACAACCAATAAACATTGACAGCCTAGTTCACGCTAATGAATCTTTGCGACAAACTCTTGGTTCATGGACTTTCAAAGCGGACGGAATGTATTTGTCTACAATAGACACTATCATAAAGCAGCGCGACAAAGGACATTTTATTGTTGTTCAAGAAAAATGCGAAATAAGACTTGGTACAAAAAAGAAAACGCCTGAAGGTTTAATATATAATATTCTATTTTTAGACGACAAGTATTTAGTGACAAAATGTACCAAACCAAAAGGTGACTATATCTACATACATAGACGGAAATAAAACTACCGCTAACAGACACTAAGCATTAATCCTACTCTACAACACATTCCTTATGTTCGGTTGAGTTTGATTTACAAGATTACTCGAAGCCTTTTTTACCAAGCTTGGTAGTTTTTGAAAGCATTTTATAGATAATTCAATCATGAATAATCGTATCAGTATCGCATAAAATCGAATCATATCGTATCAATTTTGTAAATTATCGTATCACTATCGTATATTTTCGTATCATATCGTATCATTTATTAAATAATTACTATATTTGTGCATGCAACAAAGCGTGTATAATTTTACTATCAACATCGATTGGGCACTCATGAATACATTGAGTCAAATTGATCGATTTGATGCGTTATGGTCGGCAGTAGAACGAAGAGAAGGGCAAAGTTTAAAGCAACTGAAATCTATCGCCACCATCCGAAGTGTTGGAGCTTCAACAAGAATAGAAGGTTCGAAAATGAGTGATGAGGAAGTGGATGCTTTACTCAAAAAAATTGATATTACTAAACTCGAAAACCGAGATGAACAAGAGGTTGTAGGCTACTTTGAAACACTGGATATTATTGCTGAATCATTTAAAGATATTGAGATTACTGAAAACAATATTAAAAACTTGCATAACATCTTAATGAAGCATAGCCAAAAAGACCAATGGCATAAAGGAAATTACAAGCAACATAGCAATGCGGTTGAAGCTAATTTACCAGATGGCACAAAGCAAATTATATTTCAAACAACCGAAGCAGGATTTCCTACCGAAGATGCGATGAGAAATTTGGTGGCTTGGTATGTAGCTGATAACACAACGCCTGCCTTAGTAAAATGTGCATTATTTACGTATGAGTTTTTAAGTATTCATCCTTTTCAGGATGGAAACGGGCGATTAAGTCGTTTAATTTCATCGTTGTTATTATTAAAAAACGGATATAGCTGGATTCAATATGTGAGCTTTGAGCACGAAGTAGAAAATAGAAAAAATGAATATTATAGAGTATTGAGAACTTGCCAACAGCAACGTCCCAATGAAAACGTAAGCGATTGGAGTAATTTCTTTTTTGATGCTCTAAAAAATATTCAAATACAGTTGATGCAGAAGTTGACAGAAAGTGGAATGGATACGCAGTTATCGCCTCGCGAAAAAGCGATTATTACATTTATTGCAACACGTCCGGGAAGTAAGTCAGGCGACATTGCTACTAAGCTCAACATTCCTAATCCTACAGTAAAAAGAATACTGACTGATTTAGTGGAAAAAGATTTAATTGAAAAACATGGTGTTGGTCCTGGAACAAATTATACGATAAAGTAAAATATATTACCTTACTCTACAACACATTCCTTATGTTCGGTTGAGTTTGATTTACAGGATTGCTCGAAACCTTTTTTACCAAGCTTGGTAGTTTTTACTTTATCGCCTTCGGTAATTTGTCCTGAATGCAAATCTTTGCAAACGCACCTATATTCTTTTTCGCAGGAAACGAATAAAAAAGCAGTAACCATTACTATCAGTACAACTATTTTATTCATGCTTCATGTTATTCGATATAGCAATTAGTTAAAGAATCTAGTTCAATGTTCATATTGTCTTTACATGATTTGTTTGCTGCTTTTTTAGCAAATACAGTTCCTTTATAGGTTTCTCTATAACTCGAAACATTTGTATTAGGCTTGGTGCAATAACATACATAATCTTTTTGGCAAGAAATAAATACACCCATTACAACCACAATAAACAGAACTATTATTTTTTTCATATGGCAAATTTATTGTTTTTTATTGTCATATGGTATAGTCAGTTTAATTATTAGGAATGCATACAGACTATTTCATCTATTTTTTATTCTAAATGGCAATCTTTTAAAGAGCCACCTGATACGTCGTTGTTTGCTTTACAAGATTCCTCTGCTGCTTTTTTAGTAAACACATTGGTTTTAATATTATCACCATAGCTTACATGACCAGTGCTGGCATTTGTACAAACGCAAACGTAATCTTTTTGACAAGAAACAAATGCGCTTGCCATAAATATAGAAAAAATAAGTATTAAATTTTTCATGCTCTATCTTTTTTGTCAAAAATAGATGCTTAAAAAAAAGAAAACAATACCCACTAACACGTATTTTAAATTTACACGTTATGAACTTTAATAATATTAACCGGACAGTTTTTAGCCGCTTTTAAATTATCTTCTAATTCATGATCGTTCACCAAAACGGAGAAGAAACCACGTTTTTCAACACCACCTACTAAAGTGCATTTGCCATCTTTAGTAGAAATACGCCAACGATAATCGGCTGCTTCAACACAAGCGTTACAACCAATACATTTAATACGTTGTTGAATAATGCGAATCATTAAACTTCAGGAACTAGTTTATATAGTTTATCGGAAGGACGGATTTTTTCATCGCTAACAATCGTAAAGATGTTTCCTTTTACCACTTTATCAGTCGGTTTACCATCTACTCTTAATTCGTCTATTTTCATCTCAAGATAACCAGTGGTTGGGCCTGTAATCATAATTTCATCACCCACCGATAAGCTATGCGATTCGCATTGAAACTCCCCTACTCTGGCTTGCTCAAAATATTTTAAGCCCTTCGCTAAGTATATTTTTTTCTTTGAAGATTTAGATCCGTTTTCATCACACCACTCGCCCATTTTACGCCCTAAATAGTAACCATCCCAAAACCCACGATTAAATACCGTTGCTAATTGGGTTTTCCAATGTTCTATTTTTTCTTTGGTATAGGTTCCTTCTAAATACGCATCAATGGCTTCGTTATAACATTTAGTAACCGTATGTACATAATCAACCGAACGTCCACGACCTTCTAATTTCAACACACTCACACCAGCATCTAAAATTTTATCTAAAAAATCAATGGTACATAAATCCTTTGCCGACATGATAAATTCATTATCGATTTCAAATTCCATTCCATCTTCTTTATCTGTTACCACGTAACTTCTGCGGCAATTTTGAATACAAGCTCCTCTATTAGCAGAAGCAAAATGCGAATGCAAACTCAAATAACATTTGCCAGAAACAGCCATGCACAAAGCACCGTGAGCAAAAATTTCGAGTTCCACTAATTTACCAGAAGGTCCTGTAATATTTCTGCGTTTAATTTCTCGGCTAATATCCGCCACTTGCATTAAACTTAACTCTCGCGCTAATACAACTACATCCGCAAAGTTGGCATAAAATTCAACGGTATCAATATTAGAAACATTAGCTTGTGTTGAGATATGGATTTCCATGCCAATTTTTTTGGCATAATTCATTACCGCATGGTCGGCAGCAATGATAGCAGTTACTCCGCTGTCTTTAGCTGTACTCACAATACTTTTCATCAACGTAATATCGTGATCGTACAAAATAGTATTCAGCGTTAAATAAGTTTTCACATTGTTTTCTTTGCCAATTTCAGCAATGCGTTTTAAATCTTCTAGCGTAAAATTATTACTGGAACGAGCGCGCATATTCAACTGCTCTACTCCAAAATACACCGAATTGCAACCCGCTTTTATTGCCGCCATCAAAGCCTCGTAAGAGCCCGCAGGCGACATTAATTCAATAGAACGTTTCATTAAATTTGATACTACACGTTATTTCCCCAATTCTCTAACTCTTCTTTGCTCCACAATTCTGGGAAGAAAATACGACGTTGATATTTTGGATGCATATATTTTCTCCAATCACTTCCTCCTGTTGCTTCTGCGTTTCCTAAATACTTACCAGCGGCGTTATAATGAGCCATTACCCATGATACATTTACTGTGTAATCATAATGACGCATCGCTTTAATTAAGTCTGCATCATTTTTAACAGACTCAGGCAATTGCTTGAATTTTGTCCATAAGTTGGTTGTATTATACCCTTCCATTTGAATTAAAAACTCCGCTTTGTAACGTTTTTCAAAATTTCTAATTAAGGTATTCTTTTTACCAGTCGCGTGATCTTTACCAGCAGCTTGCCAATATAAATGTTCATAGGCATGCTCGTATGGTGTATTTCTATCAATCGTTGCTCTAAAACGGTAGTCAATTAAATTAATTAACTCTGTGGAAGCAAATTCAATTAAACGGTATTGCGCGCTTTGAAAACCGCTTGCAGGAGTTAAGGTATTTCTAAACTTCATATATTGCTCTTTCTCCATGCCATCTCCCATGATATCAAACGAAGAAGATAACATATCAAAATAACGACTGATACGTCTTAATTTTTCGGTAAAGAAAGGTGCAGAAACTTCGGCACTGTTACTTACTTGATTAATTTCCCAGAGAATCATTTTAAACAACAACTCATTAATTTGATGATACATGATAAATACCATTTCATCAGGTTGAGTTGTACGTTGAATTTGAAGTCCTAATAAAGCATCAGGTAAAATATAATCCCAATACGTAATTGGATTAGCCCAAACCAAACCTTCTAAATGAACATCTGGGTTTTGATCGATGGCTTTATATTTATCTTCAATACGAGAAACTATTTCTTTTTGTGCGTCAGTCATAAATTATATTTTTTGCTAATTTAATACATTTTCAGTCATTTGCTGATGGATAATCTCATCAATCCTTGCTATTGAAGTATCCTGATTAATATCATGTTTTTTAATTAAGCCTTTAATCACATTTTCTTGAGCATTTCCTTTTTCCAAGGCTGTTCTATATTCAATATCCGTAAAAGAAACCATCGTGTATAATGGAAAATATTTATCTGGGTACAATTCACTAAATCTTCTTTCTATTTTTTGTAATAATAGAAAATCAGGATCAGCTACTTTGTTACGCATCACTAAATAATTATTGACTGATAGATCTTGAACCGCATCTCCATTTGGTTTACGTAACACTTGGTATTCTTCTCCAATTTTTTTCCAATCCTCATTGTGTTTTTTCATTAATTCCCACATCACCGTGCAATCTTCAAAACCACAGTTCATGCCTTGTCCGAAGAAAGGAACGGTTGCATGTGCTGCATCTCCCATTAACATCACTTTGCCGTGATACCAAGGATAACAACGGATAATAGCTAACGATGATAATGGATGATCTCCCCAAGCATCTGCCACATTTGGCATCATGTTAAAGAAATCAGGAAACACTTCTTTAAAGAAGTTCTCCACTTTATCTTTAGTAGTTAATTTATTGAAACAATGTTCATGTCCATCAAATGGCATAAACAAAGTACAGGTAAATGACCCATCAAAATTAGGAAGTGCAATTAACATAAAGCGACCACGAGGCCAAATATGCAACGTATTCTTTTCTAATTTATAACTACCATCAGCATTCGCTGGTAATAAAATTTCGCGGTAACCATCTTCAATATAATTTTGACTATAGCTAAAGCGATCTAACTTTTGCATCGCATTGTAACGTGCTGCAGAGAAAGCGCCATCCGTTGCAAACACTACATCAGCTGTTACTTCAGATAATGCACCAGTTTGTGTATTTTTGAAATAGCTAGTACCTTTTTCTAAATCAACATTTACACATTCTTCATTAAAGAAAATTTTCACGTTAGGATTTTGTTCTGATAAATCCATCAACTTCGCATTAATTTCTCCACGAGAAACCGAATAGATAGCTTGATCGTTAATACCATAAGGTTGATAGTTAGTATCTCCTTTCAAAGGATGCATCGTACGACCATACATTGGAATAGCAATTTTTCTAATTTCATCGCCAATACCTACTGCATCTAAAGCTTTCCAACCACGGTAAGACGTTGCTAAGTTAATTGACTTACCTGCAGACATATTTGCTTTACGCATATCAGGGCGACGTTCATAAACATTTACTTTGTAGCCTTCTTTAGCTAAATAAACTGCCCATAAAGAGCCTACTAATCCTGCACCTACTATTGTTGCTTGTTTCATTTTTATTTTCTTAAATATTATTTAACTAACGCCTCTTTTAATTTTGGTGGTTCCATCACATGACCACATTTTTTGCAAGTACGCAATTCTAAACTATCGTAATACGACTGCATCAATTTTGGTAATTGCTCAACGATATCACCTAAATGGAATTTTGCACGATACAACTCTGTATCACAATTTTCACAATACCAGGTGCAAGCATCTAATTCTTGAGGCGTACTTTGTCGCTCAATTACTAAACCAACAGTATTTGGAAAACGTTGAGGAGAATGTTCTACTCTTGGTGGCAATAAAAAAATCTCGCCTTCTTTAATATCAATCACTCTTGTTTTTCCATTTTCTCTGATAGGCAATTGCATATCACCTTCAATTTGATAGAAAAATTCTTCGCCTTCGTTATAGTGAAATTCTTTGCGGGCATTTGGTCCGCCTACAACCATCACAATAAATTCGGTGTCTTTATAAACCACTTGATTTCCAACGGGTGGCTTTAATAAATGACGATTTTCGTCAATCCATTTTTTGAAATTAAAAGGAGGTAAAATACTCATATTCGATTTTAGTTAAAATAAAAATGTCATACTTCGACTAGCTCAGTATGACATTTTCTATGGTTATAATTAAAGGGTCCCTCTTCTTGCTTGTTCTGCTTCAATGGATTCAAATAAAGCTTGGAAGTTTCCTTTTCCAAAAGACTTGGCACCTTTACGTTGAATAATTTCAAAAAATAAGGTTGGTCTGTCTTCCACTGGTTTTGTAAAGATTTGTAATAAGTATCCATCTTCATCTCTATCTACCATAATACCCCATTTCTTTAACACTTCCATATCTTCTTCAATAATCCCTACTCTATCTTTTACAGTATCATAATACGTTCCTGGTACATATAAAAACTCTACACCACGTTTACGCATTTCAGAAATGGTGAATACGATATCGTCCGTTGCCACAGCAATGTGCTGACAACCTGGTCCGTGATAAAAATCCAAATACTCTTCTACTTGTGATTTCTTTTTACCATGTGCAGGCTCGTTAATTGGAAATTTAATACGACCATTTCCATTTGTCATTACTTTACTCATTAAAGCCGTGTACTCTGTCGAAATATCTTTATCATCAAACGTTACTAAGTTTGCAAAACCCATCACATCTGCATAAAAACTAGCCCACTTATTCATGGCACCTAATTCTACATTACCCACCATGTGATCGATATATTTTAAACCTGTTGGAGTTGGTTTGTATTCAGTGTCTAGTTTTGCATAACCTGGCATAAAAACGCCTTTATAATTTTTACGTTCTACAAACATATGAATGGTTTCTCCATAAGTATGAATACCAGCCCTTACAATTTCACCGTTTTCATCTTTTGTAACTGTTGGTTCTAAATAAGGTTTAGCGCCACGCTTCGTTGTTTCTTCGTATGCTTTACGAGCATCATCTACCCATAAGGCTATTACTTTTACGCCATCACCATGATTACGAATATGGTGAGAAATTTCGCTATTTGGATCAAATGGCGACGTTAATACCAAACGAATTTTATCTTGAACTAATACATAAGATACTCTATCGCGAGAACCTGTCTCTAATCCAGCGTATGCTAATTCCTGAAAACCAAAAGCGGTTTTGTAAAAATGCGCTGCTTGCTTTGCATTTCCAACATAAAGTTCAACATAATCTGTTCCGTTAATTGGTAAAAAGTCTTGTGCTTTCTCAAAAACTTTTTCTCCACTATAATCGTAGTTTTTTACTTTAGTTAAATCTGCTACTGACATAATATTTATTTTTTAGTTAGTTGTTTTTATTTTTTTATACTAATTGAGGAGTGCTCATCCATGATTTATAATAATCTTTCACTTCATATTTTAAAGCTTCTGTAGAAATTTTCAAAGGATTAAATGGGTCAATCATCACCGCTAATTCTTTGGTTTCTTTTTTACCGATACTACGTTCAATTGCACCCGGATGTGGTCCATGAGGAACGCCTGCTGGATGTAATGTAAATTGACCAGCTTTGATATTATTGCGGCTCATGAAATCGCCATCTACATAATACAAAATTTCTTCCGCATCAATATTACTATGGTGATAAGGTGCAGGAATGGCGTCTGGATGATAATCATATAAACGCGGCACAAAAGAACAAATCACAAAATTACGTCCTTCAAATTGTTGATGAATTGGAGGAGGCATATGAATACGACCTGTAATTGGCTCGAAATTAAAAATGGAGAATGCATAAGGATATACATAACCATCCCATCCTACTAAATCAAAAGGGTGTGTTTCATAAGTATATGGATAAATCATTCCACGTTTTTTAATCATAATTTTGAAATCACCATGCTCATCATGTGTTTCGAAATTATAAGGCAATTTGAAATCGCGCTCACAGAATGGAGAATGCTCTAATAATTGACCAAATTCATTGCGGTAACGCTTTGGCGTGCGAATAGGACTATGAGATTCCACAAATAAAATTTTGTTTTCCTTTGTGTCAAATTCCAATTTATAAACGACACCTCTTGGAATAATAACATAATCTCCATATTCAAAATCAACGGTACCATACATGGTTTTGCAACGTCCGCTTCCTTTATGAATAAATAACATTTCATCAGAATCAGCATTCTTAAAGAAATAATCTTCCATATTTTTTGAAGGACATGCCATACCAATTTGCATATCATCGTTAAAGAAAAACACTTTACGACTTTCTAAATAATCATCTTCTGGTTCAACATCATAACCCATAAAACTTAAGGCTTTCAAGTTTTCATCAATACCAACTTCTGGTCGAGCGTAATGCGCTTTTCCAATTTCTTTCACCATGGTTGGTGGATTAAGATGATAAACTAAAGAAGAGGTACTTGAAAAACCTTCCGTACCAAATAATTCTTCGTGATATAATTCGCCATTGGGTTTGCGAAACACAATGTGACGTTTATGTGGGATTTGCCCTTGTTTTTGATATATAGACATAATGACGTTTTTTTTGTAACAAAGGATGAAAAATTAACAGAAAAAAGGAATGACATAACTCAGTTTAATCACATGATTATTGTCAATTATAGTAGGAAGAACAAACCTACCTTTAGATTATAAATCAATAATAAATAAAATAGATAAATCATGAATACAGGAGAAAAAATTTACACGCAACATGCCGACCATACAGAATGGATGAGCAAATTAAAATTTTATACAGACGAAATATCTATTTTGCAAGGTCGTTTGGGAGAAATTGCATCTAAAAATAATCAGCAAGATGTGCTAGCTCAAGTAGAGCATTTTCAAAATCAATTAATCGTTCAAAAAAACAATATTGATGAAATATCTCATACCATTAAATTAGATGAAAGTGCTATTGAGAAAGAAGTTAATAAAAATCCAGTAGCTGTTGATCATAGAGAGATGCCTTCTCACTCAAAAGAAAAAGAAGCTGTTGATGCTTTTGAAAAAAACTTTAATGAATTAAGAGCAGAGTTTAAAACATTTGCTGCTAAGTGGATGTAAAAATAAACTATACCCTTCGACTCCGCTCAGGGTGACATACAAAAAAAAGAGGCTTAAAAATTTAAGCCTCTTTTTTTATAAAATAACTGTAGGATTTAAACTGACCTTGGAAGTAATAGAATTAGAAATCAAACACGCTTTTTCAGATTTATCTAAAACACGTAAGGCTTTTTCTTCATCCTCTTCTTTAGTAAGTATTAATGTTGGGTTTAAAACAACCTCCGTCATTAAAAACTTACCTTCTATTTGATCTAAAACACCAACCGCGTTGCAACTAAATTCTTTAAATTCTAATCTCGAATTTTCTGCAATGGCCAAAAAGGTTGTCATAAAACAAGAGTTAACAGCTGCAGTAAAAAAATGTTCGGGCGACCAAACACCCTCAACTCCTTTTGGAAATTGTGGCGGCGTTGCTACTTCAATTTTAGAATTTAATTCAGGCGAAAACACCTCTCCTACTCTTCCTTCATTCCATTTAAGGTTAACATTATATTGATGTGACATATCTATTGAAACTGATTAAATATTTTAATTAATTCTTGAGTTGGCACTACACCCGATTGTTTCCAAACAGGTTGCCCTTTTTTAAACATAATTAAAGTTGGCACACTTCTAATTTGATAAATAGAAGCGACCTCAGGATTTTTGTCTACATCTATTTTAATAATAGTTGCATTGTCCTGCAATTGTGTTTTTACATCTTTTAAAATGGGAGCCATTGTTTTACAAGGGCCACACCACTCTGCGAAAAAATCTACTAATACAGGTTTTTCGGAATTGATAATATTGTTGAAGTTGTTCATTATTTTTGTTTTTGAGGGATTTCACAATTGCCAGTGACGCAGGTTACACAAGTATTAAATACAGCTTGTCCTAATAAAAATACTCCTGCTAATATTAAAATATAATCTAGAGCAATGATACCACTAACTATAAATACTACAGATAATACTAATCGTATGATACGCCACAAACTCCAATGAGTCGATAAGCGTTGTTTAATATTTAAATCCATTATACTTTTCCGTTTAAACTCATCCAGCCACCGCCGTTGTACACTTCTTTAAACCCTAAAGAGCTCAAGGTTGATTTGGCAGAAGCGCTGCGCATTCCACTTGCACAGCAAGTAATAATGGGAACATTTTTTTTAATTTTATTGACACTTGAAGATAAATCATTTAATGGAATATTAACACTTCCTTTTACATGACCTGAAGCATACTCTCCGCGAGATCTGACATCAATAATTTGAGCTCCTTTTTTTACTAAGTCTTTGTAATCTACTTTTGGCCCTAAACCTAAAGCATTTTTTATAGCATCTAACATAATTTTATTTTTTAATGTTTATTATTTTAAGCGTGATGATGATGAGTTTGATTTTTATATTCTTTTTTGAATTTATAAAAGAAATTAAGCCATATCAATCGCGACCATCTTAATGTTAATGGTGAAACCACCACAATAAACAACATCACAAATATAGCGAAAGGCAACAAGTCCCAATTTAAAACAAAATTTTCGAGTGCATACCAAATCATAAACCAACCAGAGGAAATGGCATAAGACACATACATAGCGCCATAAAAAAAGCTTGGCTCGTCCTCATATTGTAAATGACAATGACTACATGTTTTGTGCATCTTAAACATCTTGGTTAAATCATAAGGATTTTTAGACTCGAAAACATCACCTTGATGACATCTTGAACACTTGTTGAAGAGCATCGAATAAAGCATATTGAATATTAACATAACGATTTTATTTAATGATTATACTATTATAAATACAGTATAAAGGTACAACCTAAACAAAGGAATATTGGTGACTTTTGTTACATATATAACTGATTTTTGAAACTAATTTTGCAAGCAACAAATCATGTAAAAACACAAGAGCCAATAATAAATTATTGGCTCTTGTGTTAATTTTTCAAATTACTATTAGTGACACTTAAAGGCATCAAACGTTTCCTTACAATCATCGCATTTATACAATGCCTTGCATGCGGTTGATCCAAAACGACTAATTAAGGATGTGTGTTTTGAATTACATTGTGGACACGATACTATTTCAGCAGTGCTAAACAACTTAGAACAAGATGAATGATTTGGTGGAGCAATGCCATACTTTTTTAATTTCAATTTGGCTTCTTGAGTTAACCAATCTGTTGTCCAAGCTGGTTTATACGTCAATTCCACTTTAACATTAGTTACACCATGTGACCCCAAAATTTCTTTTATTTGATCACCAATCATTCCCATAGCTGGACATGCCGTATAGGTTGGTGTTATAGTTACAATATATACTCCATCTTCAATTCTAACCCCTCTTAAAATTCCTAAATCTTTAATCGTGATTACAGGAATCTCTGGATCAGGAATTTCTGATACGAGATTATACACTTCATCTGGATATAAATCGACTGTTACCATGTTGCATCTGGATAAGCTCTTTGTAAATATTGCATTTCAGATAAGATATGACCTAAATTCTCTGTATGAATACCTTTTTTACTGCCTGTTTGCATATAAGTATCTTCAGGCATTAACAAGGTAGCTTTACTTAAAACAGTTTTGATATCATTATACCATTGTGCTTTAATTGGAATTAAATCTACTGCAATGCCATCACGCATTAATTGTGCGTCAACTTCATCCATCTCAAATAATTCGCCGGTATACATCCACAAATCATTCACAGCTGTTTGCATACGTTTATGGCTTTCGCTAGTTCCGTCTCCTAAACGCAATGTCCAGTCGATGGCATGTTGCATATGGTATTTAATTTCTTTAATTGTTTTTGAAGCAATAGCAGCTAATGTTTCATCTCTGCTTTTTTCTAATTCAGTGTAAAACAAAAATTCAAAAACAGAAACAAATAACTGACGAGCAATGGTATGCGCAAAATCACCATTGGGTTGCTCAATTAACAAATGATTGTAGTAATTAATCTCTGCACGACGATAAGCAATATCATCATCTGTTTTTCCTTTACCTTCAATATCAGCTGCGTATTTTAATAAAGCTTGTGCTCTACCAATCATATCTAAAGCTACATTAGTTAAAGCTAAGTCTTCTTCTAAAATAGGGCCTCTGCTGCATAGTTCTGATAAACGGTGACCGAGAATTAAAGCATCATCACCAAAGCGAAGTGTATATGTATATGTTGCGTCTTTTGTTGTCATAATTTTTTAAATTAAATGTTTTTAGCGCCTTCTGGCATTACATAAAAAGTGGGATGACGATATACTTTATCATTTGATGGATCAAACAACATATCATTATCATCAGGATTTGAAGCTACAATATGCTTAGATGGTAACACCCAAATGCTTGTTCCTTCTCCTCTACGTGTATAAATATCTCTGGCATTTTGAATTGCCATTTTGTTATCAGAAGCATGAACGCTACCTGCATGTATATAAGGAAGTCCTGATTTACTTTGAATAAACACTTCCCATAAGTCTAATTGTGTATCTGTTGCCATAATAATATTTTTAAGCGGTTTCTAATTCTTTTTTTACATGTTTTTGTTTGTAGGCTACTGCAGCTTCTCTTACCCAAGCTCCCTCTTCATGAAACTTGATATGATGATCTACACGTTGCTTATTACATGGTCCATGACCTGCAATTACTCTATAAAACTCATCCCAATTAATTGGACTAATTTTATAGTGACCTGTCTTTTCATCTAATGAAAAATTGTTATCAGGAATCGTTAAACCAATTAACTCAGCTTGAGGAATGGTTTTATCAATAAATTTTTGACGTAATTCATCATTTGTTTCACGTTTGATTTTCCATTTAACAGCATCGTTACTATGAGGAGAATCAGTATCATGTGGACCAAACATCATTAATGATGGCCACCACCATCTATTCATTGCATCTTGCGCCATTGCTTGCTGGTCTTTAGTACCCCGCATCATCTTAGTCATGATTTCGTAACCTTGACGTTGATGAAAACTTTCTTCTTTACAAATACGCACCATCGCTCTACTATATGGACCGTAGGAAGTACGTTGTAATGACACTTGATTAACGATAGCAGCACCATCTACTAACCAACCTATAGCACCAATATCAGCCCAGTTTAAAGCAGGATAATTAAAAATAGAAGAGTATTTAGCTTTACCTGTTTGTAAATTTTCAATTAATTCAGCTCGAGAAATACCTAATGTTTCTGCGGCGCTGTACAAGTATAATCCATGTCCACCTTCGTCCTGAATTTTAGCTAACAAAATTTGTTTCGCTCTTAAACTTGGGGCGCGAGTAATCCAATTTCCTTCGGGTTGCATACCAATAACTTCGGAATGGGCATGCTGAGAAATTTGACGAATTAAATGTTTGCGGTAGCCTTCTGGCATATAATCTTTAGCCTCAATGTGCTCTCCATTATCAATCCTTGATTGAAAATGTGTATCAGAATGTTCGTTGTGCATAGTTAGATTTTTATTGTAAATGTATTTTACAAAAAAGCTAACTCACATGATAATCGTCAATAATGAGAGATGATTATTGTCAGAAAAATGGCATAAAAAAAACCACCGACGAATAGTCGATGGTTAAATTAAATGACTGACTACGCTCAGTCACCGTAAGACCTATCCCAATAATTCTTTAACCAATTGAGAAACTAATTTTCCATCTGCTCTACCTGCTACTACTTTATTTGCGGCTCCCATTACTTTTCCCATATCAGCTGCCGACGAAGCGCCTGTTTCTGCAATCGCATTTTTTACAATCGTTCTAATTTCATCTTCAGATAATGCTTTTGGCAAATATTCTTCCATTACTAAAGCTTGTGCAATTTCATCTTCCGCTAAATCAGGTCGGTTTTGTTGGGTGTAAATCTCTGCTGTTTCTTTACGTTTTTTATATTCTTTTTGAATAGCCTTCGTTGCACTTTCTTCTGTTAATCCTTCAGGAGATGTTTTTAATAATAAGATTACTGATTTTATAGCTCTTACAGCTTCTAATCGTTTAGCGTTTTTTGCTAACATAGATGCTTTTACATCTGCATTTATTTTTTCTTCAATTCCCATAATATGTTTATTTTTAGTGTAAAGTTATAAAAGTTTCAGGTTTCTTGTTTAAGCTTTTACATTTACTTTTTAACCAACCCGAAACTTAATAACCAGAACCTTTAAATTGAATAATATGCAATGTACCTGGCAAGCCAACGACGAGCAAATGCTTCATTATCATGATACTGAATGGGGAACTCCTGTACACGATGATAAAAAACATTTTGAGTTTATTGTATTAGATTCTTTTCAAGCTGGTTTAAGTTGGAAAACCATTTTACATAGACGAAAACATTTTAAGAAGGCCTTTGCCAATTTTGACGTTAAAAAAGTAGCGAAGTTTGATGAGACTATGGTTTTAGAACTCATGCAAAACGAAGGTATTATTCGCAACAAACTTAAAATTACGGGTACCATTAAAAATGCCAAAGCTTTTATAGAAATTCAAAAAGAGTTCGGCTCCTTTGATAAATATATTTGGCAGTTTACAGATAACAAAACCATTGTCACTAAAGTCAAACAATCTTCTGAAATTCGTGCCACAAGTCCCGAATCGGATGAGATGAGCAAAGCATTAAAAAAACGAGGCTTTACATTTGTAGGTTCTACTATTTGCTACGCATATATGCAAGCTGCCGGTATGATCAATGATCATTTGGTTAGTTGTAGTAGATTTAAGGAGGTAATGAAATAATTAAGAATAGTAAATCGCACCACAACAGTTTTTAAACTTTTTGCCTTTATTACATGGACATCGGTCGTTTCTCCCGATTCTATTTTTTTGTCGCTCTAATGTTTTATCGCTCATTTCTTGCTGAAACATTTGTTCCATCATATCATATAATTCGGGATGTTTACTTTGTAATAAATGAGGTCGTTCAAAAAAATATTCACTTACAACTGCCAAAAATTCAATATGGCTTGTTCCTCCGTAAGAATTGATATCAGACTTTCCTTTATTAATCTCTTCTATTTTACACGTAATTAATTCTATCCATGGAATAGCGTATTGCTTATGCAATAAAACTTCTGGTATACCATCAATAGCTCCATCTTCTTTATCAATTAAATGCACAAACTCATGTATAGCAGTATTTCTTTTATCGGTTTCATTTAAAAAGCCATGAATTAAAGCTTGTTTAGATAGAATCATTGTTCCGTTTAAATGACCATCTCCAACCATACCCAAAATATTTCTATTAGGGCCTTTGGTTTCAAACTTCTCATTAAAAGCATTAGGATACAATAACACTTCGTCAATCGTTTTATACTTCCAATCAGGAAAAGCAAAGGTTGGAATAATGGCACTTGCTGCCACTAAAATTCGGTCCGTATCATCTATTTTCACATCAATACCTGTGACTCTCACCTCTGATAAAAACTCTAAAATATTCGATTCGAAACGTACTTTTTCTTCATCATTTAAACTGTTATAAAAAGCAACATGTTCAACCAATATTAAACGCCATTTTGGTAAAAATGCACTAACATCAAATACTTTTTCTTTAGTAAGATCTTTCCTAAACAAAACATAAATCACTACGCCAAATACCACAACAACTGTAATTCCCATATTCTATTTTTTTTAAATACTTTGAATAAACTCTGTTTTAATTACGTAATTTTAATGCTTTGAAATTTAATACAATATATTAAAATGCTTTTAAAAACAATCATTACCGAAATAGAAAAATTTGCTCCCCTCGCCTACCAAGAATCATATGATAATTGTGGTTTATTAACTGGGCATAAAGAACAAGAAGTAACGGGTGCTATATTGTGTTTAGATTGCATAGAAGCAGTGGTTGATGAAGCAATTCAAAAAAACTGTAATTTAATTATAGCACATCATCCCATTATTTTTAGTGGCTTAAAAAAATTAAATGGTACTAATTACATTGAGCGAACTATTATTAAAGCCATTCAAAACAATATTGCCATTTATGCTTGTCACACCAATTTAGATAATGTGAAATTGGGTGTGAATAAAAAAATAGCCGATAAATTAGGATTGATTAATCAACAAATTTTGTCACCAAAAAAATCATTATTAAAAAAATTAGTAACCTTTGTTCCTGCCACTCATTTAGAAATTGTTCGAGAAAGTTTATTTAATGCAGGCGCCGGAAATATTGGAAACTACGATAGCTGCAGTTTTATTTTAGAAGGAACAGGAAGTTTTAGAGGAAACGAAAACTCTAATCTATTTATTGGAGAAAAAGGTAAACTGAGTTTAGAAAAAGAAACCCGATTGGAGTTAATTTTTGAAACCGTAAACGAAGCAACTATAATTTCAGCATTAAAACAAAATCATCCATACGAAGAAGTGGCTTATGATATTTACCAACTCGAAAATAGCTACCAAAATATTGGTTCGGGTATGGTGGGAGAATTAGAAAAACCAATCTCCGAAACCGAGTTTTTAGAGAATTTAAAGTCAATTTTTAAGGTAAAAGTTATTAAACATACTGCTTTAACAAATAAAAGGATTAAAAAAGTAGCATTGTGTGGTGGCAGCGGAAGCTTTCTTCTTAAAAACGCAATAAATTCAAAATCAGATATTTACATAAGTTCAGACTTTAAATACCATGAGTTTTTTGATGCTGAAAACCAAATTTTGGTAGCCGATATTGGACATTATGAATCTGAGCAGTTTACTACCGAAATTTTTTATGAGATTATATCAAATAAATTTCCTACTTTTGCAAGCTATTTAACGGAAACAAACACTAACCCAGTTAATTATTTTTAAACTATGTGCGCTAAAATCAAAGAAAAAATTGATGCATCTATCGAAGGAAAACTTCGTGCTTTATATGAATTACAAATTATCGATTCTAAAATTGATCGTATCCGTACCGTTCGTGGTGAGTTACCTCTTGAAGTTCAAGATTTAGAAGATAGCGTTGCTGGTTTAGAAACACGTGTTACTAACTTAACTCAAGAATTAACTGAGTTAAAAGATCAAGTTGCTGAGAAAACTCAAGCAATTAAGGATTTTCAAGCTAACATCAAAAAATACGAAGCTCAACAAGGTAAAGTACGTAACAACCGTGAGTACGATGCTATTACAAAAGAAATTGAATTCCAAAATTTGGAAATTCAGTTAGCTGAAAAACGTTTAAAAGAAAGCAAATTTGCGATCGAATCTAAATCTGAAATCGTTGAAAAATCTCAACATGATTTTTCTGAGCGTAAAAAAGATTTGAAATTAAAAAAATCTGAATTAGACGAAATCATTGCAGAAACTGAGAAAGAAGAAAAAGACTTAATGAAAGCTTCTGAAAAAGCTACGGAAGGTATTGAAGAAAGATTAGTGAATGCATACAGAAGAGTTCGTTCAAATACTCGTAATGGTTTAGCAGTTGTTCCAGTTGAGCGTGATGCTTGCGGAGGTTGCTTTAACAAAATACCACCACAAAAACAGTTAGATATCCGTATGAATAAAAAGATTTTAGTATGCGAGCACTGTGGTCGTATTATGGTTGATCCTAATATTATTCCATCAGAAGCATAATCTTCTCATATTATTAAACAAAAAGAGCGAGATACACATTGTCTCGCTCTTTTTTTGGCTCTATAAATTTGTACTATAAAATCATGAAACAGTTCCTTCAATCAAAGCTTTCAAAACTAATTAATGCCCTTTGTTTTGTATTTAGCTTTAAAAGCTAACAACCAATTAACTTAGTTTATTCCTTTACAAACTTTCTATTAATAACTCCTTCGGTAGTTTTAATAGAAATAAAGTAAACCCCATTTGCCATCTCATTAGTAAAAACTAATTCAAATGTATTGGATTGTTTTTCTGTTAATGAAAAGGCGATATCGTTTCCTAAAACATCCATTAATTTTACTTTTTCGATTTTCTTCTTTAATGAAAAATTAACTTGATTATGAGCTGGGTTTGGAAATATAACAACCGAACTATTTATATCACTTTCTTGCAGACCAACATCATTATGTAAATTTAAATAATTATGTGCATCGCATATATTTGGAATACCCCAGCCATAAATATTATCTGGATTCGTAGATTGTGACGCTGTAACTTTTAAGGCATGTAGTATTGCCATATTTGTTCTGTTTGGATGCGCTTGCCACAAACAAGCTACAGCCCCTGCTAAAATTGGTGTTGCATAAGAAGTTCCATTTCCTGAACTAAATAATCCATTTGAATTACATACATACGAACCCTGCCCCATCGAACTTAAATCAGGCTTGATACGACCATCTGATGTTGGCCCAACTGAACTAAAACCTGCATGTACCCCACTACCATTAACCGCGCCAACAGTACAAATACTATCCGCATCGGCTGGAACACCAATATAATTCCAAGCACCACCACCTTCATTACCTGCGGCATTTAATACAAATATCCCTTTACGAGCCGCCATCGTTGCTGCAATAGAGGCAACAGCTGTTCTTCCATTTAAATCAGCATACACATGATTTTGAGACGGATTATCAAAAGTAGTATATCCTAAAGAAGTTGTTGTAATATCAGCGCCAACGCTATCCGCAAATTCGGCTGCAACAACCCAGTTATTTTCTTCAATAATTTTTTCAGTAGCTGCATCTTCCGAACGAATTAACCAATACTCAGATTTTGGAGCTGTACCAATCAATTGACCAGGCGTATTACCTGCTATTAAGGACAAACAATTTGCTCCATGTAAATAATCTTCATTTACAGATGTATTTCCTTGAACATAATCTCTCGTACCTAACAATCTTCCTTCATTTCTTAAAGAGTCAAATACAGGATTTGTATTTACATTTTCAAAACCTGCATCAATAACTGCAATTACAATCCTTTGTCCTCTAAAACCTAATTCATGCATACAATCAGCACCAATTTGATTTACTTGAGTAAAAGACGGCCCATAACTATAAGAAGACACTGAGCTTTGCTTATTTAAAGATGGAGTAACGGCATTAACCGATAATTCCCCTTCTGATTTTGTTTTAATGTATTTACCAACTGGTGCTGAACTTAAAACACAGGTTAAACTATTGATAGCAGATAATTGTGAAGCATTATTGATAATAACAACAGCTGCATTCATCCATTTTGAACGCTGAAATACCTGAGCTCCTGTTGCGTTTACCTGATTAATATAAGTTTGATTTACTGGTATATCAGTAATATCAGTGCCAATGCCCTGATTTGCTCTCCTAGCTATTGAGCGAGCAGATAAATATGCACTAGGAATACCTACTGAATAAGGAGAGAAATTTTTATCTTTAAATTTAACCCAATATTTTCCAGGAAATTGGGCGAGTAATTCATTGGTTATTGAAAATAACAAACAAGCAAAAATGATGGTTTTAATTTTATTCATATCCGTGAGTAATATAAGTTAGTTTGTATATAACACCGCTAGTGATTCTTTGTTCAACAGGAATACCAGATATCACAACACTAGCTCTTAAATCTTTTATTTCTCGATAAACTAAGCCTACGTCTTTTGCATATTTTTCAACATAATACTCTCGATGAATGGCATTTTTATTTTTATCATCCTTCTGTGTTACCATCAATACATTATCAAAAGCAGTTCCATTTATAGTTTCTGCTCTATCTGAATACGTATATTCATATTCCCATTCACCAAGCGTATTATTCGCATTTCCATTCCAAGTGGCATCTTCCTTTACTGGAAAAATAAGTTTAGTGAAGCGAATATCTTCTTCCACTACTTCAAGGGTAGTTGCTGTTCGTGTATAATTCCAAACATCTTTTACTGTCCATGCTATATTATCATAACTAACGGAATCATTATACTTCTTGATATAGCGTACCAATTTAATTGCCTTCCTTCCTTGATTATCTGTAAAAACTTCCTCTAATTTTTCTTTAATTCGGTATTTATAATAAATGGTATCATTAAAAAAATCATCATAAATAGTTGAATCAACATCATAAACGATATACTTTCCAATGTTTTCGGGTGCATAAGCATATCCAACATCGGGTGGATCTTCTGTCTTTTTTTTGCAAGCAAAAGCCACAAAAACTAATAGCCCAAAAAGTAATAGATTTTTCATATTTATGATAGTTAAAAGTACTAATAAAATATCTCTAAAACAATCGTAAATTATTATAAATTCGTCCAAAATTAAGTTCTTATGGCAGATTTCTCAAAACACAAATTCGGTACAAAAGCGATACATGCTGGAGCTGATCCAGATCCATCTACCGGTGCAATTATGACACCTATTTTTCAAACATCTACTTATGTTCAGGAATCTCCAGGAACTAACAAAGGATATGGATACGCGCGTGGTAAAAACCCAACTCGCGAAGCCTTGCAAAAAAACATTGCTGCTTTAGAGGGTGGTAAACATTGTGTTTGCTTTAGTTCTGGTATGGGCGCTACAGATGCTGTGATGCGTATGTTACGTCCGGGCGATGAAGTAATTACTGGCGATGATTTGTATGGTGGTTCATACCGTATGTTTACTAAAATTTATGAAAACTATGGTATTAAATTCCACTTCATTAATTTAACAGATGCAAATAATATCACTAAATATATTAATGCAAACACAAAATTAATTTGGGCGGAAACTCCTACCAATCCAACCATGCAAATTATTGACATTGAAGCTTGCGCAAAAATTGCTAAAGCTAATAAGTTGATTTTAGCGGTTGATAATACATTTGCTTCTCCGTATTTACAAAATCCATTAGCCTTAGGTGCTGATATTGTAATGCACTCAGTTACCAAATACTTAGGCGGACATAGCGATGTTGTTATGGGAGCATTAGTAACGAATGATGACAAATTACACGAGCAAATTTATTTCATCTTAAATAGCTGCGGTGCAAACCCTGGCCCTATGGATTGTTTTTTAGTCATGCGTGGTATTAAAACGTTGCATTTACGAATGGAACGCCATTGCTTTAACGGACGTAAGATTGCGGAGTTTTTAAAAACACATCCTCGTATCGAAAAAATTTACTGGCCTGGTTTTACAGATCATCCTAACCACGAGATTGCAAAAAAACAAATGCGTGATTTTGGTGGTATGATTTCAATCGTATTAAAAGGCTCTTCATTAGAAGATACTTTTAAAATTGCTTCATCCTTTAAAGTGTTCTCATTAGCAGAATCTTTAGGTGGCGTAGAATCATTAATCAATCATCCTGTTACCATGACACACGCTTCGATTCCAAAAGCAGAACGTGATAAAGCTGGGGTAGTTGACAACTTATTACGCTTAAGTGTTGGCGTGGAAGATGTTGAAGATTTAATTGAAGATTTGAAACAAGCTTTGGCTTAACAAATAAATAGTTACAAAAAACAAAAGCCCGATAAAACTATCGGGCTTTTTGATTTAAATTTATTCAGCAGCCGTGCTATCTGTAGGATGAGGATGGCGATGTGGCTTAGGTTTAATATCCATTGGACGGTGACAACCTTTTTTTCCGCACGACGACAAACTGATGGCTGCAATACATACTGCAATTGCCATAATGATTTTCAAATTTTTCATATTATTTATTTTTTGATTATACTTAGAAACGGTTCAGGTTTCGTGATAGTATTTCATTACTCATTAATGAGGTAAAACCTATTCTTTTTAAGGTAAGCTTTTCGATTGTTGTTAAATCTTCTAAATTTGTATGCAAATGCACAATAATCTATGAACTTCTTTACAGGATTTTTTAAAGCTATCGGCAATTGTTTCAAAGGGTTTAGTTTACTTTTTGAAAAAGGTTTATGGCCTTATTTATTCTATTCGGTGGGTTTATGGTTATTAATGTGGATAGGCAGTATTTGGGTATTTGCCGAAATAGCTTCGAAATTAGCTAACTACCTAAACCAACAATTAAATTTTGAAGAAATACCTGATTCTGGTACTATTTTTTCTTTTGCTAAACCTTTTCTAACAGGTTATTTTAGTTTCATTATGACCTGGGTATTTAAAATTATCTTTTGGTTTTTATCCAGCACCTTTACTAAATACTTAGTTTTAATAGCCTTCTCCCCTCTATTTGCTCTTCTATCCGAATCGGTTGAAGAAAAAACAAATGGCAAAAATTATCCTTTCACTTTTCCGCAATTAATAAAAGACATTGGAAGAGGTATTGTGATTAGTTTAAGAAACATGCTCTTAGAATATTTTTTCATTATCATTGGATTTATAATTACCCTACTTTTTCCGCCATTAGTTATTGTTACTGGCCCTTTATTAATGATTATTTCTTGGTACTTTATAGGTTTTACAATGTTGGACTATAATTTTGAAAGACATAAAATGACTATTTCAGAAAGCGTAAAATTTACTCGCAAAAACATTGGCTTAGCTTGTGGCATTGGTTTAGTTTACACCGTATTTATGTGGTTACCGTTTTTTATTGGTTTAATGTTTGGTCCCGCTTTAGCAGTGGTTGGAGCAACTATTAGTTTTTTAGAACTAAAACAAAAAGAAACTGTTATATAAAACATGAAACACACTGTATCCATCGTTAACTATTATAACACCACGCCGTTTTTATATGGCATTCATCATTCTGATTTTTTATCTCAGATAAATTTAGAATCAGATATCCCAAGTGTGTGTGCTCAAAAATTAAAAAACAAACAAGTAGAAATTGGCTTAGTGCCAGTGGCTATTTTGCCTGAATTAGAAAGCTACCAAATCATCACCGACTATTGTATTGGAGCTGTTGGAAAAGTAGATAGCGTGAAATTATTTTCCGAAAAACCATTAGAGGAATTAACTCATGTATTATTAGATTACCAATCTAAAACATCAGTAAACTTAGTTCAGGTTTTAAATAAACATTTTTGGAAAAAGAACATTCAGTTCATCAATGCTACTGAGGGATTTGAAAAACAGATTTCTGGAACAACTGGAGCGGTTATTATTGGCGACAGAACTTTTGGTTTGACTTCCTATCCTTATCAATACGATCTTGCTGAAGAATGGCAAAAATTTACAGGTTTACCTTTTGTGTTTGCTTGCTGGGTAAGTAATGTGCCATTAGAAGAAAGTTTTATTAATGAATTCAATAAAACGTTAGCCTTTGGTGTTGATCATATTGAAGAAGCGGTGATAGAAAAACCAAACCATGCTTTAGGAGATAAGGCATTAGATTATCTAAAAAATAAAATTTCATATAATTTAGATGCTGATAAAAGAAAAGCATTGGATAAGTTTTTAGAGTTGATGAAATAATAAGCTATCATTGACGGAATTTTCAATCAATAAAAGCACTATTGCACTCATTAATGGTAATTTATATTCTTTTAAAAGCTATCTTTGAGTAAACGCATTTATTATGAGAAAAAGCAAAACCTTAACACCTAAGGTTTTCCAACGAATTTTCCCCCCGGGCTTTGGTTCATTTTTTTCTTTTGGGTCCGCTGGATGGATTCTCCGGTTCCCCAATTTCCATCTCCTCCCTGTCCTTCTAAAACCTTCACTTCCACTCCTCCCCCCACCCGTCTCGTCCCTAAGCGGGGCGGCACTACATTTGCTTGTCGCTCCATTTTCCCACTCATACTTTCCCCTCTATGGCAGCTTCTCCCCCTTTAAATTTTCTACCCCCCCCTCCCCCCCCCACTTTCCCGACTTACGTTTCCCCCGCACTTATCTCTTCCTTTCTTTGCCTGCCCCCCGCCGATGCCGTATGTCTAACACTGTGGTGCTCCAAAAAATTTTAGACCCCTATTTTTATTACCCCCCCTGCCCGGGGAACGCCTTTTTAATAAAACCTGCCGGCGTCCCCAACTCTTTTTTAGTCCGAATTAATTTTATTTAGTCCCTACTATGGCGGCTCCCCCCTCTACTTTTTTTTAGAATATTTTTCTCAAAATCTCCCCCCCCCCCCCCCCCTGTAGGTTTACCACATTCCTCCCTTCCTTTTCCTCCACCCCCCCCCCCGCGGGGCTTGTTTAATAATTCCCTCCCTTTTCTTGTTTTTGAAAGGCAATTTTTTTTTTAAATATTCTCTGTGGGGGGGGGGGGAAAAAAAAGGGGGAAAAAAAAAAAAAATTTAGTTTTTATTTTTTTTTTTTTAAATAAAAAAACCCAAAAAAAGACATTTTTTTAAATATCCAATCTGGTGTATATTCTCAAAATTTAAAATTTGTTAGGGAGTAAAAAAACTAGACAAGCTTTTTCTACCATTCTTTAATTGAAGGCTTGACTTTAATTTTCTTATATTTACTTGAATGAAAGCATCAATTTACACTCAATACGGTGCGCCAAACGTGCTTCAAATTAAAGAAGTAACTAAACCAACTCCAAAGAACAATGAAGTATTAGTGAAAATTCATGCTACTACGGTTAACCGCACTGATATTGCTTTTAGAAAACCAGACCATTTTATTAATAGATTGTTTAATGGTTTGTTAAGACCAAAAATACAAATACTAGGAACTGAGTTTGCTGGAGAAATTGAAGCCATTGGTAATAACGTAAAAACATTTAAAGTTGGCGACCAAGTTTTTGGAATAAATACGATGGCTTTTGGAACTCATGCGGAGTACCTTTGTATACCCGAACACAAATCAATTGCACACAAACCAAATAATATGACATTTATGGAAGCTGCAGCTGTTTGTGAGGGCTTTATATTTGCCAATAATTACGTAAAATGTATCGATTTTAAAACTTCTCCTAAAATTTTAATAAATGGCGCTACTGGTTCTATTGGTTCCGCAGCATTGCAATTAGCAAAATATTATGGAGCCAAACATATCACAGCAGTTTGCAATACAAAAAATATAGAATTGATAAAAACGTTGGGTGCCAATGATGTTATTGATTATACAAAAGACGATTTCACAAAAATAAACCAACAATTTAACGTGGTGTTAGATGCTGTAGGTAAAAGCACCTTTTTTAAGTGTAAACATCTCCTAACAAATGGCGGTGTATATTTTTCAAGCGAATTAGGCCCTTACTCTCAAAATATTTTTTTGGCACTCTTTACTCCTATTTTCAGAAAACGAAAAGTAAAATTTCCTATCCCTACTGATAGTAAAAAAGACATTGAGTTTTTAAAAGACATGATTGAATCTGGAAAGTACAAAGCTGTTATCGACAGAACTTACCCCCTATCTCAAATTGTAGAGGCTACAACCTATGTAGAAACTGGAGAAAAAACAGGAAATGTGGTGATTAGAATCATTGATTAAGTCCCCGCATTTCCCCCTTTTTTTCTTCTATAAAATCCCTATCTTTAAGGGTTATTTAATCACTATGAAGAAATCATTTCTACTCCTATTTTTGGCTTTCATTTCTGTTTCAGAAATCACGTCTCAAAACGAATATATCGACTACCGTTCTACAACCAATCCTTTGTATTGGAAAAACCGTAAACCTTTTGCCGACTACTGGCAGCAAGATGTGCATTACACCATTAAAGCAACGTTGAATGATACAACGGATATCATTACTGGGCACGAAGAGTTGACTTATTGGAATAACTCTCCTAAAGATTTATACTTTGTGTATTTTCATTTATATAATAATGCTCAAACAAAAGACTCTTATCTAGCTGATTTATACAAGAATAACAATTACCATTTAAAGTTTAACAAGTATCGTAAAGACGGTAAAGGAACGGAAGTAGTAAGTATAAAAAATGGTAATACCGAATTAAAAACAGAATTAGATAATACAGTAATGAAAGTGTATTTGGAACGCCCTTTAAAACCAGGCGAATCCATTACTTTTGATTTAGACTTTAAAACCTATTACGCCAAAGAAGTAATTCGTAATCGTATGAAAATGTATGGTGCCTTTGATAATAAACATTTTGATGTCACACATTGGTATCCTCGTATTTCGGTTTACGACCGCAAACAAGGCTGGGATACAGATCAACACATGGATCATGAATTTTATGGCGACTTCGGTTCCTTTTATGTAGAATTTACATTGCCAAACAATTACGTATTAGATGCTACAGGTGTTTTACAAAACGAAAAAGAAGTGTTACCAGATTCTTTACGTCAACGCTTAGACATTTCGAACTTTGCAAAAAAGCCATGGAACTCACCACCAAGCACAATTATTAAACGCGATGGCACAAACAAAACTTGGAAGTTTTCTGCACTTAACGTTCACGATTTTGCATTAACGGCCGACCCAACTTACCGTATTGGAGAAATAATGTGGCAAGGTATTAAGTGTGTGGCATTAGTTCAAGAACCTCATGCAGCTGGTTGGCAAACTTGTCCGCAATATATTGCAAAAGTGTTAGACGTAAACTCTTATAATATTGGTCCATACCACTACCCAAAAATGATTTGTGCTGATGCGCAAGATGGTGTTGAATATCCGATGCTAACTTTAGATGGTGGCTACGATCCTAACTACCGCGATTTGTTAGTACACGAAATGACACATAATTGGTTTTTTGGAATGGTTGGTAGTAACGAAACATACCGTGCATTTTTGGATGAAGGGTTCACGCAGTTTTATACTGCTGATACCTATCAGTTTATTGACGGACCAAATAAAATTGAACAAAAACCAAAAAGCAAATACGTTAGAAGATTTACTGAACAAAACAGAATTTTAGATGACCAAATTTATAATGGCTACATGAATGCTGTTACTGTTCGTGGCGAAGAAGTTACTTTGAATACGCATAGTGATGATTACAATGGAGGCATTCGTCATGGTGGTGGTTACGGTGCAGTTTACACTAAAACAGCTGCTATGCTAAAAAACATGGAGTATGTGTTAGGTCGTTCGCTATTTGATAAGTGTATGCAACATTATTTCAATCAATGGAAATTTGCTCATCCTTATCCAGAAGATTTTAGAAACTCTGTCATTCAATACAGTGGCGTTGATTTAAATTGGTTTTTTGATCAATGGTTAGAAACTACTAAAAAAATTGATTACAAAATTGGTCGCATCAAACGTGGAAAAAACAAAGGCGAATATTTGATTAAATTTAAACGTAAAGGCGATATGCAAATGCCTATTGATTTTGCTGTAATCGATAAAAATGATTCGGCTTACTTGTATCATATTCCAAACACCTGGTTTGAGAAACCAGTAAAAACAAATGTATTACCTCGTTGGATTGGTTGGGGAAAAGTGAAACCAACGTATGTAGCTAAAGTTCAATTAAACAGTAAAATAAAAAATGTCATCATCGATCCTTCTCGTCGTTTAGCGGATGTGGATATGATGAATAACGTAAAGCATCATAAAGTTAATTTGACTTTTGATTCAAAAATTTACAATCCTTTAGATTGGAAGCATTATGAAATGAAAGCCCGCCCAAGTTTATGGTATAATGGTTATGATGGTATAAAAGTAGGTGCTCACTTAAACGGTGGTTACATGAATACTAAGCATGTGTTTGATGTAACCGCATGGTTTAGCACAGGCTTTGGACAAGCGTATTTAGATAGTACAACAAATAAAAATAATTACAATACCTTTTCGTTTTTATTAAACTATAAAACATCTACTGCTAAGTTTATTAAAAAATCAAACATCTACATGACTTTAAAATCATTAGATGGTTTAGAAAGTGGGTTAATTGGTTTTGAAAAGAAAAGCAATAATGATAGAAATCGAATTTACATTCAATACAAAGCAATGGTGCGTGATTTACCAAACGATTTAGTGTATTTGATTAATCAAAATGAATGGCAAATTCAAAAAATGAATAGTTACCTAAATGTAGGTATTGATCATAACTACAGTTATAATCGTGGAACGGGAACTATGAATTTAAACGCAAGAGCCAGCGCCTTTACTAGAGATTATGATTACTCTAATTTACAATACACAGCCATCAATAAAAATGACTTAGGGAAAATTAATATCAATACTCGTGTATTTGCACAATTAGGTTTTGGAACACTCATGGCAGATGAATCGATGTTATTTGCGTCTGGTTCAAATCCTGAAGATTTAATGGATAATAAATATACCCGTTCAAATGGTTTTGTGACACCCGAGTGGGGGAAATATGGTGCCATGACCAATCACTTTACTTCTGGAGGGGGATTAAATTTAAGAGGTTATTCTGGTTATGTTTTAGCATCAACAGATGCAAATGGCTTTATCGTTTATAATTACAAAGGAACAACTGGAGCATCTGCTAGTGCAGAAATAGAATTCGGAGAGTTATTTAGTTTTATGAATATCAAAAAATTAAATAATACCATTAAAATTAATCCTTATTTATTTGGAGACGCTGGAACCATTAATACAAATGCGCCTACCAAAGCAACAGTTATGTCTGGTTTAATTGCTGATGCAGGTGTTGGTGTAGCAGTAAGTATACAAAAATGGGGGCCGCTTTATGGTTTAAAACCATTAACTATTCGTTTTGATATGCCATTTTTTGTAAACCGTTTACCATTTGCAGAAAAAGATTATTTCCAATTCCGTTGGATGGTTGGTATTAACAGAGCTTTTTAATTTGAATATGGAACATTATGATTTAATAGTTATCGGTGGAGGCCCAAGCGGATACGCAGGAGCCATGCGCGCCTTAGACTTTAAGAAAAAAGTTTTACTAATCGAAAAAAAACGAATTGGTGGCGCAGGTGTTTATGATGGAGTTTTAACATCAAAAACATTATGGGAATTATCACAAAAGGTTTCTTCTATCCGCGAAATGATTCCAGATTACCAAGTTAACTACCAAGAAATTGTAAGTACATTAAAAGAAGCTGTGTTTGAGCGAAAAACTCAAATGACCGTGCATTTAAATTTATTACAAAAACAACCAGGTAATTTATTTTTTACGAAAAGGAGCGGCTTCATTTGTCGATAAAACACCATCTCTATTAAAAAGAAGATGGAACAACTAAAACCGTTAGCGCTGAGAATATATTAATTGCAACAGGAAGTCGCCCACGTTATTTACCTCATATTCCAATTGATGAACAAATCATCATGACCAGCGATGGTGTGAAAAACTTAACCGAACTTCCAGATAGTTTAGTGGTGCTTGGAGCTGGTGTGATTGGTTGTGAATTTGCTACCATTTTCTCAAATATGGGAAGAACCAAAGTGTATTTAATTGATAAGGCCGATCGAATTTTACCGTTTGAAGATGATGATGTTGCTGAAATTATCAGTGAGAGTTTAGTAAAACACGGCGCAACAATCCATCATGGTTCATCATTAAAACGAATGGAAATTAAAGATGGTAAAGTAGAATATGAACTAGAATACAAAGATGGCTCGACAGAAATTATCAATGTTGATAAAGCCTTGGTATCGGTTGGTAGAATTGCTAATGTTGAAAATTTAGGCTTAGAAAATGCTGGCGTAAAATTAAACGACCGCGGCAGTATTTGGGACGATGATACGCAGACTAACATCTCTAATATTTATGTAGCAGGCGATGTAACCACCGAAATGGCTTTAGTAAACGTAGGTGAACGAGAAGCGCGACATGCTGTGGTAAGAATGTTTGGACCAACTATTAAACCATTATCATATCAAAATATTTCTACGATTATGTTTTTAAATCCTGAGGTGGCAAGTGTTGGGATGAGCGAACAAGATTGTAATAAAAAAGGATTAGCGCACAAAGTAGTGAAATTAGATTATAGCACTAACGCTCGTGCTATTGCTATGCGTAAAACAAAAGGCTTTTTTAAAATTATTGTTACTAATGATAATGGCATGAGAATACTTGGTATGCGTGCTGTTGGAGAACATGCTAGTTCAGCGATACAAGCCGTTGCGTATTTAATACATACCAATCAGGGTATTCGCGAATTAGCCGATATGATGCATCCTCATCCAAGTATTATTGAAGGCGTGCAAGAGTGTTTACGAATGTTGTTAAACAAATCTATTTACAAACCATACATTTTTAAAGACAAATTAAAATGCTATGTGTGCGAAAACAATGTGTGTACACCAGTTGAATCTTTAGTATAGCATATGTAAAAGTGAAGAAATTAATTGTCATATTTTTACTACTCAGTAGTTATTGCTTTTCGCAAAGCAAAACTAATAGTGAAAAAACGTGGCTAATTGATTATTATTTTAAATCAGAAAAACAATTAAGTGAAACCCTTTCATTAATTTTTGATTTAACGATTTCAGGTAAATACAATGATGCTAAAACAGAAATCTATCAATTAAAATCTACTGTTCAGAAATCAAGCCTTGCCTACTCTGCTTTATTATGTTACGAAGCAAATATTTGTTATAACGAAAGTAATTATGATAAATCCTTTACTTTAGCTGATTCAGCAATTTCTATTATATCATTAATAGACAAAGACAACCGCTACATTGTAAAGGCTCTTAACATAAAGGCTAAAGCTCTAAGTGCGATTAATGAGTTTGAATCGTCCGAAAAAATATTGAACGAAACCGTTCAAATGGCACAATCTATTGATGATAAAAATGGATTAGCTAGCTCTTATTATTTACAAAATTCAAACGCTAGTGACAGAGGCTTTTATGCAAAAAGTAAAGACTTACTATTAAAAAGTATTGCATTAAGAAAAGAGATAAAAGATGAATTGGGGTTAGCTGCTAGTTATTCGTTTTTAGGATTAACAAATGCCCATTTAGGCGATTACATGCAAGGCATTGAATACATTCAGCAAAGTATTACGATTCGCGAAAAAAACGGAGATAAAAGAGGCTTGGCTAATTCATATTTGTGTTTGTATAAAATTTACATCGATATTGGAGAAGCGGATAAAGCTTTAGAATCTGAATTAAAGAGTTTAGATATTTGCAAAGAAATTAATGATTTACAATGTGTTTCTGGTAGATTAACTAATCTTGGAAAAATCTATCAAAACAAAGGCGATTACAGAAAAGCGCTAAGTTATCATTTCATGGCCTTAGCTATTAGTAAGCAAATTAATATTCGTAACAGAATAGCTGAAGTGCATGAAAACATTGCTCAAAATTACAACTTTACTAAAAAGTATGAAGATGCTACTAAACATATTGATAGTTGTATTACAATCAGAAATATAATTGGAGACGAAGAAGGTTTAGTTTCAGCCACTTTAGTGCTCTCTCAAATTAACTACAATCAAAACAATGTAAAAGCAGCTATTGAAAATGGTACAAAAGCTCTTACGGCAAGCTTGAAACTAAAATTACCCTACTTAATAAAGGATGCACATCAAGTATTAAGCAATGCTTACAGCCAGCAACATAATGCCGATAAATCTCTTTTTCATTTTAAACAATACATTGTATTAAGAGACAGTTTGTATAACATTGATAAAACAAAAGAAATCGTTAGAAAAGAACTTGAATTTAATTTCAATAAAAAACAAGAATTACAAAAATTAGAGGTTGCTAAAAAACTAGCTGAGACTGACGCTGAAAGCAGAAAACAACAACTCATCATTATCTTTTCGGTAATCGCACTTATCATTCTTTCTTCCTTATTAATATTTGCGATTTGGCAATACCGTTTAAAAATTAAATCCGGTAAACAATTACAATATTTAAATTCTGATTTAAATTTAAAGAACTATCAACTAGAAGAAAATTCTCTATTAATAGAAACTCAGCATAATACAATTCATCAAAAGAATAAAGAAATTACGGATAGTATACGCTATGCGCAAAAAATACAAACAGCCATGATGCCCTTAAAACATGAGTTCGCGGCTTACTTTAAAGAATCTTTTGTATTGTTTGAACCTAAAGACATTATTAGTGGCGACTTTTTTTGGATTACCAGCAAGAATGATAAAATCATTTTCGCCACTGGCGATTGCTCGGGTCATGGAGTTCCTGGAGGTTTTATGAGTATGTTAGGAGTTTCTTTGTTGAATGAAATTATCAACGAACATGATTTAACAGAACCTGCTTTAATTTTGAGTAGATTAAGGAAAAAAGTAATCACAGCACTTCGTCAAAAAGGATTATCTGGAGAGCAACAAGATGGGATGGATATGACCATTTGTGTAATTGATAAAGAACAAATGACTTTACAATACGCAGCGGCTAATCATGCATTTTATATTATCAGAAAAAATGAATCAGGGTATGAATTAGAAGAATTTAATGGCGACAAACAACCTGTAGGCATTTTTGGTAGCGATTTAAAACCCTTTAAACAGCACAGTATCGACCTAAAACCAAATGACGTTATTTACACCTTTACCGACGGTTATGCCGATCAGTTTGGTGGTCCAAAAGGCAAAAAATTTAAATACAAGCAATTAAAGGAACTATTAGTCTCAATTCAGCATTTAGATTTAGTAGCACAAGAAGAAATTGTGAAAGAACAATTCACTAATTGGAAAGGAAATTTGGAACAAGTAGATGACGTTTGTTTGATTGGAATTAGAATCTAAATCATTACCTTTACGCCATGGAAAGTGTAAGACAAAGTAAGGTTGCCAAATTATTGCAAAAAGAATTAGCCGAAATTTTTAGAGCTAATGCTAAAACCATGTTTAATAATGGCTTTATTACGGTAACAATTGTACGTGTGAGTTCTGACTTAAGTTCAGCGAAAATATATTTAAGTATTATGGCAACTCAAGATGTAGATGCTTTATTCAAATCAATCAATGATCAAAAACAACATATTCGTAAAATATTAGGATTTAGTATTGGAAAACAAGTACGCGTAGTTCCTGAATTAAATTTCTTTATTGATGATTCGTATGATTATGCTGAAAAAATAAATGCAATTTTCAATAAACCAATTTAATGATATTAAATAAAAAAAATCCCCGATAGTATATACTACCGGGGATTTCTTTTTGAAAAGAGAAAATTAATCTTTAATAAATTTCTTAGTCGTTAAATTTGTGCCATCGCTTACTTGTAAAAAGTAAACACCTTTGCTTAAAGAACTAATATTGATAGTTGTTTGAGCTGCATAATTAGCATCATGCGATAAAACAGTTTTACCTAAAGCATCTATAATAACCACTTTTCCAAAATGAGAAGCTGAAGCTACAAATAACTCATTAGTTGCAGGATTTGGTGCAATCACAAAATTAGAAGATGCAGTAATTGACTTAACGTTAGTTGTTCCAGATGGATCAATTTGTAAACCGAAATTTAAAGTTTGAGTAGTTGGTCCAAAACTAGTATTTACATCAAAACCTAAACCTACTGTATAAGTCCCTGCAGAACCTAAAGATGGTGTTCCTGAAAGAATTAAACAAGCATCAGATCCTCCTACAAAAGTTCCTCCAACAGGATTAACTGAATACGTAAACCCAGAAGGAGAACCTATTACACCACTAATAGTAGCATCCGTAATTGTTACAAAACCTCCTACATTAGTTCCTAAACTCAATTGAATAACTGTTGAATAAGGCACTAATTCAGTTCCATTGGGCAATGATGTGTTTTCCGCAGGAGTTGTACAATACCCAGTGGAACCTAGAGTACATCCTGGAATAATAGTACATTGCGCAGATAATTGTGATAACCCACCTATTAATAAAGCGGCAAAAAGTAAAGTTTTTTTCATGTATAAAGTTTTAAAGTTTATCAAATTTAGTTAAAATAAAATAACAAAAACACTTGAATGAGTAAAACAACTCTCTCATCATCTACAATCAATCCTTAAATGAGTAATTAATTTTGTATTTTTACCAATACAAGAACTTTACTTTTTATTGAATTTGAATCTTTCTTTTTTTATAGCCAAACGGTATTTAATTTCAAAAAAATCTAATAATGCCATCAATGTCATTTCTTGGATTAGTATTGTAGCTATTGCTTTAACTACTGCTGCTTTAATTATTGTACTTTCTGCTATGAATGGTTTGACCAATGTGGTTGCTGATTTGTATCATGCTATTGAACCAGATTTAAAAATTACGGCTGTCAATTCAAAGTACATGAGTAATAAAGATGAATTGACAAAAAAAATAAAATCAATTTCTGGAATCAACGGAATCTCCTACTCTATTGAAGAAAACGCCTTGATGAAATTAGATGAACGACAAGCCATTATTACCGTAAAAGGTGTGGATGAAGAATTTAAAAACTTAACCCATTTCGATACCGTAGTTACTGAGGGAACCTACCGTTTTAAATATGATAATCAGTTTTACGGAGTGTTTGGAAGAGGCGTTGCGGGAAGATTAGGAATTAATGTCAATGATTTTGTGTCTCCTATTTCAATTTATGCACCTATCAGAGGTAAAACAGAAGGAATTAATCCTGAGGATGCGTTCAATAAATTATCCATTAGTCCTGCAGGGATATTTTCTTTAAATGATGATTTTGATTTTAAATATGTGCTGATTGATTTAGAAGCTGCTCAACAATTATTTGATTGTAAAGACGCTTTTTCGATTATAGAACTAAGCATTGAAGACAAGGATCAATTGGCCTCTATCCAAGCAAAACTGCAAATGGAATTAGGTAATGAATATCAAATCAAAAATAGATATCAATTAAATGATGTGTTATTTAAAACCTTAGAAACAGAAAAATTATGGACCTTTTTGATTTTAGCATTTATCTTAGTGATCGCGACATTCAATATCATTGGCGCCTTAACCATGTTAATTATTGAAAAGAAAAAAGATATTAAAACCTTATATAATTTAGGGGCAGATCAAAAATTTATTAGAACTATTTTTATGCAAGAAGGATTTTTAATTACTTCTGTAGGCGCTTTTACCGGATTAATTATTGGATTGATTATTTGCATTTTGCAGCAACAATTTCATTTAGTAACCTTTGATGATCAATCTGTTATTGCCTACTATCCTATAGATTTACAATTAAAAGATTTTATCTGGATATTAGCAGTAGTAATGGGGATAGGCTTTTTGGCTGCTTTATATCCAGTAAGAGTATTTACAAAAAATGATTTGGTTCACCTTCAGGATTAATTTCGTCATTGCGAACGGAGTGAATCAATCTCAAATTTAGTATCGTGTGAGATTGTGTCGGATAAAACCCTCGCAATAACGAGAAAAACTAAACTCCCTTTGCTTCTTCCACTTCAACAGCTGCAACTAAACGCACGCCATCAGGATGTAAGGTGATTTTTCGTTGACGATATAAAATACCAATTGACTTTTTATAAGTTGCTTTACTCATATCAAAACGTCTTTCAATTAAATCTGGAGATGCTTTATCCGTTAACTCTAAATAACCATCATGAGCAATTAAATATTCTAATATTTTTTCGGTAGAAGATAAAACATGTTTAAAACCTACTTTTTGTAAACTTAAATCTATTAAATTTCCCTCTCTAATTAATTTTACATAACCTTTTACTGAATCGCCAACTGCTAGGTCAGTAAACACATCGTTATGATAAATTAAACCTTTATGAATACCATTGATAACACATGTAAATCCTAAGTTTGTTTCGTTATAAACTAATAAATCTACTTCTTCACCTTGTTCTACTTCTAAAACTTCGTTGCTAATAAATTTGTTGATTTTACTTGAAGCAACAATTCGATCCGTTAATTCATCTAAATAAATAAACACCACATAATTATGACCTTCAATCATTTTTTGTTTTTGTTCTTTAAAAGGAACAAATAAATCTTTTTCTAAACCCCAATCTAAAAAAGCACCAACACGACTAACTTCCGAAACGTTTAAAAAAGCAAACTGATTAATTTCAACATAAGGTTTTAATCGGGTAGCAATTAATCGATCTTCCGAATCTTTATAAATAAACACCTCAATTTCATCTCCAACTTTAAAATCGGGTTCAATACATTTATTTGGTAACAATACTACTTCATTTTCATCATTACCCAAAAACATTCCTGGAGGCGTTTGTCGTAAAATAGTTAAAGTATTTGTTTTTCCTATCTGAATCATTATTTTTTATTTGCGCAAAGATACGTTTTTTAGACCAATTTTTGGCCAATATCAATCTCCTAATTCATTCCCTAACTCAAACCATAGTTTCACTCGTTTTAAAGAGGTGATATTTGTCCGAACAGTCTGAATTTCATAAATTTAAAGATTAATTAACGATTTAAAATTATCTAAGAAATAGTGATGTTTATCGAAAAACAAAACATCATGCTTGGTTATTAAATCATTAAATAGATTAATTAAAAAATAACTTCATCGATATATGAAAAAATTATTCCTTTTTGTTTTACTTACAGCCATATTCTCTAATTCTTATGGGCAAATTACCACAGCGGTAAACCCTACTATTGCGCAAATGCAATCTTTATTACAGGGAAATGGTGTGGTTGTTAGTGGTTTAACCATTACTTGTCCCTCAGGTGCTTATGCTACATTTGCTAACGGTGCTGGGGCATTGGGAGGAACATTAAACTCAGGTATTTTATTAACTACTGGGGATGCTTCAAATATTGCTGGTCCAAACACTAGTTCTAATAATTTAAGTTTAGATAATTTTGCATCAGGTTCACCAATAGGCAACACTCTTTCTGGCGGAACAACATTTGATGGTTGCTACATAAATTTTTTAATCACACCTAGTTGCGCAACATTAAGTATTAATTATGTTTTTGGTTCGGAAGAATATCCAGAATATTCAACAGGTTCAATTAACGATGTTTTTGGTTTTATTTTAAATGGTACTAACCCATTAGGAGGAAATTACGTTAATCAAAATTTGGCTGTTTTACCAGTAACAACTACCACTTCTAATGTTGTTTCTATTCAAAATGTAAATAATGGTCCTGCAAATGCTGGTCCATGCATAAATTGTGCCTACTACATTCCTACGCCTCCTGGTTTAGCATACGATGCCTGCACTCCGGTTATGACGGCATCTGCATCAGTAGTCCCTTGCCAAACCTACACCATGACTATTGGTGTTTGGGATGATTCTGATGGCATCTTAGATTCAGGTGTATTTTTAGATGTAAACGGTTTGTCGTGTGCTAATCAACCTAGTATAACAGCAACCGTAAATCCTACAACAACTTGCGGGCCACAAACAGTTACTTTAACTGCTACAGGTGGATTCGCTATAGGTTCTTATACATGGTCGGCGCCTGCTTCAGGTGGTTTGGCAGCTACTTCAGGCTCTGTAGTTACTGCCAATCCAACAGCTGCAACTACTTATACGGTTAAATATTCTGACATCAATACTTGTCCTGGATTTCCTGTAACTCAAACAGTTTCTTTAGCATTCACTCCTCCTCCAGCATTACCTGTAAGTCAAAGTCCAGCTGGTTCAATTTGTCTTGGCCAAACTGCCACTTTAACTGCTAACGGTGGTGCAGGAACATACTCTTGGACTCCTGGAACATTCCTTAGCACAACAAGTAATTCTTTGACAGTTTGTACACCAACAGCAACAACAACTTATACGGTTACTAAAACAGTTGGGGCTTGCGTGAGTTCAACTGTTATAACCGTTAATGTTATTTCTTCTCCAACTGTTGCTATCACACCATCTTTATTAACTATTTGTGCCGGACAGAGCCAAGCTTTATCTGCTAGTGGCGCTGGGCCTTTTGTTTGGACTGCCAGTTCAGGGGCTACTCCTGCTAGTGTGGCAAATGTAACAGTTACTCCTGGTACAACAACTACTTATACTGTTTTATCAGGCACTGGAACTTGTACTTCTTCTGCTGTTGCTACTGTATCGATATCCCCATCTTTATCTGTTTCAATTACACCATCCTTATCAACTATTTGTTTAGGTCAAAGTCAAGCTTTAACTGCAAGTGGTGCTGGGCCTTTTGTTTGGACTGCAAGTGCAGGCGCAAATCCACCTGCTACTGGTAATGTTACCGTAACTCCAACTGCTACTACTACTTATACTGTTTTATCAGGAACAGGAACTTGCACTGCTTCTGCTATCGCAACGGTTTCTATTTCTACAACTCCTGCAATTAATATTACCCCATCCAATACAACTATTTGTTTGGGAGAAAGTGTAAGCTTATCATCTTCTGGAGCTGGTCCGTTTACTTGGACAGCAAGTTCTGGCGCTAATCCAGCAAGTGCTGCAAGTGTAACAGTTACTCCAACCACAACAACTACCTATACCGTGCTATCTGGCACGGGTGCTTGTACAGCAACAGCGTTAGCAACCGTATCAATTGCACCAGTTGCTCCAATTAATATTTCACCATCTAACACAACTATTTGCTTAGGCGAAAGCGTTACCTTAACGTCAACTGGTACTGGCCCTTTTACCTGGACAGCCAGTGCAGGCGCTAACCCTGCTAGTGCATCAAGTGTAACAGTTTCTCCTACTTCAAATACTACGTACACTGTTTTATCAGGAACTGGCGCATGTACAGTAACAGCCGTTGCAACCGTATCGATTTCTCCTACACTTTCAATTAATATAACTCCAGCTAGTACTATTATTTGTAATGGACAATCAACTAATTTAGCTGTAGTTGGAAGTACTGGTCCTTTTGTTTGGACTGCAAGTGCAGGAGCAAATCCTACACCAACTGGAACTGTAACAGTGAGTCCAACAACAACTGCTACATATACGGTATTAGCTGGAACTGGAGCTTGTACGGCTCAAGCAGTAGCAACTGTTAGTGTTTCTGCTACTTTAACCATTTCAATTACGCCAAGTAATACAACGATTTGTAGTGGATCATCAGCTACCTTAACGGCGAGCGGAGCAACAAGCTACATTTGGTCAAATGGCGCAAGCACATCATCAATTATAGTAAACCCAACAACTACCACTTCTTATACCGTAATTGGCACAGATGGTATTTGCACTAATTCTACTTCAACAACACTAAATATTATCACCCCAACTGTTAGTGCCACTTCAAGTTTACCTTATTACTGTATTGGAATTCCAGCTGTATCTTTGACAGGAAGCGGAGCAACAACCTACACTTGGTCGGGTTCAGGATTAAGTGCTACAACTGGAGCTATAGTAACAGCTACACCAAGTGCTACTAGTATTTATACAGTAGTAGGAGAAACAAGTGGTTGTACTGCTACACAAACTATATCATTAATGGTTCCTCCAATAAGCACTATCACTGCAACTACTGCTAACTCGGTTATTTGTATTGGAACAACTGGAACTACGTTAACTGCTACTGGAGCAAACACCTACACTTGGTCTCCCGGACTAATGGCTAATGATACTGTTGCAGTAAATCCAATAACAACAACTGCTTATACAGTTGCTGGACAAACAGCAGCCGGATGTATCATGATTCCTGCTGTTGTAACGGTAAGCGTACTACCTTCTATTAATCCTGTTCTTACTATAAGCAGTCCTACGGTTTGTTTAACTAAAACTGTTAGTATTTCTTCTCCAACAACACCAGGCTTAACTTATACATGGCAGCCAACTAATGCTATTTCTGGAGCAAATAACACATCAAGTATTGTAGCAATGCCTCCTAGCACAGCAACTGTTATTTATACAGTTACAATTTCTAATGGAGTATGTATTGGAACAAATACTGTACAATTACAAATTAAAACACCTCCAAACATTACTAATTTTACTACACTTAACAACGATACTATTTGTACAGGTGGTTGTGTAACGTTTAGTGCTACTGCAACTGGTAGCCAACCTATTTTCTATCAATGGTATTATGAAAGCGGTATTGGTACTTCTTCCGTTGGTATTGCTCCTGAGGCTTGTTATCCTTCTGCTGGTAGTTTCTCGGTTGTAGCTATGGCATCTAATACTTGTGGCTTTGACACTTTAGTGAAAACAAATTTTGTTAATGTATTTGATATGCCTGTATTAATTGTTGATGGTGACACGACTATTAATATTGGTGAAACTGCTACCGTTTATGCATCAGGTGGTGTATCATACAGTTGGTCGCCAAACGTTAATGGAAATACCATTACATGCGTTACCTGTTCAAACACTGTGGTGCAACCAACTTTAACAACACAATATATCGTAGTTGCGTCAAACTCTCCATATTGCAAAACTCAAGATACAGTAACCGTAATAGTTGATATTAATTGTGGTGATTTCTTTATTCCAAATGTTTTCTCTCCAAATGATGATGGATTAAATGATGTAATTAATGTGCATGGAAGATGCATCTCAACGTTTAACTTGCAAATTTTTAACCGTTGGGGAGAAAAAGTATTTGAAACTTCGACCTTAGAAAACAGTTGGGACGGAACATTTAGAGGTAAAAAAATGGACACTGGTGTGTTTGTTTACAAAGCGGATGGTGTATCCATTGATGGACAATCCTTTAAAATGAAAGGTAACATTACCCTTATTAGATAATTATAAAAACGATCTGTAACAAAAAATATTTATGAACCTTCTGAAAATTTGTTTTTTATTGCTTTGTTTAACTTCGTTGAAGTTCTATTCACAATCGGCGTGCGCTAGCTCTGCAGCATTTTGTGCAAATAACACTTCAGGTACAACATTTCCTGCGGGAACAGGTGGAAGTGCCGCTGCTGGACCAGATTATGGTTGTTTAATTACTCAACCAAATCCTGCTTGGTATTACTTTCAAGTGTCTCAAAATGGAGTTATTAATATTGGAGTTAGTGGAACTGGTGGTGGTGACGTAGATTTTATTCTTTGGGGACCATTTACTTCACCTACTGGAAATTGCTCAAATTTAACTGCAGCAAATACAGTTGATTGCAGTTTTTCGGCAAGTGCAACGGAAACAGTAACAATTAACAACGCCATTGCAGGAGAATATTATCAACTCTTACTCACCAACTATTCAAATCAAGCTCAAAACATTAATTTTAATCAGGTAGGCGGTTCTGGATCAACAAATTGTGGATTAATTGCACCAGTTACAAGCGCCACAATATGTGCAGGTCAAACGGCTACTATTTCAGCTAACACTACTTTAACTAATCCCACTTTTGCTTGGGCACCTGGTGGCATGACCACTCAAACTATAACAGTTTCACCAGGAAGCACAACTGTATACACAGTAACTGTAAATGGTTTAAATCCTGCTAATACACCCACTTCAGTTGTTGGCACAGGAACTGTTACAGTAACATCACCAGTTCCTATAACGGTATCACCGTCATCTTCAACAATTTGTTTAGGGCAAAGTGTTTCGTTATCATCTACAGGCCCAGGTCCATTTGTTTGGACTGCAAGTTCAGGTGCAAATCCAGCTAGTGCGGCAAACGTTACTGTTACTCCATCATCTACAACAACATACACAGTTGTATCAGGTGTTGGAACTTGCACAGCACAAGCAGTTGCTACTGTTTCAATTTCTACTACTCCATCCATTTCTATTACGCCATCTTTATCTACAATATGTATAGGGCAAAATACAACTCTTTCTTCAAGCGGTTCAGCCCCCTTTGTGTGGACTGCTAGTTCGGGCGCAAACCCTGCAAGTGCTGCTAATGTAGTAGTTACACCATCTGTTACTACGACCTATACCGTTTTATCTGGTGCGGGAACATGTACTGCAACAGCAGTAGCTACTGTTTCAGTAGGACTTCCACCATCTGTATCGATTACACCTTCACTTTCTGCTATTTGTTTAGGACAAAGCCAAGGCTTATCGGCGTCGGGTACAGGACCATTTGTATGGAGTGCCAGCACGGGAACAGCTCCAGCTAGTGTTGCCAATGTAACTGTTACTCCTTCTTCTACTACAACATATACAGTTGTATCAGGCGTTGGAACATGCACATCTTCTGCCATTGCAACTGTTTCAATTTCTTTAACGCCGTCTATTAGTATTACACCTTCTTTATCAACTATATGTGCTGGTCAAAGTGCTGTGCTTTCATCAAGTGGCTCTGCTCCATTTACATGGACGGCAAGTTCAGGAACAAATCCAGCAAGTGCAGCTACGGTTACCGTTTCTCCATTAATTAGTACAACTTATACAGTTTTATCTGGTACTGGAGCTTGCACCGCTCAAGCAGTTGCGACTGTTTCTGTTGGTGCAACACCCTCAATCAACATCACTCCATCAAATACAACAATCTGCTTAGGAGAAAGCACTTCGTTATCAGTATCTGGTGGAGGACCATTTACCTGGACAGCAAGTACAGGAGTAAATCCAACTAGTGCGGCTAATGTTACTGTTACCCCTAATACAACAACAACCTATACGGTTTTATCTGGAACGGGAGCTTGTACCACAACAGCCATAGCAACTGTGTCCATTTCACCTACTTTATCTATCAATATTACTCCTGCTAATACAATTATTTGCTTAGGAGCAAATACAACCTTATCATCATCAGGCACAGGTCCTTTTGTATGGTCAACAGGAGCAACTACAGCCTCAATAACAGTAACGCCATCAACTACAACATCTTACACGGTATTATCAGGCACTGGCGCTTGTACTGCTCAAGCTGTAGCTTCGGTTTCTGTTACGCCATCATTAACGGTTAGTATTACACCTTCGGTTTCTACAATTTGTAGTGGACAAACAACAAGTTTATCTTGTAACGGTTTTGGACCTTATGTTTGGACAGCAAGCACAGGAGCTAATCCCGCTTCAAACGATACTGTTTTAGTAAATCCAACTACAACTAGTACATATACAGTATTAGCAGGAACTGGTGCTTGTACGGCCCAAGCTGTAGCTACAGTAAGCGTTTTACCTGTTATTAATCCAAACATTATTGCTAGCAGCCCTACTGTTTGTTTAACAAAAACGGTTACTCTATCTGCACCTTTTGTAGCTGGCTTAACTTATACATGGCAACCAACCAACGCGATTACTGGAGCAAATAATACATCAAGCATTGTAGCAACACCTCCAAGTACAACAACGGTAATTTACACGGTCACTATTTCTAACGGTGTTTGCTCTCAATCAGATACAATTAAATTATTAGTAAAAACACCGCCAAACATTACCAATTTTACAACATTAAACAACGATACTATTTGTACAGGTGGTTGTGTAACGTTTAGTGCTACTACAACCGGAAGCCAACCTATTTTCTATCAATGGTATTATGAAAGCGGTATTGGTACTTCTTCCGTTGGTATTGCTCCTGAAGCTTGTTATCCTTCTGCTGGTAGTTTCTCAGTTGTAGCTACGGCATCTAATACTTGTGGCTTTGATACTTTAGTGAAAACAAATTTTGTTAATGTATTTGATATGCCTGTATTAATTGTTGATGGTGACACGACTATTAATATTGGTGAAACTGCTACCGTTTATGCATCAGGTGGTGTATCATACAGTTGGTCGCCAAACGTTAATGGAAATACCATTACATGCGTTACCTGTTCAAACACTGTGGTGCAACCAACTTTAACAACACAATATATCGTAGTTGCGTCAAACTCTCCATATTGCAAAACTCAAGATACAGTAACCGTAATAGTTGATATTAATTGTGGTGATTTGTTTATTCCAAATGTGTTCTCGCCTAATGATGATGGATTAAATGATGTGATTAATGTGCATGGAAGATGCATCTCAACGTTTAACTTGCAAATTTTTAACCGTTGGGGAGAAAAAGTATTTGAAACTTCGACCTTAGAAAATAGTTGGGATGGAACATTTAGAGGTAAAAAAATGGACACTGGTGTGTTTGTTTACAAAGCGGATGGTGTATCCATTGATGGACAATCCTTTAAAATGAAAGGTAATATTACACTTATTAGATAATCAGAATACGATATATAAAATTTTAGAACTATGAAAATGAAAAAAATAATCCTTACAAGTATCATCTTATTACCTCTGTTAACAAAGGCCCAAGACATACACTTTTCGCAATTTAACGAAACGCCGGTTTTATTAAATCCTGCTATGAGTTGTACTGCTTTTGATACTAGAATCATTGCAAATTATAGAAATCAATGGGCAAGTGTTACTAGTCCTTTTCAAACTTATGGTATAAGTATTGAGAAAACAATTAAACATTTAAAACTAAAAAAAGCCTATACAGGTTTAGCACTAAGTATCTATAAAGATAAAGCTGGCGACGCAGGCTTAGGTGCTATATTAGTGAATTTAGGATTTAATGCGGTTGTTAAAACGAGTGCTTATGGTAAGTTTTCGGCTGGAATTGGTGGCGGTATAAATTACAGAACTATTGATCCATCTAAATTGCAATGGGAAAGCCAGTATAATGGTTCTACTTATGATGCGGCTATTGCATCTGGAGAAAAAACACCAACAAATTCATTTATACAAGGTGATTTAGTAGCGGGTATTGTATATCATTATGCTAAAAGTGAGCGTTACATTAGTGCTAACGACGGTACTAAATTTGATATTGGTGCATCTGTATTTCATTATAATATGCCAAAATATTCTTATGCACTTAGTGGTGATAAACAATTTGTGAAATATGCAGTGCATGGAAATTTTGATATCGGTATTCAAAATGCAGGAATTGCAATTGTTCCAAGCGCTTTATATATGCGCCAAGGACCATCACAAGAAATAAATATTGGTTGTTTATTTAAATACATTATCCAAGATCAATCTGTTTATACAGGCATTAAAAAAGCGAGTTCAATTGCATTAGGAGCTTATTATCGTGTGGGTGATGCTATTATACCTGCTCTACAGTTTCAATATGATAAATATGCTTTTTGTGTAAGTTATGATTTAAATACCTCTCAATTAACAGGCGCATCAAAAGCAAAAGGTGGATTAGAATTTAGCTTAAAGTTTAATACAAGTCCAGGTTACGGAAAAGCATTAGGTGCAAGTATCAATAGACCTACCTACAAGTAATATATCAACTATACATTTAAAACTCCGCTCATTAATTTTGGCGGAGTTTTTTGTTATTATAAGATTTTAATTAGTTCATTAAAATACGCTACGCTTTTTTGTAAACGACTTCCATACCAGGAGAATAATTCTCCGTCTACCAAAACTATCTTTGAATGAGGTAAAATATCTTGTAGTTCTTTAATATGATTAGCTTTAAAAGGATAAGGCTCGGATGACAAAAATATCAATTCAGGATTAAGCAATTTTATCTCGTCTAAATTTAATTCAGGATAGCGAGCCTGCTCATTACTTAGTTTATTTTCAAATCCAATTCGTTTAAGTATATCTCCAATAAATGTTGCCTTACCTGCCGCCATAAAAGGTTCTCTCCAAATAAAATACAAACCATTTTTGTTGAGTTGTCTCAAATTCAAAAAAGAAGGTTGAATGTTATTTTTAATCACATTAGCTGCCTCTACTTTATTTACTAATGCTCCAATCTTTTCAATCATACTTAAAGAATCTTCCAAAGTATATATATCACTCATCCAAACGGTAAACTCTTTTTGCAATTCTAAAATTTGTGATTGCTCATTTTCTTCTTTATTCCCAATAATTAAATCTGGTTTTAAAGCTCTAATTTTTTCGATATTCAAGGTTTTGGTTCCACCTACTCTTTCAATGCTTTTAAACATTTCCTGTGGATGAATACAAAATTTAGTAATACCTATCAACTCTTCTCTTAAACCTAAATCCCAAAGCAGCTCCGATTGAGAAGGCACTATAGATATAACACGTTTTGGAAATGATTTTAATTCAATCGTATTATTTAACTGGTCTGTAAAAAGCATGCGTAAATTTCGGAAAATATACCGCATATTTGTCAACGAAAATGAATTCTTCTTTAAAAGCCCATCTTTCTTTATTTGCCGCTCAGGTAATTTATGCCTTGAATTATTCCATTGCTAAAGATTTAATGCCTACTTATATCAAACCTTTGGGTTTAGTAATGTTACGAATTAGCGGCGCGCTAGTTTTATTTTGGGCATTGTCTTTCTTTTCTAAAAAAGAATCGTTAGAAAAAGGAGATCTAAAAAAAATGATGCTTTTAGCATTGTTTGGTGTTGCGGTTAACCAAGCCTTTTTTATTTATGGTTTGAGTTTAACCAAACCTATTAACTCTGCTATTATTATGGTGAGCAATCCTATTGCCGTGATGTTGTTTACTATTATTGTGTTTAAAGAACGTCTCACTGCTTTAAAATTAACTGGTTTAGGTTTTGGGGTTATTGGAGCCGTAACTTTGTTATTATTTAAAGCACAAGGTTCATTTGCAATTGGCAGCGAAACTGCTGCAGGCGATTTAATGACTTTAGTAAACTCTTTATCTTGGGCTGTTTTTGTAGTAATGGCCAAACCATACATGCAAAAATACCAAACCGTCACCGTAATGAAATGGATATTTTTATTTGGCTTTATTTATATCTGTCCATTTGGTATGCCAGATTTATTGAGTGTTGATTGGAGTTCTTTATCCTCAAAAACATTATTTGCAATGGCATTTGTCGTAGTAGCTACAACCTTTTTAGCTTATTTGTTAAACACATACGCGTTAAAGGCTTTAAGTTCGTCGGTAGTAAGTATGTATATTTATTTACAGCCTTTTCTAGCAACTATTATTGCTATTTGGTTAGGTAAAGACGAATTAACGCCTTTAAAAGTTGTTTCGGGAATTTTAATTATTAGCGGCGTTTATTTGGCAGGACGAAAACCAAAAGAAACCGTAGAGTCTGTTTAAATTTTATCTATTTATTTTGTTACGCCTTTTTTTGGCTGCAATTTCGTTAAATTTTTCGTCGATGTTGGACACATCGACTGCAAAATTTGCCTTATTTCGCTCAAAAACCCGCTGTAACAAATTTAAAACATAAAAATTAAGCAGACTCCTATAAAAAATTATTAATTCTGATTTATAACTTTTAACTTAGACAACAAATTACTTACTAAATAACACACATGATGGTCCATATATTATCCGAGCAAAATTCTATTTTTAATCAGTTTGTTGCTGAGTTACGTGATGTCACTATTCAAAAAGATAGCATGCGCTTCCGCAGAAATTTAGAGCGTATGGGGGAAATTATGAGTTACGAAATTTCTAAAACATTAGAATATCATACTAAAGAAACGACTACTCCACTAGGAATTGCTGAAACAAGTCATTTAACTGACCAACCAGTTATTGCTACTATTTTACGCGCAGGCTTGCCCATGCACATAGGTGTACTAAATTACTTCGATAGAGCTCAAAATGCTTTTATTTCAGCTTATAGAAGACATCATAAAGATAATACCTTTGATATTCATGTAGAATATGTATCTAGTCCAAACATTGATGATAAAGTATTGATTTTATGTGACCCAATGATTGCCACAGGTGGTTCAATTGTTTTAGCTTACAAAGCAATTTTAGCAAAAGGCACCCCAAAGCATGTACATATTATTTCAGCTATTAGCAGCCGCGAAGGAGTTGATTATGTGAAAGCAAATTTACCAACTAAAAATTTCACTATTTGGTGTGGGGCAATTGATGAAGAATTAACAGCTCATTCATACATTGTACCAGGTTTAGGCGATGCTGGTGATTTAGCCTTTGGCGAAAAAATATAATTTTTTAGTTCTAACTCTACTCTACCAAAATGGATAGTACCGACGTTTTACAATTCATTTCTGCTGCACTAGCTTGTACTATTTCCTTGTCAAAAATTGGGATCCCTACGGTTATTGCTATTTATAAATCTAATTACCTATTAGCCTTAGTAAGTAGCTGTACTGGCGCTGTTTTTGGGTCTGTTTTATTTACCTATTTATTTGCGGGGATTTTAAAGTGGTGGGATAAAGTAAAGGAAGGCATGTTTTCTTCTAAACATCCTAAAAAAATATTTACCAAATTTAATCGTAGAGTCATCCGAATTAAACATCGTTTTGGTTTAACTGGCATTGCTATCCTTACTCCTATTTTCCTATCAATACCAATTGGTGCTTTTTTAGCAGAGCGTTTTTATAAAGACAAGAAAAAAGTAATTATATATTTAAGCATCTCTGCCATTTCGTGGTGCTTTGTATTGTACTTTATTTATTTGTTTTTTTATGATACGTTTAGATCGTGGTTTGTTTAACAATAAAATTGGAACGCGGATAAAACGGATTTAACTGATTAATACCGATTTTATTTTTTGCGTATCAACAAATTAATCGTTTTAAAAATCCGCGAAAATCCAAATAATCCGTTCCATCAGTGTTCCTATCAAACTACAACTTCAAAAACTTCATTTGCTTTTGTTGTCCTTCTGAGGCAATCGTTAAGAAATAAACTCCTGATTTTAAATTGCTTAATTCTAAAGAAGTTGTATTGAATTTATTTTCTGACTTCAAAACAACTTCACCCATCAAATTGATTACTTCCACAGAATAATTGATTGATGGAAGATTAACATACAACACATCCATTGCAGGATTTGGATAAATAGAAACATTCCTTAATTCCAATTCATCAATCCCTACTGCTTGTTGATGAATAACTCCTACCGCATCTAAATCAAAACCTCCATTTCCCCAGCCGGTTGGCCAAGGGTCGTTTATTTTATGGTTATTAGCATCTCTACTACAATATTCATTTTGAATAGAGCCAATTACATCAATCACTTTAACATGAGTGATAGTCTGTTTATTTAATAAAGCATCATTGGTTAAATCAGATAAATCAAAAGGAGTTCCATACTCTGCTCTGTATTTACCTGCAAGGTTATGTATTTTCGATGCATCTGTTAAACCAAAGCCATCTGTTTGAATTGTTGTATCTGTATTACTAATTGCAGGAAATCTAAAAAAGTGAATCCCATCGCTACTCACTTCTACAAAGGCTAATTCTAAAAACAAATTATCAAACCCATTTTCAAACACAGCAAAATCAGGTCCAATGCCATCCAAAATCGGACTTGAAAATTCAAGAATAGCAACTCCTCCATCTCCCAAACTAACCACGCCATTAGTGCCTGCTTGGCCAATAGCCAAAGAACTATCTCCAACATTGGTATAACCTAAACTTTGATTGGATATGTCTTGAAAACCTCTTACGACATTACATTTATTAGCCCAAGCAACAAAAGCAGAACTATCTTTATACATGGCGGTCGTTCCTTCTTGACCAACAGGTGGGGCAAATTGCGCATTTATAGGAGTATAGCAAAAAAGCAAACTCACCCAAGCACTAACAATAAAATGAAATTTCATTCAAACGGTTACAATGTCTTTATGAATCCTTTTCCCGGAATTCTAAACATCGATTTATTGGGAGGTCTTCTGACTTGCTTCTGTTATACGCCTTCCCATAATTAAACAGTGGCTATGTGTATAACATCATTTGAAACTTACAGCTGCGGGTACAGTATTGGATTTTCACCAAATTCCCTTTTCCAACGGAGCAAATATAAGAAAAGAACTGCGAAAAATAGTATATCCTGCCACAAAGTCCTAAAACACCAATGGCATAATAATCGTATATTGTATACCGCAATTAACACCCAATACTATGATTTTCTTTAAAGATTCAGATAAAATGCCCTTTGAACCAATGATTGACGAGGATAGCGATTTCATTCCTTTACTTTCGGCAGAAGATGAGGACAATATGCACGCCGAAAAAATACCCGAAATACTGTCAATTTTGCCGCTTCGCAATACTGTTTTATTTCCAGGAGTAGTTATTCCTATTACCGTTGGTAGAGATAAGTCTATTAACCTTATAAAAGATGCTTACAAAGGCGATAAAACGATTGGCGTAGTTACTCAAAAAAACGATGGTATTGAAGATCCTCAACCTGAGGATTTACATAACGTTGGAACTGTAGCTCAAATCATTAAAATGTTACGTATGCCCGATGGCAATACAACCGTTATTATCCAAGGGAAAAAGCGTTTTCGCATCAAAGAATTCACTCAAAATGAGCCTTACTACAAAGCTAAGACTCAACGATTTGAAGAAACTCGTCCCGAAAAAGGCGACGAAGAATTTCAAGCCATTGTTTCTACCTTAAAAGATACGGCCATACAAATTATTCAAAAATCGCAACACATTCCTACAGAAGCTGGTTTTGCTTTAAATAATATTGAGAGCCAAAATTTTATGGTGAATTTTATTTCATCAAATATGAATGCAAGCTCTGCTGAGAAACAACAAATGTTAGAAGTTCCTAGTTTAAAAGATAGAGCAACCATGGTGTTGACTCATTTAACAAAGGATTTACAAATGTTGGAGCTAAAAAATCAAATTCAAGATAAAGTAAAAGTTGATTTAGATAAACAACAACGTGATTATTTTTTACATCAACAAATTAAAACTATTCAAGAAGAGTTAGGCGAAAAAAGTCATGAACAAGATTTTGAAGAGTTAAGAGAAAAAGCAAAAACCAAAAAATGGAGTAAAGAAATTGGAGATATTTTTGACAAGCAAATGAGCAAATTATCACGTATGAATCCTAACTCACCAGAGTTTGGCATTCAAACCAATTACTTAGAGCTATTATTAGATTTACCTTGGAACGAATTTACAGTTGATAATTTCGATTTAAAACATGCTGAAGCAACTTTAAACGAAGATCATTTTGGTTTAGAAAAAGTAAAGGAACGTATTTTAGAACATTTAGCTGTATTAAAATTAAAAGGTGATTTAAAAGCTCCTATTTTGTGTTTATATGGTCCTCCTGGAGTTGGTAAAACATCTTTAGGAAAAAGTATTGCCAAAGCCTTAAATCGCAAATACATTCGTATGAGCTTAGGTGGATTAAAAGATGAAAGTGAAATTCGTGGACATCGTAAAACCTATATTGGTGCTATGCCAGGACGTATTTTACAGAACCTGAAAAAGGTACAATCGTCCAACCCTGTTTTTATTTTAGATGAGATAGATAAAGTAGGAAGCGATTATCATGGTGACCCATCCTCTGCTCTATTAGAAGTTTTAGATCCAGAACAAAATTCAACCTTTTACGATAATTTTTTAGAGAACGATTTCGATTTAAGTAAAGTATTATTTATTGCCACTTGTAATAATTTAGCAACCATACAACCTGCTTTGCGCGACCGTATGGAAATTATTGATGTAAGCGGTTATACAGTTGAAGAGAAAATTGAAATTGCCAAACAACATTTATTGCCAAAACAAATTGAAGAAAACGGTTTAAAAAAATCGCAATTAAAATTAACGGATAAGCAATTAGAATTCGTCATTGAAAATTACACAGCCGAAAGTGGCGTTCGTAATTTAGAAAAACGTATTTCTAAAATTGCACGTTATGTAGCAGTTCATGTGGTTAAAGAAGAAACCTTACCTAAAATATCAGAAGAAGTCATTGCTAAAATATTGGGACCTTCTCACGAAAAAGCGAAGTATCAAGGTAATGATGTAGCTGGTGTAGTTACTGGTTTAGCTTGGACACAAGTTGGAGGCGATATTTTATTTATTGAAACTTCTTTATCTAAAGGTAAAGGGGCTAAATTAACCTTAACAGGAAATTTAGGTGATGTGATGAAAGAAAGTGCGACATTAGCCTTAGAGTTCATCAAAGCACATAACGAAGAATTGAATATTGATTCGGAAGTGTTTGAAAATTACAATATTCATGTTCACGTACCAGAAGGTGCCACACCTAAAGATGGTCCAAGTGCCGGTATTGCTATGTTAACCTCTATTACTTCTGCTTTAACTAAGCGTAAAGTAAAAAAACATTTAGCCATGACTGGCGAAATTACCTTACGAGGAAAAGTATTACCTGTTGGCGGAATAAAAGAAAAAATATTAGCCGCAAAGCGTGCTGGTATTAAATGAAATTATTTTGTGTGCAGATAATAAAAAAGATGTTGATGATATTAAAGCAGATTATTTAAAAGGCTTAACTTTTAAGTATGTCAATCAAATGACGGAGGTATTGCAATTAGCTTTGTTGAAGTAATTATTAATTAAATCCAATAAAAAAGCCCTTACTTTTTAGTAAGGGCTTTTTTATTATTAGTATTAATTATTGTATAATTAGCTTACGAGTAATTTTCTCATTCTTATAATGAAGGTTTACAAAGTAAACGCCACTATTTAATTTAAGATCATTCACAACCACATTATTAAATCCATTAATCACGTCAACATCTCTTTTATAAACGTTTCTTCCAGTTACATCCATAATGTCTAAGTTAAATTTCTCAGCTACTTTAGCGTCAATCATTAAATAAAACTCATTAGATGTTGGGTTTGGAGCCAATACATATTCGAAATGAGTCGCTACGTTTTCTTTAATACCAACTGATACATAACAAGGAGAATTAATACCTGTAGTATATGTTGGAGCAGAAATATAAGTCATATTACTAAAATCAATATAACATGCATAACGCACGCTATCAATAAATGGATTTCTGTTTCCTTGTAATGAATCTAAAAAGTCGTTACGAGAAATTTCATAAGAATCTGGCAAATCTTGGAAATGCCATTTTTTTAATAAATTTTGATCTTGACCGTATTGAATATTGGTATTATTTATTGGGTTTTTGAACGCCCAGTTATTTCCACTCACACCATTATAGCAAACAGCTACATACATTAATGCACGAGCAGAATTACCTTTTTGATCAGCACGAGGCTCAAAAACTTTATGAGCAAAGGCATCATTTCCAGATTTACAATTCATAAATGTATTTAATGGAGTAACCACGTCACCTAAAGGATAATTACTTCTTTCTGCATTAACATCAGTTTGTTTAGTAAGAAATAAATGATGTTGGTCATTATACTCAGGTTTTTCTGGATTATCTGCTGGGTTTGTCGGCATCCATTGATGGCAATAAGTATGCTCACGACTAAAATCAGAAGCTGTATAATCAAACGGCGGTGTATAAACAATACGGTAAGAACTGTAAGACATTCAACAAACTTTGACCATTTGTAGTATCTCTAGCCTCAAATGAATTTAACATAGTGTTTGTGTAATTACTATAAAAAACCGATGTATGTGGATTAATCTTATTATGTAAATCTGTTACAAAAGAAGAATTAGATGTAGAGATTCCATTATATTCATTAGCTGGCTGCATAGAACCTAAACTCGTTAAACTATTAGTTGCTGGTGAAGTTGTATTGTAATTAATTGACGGGCCGCTTCCATTGTAAGCAAAAACTGATAACTGATAGTTTGATGATGCCCAAACATTTGGAACCGTATTTAATGTACTTGTTCCAACATAAGCAACTTTAGATGAACCAATCATATCTCCTCTCATGTAAGATACACCATCAACTGGAACATCTGTAATAGGAGTTGATGACTTTTTATACAAAACAATATATCCATCAGCACCACCAACAGCATTAACAAAAGAATAAGTGGCACGATAAGATTTTATATTACTAAAAGTTAATGCAGACGCTTGTCCTGATGGCTCTGACGCAGCTGTTCCTCCAACGCCGTTTAAGTGAATGATATATGAAGCCTCATCAGGATCAGTACTTGCAATTACCATATCAGCAATACGCGAGCCATTAGCACCGGGATTGAATGATATCGTTACAGACTGATTTGATTGTGCGTTTAGCGAAAATGGTACGCTTGGAGACACTACTGAATAATCAGAAGCGTTAGCTCCTGTAAAACTGATTGATGAAACATTTAATGTTGCTAAGCCAGCATTTTTACTAAAAATTTAGTTAAGTGGTGTGCCAACTGCGTTATAAGCGTGGTTGTCCATTTGTTAATATATTTGTTGTGTTATACCATACATTAATATCTTGTGTTGCAGCAGCGCCTTCACTAATGTTAATATCATCAATGGCTACGTTATATCCACTTACTTTTGTAGAAAAATTCCATCGAATATAGCGAGCGCTAGCTGATGGAGTTACTGAATAAGTATTAAAACTAGTAGCTAAAACACCTGTAGTGTACGATGCCAAAGTGGTAGTCCAAGTTGAGCCATTAGTAGATTCTTGAACATCAAAAACCTTGCCAAGCGCCAGTAGTAATAGTACCTTTTAATGCAAAGGTTACCTGTCCCATTTGATCGCCAACAAATACTACGATATTATCATTAGACTCATCTAAACGACCAGCAGCAGTTCCTGATACACCTCCTGAAGGGTAAGAATAATTTGGAGCGCCAGATGGATTCTCATTAAATGTCCAACCTGCCTGAGCAAAAGTTCCGATAAAACTATTAAAGTTTTCTGTTGTTGGCAATGGTGCTTGAGCAAATGATAGTGTTCCTATCAAAGCCAACACGGATGTTATAATTGTTGTTTTTTTCATTTTGTTTATTTTATAGTTTTAAAAAGTTAATCTCATTCCAAATTTAAATTGTCTGCCTGGGCCAATAAACACAGTTGCTGAATTGGCGTCAAAATTTTGAGCTATCACATTATTTGTTGCATCAGATATATAAAAAGCATCTAAAACATTTGTAACATTTGCATTTAAATTAATTCTTATTTTATCTAATTTAAACTCATACCCAGCAGCTAAATCTAGTAATCCATAATTAGGTAATCTCCACGACTCTTTATCTTTATTGGCACCTACTAAATCCGTAGCTCTAAATTCTGAATAATTTTTAGCAAAATAGGTATATCGAGGTTTTATCCAAAAACCTTTATTTATATTATATTTTAAGGCGTTACTAAATTGCATTTGAGCAGCGTTTCCTAGAGTGCATTATTGGCACTATAATCAACAGTACCCTGCAATATTTCCTGTAATCTGTCGATTAAAATAACAGCATTCCACCTTTATACTTCCAATCTGCAATAGATATAGTCCTTCCCATTCCAATTGCTTTTATAATTTTATAAACCCAGTCAACTTCAATTCCTAGATGTGAAGTATTTACGCCATTAATATTATATACATCATTATTATTACCAGTAACAGTTGGCACTGGTTTATTGTCCCATTTAGTATAGTACATATTAACATTTACAGCAATTGCTTTATAATTTATACCCATTCCAATTTCTTGAGAATTTATAAGCTGATTTGCTGAGTTTTCAAATTCAACATTTCCAATTTGATTACCATTATATACATTATTAAATTTAGGGCAATTTAACTCCCAATATTTGCATATACATTGTAATGTGTATTTAATTTATAGTTTACTCCTCCTTTTACTGTAAATCCAGGGAACCATTTTTTACGTGTAGTCGTATATTTAGCTTCTTTCGAATATATTGTATATTTTTAGCATTTAATAAGTAAAAGGTATCTATTGGTGCTGCAGAGGTATTATATTTAACTACAAAGGTTGTATCGCCATTTTCGTAGGTTCTATGATTGTTATTTGTGAATACAAAAAAAGAATTTCCATTGCTTTGAACACTATTTTCATTCACTAATAAAGTTTCGTTAAAACCAACAATCGCATTAAACACATTATCATCTCGGTTATCTTTAAAATAATCAATAAATTTATTAAAGCCTTTGTTGACTTTACCAACTGTTACGTCTTTTCTTTCAAAATAATCGCGACGCTGGTAACCTGTATAAGAGCCAGTAAGAGTCATAAAAGCTGTCCATTTATCTTTTTTATATTCTAACTGACTAAATAATCCTCCCCAATTAACTAAGCCGTCAAAGTTATAAGCCACTTTATCTCCAACACGTTTCATCTCATTTCTAAAATTTGGGTCAATAGCCGTTGGATTAAAAGGATCTATTAAACCTTTTGGAGCGTTTCTATCTGATAAATCACGAATATAATCTCCGCCAAGTAAATTATTTACCTCTCTATAATGTAAGCCTTGATAATAACGAGCATCTATTCCCAAAGTTAAAGTTAAAGGTTTATTAATTTTATAAGTTGCCGTAGAAAGTAAGCCATACCAACGATGATTGTTCACAGAAGATCGTAAAAAATTTGATGAACGTCGTTCATTTCCATAATACGTTAATGTGCTTCCTGATGCAACAAAAGTAGAATTTGTATTATATAAATTATTTAAATCAATATATCCTGTTGTTTTATCATTTGCAATTGTACTATTCATGGATACACCGCCCCCAAAACCAAATGACGCATAGCCAACAGTAGAAATTGTTAGTTTTTCGTTAGCCGACCAAAAGTGACTTAAATTAAATAATGGCTTATGGTAATAATTTGTTCTTAAATAATAATCTTGACCATTTAATTTAGCCACATCATAGTTATATGAACGTGGTTTTTCTTCTGAGTTAGCATTTAAAAAACCTGATAAATTCATATTTTTATCTGGGTCTTCTACTCCTAATTGAGATGCTAATGCTTTATTATATACCCCTAATGTAGTTTGAAAAGCTCTTTGTCCATGGCGTTGCGGAGCCCCATTTGCACTTAATGAAAGTAAATGTTTTTCATTAACCCTCCATTGCAATTTCACAAAATAACTCCAAGCTTCAAGAAATGTACCTTCTACATATCCATCACCAGTTCCACGACTACCTGCTAATACAATTCCAAATTTGTCATTTTTTAATCCTGAATTGTAACTAAAAGCAGTTCGTTTATAATTATTATTTCCAAAATCTTGCTTCACTATTATTTCTGGCTTTTGGTCAACACTTCTGGTAATAATATTCATAGTTCCTCCTGCCGATGAAACTGCTAATTTATTAGCTCCTAAACCACGCTGTACTTGCATTGTTTTTGTAATTTCACTCAATCCATCCCAGTTACTCCAATACACAGCACCGTTCTCCATGTCATTTACTGGAACCCCATCAACCATAACAGCAATATTTGTTTGGTCAAATCCACGTAAAGTTATACGCGAATCACCAGCACCACCACCCTGTTCAGTAGCATATACACCAGGAGTACTGTTTAAAATCATTGGCAAATCTCGCCCTGCTAATTCTTCTTGAATTTTTTGCTGAGAAATATTAGTAATAGCTACAGGGGTTTCGCGAACTGTACCAATATTAGCAGTAATTTCTACTTCATCTAAAGTTTGTGATTCTAAAACAAAAATTGAAGTTACATCTTTGTCAACTACTTTTACTTTTGCCTCCATTGGCAAATACCCAACATAGTTTACTTTAAGTGTGTAACTTCCTGGCTCTATCTTAAAAGAATAATTCCCTTCTATATCAGTTACAGCTCCCACTCCTGGCTTTGCAATTACGCTTGCACCAATAAGTCCTTCGCCAGTAACAGCATCTTTAATACTTCCCTTAATAATATAGGTTTGCCCAAAAGCAATGACATTAAAAATTACAAATAGAATAAATAAATTGAGTTTAGTTATTAGCGGTTTCATAAGAAAGTATGAGGTCGTTATTTTGTTGCAAATAAAAAAAGCCTGTAAGTTTAAGTTAATACTATTACCCTACAGGCTTTCTGTGTTATTATAAATATAAATTATTCAATAATTAATTTTTCAGTAGTAGAAATATTATTTTCAAAATCTATTTCAATGAAATAAATCCCGGCTGAAAGATTTAAATCTTGTTCAGTTTTAAGTGTTGGTCTTTCAATCTCAATACTTTTAACTTCTTGGCCAAAAACATTATTTACTTTAATAGTTGTCATTTTTCTATCTGCTAATAAAAATGAAATTCGTGAAGATTTTGAAACTGGATTCGGAAACATTTTCACTTGCGATAGTTTAACATATTCTTTAACTCCAACCACTTGACAATCACAGGCATGGCTACCCATTGATGATTAGTTACTGCTATGCCACTTACAAGTTTGTTTTCTGTTAAAGTATCCCATTGCAAAGTTGGATTAAATGCTTCATTTGTAATTCTACCAGTTTTTACTGACCCTTTTCTAATCATAGTATGATCTTCGGTATGCACTTTCTTTGAACTAACGCAATCAGAACCATAAAAAGGAGGACAATCAGCCCATCCAATAACTGGATCAAAACCAATCTCACCAATAATATCGACATAACCCCAATTACCTCCAACATTTTTCTGTAAAGAAATAGCATCGTTACCATTATGAGACAAAGCATAACTAATATTATAATCTGGACAAACAAAAGTATCTGCTACCGCTTGCAAAGCAGCTGAAACTGGAATTTCAGATCCTGTACCAGTTGGATTTCTTTTATCAATTACTAAAACCCAAACATCATAAGGCTGAATTGTGTGAGCGTTTAAAATTACATACTGTTGCGTTGCTGGGGCTCCTGTGAACGAACCTGTACCATTATTGTAACGCACAATTCGATAATCTTGATTAATAGTAATTGCTGAACTTGTTGGATTATAAATTTCTAAAGCTTTGTCGTTATTAGTAGACTCAACATATTCAGAAATAAATAACTCAGAACAATTTTGCGCTTTACCAACTAAAGCAAGGGCAATTAATGATAAACTAAGTAAAGTTTTTTTCATGTTTTTGGGTTTAAATGTTTTTATTTTATGTGCTTAAGTGGTTTAAGGCGGATCACAGAATAGTTTTCCTCTTATAGGGTGGTCACTTTTTAGCGAAACAAAAATAAGACATTTTAAAACACCAGCAACCGATTGTGAATAAAAATGACAATAAAGTAAGCTACATTTAACAATTAATTAAACCTAAACCCATTTTTGAAGTTTTATACGTTTTAAAACTATTTAACCTCCAAAATTTTCATTTTTTAACGAATCAAAACGCCCTACTCCCACAATAAAAACTACATTTGCTAGTTAAATATCAAAAATAATGACAAAATTTTTCACGATAGTATTTTCGGCTTTTTCTTTAGCCTCTTTTTCTCAAACACCTTATAACTATAGTATCAACGGGGATTTAAAAAATGCTCCTGATAACTCATATACATATATTCACCATAAATGGGACGGAAAAGACTTTACCGACAGCGCTAAAGTAAAAGCTGGTAAATTTGCATTTACTGGTAAAGGCAAAGAACCCAATATGTATTGGATGACTCGCTCTCGTAATATTAACGAGCAACCTAACTTAATATTCTTTATTGATGGTGGAAAAACTACTATTTCGGCTCATATTGATAGCTTACCAAAAGGTAAAGTAAGCGGTGGGCAAACGCAAAAAGACTATAACGATTATAATGCCATGATGTTTGGTTTTGGAACTAGACAACAAGCCTTAGTAAATGCCTATAACGAAGCTAAAAACAAAGGCGATGCAGCTACCATGAACGAAAAAGTGGCCGAATACAAAGGCATGGAAGCTGAAGTTAAATTAGCCATGGAGAATTTTATTAAAGCGCATCCAAAATCTGCTGTTAGTGGTTATGCGATTTACTATAATCACCAAAACTCTACGGCTCCTGTTGAAGAATTAGAAAGAGTGGTCGCTCTTTTAGATAAAAGCATCTTGAACACAAAATATGGTAAATTAGCCCAAGAAAAAATAACTCAAATTCGTGGAACTACTATTGGTTATCCTGCTTTAAACTTCGCTCAAGCCGACCCAAATGGCAAAATGGTAAACTTAACAGATTTAAAAGGTAAATACGTATTAGTGGATTTTTGGGCTAGTTGGTGCGGTCCTTGTCGAGCAGAAAATCCCAACGTGGTAAATGCTTACAATAAATATAAAGACAAAGGTTTTACCGTATTAGGTGTGTCGTTTGACCAAGTAAAAGAAAAATGGATTCAAGCCATCGAAAAAGATAATTTAACCTGGACTCAAATTAGTGATTTAAAAGGTTGGGGCAATGAAGCTGGTAAATTATATGGTATTACTAGTATTCCTCAGAACTTATTATTGGATAAAGAAGGTAAAATTGTTGCTAAAAACTTAAGAGGTGCCGAATTGGATGCAAAACTTGAGGAAATTATTAAATAATAGACTACATAAAATTAAAAACAAATTATAAATTTGCTAGCCTTAAAAAAATAACACAATTATGAAGAATCGTACTTTAGGAATTTTAACATTATCAGCTATCGGTTTTACTTCCTTAGCACAAACAAGCGAACCGGTTATTATGACAATAAACGGTAAACCCGTTTATAAAAGTGAGTTCGAAAACGTTTACCATAAGAATAGTGGGAAAGAAGTAAACAAAGAACAAAAATCAGTTAAAGAATATGTTGATTTATTTTCAACATTTAAAATGAAAGTATTTGAAGCTGAAGCAAATGGCTTAGATACTAACAGTGCTTTTAAAACAGAATTAGGAGGTTACCGCAAGCAATTAGCCGCTCCTTATTTAACTGATAAAAACGTAAACGATGCCTTATTACAAGAAGCATACGAACGTATGAAAACTGAAGTTAAAGCAGCACATATTTTAATTCGTTTAGCTGAAGATGCTTTACCAAAAGATACAATTGAGGCATATACACGTTTAATTATTATTCGTGATGCATTAGCTGGAAAAGCTCCATCAGCAGCAAAAATTGCTGAGTACGAAGTTTTATTAAAGAAAAGTTCTTCTGCTTTAACTAAAGCATCTAACAAACAAGATACTTTAAATTATAATGCCAAATTAAATGCCATTAAAGGTCTTGCTGCTGCTTTAAATACTACAGGCGATAAATTTGCAGCCGTAGCAAAAAAAACATCTGAAGATCCTTCTGCTGTTGATAACGGTGGGGACTTAGGTTACTTTACTTCCTTACAAATGGTTTACCCTTTCGAAAATGCTGCTTTTAAAACTAACGTTGGCGAAACAAGTATGCCTTTAAGAACTCGTTTTGGTTACCATATTTTAAAAGTGTCTGATAAACGCCCTAGTCAAGGTGAAATTTTAACTGCGCACATCATGGTTAAGTTTGCTAAAGACATGCAAGAAAAAGACAAGGCAAATTTAAAAACCAAAATTGATGAGCTATACGCTAAGTTAAAAGCTGGCGAAAAATTTGAAGATTTAGCACGCCAGTTTTCTGATGACAAACCAAGCGCAGAAAAAGGTGGACAATTGCAATGGTTTGGAAGCAGTCGCATGCCAATTGAATTTGAAAAAGCTGCCTTTGCATTAAAAGCTAATGGCGATTATAGCGAACCTTTTACAACTAACTACGGTTGGCATATTGTAAAACGTTTGGATAAAAAAGGTTTAGCGCCATTTGACGAAATGAAAGGCGACCTAAAACAACGTATTGGAAAAGATAGCCGTACGCAAGCAGGAAGAGAATCTTTAATTGAAAAAATTAAAAAAGAAAATAACTTTAAAGAGAATTTAGTTGCTAAAAAAGATTTTTTAAAAGTAATTGATACTACTGTTTGTCAAGGTAAATGGGAAGCTACTAAAGCTGCTAAATTAGGTAACAAAGAACTATTTAATTTAGGTACAAAAAAATATACTCAAAACGACCTTGCTAAGTTTATTGAAACACACCAAACTGCTCGTCCAAAAATGGATAACAATATGCTTTTACAACAAGCATATAAAGATTTTGTAGACGAAACTGTTATTAATTACGAAGACTCAAATTTAGAATCTAAATACCCTGAGTTCCGTAATTTATTAAAAGAATACCGTGATGGTATTTTATTATTTGACTTAACAGATCAAAAAGTTTGGAGCAAAGCTGTAAAAGATACGACTGGCTTAAAAGAGTACTATTCTAAAAATAAAAACAACTTTTTATGGGATGAGCGCGCAGATGTAACGATGTACAATTGTGCAAATGATAAAATTGCTAAAGAAGTTCGTGGGATGTTGAAGAAAGGGAAATCAGAAAAAGAAATTACGGAGACTGTAAATAAAACATCTCAATTAAACGTAACTCCTGAAAGCATTACTTACTTAAAAGGTGAAAACAAAAACGTAGATGCAAACTGGAAAGTGGGCGTTGTAGCAACTGATATAAAAGATGCTAAAGATGGTAAAGTAACAGTTTTAGTGATCAACAAGGTAATGGAGAAAACTCCAAAAACGATTGCAGAAGCAAAAGGAATGATTACTGCTGACTACCAAAACTATTTAGAAAAAGAATGGTTAGCATATCTTAAAAACAAATACACTGTTAAAGTAAACGAAGAAGTTTTAAATACAGTAAAATAACAAAACAACACTATTACAAAAAGGCTGTAACAATTAATGATACAGCCTTTTTGTTTTATAAATGAAAAGTGACTTTTTTAAAATCCATAGCTAACACTTGTATAATTGGGCATTTATTGCTTTCATTTTCATCATGCAATAAAACAACAGGTGTAGCCGAAGATAAAGGTACACCAGTTGCTAAAGTAAACGCAAGTGTTTTATATGCTACCGATTTAAAACAAATATCTCAACCCGGATTATCAAAATCCGACAGTTTAGCCTTTGTTCAAACCTTTGTAAATAAATGGGCTTATAACGAAATATTTTACCAGCAAGCCGTTAATTATTTAACAGAAGAAGAACTGAATGTAGAGAAAGAATTAGAAGATTATAAAAAAGAATTATTAACTTATAAATTTCAAACAAAGCTCATTAACGAAAAGCTTGATACAAATGTTACTCTTGCGCAAATAGAAGAATACTACAATAACAATGCTCAAAATTTTTTATTGAAAAATAATATCGTTAAAGTGTTATACGTAAAAACGCCTATCAATATTCCCAATATCGATAAATTAAAAAAATTATGTTATTCAAATAACCCTAAAGATGCGGAGCCTTTAAAAAGTATGTGCATACAGTACGCCAATAATTTTTTCATGAACGATAATACTTGGCTAATGTTTGATGATTTAAAAAAGGAAATGACTCAGTTAAATGAGGTTCCTGAATATGATATTAAAAACGGTAAAACATTTGAATTCACCGATGCTTCAAGTTTTTATTTTTTGAAAATTATTGAAGTAAAATCAAAAAACACCTTATCTCCATTGAACTTTGAAAAGAAAAATATTAAAAACAGGTTGATTAACCAACGTAAAGAAAAATTAATAACGGCTATTAAAAAAGATTTTTTTGATAAAGCTAAAACAAATAAAGAATTAGAAATTTATAATTAACTTAGTAAAATGAACATCAAACTTAGTATTGCCCTTTTATTTTTAGTATGTATATCAAACGCTCAACCTCAAGTTTTGGATAGAGTGGTTGCCATTGTTGGCAAAAATCCTTTACTATTATCTGAAATAGAAACCAATTTAATTCAACAAAAAGAAAAAAAGGAACTTGCAGAAAATGCTCGTTGCAAAATATTTGAAGATTTATTATTTCAAAAATTATTATTAGCCCAAGCAGATAGAGATAGTATTACAGCTACTGATGCTGAAGTTGATGGGGAATTAGATAGACGTATTCAGTATTACGTTGGAATGTTAGGTAGCGAAGAAAAATTTGAAGCGTTCTATAATAAACGTATCAGTGTATTTAAAGATGAATTAAGAGATGACGTTCGCAATCAATTGTTAGCTCAAAAATGCAGCAAAAAGTAACTGGTGAAGCAAAACTAACACCAAGCGAAGTAAGAGCCTTTTACAATACCCTTCCAATTGATAGTTTGCCTTTAGTAAATTCTGAACTAGAATTAGGTCATATTGTTAGAAAACCTCCTATTACCGATGAAGCTAAAACTGCTGTTAGAGCGCAATTAGAAGTTTACAGACAACGCGTTGTAAATGGAGAAAGCATGAGTGTGATTGCTGCATTATATAGCGAAGATCCAGGTTCTGCAAAAAATGGTGGTCGTTACGAATCTGTAATGCGTGGACAAATGGTTCCTGAATTTGAAGCTGTAGCATTTAGATTAAAACAAGGAGAAGTTTCTGAAATTTTTGAAACGAGCTATGGTTACCACTTTATGCAATTAGTGGCTCGTAAAGGAGAATCCGTGGATGTAAGACATGTGTTGATGTCGCCTAAAATTTCTCAGTTAGAATTAATTAAAGCAAAAGAGCAATTAGATAGTATTAGAGATGCCATTGTTAGTGGCACTCTTAAATTTGAAGATGCTGCTTTAAAATTTAGCTCAGATAAAGACACAAAACAAAGCGGAGGTTTATTAATAAATCCAAACGCTAATAGTACAAGATGGGAATTAGATGAGATTGCTGAGATGGATCAAAACTTAGTATTTATGTTAGAAAACCAAATGAAGGTTGGAGATGTAAGTCCAGTTATTAATCATGTTGGTGCGGATGCAAAACAAGCTTGGCGTATTGTTTATTTAAAATCAAGAACAGAACCTCATAAAGCCAATATGCAAGATGACTATATCCGATTATTAAATATGGCTTCATTTGATAGACAAAAAACATTGATTAAAAATTGGATTACAAAAAAATCAAAATCTACTTATATAAAAATTGACCCAGAATTTAATTCTTGCAAATTAGAATATAATTGGATTATTAATCCTTAATATAAAATAGTATGAACTATAAAAACGACGTAGAAGCTATTGATGCTTTTGTTGTAAAATACAAAGAATTAAATGCAGAAATAGGCAAAGTAATTGTTGGACAGAATGACACAGTAAAAAACGTTTTAATTTCTATTTTTTGTAAAGGACATTGTTTATTAGTTGGTGTACCTGGCTTGGCTAAAACATTATTAGTTAACACCATTGCCGATGTATTAGGTTTATCATTTAACCGTATTCAGTTTACACCCGATTTAATGCCAAGCGACATTGTAGGTTCTGAAATTTTAGATGAACAACGTAATTTCAAATTCATTAAAGGTCCTTTATTTGCAAATATTGTATTAGCTGATGAGATTAACCGTACACCACCAAAAACGCAAGCAGCTTTATTAGAAGCCATGCAAGAACGTTGTGTAACTGCAGCGGGTAAAAAGTATGAATTAGGAAACCCCTTCTTTGTTTTAGCAACACAAAATCCAATTGAACAAGAAGGAACCTATCCCCTACCCGAAGCACAATTAGACCGTTTTATGTTTAACGTGTGGTTAGATTATCCTAGCTTTCAGGAAGAATTACAAGTAGTTAAATTAACCACAACAGATATTAAAGTTCAGTTAAATAAAATTATTTCTGCTGAAGAAATTTTATATTTCCAAAATGTGATTCGTAAAATACCTGTAGCGGATAATGTTTTAGAGTACGCCGTAAAATTGGTAAACAAAACACGTTTAAATTCTGAGTTTAGTTCAGAAGTAACAAAAAAATATTTAGCTTGGGGAGCTGGACCAAGAGCTTCTCAATTTTTAGTGTTGGGAGCAAAATGCCACGCTGCCATTAATGGAAAATATAGTCCAGATATCGAAGATGTAAAGGCTGTAGCTAATGCTATCTTAAGACATCGTATCATCCGTAATTATAAAGCAGAAGCTGATGGAATGAGTATTGAAGCAATTATTGAACAATTAAAATAAATACAAATCACTATGAAAAAAGCTATAACATTAATTACATCATTATTAATTTTAATTGTATCTACAGTTAATTTAAATGCACAAGAAAAAGCCGAAACTTCTAACTGTGTTGGTAAAGGAAAAATCATCATCGATCCATATTATGGTTACCCCTATCTATTTGGAAAATACATCCAAACAGTTATCGCCGAATCTGGTGAAAATATAGGTGTAACAAACACTAACCATTTAGGAATAAAAGCAGAATATATGGTAACAAAAATGATTGGCATTGGAGTTGACTATACTTATGCGAAAGTAATTGGAAGTTATTCGGAAACAAATTCAGTATATAATCCTAGTTTAGGAATATATGTCGATCAAACAGAAAAATACACTGCCAGTATAACTAAACAACGTATTTTAGCAAAAATCAACATTCACTTTGCTACTTCAAAATACCTTGATCCATATGCTGTAGGTGGAATTGGCTATAAAAACTCTGTTGTAAGATCAGATAATGTTAATGACCAAGATGATGTTAACGATTTAAATTCATCTATTTTAAATGCATTTCCTATTTCATTTAGACTTGGAATTGGATTACGTTACTATTTTATTAAAAACTTAGGAGTTGCAGTTGAAGCAGGTATTGGTGGACCAATTATTCAAGGTGGTTTATCCTTAAAATTCTAAAAAACATTAAAAAATATATTGAAAATGAGTAAATTAATTTTAGCCAACGATGGCATTGATGCAGTAGGAAAAAGTTTATTAGAAAAAGCTGGTTTTACTGTTGTAACCGAAAAAGTAGCACAAGAAAATTTAGCTTCTGAAATTAATGCTAAAAATTATGTGGCATTAACCGTTCGTAGTGCCACTAAAGTTCGTAAAGATGTAATTGATGCTTGCCCTAACTTAAAAGTAATTGGACGTGGCGGTGTTGGTATGGATAATATCGATGTGGACTACGCTCGTTCAAAAGGATTACAAGTAATTAATACACCAGCTGCATCAAGTAATTCGGTTGCCGAATTAGTATTTGCTCATTTATTTAATGCAGTGCGTTTTGTTTACGATAGTAATAGAAATATGCCAAACGTTGGTAATACAAAATTTGATGACTTAAAGAAAAACTATTCGAAAGGAATTGAATTGCGCGATAAAACCATAGGTATTATTGGTTTTGGACGTATTGGACAATACACAGCTAAAATCGCTTTAGGTTGCGGAATGAAAGTATTGGCTTATGATCCATTTGTAAAAGAAGCTGTTTTAAAATTAGATATTCATGGAACTAATGGTGTAGATGTAAAAATCAATACTGTTTCGATGGAAGAATTAATTTCTAATTCAGATATGATTTCGATGCATGTGCCAGGTGGAAAAATGATCAGCGAAAAAGAAATTGCAGCTATGAAAAATGGTGTGATTTTAATTAATGCGTCACGTGGTGGCGTAATTGATGAAACTGATTTAATTAACGGATTAAACTCTGGTAAAATCGCCCATGCTTGTTTAGATGTATTTGAAAACGAACCAACGCCTAACGAAACCATTTTAAAACACGCTAAAATATCTTTAACTCCACATATTGGAGCTGCCACTAACGAAGCCCAAGAACGTATTGGTGTAGAGTTAGCTGAGAAATTAATTGAAGCATTGAAGTAATACTGCACCTGTCCGGTTTATAACCATATTGCTATAAACCGGACAGGTGTTTAACAATTTATGAAATTCATTTGTTCCATATTACTTTTCATTTCCTTTTCTGCATCCGCACAATATAGCCTTAAAGTAAAAAAAGAAGACAATCGTTTTCTGTTTTTTCAAAAAGGCATCAAGACGGATACGATTATCAAAAACAAATCTGATTTATTTTACATTAAACTACCAGATAGTTTAAAAAACAATATTCAGATTTTTCTTAAAAACGGACAATTCATTAAAACAGATACTGATACCCTCTATCGTTTAATTCATATTTCAGGAATGAAATATTCTCATTCAAAACCTGATTCTGTTTTTAATACCCTACTAGAAGGTAATTGCACGCCGTCTAAAAATATTAGTATCGAGTTTATCAATACCAAAACTCAAGGTGCTTTCTTAAAGAATATTTTTATTGTGAAATAAATCTCTTTCTCTTATATTTATAAAAAACATTATTTATGTCATCTACTTCAAAACATCCTAAAGGACTATTCTTCTTAGCATTTACTGAATTTTGGGAACGCTTCGGTTATTACTTAATGATTGGAATTTTCTTTTTATACATGACCGATACAAAAACTGGTGGTTTTGGCTGGGAAAATGCAAAAGCTTCAGATGTATTTGGAACCTTTATTGCCTGCGTTTACCTAACACCTTTTATTGGTGGCTTATTGGCCGACATGAAATTGGGCTACCGTTTTGCTGTGACTTTAGGAGGAATTTTAATGGGTATTGGCTACTGCTTATTATCCATTCATGAAGAATGGGCTTTTTATACGGCACTTTTAATTATGATTGTCGGTAACGGTTTTTTTAAGCCAAACATTTCTACACTACTTGGTAATTTATATAACGACCCACAATACAAAGCCAATAAAGATACAGGCTATAATTTATTTTACATGAGTATCAACATTGGTGCTTTCGTTTGTAATTTTGTGGCTGCTTATATGCGCATTAAATACGGTTGGAACTGGGCATTTATTGCAGCTGGTGTTGGTATGTTTTTAGGAGTGATCACTTTTTGGGCAGGAATGAAACATTACAAACATGTGGATGTAAGAAAAGAACCTACTCCTGAAGACAAGCCGATTATTATGCGCTTTTTAAAAGTACTAGCTGTTGCACTAGGTTTTGGTTTAGCTGGATGGTTTATACCAGATACTATTTTTGGAAGCGATAGCACAGATGCCTTTTATGTGCATGTATTCCTGTTGTTTATTTTTATGCTAGTATTTATAAAAGCTGTAGCGATGAAGAAAAAAAACCAGTTGGTACTATGTATACCATTTTTGGAATCGTGATTATTTTTTGGGCAATTTTTAAATTAAATGGAACAGCATTAACCACTTATGCTAATTCTTATACCGACCGAGCAATGCCAACGGCTTTAGTTCCTTTAGCTGATTCTCTTTTTTTATGCGATAAATCAGTGGTAGCTGAAAATGATACCGTATTTCAATTAGACGAACACTTTAGAAGAATTAAAGATGCAAGTGGTAATCCAACAAAATGCGTTGATTACCCTTCTTACTTCAAAAATTTAGCACCCGAAAAATATCCAGCCCCAGGCGAAAATTTAACGCTAGTTCCTACTGAATTATTTCAATCCATAAATCCATTCTTTGTGATTATATTAACGCCATTGGTTGTTATATTTTTTGGTTTCTTAAGAAAGAGAAAAATGGAACCAACCACAGCAACTAAAATTGCTTATGGTTTATTAATTAGTGGATTATCTACCTTAGTTATGGTAGCTGCGGTTCATTATACAGATAACGGCATAAGTAAAGCCAGTGCTTGGTGGTTAATTGGAAGTTACGGTGTTATAACTATTGGTGAGTTATGCTTGAGCCCGATGGGTTTATCGATGGTATCAAAATTATCACCCGTTCGTTTTACAGCCTTAATGATGGGTGGTTGGAGCTTAGCAACTTCTATTGGAAATAAAATGAGTGGTGTATTAGCAAAAAATTGGGACAAGTTTGATGATAAAGCCAACTTCTTTTGGTTAAACTTTGCCTTATTATTATTTGCATTTATACTAATGATGTTTTTATTGAAACGATTAAATAAAGCATTTAAAGAAGCGTAGTTAGGGAGCTTAACTATTCTTGTTAAGTTTATTTAATGCCTTATCAATATAAGCTTCTGGAGTAATTAGTGCACGTTGTATTCGGCGCGCATAGGTAATACTATCCATCACTTCTTTGTTTTTTTCGTGCAATTGTTCGTAGGCTTTATCTACCAATACTTTTTGATCTTCAATCACTTTCTTTTGTTTTTGAGTGACTTTAAAGCGATTAAATACAAATACACTAAATCCTATGACTAACAATAATCCGCCATATAATGCATAGCGCTGTGTTTTTTCTTGTTTTAAACTAGCGGCTTGTGCTTGTAATTGAGCGTTTTTAACTTTTTGTTCTTCAGCATGTTTCACACTATCTGCTGCTGCTTGTTTTTCGTATTCGTATTGAAATTGTTTTTTAATTGATGTCTTTCTGTTTTCCAAATTATTAGTGCTATCTCTCATTTGAATTTCTAATTCAAACATTTCTAATGCTTCTTTATATTTGTTTTGCTTTTTATAGATCTTACTTAATGAATTAGCTGAAAATTTGATGTACTCGATATACCCTATTTTTTTTGAAATTTCTAAACTACGAATGGCGTATGGAAGCGCTTCAGCAGCTTTCCCTTTATCAAATAAAAGACAAGATATATTACATAAAACAAGAGATAATAAATCGCCCTCTTCTAGTCCATTTAAATATTTAAGTGAATTATTATAATATTCTAATGCTTTTTCATAGTTTTTTTGTTGGTAATACAATACACCAATATTATTTAAAGTATTGGCGCAGCCAAGAATGTCATCTATTTCTTTTCTAATTAGCAATGCCTTTTCAAAGTAATCCAATGCAATATCAAACTTATCAAATTTCATGTAAATCCCACCTAAATTGTTTAATGAAAGTCCTATTTCTTGTGTAGAATTTAGTTTTTGATGAACTTCCAACGATTTCAAATAGTATTCTAAGCATTTTTCTCTGTCTTTTAATAAATCATAAACACTTCCAATATTGTTTAACGACAAACCAAAACCTCTTAATTCATTTTCACTTTCAAATATTTTTAAAGCTTTAAAATTATAGTCCAAAGACTTATTCATATCTCCAATTTCAGTATACAAATCTCCTATATCGCTATAACAACTTGCTATACCTAAATTATCCTTTAATTCTTTTCTAATTTCTAAAGCTTTTTGAAGGGAATTAATGGCCATTGCAACATTTCCTTGTTTAGAATAAATAATCGACATATTATTTAATAACAATGCAACTCCTGATTTATCATTTATTTTCTCTTTTAAATCTAAACTTTTGGTAAATGCCATTAAGGCATTCTTCATATCTCCTATATTAAAATAATAAGTGCCTAAATTATTATAAGAAGCAGATATTCCAAACGTATCTTTAATCTGCTCCATGATTGCTAATGATTTATTATAATAATCTATAGCTTTAGAATTAGTTCCCTGATTGTCTTCCATAAACCCTAAATTATTTAAGGCATTCGCATTATATTTTAAATAGATTTTTTTTAGGGCAGAATTCGTTGTTTTAGCAGCAGCAGTCTCTGATATTTTAATACAAGGCAAGGCATATTTTGAAATATCATCTATCTCGCAAATCTCACTTAGTTGAGAAAGGATATTACAACGAGTGGTATCATGCTTTGCATTTTTTAATGCTAACTTCAATGAATCGATAACAGGATCTTGAGCATACACTTGCCATTGAATCATATTCAATAAAACAAAAAGCAATATGTGAAAATAATACTTCAACTGTTCTTATTTAGTTTATTCAATACTTTGTCAATATAAGCCTCTGGTGTAATCAAAGCCCTTTGTATTCGTCGAGCATAAGTAATACTATCCATCACCTCTTTATTTTTTTCGTGCAATTGTTCGTAGGCAATATCCACTAAAACTTTTTGCTCTTCAATCACTTTCTTTTGTTTTTGAGTGACTTTAAAACGATTGAAAACAAATACACTAAATCCTATAACTAACAATAATCCACCATATAATGCATAGCGCTGAGTTTTTTCTTGTTTTAAACTAGCTGCTTGCGCTTGCAATTTGGCGTTTTTCACTTTTTGTTCTTCAGCATGTTTTACACTATCTGCAGCAGCTTGTTTTTCGTACTCGTACTGAAATTGTTTTTTGATAGACGCTTTTTTAGTTTCTTCATTACTAATACTATCCTTCATTAGGATTTCTAATTCATACATTGTCAAAGATTTCTCAAAATTGCCTTTACCTTTGTATATAAATTTAAGAGTGGCTGCCGAATTTCTAATCATCTCTGGATATCCAATTTCTTTGGCAACCGCAAGACTATTTTGTCCATATACCAATGCCTTATCTAATTGTTTTTGATTTAAAAACAGAAGAGATATATTATGTTGAACCTGAGTGATTAATTGTTTTTCGGCTAACTCTTCAGCTAATTTCAAACTTCTTTCATAATAAACTAAAGCTTGATCATATTTCTTTTGATCTGAATAAATTAAACCTAAACTATTTAATGAACTAGCAATACCACTAGCTTCGCCAATTTCTTCATTTAATTTTAAACTTCTTTCCCAAAAATCTAGTGCTTTAGTCATATCATGAAGCGAATAATAGGCCATTCCAATATTATGAAACGCCAAAGCTAAACCTCCTTTATCGGCAGTCTCTTCTCTGTATTTTATAGTTTTTTGATAATAATTTAAGGCGTTTTTATAATCCCCTTGATTTTGATAAACGAGACCGATATTATTCAACGAGTTTGCGATTCCAAATGGATCATTAATTTTTTCCTGAATCTTTAAGCTTTGGTGATTATAATCCAATGCCTTTTTTATATCACCTTGTTTAAAATAAATTTGTCCTAAATTACTGAGCGACATCGCAATGCCATTTTCATTTCCTATCTGCTTATCCAATACAATACACTTATTAAAACATTCTATACTTTTTAAAACATCTCCCTGTATCAAATAGATTTGTCCGATATTATTCAAGCAGGTCGTTATTCCAATGATTTCGTTCAACGCTTCGTACATGGTTAAACTCTTTTGAGCGTATGCAAGCGATTTTGAAATATCCCCCAAGTAATAATAAGACTGTCCTAGGTTAGTGTAACAAGCAGCCAATCCTAATTGATTATTAATTTGTTCGTTAATTTTAAAGCTTTGTAAATGAAAATCGATAGCCTTCAAAAAATTGCCTTGATTGTATTCATTAATCCCTTTATTATTTAATGCGTTTGCATAATACCTTAGATATACACTTTTTAGATTAGAATTAACAGCACTATTTTTTTTAGACAAAACAGCTAACTCTTCGTTATACCTTTGCCATTCATTTTCTTCGGCAGTTTCGGCCAAAGTATTTAATATCGAGCAACGCACTGTATCATGTTTTGCGTTTTTAAGTGCTAATTTTAATGAATCAATTGTTGGATCTTGAGCCGATACATTCATACTAAGAATATAAACACTGAAAAGCATTAATACTGTTCTTAGCTTACTATTCATAAAGGGTTAAGTTATTATACCAAATATAATAATTATAAAGAAAAAGTAACAATTTTACATTACATAATAAGGATTATTACCCTAAATTTACATTAAACCAAAGCTTCATGAAAACTATCCTACTTTTAATAATTGCTCCTTTTATCTTGATGGTTCATACACCTATAAAACCAATTACATCTGCATTTATTATAAAAAAAGACGCTAAAAAGCTATGTGAATATTACCGTCAACGTGTAATGCGTGGCGAAAGTATGGCTTCTATTGCCAAATTATATAGCGAAGATCCAGGTTCTGCTCCCAACGGAGGGCAATACAAAAATGTAGTAAAAGGAATGATGGTAACTGAATTTGAAAATGTAGCTTTCAAATTAAAACCAGGCGAAATCTCTGAAGTGTTTGAAACACAATATGGCTTTCATTTCATACAATTAATTTCGCGTAATGGCGATGTCCTTGATCTGAGACATTTACTCATAATGAAATAGCAATATGTAACTTTTATTTGTCAGTAGTATTATAGGATTAAAATCCACTACTATGACAAAATTATTTACTTTCCTAAGCTTTATTTTTATTACATTTTCTCTTTTTAGTCAAAAACTAAAAATTGATGATCTTTTACTCATAAAACCAACATATGTCCACAAGTTTAAGGAAGATATAAGCATCTATCAAACACTTAAACTTAAAATGGATTTTAACTCGCCAGAAATTACAAATCAGCGGGATATTAGCATATTAAAAGATGCTGGTATATTAAAAGTGGAATTATACTATACGGCATTTCAAATTTCAGAAACATTTAGTCAGCCAAAACTAAATCGTGAGCGTATTCAAAACTTAAAGAAAATATTCCCTGACTTATTCAATCAATCATTTGTGGTATGGGAATTTAAGGCGCAAAACGATTGTAAAACTGAGGAAGAAGCCCGTGAATACTTTCATGGTTTTGTCATTACCTATAAACCCAAACCATCCAAAGAAGATACTCGTAAAGAAATTGTTGGTATTAGCAAAATGATGAAGTCTGACTCTTTAGGATACGATTCGGTGTATACCGTTTACAAAAAACGTGTTAGAAAAAAGAACGTTAAAACGGGCTACTACTTACCTGTATCAAAACGCAAAGCCGAAAAAGGAATTACATACGAAAAAAAAGGCGTGTTTAAAAGAAGAGTTCAGTACGCTATTAAAGTTGATACAGTAAGAGTCGGCAAACAATATCATAAATTTATCCGTAACAAAGATGCCATGTCATTTGTAAAAAGAAACCTGAACGACTCTACTGTTTTTGCAGTTCTCAGACGGCATTCTAACTGGAACGAAATATCAATTGTATGTGATGTTACAGGCAGCATGGCTCCATATACAACACAATTATTACTATGGTATAAGTTAAATTGTATTGGAAATAAAATAAACTATTTTACTTTTTTTAATGATGGGGACAATAAACCCGATAGGAAAAAGAAAATTGGTAGCACTGGCGGTATATATAATATACCTGCTGGAAACTATGAAGCAGTAGAAAAAACTATTCAAAAGGCTATGAATGCAGGCAGCGGCGGAGATGCTCCTGAAAATAACTGCGAAGCCTTACTTATTGCAATCAAAAATAATCCTCATGCAAAAGAATTCGTGATGATTGCCGACAATTTTGCTAATATCAAAGATTTTGAATTAATAAAGCAAATCAATAAACCCATCCATATTATTATTTCTTTATTCCAAAGACTTTGATTGCGTTGATCATACAAAACTGAACTTATTTAATTGAAGGCATGTATGGATTATGAAAGGATAATCCACAAAAAAACCTTCTACTATAAAGTAGAAGGTTTTTTATTTTTTAACTAAGGTATAATTATACTCTAGTAACATTAATTGCGTTTAAGCCTTTTTTGCCATCTTGCACATCGTAAGTTACTTCGTCGTTTTCTTGAATTTCATGCACTAATCCTGATGCGTGAACAAATACTTCTTGTCCGTTATCACCTTTAATAAATCCGAAGCCTTTTGCGTCGTTAAAAAATTTTACTGTTCCTTTATTCATTTGTTGTTTTTGTTTTTGTGCTTACCAATGTGGTAAGCGGGTTTATTTATTTGTTTATTGTTATTCTTGTTTTGGGAAATATTCCATTTCAGTTATCAATGCTTGATTAGCAATAAATAAGTTGGTAATGTGAAACGGCATTCATTTTATTTAAGTTATACAATTAGTATTATTGCCAAACAGGCGATAAAACCTTAAAATCAATCAGAAAATGTATAAAAAATAATGAATTGCAATTAGAGGTTACAAACCAGATTGTGATACAATCTTCAAAAGAAGTTGTGTAAAGGTAATCAAATTAGTTGAATAACCTAATATATAAAATATCAACTATTTTTATTTAACTTATTCAATTGTTTATCAATGTACTTTTCGGAGTAATTAAGGCTCGCTGAATGCGCTGTGCATAGTGAATACTATCGGTTATTTCTTTATGTTTTTCTTCAATTAAATGCTTCTGAAGTTGAGTTTCTTTTTCTTTAGCTTCAATTATCTTTTTTTGTTTTTGAGTAATCTTAAATCTATTGTATAGAAAAACAGAAAACACAAGTACTAACAATAAAACGAAACACGTTCCATAAATAACTAATTGCTGTTTTTCTTTTTCTTCCCGTTCAATAGCAATTAGCTTCGAGTTTTCAATTTCATCTAATTCCTTTTCTTTATCATAAATATATTTAGCTTGTTGACGTAAAATAGCTTTATCATTACTATTATTATAAAGTACTTTATCCAAACTATCTGCCACCTCTTTATATTGTAACGCTAATTGATAATCCTTTTTAGATTTATAATATCTAAATAAAAAAAAGTTAATATCTCTAAATGCTAATCCCTTCTCTCCTATTCTATCCGACTCCTTTTGTGACTTTAAAATATAATCATAGGCGATTTCTCTTTTTCCTAAATCTAGGTACACAAAAGCTAAATCATTTAAAATAAAGCACAAATAATATTCGTCACTTATATTCTTTCTGCTGTCTAATGCCTTTAATAAATAATGCAACGACGTATCAAGTTGATGTTGTATCTTAAATAATTTTCCAATTTTGTAATAGGCAATAGAAATACCCGAAGAATCTTTTGCTGACATAAAGCACTGCAAAGCCTCTTGATACTTTTCATTACCATCCACATAATTACTATCTAGCTCATGAATTTCTCCAAGTTTAATGATGACATAACCTTTTCGCCAGGATAGCTTTTTAGTATCATATAATTTTAAGGCATCATTATAATAATTTAAAGCCGTTTGTTTTTCATTAATAAATGAATTGAGAGTGCCAAGATGTTCAATAGAATATCCCATCCAAACACTATCTCTATCTTTTTGAGAAAACAACAAAGATTGTTCGGCCAACTCAACCGCTTTATCATACTGCCCTTTTTTAGTATAATTAAGCGATTGCATAAATGAACCATAGGTAACTCCATAGAGATACTCTATTTGTTTTGCATCCTTAATGATCGAATCCCAATACGTTGTTCTTTCAATACCGCCATACTCGCCAATTAAGCTCCGTATCTTAATTTTTTTTGTTGGGCTTTGTTCGGATTTTAATACCCTTTTTAAAGAGTCGATATCAAACACTTGAGCAACTACAAGCTGAGTTAAAAAAAGAAAATAGATAAAAAGAAATCTCATTGAAATTTAAACTACATTTAATTATTAAATATAATAATTATTACAAATACTGTACTTTTATTTCTACTGCTTTATTTTCGTTTGTAATCGTAAAGAAAATTTTGCCACCTTAGGTTTGGTTAAGCCAAAATGGGTATAATTAGAAAAGCCATAACCTTCCTCAGGTAAAATCCATCCATAATCCATTTTGTTATTATTGTTTTCATCATCTAACATCACAATACCATAAGTTCCTGGTTTGATACCTGCATAGTTTAATGTAAGCACATGATTAACCGTAGTGGCTTTAGATTCTACTTTTGTAAACAAAGGCGTTTCTGCAGCAAAGGCTTTATCATTATTATAAAAGCCTAAAATAACAGAGCCTGAATTATTACGAAGGCCAGTAATTGAAATTTTAAGCGTTTGAGATGATAACGCCATATGAATACACGCCAAAAAAAATAAAAGAAGAATTCTCATAAAACTAAGATATGAAAAGTCTTTTACAAATTAAAAATAATTAGAAAGAGTTAATCTTCCTCTTTTTCATCAGATTTAGATTGATTGTTAACTATACCATTTATTGATAAAACTTCCATAACCAACGAAAAGGTAGACGAGCCTATACACCGTTATCGCTCATAATAAGAGTTCCACTAAGTGGTTTTTTAATTACTAATAATCTTAAATGCTATTTGCTGATTATCGTTTTTATTAACTGTCTTACAAAACTCTTTAAAAGCCGCATATTCTTTTGCGGCGTGATAACCACTATGTTGTATGAGTTTTCTGTAATAGGATAAGATGCCGTCTTTAAATGTAACTGAGCTCACATATTCGCCAAATGGTGTTTTAATGGAAACAGGTTCCGATAATTTATCGGGCACGAAATTTTTAGGTAGTTGATAGCTTAATGAATCTATTTCTGATTTTTCATAGTCATTCGGTTTCAAGTAAAAATCAGAGTTTCTTTGCTTCGTTTCAGAAACAAGAAAAGCTTGATTATTAAATAAATTAGGTTTGAAAAAGAAAAAGGAACCAGTTTTATTCCCATCTTCTTAATGGATAAATTTAATGATACTTGTAGTGACGGAATCATACTTTTTTCTTCTTGCAAAGTAAACTTATTTAATTCGAACGACGCCACATGAATTAGATTCTGCAGCATTTTATTTAATTTCTCCTCATTTTTTCTTGTAATAAATACTCTTTACGTTCTTTTAAAATTCCTTTATAACTTGTTTTTATTTGAGCAGTTGCATTGTTTGTATTATCTAATACAATAGTTGCTACTGTAATCTTAGCATTATCAATAGCATGATACTTAATGGTATTTACTAAAGCACCTCCGTTTGGCAAGACTAACAATGCCTTACGATTGCCAGTAAAACTTCCTTGAAAGCCTAAAGACTGTATTTGACTTGTACATTCCAACCAAACGGTATCGTTGTTTAAAGGAACACAATTAATGGCGTGATTAAAGCGCATACTAGGAAACGTTGGATCTATTTCTTCTTCATTGGCTCCCGCACTTATTAACGCCACATACGATATTATACCGAAGCTTCTTTTAACAATGCCTTCATATAATTTGATAGTGCTTTACAATCTCCATAACCTGTTTGTGCCACATCCATTGCTGATATAGTTTGCCAACCGCCAATGCCCAACTGTATGCTCATGTAACGTGTATTGTTTTGAAGATACTGATACAATAATTCAATTTTTTTTAAGGTGTCTTTTTCTTTGCTCACTAAAGCAGCTACTTTTAGTTTAGTTGCTTCAGGCAACACATCCCTACCCTCATTAAGTTTAAAAATAAATTTCCCAATATCCTTCCAAGATTCGATATCTCCTTCATATCCCTCAACACTAAATGATTTTGGTGCTGTTATAATTTCGGGATAAAAATCATCGGGTGTATGTATTTCATATTCACTAGCCGAAATATTTTTAATAGTCCAAGTATATATTTTTTTATTTTTTTCAGTTACTAAATTCAATGTGCTCGGCATCTTTTTCTCTTTATACCTAAACTCAAAATCATTGGGAGTTTCGATAATTAGTGTTTTTTCTTGAGTACTTAATCTCTCGGAAGGATAGAAATATTCGGAAGGATAAAACATCATGTTAGTTGTTTCTACAGAAGATTCAAATTCAATGGTATATGGAAATTGAAAGCTTTTATTATCAAATTCCGCAATTTTAATTCTACTGTCTGTTACATCATTACTGCGAGCAGAAGAGCTAACATCGTAGATGTCTTTTTTAGAAAGTTTATAAATCCTCTCTCCGTTTTTGTCATATACATTCCCTGAAACATCCAGTACTTTGTTTAATTTATAATAATGGGTATAATATCTTAGTTGATTATCGGCACCTCTTTCATTAAAAATGGTAATAACATAATGCGTATTTAGAACGGCTTTACCTTTGTCCTTAATTTTAAACTCTGTTTTATCGAGTCTAATAACGGAGTTTACATTGTCTTTAATTAAATATTTCATAACTATCATCTTCTTTTATAGTTTTTTTAAAACAATTTGTTGCGCCTGTTTTTCAATCACCAAATTATACAATTCTCTCAAATTTGGATATTCATTAGGTTCAAAAAAACTTTTACTAATAGTTAATTGACTGCGAATTTTTATAACATCAGTTTCTGTTTCAACAATATACGAGTATTTACCCGCTTTATTTGGCAACACAAATACACCTGCTTTAGGCAATTCTTCTAGCTTGTAACCAGCAGGTATTTTAATAGTAATTAAGTCAATATTATCCACCGCAGAAACAAAATCTATAGGATAAATGCGAGTACTGGGTTTAAAAGGATTTTCTTTATAACTTCGAGAGAAAAACGGATTAAAAAATAATAAATCGCCAGTTTGAGTTATATTATTAACTATAGCGTCGTAAGTTATTTTAAGAGGCTCATAAACACTGTCTCTATTTTCAATATTAATATGATCGATTTGCCAATCAGGGTTTGAACTTTTTAAAAAATTCGTTTCAGCTTCTTCTCCCGAATTGAAGATGAAATTTCTTACTTCGTAAGCTTCATATCCTCCTAAGGTTAAGTTATATTTTATTTTAATCTCGTTACTCTCTGGAATAATAGTATAATCTATCGTTTCCATTTCCAACTTTTCTCTTTCGAAGTATATGAAATTAATCTGCCATGATCTTTTCAACAACAAATACTTTTGCGTTAAGCTATGATATGGCAACATATTGGGTTTGGAGAAACGTTCGGTAGCATCCATTATAATATCTTTACCACCTACACTGGCTTGAGCAACTGTGTAATTAAATTTATTAAGCAAAGGAAAAGCTTCATTTACTTTGCCATTTTCTCTTGTACTAATAATAGCAGGATTAGAAACAACATGCATACGTCGCAACAAGGCTACTAATATCATATTGACTTGCACATTTGTACCTGTTTTATTATCAAATGCTTTACTTAAATTCTCATCAATATATAAGTTTGAAATTCCATTCCATTTGATGGTTTTTAATACATAATTAAACGCTGCTTTTAATTTATCCATTGTATCGGTAATGTGTTCAAATTTAGCCGCCACATCTTTTAAAAAACCAGTGTTATTTAAGCGTTCTCCAAAATTACTGTTCTCCAACAGGGTTTTATTGATATCATCCCATGTTTCTGTAAATCTTAATTCTGCATCTCCAAAAGGAGGTTGATAGCTAGACAATTCAAATTCAAGTTTGGATACAAAATCTTTATATGAAGTCATGTATGATTCGGGAATAAAGGCAGGAGCATCTTTAATAACAAAACGGTATTTAACGGCTTTTACTAAACTTTCGCTGAGCATCAGTGTGGTGTCTTTCGTTTCTTTAATAAAAAAGGGTATGTACCCATGATAAAATAATTTATAAAAAAAACGTCCAGGAATCACTATCGATACCTCACTCCATCTATAAGGAATATTACCTTGAAAAAACCAAGTACTTGGTTTTTGTGTAATAGTAAAAGGTAAAATTCGAGTAAATGTATAATCAAAAACAGACCCTTCTTTTATATTTGGTGCAATAATTTTAGTAACTGATTCATAAGCATTAACTTTCTCTTTGTAAATAGAAGATGAAGGCAATGGAGTAATTACAACCTTTCCGTTTTCCTCGTTATAAGTATATCCCTTAATGTTTTCAATCAACTCTTCCGAACCATCACGTTTTTTTTGTGGAAGTTTAATAATACCCCTATCTAATCCCGATTTTTTGTAAATCTTTAGCCTACCATGATAAATAACTTTTAAAGAATAAATGTTATTTTCATTTATAAAAAACTCGATGGTTTCTTTGTCATATATTAACTCAGCTTCGGCAGATGAATCTAATGAACAGGTTTTGGCAAAACTTCATCGGCATTGGGTTCGCCTAAAACAACAGCGGTGTTATTTTGAGAAATTACAAAATGAGAAATTAGGAGAAATAAAAAAGAAATAAAAGCTACGCGCATAAATATAGTGTCCAATTATGATAGATTCAAATATACGCATCAATCTCGTAGCTTTATGTTATGGTTTTAAATTTACACTCTCACTCCAATAATCGTAATATCATCCACCTGCTCTGTATTTACCATCCAACCACTAAGAGTATCTTTTAAAAACTTTTGCTGTTCGGATGTTGGTTTATGGGCAATGGTCATTAATAGTTCTTTTAACTTTTTATACATAAACTTCTTGCCTTTTGGTCCACCAAACTGGTCGGGAAAACCATCTGTTAAAGTATAAATCATATCTCCTTTTTATATATCAACTTCATGTTGGGTAAAAGAAATAGAATCTCTATCGTGTTTACCAACTGGGATTTTATCTGGTGATAATTCTATAAGTTCATTATTCCTAATAATCCAAATAGGATTATTTGCTGCAGCAAATACTAATTTAGTTTTTTCTTTATTGAAGCTAATTAAGCTACAATCCATCCCGTCTTTGCCACCATCAATACTACCGTCTTTTTTTAAACGTTGAATAATCGTTTGGCGTGTGTGATTTAATATTTCAGCTGGTTCATAAATACCTAACTCCACTGCTTTTTCTAAGGAAGAGGTATTTAATAAACTCATAATAGCACCTGGCACACCATGCCCTGTACTATCAGCTGTTACTAAAGCAAAATTCCCATTTTGTAAAGTATGTGCCCAATAAAAATCTCCACTCACCACATCCTTTGGTTGAAAGAATACAAAGTAATCTTTTAGTTTTTCATCCAGCTGTTCTTTGGTTGCTAAAAAGCTACGTTGAATGCGCTCGGCATAATTAATACTATCGGTTATTTCGCGATGTTTTTCTTCGATAAGGTGTTTTTGTTCGGTAATAACTTTCTTTTCCTCAATAACTTCAGAAGTTCTCTCTTCTACTATTTTTTCTAATTTTTCCTTTTCTATTTCTAACTTTCTAGTTCTAGATTTAATAAATAAATAGATTGAACCACCACCAATTATTAAATACATGATATAAGCAAACCATGTTCTGTACCAAGGAAAATCAATACTAAAAGCAAATTGTTTAGGATCACTCCAAAAATTATGATTATTACAAGCTTTTATTTGCAGGGTATAACTACCAGGTGGGAGCGAAGAAAATTTTATTTCATTAGTATTAATTGTCTGCCATGTAGTATCAAAACCCAATACATTATATTTTGTTTGTATATAATCACCTTCGGTTAAACTAACAGCGTCATAGTTAAAAGTGAGATTACTTATTGAGTTAGAATAATTATGTAATTTCAAAGAATCATTAACTTGTTTACCCTTGTAATTATAAGAAATTGTATTAATATTTATAATTGGAGGTTGCTTGTTAAAGAAAGATTCATTAAGTGTATTTTGTAGATAATTATGCTTATCTGTCAATAAATCGTCAACCCACGTTGGGACTTTTACATTTATTGGATTGTTTAATCCGTTTTTATAAACTCATTATATGAAAATATGGAAATATAAGGTATCCCTTGTGAGTTTAATATTAAATAATTATCGTGAATAAAAAAGGCATTTTCGTACATAGATAATAAACCATTTTTAAAAGAATAATCATTTAATAACCATAATTTTTTATTTAATTTGTCAATTTTAAGAACTATTAATCTATTATGTTTTGTAAGTAATAACAAATCTTTAAAAATTAAAATCTTAAATATTTCTGGCATTTCTTTATTTAGTAATATCTTATCATTAGTATTAGAAATTAAATATTTTACATGGGATTTTTCATCTGCAAAATAAAAATCACCTTTCTTATCAACTACTAATAAATTATGATTTTCAAACTTAACATTAAAAATGTTTGATAAATTATAACGTACTTCAATTGGAATATTACCATAGCTAAAAGTGTCAATTATAAAATTTGATTTTAATACACATACTGTCAAATATTTTCCTAGCATTTTATTTTCTTTTTTAAAAAAATTATCAAATTGCCCATCATAATTAAACTCATAATAAAATATCTTTTCATTTAAGCTTTTTTGAATTTTAATTTTAGACACATTAGAAAAATTAACATCAAATACAATATTCGTATCCCATCCCTTAAGCAACATCCTTAAAGAATCTGAGTATAAACATCTCATGTATTTGTCGAATTCATACTTTTTAACCTCGTTATTATTAAATAAACACAGTGCGTATTTATTGTTATCAGCGTTATAAAACATTGCCGTATTTTTACCAAATGAATAAAATTTCAATACCTCGTCTAACCCTATTTTTATTGAAGACAACTGAGATTTTCTATAGTCTTTTGAATATAACAACTTATTATTTTTATATATTTTTAATAAAAAAGTCTATTAAGCTCATCTTTTTTTACATAAAACTCTCTTCCACTTTCATCAATAAATTCTTGTTTAAAATCTAAATTTGTTTTTGATAAATACTTCTGAATTTCTCTATATGGTATAGGAGAAAACTTAATTAATCCATTTTGAGTAGCCATCCATATATTGTTTTCACGATCGCAAATTAAATCTTCTATACTTACCAGGTTTTATTACTGACGGAAAAGTTATTAAATTGAAAGTTAGAGTAAAGGGAAAATGGCAATAAATCATTAAATGTTATACCGTTAAATACTCTATCACCATTAATAATATTTCCATTATTATCAAACACTAATTGATTATAATTACCATCAACAAGGTTTTTTAAAGTCCATGGATTACCATACATATCATATTGAGTAATGAGTGTTGTATCAATATTCCTGTCAAAATCAATAAATTCTTTAAATCCTTGAGCTTCATTATAATTTATTAAACCATTTTTTGAAGGAAACCAAACATTATTTTCCTTAACAATGCAGTCAAAAGCATTATATGATTCGTTTAGAGGAATAAATGTATGTTTATTTATTAATAAGCCTTTACTATTATAAATTGAAATATTAGTTCGTGGTGATTTATCACTACCATAAAAACCATAAAAAAATATTAGGTTATCTTTACTTAATTTTTCTATTTTAAAAACTTTCTCTTTTAGTTTTAATAAAAATTTTAATTTACCTTTTTGAAAACTATAATATGAGTAGTATTTAGATATGGTATCTAAAACGTATATATATATGTTATTATTTCTATCTTTAATTAAATTTAACTCTTCATTACTTCTATTATTAGGCAAAACAACATAGTTGTATTTCCCATTATAACTATAATATAAAGTGTCATTTGTTTTATTTGACAATGTGTTTAAAGTATAAATTTTATAAAAATCTTTATCAAGATAAGTAGTTGAAGACCTAGCCCCTAATTCTTCTTGACCTTTTCTAATAAATTGACTATATAATGAATCCTTACTAAGATATTTTTTCAAATAAGGGTCATATATAAAATCAGGATTATTAATTAATAATTTTAATTCGCTATTCTGAACAAAATCTTCAACAGCCCAGTATTTTAAATAACTTTTATCTATCGTATTATCAAATGATTTACCGTTAAATTTACTTACGCCGTTACCGTTAGCTATCCATAGATAGCCCTTAGAGTCTTGAAATAATTTGTAACAAGTATTACTTATTAAACCGTCTTCCGTTGTATACAACTTATAATTATAACTAACTTGAGCATTAAGACAATAAATTTGTATTAACGTAATTAGTATCAATAAATATTTTGCTCTCATAATTTGAATTAAATATATCTATAATACCTAATAAAACAAAACTCCCCCTGTTAAACAACAGAGGGAGTTTTGTTTTATCTTGCTAAGAGCGAGATTGCTTCGCTCCGCTCGCAATGACGATTAAGCTTTTACAGAAGCACGAATAATATTTAAAGCACCTCCAGCTTTAAACCACTCAATTTGTTGAGCATTATAGCTATGGTTTACCTTAAATTCTTCTTTGCTACCATCTGCATGTGTTAATGCAATAGTTAACTGTACACCTGGTGCAAAAGAAGTTAATCCTAATACATCAATAGTATCGTCTTCTTTAATTTTATCGTAATCAGCAGGGTTAGCAAAAGTAATTCCTAACATCCCTTGTTTCTTTAAGTTTGTTTCGTGAATACGAGCAAAAGATTTTACTAATACTACTTTAACACCTAAATGACGAGGCTCCATTGCTGCATGCTCACGAGATGAACCTTCACCATAATTTTCATCACCTACAACAATAGATCCAATGTTTTGGGCTTTGTAAGCACGTTGTACTACAGGCACACCTTCGTATGTTCCAGTAATTTGGTTTTTAACGTTATCGGTTTTATCATTAAATGCATTTACTGCACCAATTAACATGTTGTTAGAAATGTTATCTAAGTGACCACGGAATTTTAACCATGGACCAGCCATAGAGATATGATCGGTTGTACATTTACCTTTTGCTTTAATTAATAATTTTAAGCCTTTAAAGTCAACACCTTCCCAAGCTTTGAAATGGATCTAATAATTGTAAACGTTTAGAAGTTGGCTCTACTAAAACTTGTACTTTACTTCCATCAGCTGCTGGAGCTTGGTATCCTGCATCTTCAACAGCAAAACCTTTTGGAGGTAACTCGTAACCAGTTGGCTCGTCTAATTTAACTTGCTCACCTTTATCGTTAGTTAATGTATCTTTTAAAGGATTGAAACTTAAATCACCTGCAATAGCCATAGCAGCTACAATTTCAGGAGACGCAACAAATGCAAATGTATTTGGATTTCCATCTGCACGTTTCGCAAAGTTACGGTTGAAAGAATGGATAATCGTGTTTTTTTCTTGTTTTTCAGCACCTACTCTATCCCACATACCAATACAAGGTCCGCAAGCGTTAGTAAATACAGTTGCACCAACTTGAGCAAACACATCTAAGAAACCGTCACGCTCAATGGTGTAACGAATTTGCTCAGAACCTGGGTTAATCATAAACTCTGCTTTAGATTTTAATCCTTTAGCAGATGCTTGTTTCGCTAATGATACCGCACGAGAAATATCTTCGTAAGAAGAGTTTGTACAAGAACCAATTAAACCTGCTTCAATTTTTAAAGGCCAGCCATTTTCTTCAGCAGCTGCTTTTAATTTGAAATAGGCGTTGCTAAATCTGGAGTAAAAGGTCCGTTTACATACGGCTCTAATTCAGATAAGTTAATTTCGATGACTTCATCAAAATATTTAGAAGGGTTTGCATATACTTCTGCATCACCAGTTAAATGTTCTTTAATAGTATCTGCTAAAGCAGCTACGTCAGCACGGCCAGTTGCAGATAAGTAACGGCTCATTTTATCATCATAACAAAAAGTAGAAGTGGTTGCGCCAATTTCAGCACCCATGTTACAAATTGTTCCTTTACCAGTACAAGATAAGTTGATTGCGCCTTCACCAAAATATTCAACTACTTTATCTGTACCACCTTTTACAGTTAAAATACCAGCTACTTTTAAGATAACGTCTTTAGCACTTGCCCATCCGTTTAATTTACCCGTTAATTTAATACCAATTAATTTTGGCATTTTTAGTTCCCAAGGTAAACCAGCCATTACGTCGCAAGCATCTGCTCCACCAACACCAATAGCAATCATCCCTAAACCACCAGCATTCACTGTGTGAGAATCGGTACCAATCATCATTCCACCAGGGAACGCGTAGTTTTCTAATACAATTTGGTGAATAATACCAGCACCTGGTTTCCAGAAACCGATACCGTATTTATTGGATACAGAAGCTAAGAAATCAAAAACTTCTTCGCTTTCGTGTTTTGCTCTATCTAAATCGGTTGCAGCACCTGCTTTTGCTTGAATTAAGTGATCGCAGTGAACTGAAGAAGGAACAGCTACCGTTGGGCGACCAGCTTGCATAAATTGCAATAAAGCCATTTGTGCGGTTGCATCTTGCATAGCAACTCTATCAGGGTTAAAATCAACGTAAGAAGCACCACGAGGGTAATCTGTTAATTTCATATCAGCATCTAAATGCGAATACAAGATTTTTTCTGCTAAAGTTAATGGGCGACCTAAGGTTTTACGCGCTGCTTCAATGCGTGCAGGCATGTTAGCGTAAACCTTCTTAATCATTTCAATGTCAAATGCCATAGTAAAGGATAATTAGAGATTTATAGAATTGGTTAATTGTTCAATTTTGCGTTACGAATTTACGAATTAAATACCTTTTTCGAGGCATAAAAATCACTTTTTTTAAAAAATAAAAGCTATCCAACCTAAGTCGAATAGCTTTTAAAAATATTCTTTAAAAAAGAAGCTTACTTCCCTAAATCATCAAAGTTCACCTCATCATTTGATGAAGAAGTTCCTTTATCTGAGTAAGAAGATTCTCTGTCGGAATATGCCTCTCTCTCCACAATTGGAGGAGCATTTTCTTTAATCACTTCAATCGATTCGTTTAAACCTTCCATGAACTTCTCAAAATCTTCTTTGTATAAAAAGATTTTATGTTTCTCGTAAGTAAACTTACCATCAGTACCAAAACGCTTTTTACTCTCAGTAATAGTTAAGTAGTAATCGTTTCCTCTTGTAGATTTCACGTCGAAAAAATACGTGCGTTTTCCAGCTTTTACGGCCTTAGAAAATAAATCTTCTCTTTCTGTTCTTTCTATCTCTTCAGACATATCTTTTGTTTTTATAAGTACATAACAAATATTTACATTTTTTGTTGAAACTTGCTATGGTGTTGAAAATTAGTTGATAAATAACGGTAATAATTATGTCACCCTGAGCGGAGTCGAAGGGCATAAAAAAAGCCTCCCAAAATATTGGGAGGCTTTCATCTTATTAAAAACTAATTACTCAATAATTACTTTTTTAGAAATACGTTGGTTATTCACATCAATATTTACAAAGTAAATACCTGATGCTAAATTACCACCTTGATTGATTGTATGCGAAATACGTCCATCGTTATTAGCTGTTTTAGTAGTTTCTTCTAATACTCTTCCCATGATATCTACTAAATTAATTTTAACCGATTTATTAGGCTCTAAATTAAAATCAACATTAGCGGTTGAAGCCGTAGGATTAGGATAAATAACTAATTCCATTGATTTTTCAATTTCAGAAATTCCTGTTGTAAGAACAGTTCCCGATAAATTAATTTGATCGATGTAAATATTATTTGATCTTCCAACTACTTTATCACTAGTAAATACAAAACGTAATTTTACGCTAGGCTTGTTATTTAAAGCCGTAAATAATGCTGGAACATGTGTTTTTAAAATCCATTTTGCAGCAGTTGGCACAAAAGCGGTTGTTGTTACACTACCCGATGCTGTTGCCATAGCTGCTGTTGTAGGAACACCAATAATATTTGCCCAAGTACCACCACAATCTGTAGAATATTGAACTTTAAAAGTATCTGCTTGGGTTGCTAAACGTTTTGCATAAGCATAATAGTAAGACAATGTAATATTAGATGTTGTTGAAAAATCATATACTGGCGTTTCAAAAATATCAACATGTCCTGGAGTACTGCTTGAAGAAGCATTATTAATATAAATACTCTTAGCTGTTGAATTTGCACCAACTGCTGTATTTTGAATCCAAGTTGGAGAACCAGCATTTAAATTAGTTACTGTAATACTAGAAGGTAAGGTAGCTGCCTCAAAGCTATTAGCATCTGGAACAAGAACACCACCAACAGGATTAACAACCGTAACAAAAGATGTAACCGTTTTTGTATTTGTACCAGAAGTATTAGTAGCCGTAATCGCAACAGAATAAGTACCAGGAGTTGCATAAGTTACAACTTGAGAAGTAGCAGTTGAAGTTGCTGGAGTACCACCTTGGAATGTCCAAGAAACACCACCACTTGTACCTACTTGACTTAAACTAGTGTATGTAAAAGAGTTTCCTGCACAAACAGCACGTTTATTTGCTTCAAAATTTGCAACTGGTGCACATGTGTAACCAGGAGTAATTCCTGTTGCTAGTAAATTTGTAGCCGACCATAAATTATTTCTTCCACCTACCGCGCTAGTTAATGCAGTTCTCATTCTTGTAACTTGTCCTTGAGTAAACATTTTAGGGCAAGAGGCATAATCCATAATATTTTCAATGTTTGGAGTTGAGCAATCTAATGCACTAGGAGTACAAATAGAAAAATAACCACCAGTAGGAGGAGTATCCGCTACGTTATCTGTACTACAAGTAATAGGCGCAGTTGGCATGTTAGATGGATCAAATTGCGGATTATTTGAAGAACCAAAGGTATGAGCTAAATTTAACCAGTGACCAATTTCATGACTAATTGTACGAGCATCTGAAGGTCCAGATACGTTAACTTGATTTCTTAACATCACAATAGCATCACCCATATTGCCATTAGTTGTATACGGAGTTCCGCCTGGTAAATAGGTATAACCGCCAATATATGCTCCAGTTGGAGGGCAAGGCATTGTTGCACTAGAAATACATTCAACAATATAAATATTTAAATATTTGTTTGTTGGCCAACGGTTAGTTCCTGTTCCTGAATATAAGTAAGCAGGACTTGATTGACTCCAAGTTGGATTATCGTTATCATGACGAATAATACCATTTGTACAATTTCCATTAGGGTCTTTTTTTGCCAATTCAAATCTAATTTCAGAATCCACATATAAAGATGAGAAACTAGAATTTATTGTCCCAACGTCAGAACCAGTTTTAGCATAATCGTTATTAACATAAGTCATTAACGTAGCAAAAGCTTGATCTGTTACATTTAAATTACCCATTACGTGAAACACAACAGGAATAGTATATACAGGAACAGCAACCTTTGCAGCTGTATTAACTCTATTTATTTCAGCAGCATAATCTAATTCAAATTGCGCCTGAGATGCTTCATATCTAGCTTTTAAACTAGGGTCTGCTTTAAACCCTTCTTCCATAGCTTCATAAGTAGCACAAGGATGTAACTTTAAACCATTTTGCGCCATTGCACTAAAGCCAAGCATGGTAAAGCCTAATAGTGTGAATAGATTTTTTTTCATGAGTTCGTATTTTATTGTGTTTGTGTTTGTTAATTTAGATTATTAAAGATAATAAATTGAATTTAAAAAGTCAATATTTTTCAAATATAATCGTCAAATCTGTTATTTTTTTGGATTAATATCCATTTGATTTAAAGCCATCATCTGTTTCATGGTTTTATCCATGCCCTCAACGCTTCCATCTAAGAAAATAACATTGCCTTTTCCTTCTTGAGCAAAGTTTTTAACAGCTTCTGTCCACATACTAAATAAAATTAAAGACGAATCTAACTTCGCTTCTTCCATTTCTTTAGCCGCACCAGCCATACCCTTAGCTACTTCTTGACGGAACAAGGCAATACCTTCCCCTTTTAATTGAGAGGCATCTTTTTCGGCTTGAGCTGAAATTTTGATAAAGTTACCTTCAGCTTCAGCAGCTTTAGTACGAGTAATTAATAAAGCCTGACCTTCATTTTCGGCAGCAGCTTTTAAGTTATTACTTGCTACCACTTTTGCCATGGAGCGCATTACCTCTTCATCAAATGTGATGTCGTTTAATTGTAAATCAATTAAATGGTATCCCCACTCCTCTAACATTACGTCTAATTGTTCTTTTACTGCTTCAACAATGTCTCTTCTTAAAGATAATACTTCTGATTGCTTTTTAGTAGCAACAAACGCTCTAACTGAACCTTCGATTGAACGCACTAATGCTTGCATTAAGTTTTTATCGTCAACAAACTTAAAGGCCACATTTTTAATAGACTCTTCTTGTTGATTAACTACAGCATATAATAACATAGCTGTGAAGTTTACATTTGCTTGATCAATGGTAACTGCTTGAAACCCTAACTCAGCACTACGATTTTGAATAGAGATTTTTTTATACACTTTTTCGATAAAAGGTATTTTCATACTTAAACCTGGTGTTAAAATTCTTCTGTATTTTCCAAAGACAGTAATAACCGCTACAGTTCCTTGCTGAACTGTTACAAAACTTAAGAAAATTAATAGTAATCCGAAGACTAAAATAAAAATAATGAATGGCATAGTTTTTAATATTTAAATTGTTTACGTAAATTTAGTCATCCAAAACAAAAAACAAAATATTTTTTGATGAACGGTATTAAACCATTAATATTAGTCATATTCGTTTGTCTGTGTTCTACGTTTTGTTTCTCTCAAAAAAAAGACACTACCAAAACTGCTGAAGTTGAGATTTATAAGGATGCTTGTAAGCTTTTGGACTCTGCCAAATACAAGGACGCGATTACTCTTTTTAAGAAAGCTATTAAAATTAAGCCTGATTATACAGAAGCTTATAACAAAATGGCACTAGCAAAATTAAAAACACAGGATTATAAAGGCGCAGAAAAAGATTTACAAGCTGCACAAAAAATAACGCCAGATAATTACGAAAGCCAAAAAACCATGGGCATTTTGTATTACGAAACAAAAAAATTTAAAGAAGCTAAAGCCACATTGGATTCTGCCGCAGCATTAAATACAGATGACGCGGAACTATTTTACTACCAGGCAAAACTAATGTATGATGGCAAAGCCTATAAACCTGCTTTAGACGCTTGCTTAAGAGCAATAGATTTGAAACCAAAATACATGGACGTGCTTTATTTAAGAGGAGAGATTCGCTTTGCCATGAAAGAATATGCCTATTGCATTAAAGAATTATCAGAAGCCATAAAATTGGCACCTGCCGAAAACCCCAATTACAACGCCTACAAAACAAGGGCCAAAGCAAGGTTTGAATTGCGAGATTATAAAAATGCGATTAGCGATTGGAATGTGTATCTAGAGGCTTTTCCAGACGAAGAAGGAGCGCTTATTTCTCGTGGGGCTTGCAAAATTGAAACAAGAGATAACACAGGAGCTATTGTTGATTTTGATACTGCCATAAAATTAAATGCTAAGAATCCTGTAAGCTATAATTATAGAGGTGTAGCAAAAGGCGAAAGCAGGCAGTTTGTTGAAGCCTTAAAGGATTTTGATTATGCCATTAAACTAAAATACGATTATGCTGGCGCTTTTGTAAATAGAGCGGCTGTAAAGTTTGCTAGTAAAGACAAACATGGCGCCTGTGATGATTTAAACAAAGCTGATAGTTTGGGAGATGAAATGGCTATTAAATTGATAGACACCTATTGTAAACACATAAAATAATGATAAATATACGAATCAATACAAACACATCCGGAGTTGTATATTCGCTCATTGTAATCAAAATAAAATGAGAACCGCCGTATTTAGAAAAGCCAATTTTAATTCTGCTCACCGATTAAATAATCCTTTATTTGACGAAAAAACAAATGAGGAAGTATTTGGATTATGTAACAATCCCAACTATCATGGGCATAATTACGATTTAATTGTAAAAATAGTGGGAGAAGTTGATGAACAAACTGGCTATGTATTTGATTTAAAAATATTGAATGATATTATTAAAGATGAAATTATAGAACGCTTTGATCACCGAAATTTAAATTTAGATACGGTAGAGTTTAAAACCTTAAATCCTACTGCCGAAAATATCGCTCGGGTTATTTATGAATTGCTTCGAGTGAAGATTGATATCAAATATGATTTGGAAATTACCTTATACGAAACACCACGTAACTATGTGGTGTATCCAGTAAAATAATGAAATATGTGTTTGCAGTTTTCTCTTTGTTAATCTGGAGTTGTACAACCAACACCAAACCAAATAACTTTGCTGTAAATAAAGAACCCGTTTTACAACTTACTAAGACTATAACAAAAACGCATGATACCAGTGCATTAGAACGTCTGTTGATTGCTAAACACTTGGTTAATATTAATTCTTTAGATTCTAATATTCAGTGGTACTCCACTACTCTACCTCACATAATTTTTGAATAAAGATTTATATCATGGTCTTCAAAATTGTTATTTACCATGTGAAGTGGCTATTAAATTAAGTAATGCTCAGCAGTTTTTAAATAGTCAATATCCAAATTATCACCTCATTGTATTTGATGCTGTAAGACCTTTACATATTCAAAAACAAATGTGGGACGAATTAGATATGCCAGCAAAAGATAAAATTAATTACCTGGCTCATCCTTCGGATATTTCATTACACAATTATGGTGCTGCTGTTGATGTTGGTATTATTGGAGATAACGATGTGCTATTAAATATGGGAACAGCTTTCGATTTTTTTGGAGAATTAAGTGAACCTAAACGAGAAAAGGAATTTGTTGAAAATGGAAAATTATCTCAAGAAGCACTAAACAATCGTTTATTACTAAGAACGGTGATGATGAAAGCAGGCTTTACAACTATTACCTCCGAATGGTGGCATTTTAATGCTACGAATAAAGTTACTGCAGCAGCGAGGTATGAGTTGATTGAGTGATTAAATAGTAACTGTTGTATGCTTCTTCAAATACTTACCAATAACATAATGTCCAAGGTAAATCATTGGTATTAAAGCCAAAGCCACTAATAGTTTAAATGCATAACCCCAACTTGCATTTTCCAAAAATTCAGAAAAAGGCCATTTACCTGGCAATACAAAAGCAATAAACTGCACTACAAAAGTATCAATAAGTTGACTCACCATGGTACTACCAGTTGCTCTCAACCAAATATGCTTGTCGCCCGTGGCTTTTTTAAACAGCCAAAACACATAAACATCCACTAATTGAGATAATAAAAACGCAATAATACTACCAACAATAATCCACTGCGATTGTCCGAAAATAGTATTAAACACACTATCCGAAACTGGAGAAAAGGAAGTGGCGGGAATACTTAAAGCCACAGAAAGAACAATAAAAGTAAACGAAATTAAACCAACCGTGATGTAGGTTAGTTTTCTAACGCCGTCTTTACCATAATACTCATTAATCAAATCTGTTAATAAAAATATGACTGGCCACAGTATAATACCTATGCTTTGGGTAAATAAGCCAAAAAACTGAACCAATTTACCTCCAATTAATTCGGCTACAATAGCATTAGTAATAAAGAAACCCGCTAAAACTAAAAAAACGACATCTTTTCTGTTCTTTAAATCCACTATATGTTAATTTATACAAGAATATAAAAAATAACAATCGTTTACAATTTTTATTAAATTTATACACTTGTTATGTTTTTAGAAAACAACCAAAAGATAAAAATGTTTTTGTGTTCGCTAATATTTCTATTAGCAATTTCTTTTGGCTATGCTCAAAATATCAAATTCAAACGTTTAAGTATTGACGAGGATTGTCTGCAGTTTATGTAAAAACTATTTTCCAAGATTCCCAAGACTTTATTTGGATTGGTACGCAGGACGGTTTAAATAGATATGATGGTTATCATATTAAAACCTTCAAAACAAACCAAAATTCAAAAACGGCAGTTTCTTCAAACGACATTAATTGCATGTTTGAAGATAAACTTGGGAAGATATACATTGGAACAAATGACGGAGGTATGTCTGTTTTTAATAAATACACTGAAACATTTACAAACTATAAATCGGGCTTAGGCTCAAAAAAAATTTCAAGCAACTCAGTTAGACATATTGAAGAATTAAATGATAATGAATTATTAATTGCTACAGAAGATGGCTTAAACTTATTTAATAAATCTACGAATCAATTTAATCATATTAAATGTAATAATATATCTGCAACAGACTTGAAGTTTATTTTTAAAAATTCAAAAAACAGAATATTTATTGCATCATTTGGCAATGGATTATTTGAGTATAAAGCAGACTCAAAAACATTAGTTAATTATGATATCCCTGACGTTATTTCAGGTTCGTTGTCTTCAGGCAACTCAAATGAGAGGTTTAATTTAAGATGTATTACTGAAGCAAATGGTAATATCTGGTGGTTCTGATGAAGGAGTTCTCGTTTTTAACCCATTAGAGAACAAATTCGTTAAAGTATTAAACTTTGGAGAAGGCGCTGATTCAAAGTATAATAATCGAATTATATCCTATGCAAAAGATAAAAACGAGTTGATATTTGGATTGGAACATGGGGCGGTTTAATTAAATATAACACGCATACTTCAACTTACGACCTTCATAGTAATAATCAACTCGATCAAAACTCACTTTCAGATAATAAAATAGCTGTATTACTTTCTGATAAGCGAAATAATCTTTGGATCGGTACTCAAGAGAAAGGAATTAATATTTACTTCTCCTCTTCTATAAAATTTCCATTATATAATTTAACCAATGGGCTAACAAATGATTTTATTTATTCTGTTTTACAAACTAACGATAAAACAATTTTGGTAGGCACAGAAGACGGTTTATTTATTTTAAAACATAATGACACTAAATTCACTAACGCTTCAGACATCATCAATAAAAATCAAGCAAAAACAGTTTTAAGTTTATTAGAAGATAAAGAAGGTAATATTTGGATTGGAACGTACGGGCAAGGAATTATTATTTATAATCCAAAAACAAAAACCACTAAAAAAACACTCAGCGACAATAGCAAAATTGGAACAATTACCAAATTAATTCAAGATAAAAACGGTACAGTTTGGGCTGGTACATTCGATGCTGGCTTATTTGCTATAAATCCAAACACATTAGACTATAAACAATTTAATGAATCAAATGGACTAACTTCTAATACGGTATATTGTATTTTTGAAAACAAAGAGGATAACACCATTTGGGTTGGAACATTAAATGGCGGCTTATGTATTTTAAACTTTGTTAACAGCATTGATAGGCCTTTAGTTTCAGTGTTTAAACATCTTGAAAATAAAAATTCTATAAGTTCAAATTCTATTAATAATATATACAAAGATAAAAAAGGGAATTTATTGGTTAGGGACAAGCAATGGCTTAAATAAATTTGATTTTAAAACAAAGCAATTTACGGTTTATAGTGAAAAAGATGGCTTACCAAACAGTTATATCTATGATGTTGTTCCTGATAAAAATAATAACCTTTGGCTTCCCTCTAACTTTGGTTTAACTAAGTTTAATCCAAACATTGAGAACATTAATGGAAGCGCCTTCAAAAATTACAATACAAAAGATGGAATTCAAGCGCGGGAATTTAATCAAGGTGCATCCTATTTATGCAAAGATGGTAAAATCTTAGTAGGTGGCATTTCAGGTTTAAATTACTTTGATCCAAAAGACATTAAAGAAAATAATGTTACTCCTAATTCGTATATCTATTCTTTTGGCAGACAGGGGAAAGAAGTAAAAACGGATAGTAGTATCATTTTCAAAAAAAATATAGAACTATCCTATAAAGAAAATTATTTTACGTTTCAGTTTGTTACACTAGATTATATATCACTCGAAAAAAAATAAGTTCATGTATATACTAGAAGGTTATGACCGAGATTGGTCTGCACCTTCTGATGTTAGATACGCATCTTATACAGAACTTCCTGGCGGCATTTACATCTTTAAAATTAAAGCGATTAATAGTGATGGGGTTTGGAGTGAAACTCCTTATGAGATTACCATTAAAGTAATTCCACCTTGGTGGAAAACATTATGGTTTTACATAATTGCAGGAATTGTGGTTTTTGCATCTGTAGTTGGATTTTTCAGGTATAGAACTAATATTATTAAAAAAGAAAATAAGATTCTTGAAAATAAAGTATCTGAAAGAACAAAAGAATTAGCAGAGAAAAACAGAGACATAACAAGTAGCATCGAATATGCAAAACGTATTCAAGAAGCTATTTTACCATCCAAAGATTTAATTTTCTCGAAGTTAAAAAATGCATTTATTTTATATAAACCAAAAGATATCGTAAGCGGCGATTTTTATTGGTTCGGAGAAAAAGGTGATTATAAAATCATTGCTGTTGTAGATTGCACAGGGCATGGTGTACCTGGAGCATTTATGAGTATGATTGGTCACAATTTATTAAATCAAATTGTATCCGAAAAAGGATTTTCCGATCCAGGAAAAATATTAGAAGAACTTCATAAAGGGGTTCAAGGAGCTTTAAAACAAGGACATAACGATGTGAATACGAATGATGGGATGGATGTGGCCATGATGGCCTTGAATACAGAAACCAGAGAATGTTTATGGGCTGGAGCATTTAGAGGATTAGTTATCATAAACGATGAAGGAGAAATAGAAAAAATAGATGGTAATAAATATCCTGTAGGTGGGGCACAACTAGATTCGGAAAGAATATTTACAACTCATAAACGCCAATTACAAAAAAATGATTGTGTGTATATGTCAACAGATGGCTATGCCGATCAGTTTGGTGGACCAAAAGGCAAGAAATTTATGGTTCGTCAGTTTCATGATAATTTAAAATCGGTTCATCAATACAGTATTGCTGAACAACAAAAGGAGTTAGAGAATCAGTTTAACGAATGGAAAGGTAATTTCGAACAAATTGATGACGTTTTGGTGATTGGAATAAAAGTTTAAAAAAAAAATAAAAAAGTGTTTTTTAGATAAAATATTTTTTTATATTTGATTTATAATTTGGCATCTTATTTGCCTAATTGGTCGAAAAAACTAAATAAAATGAAAAAAAGTAACATTATAGCCTCTCTTTTAATCGTAGCATCGATTATTACATTAAATTCTTGTAAAAAGAAAACGGAAGTAGATAATGAGTCTCAGTCTGTTGTAGATAATGCAATTTGCGAACAGCAATTTATGGCTATTCAGCCCGTTGTTTCAGAAAAAGGTATTCAAGAAAACGGTATTAAAAGAACAACGGCTGCCTTAGATTCATTTCTTATTTTAGGAGCTATTGGAAATCCAACGATTACGCCTAGTGCAAATGATACCATTGATGCTAATGCTGATGGTTTTTATGATAATGGACCTGTTACTTTTGAATTAAAATACCTTCCAGGTTTCTTAGGAAATGATGGGATTCCAAGAACGGGGTCTTTAAAAATCACAACTGCAAAAAGATGGTCTGCGTTTAATAATACGGTTACAGTAGATTTAGTTAATTTTGTTGTTAACGGAACTGTTACATATTCTGGTCAAGTAAAAATTACAAGAACAAATGCTCTTTCTGTAACCTGTGAAGTATTAAATGGTCACTGCACTAATGGATCATGGAATATTGATTATCAAGGAACTAAAACATTAACTCAAAAACAAGGTCAAAATACACCAAATACTGAAGCAGATGATGTTTATGAAATTACAGGAAATTCTTCTGGAGTAAACAGAGAAGGTCGTGCATTTACAACAAATATCACAAACCCATTGGTTAAAAAATCAAGCTGTAAATTTATTACTTCAGGTAGTTTAGATTTAACTCCGGATGGATTTAAAACAAGAACCGTTGATTTTGGTAGTGGAGCATGTGATGACGACGCTACTTACACAGTTAACGGGCAAACTATTTCATTTAAATTAAAATAATAGATTTACAATCATCCCTTATGATTGACGCATTCAATATATACGACAAAATGGACAAGAATAATATTCTCTTGTCTTTTAAAGGAGATATTACCTCTGAATTGTTGACCTCTATTCTTCAAATTATGGAGAATAAAATGGATAACATGCAAGAGGAGCCAAAAACCAAGAAAAAAGTATATAATGTTTTGGTTGAATGCTTGCAAAACCTTTATCATCACATGGATGATGCAACCGATTTTAACGGCGATAAAAATAGAAGCGCTATTTTTATGATTGCTAAACATGAAGGTTCTTACAATATTATAACAGGAAACTACATCTTAAACGAAAACATTTATGGTTTAAAAACCAGATTAGATGAAGTTAATGCTTTAAATAAAGATCAATTAAAGGATTACTATAAATCGGTTTTAAATAATGGCGAAATGTCTTTAAAAGGCGGCGGCGGATTAGGGATGATTGATATTGCTAGAAAAACTGGTGAAAAATTAGAGTACGATTTTTTGGAAATTGACAATAAAGTTTCTTTCTTTACACTTATTATAAAAGTTACACAACCACAATTAATATAAAAACAGATCACTATGGAAAAATACGCTATCGAAGGCACGCCAAAAACACCAACTATATCATTTGATATTCAAGGCGGTTTATTAGAAATTAAAGGACGTTCAATCCCTGAAAATTCAATTGAGTTTTACAAACCATTAGTTGACGCTTTAGACAAGTATTCTTCAGCATCTAAGCCAACAACTACTGTAAACATTCAATTAGAATATTTCAACACAAGTTCTTCTAAATGTATTTTAGATGTATTCAAAAAATTAGAAGCTATTCATAAAGGTGGAAGTGCAGTTACTATCAACTGGCATTATGAAGAAGATGATGAAGATATGCTAGAAGCTGGTGAAGATTACCAAGCAATTATCAATATTCCATTTAAAATGGTACAAGTAGCTGAGTAATTTTAATATTACGATGTTTATAAAACCCCGAAATTTCGGGGTTTTTTATGGAATTTAACCAATATTTCATTAAATTTGTGGTCTCTAAAAAAAGAAATTATTTATGTCAAAAATTACCGACTTATTAGGAGCGCAAGCTGATAGTTTATTAAATCATACTTGTAAAACAATATCTAAAGATCATATTGTAACGCCAAACTCAAACTTTATAGATCAAACATTTGTTTATAGTAATCGTAACCCTCAAGTATTAAGAAGCCTTGCTCAACTATACGGAAATGGTAGATTAGCAAACACAGGTTACATGAGTATTTTACCTGTAGATCAAGGTATTGAGCATAGCGCTGGTGCTTCTTTTGCGCCTAACCCTATTTATTTTGATAGCGAAAACATTGTAAAATTAGCTATTGAGGGTGGTTGTAACGCTGTTGCGTCAACTTATGGTGTATTAGGTTCTGTTGCAAGAAAATACGCTCACAAAATTCCTTTTATTGTAAAAATTAATCATAACGAATTTATTTCTTACCCAAATAAATTTGACCAAATAATGTTTGGTACTGTTGAAGATGCTTATAACATGGGCGCTGTAGCAGTTGGTGCAACCATTTATTTTGGCGCTCCAGAATCTAACAGACAAATTATTGAAGTTGCTCGTGCTTTTGAACGCGCTCATCAATTAGGTATGGCAACTATTTTATGGTGCTATACTCGTAATAATGCCTTCAAAAAAGATGGTGTTGATTACCATACAGCTGCCGATTTATCATCTCAAGCAAATCATTTAGGAGTTACGATTCAAGCAGACATTATCAAACAAAAAATGTCTGATAAAAACGGCGGTTACAATGCTTTAAACTACGGAAAAACTCACGCTAAAGTTTATTCTGAATTAACGACTGATCATCCAATTGATTTATGCCGTTACCAAGTAGCAAACTGTTATATGGGTAAAGTTGGTTTAATTAATAGTGGTGGCGAAAGTAAAGGTGCTTCTGATTTATCTGAAGCAGTTACTACAGCGGTTATCAATAAACGTGGTGGTGGACAAGGATTAATTTCGGGACGTAAAGCTTTCCAAAAACCAATGAAAGAAGGTGTTGAATTATTAAATACGATTCAAGACGTTTATTTAGACAAAACAATTACAGTAGCTTAAAAAATTTAGAATTAAGAATTAAAAATGCAGAATGAAATACGCATTTAACTTCTTAATTCTTCATTCTAAATTCTTAATTAAAAAGAAATGGGTTGGTTTAAAAGATTAAAAGAAGGTATTACCACTACTACTACCGAGAAGAGAGAGACTCCCGAAGGATTATGGTACAAGTGTCCGTCATGTAAAAAAATACATACAGCGCAAGATCATAAAGGACATCAACATGTTTGTATTGATTGTGGTTACCATGAAAGAATAAATAGTGCTGAGTATTTCGAAATTATTTTTGATGAAAATCAATTTACCGAGCTACACGAAAATTTAGTAAGCGGCGATCCTTTAGAATTTACTGATACTAAAAAATACGCTGATCGATTAGTTGATACCATCAAAAAATCGGGCTTAAATGATGCTTTAAGAAGCGGTTACGGCAAAGTAAATGGCAACGACTTAGTAGTTTGTTGTATGGATTTTGGTTTTATTGGTGGTTCAATGGGAAGTGTGGTAGGAGAAAAAATATCTCGCTCTATTGATTTTTGTTTAAAAACAAAAACGCCTCTATTAATCATCTCTAAATCAGGCGGAGCTCGTATGATGGAAGCAGCCTTTTCGTTAATGCAAATGGCAAAAACCTCAGCAAAATTATCCTTGATGGATAAGGCAGGTATTCCTTACATCTCTTTATGTACCGATCCTACTACAGGTGGTGTTACCGCTAGTTATGCAATGTTAGGAGATTTAAATATTTCGGAGCCAGGAGCCTTAATTGGTTTTGCTGGACCACGTGTTGTAAAAGAGACTATTGGTAAAGATTTACCAAAAGGATTTCAAACAGCAGAGTTTGTATTAGAACATGGATTTTTAGATAAAATTATTCCTAGAACTGAATTGAAAGCTAAACTAGCAACGCTGTTGCAAATGTTTAAAAATTAATAACTATAGAAAATAAAAAAAATCCCATTTACAATAATGTAAATGGGATTTTTTCATTTGAAATCTCAGCACTAAATTAACTTATCGTTACTAGGTTCTTCGTCTTTAAAATACAAATCAATACACACCAACATCGCTAGGAATCCCCAAAAAGGAACGGATGCTTTATCGGTATCTAAGAAGTTGTTTAAGAAGCCATGCACAAAATAGGTACTCATTCCCATTAAAATGGTAATGGTTAATATTTTTACGGATTTGTCTTTAACGGTGTACACTAAGCGGTAACCTAAAAACATCACCGCAAATACTAAAATAATAACAATAATAGCACCTATTAATCCTTGTTCACATAAAGGACCAAGGTACTCGCTATGCGCATTTCCCTTATCACCAAAGTTTGTAGAGATAATGGTTTTTAAACTACTTTTTTGGTATGGCGCATATAAGAACTGATAGGTACCTGGTCCAAAACCTAACACAGGTTTTTCTTGAAACATTTGCAAGGCACAACTCCATCTATTTAAACGCTCTAAGTTTGAGGCATCAGTAGAAATGTTTGACATAGATTCGATATTGGCAGCAAAATCTCCATCAGAATCGGTATTATTTCTACCCAATATCATCAAAATTTCGGTTTGAAAGGACATGAATAAAACCACAGAAACCACAATTGTAATTAAGATGGTTCTGAATTTAATTTTTAAAAGTAAGGTTACTAATACCGCTAACGATACGGTTAAACTTAACCACCCTGCTCTAGCAAAAGAAACAATAATGGATATTAAGAAGATTGTGACTAATCCAAGGCAAACTATTTTCATAGTTTTTGAAATATTTTTCATAAACATTAAACCAAACATCACTGGAATATACATGGCTAAAGCTGCTCCATAAGCTGTATGGTCATTATAAAAAGGTGACACAATCCAATCGGCAATCTTTTCATCAAAAGCGTAAGCCGCATGTTTGTAGGTAGTAACAATAGCTACAATAGCTAATGCTACCGAATAAAATAATAAATGATTAATAATAGCTCTCTTTCTTTTAAATAACTGAGTACATATAAAATAACATGAGGTCAAAAACCAAGTTCGTGCTAAAAGGAATTTTATAGAAATAACAGGTAATTCGCTGGTTACTGTCGTGATTAAAATCCACGCCATTTGAACAAAAATGATAATGGTAATAGGATGTTTTAAAATACGCTTATCAGTAATACCGGAACTTAGTTCATTTAAAAAATAAATCAAGGTAATACCAATCATTAAAGGCTCAGCAGGTAAACTTAGGTTAAGTCCTTGGTCGTAACCTAATTCTTTTAAACTAATGGCAAGCGGTGTGGAAAAAACCATGACATACATGATTTTTTCGATATCAAAAATGGCTAGTAAAACAATAAGAATTGCAAATGGCAGTAAATTGAAAAGATAGAACATATCTTTTGCAAATAGCAATACATAAGCATTAATTAAAATATAGCTAATGATTACAAAATAAAATACATAAGTATTTTTTAGCTTAATCAACCTTTTGATTCTTAATGTTTAAATATACAAGAACAATACAAGCTATTAATAAAGAGGATAAAGTGATAATAGCAACCACTAAGGAACGAATAGGATAACATTTGCTATCTGGTAATGTTGGTTTAGAAACAACATTCGTAAAGCTAATTTTATTAGCATAATCTAAATGGTATTTAGCAACGTTTTGATTCAACTCGTTGTATGTACCAATATGACTACTAATCACATCTCTTAGTCTTTCTAATTCTGTTCTATGAACTTTTAAACCTTCGGCTGTTTTAGCATTTGACTCGGACAAGTTTGGGCTTTTAGCTAGTTCTTTTGAAATGTATTTTGACTGATATTGAAAATCAACAATGTTGTATTCTCGTCTAATGTTGTTAATCATGAATTTTAAAGAGTCAACTTTTTGTGTTGAAATTTTAAGCTCATTTTGATTATTGACAATATACTCAGCTAAACGTTGTTTTCTAACAGACATGATTAATTCGTTGGTAGCATCAATAATCCCTTGAGTAATTTTTTTAGCCATGTAAGGATCTTGATCTTTTACAGATATTTCAACTGATTCATATAAAGTGGCATTTATTGAAACTCGTTCTTTAAATTTCAAATTAAACCAAGTTTGATGACGTGGGTCTAGAGTATCCAAATCATAATGTTTATATAAATCAAATTTATCACATACTGCCTTTTTAACTTCCTCGCTATTAAACCATTGCAATAATTGTTCGGTAGCGCTTTCTTCTGAACTAGGACTTAAATTTACTGGGTATACTACGGAGTAGGACTTATATAATGGCTTAATAACCATAGGAGAAGAAATAAAAATTCCAACAACAATAGCTACTAGAGCTACAATTGTTAGCTTTTTCCAGTGAGGTAACAACCCTTTTAAGATATCTTCAGTTTTAAAATTTTCCATTATTCGGGGTTTTGTGAATTTAAATGGTGATTTATTTTTTTTTTTAGCTCAGTAAATTTTTCCGCAAATAACAGGTACATTAATGCTAATAAAAATGCTGAAGATGTAGATAATAAAATAACTAATCCTCTGTATGGTTTTGCTTTTTTCTCATCAGCAATAGCTTTATCAACAATAAATTTAGATGGCATAGCATTGTTATAATTAACGATAGCCTCATCGTATTTATTTTTAATGATTGGGTATTTTAATCTGTATTTCTTTAAATTACCATATACATCATCATAAGCAACCCCGTACTTTTTAAGTAAGTCTAGTTTCCTCTTGTAAGTTTTTTTGTCCCGATTGATTGCCACTTTCTAAAGCCTTAGCCATACTTTTTGAATAGGCTTTTATTTCGGCTGTATAATCAATTACTCCTAATTCTTTAATAGCTTGTAGACTGTCCTCTAGTTCATTAATACGATGAATGGTTGCATAATATTCATCTTTTGTAATTTCTAAAGCTTGTTGTGCAACTTGTCTAGTCATTTTAAACTTTACAGTATCTGCATAAGCTACAATGGAGTTAGCAATTTTAGCAGAACGCTCAGCAACATAATCATAAACCTCAACTTTAATCGAAACAAAATTGGTACGTTTAAAACTTACCATATCTTCCCACTTCATTTTTAAATAATGTTGCGAGTGAACGGTTCCTTTTTTAATATCCCAATTTGACCATAAATCGTATTGGTCGGCAATGCGTGTTCTAATTTCTGTAGAATTTAAAATCTGTAATAATTTCTCTGCATCATCTTCATCTCCCAAATCCATGTAATCTTCTTGAGCACCTTGGTTTTGTTCGATTAATAATTTTGATACTGAAAACGTACGAGATGGAAACACAATAACCGTTGCCTTATATTGTGGTGACATTAAAAAAGCAATAGCAGTAGAAAGAATAGCAGCAATAACTGATACAATAATCAACTTCTTCCTCCAAGTATATATTTTAGCTAAAAGCTTTACTGACTCGTTATTTAAATCCGATTGATTCATGCTGGATGTTGTAGTTCTTAATTGCTTTATGAAATGACTTTGTTTTTAAATTATTATTTGTCGTTTCATCCGCCAAATATACTATTTTCAAATAAAAAACAGCTTTTTTTTTGAGGATTTAGGTAAGTATTTGAAATTGTTAAGCTAATAAATAGATACTGTAAAACGCTTATTTGTACTTCACAAATCTAAAGATTGATTTAACACTTACTAAGCCAGATATAAATGCCCACATACCGCAGAAAACAACCATAATTGCAAAATTAATCATCCAGTTTTGCGTAAATGAACGCGACAACATATTAAATACAACAATACCAATTATAAATACGATAACAGATAAAATCAATCGTACATTAACTTTAAACTTAAATATTTTGTAGGCAAAATAAATTTGAATACCCGCTGTAAAAAACTGAGTAATTAAACTAGAAATGGCACTTCCGTAAGCCTTGTAATGAGGTATTAAAATAAAGTTTAGCACTAAATTAATGCAAATACCAATAATAGCCATCGTATTTAACTGCTTTAAGTTTCCATTTGCCGTTAATAACGTTCCAAAAATATAAGTAGTGGATACTGCCGTAAAACACAACATTAATATACTAAACTCAGCTGCCGAATCCATTACTCCATGATTGATAATGGCCGACAATTCGCTTGAATAAAAGAAACATCCTACCGATACTACTAGTGCTGGAGTCACTAATAAAATAAAAGACAGCTTAACTAATTGCTCTACATTTTCTTTATGCTTAATCATTCTGCTAAATACAGGAATGAGTTGTATAGAAAACAAATAAGCAATCATATTACCTGCTTCCAATAATCGAAATGCTTTAGCATATATACCTGCTTGTTCAGCACCTACGCCAGCTGGCAATAAATAACCCAACATAACGCTATCTAATCGGTTATAAAAAGTCATTAATAGCACCAAAATAGCAAATGGAAAACTTTGCTTTAAAATCATTAAGCTAAATGGCCAGTTCCATTTTAGAGTAAAATGGTCGGTTTTATAGTAAACAGTTGCAAATGCTATAACTGCTGTTAAGAGATACCCAATGGTTTGAGTATAAACAAACGTCATAATGTCGATTTCGATACCAAACCACCTCAACAATAAACCTAAACATAAAAATATCATTATAACCCTATCGGCTACCGATACAAAACTGTCTGTTTTAAATAAATGCAATCCTAAAAGACTAGAACGCAAATACAAAATCATGCTTATTAAAAATTGGTTAACTGCTAATATGGTTAACAATTTCATATACCTAAAATCATAACCCATTATCCAACCTAAAAGAAGAGTAACCACAAAATAAACAACACCTAGTGCCAGTTTTAAAGAAAATAAACTACTAAAGTGCTTAGTTAATAAGTGATTGTTTTGAGCTATATTTTTATTATTGAATTGAGTTACCCCAAAATCAAGAATAATATTTAGTAAAAACGAAAAGTTAAATAAAATGGCATATTCGCCATAAGAAGCATTACCAACAGCATTTTGAACAGCAGGCTCAATTCCTAAAGGCCAAAATGGCTTAATTAATAAATTAAGAACAATTAAAAAAGCAATATTTTTGACAAACTTCTTCTGCTGCATAAAACGGACGGCAAATATATTGTTTTTTGTGGTTGTTTAATCAATTTTATGAAACGTAGTAAGTAGCAAAATATTGTCTTACAATGCTAGTTCAATTGCTGGGTCCCAATAGTGTTTTTTAAGATTTACGACCGTATCATTTTTTACCTCTATTTTTTCTTTTCAAGTAACTCCTGCATTAAATGTGGCGTGCTAAAATGATGTTTTCCAGTTAGTTGTCCGTTTCTATTCAGTACACGATGAGCTGGAACAAATTCTTTTTGAGAGTGCGATGCATTCATAGCATAACCTACAACTCGTGATGAGGATTTGGCACCTAAATAATTAGCGATTGCTCCATAGCTAGTTACCCTCCCTTTTGGTATTAAACGAACCACTTGAAATACCTGATCAAAAAAATCAGACTGTGTTTTTGCCATTACTGAATCATTAAGTTACAACCTCTTAAATCACTATTATCAAATCTTCCAAGTATCTCAAAATGAGAGTCTTGATTTAACCTTCCTAAATCTTTTGTTTCTATAAAGGCACAGGAATTTAGGTTTGCTAAATCAATAACATTTACTCCTCCACTCTTTCTTTCTTTTACATAAGTAAATGGATCATTCATATCTCTTATCAAAACTTTCATCCAAGGCGAGCATTGAAATACGCCGTCTTGTTTTGAATACGCTTGAGATAATAATTCAGTCATTCCATACTCGCTATGAATGACATCTACTTTAAGCAATTGTTTTAAGATTTGATGTAACTCTTCTTTTAACAACTCCTTCCTCCTGCCTTTCATCCCTCCAGTTTCCATTACAATAAAATCATTGGTTAACTCTACTCCCATTTCTGCTAAATCTAATAAGGCATAGGTAACTCCTAACAAAATCGTTTTCTGCTTGGTTTGTTTTAACTCTTCAATCGTTTTTTTTAAGTCTTGAAGATTATGTAAATAAAAACCGCTTTGTGGCTGTTGGGATTCTTGAATTAATTTATTAAACATGTAAACTAATGAAGAACCTGTGCGCTCTAAATAATTTGGTAAGAGAGCCAAAATACAGTAATCGGATGGGTTACCATAAAACAACTCAAAACCTTGATGAAAAGAGCTTTCGTAAATAGAAATATCATTTACATAATGCTTAGAGGTTATTTGCCCTGTTGTGCCACTACTCGAAAAACAAACGGCATTATCCTGTATTCCATCACAAATCACTTCTTTGTTTTAAAAAACTCGATGGGTAAAAAGGGGATTTGGGTATAATGTTCAATAGTTTCTGGATTAATTTTCAAACCAGAAACGTAGGCCTTGTATATTGAATTATGTTGAACTTGATAATTAAAAACATCCAATGCCACCAAATTAAAATCATCGTCGCTTGAATTAAAATTTAATTTAAACACTTTATTTTGAATATCTTTTAATATCGACAATTAGACTTTATTAATTTTTGCGTAAATTTATGCTGAATTATTCATGAAGGTATCTTTTTTTAAATATTTATTCATCTTTTCTGTAATAGGTTTTATTACGTATGCCTGCGTAAAAAAAACAACCTATCCTACTACCCCTGAAATTGAATATGCTGATTTTATTCCTTTCGTTGGCGACTCAGCTGATTTGAAAATAAATTTTACAGATGGTGATGGTGATATTGGTGTAAGCGGAAACGATTCAACCAGAAATTTATGGTACACCTATTATTATTTAGATACCATTACCTTGCAGTATAGAGCTTACACCATTTACGATCCTGTTACTGGTAATGATGATACTTGAAGAAACAGTTATATTATCAAAGCACCAATTGATTCTTATAAAGGGAAACCTATTAGTGGAGAAATAAACGTAAGATTACAAAGATTTAGACATATTAAAAAAGTGAAAAATTTGAAATATGTTTTTTATTTATTTGACGAAGCTGGAAACAAAAGCAATGTAGTAACTTCACCAGTTATTACGGTTCAGTAATTTTATCTCCTTTGATTTCAAAAATCAGTTTTCATTATTTTCTTTAATTACATTTTATATATTTACAGTAATCAAAAAAATACTGTAAATGAAAAAACAACTACTTACTTTAGGTCTTGGTCTTTTTACTTTTGGTTTAAGTGTAGCACAAACAAATAACAAATGTGCAACAATGCCAGTTTATGAAGCTCATTCTCAAAACCCAATTGCAAAAGCAAATTTTATTAATGCCGAAATTGCAGCTAAAAACTGGTTAGCAAACCCACTTAATAAAATTAAGGCGAGTCAAAAAACCAATTCGGTTATAATGATTCCGGTGGTTGTGCATGTGGTATATAAAAATGCGGTTCAAAATATTCCAGATTCTAAAATTGTTCGTCAAATACAGATATTAAACCAATGTTTTAGCTTAACCAATCCAAACTACTCTCAAACGAGAGCAATTTTTGACACTTTAGGAGCTGATACCGAATTACAATTTTGCTTAGCTGCTTTTGATCCTCAGGGTAATCCAACAACAGGTATTATTCGAAAATCAGCCCCTTCCTCTGCGGCATTTGATCCATTAAGTGGGTTTGACAATGTTAAAAGCTCAGCTACCGATGGCGACGACCCATGGCCAAACGACCAATACTTAAACCTTTGGGTATGTGATATGAGCTTTTTTGGGTTTACATTTGTTTTAGGCTATGCTACTTTTCCAGGAGAAAGCCCAGCTTTAGACGGCGTGGTTATTCAAAGTGAATATTTTGGATATGGTACTGCAGCAGCGCCAGACAACTTAGGTCGCACTACAGTTCACGAAGTAGGACACTTTTTTAGGTATGCGCCATATTTGGGCGGATGATGATAGTCAAGCTACTGGCCAATGCGATAGTACTGATTTTGTAGATGATACTCCAAATCAAGCAGCAAAATCTGAATCTGATTGTAACGTAACCATCAATTCTTGTTCTGCAGAATCTCCATTTTGGGGAGCAATTGACCCACCAGATATGGTAGAAAATTATATGGATTACTCAGCAGATGCTTGTATGACAATGTTTAGTAAAGGACAAAAAGCACGTATGTATTCGTTTTTAAATACTGATCCTGCTCGTGTTGCCATTAAAACATCGCCAGCGGGTTGTAATAATATTACGGTTGCTGTAAAAGAACTGTATACAAATTTTAATGATTACATATTTGTGTATCCTAATCCTGCCAACGACGTTTTACATATCAATGTCACTAAATTTACACCTCAAAATTTAAACTGTGAAATTTATAACTCCAATGGTCAATTAGTTAAGGCTTTAAAACACCTCGACTTTCAAAACACTGTTAATTTGAGTGAATTAGCTAATGGGATGTATGTTGTAAAGGTATACAATAGCGAAGTAAATGCTATCAAAAAGATAACGATTGCGAAGTAATAGTATATTTTATTAACATTATTACGCAAAAACGTTGAAATAAATCCCTCTAATTTGTTTGATTAGAGGGATTTTATCGTTAAAATTGTGCCTTTATTAAACAAACTCTATTATGGCAGATATTCACTTATTAGGAATAAAATTTATTGAACAAAATACACAAGACGGTTTAGAATTTGTTTACAAACCAGATGTACCAAAATTAAAAGTAATTGGCACTATTTTAATTGCTGCTGAAGAAGAAGAAGAAGAAGGTTGTGTGTTTTTAACTCAAAAACAATTAAATCAAGTTTTGTTAGGTAAAGATGTTGACTTGAAATTAGTTGATGATACTTGGAGCCCAGCAAAACCTTTAAATAAAGAGCAAATTAAAAAAATTGGCTTAGTAACTATCGATGCTGAATATTTAGGAACAGCTGGCGACGTTAGATGTTATGAAGCTTTAAAAGTTACTGAGTAATTAACTTTATTATAACTATCCCTCTCTATCGAGAGGGATTTTTTTATGGCATTAAATCTCAAAACATTTGCTACCCGAACCATTACTGCTGCAATTTTTGTAGCTGTATTGTTGGCTTGTATTTGCTACAATTTTGTGTCGTTTAGCAGTTTATTTTTTGTGGTTTCTATTTGGGGCTTATACGAATTTTACCAATTAGCTGAAAAACTAGGAGCTAAACCCTACAAATGGATTGGTTATATTACTGGCGCTTGTATGTTTGGTTTTGGCATTGTGGTAAACTCTAACCTTGCCCTATTTTATCCTGTTGAGCATTTATTTGCATTGGTTTTGGCGATGTTGTTTTGTGTATTTATTGTAGCCTTATTTGATCAAAAACCAAATACTATTGTAAATATAACCTACACCTTAACGGGTTTAATTTATGCTGTACTGCCTTTTATCATCTTAACCAATATAGCTTGTATTGATAAAGCTTTTACTTTTAACCATCCTGAGGGAGGTTATTTTGAGCACATTGCTCCATACAACGCTCATTATGTATTAGGTATTATTCTATTAATTTGGGCAAGCGATGTTTGCGCTTATTTAGTAGGAAGTTTTATAGGTAAACATAAACTATACGAACGAATTTCGCCAGGCAAAACTTGGGAAGGTACCGTTGGCTCTGCTATTTTAACTATTGGGTGCGCTTTTATAGTTGCACATTGGTTCCCGGAACTGGCTTTAAAACATTGGATAGTAATTTCTGTTTTGGTATGTGTATTTGGCACTATTGGCGATTTAGTAGAATCGATGATGAAACGTCAAGCAGGCGTTAAAGATTCGGGACGCATTATGCCAGGTCATGGCGGTATTTTAGATCGTTTTGATAGTCTTTTATTTGTTTCACCTTTTGTATACGCTTACTTAACCTTTATTCATTAACTTATTAACCGTTTGTGGGTTCAAAACTCCCTATATTTAGACTAAATCCTTTAAATTCATATATAATTTTTACTAATTTTGTACCCCAACTAAAACTAAACATTAAAAACAAACATTATGTCAACACAAACTGCAAATGAAACAGCTCACGAATCTATGTTCGAAGCCGTATTAGCCCGCTTAGATGTAGCTGCTAAATTGATGAATATGTCTGATGACGTTGCAACTATATTACGTAGTCCCATTAAACAAGTAAAAGTAAGTTTACCAGTAATGATGGATAACGGAAAAATTCAAGTATTTGAAGGTTACCGTATTGTTCACTCTACAGTATTAGGTCCATCTAAAGGTGGTATCCGTTATGCAATGGATGTTAACCAAGATGAGGTGATGGCATTAGCTGCTTGGATGAGTTTTAAATGCGCTGTAGCTAACTTACCTTACGGTGGTGCTAAAGGCGGTATTAAATGTGACCCTCGCTCAATGAGTGTTGGTGAATTAGAGCGTATGACTCGTGCTTATGCTTCATCTATGAAAGATGTGTTTGGTGTTAATAAAGATATCCCAGCTCCAGATATGGGAACAAGCGGAAGAGAAATGGCTTGGATATTAGATGAATTTAATAAAGTAACAGGCGAAGATAGCCCAGGAGTTATTACAGGGAAACCAATTGTAATTGGTGGATCATTAGGCCGCGATGCAGCAACAGGACGTGGTGTAATGGTAAATACATTAGCTGCTCTTAAAAAAATGGGCTTAGATCCAAAAACAGTTACTGCTGCCGTTCAAGGTTTTGGTAATGTGGGTTCACACGCCGCTCGTTTATTAGCTGAAAAAGGAATTAAAATTGTTGCTATTGGCGATCATACTGCTACTTTTTATAACGAAAAAGGAATTGATGTTGCTGCCGCTTTAGATTACGCTGCTAAAAATGGTCGTGTATTAAAAGGCTTTACTGGTGGAACTGTAATTGGTGCAAACGATATTTTAACATGCAAATGTGATGTGTTAGTGCCAGCAGCTTTACAAAATGTAATCTCTGAAGAAATTGCTCACAACATTCAAGCTAAGTTAATTGTAGAAGGTGCTAACGGACCAACTATGCCGGAAGCAGATGCAGTATTAAACGATAAAAAAATTATTGTAGTTCCAGATATCTTAGCTAACTCAGGTGGTGTAACTGTTTCATATTTTGAATGGGTACAAAACAAAGCTGGTTACTACTGGAGCGAGAATGAAGTAAATACGAAGCATGATGAAAAAATGGAAATTGCATTTGCTCACGTTTGGGATAATGCAGCAGCATTTAAAACATCGATGCGTATTGCGGCATACATTACTGCCTTACAAAAATAGAACAAGGTGTAGTTTTAAAAGGTAACTACTAGTTTTTTACTATATAAATTTAAAAGCTCCTTTGTTAAGTCAAAGGAGCTTTTGTTTTTAGATGGTTTATTGATTAAATTTGAATATACCCAAAAGCTTATAAAACATAATCATATAAGGTACTTAGGCGTAATATTGCCGAACAGAGCCATAGAATTTACTTTCTCTTAAATTCGTGAAACTCACCATTAATATTATAAATCAGTTTATTTACAATATTGTTAGTACGAACAAATTCTACTTTTGCTTGAGTATCTAGCACAAAAAAATTATCCTTAATTTCTGGAAACATATAAAAAGTATGTTCGTTAATTGTTGCCCGAATTCTATTCCCATCTTTGCTTAACAAAACTTTGGTAGTATCATTCAAAACATATTCGCCAACATATTCATTTAGTTCATCGTCTGATAAAGCAATCCTTTTTTTTAATTCTTCAGTCCGACCATCGACTTTATAAATCAACTTATTGACTGCGTGGTTGCTTCGAACAAATTCTAATTCTACTTCCTTGACCTGACCAAAGAACTTATCCTTTGCTTCCGGGAAAATATTATACCAGCTCTGTCCCGAAACAGCAGCATAAAAGCCTGTCCCATCATGATCAATAAATACACTTGCTTCGTGACTAAATACATATTCACCCTCATATTCCTCTAATTCTTTTACCGACATTGGAATAATAGTCTTGGTTTTTGGCTTATAAAAATCTTTCCAACCATAAGCCATAGCAACACTATAGCCGATCTCCTTCTGTATGCTCGCATTTGAAGAATTAACAAATATAACAACACCCTTCCCATCTTTAAAACTTCCGTAATATAAACTCGTAAATCCTCTGCGACCTCCTCCATTTTGAAAATATTTTTCTGAACCGATAGAATCTACAAAAACACCTAAACCTGAATTTGCTATTTGCGGCGTTACCATCTTTTGGACATTTTCTATTGATAATATTTTATTTGATTTACCTTTCAACGATAGCTGCATTTCAATGATGTATTTACATATTTCGCTTGGTGTTGACCACGCTGCGCCACCCGCCTGCTGTGCTAAGATAGAATACTTCCCTTTCAGTTGTGTTCCGTCTTCATTATATCCGGTGGCAAATTTTTGTTTCAAGTCCGCAGGAGGTATGTCGGCAAAAAAGGTGTTGTTCATTCCTAACGGTTTCAAAACGGTTTCTTTGATATAGTCTTCATATGTTTTCTTTGTAATGTCCATTGCCGTCAGCATGGCTATACTAGAGCCATTATTAGAATACTGAAATCTTGTACCAGGTTCATATTCTGAACGAACTGCGGGCGAGTTGGCTGGCCTTTTTCCATCTAAGATATCATAGATCGTTGGTAAGGTATCACCCCTTTGATAATCGGATCCTCCAGTGGTTGTTAATCCTGCACTGTGACTTAATAATTGAGCCATCGTAATTTTTTTGCCTTTGGATATACTATCATAAGGAAATTTCCATGAGGTCAAGTAATTATTGATATCTGCATTGATATCAATTTTGTTATCCTGTGCTAATTTTAAAATACCCATAGCATTCAGCGATTTGCTAATTGAAACTATCAGAAAAAATGTTTCCGGAGTTACCGGACGTTGTTCACTACTATCTGCCCATCCGTAGCCTTTGGCCCACTCTACCTTATAATCGTTTATTACCGCAATACTTACACCTTTCACGCCATGAAACTTCATTCTATCTAATATAGTTTGCTTTGGCGCACCAGCAATTTCATAATCACCCTGAGGAACATTTCCTTCAACTTGTTTGATACGTTCCTCAACGGTATTAGATAAGTCCTTCTTTTGACCTAAGGCAAAAAGAGTTAGACAAATAAACTGAACTACTAAAATAAATCTTCTCGACATAACTTTCACAAATACCATTTAAAACAAATATACATACTTAGGACACAAGCTCAAAAAGCATCAAATTAATTGTCGCAATACAAAGCCTAACAAGCCTTAATCCGCAACTCACAAAAGTTTATAAAACCAAAAGCCCCATTCACGAGTTAGCGAACGGGGCTTTGATAATAATTAAAATTAGTTATTCTAAAATTAATTTACGTTGAGTTGTCTCGTTTCCGTTTTCGAACTTCACTATATATATCCCATGGTTTAAATTCTTTAAATTTATAATCGATACAGATTCGCTTAAATTTTCGGTGTATACACATTTGCCCATCAAATCATAAATATAAACTATTGCTTCTTTTTCAATTGTTGCTAACTCTACAGTTAACATCCCTTTATTAGGATTTGGGAACAACTTCAGATTTTGATAAGACACATTATTACGCATGCTTGTACATATATTTACATCAACGGTACTCGAATCTGCAGATGAGCAGCCTTGAGTAGAAGTATACATGTACGTAATTGTATAATTACCAACAGAAACACTTGAAGGATCGAAATTAGACCCCGACACTCCCATACCTGAGTAGCTACCGCCTGAAGGTGTCCCTTCTGTTAACATCAACGGAGCATCAGATGAGCATAATTGACTATCACTAAATGTTAGATCCACTGTTGGCAAAGCATTAGCTGTAACAATAACCGTATCTCTGTTACTAACACATCCGTTAAAGTGCATGGTATTCACATAAAAGTATCGGTTGTGGCAACTGATGGATGCTTAATGAAGCAGTTGCAGAAAGTGTATTGCCTCCAACAGCAGCGTCATACCACATATAATTAGATGCTCCAGTAGCAGTTAAGGTAAGCGGTGATAATTCACATACCGATGTGTCTTTTGCTATGGGATGATTAATTACAGGGCAATCCTGAAACAATTCAAACTGGATACTGCCCGCATTATCACCATATCCATTATCGTAATACGTATATGTTATAACACTACCATCACCAACAAAATAAAGATCATAATTATGAGAAGCTTGATACCCTGCCGGAGATGGTGTTTGATTTCTTAACCATATAGGTGTTGCAATAAAATAATTAAATCCAAAATCGACTGGAGCGGATTCTAAATTATATCTTGTATCGTAATGAGTTGTACCACCGTAATCTCCCCATAAACCCGACATCGTTAATTTATAATTAATTCCTGGTTGCAACGTGTAAAAATTAACATTGATAGGACCAGATACAGAAAGGGTTGCGGATTGAACAGATACATAATTTTGTGCATTTACCAGTTCTGTTGACAAGATAGCGAAGATAATAAGTAAAGTTTTTTTCATGTTAATATATTTATGATGTAAAGATATGCTCTTGCTGCTTTCTTATCAATACCCATCATCGGGTATATTATAGCGAACTTAGAAAACTCTATAAACCAAAAGCCCCGAGATTTCTCTCAGGGCTTTGGCTCTCAAAAACTAAAAACCATGGCGGATTTTTAGTTATTCTCATTAGGTACACGTACCAGATGATTTTCTTAAATAGAGGAAATTATTTCTTTCCGTCCATTTTATCTTTCAAGTCAGATAAAGCAGAGATATCACCTAATGTAGTTTTCTCTTGGCTATCTTTCACTTTTTTAACTGCCTTTTTAGCTTCGTCAGATTCAGCAGCTTTAGTAGCTTTTTCAACCTTACGTACTTCTTCTTTCACTTCTTCGTGTAAACGAGCGTGAGATACTACAATACGTTTAGATTCTTTACTGAATTCGATAACTTTGAAATCCATTACATCTTCAACTTTAGCAGTTGTTCCGTCAGCTTTGTTTAAGTGACGAGATGGGCAGAACCCTTCAACACCATAAGTTAAGTTAACAGTTGCACCTTTATCGTTAATTGAAGTAATAGTTCCTGAGTGAACTGAATCAATAGTAAATACTGTTTCAAAAACATCCCAAGGATTATCTTCTAATTGTTTGTGACCTAAAGATAAACGACGGTTTTCGCCATCAATTTCTAATACAGTCACATCCATTTTGTCTCCAACTTTGCAGAACTCAGACGGATGTTTAATTTTTTTGCTCCAAGATAAATCAGAGATATGAACTAAACCATCAACACCTTCTTCTAACTCAACAAACACACCAAAGTTTGTGAAGTTACGCACTGTACCAGTGTGTTTGCTTCCTTTAGCATATTTATCAATAATCATATTCCAAGGATCAGGAGTTAATTGTTTAACACCTAAACTCATTTTACGCTCTTCACGGTCTAAAGTTAAAACTACTGCTTCAACTTCATCACCTACTTTTAAGAACTCTTGAGCTGAACGTAAGTGTTGAGACCAAGACATTTCAGAAACGTGAATTAAACCTTCAACACCTTCAGCAACTTCGATAAATGCACCGTAATCAGCGATTACAACTACTTTACCTTTTACTTTATCACCAACTTTTAACATCAGCATTTAAAGCTTCCCAAGGATGAGCAGATAATTGTTTTAAACCTAAAGCAATACGTTTTTTATCATCATCAAAATCTAAAATTACAACGTTAATTTTCTCGTCTAATTTCACGATTTCTTCTGGGTGGTTAATACGACCCCATGATAAATCTGTAATGTGAATTAAACCATCAACACCACCTAAATCAATGAACACACCATAAGAAGTAATGTTTTTAACAACACCTTCTAATACTTGTCCTTTTTCTAATTTAGAAATGATATCACGTTTTTGAGTTTCAATTTCAGCCTCGATTAATGCTTTATGAGAAACTACTACGTTTTTGAATTCGTTGTTGATTTTCACAACTTTAAATTCCATAGTTTTTCCAACATAAACATCATAATCACGAATAGGTTTCACATCAATTTGAGAACCTGGTAAGAAAGCTTCGATACCAAATACATCAACGATTAATCCACCTTTAGTACGGCATTTAACAAAACCTTTAATGATTTCGTCAGTATTAAGAGCCTCATTAACTCTATCCCAAGATTTACCAGCGCGAGCTTTTTTGTGAGATAAAATTAATTGACCATTTGTGTCTTCTGCTTTTTCAATAAAAACTTCGATAGAATCACCAACTTTTAAGTCTGGATTGTAACGGAATTCTGATAATGAAACAACACCATCCGATTTGTAACCAATGTTTACAACAACTTCACGTGAGTTTTTAGATACCACAGTACCTTGCATAGTTTGTGCATCAGCAATAGTGCTTAATGATTTACCATACATTTCATCTAACTTAGTTCTTTCGTCTGATGAGTAATTGTCGTTTTTCTTCCCAATTGAATTCCAGTCAAAATCTGGATTCCCAACTGTTGCATTTTTGTCTGCCATTTATTTAATAATTGTATTCAGTATATCAAGGCTACCGAAGCGGTTAGTTTTTAATTTTAGTCCAATTTTTACCTTGATTAAAAAGTGGGCTACAAATATACAATATTTAAGGCTTTGTATATTATCAAATTGTAAAATAAAATTATTTTTAAAACACTGAAAATCAGAAGTTTAAATTAAGTCTTAGCCTTGGATGATAATATTATATATCCTATATTTCGATAAAATAAAGGCGTATGAACTCTATAATCACACATGGCATAGAAATTTCAGTCAAAACTCGCTATTACGCGCCTCAATCTGATCCAAAAAGCAATCATTACTTTTTTGTTTACGAAATCACCATTACAAATAAGAGTGATTATACTGTAAAATTATTAAAACGCCATTGGGATATTACCGATGGATTAGGCGAAAAAAGAGAAGTAGAAGGTGAAGGTGTGGTTGGAGAAACGCCAACCCTCGAACCTGGAGAATCATTTGCATATAATAGCGGTTGCAATTTTGTAACCGACATCGGAAAAATGAGTGGTTACTACACCATGAAAAAATTAGTTGATCAATCAGAGTTTCATGTTGCCATTCCTGAATTTGTAATGGTGTTACCAGCGAAATTGAATTAGTTTAATATTTCAACACAGAGAAACTGAGATTTGGGGAGCTCAGAGTTTTTTTGTTTTCATTACTTAAATTTTAACTTAACTCTGTGAACTCTCCTACTCCAAAACTCCGCGTTGAAAATATTCTCCCTGTTAAACTTTTATAACACAATCAATTGCCTTATTGCTAATACCAAAATAAATAAGATATTTGATGCCTTATTTAAAACAATATCATCCTCAATGAAAAAAATCATCATTCTTGCTTTAGCATCTATTGCACTTTATTCTTGCTCAACCGATTCTAGTAACACTACTGGATTTGAAATAAAAGGAAATTTATCTAACTCAAAAGGCGAAGCTATTTACTTAGAGAAATTAGCACAAACAGGCGTAACTCCAATTGATAGCGCAACAATTGATGAAAAAGGCGAATTTAAAATGAATCATGCTTCACCTAGTATTGGTTTTTATCGTTTAAGAATCAACGCCTCTAATTTTTGTATGTTGGTTTTAGATTCAGCGCAAAAAGTTACTATAACAGGTGATGCTCGTGATTTAGGAAATACATTTAAATCTGAAGGTTCACCTGACACAAAATTGTTTGCTGAATATAATGCCTTAGCTCAAGGTCAGAAAATGAGAACGGATTCATTAGAAAATATTTTTAGAACAGCAATGGTTACTTTAAAATTAGATTCTATTCGTGCTGATTCATTATCAAAAGAATTACAAAAACCTTACGAAGTAATGGTAGGACAATATAGTGAGGTGGTTGCAAAAAAAATAAAAGAAAATACAAGCTCATTTGCTTCTATCATGGCTATCCAGCAATTACGCCCCGAAGAGTATTTAGATATTTATAAAGCATTAGATAAAGGATTAACAACTAAATACCCTGATAATAAAGACATAAAATCATTTCATGGAATGGTTCAACAAACCGAAATGATGGTATCTAGAACAGAAGCAATTAAAGTTGGAAACGAAGCGCCAGAATTAATTTTACCGATGCCTAACGATAAAGATTTAGCATTAACATCATTAAGAGGAAAAGTAGTTTTAGTTGATTTTTGGGCTAGTTGGTGCGCTCCTTGCCGTAAAGAATTACCTAACGTTAAGCGTGCTTATGCAAAATACAAAAACAAAGGTTTCGAAATTTTAGGCGTATCTTTAGATAAAGACAGAGACGCTTGGATTGAAGCAATTAGTACAGAAGGTTTAACTTGGCCACAAGTGAGCGATTTAAAATTTTGGCAAAGCGAAGCCGTTCAGGTATATGCTATTCAATCTATTCCTTACACTGTTTTAATTGACAAAGAAGGTAAAATCATTGCAACGGATTTAAGAGGGGCTGATTTAGATAAAAAATTAGCCGAGGTTTTAAAGTAAAAAGACTGAAAAGACCTTTAGGCTTAAGGGATAAAAAAAGACTAATAAACGTTATCTTTAAAACATGTTGAGATTATTTTTCATTATTAGTTTTCTTTCCACCTACTCTATTGTTTGTGCCCAACAAAATTATTTTCAGCAAGAAGTTAATTATAACATTGATGTCACCTTAAATGATGTTACTCATGAATTATCAGCTTTCGAGAAAATAGAGTATATTAACAATTCAAATAATACACTGGATTGTATTTATTTTCATTTATGGGCAAATGCTTATAAAAACAAAGAGACCGCTTTAGCAAAACAATTATTAGAAAATGGTGAAACAGAAATGCATTTTACCAAAGAGGAAGATTTAGGCTACATAGATAGTTTAAACTTTATGGTAAATGGACAAGTTGTAAAATGGGAATTTGACAAGCAATACATTGATATTTGCAAACTCACTTTAAATTCCCCTATTAAACCAGGAGATACCATTTCCATCACAACACCCTTTCATGTAAAACTACCTTCTGCTAAAATCTCTCGATTAGGACATATTGATCAAGCTTATGCAATTACACAATGGTATCCAAAACCAGCAGTGTTTGATAGAGACGGATGGCATCAAATGCCTTATCTAAATCAAGGTGAGTTTTATAGCGAGTTTGGCGCTTACGATGTAAAAATAACTTTGCCGAAAAATTATGTACTTGCCGCTACAGGTGATAGAATTGATGAGCCCGAAGAAGAACAATGGCTGTTGTCAAAAGTAGAAGAAACAGAAAAACTGATTGCTACAAAAAAATATTCGCGCGACAATTCATTTCCGCCATCAAGCAAAGAATATAAAACAATCCAATTCAAACAATTTCGCGTACACGATTTTGCTTGGTTTGCCGATAAACGTTTTCATGTTTTGAAAGGCGATTTACTATTGCCTCATGGTGGAAACAAAGTAGATACTTGGGCTTTTTTCACCAATAGCGAACCTGAATTATGGGCGAAATCAATTGAGTACTTAAACGATGCTACCGCTTTTTATTCGGAAATGAATGGCGATTATCCATACAACCACGTTACAGCTATTGATGGAACCATTAGTGCTGGCGGCGGCATGGAATACCCAAACATCACCATTATTGGCGAAAGTGGTACAGACTTTACTTTAGAAACAACCATTATGCATGAGGTTGGTCACAATTGGTTTTATGGCATTTTAGGAAGTAATGAGCGTGATTACCCGTTTATGGATGAAGGATTAAATTCATTTTACGAAATGCGTTACATTAAAACAAAATATCCAACAAAAACACTAGCAAGTTTAATTGGAAGAGATAGCACCTTTAGTTTTTTTGGATTAAATAAATTCAAACATAAAGCAGAATATGAATTCGCTTATTTAATGGCAGCTCGTAAAAACCTTGACCAACCCATTGCAACCAATTCAAAAGACTTTACAAACTATAATTACGGCGGCATAGTTTATAGTAAATCAGCGTTAGTGTTTGATTATTTAATGAATTATTTAGGTAAAGATAAATTTGACGAAGCCATGCAGTTTTATTTTGAGCAATGGAAATTTAAACACCCTACTCCCGAAGATTTGATAAAAACATTACAATACCACTTAAACGCCGATTTACACTGGTTTGTAGAAGAACTAATTGTTACCAATAAAAAAATAGATTACAAAATGGTGAGCCACAAAAAACTCGAAGACAACAGTCACGCTATTTTAGTAAAAAATAATAGTAACGTTTTGGGTCCTGTTTCTGTATCGGGATTAAAAGATGGAATATTAGTGGGTACTGTTTGGTATAATGGTTTTGTTGGAAAGCGTGTATTTGAATTCCCTCCAGCAGATGTAGATGAATTTAAAATTGATTACGAGGAATTTATGCCAGACCTTAAACGTAAAAACAATAATATCAGAACTCATGGTTTATTTAGAAAAACAGATCCTATCAAATTAGGTTTTATAGGAAAACTAGATAATCCAAATTACACTCAAATAAATTATTTACCCATTTTAGGTTACAATCACTACAACCAATTTATGTTGGGCTGTGCGTTTTATAATTATAGTTTTTTACAACGTAAAACAGAAATTACCATTGCACCCATGTACGCCTTTGGTAGTAAAACTCCTGTTGGTTATGCCGACATAACAAAATACATAACACAAAACAATAATGTGTTTCAACAAATAACATTGAATGCTAAAGCGAAATCGTTTGCTTATGATTACATCAACACATCTGCATTTAACGAAAATAACAGCACAACTATTAATTCATTTAATCTTAACTATTACAAAATATCCGCTTCGATAGATTTTGAGCTTAAGAAAGGTTTTGCAAGAAGTAAAATTACCCAACACATTGGTTATACCAACACTAATTTATTTGTAGATAATGAAACTTATAAAATAGATAGAGTTGATTCTTCCAAATCAAGTATTAATCTTCAAAATAAAGCAACTATTATCAATAACTTTTATTACACGCTTCAAAATAACCGAGCCATTAATCCTTTTGATGTAGCATTTAATTTTCAGCATAACGACCAATTTGGAAAAGCAAGTGCCACTTTTAATTACGCTATCACTTTCAAAAACAAAAACACTTTATACATTCGATTATTTGCTGGAGCCTTTGTTTATAAAGCAAATAATTTAAAGGAAGACTACAGATTTAGAATGAGTGGATTTAATGGAGCGCAGGATTATTTATTTGATTACAACTACGCTGGCCGTAACGAAATTTACGGAGTTCCCGCCGCGCAAATGGTAGAAAAAGATGGTGCTTTTAAAATTTGGACGCCTTTAGGACAAACCTCTAAATGGCTAGTGACTTTAAATATCAAATCGCCTAAAGTTGGTAAATTGCCATTAAAGCTTTATGCAGATATTGGAACCAGCGAGTTTAATGAAAGCCTTTATAAAGACAAGTTTTTGTATAACGTAGGTGTTGATATTTGTTTATGGAAAAATGTGTTTGAAATTTATGTTCCCTTTGCCTATAGCAATGATATTAAAACGGCCTTAAAAGCTAATAATAAAGACGGTTTTTTGATACTATCCGATTTACATTAAATTTGCATAACATTAACCCACGAAACTTGTTAACCAGTAGCTTTTTGTAATGCAGTCAGGTAAAAAAATATATTTCGCTTCCGATTTTCACTTAGGGGTTCCAACCTTTGAATTGAGCTTAGCTCGAGAAAAGAAAATAGTTCGTTGGTTAGACTCTATTAAACATGATGCTGAAGAAATTTATTTAGTAGGCGATATTTTTGATTTTTGGTGGGAATACAAATACACTATTCCAAAGGGACAAACACGTTTATTAGGTAAAATTGCCGAGTTAACCGACGGTGGAATTCCAGTTCATTTTTTTACTGGCAATCATGATTTATGGATGAAAGATTATTTTATTCAAGAACTTGGCGTAACAGTTAATCACGACCCAATAAAAAAAACATACAATAATAAATCTTTTTTAATCGGGCATGGGGATGGCTTAGGACCTGGAGATGGGTGGTACAAATTTTTAAAAAAATGTTTTAAAAATCCTTTTTTAATTTGGTGTTTTAAAACCTTACATCCAAACTTCGGATTTTGGATTGCGCGCCGATCAAGTAAACGCAGCCGCATCACAACAGGTGATAGCGATAAGCATTTTTTAGGAGATGATAATGAATGGTTAATGACTTATTGCAAAGAACAATTAAAAAAAGAACATACTGATTTCTTTATATTTGGTCACCGTCATTTACCATTAGATTTAAAAGCCTCAGAAACTTCGCGCTACATAAACCTTGGCGAATGGATAAACTATTGCTCCTATGCTGTATTTGACGGCAATAACGTAGAGCTTAAAACCTTTGAAAGATAGCTTTTCACTTCTCTAATAGGGAGTTTAAACTCATATTGGTATAATTACCAATAATTTTAAATGCCTTAGCCCTTAATTACTCTATCCTTAATCTTAACTGCTGGATTACCTTGATATATACTCCAAGATTCTAGACGAGCTGTAGCCACGCTATTAACAGTTAATACAGCATGACTTCCAACTTTTACTCCAGGGCAAACTACACATTGTGCCCCAATCCAAGCACCTTCTTCAATAGTAATGTTACCTACAATTAAATCAAAAGCAACTTTTTTGTAATGATGGTTACCACACAATAACATCGCTCCTTGAGATACACAAGAATTATCATGTAATACCACTAACCCTAAATTATCAATCCATACACGTTCACCAATCCACACATGATTACCGATACGTAAACGCCAAGGATATTTAATATTGACGAATGGTTTAATCACAACGCCCTTCCCCACTTTGGCTCCAAACAAACGCAATAAAAAACGTTTAAAAGACATAATAGGAAAAGCTGAATTAAAAAATACAGCGTTTAATATATACCAACAGATACGCTTAACCGAACTGCCACCTTTTTTGTACCAGTCGTTATTAAATTTTGATAGATCTGTTTTTAATCGTGTTTCTTCCATTTAGTGAATGGTATCGCAACCACAATTTGCAGCAGCAGTGTTTAATAATTTCAAATCGTTAATGAAAGTGATGGTGTCTCTATCTTCTACGGCCATTTCATATCGTCCAGTTTTAGTATCAACTGGTTGTAAATAATAAATGCCAGCAGGTTTTTTATGAATATCACTCAAATCATAATTCACCTGATAATCTCGCATATTGATTTTAAAAACAGTCTCAATTAAATTAAGACATTTTAACTTACATTTTGCTTTTTCACCCAATTGTAAATGTTGGTGACGTAATTCTAACATTTTTAATTCGTTAGGACTTGTACAACCTTTTTTGTTGATAATCGAAAAAAGAATGATACATCCTGGAACAAAACCAATTAAAAATAAACGTAATCGTTGTTTAAAGTTCATGTTACATGGCGGCCATTAAAAGATTAATATCCTTGTGCGGCAAATTAAACGCTTCGCCTAAAAACTGATTAGTTAAAATACCATTGTAAATATAAACGCCATTTCTTACACCAGAATCTTTACGCACTAAACTATCAAAACCACCTTCATCTCCCATGTTCATCAAAATCTGTTGAAAGATATTACTGAACGCATAAGAAGCAGTTCGCGCTACACGCGAAGGAATATTTGGAACACAGTAATGAATCACACCATGTTTACGGAAAACTGGTTTTGTGTGATTAGTCACAGAAGATGTTTCAAACACACCACCCTGATCAATACTTACATCAATAATCACCGAACCTGTTTTCATTTCAGCCACCATGTTTTCAGATACAATACAAGGTGTTCTTCCTTTTGATGCACGTAATGCACCAATAGCCACATCAGCTGTTTTTAAATGTTTTTCTAATACTTTAGGAACAATCACCGAAGTAAAAATACGAGTACCTAATTGGCTTTGTAAACGGCGTAAACGTGATGTTGAATTATCAAATACTTTTACGGTTGCACCTAATCCTAAAGCAGCTCTTGCGGCAAATTCGCCAACAGTTCCTGCACCAATAATAACGACTTCGGTTGGAGAAATACCACTAATACCACCTAAGATAGAACCTACTCCACCATTAGCATTGCTCAATAACTCTGCAGCTACTAATATAGAGGTGCCACCAGCAATTTCGCCCATAGCTCTAATAACAGGAAATATACCGGCATCATCTGTAATCAAATCAAAGGCAACACAGTTTAATTTTTTAGCAACTAACTTCTTCAAAAAATCTTCTGGTTGAACAGTTAATTGCAAAGCAGAAAACAACGTTTGTTTTGCTTTCATGCTTTCTATTTCATCTAATGTAGGAGGTGCAATTTTTAAAATAATATCTGCTTTATACACTTCGTCAGTAGAATAAACAATCTCCGCTCCCGCTTCGCTATAATCTGTATCTTCAAAATGAGCTGCAGAACCAGCGCCAGCTTCAACAACAATTTTATGCCCGTTATTTACTAATAATGCTACTGCATCCGGTACTAAAGGAACGCGATTTTCTTGAAAGGCCATTTCTTTCGGGATTCCAATATATAATTTCCCTTTTTTACGGGCTACTTCCAACATTTCTTCCTGAGGTGCGTAACCACCTTTGGTTAAAGAAAATAAAACATCTTTGGTCATTACCATGTCTTTGAACTATTTAAATATTAATAATTACTACCGTGATATCTAGGCGCATTGCAATCATCAATGGCTTTACGTTTTGGTCTGTAAATTAAACCAATTCTTAACTCCCACATACGTTGCCAAAACACAACACTTCCTGGAGCGATTATCTTAATCGCATCTGGATTATAATGTACTTCAGTAAAAAAATGCCATCTACGGCGTGAATTAAATTCATAACCAACACCCGCATCTGGAGTTACTGTAATTTTTGGAACGAGTCCAGCTACTGACCCATAAGCTGTAATAGCACGACTCAAATTATATTCTAAACGAGCACCTAACATTAAATAAGGAATTCCTCTACGTCCGTAATTACCAAATATTTTAGCGAAATTATTCCATTGTATGTTTGTGAACTTGTTTAAAGTTGCTCCAGATCGTTGTCCTGTTCCTAAAACAATTGCAGGACGCTCCACACCACCTTTGCTGGCATACTCGAATTCTGTTTGCCAACGAATATGTTCGTATTTTAAAAATTCACCTAAAATACCTACACTAAAATAAATAAACTCACCCGAACGATGAGATGGCGCAGGAATAGCATGCGCAAACGTATTATTATCTATTGGGTTCAAATTTTTATAACGATGGCTCGATGTGGTTGGTCCAACAAAAAAGCCAAAGCCTCTAAAAAATTGAGCGTCCATCTGAAAAGCGAGATGAAGCAGTGCGAAGCAAATGATGATTTTTTTAAACATAGTTTTAAGCGCTAACAGTTTCCATTGTTTGATTTACTTTTTTCACAAGGCCTTGTAATACTTTTCCTGGTCCAACTTCTGTAAAATGTGTTGCTCCATCTTCAATCATTTGAACAACTGTTTGAGTCCATTTTACTGGAGCAGTTAATTGTAAAATTAAATTCTTTTTAATATCCTCTGGATTTGAAACTGCATACGCGGTTACATTTTGGTATACAGGACAAATTGGTTGATTAAACGTTGTTGCATTAATAGCTGCTTCTAACTCCACACGAGCTGGTTCCATTAATGGCGAATGAAAAGCACCACCAACTGGCAATACTAAAGCTCGTTTGGCTCCAGCTGCTTTCATTTTTTCGCAAGCAATATTAATTCCTTCAATAGAACCAGAAATTACTAACTGGCCAGGGCAATTATAATTAGCAGCTACTACTACGTGTCCGCTATCCGAAATTTCTTTACAAATGTTTTCAATGACATCATCTGCTAAATTTAAAACAGCTGCCATCGTTGATGGATTTAACTCGCAAGCCTTTTGCATAGCCATCGCACGTTTAGAAACTAAAGTTAATGCGCTTTCAAAACTTAAGGTTTTGTTTGCTACTAATGCAGAAAATTCTCCTAAAGAATGCCCCGCTACCATATCAGGAATAAAAGACTCTCCCATAGTTGCCGCTAAAATAACCGAATGTAAAAATATAGCTGGTTGAGTAACTTTAGTTTGTTTTAATTCCTCGTCTGTACCAGCAAACATTGTATCAGTGATATTAAATCCTAATATATCGTTTGCTTGGTGAAACATTTTTTTTGCTAAATCTGAGTTATCGTATAACTCTTTTCCCATTCCAGAAAATTGAGAACCTTGACCTGGAAATACAAATGCTTTTTTCATGATAAAACTACGTGGTTTTGTTTATATAGTTAAAACCATAAATATAAGGAATTTAAGCTAAAAAGTGACAGGTTTCCCCTAATTAGTAACTAACGATTGAATGTTAATTGACCACTAAAAAAGACTCTAAAAAGTATTTTTAGTTACCGTAAATGTTATGAAGTAATACTATTTGTTAACTAAAGCTGTTTCCTGATTAAACGTACTTGCGGTAATACGTTGTTTATCTCTGAAATATGAAACTCCACCCCAATCAAAAATTTTCTTTTCGTATACCCACGTATTTTCTTCACGCACAACAACCCTTCTAATCACAATAACTCCTTGTCCTTTTGTTGTTCTTCGCTAACGGTTTGCTTGTGTTTTGCTATTAAATCATTCACTTTTTTGTCAATTACTTTAGTGCTAGCATCATTATTAGCAGCAACAATATTCAATTCTACTTCGTTTTTTTCTTTCGTTTTCAAAATAGGCTTTTCTTCTTCTTCAATTAATTTTAACATTAAACTTTGCTTCGCCAATTTTTCATCTAACACCTTTTTTTCTTCGTTTAATTTAGCAACATCTTCTTTTTTCTCAGGAGATTTCTCTAATTCTTTTTGCTTAGCCGCATTTTTTTGTAAAGCAAGTTGAATCGCTTTCTTCTCGGCTAGCTTTACTTTTCTCATTTCCTCTTTTTTAGCTTTCAAGTACTCTTTGTCGTAATCAAAATTTCCTTTTTTAGAACTATAATAAAATTTGTTGATTGGTTCATCAAACATAGAGTAATCAACACCATCATAATATTTAAATAAATCTACATCAGCTCTAATAGCTGGCAACTTAACACCTGCTTGATCTTGAGGAATGTTTTTAGTACTTACACTGAAATATTTTTGAACGTAATCATTTTTAGAAATAGAAATTAAATAATCACTTCCTAATGGCAAGTAAATATTATAACTGCCATTTTGATCGGTTTTAAAAGAAGTTAAAAGCTTGCCATCTTGCAGTACTTGAACAATACTTTCTGACAAAGTCATATTATCATTCGATACTCTTCCTTCAAAATCAACCGTTACATCTTGAGAGAAATTTGCAGTAAAACAAAATAACAGAATAACCATCAAGGCCATTCCTTTTAAAGAAAAAGTCATTGTATTGAATTTATAATTTGATTATAAAATTAAGCCTATAGATAAAGGCATTTAGCACATTGAATGGGATTTATAAACACTTGATTGTTAGATACAAGGCTGTTAATGCATTACAAATACTCGCGTAGGCGCAATATTCGCATTTATCATGGTCTTCAGTTTGCTTAAAAGCTTCTGAACTATCAATTATTTCAGCAATTTGCTGCTTTAAATGGTTCTCAAAGTCTTCCAATAATTCCGCTGTAAAATTTAAAATACCGCCACCTTTCGCTTCTTCCATAATAAATTTAGGATGCTCTTCAAACTTTTTAAAAGGAATGATACAAGGTTGTAAATCTTCGGGGCGAGCCAACTTATTTTTAACCACAAACCAAGCATACATAAACAGTTGTAACATTTTATTGTATTGACTGTCTTTAAACAAATCTTCAAAATTGGTAAATTTAAATTTATCATCTGTTTTTACGGATGATTTATAATCAATAATTCTAATTTTGTTTCCAAGTTTATCGATTCTATCAGCTGAACCTTTTAAATAAATAGTTGTATCAACTCCTTTAATATTAATAATGACAGAAGAAGTCAATGCTTTTTCTAAGTCTATTAAACTTAAAAGCTCGTTTGTTTTTTTAGAATCCTGAATCAGTTTTAAATCGTTTCTTAATAATTTATTAACGTATTCATATAAAACTTTTCGTTGTAAAAAATTCTTTCCAAACTGGCTTTCTCTTTGACTAAAATAATTTTGAAAGATTATGTTTACACTTTCTTCTGTTTTTGAGAGGCAATGTTTTAAGTTATCTTCTGTTAAAACTGTTCCTATATAAGGCTTATAAAGCATCTCCAACGATTCATGTAAAATGGAGCCTTGTGTGTTAGCTTCCGCACTTTCCTCAACATCTTCGGTTTCTTTAATACCTGCACCATATCTAAAAAAGAAACGCAGCGCACAGTCTTTATATGTAATCAAAGCCGAAGGGCTTAAACCACTATATTCATCATTGGTGGTTAGCTTTTTAATAATGGGCGCTAAGTTAAAATCTGTTTTATCAATGTTAATCACATTTCGGGAACTAGCAGGTAACTCACCACCACTTAACATCACCTCTGTAATGGTATGATGTGGACTATACTTTTGTAATTCAAATTGCAGCTGTGTAATAAAACGACTTTTTTCACCAGAGCCTAACACGCTGTGTTCGGTATTATACGTAATCAATACATTACTAGCTCTTTGTAAAATTCGATAAAAGTGATAAGCATACACTGCATCTTTATCGCCATACAATGGCATGCCGTGATAACGTTTTAAGTCGTTAGGAATAAATGAATTAGCCGATTTACCTGAAGGCAAAACCCCTTCGTTTACACCCAATAAAATGATGTTTTCAAAATCCAAGGTACGGGTTTCTAAAACTCCCATAATTTGCAAACCTTGCAAAGGTTCACCAATAAATGGTACAGAAGCTGCGCCTATAATTTGTTTGTATAAACTTTTTAAAGTGAGCAATGAATCTAGATAATGATGCGTTTGAATTAAAGACTGCAAGCGATTAAAATACTTGGTGAATACATGTAAGTATTCGTTTTCAGTTGAAGATAACTGCAAGTCCTCATTTTCGGAAGCATTAAATACGTTTATAATTTGTGACATGGATAAAATCCCCTGCGAGGAATTAGACCAAGTATTAAATAAGCTTTCAATATTTTTATAATTGTCTTCAAACAATTCCGCAAGCACTTTGGTATTTAACCACACATAATTTTTATCTATTATTTTTTGAATAATCGATTGTAAATGAACGCTTGGGTTAAACGATTTATAATACTTTTTAAATAAAGAATTTTGTAGAATTTTAAATACATCGGCAAAGTAAAAACTACTAGAGGCACCTGCCTTTTGAGTGGATTGATGCAAACTAATTAAGTTATCCATCAAATCGTAAATTGGCGATAAACGCAAAGGGTATTCCATGGTAATATTCACATGTTTTACTTCCTCTGGTAATTGATTTAAAATAGGGAATAGCAAACTTTCGTCCGCTAAAACCACCGCCGTTTTATTTAAAGATTTCCCTTGTTTAATCCATTCATGCAATTGATGAGATACGACTTGCGCCTGCCCCATTTGCTTTGGAACGGCAACTATATCAATATGTTTTGGAATATCCTTAAAATCATTACCGATATAATTTTTGGTATCTAACCATGTATTGGTAAAGTTTTTTCGAAGAAACAATCCCGCTTCGTATTCTTCATTATCCACATAGTATTTATCTCCATCCCAAATAATACTTGCTTTTTTCTCCTTTACTAAATCCGAAAAAATAATCGTTTCCGCTTTGTTTAATGCATTAAAACCACAAATCAATATTTTAGAAAACTGATTAATATAAGCTGAATCTTTATACCCTTCAACCGACTTACGATACATTAAACCCTGATAAGCCTGTTTTTTTTGAAGTAATATTTTTGAGAACTCTTTATAAATAGTTCCCATTTGAAACATAAAGTCAATATAATCCTGCTGAGTAGACGTTAAGTCGTCCGCACTCAAACTCCAGTTTTCAATTTCTTTGATTTCTTTTAAGTTTTGGTACAACGAATCTGTATCCACCAAATAGCGATCCGCTTCATTAAAATCCTGCAACATTAATGTTCCCCATTTGGCAAAAGCGTCAAAAGGTTCGGCTTTTTCTTTTAAAATACCCACATAAACCTGATACAAATCGCAAATTAAATCAATACTATCAGCCTGCTGTAGGCCAGATAATTCTGCTACCAATTCCTCAGCACTAATAATCGTGGGTAGCCAAATTGTTTTTTGAAATGCCCGAGCCAAATGCTGCTTTAAATATAAAGCACCACGTTTATTAGGCAATACAATACATAAACGCTCAGTATCATTAGCATGATGTTCAAATATGTATTTGGCTATGTATTGTAAAAAAGGCGTCATTTAATTTAAAACTACATTGAGTTTAAGATTAGAAAAGTAATAAAAAAGAGGCTTTAAAAGCCATTAGTTAATAAAATAATGTGGCGGTTTTTTACCAATACAACTACTTTTTTTCCGCTTGTGTAGTTGGGTAATAATAAGACCTTTTTTAGTTAAATTTACACTGATTTTACAAACAACTATGAAGACTCTATTATATAGCTTATTTTGTTTAAGCTTAGCACAAATATCCATTTCTCAATCTAACATTTGGGATTTGCAACAATGTGTGGATTATGCGCAAAAAAACAATATTAGCTTAAAGCAATCTGAGATTAATGCGCGCGTTAATAAAAACAATGCCACTCAAAGCAAAGCAGCTATTTTACCAACCGTAAATGCAGGAGCGCAACATACCTACAACTTTGGTAGAACCATTGACCGTTATACCAATACCTTTGCAAATACACAGGTGTTGTCGCAAAACTTTTATATATCTTCTAACGTTGTGCTTTGGTCGGGATTAGCACAATATAATACCATTAAAGCAAATCAATATCAATATTTATCAAGCACAGAAACGTATTTACAACAAAAAAATGATTTAGCCTTAAATGTAGCAACTAGCTACATTAATGTTATTTTTAGTAATGAAATTTTACAAATTGCTCAAGCACAATTTAAAATTACTCAAGAACAATTAGATCGTACACAAAAATTAGCGGATGCTGGAACACTCGCTAAAAGTGCTGTTTACGATTTAAAAGCACAATTAGCGAATGAAGAAGCAAATGTAACAGCTTCTGACAACAATTATCAAATAGCCCTATTAACATTAAAGCAATTATTAAATTTAGATACGCTAAATAATTTTAATATCTCAAAGCCAAATGTTGATGTGATGAATAATGAGTTGGCCTCATTATCAGTTCAAAACATTTATGAAACAGCCCTTAAAAATCAACACTCTATTAAAGCTGCAAACTTTAATGTGTTGGCTGCAGAAAAAAGTTTAGATATTGCAAAAGGAAGAATAAGCCCTACTTTATCTGCCACTGGTAGTTTAGGAACTGGTACCTCTGAATTAGATAAAAATATTGATGCTGTGAATTTTGTAGGCTATGAACAAACACCATACTACGCTTTAGACAGAGTACAACAACCCAAAAATTTATGAGGTTTACCAGCCTAAAACAGAATTGGTTACTTCAAAAACCTTTTGCTGATCAGTTTGAAGATAACGTAAATAAGAGTATTGGCTTTACATTATCAGTTCCTATTTTTAACGGCTTACAAACTGTAACTGGCGTTAAAAATGCAAAGTTAAATGCATTAAACGCAAAATATAGTCAGGATTTAACGGAACAAAATTTATATAAAACAATTGCTCAAGCCTACGCAAATGCAAGAGCTGCTTTAAATACTTACAATGCTAACAAATCATCTGTTGAAGCAAATGAACAATCTTTTTATTATGCTCAACAAAAATATAATGTAGGTGCTATTAGTACATTTGATTATAACAATGCTAAAACGCGTTTACAAAATGCGCAAGGAAATTTAGTACAAGCAAAATATGATTATGTATTTAAATTAAAGGTATTAGACTTTTATCAAGGAAAAGAATTGAAATTTTAAACTTAACCGCAAAGAAGCAAAGGAAATTAAGCAAAGAGCGCAAAAAAAGTTGGTGAAATGAATTAAAAACTCTCCGCCCTCTGCGAAAAAACTTAGCGAACTCTGCGTTTAAAACAAAAATATGAAAAAACTATATTGGATTATCGGAATTTGTATCACACTATTATTTGTAGTGATAGCATTTAAATTTTTTAAAGGTGAAGAACCCACAGAGGTTACTACTGAAAAAGCAGCTAAACGTAACATTATTGAAACTGTTTCTGCTAATGGTAAAATACAACCTGAAGCTGAATTAAAGATTACTTCTGATGTATCAGGAGAGATTGTGGAAATGTATGTAAAAGAAGGTGAACAAGTAAAAAAAGGAACTTTATTATGTCGTATTAAACCTGATATTTATGAAAGTGCTTTAGAACGAGTAAACGCATCTGTCAATAGCACCAAAGCAAATGCAAAAACAGCCATTGCGCAATTAGCTCAAGCTCAAGCTCAATTAGCAAATGCAGAGGCATCAAATGCTCGTAATAAAAAGTTATTTGATCAAAACGTTATTTCTCAACAAGAAATGGATGCGTCGAAAGCAAGCTATGAAGCTGCTAAAGCTAATGTAGACGGATTGATGGAAACTATAAAAGCATCAGACTATAATGTAAAAGGTATGGAAGCATCCTTAAAAGAAGCCAATACAAATTTAGATCGAACTTTTATCTATGCTCCTGTGGATGGCACTGTATCTAAATTAAATGTAGAAAAAGGTGAACGTGTAGTTGGTGTGCAAGGATTACAAGGTACTGAGATTTTACGTTTAGCTAACTTAAATGAAATGGAAGCTAGTGTGGAAGTAAATGAAAACGATATTATTCGTATTCATAAAAATGATACGGCTTATATTGAAGTAGATGCTTACATCGGGAAAAAATTCAGAGGCATTGTGACGGAAGTCGCTAATTCTGCTAACACCACTGGTATTTCTGTTGACCAAGTAACTAATTTTGTGGTTAAGATTAGAATATTAAGAGAATCGTATATGGATTTGGTAAATGAGATGAACCCTGCTCCATTTCGTCCAGGAATGAGTGCGAGCGTTGAAATACAAACGATGCGTGCAGCTAATATTATTACCATTCCAATTCCAGGTGTAACCACTCGTAGCTCTGATACTTTAAAAACAAAGGAGAAATTTGAAGGTGAAGAAGATCAAGAAATTGTAGTAAAAGATGAAAAAAAAGAAAAGTTAAATACTAAAGTAGAAGAAATTAAAGAATGTGTCTTCGTCAATAAAAATGGCGTTGCTAAAATGGTATACGTAACTACTGGTATACAAGATAATGATTACATTGAAATTAAAAGCGGTGTAAACGTTGGCGATGAAATTATTTCTGGTCCGTATGGTGCTGTATCTAAAATACTAAAAGACGGAAAAAAAATAAAGGTGGTTGATAAAGACCAATTATTCTCCGACAAAAAATAGTTTGGCTTATTTATTACATATAGAAAGTACGTCGACCGTTTGTTCTATTGCCATTTCAAAAGATGCTGAATTACTGGCATTAAAAGAATTGAATAATGGCTACACACATGCCGAAAATTTACATGTATTTATTGAGCAATTATTAAAAGAAACATCTTTAAGTTCTAAAGATTTAAATGCTATTTCCATAAGTTCTGGGCCAGGTTCATATACTGGTTTACGTATTGGTTTTTCGGCAGCTAAAGGTTTAGCTTATGCATTACAAATTCCATTAATCACCATTGATACATTAAAAGCACTAAGTAATACGGTTATTCAAAAAACAAAATCAGATGCTTTGTTTTGCCCAATGATGGATGCAAGACGTATGGAAGTATACTGCGCGGTGTATGATAATTCATTCAACGAGGTGCTACACATTCAGGCATTAGTATTAGATGAAACTAGCATTCAAACATTTCATTTGAATAAGGACATTTATTTTTTTGGAGATGGAATGCCAAAAGCAAAAGATTTATTGCAAAGCTTGCCGAATGCTCATTTTATTGACGATGTCACGGCAAGTGCATCATCCATGATTTCATTAGCATTTAAAAAATATCAAACCAATGATTTTGCTGATGTGGCATACTCTGAACCAAATTATTTAAAAGAATTTTTCTTTACCACGGCTAAAAAATAAATAATGACACAAAAAGTAGCATTCGTTATCAATCCAAACGCTGGTGTTAAAAAGAAAATCAATATCATTGACTTTATCAAAACTCATTTCTCAAAACAAATTGCTTACGATTTTATTGTTTGGAAAAATAAAGATGATTTTGAATCTGTTAAACAGCAAATACTTTCAGGTAATTACACTATTGTAGTAGCTTGTGGTGGCGATGGTACTGTCAATCAAGTATCATCCGTTGTTGCTCATACAAACATGGCTTTAGGGATTTTCCCTTTGGGTTCTGGTAACGGATTAGCAAGAAGCAATCGCATCCCTTTAGACTTAAAACAAGCTTTACAAATTATAGAACGTGGAGCTACAAAACAAATTGATGGAGCAACTGTAAATGGTCATCCGTTTTTTTGTACAGCAGGCATTGGTTTCGATGCTCATATTGCTAATGAATTTGCTACAAGCACCAAACGAGGTTTTGTAACATATTTTACAACCACCATCAAAGAATTTTTCAACTATTCTCCAAGCCTTTATAAAATAACAATTGATGGAAAAATCATTGAAACAAAAGCGTTTTTAATAACCATTGCAAATGCTGGTCAATGGGGAAATGACGTGTACATTGCCCCCGAAGCCGAATTAAATGATGGTATTTTAAATGTGAGTATTTTAAAACCATTCTCCAATTTTGCGATTCCAATGATTGGGATTAAATTGTTTTCAAAAAAAATACATACGTCAATTAGTTTACAATCCGAAAAAGGTAAACACATGGAAATTGAATTTAACGGAGAATTGCCAGTTCATTTTGATGGAGAACCTATTACTGCAACAAATAAATTATCAATTAGTGTGATGTCCTTGGCTTTGAAGATTGTTTGTTAAACTTTCATTCAAATAAAAAATCCCCAAACACAAAGTGTATGGGGATTTAAATTTATAATAATACTGACTACATATTTTCAATAACAACAGCACTAGCGCCACCGCCACCATTACAGATAGCTGCACCACCAAACTTAGCGTTGTTTTGTTTTAAAACATTAATTAACGTAACAATTACACGAGCTCCAGAGCAACCTAATGGGTGACCTAACGAAACCGCGCCGCCGTTTACGTTTACTTTGCTTGCATCTAAGTTCATTAATTTCATATTAGCTAAACCTACAACAGCAAATGCTTCGTTTAATTCAAAGTAATTTACATCACTCATTTTTAAACCAGCTTTTTCAACTGCTTTTGGTAAAGCAATAGATGGTGTAGTTGTAAACCACTCAGGCGCTTGTTCAGCATCTGCATAACCTTTAATTTTAGCTAATGGTTTTAAGCCTAAAGCTTCTGCTTTTTCCTTGCTCATTAATACTAAAGCTGCTGCTCCATCATTCATTGTAGAAGCATTAGCTGCAGTTACAGTTCCATCTTTAGTAAATACCGCTTTTAATCCTGGTATTTTATCAAAGTTTACATTTTTATATTCTTCATCTTCAGCAAATAAAACCGTTCCTTTTTTAGTAACAATTTCAACTGGTACAATTTCTTCTTTAAATTTTCCAGCTGCCCAAGCTGCTGCCGAACGTTTGTATGATTCAATAGCAAATGCATCTTGATCTTCGCGAGTAAAGTTATGCTCTTTAGCACACATATCAGCGCAATTTCCCATCGGTACATTTCCGTATACATCTGTTAAGCCATCTTTTGCTAAACCATCTACTACTACTCCATTACCATATTTAGCACCCCAACGGTTGTTCTCTAAATAAAAAGGCACTTGGCTCATGTTTTCCATACCACCAGCTACTACAATATCAGCATCACCTAACATAATAGCTTGTGCTGCTAATGAAATAGATTTCATACCACTAGCACATACTTTGTTAACTGTAGTACAGTTTACGCTATCAGGTAAGCCTGCAAATTTTGCTGCCTGACGAGCAGGTGCTTGTCCTAAATTAGCTTGTATAACTGAACCCATAAACACTTCGTTTACTAATGCTGGGTCTAATTTAATTCTGTCTAATGCGCCTTTAATAGCTACTGCCCCTAATTTAGTAGCCGATACGCCAGCTAATGTTCCGCCAAAAGAACCTAATGGAGTTCTCACGGCTGATACGATATATACTTCTTTGCTCATTTTAGTTGTTTTTAGTTATAATTAGTGCGCCAAATGTAATATATAGATTGAAGTTTGGTTTCCCATTCATCGAAATTTGATTAACATTTTTGGAAGTAATTAACAATTATTATCTATTGAAAAAGGAGGTAAATGGTTGTAAAAGTAAAACTCACCGATGACCCACTACCAATTACCTAATTTTCAGGGTTTTTATCTAAATATAACAAAGCTATATGTCGCAAAATGATACAAAACAATACCTTTGAGTTTTTGTTATTTAAATACTATGTTCATACGATTTTTAATCTTTTTCATTCTCATTGTTTTAGTAGAATTATACTTTTTACAAGCTCTAAAAACTATCAGTGTTGATTACACTCCTCAAAAACGAAAAATTCTTTTTTGGATTGCTTATTCTTTAGCTGGAATCAATATTTTAATTAGCTCAGTCGCTATGTTTTATCCACCGCCAGAATGGAATGGTTTATTACGTTTTATGTCATCTGTTGCTTTAATTTTATTTGTGTGCAAATTAATTGGCTCTTCATTTTTATTAATTGATGACGTTATTCGTTTATTTAGATGGATAGCCAGCTTATTTAATAAAGCACCAAAACATAGTATTGAAGAGGGTGCTAATCAAATTAGTCGCTTAAAATTTTTAAGTTATTTTGCGGTTACATTTACAGTTATTCT
>JADJFB010000014.1 GCA_016708845.1 Bacteroidota bacterium | reverse complement strand
CATCTGTTTCTAATTTCCATCTCTCCTTTTCCTGCCGCTTTTTAATCTATCCATTTTAATTCCTATCGAACTAGGATAAGAAATTACTGTTTCCCAACGCTTGATTGATAATTTTTAAATTCCCTCATCATCACCTTGAGAATCTGTATGAGAAATAACTAATAATTTAAATTCAGGATATGTACCCATCACCTTTTTTACTTTTGTTAAAGTGATTTTGAACTTTGCGTCAATTCAGATTCCACCTAATTCATAATATAAAAAGTTTCAATAATATCAAAAGTTATTTAAAGCTTTTGTTTTAGTGTTACACCAACTTCATTTCATCTTCTTCAACAGCAATGTCAGGTAATTTAGATAAATTCAACAGACAATAGCTTGTATTCAAACCCTTTATCGGTTGCTTTAAACTTATTAACCAGTTTACCTGTTTGTGTAGCTAAAACAGCAGAATTTATATCCTTGTTTTCTCGTCTACCTTAATTTAAATAATCTTGATCGAGGTCAGGAATTTCAGCATTAAAATCACCATATTTATTGGTAGTTGGATTCCCAAGCAATTGTGTCATTGTTTTTAAACTTAAAATAACTACTGGTTTAAAAGCATAAGGCTTCATGGTATTATCCTTCTCCTCAGTCACTTAATTTTTAATCTCAATACTTTAAAACTGAACCATTTCTAGCCCTGTCCAATCTCTGCAATATTTTGCACATTTCTTGAAATCCACAATTCATTTTTTCATTGTAAACTATTAAAACAGGAAAATCTTCATTTGTTAACTTCCAAAATCTTTAAAATAGATGTTTAGGTGATCTTACTATTGTGTTGGAACTTTGGAAATAATATCATCACTCGTTTTTTTTTTTAGTTAAGTACAGCTTGAAAAATAAATGGAAAATGGTAATGTTATATGAATTCAAAATTATTTTCATTAAACTATAGCCTCTGCTAAAAGGTTCGAATTGCATATCAAAAAAAAATCCTACTTTTTTTTCACTTTTTGAAGCGTTATAAACTTGCTTCCTTTTGATTTATCCACGTAATCAATTGTTTCAAAGAATTGGATTAGGGAATCTATCTTGAGCATAAACAAACAAACTCAAAAGTATTAATAACACTAAAAATTTCACACTTTTTCGCAAACTTTTAATCAACTATGGTATGGATAAAACTAAATTCGGTTCTTCTATTTGTGCGATGATCTTTTTCTGCTGAGGAATATCATCTTAGCATTTATTTAAAATTTCAGATTCTCCTTTTCTTACTTTTTAATCGATTTTTAGCAATACCTTTTGAAACTAGGTAGTAACTATACTATTAGACTGCAGGATAAGGTATTATTAGCTATCTTGTCACCTATTACTATCTGTATATGAGATAATCTCTAATTTAGTTTTTAGGGTTAGATTTTAATTTGTAATTACTGTATTCAATTTTAATAAAGCTTCATGAAGATAATGCAGTTTGCTTTTGTTTCAAATAAAACATCGCAAACAACAACCTGTTTTAATGCTCCTCTCTCTCTTTTGTAGCAGGTTCATTATCTAAAAGGTTTTAAATATGGTAATTCGGCTTCGTAAACTATATTCAAAACCATTATCTATGTTTTTAAAGTTTGAAACGATCTCGCCATTATCAGAAGTTAAAAAAACAACCTTTTGATTATCCTCTGTTATTTTCGAATTTTGATTTAAAAACAAATTATAAGGAATTGAAGGATTCCGTTCTTAAATAAAAAAGGTCCTTTTTCTTCAAGGTTGCTATTTGAAGTGTATCTCTTTCTTATTGCTTAATAAATATATTTTCATTTTCATGAGTACATTTTTTAACATGACTTTACCTGATAGCTTAGATTGTACATCAGTAATTAATAAACTATTTCTTTTATTATCTAAATAATCAATGATTGTATTTAATGGAGGGTTAATAGCTACAATTTTACCAAGTTCATCAATTAAAAAGCAACTAGGCGTCTCAGGTTAACCTTGTAATATTTTTGAAGAAAAACGTCATATCCTTTTTGTGCTATACAGTTATTGATTTTAGATAAATCGTACTCTTTTAATGCATTTTCCCATGCAATTTTATCACTTTGTAATGCTACAGAAAGCACATCAAATCCATCACAATTTTTGAATCCTATATCTGAATATTTAGTAAATAAACGCTTGTATTTGTAAATATTTTCTTTTGATTTAGAAACAGATGTTGACCAAAAAAAAACAAAAATAGATTTTATTTTGATTAGGAAACGCAAAACTTTGGATCGAATTATTGTTAGAAGATAAAACTAAATTAGGGCTTGATCGCCAATTGCTAATTGAGCAAAACTGATATTACTACTCAAAAAGCTAATTAATAAAAAATAACTGAAAGCTAATTTTATTGATTTATATTTCAGATTCTTATTCATTTTAATTATTTAATTTGTGTTTCTAACGCTTTTTCTAAATCTGTTCCACGTAGATTTTTAGCTACGATAATACTATTACCATCAACTAATACATTGGTTGGAATACTATTGACACCATATCTTAAAGCTGCAGCATTGCCCCATCCTTGTAAATCACTCACATGATAAAGGCCACACTAATTGATCTTTTTCAATAGCTTTTTTCCCATGCTATAGCATTTGATCGAGCAATACACTTAGTATTTCAAAACCTTTCCATTTTAAAATTTAAACCGTGGTATTTATTATATGCGGCAACCACTGCTGGGTTTTCTGCTCGGCATGGTCCACACCAGCTAGCCCAAAAATCAATTAATACCATTTTACCCTTAAAGGAAGATAATGTAATGACGTTTCCTTTTGGAGAAGCCTGCATAATCTCTGGTGCTTTATTTCCTAAATTTATTCCTTCAACAACATCAATCTTTACCTGAATAACATCAGTAGTACTTTTTGTATCAGTAGCTAAAGCAGAACTGGTTGTATCTTTTGCTTTTACAAGAAACACCAACACTAAGTATAGTTAACAGGATTATAGATTGTAATAATTTCATTTAGTTGTTTTTTTAATAATTTCAGCTCAATGGCATTTAATCTTCCATCAATATTTTGGTAACCTCTATCAATTTGATTGATATTAAAAATAGTACTCTTTCCTTTGGCACTCATTGCTGCAATTAATAAGGCAACACCAGCTCTAATATCGGGTGATGCCATTTGAATGGCGCGCAATTGTACTTTTCTATCTAAGCCCATTACCGTTGCACGGTGTGGATCACATAAAATAATTTGCGCTCCCATGTCAATCAACTTATCAACGAAGAACAAACGACTCTCAAACATTTTTTGATGAATTAAGATATTTCCACGAGCCTGAGTTGCTGTAACTAACATAATACTCAATAAATCGGGTGTAAAGCCTGGCCAAATAGCATCTGCCACTGTTAACATTGAACCATCTATAAACGAATCAATTTCGTAATGTTCTTGAGATGGAATATAAATATCATCGCCTCTGCGTTCCATTTGAATTCCTAAACGAGAAAATACTTTTGGAATACAACCAAGGTTATCGTAAGACACATCTTTAATCGTAATTTCAGATTGTGTCATCGTTGCCATTCCAATAAAGAACCAATCTCAATCATATCCGGTAAAATACGATGCTCCGTTCCTTTCAATGAAGTAACGCCTTCAATCGTCAATAAATTAGAACCAACGCCAGTAATTTTAGCGCCCATTCTATTTAACATTTTACATAATTGTTGCAAGTATGGTTCACATGCGGCGTTGTATATAGTTGTAACGCCTTCTGCTAATACAGCTGCCATCACAATATTTGCTGTACCTGTTACTGAAGCTTCATCAAGCAACATGTATGTACCTTTTAATTTTAGTAGCTGTTACTTTAAAGTTTTCGTTATCCAATCGTATTCAAATTTGCTCCTAAATTTTCAAAACCGATAAAGTGGGTATCCATACGACGGCGACCAATCTTATCTCCACCTGGCTTGGCATATAAGCCACGCCAAAGCGGGCTAACATGGGCCAATAATCATCGTAGAACCTCGTAAGCCTCCACCTTTCTTTTTAAATTCAGGAGATACTAAGTAATCTACTTTATTTCATCCGACTGAAAAGTATATTCTTCGTGTCCAGTTTTTTAACCTTCACACCTAAATCTCTTAATAAATCAATTAATTTATTGATATCTACAATATCCGGAATATTACTAATCGTAACTTTTTCAGGCGTTAGTAATACAGCGCATAAAATCTGTAATGCTTCGTTTTTGCTCCTTGCGGGATAATATCTCCCTTTAATTGTTTGCCTCCTTAACTTAAAATGGCCATAAACTATGATGTTGGTCTATTGTTATTATTGAGGTGTTTGAATTTGTTTTTATTTTTCTTGTGACGGTTCTTGTTGTTTCCACCACCACCATCGCGAGCACTTAAATTAATTGGCGTTTGATTGTTGTGATTTTTGTTCTTCAACTCGTTTGCATGCGTTAATGCCGAATTTTCATCAATGTGTAATTCGTTATTAGTCATTTCCTTAAACTGCTTAAAAATTACATCATCAGTAACCGAATCTTTATTCCAGTTAACATATGATTTTTTTAAGTGATTAGCGATTAAACGAGATAACTCTTTTTTCTCAGGACCTTCTTCGTATGTTTTTGCAGCATCTATTATTCGTTCGATGGTTTTACCATAGTGTTTGTAACGAATTTTAGTAGCTGGATATGGAACATTTTTAGGTTTAGTTGTAAAAGTTTCAGCATTGGGACGAGGATATGGAGAATCTACATCCAACTGAAATTTAGAAATTAAGAACAAATGATCCCATAATTTATGAGTAAAATCAGCTATATCACGCAAATGTGGATTTAATTGTCCCATAATTTGAATAATAGCTCTTGCACATTTGTTTCGTTCATCTCTATCCTCAATCGTAATGCAATGATCAATCATTACTTGGATATTTCTTCCGTATTCTGGAATCTCCAATTTAGGAAGCTGTGTATTATATTCCATAGGTTATTTAAAAGTTTAAATATAAGCTTTTTTATGGTATGTTTTACGGCTTTTTGAAGAGATATAAAGACCAAAAGGTTAATAAATCCTTATGTTTTTGATGTAAGATTTTTAGGGAATTATAATTGTTTACAACTCAGATAAAAAGAGAGAAATAAAGAGATCGCTTAGTGTTTAACAAGCAGTTTTTAAACAAAAAAAGACTCCCTTAACTCAAAACACTCAGCAACTCTGTGTTGAAAAAAAACAGAATTTTAAAACATTCTTACCATCACAAAATCATTCATTTCATAACCATCTCCTATATCAAAATCTTCCACTCTATCAATCTTAAATCCATTTTTAAAATAAAAATTAATGGATTTAAAATTTTGTCTATTTACAGTGAGCATCAATGATTTAGGATTGATTTGTTGAATCAATAAATTAAGTACTTCTGTTCCAATACCAGCGTTTGATTTTTGTTGATCGATATAAAATTTATGCAAAAAATAGTCACTTTATTTTGCGAACTCACAGAAAGAAAACCAACGTCAATATTATCTTTTCTATTAAATAAAAACATGTTTTAGTTGATTAAGTTGCTCAATTAAACTTTCATGATTATAAATTTTCGACAACATATAATCTACCTGTTGCTGCCCTATAAAAGGAACATAATGATCATTCCAAATAACTTGAGCTAATTTGCTAATAATGCTTAAATCTTTTTCTTCGGCAACTTTTAAGTGTATCATCACAACAAGTATTTATGTATCTTTGTATCTTAATTTTATATTAATTGAAACCGAATATACAGCAAAAAATAACAATCAAAAACCGACGAGCAAGTTTTGATTATAGTTTTATTGAAAAATACACGGCTGGTATTGTTTTAGTTGGCACTGAAATTAAAGCTATTAGAGAAGGGAAAGCGTCATTAGTTGATAGTTTTTGTTATTTTAGAAATGGCGAATTATATATTAAAAGTTTAAATATTAGCATATATACAGAAGGTAATTTATATAACCACGAACCTACAAGAGAACGAAAATTGCTTCTTAATAAACAAGAGCTAACTAAAATTCAAAAAAAAATGGTAGATAAAGGTTTAACCATCATCCCTACTCTATTATTTACATCAGATAGCGGTTATGCAAAAGTAGAAATAGCCATTGCAAAAGGTAAAAAAACCTTTGATAAGCGAGAAGATTTGAAAACAAAAGACTTGAATCGAGAAATGGATCGAAAATTTAAATAACATATACATTATAATTTATGAAATAGTTATGTTGCCGACGACACAAACAAAAATGAAGTTAACATGACTATACCAAATGGCAAATAAAAAACAACACTATCTACATATGAAATAGCCATGTGCCGAAACGCACAAACACCAATGAAGATGCATGGCGTATACCATATGTCAATAAAAAACAATAAATATCTACATATGAAACAATTATTTTTTTTAGCCTCATTAATTAGCTTAGCATGTATTTCTTGTAAATCAAAGAAAGAAGCAGCTAAAGTAACCGAAACCACACCAGTAGCTTCTTCTTCAGCAGCACCTGAAGCGCCAATTGTATACCGTTTGTTAGTGTCATTTATAAGTAAAGGCGCTGGTACAGACTCAGAAAAAAGAACAGCGTTTTTAGCTTATGTAAATGCCCATTCTAATAAACCTGCATACAAAACAGTTTCTTGGGGTCGCGAAGGCGAAACGGATTACTGTTTTAATTTATCTGAATTACCAAGTAAAAAAGATATGATTGCCTTTATTGAATCTGTGAGAAAAATTGCCGCAGGTAGCGATCTTATTATAGTGAATGAAAATGCTGAATGTCAGCATAAGGGAAGATAGTTAAAACGCATGATTTTAATCATGAAGCTTATTTAACAGCTTATTTTTCAACAAAAAACAAGTTTTCATCTCAAAATTGTGGAAAATCGAGTCAGAAACGACTCGATTTTTTTTGTATTTTTGCAGCCTAACTAAAAACTAAATTCTTTATATAATGAACGAAATTGGATTAAAAGCACAAGATGCTTCTGTTGCCCAATTAGGCTTAGCAAATGTTGAAATGGCTTATTGGAACTTGCATCCATCTGAACTAGTTGAAGAAACTATTGTTCGTGGACAAGGGTATTAACTGATGTTGGCGCTTTAGCTATTGATACTGGAGAATTTACTGGTCGCTCGCCTAAAGATAAATTTGTTGTTTACGACGAAAATACAAAAGACAGCGTTTGGTGGGGAGATGTAAATAACCGTTTTGAATCAGATAAATTTGATGCATTACATAACCGTATGTTGGCTTATTTAGGTAACAAAGAGGTATGGATTAGAGATGCATACGCTTGCGCTGATCCATCTTTCAGAATTAATATTCGTGTAGTAAATGAAACGCCTTGGGCTAACTTATTCTCTTCAAACTTATTTTACGTCCCTACAAGAGAAGAAATTAAAACCTTTAAACACGATTGAGATTTAAATGCACCAGGTTTTATGGCAGATCCTAAAATTGATGGGACTCGCCAGCATAACTTTGCAATCATTAATTTCACTAAAAAAGCATTTTAATTGGTGGAACTGGTTATACAGGAGAATAAAAACAATTTTTGCTGTATTAAAACTATATTTTACCACACACGAGAAAAAGTGCTTTCAATGCATGTTCTGCTAACATTGGCAAAGATGGTGATACTGCCATTTTCTTTGGTTTATCAGGAACTGGAAAAACAACTTTATCAGCTGATCCTAACCGTAAATTAATTGGTGATGATGAGCATGGTTGGGCTGATAATTCAGTATTTAACTTTGAAGGTGGTTGTTACGCTAAATGTGTTGATTTAACAGCTGAAAAGAGCCTCAAATTTTTAATGCGATTAAATTTGGTTCTTTATTAGAAAACATTAATTATTACGAAGGAACAACTACTGTTAATTACGCAGATATTAAAAAACAGAAAACACTCGTGTAAGTTACCCCAGCTAATTATATTGATAATGCAGTAACGCCAGCAGTTGGTGATATTCCTAAAAATATTTTCTTTTTAACTTGCGATGCGTTTGGTGTATTGCCTCCAATCTCTAAGTTAAATACTGGTCAAGCCATGTATAACTTTATTAGTGGTTACACTGCTAAAGTAGCAGAACTGAAATGGGAATTACTGAGCCTACTACAACTTTCTCTGCTTGTTTGAAAGCGTTTTTACCATTACACCCAACTAAAATATGCTGAGTTATTAGGGAAAAATTAAAGAAACATAACGTAAACGTTTGGTTATTAAATACTGGATGGGTTGGCGGAAGCTATGGGTTGGTAGTCGTATTAAATTATCATACACCCGTGCTTTAATTATAGCAGCTTTAAATGGCGAATTAGACAAAGCAGAAATGGGTACAACTTATTTCTTTGGATTTAAATTCCCTAAAACTTGTAAGGATGTTCCAACAGAAATTTTAGATCCTCGTAACTCTTGGTCTGATAAAACGGCTTACGATGCAAAAGCTAAAAAACTTAGCTGAGCAATTTGTAAAAACTTTGATCAATAGCTTCTGCTGGGAGATACTTTACAAGGTATTGGTAAAGTAGAACACCAAGGTAAACGTTTAATTATTACTAGTGGTGATATTATTTGTCCAGAACGAAACAATATTGTGATCGCCAAAGCAATGGGCACTTTTAATACCTATCCTGCGGAGAAGGCTGGATATACGATTTAGTATTCGTCATTGCGAACGAAGTGAAGCAATTTCAAACAATACTTCTAAACCATGTATGAGATCGCTTCGTACCTCGCGATGACGAAACAAGCATTTATCCCAAAAAAGCACTCACTTATTAGTTAGACACAAGCAACTAACAACCTTATAAAAAATAGTAGGTAGGTTTTATACCTTATTAAAGATTAAAACAACCGCCATGAAAAACCTATTTACCTTATTTGCTTTAATACTTTGTTTTAACAAACCTAAAAGCACAATTTGTTACTATACCAGATGCTAACTTTGTAAACTGGTTGCAGCTAATGTACCAACAGCTGAGTGGTAACCAAATGGATACCACTAGTTTGGCGGTAACGACAATGACAATGTTAATGTTCATAATAAAGGGATAGCAAATATAACTGGTATTCAATATTTTGATTCACTAAAATCATTAAACATTGGAAATGGTCAATACTTAATGCTTTATCCAAATACGCTAACAAGTTTACCTAGATTACTAAGCACACTTGACACTTTGATTTGTAGCGATAACCAGTTGACAAATTTGCCAACACTGCCTAATAGCCCTAGATACTGGAATGTGTTGCCAACACTTTAACTACCCTTCCATCCTCTTCCAAATTCAATAGGAAATACTCAATTTTAGTGATAACAATCTAAGTTTTCGCCTGTTCTCCAAACAATCTCAAAATATTAAACTGTTACCTAAATCAATTAACATTTCTCCCATCTTTACCAAGTTCTTTAACTGAATTAAATTGTAACAGAAATCAACTAAAGCACCCTTCCAACTTTGCCTAACAGTTTGGTTATAATATTTTGTGGTTCTAATCAGATTAATATACTTCCAACTTTGCCAACGTCATTAAATTTATTTGACTGTAGTAGAAACAATCTTACTACTCTTCCTGCATACCAAGTTCATTGCATTATTTATTAAACTGTAGCTATAATCAAATTACAAATATTCTGACTTTACCTGGATTCTCTTTACTATTTGTTCTGTCAACACAATCAATTAAGTAGTCTTCCTTTACTATCAGATTCATTGTTTTATTGTTATACTGTGAAAATAATAACATAACAAGTCTTCCAAGTTTACCAAATACAATTGATAATTAAACTGTAGCAATAACCAACTTGTAAATCTTCCTGTTTTACCTAATTCACTTCAACAATTAGGATGTAGTAGTAATAGCCCAATAATTCTTCCTCCTTTACCAAGCAACTTAGGATACTTAAAATTGTAGTAACTAACTTACTTACAAATTTACTAACTTTACCAAATACAATATATAAGTTAGACTGTAGTTCTTAATATAAATTGTTTTGATCCTTTTAATTATATTTCATGGAAATGTAACATTTCAAATAACCCTTTTCTTGCTTACCTAACTATATTCAAGCCATGGATGATTCAATTTTAAATTATCCATTATGTTTACCAGGTAATATTCATTCTTGTCAAAACGCTGAAGGTGTTTTTGGGTATATCTATAAAGATAATAATAATGATTGTTGAATAATATAGGAGATTTTAAACTAAAAACATTCCATTAAAAATTTTCGATAATACAAATAACCTATTAAGTCAAACAAATTCTAATGTAAAGCGTCGGCCTTTTCCATTTTCAACAAACTGCTAATACATATAACATAAAGTTGACATTGTTACTACCTTTCACAAACATCATATATATCCAGGATTAGATAGTACAGTAACTGTTGCTTCACTTGATACCAATATTAATTTCGCTTAACGTGTAAATCAGGTTTTGATGTTGGCGTGCAATCCATTTCTTACAAACGGAAATTATTTTTCCGGGGCAAAACCATGTATTAAATGTAAATGCAGGAGATATAACTCATTGGTATAATTTAAATTGCGCTTCTGGAACAAGCGGTACACTTTCTTTCGGTAAATGGTCCTGTGCTGCTGGGTACTGCAGCAGGTGCTTTAAATCCAATAGCGACAGGCAATGTTTCATACAATATTGCTGATTTTGGAACTATTAATGGTTGAAAAGCCCTGACTTTCAATTATTTTTTTCAAACTAATACCACAGCACAATCTGGATGTGATTTGTGTAATGCAACCGTTGCGCCAATTAGCGGAGATAATAATCCCATTAATAATACTCACTTTTTGCTTAATGTTAGTTAACTCTTGTGACCCAAACATCAAAAGAAACTTACCCCAAAATGTACAGCCAGGCTTTACTGATTGGTTCACTTATACCATTCATTTTCAAAATACTGGATAATCTTCCTGCATTTAATATTCGTATTCAAGATGAACTAGATACTGTATAGAATTTAGAAACGTTTCAAGTCATAAATTATAGTCACCCAAACTTGAATTGATTTAACGGGTAATGTTTTAAACGTCGTTTCCCTAACATTCAATTGCCTGATAGCACAACAATTCAGGCTGGTTCTATCGGATTTATTCAATATCGTTTAAAGGCCAGCAACGTGGGTATGCGGCATATACAAATAAAAATACCGCTTATATTTATTTTGATTACAATGCACAAATTGTAACCAACACCACTTTAAATTCTATTTTTAGTTCCTACTGGTTTGCAAAACCAAGCAGAAACGGTTATGAATTTATATCCAAACCCTTCTAATGGCAATTTTACAATTGAGTTAAAATACCAAAAAGAAAACAATCCATTCAAGTATTTGATATTACTGGCAACGGTGGTTCTTTCTCAAAGCATTGAAAATATTGGAAAGGCCATCATTGATGGAAGTCATTTAAGCTTCGGGGATTTATAACATTAACATCAAAGGAAGTAATTCTAGAGCAAAAAGAAATTAGTGATTGTGAGTGACCACACCTGTCAATTTTTGTAAACCTGACAGGTGTTTTTAATTTAATTGCAAAGCAGCCTCAACAAACTGAAAATAAATACTCGTCTTTTTTCAGTTAAGATTGCATGTAATTCAGAAATTGCCACTCTATCCTGTTTCATCGTATCTCTATGACGAATGGTCACCGTTTTATCTTCTAAACTTTGATGATCAACTGTAATGCAGAAAGGTGTACCAATGGCATCTTGTCTTCTATAACGTTTTCCAACCGCATCTTTTTCATCATAAGCTGACAATCAAATCTTTAAATCTTCGATAATTTTACGGCTACTTCTGGTAAACCATCTTTTTTACAAAGGTAAAAAGCAGCTTTGATTGGTGCTAAAACTGGAGGAAACTTAAAACAGTCCTTGTATCACCATCTTCTAAAGACTTCTTCTTTTAATGATGTTGAAAAATTGCTAAGAACAATCTATCTAAACCAACAGAAGTTTCTACTACATAAGGAACATAACTTGATTTAGTTTCGGTATCAAAATATTGTAATTTTTTCCTGAAAATTGTTCGTGTTGTTTCAAATCGAAATCCGTTCTAGAGTGAATTCCTTCTAATTCTTTAAACCAAATGGGAATTTAAATTCGATATCAGCAAGCTGCATTAGCGTAATGTGCCAATTTTAAATGGTCGTGAAATCGGTAATTTTTCTCTAAACCAAAGACAAATGCCAGTTTAAACGCGTTGTTTTCCAGTATTCGTACCATTTCATTTCTTCTCCTGGTTTAACGAAAAACTGCATTTCCATTTGTTCAAATTCACGCATACGGAAAATAAATTGTCTTGCTACGATTTCGTTTCTAAACGCTTTACCAGTTTGAGCAATTCCAAAAGGAATTTTCATACGACCCGTTTTTTGAACGTTTAAGAAGTTTACGAAAATACCTTGAGCCGTTTCTGGTCGTAAATAAATATTAGTTCCTTCTCCGTCAACCGCCCCAGTAGATGTTGAGAACATTAAACTGACTGAACATCGGTCCAGTTTTGTAGTTCCACTTAAAGGGCAAACAATTTCGCAATCAACAATAATTTGTTTTACGTCCGCTAAATTATTAGCATTTAATGCTGTTTAAAACGCGTATTAATCGCATCGATTTTATCTTGGTATTCTTTAATGCGCGCGTTTGTAGAGTTGAACATCGCGGCATCAAAATTCTCGAAACGTTTTTTTTCAACTTCTTTATTGATTTTATCTTCAATCTTAGCCATGTTCTTCGATTAGCACATCCGCACGGTAACGTTTTTACTATCTTTATTATCTATTAATGGATCGTTAAATGCGTCTACATGTCCGCTTGCTTTCCAAATTGTTGGATGCATAAAAATGAGCAGAATCGAATCCCTACAATATTTTCGTTCATTTGCACCATGGCTTTCCACCAATAATCGCGAATATTTTCTTTAAGCTCCGCACCATTTTGCCCGTAATCGTAAACCGCGCTTAAGCCATCATAAATTTCGCTGCTTTGAAAAAATGAATCCATACTTTCTTTACAATGACAAATAATGTTCTTAAAAAAATCTTCCGGTTTTGTGTTGCTCATAATCCATTTAATGTTTTAACGCGTTTGATGATTCGAATTAAAATTCAAGGTTCAAGATGAATATTAAAATTGTATTTAATTAATCATCCAATTATCAATTAAACGAATGTTACTGCAAACACCGCTAATAATGGAAACTGCTTTTGTTTAGGATTAAATTCAGTTAATAATTCTAAAGTTTCGGCATCACAAACTTCATAATATTCTAATTTCATATTTGGTAGAGTTGCTACAACACTAGATATGTATTTTTTTGCTTCGGCAATACCATATAATTTTAATATTTGGTTGCTAAGCTTCATCATTTCTGGAATTGCAGCAGCTTCTAGGCGCTCTTGCTCATTTAATCTTACGTTCCTTGAACTCATGGCCAAACCATCAGCTTTCTAAATTGGGCAAGTATAATCTCAACCTCCAAGTTGAATGTTTAACAAACTTTTCCAACCATTACCTGCGGATAATCTTTGCTGCCAAAAACGCTTATGAGGCTTTACACCTTCTAATAAAATGCTAACCACCTGTCCTACTCCATTAAAGTGTCCAGGTCGTTTAGCGCCCCTAAAATCCTATCTAAATACCCAAAGTCAAATTTTCTTGTGTTGTTTTCGGGATAAACATCCTTCACCTCTGGCATATACAATATATCGCATCCTGCTTCTTCTAATAATTTAATATCGGCTTCGGGAGTACGAGGATAATGTGTTAAATCAAGCATTGTTAAATTGGGTAGGATTAACAAAGATGGAACAGACCGTTATATCAGTTTGTTGTTTCGAATAATTAATTAACGAAATGTGTCCTTGATGCAAGGCGCCCATGGTTGGAAAAGTAAAGCCTATGGTTTGTCCTTTTGCTTTTTAAGGCTAATACGCTCCTCAATTTCTTTTATTTTGCGTAATACAAGCATTTTAGCCCTTTTAATTGAAATAATAGGCTCCCAAGCTAAATAATACTTTGATATATGGATTTTTTTATTACTTTTGTATTGTCTTAATTAAATCCACTACCTAAATTAATTATATGAGAAAAAGCCAGAGTTCTTTTTGTGTCGCAAGAGATTACCCCTTATTTAGATGAAACCCATATCGGAAAAATTGCTAGAAGATTACCTCAAGCAATTCAAGAGAGAGGAAAAGAAATAAGAACTTTTATGCCTAAATATGGTAATATTAACGAAAGACGCCATCAATTGCATGAGGTATTCGTTTTATCAGGTATGAATATCGTTATTAATAATGCCGATCATCCTTTAATTATTAAGGTAGCATCAATTCCTACAGCTCGTATGCAGGTTTATTTTATTGATAATGACGATTATTTTCACCGTAAATCGGTTTTAACCGACAAAGCAACTGGAAAATATTTTGATGATAATGACGAGCGTACTGTGTTTTTTAACCGTGGAGTAATTGAAACTGTTAAAAAATTAGGTTGGGCACCAGATGTTATTCACTGTCACGGATGGTTTACTGGATTAATTCCTTTATATATTAAGAAATCTTTACAGAGGATCCATTATTTGCTGAAACTAAAATCATCTTCACTATTTATGAAGAAGAATTTACAAAGGCTTTAAATAAAAAATCATTGATAAAGCTATTATTGATGGGTTACTAAAAAGAATTAAAGCATATTGAAGACGCTACTTACGTTAACTTAATGAAATTAGCAATTGATCATGCAGATGGAATCTCTTTTGGAAGCGAAGTTATTAACCCAGAGGTTGAGAAATATGCTAAAAAATCAGGTAAACCAATTTTAGAATTTAAAGGGGAAGCAGAATATGCTGATGCTTACAATGAATTTTATGATTTAGTATTAGAAAACAGCGAAGTTTTAGCTGACTAATAAATTATACACTTTTAACTATTTTAAACGCATAATTTTGATTAATTATGCGTTTTTAATTACCAATATGACCAAAATAAGAATAGGATTCATTTTATTAAGTTTAATACTTGTTTTTTCTTGTAAAAGAAAGAACCAGACTCCAAAGCGTTATTGGTTTAGACGTGCAACCTGAAAATGATTTGGTTGAGTAACCATAACGGATTCCTGTTTCATATATATGTTTACTCAAAGTGTAGCATCTGTAAGAACTTATAATGACCAATACAAATATTTAGGTTCTAATTTAGATCCTGTTTTTGGAAGAACAGACGCTAGTATTTACACTAACTTTTCTATTTCAAATAACTTAACTAACATAAGTTTTGGTACAAACCAGTTTTAGATTCGGCTGAGATGATTATTAGTTATACAGGTGATTATCTTGGAGATACAGCAACTACTTTAACTTTTCAATTACACGTCTTAAATCAAAAATTAGATGCTACGGCTTCTTATTCCACTTCTAACACAATTCCTTACTCATCATCAACCGTTAGTTCTATGGTTGGTAAAATAAGACCTAGAGGAGAAAAAGTTTGCTTAATACTTCCATTAGACTATAATTTGGCGGATTATATTTTAAAGACTAATTCGAATTTAGTAAACAATACAGCATTTCAAAATGCTTATAAAGGATTTTATTTAACTACTGCAAATTCAACATTAGCAGGCGCAGGTTCTGGTTCTATCAGACGATTTGATTTAGACGATGCCGTTTCAGGAGTAAACATTTATTACCATGATGGGAATTCAGTTAGTTCAAAAGTCAGAAATTTTTATTTTCTTTTCAGGCTCTGATGCCTTAAGGTTTAATAAAATTACGCAAGACTATACAAAAGGAGCTATTCAAAATTTATTTGACCAAGTAACGGCAAGCTCAGAAGCTGCAGCAACGGCAAAAGGAAATTCAAACGTGTATTTAAATTCTTTTGGTGGAACTCGAATAAAATTAGATTTACCTTATTTGAAAAATTTCACAGATTCTCAAAATGTATCTATCAGCCGAGCTGAATTAATTATTAAAGTAGATGATGTGATTAGTCCTTACAGCATAAGCTATGGTTACCCAGCTAATTTAGCATTACTTGCTTGCAGAGCAGACGGAACAGAGGAATTAGTTTATGATCAGTTAGATGCCTCAGATTTTGTAAAATATGGTGGTAATTACGATGCCACTAATAAACGATATGTATTTAATATTGCCCGTCAAGTTCAAAAAATCCTAAACGGCAGCGTTAGTTACAATGGCTTTTATTTAGTGAATGCTTCTCCAAGTCTTTCTTCGGTTGCGAGAAGAGACAATAGATTACAACGAGTAGTATTTGGTGGAAAAACCAATGTAAACTTTTAAACCTATATTTAAAGTAACTTACATCAATTCATTCTTTGAAAAGTAAAAACTCTATTAAATGCGAATAGCCCTAATTACGGATGGAATTGCGCTATGTGTTAGGAGGTATGCAAAAACATTCATTTTATTTAGCTAAGTACTTTTCAAAAAATAAAATTCATGTTGATTTAGTTCACTACAACGACTCCAAATACAACATTAATGTTTTGGAGTTTTTTACAGAAGAAGAACGTAAATACATTCATCCCATTGTATTAAAATTTCCCATTTCAGCTAAGTTTCCGGGGCATTACGTTTATAAATCTTACAAATATTCGTGTTTAGCATTTGATGCTATTAAAGATCAATTAAACACCTACGATTTTATTTATACCAAAGGATTTACAGGGTGGAAATTAATCTCAGAAAAGCATAAAGGACATATTACATGCTGTAAAATTGGAATTAAGTTTCACGGCTACGAAATGTTTCAAATAGCGCCTTGAAGCAAAAGCTAAATTGCAACAATTTATATTAGTCTTTGTAAAAAAATATCACAACAGGCTGATATTGTTTTTCGTATGGAGGAAAAATAACAGACATTATTAAATCTATTGGCGTAAATCCAAAACATATTATAGAAATTCCTTCAGGAGTTGAGAAAGAATTTATTGGTCACTCAATTGCATTCAATAACGAATCCTATCGCAAATTTGTTTTTTTAGGAAGAGCCGAACGACGAAAAGGAATTATTGAATTGAATGAAGTGTTACAGAAATTAATAGCTCAAAAGCAAAACTTTAAATTTGAATTCATTGGTCCTATCCCCGACTCTATGAAAATACATCATGATTCAATTATTTATCATGGAGAAATACGAGACCCTCAAAAAATAAAAAGCTTACTGTCTCAAAATGATGTTTTAGTTTGCCCTAGTTGGAGCGAAGGATTTCCAAATGTTATTTTAGAAGCTATGGCTAGTGGTCTAGCTATTATAGCCACAAACGTAGGTGCAATTGCCGCCATGGTAAGCTATAAAAATGGATGGTTAATTGAACCAGCTAATAAAGAACAATTACAAACTGTACTTTTAGAAGCAATTAATTCAAAAGATTTAATTAGCAAAAAAGAACAATCGCTGAAATTAGTTCAAACTACTTTTAATTGGGATATTATCGCTCAAAAAACAATTGAGGCGATTAAATCCTAACTCCAACAATAGTTACATCATCTACCTGTTCCAAATTATTGACCCAGTTTTTAAAATGTTGTTTCTAACAATTCCTTTTGTTCCTGCATTGGCAAATGAGCATTGGCTGCTAACAATTCACGAAGGTTTTTACTCATGAATTTTTTACCTTTCTCTCCACCAAACTGATCAGGAAACCCATCAGTCAATGTATAAACCACATCACCACTTTGTAAATCGAACTCTTGTTGAGTAAAAGAAACGGAATCTCTGTCGTGTTTACCAACGGGCATTTTATCAGGTTTAACTTCGAGCACTTCGAGAGCCTCAGTACCCGAATTACGAACTATCCAAACCGGATTATTGGCAGCAGCAATAATCAATTTTTTATTTTCAAAATCATACACCGTTAAACTGCAATCCATCCCATCTTTTCCGCCTTCCGAACTTCCATCTTTTGACAACGTATCAATAATTAAACTTCGGGTTTTATTTAAAATTTCAAAAGGTTCACTTAAGCCTTTCTTAACAGCTTCCTTTAAACAGGAAATATTTAATATACTCATAATAGCTCCTGGGACACCGTGTCCGGTGCTATCAGCCGTAACTATTGCAAAAATTACCGTTGCTTAATTTACTAGCCCAATAAAAATCGCCACTTACCACATCTTTAGGTTTAAATAAAACAAAGTAGTTTTTAAAGTTATTTTGTAATACACTCTCACTTGCTAATAAAGCTCTTTGAATACGTTCAGCATAATTAATACTATCGGTAATTTCCTTATGTTTTTCTTCTACAATATGTTTTGTTCGGAAATAATGAGGGTTTTGTTTTTTGGGTTTCCTGTTTCTTAATTTCAATAATTTGCTTTTGTTTGTTGGTTAACCTGAAACGTTTATATAATAGTGAAGAAAAAAAACAATGACAATAATTAAAATACCTGCTACAGCATAAATAACAAATTGTTGACGTTTTTTTTCTTCAACATTAATTACTTGTTGAGCAGCTGCCTTAGCTTTTAACTCTGTTTCTATTCTTTCAACCTCAAAATTGGTCTTAATATCACTTAATATTTTACTATTCTCAACATTAAACACACTATCATTTACTTCTTTTAATTTCACCTGATAAATATATGCCTGTTTATAATTCTCAATTTTGAAATTACTTTCAGCTAACTTTGTGTATGCGCTTCGTAAAATATCAGGACTTCCAATATTTTGACCAATTTCAAGGGCTTTAGCTAAATTCTCTATTCCTTTTCTATTCACTCCTTCTGACACTTGAATTGACCCTATATTCACATAGCAGGAGGCCATCCCATAAAGATCTTCTATTTCCTCTTTTATGACCAATGTTCTTAAAAAATGATCCATAGCTCTGTTCTTATCACCATCCCTCAAATAAATCAATCCAATATCCTCTAAATTTTTTGAGATGAGTTCTTTATCATTTATGGTCGTGGCTATATTTAATGATCTTTCATGAAATTCAAGAGCTTTCGGATAATTTTGTCTATCATTATTTAAATTTCCAAAATTTACATACATCATCGCGCAGCTACGTCTATCACCCAATTTTTCATATATTTTTAACGCTTTACTATAATATTCCTCTGCTTTATCATCTCTTTGAAGTTCAACATATAATATGCCCATATTAGTATAAGCACCAGCCTTAAGGTCATCATCCTTCAACTCTTCTGCTAATTTTAATTTTCTGAGATAATAGCTAAGAGCTTTTGGATAGTTATTTAAAAAGGCATATAAACTCCCAATATTGTTATAACAACGCGCCATCCCAGCCGCATTTTTTGTTTCTTCAACTAATTTTAATTGCTTTTCATAAAACAAAAGAGCCTGTATGTAATCAGATTTATAATAAAAAATGTTACCTATATTTCCATTACAATTAGCAATTTCGTTTTTATCGTTAATTTCTTCGGCAATTTTTAATGAGCTATTATAATATTTAAGAGCCTTGTCGAAATCAGCCATCAGTGTATACACAGAGCCTAGATTTTTATAACATTTTAAAGTGCCAAATTTAAAATTTATCTCTTTTGCAAGCTTCAATCCCTTTTCTCCGTAATCAAGTGCTTTTTTGTGTTCTGATTGATTCAAATAGGCCCAACATAGATTACTGTATACCATTACAGCACTGGTGTCTTTTTTACTAGTATTTACTAAAGCCAACAAAGAATCAACCTTGTTGGTTTGTGCCACAATCCAGTTATAATTAAACACCAAAGAGCATATAAAAAATATAAGTACAAGTTTTTTTATCATCAAAATAAAGACAGGAAACTGATTAGCACCTTAAATATATAAATTTTAAAATAAAATCTAATAACTGTTTGTTTCTGTGTGTAAAAGTGTGAGTAAATCACTCATACAATACTTGAATTGTTTTTATATTTGCCCATCAAAATTTACACTATGTCAGCACTTACAGCCACTCAATTTAATTTTCCAAAACAAAAAAGCTTTTACAAAGGTAAAGTTAGAGATGTATATAACATCGACGATAAATATTTGGTAATGGTGGCAAGCGACCGTATTAGCGCATTTGATGTGGTTTTACCAAAAGGTATTCCATATAAAGGGCAAGTATTAAACCAAATTGCTTCTAAGTTTTTAGCAGCTACTAAAGATATTGTTCCAAACTGGGTATTAGAAGTTCCTGATCCAGTGGTTACGATTGGCCGTGTTTGCGAACCTTTTAAAGTGGAAATGGTAATTCGTGGTTATGTAGCTGGACATGCTGCTAGAACATACAGCAGTGGCATCAGAACGTTATGTGGAGTTACATTACCCGAAGGATTAAAAGAAAACGATAAATTTCCTGAACCTATCATTACCCCTACTACTAAAGCTAGTGAAGGACATGATGAAGATATTAGCCGCGAAGAAATTTTAAAACAAGGTATTGTAGAAGAAAAATACTATGTTCAATTAGAAGATTATACACGTAAATTATATGCTAGAGGGCAAGAAATTGCTAATAAAATGGGCTTAATTTTAGTAGACACCAAATATGAATTCGGTTTATGCGATGGCAAAGTTTTTTTAATGGATGAAATTCATACTCCAGATTCTTCTCGTTATTTTTATTTAGAAGGTTACCAAGAAAGACAAGATAAAGGTGAAGAACAAAAGCAACTAAGTAAAGAGTTTGTTCGCCGTTGGTTAATTGAAAACGGATTTCAAGGAAAGGACGGACAAAAAGTACCAGAAATGAACGAAGCTTGGGTTCAAGAAATTTCTGATAGATATATTGAATTATACGAAAAAGTAAGTGGGGATAAATTCATTAAGCACCCAACAGATAACCTACAAGAACGCGTTGAAAAGAACATTTTAGCTGCTTTAGCCAAATTAGGTTAATCATAGAGTTACCAACATTTTAAAAACAGTGCATAGGATATATGGGCTGTTTTTTTATTTTTACCACAAAATAAACAACAACATAATGTATCAAAAAATAAGCAACAACATTCTTGAAACTATTGGAAATACGCCATTAGTAAAAATTAATTCTATTACTAAAGATTTGCCTTGCACGGTATTGGCAAAAGTGGAAACGACAAATCCTGGAAACTCTATTAAAGACCGTATGGCATTAAAAATGATAGAAGATGCTGAGAAAGATGGACGTTTAAAACCGGGAGGAACTATTATTGAAGGAACTAGTGGTAATACCGGAATGGGTTTAGCTATTGCAGCAATCATTAAAGGTTACAAATGTATTTTTACAACTACTGATAAACAAAGTAAAGAAAAAGTTGATGCCTTGCGCGCTTTTGGTGCAGAGGTTGTAGTTTGTCCTACAGACGTTGAACCAGAAGATCCAAAATCTTATTATTCAGTATCTTCTCGTTTAGTAAAAGAAGTTCCTAATTCATGGAAACCTAATCAATACGACAATAAATCGAATTCTGTTGCTCATTATGAACAAACAGGTCCTGAAATTTGGGAACAAACCGAAGGGAAGATTACTCACTTAGTAGTGGGTGTTGGAACTGGTGGAACCATTAGTGGAACTGGTAAATACTTAAAAGAAAAAAATCCAAATATTAAAGTATTAGGTATCGATACTTACGGTTCAATTTTCAAAAAATTAAAAGAAACAGGTATCATTGATAAAAATGAAATTTACCCATACATCACCGAAGGTATTGGCGAAGATTTTTTACCAGAGAATGTTGATATCGCTTTAATCGATCATTTCGAAAAAGTAACTGATAGAGACGCAGCTATTATGACTCGTCGTATTCCTCGCGAAGAAGGTATTTTTGCTGGTAACTCAGCTGGTTCAGCTATGGCTGGTTTAATGCAAATGAAAGATATGTTTAAACCGGGTGATGTTGTTGTGGTTATTTTTCATGACCATGGTACTCGTTACTTAGGTAAAATGTTTAATGACGATTGGATGCGTGATAGAGGTTTCTTAGAAATTAAAAAACCAAAAGCCATTGATTTAATCTCTTCTCATAAAAACCAAAAATTATTAACGGTTGAAGCAAATGCCTGTGAGCGATGCTTTAAGTACCATGAATAAATTTGGGATTTCTCAAATTCCTGTGAAAGAAGGAAATACTTTTGTTGGTTCGTTAAACGACTCTTTCTTGTTTTCTAAATTAATAGAAGATAGTTCTATTAAAAATAAAACCGTAAAAGATGTGATGCAAGCTCCTTTTCCTTTTGTAACAGATCAAACTTTAATGGAAGATATTTCTAAATTAATTACTAAAGAAAATAATGCGGTATTAATGACTGATTTAGCAGGTACAACTCACATTATCACTAAACATGATTTAATACAGGGTATTTCTCAAATGAGTAATTAATGTCTGTTAAGAATGCTCGATCTCTTCGTTACTTTTGATGAAAAAATGCTCATTTACAAATGTAAACTCCGCTTTTTTCATCTTAAAAGTGCCTCGACATCAAACATTCTAAAAAGACATACCTCCGTTAACAATTAATATTTAACCACTTATCATCTCTTATATCTGATTGCAAAATTTAACAATTAAGACTAAATAATTAACCTTAACTTGTTACAACCTAATTTTAATTATTATGAAAAAAATTACCATCCTTGCTTGTTTATTTTTTGCATTAGCTGCTAATGCTCAAAACAAGCGACCTGATAATTGGTTTAATTTAGATGCTACCAAAGACAATGTTAATGGTGTAAGTACAGAGAAAACATACGAAGAGCTATTGAAAGGCAAAAAATCAACTACTATTATTGTTGGAGTTTTGGATAGCGGTGTTGATTATAAGCATGAAGATTTAAAAGATATCATGTGGACCAATCCAGGTGAAATTGCTGGTAATGGTATTGATGATGATAAGAATGGTTATATCGACGATATTCATGGATGGAACTTTATGGGTAACAAAGATGGAACCAATGTTGCTAAAGATAATTTAGAGTTAACACGTGTTTACAAAGATTTAAAAGCTAAATACGACGGAAAAAGTATCGCTGATTGCAAAACAAAAGCCGATAAAAAAGAATTTAAGTTTTGGCAAATTGTTAAAGCAGATTATGATAAAGAGTTTGCTCAATCCGAAGCTCAAGCAAATCAATATAAATTTATAAACGATGCAGTTTCTGGCGTAGTTGAAAAAATCAAAAAAGAAAAAGGCGTAGAAAAAGTAACTTTAGAAGATTTAAAGGCATTTGATGCTAAAGATCAAAAAGATAAACAAGGTAAAGCGATTGCTTTAGCTCAAGGTTCAAAAGGAATGGAAGTTGAAGAATTGTTAGAACAATTAGCTGAAGCTTTAAAATCAATGGATGGTAGCCGTTTAGATGTTAACGCTGATACACGTGCTATTGTTGGTGATAATTATAACGACATCAATGAAAAATACTATGGTAATGGCGATTGCAAAGGACCAGGCGCATTTCACGGAACTCACGTAGCAGGTATAATTGCTGCTTCTCGTAAAAACGGTATTGGAATGGATGGTGTTGCTGATAATGTTCGTATTATGAGTGTACGTTGTGTGCCTGATGGCGATGAACGTGATAAAGATGTAGCTAATGCGATTCGTTATGCAGTTGACAATGGCGCTGTTATTTTAAATATGAGTTTCGGTAAAAAATATTCTCCAGGTAAAAAAGCAGTGGATGATGCTGTGAAATATGCAGAGAGCAAAGGTGTGTTATTAATTCATGCTGCTGGTAATGCTTCTGATGATATTGATGAAGTAATTCATTATCCTTGTAAAAAATTACAAAACGGAAAAACCCCTTCAAACTTTATGGATGTAGGCATTAAGCTGGAGACCAGATGATGAAATTGCTGCTCCATTTAGTAATTATGGAAAAGAAACCGTTGATATTTTGCACCAGGTGTAGATATTCACTCAACTGTACCAGATAACAATCAATACAAAGATGCCAGTGGAACTAGTATGGCTGCACCTGTTGTTGCTGGCGTAGCAGCTGTTTTAAAATCATATTTCCCTGAATTAACTCCAAAACAAATCATTAAAATTTTAACTAAGTCTTCTATTAAAACCTACAAATCAAAAAAGGTAATTAAGCCAGGTACTAAAGATGAGATGATTGAATTTGGTGAATTATCAAAAACGGGTGGAATTGTAAATCTTTACGAAGCAGTGAAGATGGCTCAAGGAATGGTTAAAGTGAAAGGATAAGGTTTTCGAATTAAAATTGATAATTAAAAACACTGACAAATGTCGGTGTTTTTTTATTTAAACTTTTTTGTAAAAACGCAGTTTACATGGTATCTTTATGCCTTAAATGTTACAAGGAAAACAACTCATATTAGCAACAAAACCTTTTGCAAAAGAAAACCGTGCAAAAAGTTGGTTCTATACAATTTCTACCCTTGTTCTTTTAATTGCGGCTTTATTTGGAACAGTTTATAATTTTCACTGGTCACTAAAAATAGCTAGTAGCATTTTGGCAGGTTTAGTTATTGTTCGACTATTTGTAATTTACCATGATCATCAGCATAAAGCAATTTTAGATAAATCGCCCTTAGCAACTTTTATTTTTACACTTTTTGGTTTTTATGTATTAGCGCCTACAGGTATTTGGAGCGCAAGCCACGATTACCATCACAAAAATAATTGCAAGTTATTTAGCGCTAGCATTGGCTCCTACCCTATTTATACCAAACATAAATTTGATAACTTAAGTGCTGGCGAAAAACGTCATTACTTATTTATTCGTCATCCATTGACTATTTTATTTGGCTACATTTTTACATTCATGTATGGCATGTGCATTAAATCAATGATAAACCGCTTTAGCAAAAACATGGATTCGTTAGTTGGATTAATACTTCATATATCTTACCAAGTAACGGTGTTTTATTTTTTAGGTTGGCAAACTTGGATTTTAATGTGCGCCATTCCTCATTTCATTTCGGGTGCGATGGGTAGTTATTTGTTTTACGCACAACACAATTTTCCAACTGTAACGTTTGTGGGTAACGAAGAATGGACTTATGAAGGAGCTGCTTTAGATTCATCAAGCTTTATGAAGTTAAATCCTTTAATGCATTGGTTTACAGCAAATATAGGTTATCACCATATTCATCACATGAATTCACGAATCCCATTTTATCGCTTACCCGAAGTTTGGGACGCTGTGCCAGAAATGCGCACGGCAAAAACAACCTCCTTAAAAATAAAAGATATTTGGGCTTGTTTGAAGTTAAAAGTGTGGGACTTTGACAATAAAAAAATGGTTGGAGTTTAGACTTCAATTATGCTTATTCTGAGAGAAGCCGAAAGCATCAGTCCGACAGTAAATTAATGTTTTGCTAAAGGTTTATTAAACTCGTCTTTAGTCAACAATAAATCATTGATTAATTTCAATACAAAGTTCAATTGTTCTTCTTTACTAATATCTGTATTATCTAAAATAATGGCATCTTCAGCCTGTATTAAAGGATTTTCTTTACGAGTAGTATCGTCGTGATCACGTTTTTCTAGATTACGTTTCACATCTTCAAACGTATGATGCTCTCCTTTACTACTTAATTCATCTAAACGACGTTGTGTTCGCACATCATTATCAGCGGTCATAAACAACTTTAATTCAGCATCTGGAAAAACATGAGAACCGATGTCTCTGCCATCCATAATCACGCCTTTATTCTTTCCCATCTCACGTTGCAAAATAACCATCTTTTCACGTACTTCTTTAATAGAACTAATGGCACTTACATTATTCGCTACTTCCATCGTGCGGATTTCACGCTCCACATGTTCACCATTTAAAAAAACTTCAGAAGTTTTGGTAACAGTATTATAAACAAAGGATACATGGATATCATTTAAACAATCTAATAATTTCGGAAGATTAACAACTGAATCTTTAATTACATCATTTCTTAAACAGTAAATGGTTACTGCTCTATACATAGCACCAGTATCAATATAATTATAATTTAGCTTTTGAGCTAATTGCTTAGCTAGGGTGCTTTTACCGCACGAAGAATAACCATCTATTGCAACTGTAATCTTTGACATAACATGGTAAAGGTAAGGAATATTTGAAGATTAGTAAAGTACTACTATTTGAAAGTTTTACACCTATTAAATTATAAAGCCGCAGCCCTTCTCAATCTATCGTTAATTGCTAAACCCAATCCAGTTTCGGGTAATAATTCAGAAATAATAACAGCCACATCTGCTTCATCCAATTCTCTTAAAAAGAAAATAAATTAGCAGAGGCTTCTTGATAGTTTTTGGTTGAAGATAAATTCTTTATAAGAATGGATTCATTTAGTTTTATATCATTTCTAAAAACAATAGCCCCAATTTTTTTATCAAAATATTGCTTTTGTAATTCATTTAAATTACCAATATATACAGGCTTTTTTGGCGCATAATGACTTTTTAATTGGCCTGGTGCTTTTGGATTACTTGATTGATTTAATTGCACAGATACTTTTCCTACAACTGTTTCAATTTCATCAACAGATAAACCGCCCAAACGATAAATAATAATTTCTCCATTTTCCTCTCCAACAATCGTGGATTCTAAACCAACCTCGCAAGAACCGCCATCTAAGATATAAGGAATTTTGGTTCCTAATTGTTTTTCAACATGCATTGCCGTTGTAGGACTAATATAACCAAAGGGATTGGCGCTTGGAGCCGCTAGTGGAAAATTTAATTGCGATAATAAATCTAAAGTTAAAGAATGGTTGGGAACTCTCACACCTACTCTATCTAAACCAGATGTTACCAAACTAGGAATGATCTCTTTTTAGAAAGTAATAAAGTCAATGGTCCTGGCCAAAATGCTTCAGCTAACTTCAATAAAGCTGGATGAATATTGGTTATAAACTTATAGACTTCATGTAATGAATGCGTGTGAACAATTAATGGATCAAAAGTGGGACGTTCTTTTGCTTCAAAAATCTTTGCGACGGCAATTGGATTTAAAGCATTGGCAGCCAAACCATAAACCGTTTCGGTTGGAACGGCGACTAATTCGTCTTTTTCGAGAAAATCCTTTCCTTTTTGTATGTCTTTTCCTATTTCTGCCACTACGCAAATATAGGGCTTTACCCTATTTTATAACCGTTATTTTTGTATTTTTATAGCCTTTATAATTATAGCTCAAAACACAATGAAAATTTCCTATAACTGGTTAAAAACCTTAATTGATATTAATTTAACGCCTGAACAAGTTGACGAATACCTAACCTCTTCTGGATTAGAAGTAGAAGGCATTGAATCTTTTGAAAGTGTGAAAGGTGGCTTAAAAGGTATCGTTATAGGAGAAGTTGTTGAGAAAGAAAAACATCCTGATGCCGATAAATTAAGTATTACTAAGGTTAACGTTGGCGGACCAGAATTATTAAACATTGTATGTGGTGCACCAAATGTAGCTGCCGGACAAAAAGTATTAGTAGCCATGATTGGCGCTAAATTATATCCAACCACTGGCGAGCCATTTGAAATTAAAAAGTCTAAAATACGTGGTGCTGCCAGCGAAGGAATGATTTGCGCCGAAGATGAAATTGGATTAGGAACTAGTCACGATGGAATTTTAATTTTACCAAACGATGCCGTTGTTGGGATTCCCGCAGCAGAATTTTTCAAATTAGAAAATGATTCGATTTTAGAAATTGGATTAACTCCTAACCGTGCTGATGCTGCTTCGCATTATGGAGTAGCCAGAGATTTAGCGGCTATTTTAAATTGTAAATCAAACAGCAACTCTCATCAAGCACACTTACATAATATTTTTGAATTACCAGAAGCTAGCAATATCAATAAAGTTGAAATTAAAGTTGAAAACACAGAAGCTTGTAAACGCTATAGCGGCCTAGTAATTTCGGGTATTACGGTTAAACCATCGCCTGATTGGTTAAAAAATTATTTGTTGGCAATTGGCTTACGTCCCATCAATAATATTGTGGATATTACCAATTTTGTGTTACATGATTTAGGACAACCATTGCATGCGTTTGATTTAGATAAAATTAAAGGCAATAAAATTGTGGTGAAAACTGGTTTAGGAAACACAAAATTTAAAACCTTAGACGGCACGGAGCGCACTTTACAAGATAACGATTTGATGATTTGTAATGAATCAGAACCCATGTGTATGGCTGGTGTTTTTGGAGGTTTAGATAGTGGAGTAAGCGAAACAACAGCATCTATCTTTTTAGAAGCTGCTTATTTCAATCCTGCTTTTGTTCGTAAAACCAGCAAACAACATGGTTTAAAAACAGATAGTAGTTTCCGTTTTGAGAGAGGTACCGATCCAGAAATGACTATTGTAGCTTTAAAACGTGCAGCGGCTTTAATTTTTGAATGTGCTGGTGGTATTTTAAGTATGGATATTGTAGATCACTATCCTGAAAAATTAGAACCTTTTCAAGTAGCGTTTTCATATTCAAATTGCCAAGCATTAATTGGAAAAGAAATAGACAGAGCTATTATTAGACATATTATTACGTCATTAGGAATTTCAGTTATTACGGAAGGTAACGACGGTTTATTGTTATCTGTGCCTCAATACAAAACAGATGTGACTCGCGAAGCGGATGTGATTGAAGAAGTGATGCGTATATATGGCTACAACAATGTTGAAGAAAATTTGGATATAATGAAATGATGGGATTATCTTTAACTAAAGAATCTTATTACACAGAAGGAACGCCTTTAGTGAAAATTTTAAACCCTTTAAGTGCTGATTTGAATGTGATGAGAAACACGATGTTATTTGGTGGTTTAGAATCATTAGCCTATAATATCAATCGTAAGCAAGCTGATTTAAAATTATTTGAATTCGGGAAAACTTATGAGAAAGTGGATTCTGATTTTAAATATGCCGAAACAAAACATTTAACTTTGTTTGTTACTGGAAGAAAATATGCAGAGAATCCTTATGGAGAAAACAATAAAGTGGATTTTGCTTATATCAAATCTTGCATAGAATCTATTTTAAATAAACTCTCTATCAAATTTAAAATAAGCGAGTTAAACGACTCTAACTTTAGTTATGGTTTATCTTACGCTCAAAAAAACAAACACTTAGTAAGCTTTGGTTTAATTGATAAAACAATCTGTAAAAAGATGGATGTGAACACGGATGTGTTTTACGCTGATTTTAATTGGGATAATGTATTAGCCTTAGTTGGTAAAACAAAATTAGAGTTTACGGAAATCCCTAAATTCCCAGCAGTTCGTAGGGATTTAGCATTATTGTTAGACAAAAAAATCACTTACAAAGAGTTAGAAGAATTAGCCTATAATGCAGAACGTAAACTATTAAAGTCGGTTAATTTATTCGACATTTACGAAGGCGATAAATTAGAGGCTGGTAAAAAATCGTATGCGGTGAGTTTTATGTTGCAAGACGAAGAAGCAACTTTAAACGATAAGCAAATAGATAATGTGATGCAAAAGTTAATTAAAACTTATACCGAAAAATTAGGAGCAGTTTTACGCTAAAATTAGCCACTTATCGGCTAAACCAAACCACTTACCAATTTGTTGTATAAGTTAAGTTTTATTCACTAAATTAGATTATGCTTAAAAGATTTTTCATATTCACCAGTTTGTCATTAATGTTATTATTGACAAACTCAGCTTTTTCTCAGGCTACTAAATCGGCTAAAACAACTAGCGTTACACCTTCAAAAAAATACAAAGAGCCAGTTTATACTCGTTGGAGTTTAAAAGCTGGGGCTAATTTAAGTGTAATTTACCTTGCACGAAATATAAAAGAAAAGAATAACGAACCTGGTTTTTGTGCTGGTTTAACTTACGAAGCAACCGATTTTGTAAGAATATCCACTTTATATTCACGTTTTCAGCCAACCAATATTAAACCCACTTGGTTAGATGAGCCAGTTCCTACGAAATAAATTTAGAGGTAATGGAAATTTCCAAACAAAAAACTTTACTCTATCCATTTGTAGGTTTTAGCTACAATACCTATAGAGGATTTTTTACTGGAGAATCAGACTATTTGGGTTTAAGAGAATATTACAAAGTAAATTCAGTCGTTCAAAATAATTGGTTAGGTATAAATTTAGGTACTGGTTTAGAACATAATTTCGGAATCCTAGGTGTTTTTCTTGACTACAGAATGTGTTGGAAGAGAAGAAGAAGCGATTAATATTATGGATGTTTGCTACACTGCCGGACTAAAAGTAACTTTCCCTTACGGAAAACTAGCTAAAAAAATTGCCAATCCAAATGATAGATTTCATTGGTTCTAATTAAGCCAAGTTGCAAGCTACTAGGAATTTTTCTTTAATGATTAACAATTACTTTCTTCACGATACTTAAACCATTCGGATAGATTATTCTCACAAAATAAATCCCTTCTGCAAAACTTTGTAATTGCAGCTGATGTGTTTTTTCTGTGGCTGTTTCAGATAACAACAATTGCCCTGCAATATTTATTACTTCTACTTTCTGCATTTGATATCTGCTATTAATAGATATCAATCCATTACTTGGGTTTGGTTGCAAAGTAATGGCGTTATTAATATTCATTTCATTAATTCCTGTTGGGCTAACGCTCACCGTTATAACATCACTAGTAACTGCCTTACACTGCGTTTTAGTTACAGTATAAGTTGTATTTACTGTTGGGCTTGCTTTGGGATTAGGGCAATTGGTGCAACTTAAACCTGCTGTTGGTTGCCAGTTAAACAAAGCAGCCTCGCTATTGTTTGCTCCTACTAACACACTATCGCCTTGGTATATCAACGTATCATTTTTTGCTTTAGCAATTTCAACTACTTCCACACTTACATCATCGATGTAATATTCAGCTAATGTATTACAATTGGTAGGATAAGAATCTTTAATTAAGTGTTGACTATGTAAAAAGAAATCACCCAAGGTTAAATAAGCCTCATTACCAACAGCTGTAAAACTGCCACTAACTTCTTCCCAGCCCAAAGTATCCTCAAATACAACGCCAGATGTTGATACCACTTGCGGAGTATACTGACCAACAATTTGAACAGATAATGTAGCTGAACTGGTGTAGTAGGGAAAAGGTGTAGGAGTAAACAACGCACCTAATTTATCCATACTATATCGTGCATTGTTCCACATACTTACATGATATGTAACGCAATAAATTTTCCCTGCATCTAAAGTGTCAAGTAGTTTTATGGAAGGATGCTTACTCTCCTGATTTATGTTATCCTGAGTATAAATACCAAATTCACCGTAAGCAACTCCTGTTCGCACTGTCTGATAACTTTGGAAACAGTTACTCAAATATTGGCGAGGAGTACGCACCCAAGCATCAGATTGACAAGCTTGTAAGTGCACACAAATACCAACTCCGTTATTAGTTGACTCCCAGCCTATAGCATTACTTAACTGTCCGTTCGAACAATCTATGCCTTGTTCAAAACTAGAATTAGGTACTAAGTTCTGAGCTTTGTGATTAAAAACAAAACAAAACAAAACAAAACAAAACAACACGTTTCATAGTTTAAAGATACAAAAAAGGAAGAACAGTTAAGTAACAAAAAAATACCTTTCGAAAAATTTCGGGAGGGATTTTTATGTTTCTAAGTTTTTAATTCAAGCCAGCCATTTTTATGGTGTCTAGCTTAATGGCAAAGTCTATAGGGATTTGTATAATATGTACTATTATTTTTAATAAAAATTTACGCATAAATACAGTAAGTGATGAAAAACAATTGTTGAGCAATACACCTAAACTTTATTTATTCTTCTTTAAAAACTCTTGAATCAATTGCTCATCAGTTTTTCCGAAATTTTTAATAGCAGCTTTAGCATCTTCTGCAAAAGTACTTTTAGGATATTCTCTAATCACTTGGCGGTAGTATTTAGCAGCTTCTTCTTCATTGTTTAATTTAGTAGCATCATCATACAATTGAGCTAACAAAATATAGCTGCGCCTCTATTTTTAAAATCCGGAAACTCATCAATACATTTTGTAAAAAAGGCTTGAGCTTGTGAAAATTTATTTAAAGTTTGTGCTACTTGTCCTGCTTTTAATAAAAAAACGGGTGCCAAGGTATCTTCCTTGCAAATATTAGCGAAATTATAAAAAGCTATGATGGCTTTCTCGGCATCATTATCGTTAACAGTTGTTGCTCTTAACAACACATCATCGGCAGCTTTAG
>JADJFB010000013.1 GCA_016708845.1 Bacteroidota bacterium | reverse complement strand
TATCTTTGGCTGGAAGCACGGGGACGTATTCTTGGAGCACTGGTGTTGGCACATCTACTACACTTATTTCTTCACCTGGTGTTTATTCAGCTACGGTTTCGACGTCTGGTTGTGGGAATGCTGTGGCTAATATATCTTTAGGGACTGCGCCATTGCCAATTATTTCTATTGCCTCCCAGTTTCAACTTCCTTATGTGCAGGTAGTAGTGTTACTTTAACGGCTACTTCAAATGCAGGTAATTATTTATGGCCGGGAGGTATTACAACTAATACATTTATAGCAAACTCTTCGCCCATTGTTGTAACAACAACTAACAATTGTGGAAGTTCACAAGCTTCTCAAACTTTAAATATTGTTTCCACTCCTACTGTTTCTGTGACGCCAAATTCTAATATCCTTTGTCCTGGTTCAACTGTTACCTTAACCGCAAATAGCGATGCGACTAATTTTCAATGGAGCACGGGTGATAATACGAGTGTCATATTGGTTAATACTCCTGGCGTAAAAACAGTTTCAGTTTCAAATGCCTGTGGAACATCTACTGCATCTGCTAATATAAGTAGTATTAGTTTTCCTCCTTTAGTTTTAACGTCAACAAGTAGTACTATATGTCCAAATGAAACAGCAACACTTACAGTAACAGGTGGCGTGTCTTTAGTAACAGGTAATCCAATAGTATACTCTTGGTCAAACAGTTCTAATACAGGCTCTGTAGTTACAACTAATGGTGGTACAGTTACTGTATCTAATACCAATGCTTGCGGAACAACTACAACATCTATTGTTGTTAATGTTACAAATTTAAATGCAAGTATATCTGCTAATCCAATAAGTGGAACGACGCCTTTAACGGTAACGTTTAGTAATAATAGTACAAATGCTACGACGTATTTGTGGGATTTTGGAAATGGGAATATCGGCAATACGCAAACTGTTACTGATCAAATTTATAATAATAGCGGTGTTTACACGGCTTATTTAACAGTTACCAGCGGTGTTTGTATGGATATTGATTCGGTAATTATTAATGTGCTTGAAGAAGGACCAACATTATATGTGCCAAATGCGTTTACTCCCAATGGAGATAGTATTAATGATATTTTTTGGATTGGTGCAACTAATATAAAAGAGTTTCATATCATTATTTTTGATCGTTGGGGGTTAAAGTTATTTGAGTCTTCGGATTTGCTTGATAGCTGGACTGGAAAAGTAAATGGGAAGAAGTACCTGATGGATGTTACTTTTACTTAATTAATGCCAGAGGGATTGATGAAAAAGAAATAAAAAAACAAGGAACAGTTACTTTATTTAAGTAATGGTAATTTGATTTCATTACCACATCTAAAATTGTTTTTCGGACAAGCTTTATAGCCATGTAAGCCGCATGGTTTACAATCTAAATTATTTACCTCTATCACTGTTGAATTATATGATAATGGATAAAATCCATAAGCAGGAACAGTGGAACAAAAAAATGCAGTAGTAGGTGAATTACCTGCAGAGGCTAAATGTAAAGGGCCGCTGTCGTTTACATAATTCATTTTAGCGTGTTTCATTAATTCACACGATTCTAATAATGATAAGTCACCTGCTAAAATTTTGATGTTTGAATGAGAACTTTTGTTTTTTATCTCTTCACATAATGATTTATCGGCAGGACCTCCTAGTAAATAAATTATTGTTTCTTTTGGAATCGAATTACATAATTCAATCCATTTATCCTTTGGTAACTGTTTTGTAAACCAAACAGATGATGGCGCCATACAAACAAGTGCTTGTGCTACTTAGGGTTCAATTTTTGAAAATTGCTTGAAACTTGGATATAGTTTTGGTTTAACAATAGTTTTATCAGTAATCGATTCAATCAAATCATTATAACGTTCTATTTCGTGCCTACCATCACCAATTTTATGTTTTGATTTATTGTCAAATAAAAAAGAGAAAGGATTTTTATCGTAACCAGAAGTATAGCGTGCTTTTGAAAAAGCAGTTAAAAAACCGGAACTGCCATACCTATGGAGATTAATAACGGTGTCAAATTTTTGTTTTCTGATGGTTCTTAGCAGTTTAAATAAGCTTTTATATTTTCCGTCTTGCTTATTCCAAACTAAAGTTTGAGTTAAGAAAGGATGTTCTTGATATAAGGATTCATTTCCTTTCCTTACCAAAATTGAAATTTTAGCTTGAGGAAAAAATTGATGCATTTTCTCAACTACTGATGATGCCAAAATAGCGTCGCCAATAAAAGCCGTTTGAATAATGAGTATGTTTTTATGTGTTACCAAAATTAAACCGCAACATTATGCTCTCTTAAAGCATCGTTTAAAGACGTTTTTAAATCTGTGCTCGCTTTACGTTTGCCAATAATTAAAGCACAGGGCACTTGATATTCTCCTGCTGGGAATTGTTTAGTATACGAACCAGGTATTACAACGCTGCGCTCAGGTACAAAACCTTTAGTCTCTATTGGGCTTGAACCAGTAATATCAATAATTTTAGTTGACATCGTTAAGCAAACATTAGCGCCTAAAACAGCCTCTTTACCAACATGAACTCCTTCAACTACTATACAACGGGAACCAATAAAACAATTATCTTCAATAATTACAGGAGCAGCCTGAACTGGCTCTAAAACACCACCAATGCCAACACCGCCACTTAAATGCACATGTTTGCCAATTTGCGCACAACTACCTACAGTTGCCCATGTATCTACCATTGTTCCTTCATCAACATAGGCTCCAATATTTACAAAACTTGGCATCATAATCACACCTTTCGAAATATAACTTCCGTATCTAGCTATAGAACCTGGAACTGTTCTTACGCCAGCTTCTGCGAAATTGGTTTTTAATTTCATTTTGTCATGGTATTCAAATGGCTTTAATTCCATTGTTTCCATTTGTTGAATAGGAAAATATAAAATAACCGCTTTTTTAATCCAATCGTTTACTTGCCAAGTTCCATCTATTTTTGGCTCTGCAACTCTCAATTTACCTTTATCTAGGTCTTCAATTATTTGACGGATAGCTTGTTGATTGGCAGGTTCTTTTAATAACTCACGGTTATTCCAGATAGATTCGATAATAGATTGCATAAAAATCGTTTAAAATTGTTTGCAATTTAACTAAAATAAGTATATTTGCACTCCAAAATTTTTGGATTGGTTGTGTAGCTCAACTGGATAGAGCATCTCACTACGGATGAGAAGGTTTGGGGTTCGAATCCCTACACGATCACAAGTAAAACCCTTTGAAATCAGAGGGTTTTATTTTTAAAGAATGGTGAGAGTATCCGCCATCTGGCGGAATCGGATTCATATCCGCTAGCTAGCGGACAGGAGTTCATGGTTCTTTAAAATAAAAATATTTGGTGAGGTAGCTCAGTTGGTTAGAGCATCGGATTCATAACCCGAAGGTCAGGAGTTCAAATCTCCTTCTCACTACAAAGCCTGTTCTTAATTTAGGAACAGGCTTTTTTATGAACTTATGTTTACTGTTTACGCATTATACTCAGAAAAATTAAATAAAATCTACGTTGGCTATACTTCCAATATAGAGCAGAGATTATTGGCTCACAATGAGTTGGAAACTAAAGGATATACTTTAAGATATAGACCTTGGAAATTAGTGCATTCAGAAAATTTTAAAGACAAAGCAAGTGCTATGAAAAGAGAAAAAGAATTAAAATCTGCAAAGGGAAGAGAATTTATTTGGAATATTTTTGGTTAGAGCATCGCATTCATATCCGCCAGCTGGCGGACAGGAGTTTATCACGCTAAAACGTGACCTTCTCACTACAAAGCCTGTTCTTAATTTAGGAACAGGCTTTTTTATGAAAAGATATTTTCCGTTAGCATTTCCCAGTACCATGTTTTTATGAAATTCAATTAGAATTTTCTAACTACATACGTCTTATTTAAATGATATTTCGAGGATTAAATTCTGTATATTTTTTGAATTAGTTATCTAAAAATCAATTATTTACGTGAAATTGCACTTTCACTTAGTTAAAACGGCTAAATGATTAGTTAATAACTTTATAATGGTCTAAAAAATTAGTAACATTACTATTATTAAATCCTCGAAACATGAAATCAATTGCGACTAATTTAATTTTATTATTATTACTTACGTTTTTTGTTTCTAATCCAAACAATATCAGTGCTCAAAATGATCATAAACATGGTCATGAAAGTCAGTTGACACAAATGGTTCCATCAATTCCTTTTTCCTTTATCTTCGTAAGCGAGAATTTATTAAAACAAAGTATGGCATTAACAGAAATTCAAGCTCTAAGCCTGGTCCTCCAACGGTGCAAGCACCATGTACTAATATTGATTTTGAAACAGGTACTACCGCTGGCTGGACAACAACAGGAGACGCTTTAATAAGAAGTGGAGCGGGTACAGATCCTTTTGGAGGATTTCCCGTGGTTGCACCAGGTGGTGCTTTTTCTTTACAACTTGGTAATAATACAAACGTTGCTACAAGTACGGCGATGCAAACATTTTCGGTAACTCCCGCTAATGCGTATTTCGTTTTAAAGTTTGCCATGGTCATTTTAAATTTCCCTCATACTGCTCCAGATGCTGCGCGTGTATTTATCAGATTTAGGGATGGTGCTGGTGCTGTTATTGCATGCCCAAATTTTGAATGTTATTACGCTGAATCGTCAGCTGGTGGTGGACAATCTTATGGTTTAACAGGTTTTCAAACTGGAGCTAACGGTGTAAATATTGGTGCGCAATCATATCCTACAACATTTGTTCCATGGACAAATTTAGGTTTTGATTTAACTCCTTATGTAGGCCAAAACGTTACTGTGGAGATTGAAAACAGATGGTGTGTTTATGATTATGATTGGGCATATTGTTACGTTGATGGTTTGTGTTCTACTTTAACAACATCTGTAACTGGAGGATGCGCCGGAGCTTCAACTGGAACCTTAACTGCACCTGCTGGTATGGATAATTATGCATGGGCAGGGCCTGCGGGTAGTTCAGTCGGATCAATTACAACTCAGACAGCTACAACTACAACACCAGGTATATATACAGTTACTTGTACGCCTTATTCTTCTTGCGGAGCTGCAACGTATGTTTACACTCTGAATTTTTCTCCTAACGCAGCGCCTACTGCCGATTTTAATTATACAGTAACGCCATGCGCTTCAAGTTTTAGCGTGCCTGTTTTGTCAACTTCTTCCCCTAATGGGGGCGGACCAATTACTAGCTATACTTGGGATTGGGGCGATGGAACAGTTTTTGGAACAGGAGCAAGCACTGTTCATACGTATGGCTCAATAGGAACTAAAACTGTAGAGTTAAAAGTTTCTAATGGAGCTTGTACAGATAGTATCACCAAAACATTTTCTTTTACTGTTGGGCCAGTAGCTAGCTTCACAAATTCAAGTGGATGCTTAAATACGGCCACTAATTTTACAGCAACATCTACTCCTACTGCTGGTATTACCAGTCATGTTTGGGATTTTGGTGATGGAGGAACGGGAACAGGAGCAACTATCAGTCACACGTATACAACTTCAGGGCCCAAGATAGTTACTTACACAAATTCTGTGCAGGTTGCAACAGCAGCATCACCCAGACGATCAATGTATTTCCGAACCCCGTGATGGCGATCACGGCCAACACGGTGTGTTTGAACGTGCCGACAACTTTTGCGAACACGAGTACGGTATCGGCGCCAGCGACGATATCGACTTGGGCATGGGATTTTGAGAATAATGGCTCGGTAGATAATGCGACACAAACACCAACGAATACTTATACAACAGCAGGAACCTTTGTAGCAGTATTAACGGCTACAACTAATAATGGTTGTATCAACACAACGAGTGTTAATGTTAAAGTAAACCCATTGCCAACGGCTACGTTTACACCAGGACCAGCCTGTTTAAATGCTAATGTGTTATTAAACAATACATCAAGCATAGCAGCACCAGATAATATTACAACTTCTACTTGGAACTTTGGAGCAGGAGCAAATCCAGCCACAGGAACAGGAACCAATGTAACCCCATTGGTTTACACAACAGCAGGCGTAAAAAATATAACCTTAAACTTAACTAGTAATAATAGTTGTACAGCAACGATTACACAAACCGTTGAGGTTTATGCACAACCAGTAGCAAACTTTAGTACAACATCCGTATGTCAGGGTACAGCAACTGCCTATACAGATTTATCAACGCCAACAGGATCGATTACTGGATGGGCATGGGATTTTACTAATAATGGATCAGGCGATAACTTTACTAATGCACCGAGCAATTTATTTTCACCATCAGGCACTTATACAACAGGATTAATCGTAACCGATAATCATGGCTGTAGAGATACCATAGCATTACCCGTAAATGTATGGGGACATGCGATACCTGATTTTACACCAAACAATGTATGCTTTGGCACATCCAGTACCTTTAGTAATACAACTAACACCACTACCAATGCCAACGTAGGAGGCACACCAACCTGGGGCTGGAACTTTGGAGACGGCTCAGCGCCGAATACCCTGCAAGATCCAACATATACATACACATCAACAACAATTACTTCGTATAGTGTAACCTTAACAGCAACTACCACCAATGGCTGTGTAGATAATATTACTAAAACAGTCATCGTTAATGTGATTCCAACAGCCACGTTTACACCAGTAAATGCCTGTATGAACGCTAACGTTTTATTAAACAACGGATCTACAGTACCATTGCCAGATAATATTTCGAGTTACGTATGGAATTTTGGAACAGGCGCAGCACCAACAACAACTAGTAGTGTACAAAATCCACCAATTTTAACCTATAGCAGTAGCGGTGTAAAAACAATTACTTTAACCATTACAGCAAATACCACCTGTTCGGCAAGTATTACACAAACAGTAACGGTTTACCCACAGCCAGTAGCTAACTTTAGTACAACATCCGTGTGTCAAGGTACAGCAACAGCTTATACAGATATGTCAACTCCAACAGGTTCAATTACTGCTTGGGCATGGGATTTTACGAACAATGGTACACCAGATAATGCAACCAATGCACCAACAAATATTTATCCAACCTCAGGAACATTTACTACAGGATTAATCGTAACCGATAATAATACTTGTAAAGACACGATTAAATTAGCAGTAGATGTATGGGGACATACTATACCAAACTTTACCCCAGACAAAGTATGTTTTGGAACGGCGAGTGTATTTACAAACTTAACGGATGAGACGACTAATCCAAATGTAGGATCAGGAACAACGTATGTATGGGATTTTGCAGATACAAGCCCAACAACTACTATTGTTAATCCAACACATACATATACTTTGGGAGGAAATGCCAACGCAACGTATAACGTAACCTTAACAGCAACATCTTTACATAACTGTGTGGACGTTATCACAAAACCAGTAAGTGTGTATGCCATACCAACAGCGTCCTTTACATCTGATTCAGTATGTTTAGGAAGCCTGTCACATTTAACAGATGCTAGTGCAGGTAACGGTAATGCCATCAATGCTTACGAGTGGGATTATTTAAGCGATGGCACTGTAGATGTAACAGGCGTAGCCAATCCAAACTTTGTGTTTCCAGCATTTGGCAACAACAATGTAAGCTATACGGTATCTACTTCTCCAGTTGTAGGCTTAGTGTGTAGCAATATGACCAACACGATTCAGGTGTGGGTAAATCCAATCCCTCAACCCGACTTTACATTTGTAAACAATTGTATTAATGCACAGCCAAATACATTTAATGGTTCAAGCAGTATGATTGCCATTGGTACAAACACGGCCTTTGTATGGGCTTATGGCGATGGTGCTGTATCCACCCCAACATCGGCATCCACCTCTACGCACACATATGCAGCAGCAGGAGTTTACAATGCAACATTAACTTTAACGTCAAACAAAGGCTGCCAAAACACCATTGTTAAAGCAGTAGAAGTGTATGAGAAACCAAAGATGTTAATCACCAATTCAACACCATGTGATCAATCAGCAATGACTTTTAGTGCAACGCAACAAGCAAATAGTGGTACAGTTACTAATTGGTATTGGGATTTTAATAATAGTATCACCAGTGTAGAAGGCACAGGCCAAAACACGAGCTTTACATTTGCAGGCCCTGGAGATTATACGATTCATTTAGTGTCAGAAACTAATCATGGTTGTAGAGATACTATTCAGCAATTTGTGTATGTAAATTATTTACCACAACCAGATTTTACGGTAAATGATCCAGATGGCTGCCCTAAGCATTGTGTAACGTTTACTGATATGACACCAGCAATACCAGGACCAGCAAGTTTAGCAAACTGGACATGGACTTTAGGTGATGGCAGTAATCCAGTGGTTAATACAACAAATGGAATAGTGGAACATTGCTATGTTAATAATAGTAGTAGTCAGTTGGCGCAGTATAGCGTTCAATTAATGGTAACTACAAGTGCAGGCTGTAGTGTTACTGTAACCAAATCAAACTATATTACTGTGTTCCCTAAACCAATAGCACAATATGATGCTAATCCAAATCCAAGTAATGTATTAGAGCCATTGGTATATTTTACTAATCAATCGATTGATTACACAAAATGGTGGTGGATGTTTGGAGATGGAAGTCCATTAGATTCTGTAAATGTAGATCCAGAGCATTTTTACAGTGATGCTACAGCACAGACTTATTATTCGGTATTATTGGTAGCAAATCAATATGGATGTTTAGATACGGCGTATTTACCAGTTGAGATTGGACCAGAGTTTACGTTCTACATTCCAAATGCCTTTACACCATCTAATGATGATGGCATCAATGATTACTTTAATGGAACAGGTATTGGTATAGCTAAATATGAGATGTGGGTATTTGATAGATGGGGAGAGCGCGTATTTTATACAGATGACATCAAGAAAGGCTGGGATGGAAGAGTGCAAGGTAAATCAAAAGAGGGTAAACAAGATGTATACACTTGGAAGGTTAAACTTACAGATGTACTCGGTAAAAAACATGATTACATAGGGCACGTCACGCTTCTCAATTAATATTTTAGTCATCAATATTAAAAGCCCTGCATTGAATAATGTGGGGCTTTGTTTTGTAAATAGGGGGCTAGCCCTCTAGTGTTTTTTACAGATGCTTTTTATGTTTACTGACGATTAATAATTAAGCTAAAACGCCAGTTTTATGACATTTTTAAAACTTAAGTACCTAAGCATCAAAGCCTCTAGAGAATCTCAAATATTTTTACTAAGAGTATCTTTTCTTTTATTAACGCCACTATTTTTATTCTATTTCTACAAGCTATTTATTTAATTTTTTTGCTTAACATTCAAGAAAAGTTACGGTAATAATCAGCTAAACTAAGGCCACAAATTGTGGCTAAATTATTTTCAAATTTCATGAAAAATAATGCAAATTTAATTTGTTTAAATCAATCCACTGCCTAAATTTACGAGGTTATTAAACAATTAAAAAAATGGATAGATTAAAAGATAAGTTTCGCGAAAAAGCAGTGCCATTAGCGGCCGAGATTAAAGACATTATCAAAAATCATGGTGATTTAAAATTAGGTGAAATTACTGTAGCTCAAGTATACCAAGGAATGAAAGGTATGGTTGGTATGGTTACAGAAACGTCTAAATTAGATGCTGAAGAAGGAATCCGTTTTAGAGGATACTCAATCCCTGAGTTACGTAAGCATTTACCAAAAGCTCCAGGTGGTACAGAGCCATTACCTGAAGGTATTTTTTATTTAATGTTAGTTGGAGAATTACCAACTCAAGAAGATGTAAGTTACATCACTGGAGAATGGCAAAAACGTAGTAATGTCCCAAAACATGTGTTTGATGTAATTGAAAAACTACCTGTAGATACTCACCCAATGACACAGTTTGTAGTTGGTATTATGGCTATGCAAACAGAAAGTGTTTTTGCGAAAGCGTATGCAAAAGGTGTTAATAAAAAAGATTATTGGGATTATGTGTATGAAGATTCAATGAATCTAATTGCGCGTTTACCTCGTATTGCTTCTTATATCTATCGTCGTAAATATAAAAATGGTGCTCATATTGAGCCAGATCACAAATTAGATTGGGCGGCAAACTTTGCTCACATGTTAGGTTACGAGGAGTTTGATATGAAACGTTTAATGCGTTTATATTTAACGATTCACGTAGATCATGAAGGTGGAAACGTTTCTGCTCATGCTACACATTTAGTAGGTTCTGCATTATCTGATCCTTATTTAGCATTTGCTGCTGGGATGAATGGTTTAGCTGGCCCATTACATGGTTTAGCAAATCAAGAAGTATTAAGTTGGATTATGGAGTTGAAAGAAAATTTAGGAGGTGGTTTACCAACTAAAGAACAAATTGCAGAATATATCAAACAAACCTTAACTGAGGGAAAGTTGTACCAGGATACGGACATGCGGTATTACGTAAAACTGATCCTCGTTTTACAGCACAACAAGATTTTTACAGAACATATATAAAGCATGATGATATTTGTGAAATTGTGCAAATGGTTTATGAAGTTGCGCCTCCAATTTTAGAATCAACAGGAAAAATTAAAAACCCTTGGCCGAATGTAGATGCTCACTCAGGAGCTTTATTATCACATTATGGTATGCATGAGTATGATTTTTACACAGTATTATTTGGTGTATCTCGTGCATTAGGTGTATTAGCAAGTTTAGTATGGGATAGAGCAACTGGTTCTGCAATTGAGCGACCAAACTCTACAACAACCGAAAACATTAAAGCTATTATTAAAAAAGCACAAGAAGCTAAAGTTTAAACTATTTTTAATATCAGTTTAAAGCCTCATCCGCCAGCTGGCGGACGAGGCTTTTGTTTTAATTTGAGGGGGTAACCCTCTATTTATTACATCATCTATCATTTACTTTTACGTTATTATAAACCTAAAACAGTTTAAGGAAATGAGAAAAGTATTACTATTGTTAGGAGGCGCTTAGTTTATAAGTTTAAGCTTTACTCTTTTATGAATTTTCCATGCAATGGTTTTCCCTTAGCATTTTCTAGGATAAAATAATATATCCCATTTCCTAACCAAGAAATATCTTCATGATATAACCCTTGTTCGTTGGGACTAAGTGATAGGGTTAATGCTCCCATTTGATTATAAATCTTCAAATTACCACTATTTAAAGCCCCCATTAAGGATAAATATTGCGTGATTGGATTTTGCATGAGTAGATATCCTTTTTCTGCAAGGTCAGTGTAAAATACAGAAATCACATTAGAATAGTCGGAAGGCTGAATTAAAACTTTGTAATAATTTTTTCTGTTCTTTTGAGGAGATTCATCTGAATAGGTAATGTTTTGTGACTTTGTAGATTCGCCACAAATACCAGCATAATCAAATATTACATCAAAATTTAAGGAATCATTAGATCTAAGTATTTGGTAACCTGTACAACTATTGCCAGCACTAATGAGATAGCTAATAATGACGTTTTGATTATATTGAACAGCGGATAATTCTTGTATCCGAGTTTGAGAATTTGACTTCGAAAAAATCAAACAGAAGGAAAGTAATACTGTTTTATGACGTAAATCCATACTTAAATCTAATATAAAGATAGGTTTTATTCCTGTATTTTAAAATAAGGGTTGCGATTAAATAACATTCATAAAACGTTTTTTATGTATATTTAGTTCTCTAAATTATGTTTAAACCAAAAACCATATTTATATATTTATTTTTAATTAGTAGTTCTTTGCTTTTTTCGCAAAAAGAGAAACGAATCAACGAATTAAAAAGTCAGATTGCTACTTCAAAAAATGACACGCAGAGAGTTATTGGATTAGTTAATTTATCTAGTAATTTGAGTAGTTCTCAATTTAAAGACGCAATAACTTATGGTAACGAGGCTTTAGCAATTTCTTTGAAGAATAAATATGTGAGGGGACAAAATCTAGCTTATAATTGTTTAGCAGATGCCTATTGGTTTCATTCTGATTATGATAAAGCTCAATATTTTTATTTTAAAGCCTACCGCCTAAGTGATTCTCTTCACGACCAAAAGGCTATAGCTTTTTCTTTGTATAATATTGGTTGGATATTATGTATACAGCAGCATAATTATGAATCGGATAAGTATTTATATCAATCACTTCAAATTTACCAATCATTAAAAGATACTTTTGGATTACTTAGAATACATAATGCTATTGCCAGCTATTATGTAGATAGATGTCATTCAAAAGAAGGAGAACGGAAAATTTTTCGATTCGGCTATCGTGTATTTTAATAGGGGCATTGATTGCGCTAAAAGTGCTAAATTGTACAGTGATTTAGGCAGAATTTATGGTAATCTTGGCGATTTGTTTTATCAAGAAAGGGATTTTAAAACGGCCATGTATTATAACGAAAAGAGTTTGGCTATTCATCAAAATGTGCAAGATTCTTCGAGTATGATGATTTGCTTTCTTAATATGGGATTGTGTGAAATGGAAACTGGTAAAATTAGGGAAGCAATTACTAAGTTTAATATTGTTTATGGCTATAATCAGCGACACGATATTAAAGATATTCAAATTTTAACATTACGTGCTTTGGCACAAAGTAGTTACAAACTCAAAAATTTTAAAGATGGCTTTGATTATTTTGAAAAATATGTTGAGTTGAAAGAAGAAATCGATCAAGAAGCTTATTCAACAAATATTAGCAATCTCCAAGGAAGTTACTCTCTCGAGAAATCAGAAGCTAACGTAAAAGAACTAACTCAAGCCAATGAAATTCAAGAACTGAAAAATAAAAAAAACACGTATTTTATTTTTGGTTTATTGGCGATAGCTTTTATTGTGATTGCAGTAGCTGTTATGTTGTTTAAACAAAATAAACAAAAACAACTCACCAATATTCAGTTGAAAGAGCAAAACCATATTATTGCTGAAAAGAAACAAGAAATTGATAATAGCATACAATACGCTAAAGGAATTCAACTAGCTATTTTGCCTAATGTGCAGGATCTTAATATTCAATTCCCACAAAGTTTTGTGTACTATAAACCAAAAGATGTAGTGAGTGGCGATTTTTATTGGTTCAGCAAAGTAGATAAAGATTTTTATTGTATTGCCGCAGATTGTACAGGACATGGCGTTCCAGGAGCATTGATGAGTATTATTGGTATGGATAAAATTGTGCAAGCTATTTTTGAGAAAAAAATATCTGCTCCTGGAGAAATTTTATCTTTTTTAAATAAACAAATTAAGCAAGTGTTAAAACAGCATTCTGATGCCTCTAAGCAGATGGATGGAATGGATTTAGCCTTATTGAAATTTAACGAATCATTAACTGAAGTAGAATTTTCGGGAGCAAACCGACCATTATTTATTATCCGTGATAAAACCATTATTGAATACAAAGCCGATAAAATGGCAATAGCTGGTTTTACAGCCAACGAGCAACAATTTTCCACCACTAAAATTGCTTTACATAAAAATGATTCTCTATTTATTTTCACTGATGGTTATGCTGATCAATTTGGTGGAGATACTGGCAAAAAATTTATGTCAAAAAATTTGAAAGAGCTTTTGATTTCTATTTCTCATTTGCCATGCAAGGAACAGGAAGAAAAAATTGCTACAGCTTTTATGGATTGGAAAAAATCATATGAGCAAGTAGATGATGTTTTAGTAATTGGAATTAAAATTTAAGAGAGTGAAAAAAATTACAGTGATAGTACTTATGTGTTTGGGTTTTGTTTTTTTACTTCCTAAACAATCATCGCAGTCGTGGGGTTTTTACGGACATAAGCGTATTAATCGAATGGCGGTGTTTACATTGCCTCCTGAGATGGTAACGTTTTATAAAACTCATATTGAGTTTGTTACTAATCACGCAGTTGATCCTGATAAACGACGTTATGGAGTAGAGGGAGAGGCTCCTCGTCATTATATTGACATTGATCATTATGGCGAACATGCCTTTGATAGTGTACCAAAATTTTGGAAAGCGGCTATTGCAAAATACACCGAGGACACATTAATGGCTTATGGCATTGTGCCTTGGCAAATTGAAAAGCATTACTATAAATTATTGAACGCCTTTAAAAATGAAAACCTCGATCAGATTTTAAGTTACAGTGCCGATTTAGGTCACTACATTGCCGATGCGCATGTGCCTTTGCATACCACTGAAAATTATAATGGACAATTAACTGGGCAAAGAGGCATACATGGTTTTTGGGAGAGTCGCATTCCTGAACTAAAAGCAGAAGACTACGATTATTTTGTTGGAAGAGCAAAGTATGTGGATTCTCCAATTAAATCAGCTTGGAAAATTGTTTACGATAGCCACATGGGTGTAGATAGTGTTTTGAAATTTGAAGCCGCCTTAAATAAAGAATTTCCTCAAGACAGAAAGTATTCTTATGAAAACAGAGGGAATTTAATGATGAAGGTTTACTCACTAGAATACACGAATCGTTATGATTTAATGATTAAAGGGCAAGTTGAACGCAGGATGCGTGAGAGTATCATTATGGTGGGAAGTTTGTGGTACACCGCATGGGTAAACGCAGGTAAACCAAATTTAGAAAAGTTAGGACAAAAAGATGTGAGTGATTCCTTAAAGAAACAAATGGCACTTGAAGAACAATTGTACCTAGAACAAAAAATAAAAAATGCCAAAGGGCATGAGGATTAGTTAATTGATATATTTTAAAAAACAAAACGCCCATTAGCTCATTACTAATGGGCGTTTTGTTTAAGGAATTAATATTTATTTCTTTTTACCTAACATTGTAAATTCATTCACGATAATGTTAGTTACGTATCGTTTTACCCCATCTTTATCTGTGTAATTGTTGTTTTGTAGTTTCCCATCTATAGCAATTTCAGAACCTTTTTCTAAAAATTTTTCCGCAAAGGCAGCTTGATTTCCCCATGCAGTTAGTGTATGCCATGTTGTTTCTGTTACTTTTTCTCCTTTTTGATTTTTAAATGTTTCACTAGTAGCAATAACTAATTTTGCCATTTTTTTACCTCCTTCTAAATTTTTAATTTCTGGAGCTGTTCCTAAATTACCAATTAACTGTACGCGGTTTCTTAATGTGTTCATCATGTTTTCTTTTTTTAAATTATTATTACTTTCTATAAATTAATGTCGTTTTTGATTTTTGAAGCGCTTCATCATTTCGACGACACAAAGGTAAATCCAACACAAAACTTTATTCGGTTATTAGTCAATTAGATTCGAATAGAATTAATTGTAGTCGTTTGTTGTCGAATTATTAATCCATAAAAAAGCCCTGAAAGTATCGTTTTCAGGGCTTTTTTAATTCTATGATGATTAATTTTTATTAATAATCACTTTAATGTTTTCTGATAAAGAATTACCAGCATTAATACTTACAATGTATGTTCCTGATGCAAAATTAGTAGTATTGATATAGTTGTTATTAATAGATTGAGTTAAATCTATTTCTTGTTGGTATATAACTCTACCTAAAATATCTTTTATGTCAATGGTCGCACTTTTTTCGTTTGGAACTGAGAGTTTAATATATAATTCATTTGAGGCAGGATTCGGAAAAACAACTAGTGTTCCTGTTTTATTGATGCCATTTTCAACTGCTATGATATCACTGTATTCAAATGTATAATCTAAATCAACCATTTTTAATCTGTAATAAGTGATAGGACTATATGCACTAAAATCTAAATAATTATAATTATTACTAGATGAAACATTACCAATTGGATTCACAGTAGCTATTTTATTAAAGTTAAGTCCTTCTTCAGAACTTTCTAATTCGTAGTGTTTGAAATTTGTTTCCACTGCAGATTTCCATGAAACTGAATTATATGTTCCTTCAGAAACACCAGTAAATGAAATTAATTCAACAGGTAAAGGAGTGTTGCCTTGCACAGTTGCCATTTTTGAAAATCCTGACATTCCAGCTCTTTGAACAGAGGTAACTGGAGACATAACGCAGTTTCCATTTAAAGTCCAAGAGGGCGCAGAAGAAGGACTTTTTGCTATTGAATAACCAGAACCTGTGGCATTTGAGTATCCTCGATTATATAATGTTAAATCATATAAACCAGTACTTGCAGCCGATGCATCAATACTCCAATAGCCATGATTTAAATAATTTAAATCATAGGTTGCACTACATTCTGTCCAATTTGGAATTGCTGGTAATGGAAATGAACCGCCCCAAGGGTCAAATCTTGCAACTAACTGTATAGCACCTGCTGCCGCACCAGTTTTAAAATCAACACTTGCTCTTTCGTAACCAGGTGTTGCGTGCCCCACAGGGAAATCAAATAATCCAACAGCCCCTGCACCTAAATATCTTCTTAAATTTCCTTCTACATAACTAGTTGTGTTTCCTGTACTTACAGCAGCCAAAGCAGTATTCATTACTACTACTTCTTGAGCGTTTGGTGTGATTATTTTTCCTGAAGTTAATGTTAAGACTCCACTAGTTCCTAATATCATATTAGGTGTATTAGTTGTAGATAATGAAACACCTGTACTAGAATGATTCATAATCACATTATTTAATGTTAATGATGGAGTTGCTGAAATGGCGTTTGGATTATATGTTTGTGCACTCGTACCATTAAATGTAATAGTAGAGCCTGCTGTATTTGAGAAAGTATTTGCTCCAGCCGCATTAACAATGTTCCCTCCGATTAAAAGATTTTGTCCATTCAAATCAAAAATACTATTAGCATTACTAGTTGTTAAACTACCTTTTAATTCAATTGATGTATTTGCTATTACTGAACAATTAGCTCCACCAGGAGCATCGGTGATGGTGAGATTTCCAAGTTTACTTGATGCACTAAATGTACCGTATAAGTTATGAGTAAGATCATCAGAAAACAAAATTGTTGATGTTGGATCTGCTGATATCGTACCGTTATTAGTAAAGTCGCCACATATTTTTAATACAGAATTTGGGCCTAATGTTAATATGGCACCTGGATCAACAGTAAAATTATTTACAGCAACCGTACCCATAGCCGATGTAATTAATGGCTGGTATGTAGAAATTACAGAAACAATTGCATCAATACCACATGATGGTGTATTACAAGCTCCCCAATTAGATGAAGCAGTCCATGTTGTTGTATTGGCACCACCAGTCCAAGCAATTGTTGTAGATGTAGAGTAGTTAACTACCGCAGCATCAGAGTTGGTTAAGTCTAATGAGAATCCACTCGTACTATTACTATAGTTCTCAATCAATAATAAATAAGTTTCGCCTGCTGTAGCTACAATAGTGGGTTCAAAGCTATTATCATAAACGGCATTATTTCCAGGAGGTCTATTACCGCCCGTATATATACCACTAAATCCTAATCCTGAATAATTACAAGCTACAGGAACAGCTGCACCTGAGGCAATATCAGTGCAATTGGTAGCTCCAGTGCCGGATGTTTTCCACATTACAAAATCGTAATCAGTTTCTGCAGCAGGTGTACCTACAACATAATCATTAGGAGTAATATTAAAATTTAAGTTGCCAGAAGAAGCTATAGTTATTTGATACCATACAGAACCTCTTTCTCCAGTAGTACAGTTTGTAGAGCCATCGTCATCACAAGTAAATCCTATTCCTTGATTTCCAGGATCTCCAATTTGTACGGTTGGTGTACATATTGTATTAGGTGTTGAACAATCTTGTCCACTTGTGGTAGGATATGCTGATGCCGCATCAATAATAGTAATTGCAAAGGTTCCAACTAAAGAATTTTCTCCGTCAACGGCCACATAATAAGTAGCACCACTAGTTAAACCTGTTAATGATACTTCTGATAATAACACATTAACTAATCCACAATTAGCAGCATTTCTATTACATCCACTTGTAACAGTTGACATCCCAACACCACAAACTCCAGAATAAACAGCAATTTGAGTATTTAATAATGTTCCAGGTGCAGTTCTAATTTTAACATTTCCTGATGCTGGAGCGGTAAATGAGTACCATACCGAATTCACAGTTCCTCCTGTCCAGCAGCCAGGGGTAGCAGGTTCTCCAGCATTTCCAGAGCAAGTATTATCACCAGAGGCTATGCCTCCTAGTGCAATATTTACGGCATTACAAGGTAAGTCGTTAGCTATACCATTTACAGTAAATGAAAAAGTTGAACAGCCTGAAGCAGATAATGCACCATTTTTTGGAACTATTTTCCAAGTATAAACACCAGCACTTAATCCAGTAGCATTATATGTAGTTCCAGCTTGACCTGCAGAAACTACAGTTGTAGCTGTTAATCCAGGATCTAAATATACATCATAAGTTATTGTGCCACATGAAGGGGTAGCAATTGCATTCCAAGATAAAGTTTGAGTAGAAGGACAGATAATCGATCCATCTGCTGGAGAAATGTAGGTAGCGCAAACAGGAGAAGGAGGAACTCCTGTCGTTATAATAATATTATCTACAGCTGCTGGTGGGTTATTTCCTGTATTACCGTTATTTCTCCACGAAAAAACTAAACGTTGTGTTGTGCCAGCATACGCAGCAGGTAATGTTAAAGAAGTTGTTTGCCAAGTGGTTTGTTGATCGAAATTACCACCTAGTTGTCCAGAAGAAACTTGTGTTCCAGCAATTGGAGTTGAGGAAGTTGGTATAGCAAAAACTCTTAAATAATCTGTATTATTTTCACCATCAGATTTCCAATCAAAAGTTAAGTTGATGCACGATTGTCCTGCTGGAAAAGAAATATCTTTGTAGAAGTGAACTACAGAGGCAGTGTTATTGGTATAAGCATTTGTTGATCCATTAGTATTTGAAATATACATGGATTGAGTTCCGCCATTATCTGTAGCTGTGCCTTGAAACCATTGATTAGTTTGAGCTCCGTTAACAATAGTCCAATCTGAACATGTTTCAAAATCATTTGTAAATGGAGCTACTGAACTTGATGTTATAGAGTTAGTTGTAAATGAAAAAGTTGAACAACCAGTTGCTAGTGATGTTCCATTTTTTGGAACAATACGCCACGAATAAGTTGTTCCGCCTGTTAAAGCGCCTGTGTTATAAGTTGTTCCTGCTTGCCCAGATGATACTAAGGTAGAAGCTGTTGCCCCAGAATTAAAATACACATCGTAAGTAATACTTCCACATCCTGGCGCAGCTAGGGCATTCCATGATAATGTTTGTGGTACTGGGCATACAGTAGAATTATTTGCTGGCGCAACGTAAGTTGCGCAACCTGGAGTAGGAGTAGTGGCCGTAAATGTAAAGGTTGAGCAACCTGTAGCTGTTGCAGCTCCATTTCTTGGAACAATCATCCAAGCATAAATTGTTCCATTAACTAATGCTCCAGTAGCGTAAGTTGTTCCAACTTGGTTACTTGAAGCTAAGGTTGTTGCCGTTGTGCCAGCATTAAAGTAAACGTCATATCGTATAGTTCCACATCCAGGAGCTGCTAATGCATTCCAAGATAAATTTTGTCCAGTTGTACATACTGTAGAACTATTTGCAGGAGCAACATAAGTTGCACAGCCTGGGGTAGGTGTTGTGGCAGTAAAGGTAAATGTTGAACATCCAGTAGCAGCAACCGATCCGTTTTTTGGTACAATTTGCCATGCGTAAACAGTACCAGCTGTTAATGCACCTGTTGCATAAGTAGTACCTGCTTGGTTAGGTGATGCTAAAGTTGTAGCGGTTGTACCAGCATTAAAATATACATCGTATAAAATAGCACCACATGCAGGAGCAGCTATTGCATTCCAAGATAAATTTTGACCTGTTGCACAAACAGTAGAAGCATTTGTAGGAGAAATGTAAGTTGTGCAACCAGGATTAGCAGGCAATGCTGACGTTAAAACAACATTGTCAATTGCACCAGGCGCTTGTGTTCCATTATTATTATTATTACATTTGAATTGAAAAATTAAATATCTAGTTGTACCTGCTAAATTAGCAGGTAATGTTATACTTTCTGATTGTGTTGTATTTTGGAGATTGTAAAACGGTAGTCCCACTAGATCAGCATCTGCATTTGCTGTGCCGCCAATTGGAAGAGTAGGGGATATAAAACTTTTAAATTATCCCTGTCATTGCCAGATGCTATACTACTTTCCATTACAACGCCAATTAAAACTTAATTAATACATGATTCACCAGCGAAATGTTACTTGCTGCTAAATATGTTAGCTTGATTGTTACTAAGCATAAGTAAGTGCAGCATCATTTGTTATATGGGCGGATTTAGTACCCGCTAATGCAATACCTGTATTTACAACCCATCTGTTAGTACCATTGTTATTATTATTGTTTGCTATTACCCATGGAGTTATAGCGCCTGCTTCAAAATTTCCATTATTAGTGGCTCCACTAATAATAGTAGTTTGTGAAAACACTTTACAAGAGAGTATACTAATTAATAATATTAGACCAATTTTATTAAACTTTAAATTCATATTTCAATTTTTGATATAAATAAAATTATTGAGTGCTTATTGTATTTGAAATAACACTAGTTGAATATTCTACTTGACCTACGTATATAAATTCAGTCATAGGTGTTGCATTTTTTTGAAGTTTACCATCTATGATATTTCGTTGTAAATTCCTTTTGGTTACTACTTCAAAATACTTAGTTGAATTGTTATAATTTGTGTTAGTTGCGGCACATACCTGTTTAATAAATGTTGATGTTGTTTGAATATTAAATGCAACATTACTATCTAATTTAATGAGATATTTATTGTAAATATTTATTGATGGATTAACAGTCTTTTCTGTTTGTGCATTAATAGCATCAGAAATCGAAAAAAAGCAAAGAAGTAGTAATAGTTTTTTCATATTTATTAATTAGTGTTAAAATAACATCAAAAAAAGTGCCATTTCCAGCAAATCAATCAGATGTAATATTTTATAAAAATAGTGAAAAAAAGGCTAGTAATTGATTGATTACTTGATGTTTAGAACAATCAAATGTTAATTATTAGCTCAAATATTGGCGTTAATCATTTAAAAAAACTCGTTTATCGAAAAACCACAACCTTTATTTGTGTATTAAATGAGTGAAGTTGCCAAAATACTGAGTGAATGGACTAAAGAAAAGTAGAAATTGTTTTAATTCTTGGGCTTACCCTCTCAATTTTGCTCTTATAAAAAAAAGCGTCACCTGGTCAATTTCTTTTTTTATCAAATCAGGAATTTGAGCTTCAGTTATTTTTAAATGACCATTTTTAATTTGAGTTTTAGCTAATTCAAAACCATAGGTTTGAATAAAATCAACTTTATATGCTTTAAAATCTAAAGTAAAAAATATCGCTTGAAAAATCACTAAAATAACTGTACTGAAAATGACAAACTTTAATCCTTCTTTCACAAGATCTTTTCCGCCAATTACATTATTGTAAATCGTTCGTTTTGAGTAAATCATGGCCACAACGGTAAATGGAATGATTAATAACCAACCAATAATGGTTACTGTATTAATAGATTGGCTATAGCCTCCATAAAATACAATACAAGTAGCAATAATTAAAAGCGCACTGTATATTGAAGGAAATAAAAATGTTTTTGGTGACATGGTAATGTGTTTAAACTACAAAAAATTGGAATGAATTATTTATTCATTCCAATTAAAAATTCTTCATTAGTTCTTGTTCTACTTAATTGATTTAATAAAAATTCCATCGCTTCCACAGGGTTCATATCAGATAAATGTTTTCTTAGTACCCACAAACGCTGTAGAGTTTCTTTATCTAATAATAAATCATCTCTACGTGTTGAAGAAGACGATAAATCAACAGCTGGGAACACACGACGATTCGCAATTTTTCTATCCAATTGTAATTCCATATTACCAGTTCCTTTAAATTCTTCAAAAATTACCTCGTCCATTTTAGAACCCGTTTCTGTTAAAGCGGTAGCTATGATTGTTAAAGAACCACCATTTTCAATTTTACGAGCAGCTCCAAAAAAACGTTTTGGCTTTTGTAATGCATTTGCTTCCACACCACCCGACAATACTTTTCCACTTGAAGGCGCAACTGTATTATAAGCACGAGCCATACGTGTAATACTATCTAATAAAATAACTACATCGTGTCCGCACTCTACCATACGTTTTGCTTTTTCTAAAACGATGTTTGCAATCTTTACATGTTTTTCAGCTGGTTCATCAAAGGTAGATGATACAACTTCCGCTTTTGCGCTACGAGCCATATCAGTTACCTCTTCCGGACGCTCATCAATTAATAAAATAATTAAATAAACTTCTGGATGATTATAGGCAATAGCGTTGGCAATATCTTTTAATAAAACCGTTTTACCAGTTTTTGGTTGCGCTACAATTAAACCACGTTGTCCTTTACCAATAGGTGCAAACATATCAATAATACGAGTGCTATTATTTTGTTGTGGATGTCCAGTTAGTTTTAATTTTTCGGAAGGAAATAATGGTGTTAAGTAATCAAAAGGAACTCTATCTCTAATATAAGAAGGTTCTCTTCCGTTAATCTCTTCAACTTTTACTAATGGAAAAAATTTCTCTCCGTCTTTTGGAGGACGAATCCCTCCACGAACAACATCACCTGTTTTTAATCCAAATAATTTTACTTGAGCTTGCGATACATAAATGTCATCTGGAGAACTTAAATAATTATAATCAGAACTTCTTAAAAAACCATAACCATCAGGCATCATCTCTAAAACCCCTTCGCCAATAGCAATCCCATCAAAGTTATAATATACGCGCTCTGGTTTTGGTAAATGTTTATGTTCATTTTCTTTAGCATCTTTCACTTCATGCATTTCCATGCCGTCTGGTGTTTGAGGCTTTTCTTCAGCTTCAATATTAATAGCTAAATCATTATTAACAACAGGTTTTGATTCTGTTTGTTCTGTTTTAGCAGGATTGTTATGATGATTGTGTTGAGGTTTTTGGTGATTATGAACAGGAACTTTACGAACTTGTTCTTCTCTTTTTTCGAATTTAGGTTTTTCGTCTCTTACCGTATTTGAATCAGTTACTTGAGGTTTTTCTTCAACAGCTTCAAATAGAGTTTTCTCAACTTTTGCTTCTCCTTCAATAGGTTTTTGAATGCGAGGTTTTTTTACTTTAGCCTCAGTGGTTGGAGTTTTAGTTTCTGCGGCACGTCGAAGTTGCTTTTTTAGGAAATTGTTCCACTAATTTAGTAGCTAATTCTTTATCAGCCGCTTGAGCATCAATGATTTTTAAAACCATATCAGGTTTTGCTAATCCTTTCGTGTCAATACCAAATTGTTTACAAATGTCCTTTAGCTGAGGCAAAGCTCTGCTAGTTAAATCTAATGCTTCAAACATAGTTATGCTTAATAAGGGGAATAATAATAAAAGAGTTTTGTTATTTTAATTTTCTGTGATTTTATTACTACAAGATAATGCAGTAATGTTTCGATGATACAAGTATAAGCATTAATTTTATATTACAAAACAAATTAAAACATATTTTTATAGACCAAAATGGGCTTCATTTTGTTAAATAAAATATCTTTGTTGTATGAGTAAATTTTTAATAGTTGGCTTAGGAAATATTGGCGATGAATACGCCCACACACGCCATAATATTGGATTTGAAGTATTGGACTACTTGGCTAAAGAAAATGATTTAAAATTTAAATCGGATAGATTAGCAGACGTTGCCGAATTGAAATATAAAGGCAAACAATTGATTTTAATTAAGCCAACTACTTATATGAATTTAAGTGGAAAGGCATTAAATTATTGGATGCAAAACGAAAAAATTGCCATTGAAAATGTGTTAGTGATAGTGGATGAATTAGCCTTGCCGTTTGGTAAAATTCGTTTAGGACCAAAGGGTAGTGATGGCGGGCATAATGGATTGAAAAATATTCAAGAAATTTTAGGTACAAATAATTATCCTCGTTTACGTTTTGGAATTAGTAATGAGTTTGGAAAAGGCGCTCAAGTAAATTATGTTCTTGGTAAATGGAATGACGAAGAAAAAAAGACTTTAAATGAACGCGTTAAAATTGCAGCCGATGCGGTAAAAGCCTTCGCATTTATTGGTTTAGCAAGATGCATGAATGAGTTTAATACTAAGTAAGAAGTGTCCCGCAGATTCCGCAGATCGTCGCAGATATTTTTGAGTTTTTAGTTTGGTAAATTAATCTGTTGTATTACTTGTTGCATTTTACTCTGCGGAAATCCGCGAAATCTGCGGGAAATAATTTAAATTTCGTAACGAGCTAGCGGAGTAGTTTCCAATCCACAAAACTCTTTATTCAAATATTTATAGTAACCTGTAATAGCAATCATGGCGGCATTATCGGTGCAATATTCAAATTTGGGAATATAGGTTTGCCATTGATGCTTTTTTCCTAATAATTCTAATTCGCTTCTTAAACCTGAATTAGCAGATACTCCGCCAGCAATGGCTATTTGATTAATGCCAGTTTCTTTACTAACCACTAATAAATTTTTAAGTAAATATTTAATTAAGTGGGCCTGATAGGATGCACAAATATCATTTATATTTTCTTCAATAAAATTTGAATTTTGTTTTGTTTGTTCTTGAATAAAATATAAAAATGCTGTTTTTACGCCGCTAAAACTATAGTTATTATTTTTTAATTGCGGCATCGGAAATTTATATTTCGTGGCATCTCCTAATTTGGCATATTTATCAATTAATGGTCCACCAGGGTAGGGAAGCCCCAATATTTTAGCGGCTTTATCAAATGCTTCGCCTACTGCATCATCTTCAGTTTCTGCTAATAGTTCAAATTGTAAATGATTGGTAATTTTTACAATTTGAGTATGGCCGCCACTTACCGTTAAACAAAGGAAAGGAAACTCAGGTTGTTTGTTTTCGAGAGCTGAGCCTGTCGAAGCATCTCGCACAAAATGCGCCAAAATATGACCTTGCATGTGATTAACTTCGACTAAGGGAATATCTAAAGCAAGTGATAATGATTTTGCGAATGATAAACCCACTAATAAACTTCCGCTTAATCCTGGTCCGCGAGTTACAGCAATAGCGTTTAATTGAGAAAGTGTGATGCCTGCTTTTTTTAAGGCAGCATCAACAACAGGAACAATATTTTTCTGATGATCTCTACTCGCCAATTCCGGTATAACGCCACCATATTGTTGATGTATGCTTTGATTGGCGGTAACATTAGATAACAGCAATTCGTTTTTAATTATGGCGCATGAGGTGTCATCGCAGCTCGATTCGATGCCCAAAATGTAAATATCTTTTATGTGATTATGCTCTGCTGCCATTATTTTATCAAGGTAATTAACCCTAAATCTTAATGATTATTAACGTCCACTATTTAGGTTATTTAGTTATTTTTATACACTATGAGTAAATTGGGTAAAATTACAAGAATAATATCGAAAACAGTACTGTTTTCACTGTTAGTTATTGTGATTTTTCTTGTTACGTTATTTTTCGCTTTTCAAACTGAAACATTTCAAACTTGGGCCGCACAAAAAGCAACTAGTTATTTGAGTGAAGAACTTGGAGCAAGGGTAGATATTCAAAGATTGAAAATTTCATTTATTAGTAACGTTACCTTACAAGGAGTTTTTGTGAGTGATAAACATAACGACACCCTCGTTTATGGTAAAGATATTACTGTGGATGTAAGTGGCTTTAATTTCGAAAAACATCAATTAAGTATTGATGAAGTTAAATTGAGTGATGTAAAAGTAAAATTGTTAAAATACAAAAATGAAGATGATTGGAACTTTCAGTATCTCGCCGATTATTTTGCTTCAACCGATTCGCTCCCCAATGATACCACTCCTTCTCCTTGGAAAATTAAGTATGGCGCTTTAAAATTAAACAATGTCGATTTTACTTATCACTTATTAAGAGATACAGATAAGGTCGTTCAAAATATGAATTACAATCATATTCATGTTTACAATGCTTTTGGTACACTTACCGAAATTGATTTTAAAGGCGATACCATTAAAGCTCAAATAACAAATTTAAGTGCTAAAGAACACTGCGGCATTGAATTGAAAAATTTAACTACTAAAGCATATGTCTCATCAACCGAATTACGTTGCGATAGTATTTATTTAAAAACGGCTAACAGTTTGGTAAAAGGCCGACTAAGTTTTAAGTACGATCATTGGGAAGATTATTTGGACTTCATTAATAAAGTATACATCAAAGGAAATTTAAAAGATAGCACTTTTGTAAACTTTAAAGATATTGCCTACTTCGCAGAAGACCTAAATGGCTTTAAAGAAGTGTTAGTAGTAAAAGGAAAAGTAAGAGGTTTTGTGAATGATTTAAGTGGAACCAATATGGTGGTTAGTTATCGAAGTAATACTCAGTTTATTGGAGATATGAGCATTACTGGCTTGCCAGATATTGATAAATCATTTATTCATTTTGATGCTGAAAAATTATCTACTTCCAAAACAGATTTAGAGAAATTTCCAATCCCACCGTTTAATAATCCCACGTATTTAGATTTGCCCACTGAAGTAAGTAGGTTAGGAGTTATATCATACAAAGGAAAATTTGATGGATTCTTAAATGATTTTGCAACTTATGGTAGTTTTAAAACAGACGTTGGAAATATTAAAACCGATTTGCGATTAAACACAAATAATAAATCTAAAATTATTGAGTATTCAGGAGCGATTACTACAACCAATTTTAATTTATCAAAATTATTTCCAAGTGTTAAGTCGGTTGGAGCTATGTCCCTTTCAACTAAAGTAAAAGGTAGAGGTATTACTCAAAAAGAATTAGATGCCACATTTGATGGATTGATTCAATCTATAACCTATAATAATTACCAATATGATAATGTGAAAATTGACGGAGCATTTAAAAAACAAATTTTCACTGGTTATGTAATGAGTAAAGACACCAATGCGAATTTTGATTTTAATGGAACAATTGATTTTAATAATAAAGTGCCTAAAATGGATTTTATTTCAACAATCAATAATTTTGATTTGGATAAAACTCACTTTTCAATTCCGCAATTAAACGGCCGAGTGTCTTCTCAAATATTAATCGATTTAAATGGAAACAGTATAGATAATTTAAGTGGTTTAATAAACTTTGATAACACTATTTATAAAACCTCTGAAAAAACATATAAACTCAGTAGTTTTAATTTAGATTTAGATCAATCAACAGCTACAAAAAATATTGAATTAAATTCGAGTATAGCTAATGTTGAATTAAATGGGAAATATAATTTAAGTACTTTGCCTGATGCTTTTAAACAATATCTAAATGAATATTTTCCCACATTTGTAAAAACTAAAACACGCTACATTTATAGTGATAAAGCCGACTTAAGTGTTAAAATAAAAAACTTTACTATCGTTAATGAACTGTTTGTTAAAGATTTAATGATAAGTCCTAATACATTGATGAACTGTGCTTTTGACGCTTCCATAAATTATCTAAATATTAAAACAACAAGTGACTTAATCAGTTATTCTGGAATTAAATTTAAAAACAACGACATTAATGTTAATTCTTTAACCAATGGCGTAAAATTAATCTATAGTGCTAAAGCTATTAATATTTCCGACAGTTTTGCTTTTCGAAATCCAACATTAACTTTCGCTGCTAATGATAAAATATCAGATTTTGATTTGAATTGGGATAATATGATGAGTCCTAAAAATGCTGGTGTTGTTTCCGGAATGGCGCAATTTGACAATAGTAAAGCAACCATCCTATTCGATAAAGTAAAATACACTATTGAGGATAGCGTTTGGCAAATTGTAAAAGCAAATCCTATAACTATAGATACAGCTTTTGCTATTAATATAAAACCACTCACATTTTATAATCAAAATCAATTAATCACTTTTGATGGTAAATTATCTAAAAATAGTGACGATAAGTTTGATGTATTTATTCAAAATTTTAAATTATCACAGTTGAATCCATTTTTAAAAGATGCTAAAGTTACAATTGATGGAAGTTTAACAGGTAACACAAGTATATTTGGTTTATTTGGAAAGCCACTCATATCAAGCGACATTAGTTTTCAAGGGCTTAAATTAAACGATAAATTAATTGGTTACGGTGAAGTAAAAAGTGAGTACAATCCAGAAAAAGAATTTGTAAGCATTAATGGCTTCTCTGCTTTTGCGAAAGACTTTGATGGAAATTTAATGAAGAATATTGTTTTTCAAGGCGCTTATTATCCAAAGAAAAAAGAAGAGAATATTGATATTACATTTAAAGCGGAACCATTTGATTTGTCGCTGCTTCAGCCATATTTAAAAGATATTTTAACGTTTAAGGTTGGTTTCTTAATAGGAAATGGGACAGTAACAGGTACGTTAGATAATCCACAAATTAATGCTAAGCTTAAATTTTTTAAGTGCATTATGATTGTTGATTTTTTAAATGTACAATACAGTGTAAGTGGAAATGTAGATATCATGCCGAAACAAATTAATTTCGAAAATCTTGAAGTTCGCGATAAAATGGGTAATTCAGGAATTGTTTATGGAAATATATTCCATAATAATTTCAAAGATATGCGTATCGACTTTGATATTAATACCAATAAATTAATGGTTTTAAATACAACATCAGCTAATAATCCTAGTTATTACGGAACAGCGTATGCTTCTGGAAATGCTGGTATTTATGGATTTTTAGACGATATTAAAATGGAATTGAATATGAAAACTAATGGAGGAACTTATTTTTATATTCCTTTAGATGGTCCTTCAGAAATCGGCAGTAATGATTTTATAAAATTTGTTACTAAAGACACCTTGAAAACCGTCGTCAAAAAATCGAAATCCAATTTTTCTCTCGACTTTAATTTAGAAACCACTAAAGATGCAGAGGTACAATTAATATTTGATGAGAAATCAGGCGATGTGATTAAAGCTAGAGGAGACGGAAATTTAAATTTGAAAATTAATTCAAAAGGCAAGTTTGATATGTATGGAGATTATGTCCTTTCTACAGGAGATTATCTATTTACATTGGAGGATTTTGTTACCAAAAAATTTGAAATTGAGAAAGGAAGTTCAATTAAATGGAATGGTAACGTTTATAAAGCTAACATTGATATAGTAGCCAATTATAATCAGCGAGCTTCTATTAAACCTTTATTTCCAAACGATTCAGTAAATAATTATAATAAACGATATCCAGTGTATTGTAAATTATTTATGAAAGATAAATTAACATCTCCAAATATCACTTTTGGGATTGAACTTCCAACAATAGATGAAACAACTCGATCGGCTATAAAAAGTATTTTAAGCGACGAAAATGAAATGAATCGCCAAGTATTTGCATTGTTGTTGTTAAGGAGTTTTATTACCCCTGTATCCGTTTCGGGAGGAGGAGGCATTAGTGCTGGTGGTGCAGCAGCTGCTACGGGTTCAGAAATGTTAAGTAATAAAATGAGCAATTGGTTAAATGGTGTGACTAAAGATGTTGATATTGGAGTAAATTATAGGCCTGGTGGAACCTTAAGTAGTGATGAGCTAGATTTGGCTTTATCTAAACAATTGTTTAATAATCGTTTGGTAATTGATGGTAATTTTGGTGTTACTAATAATAACAATTCAACAACTACATCCGCCTCAACAAAAGCTAATAACTCTAGTAACTTAATTGGTGATGTTACCTTAGAATATAAATTATCAGAATCTGGTAAATACAGAGTAAAAGCCTTTAATAGAAGTAACGACAATACGGAAGCGGCCACCAATGGCGGACCCTTCTCGCAAGGTATTGGTATTTTTTACCGAGAGGAATACGAAAATTTAAGTGAGCTCTATAAAAGATATATCGCTAAGTTCAAAAAGAAAGATCAAACGAAATAAGTTTTGAAAATCGGTTTTTTGTTATATCTTAGATTAAATATTTAAATTTTATTTATGAGATTATTTTTACTTACAATAGTTATACTTTGTGCGTTTAGTTTTAAATCGAAAGCATGTCATGGCTTAGCACTTACTAATGTAACTTATACAATTTCATCAACTGGTATTACTATAAGTGGCTCTTCTGATGCAGCAACATGTGGTTGTGGACCTTATTGGATGCAAGGAATTGTTTCAACAAATACAGTGTTTCCCGCAGCGCCTTCATTACTTGTACAATCGTTCGTTGACGCTGGTGCTGGTGGTGCTTCAGTATATAATTCTTTTCCATGGTATCATTCATTGTTAAACGTACCAAATTATACTTCGGTAAATGCTTGGCCAGATAATTGCACCGCCGAACCATATCAGAATGTATTTATTCCGTTTACTGATTTAACTTGTAGAGGTGTGTATTATTTTTCTGTTAGAGAATGGTTAGGAGGAAGTACAGCTGTTCCTCCAGCAGGTCCTTGGACTGCACCCGTTTCATTTACAGTACCAGGAAGTCCTGGACAGGATTTGTCTTTTTCTTTAAATACAGCTCAGGATTCAATTTGTAATTATGATAGCACATCTTTATCCGCTATAAATATTGTTAATGGTCCTATTACAAATTATAGTTGGTCTGATGGAGCCGGAACAACACATACAGTTAATGTAAGTCCAAATATCAGCACATCTTATATTTTAACCGCAAGTAACGGTGGCGGATGCTCTTTTGCTGATACCTTAACAATCTATGTTAAACCAAATGCAAATCCCAATTTTATTCCCACTAATCCAATTATTTGTACTGGAGATAATATTATTTTTAGTGCTGTTGGAAGCCCAAGTTTATCATCTCATTATTGGAATTTCAATCCTAATTCTGGTGTAACGGTTAACAATTCAACCGTTACGCCAACACCAGATGTAAATTTTAACAATAGTGGGAGTTATGTTGTAACTCATACAATATCTTCTATGGGTTGCTCATACACTGCAACAACAAATGTGATGGTAAACGTGTGTACGTCTGTTAACGAAGAATTTGAAAATTTATTTTCAGTATATCCAAACCCTAGTAAAAATGGCAATTTCAATATTTCTTATCCAGCTTACTATATAGGAAAACTGGATATTGAAATTTATGATGTGATTGGTAAAAAGATTTTCTCGAAACAAAATTTATCTGAAAATAAAATAGAGCTTAATCATTTATCTGGAATTTATTTCCTTAAAATTTCAAATGGACAACAGAAACAGTATTTCAAAAAAGTAATTATTGAGTAATCGGTTATTACTTAACATCAATAATGAACTGTTTCACGTCTGTAGTATCATTGTATTTAATTAAAGCAAATTTTACAGTTGTTTTTCCTGCTGCTAAGGCAGTAAAATTAAAATCGACGCCTTTTTCATTACCTCTAAATACCGAACCATAATAATCCAACACTTTATCATTAAACGTATTATTTATTTGCCACATATATCCAGTAGTATGATTTTCGGGTAGGGTAATTCTAAACTTTTCTCCTTTATTAATAACATTTTCTAAAGGAGCTATTTTATCTGCCTGTTGGTAAGTACAGCCTGCAAGGAACATTGCACATATACTCGAAATAATCATTTTTTTCATGTTATAAAGATAAACTTCAAAATTGCAACTATTTTAAATTTACATATTTTAACAGCTAATATTTTCGTAAATTTATATTGGCATAGAATTTGAAACTCCTATACCAAACTATTAAAAATAAAAACTATCAAACATATTGCAATTATCGCATCTGCTGTTACGGCTACTGTGGCTTTATGTTCAGCAGGCTACTATATTTCTTCTGAAGAAAAATTAGAACAAATCATTCCAACTAATATTGCTAGTAAGGAATTGCCTAAAAATTCGAACGAAGCATTTAAAGAGGGCGAAATTTTATCTTATCGCTTGCATTACGGTGCTATGGATGCTGGTGTTATTTTAATGGAAGTAAAGCCAGAAGTAATGGAAGTTGCAGGCCGTAAAGTATATCACGTGGTTGGTAATGGTTATACCAAAGGTACATTTGATTGGTTTTTTAAAGTGCGAGATAGATACGAAACTTTTATTGATAAAGATGCGATGCTGCCTTGGATGTTTGTTCGTCGTGTTTCTGAAGGAGGTTATATTATAAATCAAGATTACACCTTTAATCACTATACCAACAAAGTGGATGTTGGTGCTGGCGAAAAAGTAGATGTGCCCGCAGGAACTCAAGATATGATTTCTGCTTTTTATTCGGCTCGAAACTTGGATTTAACCAATGCTAAAGAAGGAGATGTATTTACCATTAATAGTATTGTAGATAAAGAAATCTGGCCTTTAAAAATCAGATACGTTGGTAAAGAAAAAATTAAATGTGATATTGGAACCTTTAACTGTGTAAAATTTAGACCAATTGTGCAAAAAGGACGTATTTTTAAAAGCGAAGATGATTTAAACGTTTGGTTAACAGATGATAAAAACCACGTTCCTTTGAGAGCTCAAGCTAAATTATTAGTTGGCTCAATAAAACTAGATATTGTTAGTGTAAAAAACCTGGCGAACCCAACATCTGAAGTTAATTAATATTAAAGATTAAAATAGTTGAAAGGATATGGTGTAAATCCATATCCTTTTTTTATTTTTGGTAACTACGTATTTAAAAAAACTGCATGGAATTAAAAAAGGAAATTGTTGATCGAGTTAATCAGCTAGAAGAAAAATATAGCCAAATGGGTCAAAGTTTGGAAGGCTATTTGGATGGACTTTTACTATCAAACTATTTAACTTATTGGGATTATATCCAAGTAGATACATTATTAACTCTACAAAACCCTAAAACTGATTTTCCTGATGAAAAAATTTTCATCATGTATCATCAAATTACAGAGCTTTATTTCAAATTGTCTTTACATGAAATGGAGCAAATTGCCAATAATGGGCCAAACATTTTACCAAATGGTCAAAATTTAGGTTGGAAAGAAATTATCGATGTCAATTTTTTTGCAGAGCGTGTAACTCGAATCAACCGTTATTTCGAATCCTTAACCAAGTCGTTTGAGATTATGGTAGATGGTATGGAAAAAGAACAATTTTTACGTTACCGAATGGCATTATTGCCAGCAAGTGGTTTTCAAAGCGCTCAATACCGTAAAATAGAAATTTGTGCTACTGATTTTTTTAATTTAGTAGATAAAGACGTAAGACCAAGCTTAGTAGGAAAAAATCCCAGTATTGAAGAAATGTTTCAAAATATTTATTGGAACAAAGGTGCGACAGAATTAGCGACTGGCAAAAAAACGCTAACCTTAAATCAGTTTGAAAAAAAATACGGTACTGAATTTATTGCTTTAGCCAAGGAATATCAGTGTACTAACATTTGGGCAAAATATAAGTCATTATCCGCTCACGATCAGGCAAACCCTAAATTAATTAATGCGTTAAAAGAGTTAGATGTAAACGTTAATATTAATTGGCCTTTAATGCACTATAAAAGTGCGGTTCGTTATTTACAGCAAAATACCGAAGATATTGCGGCAACTGGCGGCACCAATTGGCAAAAGTATTTGCCTCCTCGTTTCCAAAAGCGTATTTTTTATCCTGAAATTTGGTCGGAGCAAGAACATGAAGATTGGGGTAAAGGTTGGGTAGAAACCAATGTTTTTAGAGCGGCTAAATAATCACACAATAAACCATACATTTAGGCGTTTATAATCATATTGAAAAAAACAGTCTCATATCTTTTAGTTTTATTAAGTACAACCGGTTTTGCTCAAATTGGTGGTACAAATACATTTAGCTTTTTAGACTTGCCTACAGCTGCTAGATCTACCGCTTTAGGGGGTGCTTCAGCAGCTATTTGGGATAAAGATGTAAACTTAGGATACGCTAACCCTGCTTTATTAAATCCAAATAGCTCAAATCAATTATCGTTTAACTATACCAATTTTGTGGCCGATTTAAATTATGGCAATTTTATGTATGCACGTCAATTAAAAAAGCATGGAACCTTTGGCGCTGGTTTACAGTATTTCAATTACGGAAAATTTGACGGTAGAGATGAATATAACGTTGAACAAGGTAATTTTAAAGCAGCAGATTATTCTTTGAATTTGTCTTTTGCAAAAACTATTAATAAAGACAGTACACTTTCATTAGGAGTAGCATTAAAAACATTATATTCTCACTACGATGTTTACACTTCTTTTGGAAACGCCATAGATGTAGGTTTAACGTATCATAATAAAAAGCAATTAGTAATTTCATTATTAGCTAAAAATTATGGGAGACAATGGAAATCATTTTCCGAAAATGGGCCTAAAGAAACGTTGCCTCAAAATGTAGTGATTGGGATTAGCAAAAAAGTAGCGAAAGCCCCTTTTCGAATAATCGTACAGTACGACCAATTGTTAAAATGGGATCTAACCTACGTTAACCCACAAACAGTGACGTCTGATATTGACCCTTTTACAAATAAGCCTATTGTTAAAACAAAAAAGCAAATCAGAAATGATAAAGTTAAAACTGGTTTAGATAAATTTGGTCGTCATTTAATTATAGGCACTGAGGTATTAATTGGTAAAAATATCATGATAAGAGTTGCTTACAATTTCAGAAAAGGAAAAGAAATGGCTCTACCAGATGTTAAAAAGGTAAATGGCTTGTCGTTGGGCTTTGGATTTAAGGTGTATAAATTTAATTTAGATTACGCCTATTCTAAATATGCTTTAACAGGCAACGCTCATACCATTGGTATTACTACAAATCTTGGCAGCTTTAATAAAAAGTAGCTAAAGTTTGTTTTTTCTAAATTCTCTCAATTAATTACCGTAATTTTGCTGCATGAAGGGTTTCAATGTTCGTGTATATGGAATTTTAATACATGAGAATCAGGTATTAGTTTCCGACGAACATATCAAAGGGATGAATATTACCAAATTACCTGGTGGTGGATTGGAATATGGTGAAGGCACTATTGAATGTGTTATTCGTGAGTTTAAAGAAGAATTAAATTTAGATATTGAAGTTGAATCTCATTTTTATACAACCGATTTTTTTGTGAATTCGGCTTTTAGCAACAATAACCAGGTAATTAGTATTTATTATTTGGTAAAAGCAAAGGGTGATTTTGAATTTAAAATAGCCTCTAAGCCTTTTGATTTTGCTAAAAAGAAAGATGGGGCACAATCCATGCGTTGGGTAGATCTAGCTAAAATTTCCGAAAACGATTTTACCTTTGTTATTGATAAACGAATTGGAGATATGCTGAATAATAATTGGAAGAATTTATTTTAGAAATCTATTCTTTTATTTTACTTTTTAGTAGTGAATTTATTTCTTTTAAATAAGTAATTTCTTTTTTCAAAACTTCAATTTCTTTTTTATCTACAAGTGTTTTCTTTGAATCTGAAATTGAATTAGCTAGTATTTGAAAAATATTTTCATTTAGTATTTTGCTTGCCCTTTCAATTGTTTCCGAATTCCAACTTTCATTTTTCAATAATGAATTAATGTTTTGCTTACTATAATGTAGTTTGTTAGCAAACTCGGTTTTGGACAAACGCTGTTTGCTTAAGATTTTAGAAACTATTTCTCCTACATGAAACTTCATTCAATGTAAAAGTCATTTAAACTGAGCTAATTGTGTTAAATTTAAGTATTAAAAAATAGTACAATTGTAAAATAGTTTGGTACTTATTTAAATTGTTATATATTTGATTAACCAACAATTTAACTATGAAAAAAAATATTCCACTCAAAAAATCTTCAGTAGGATTTTTAATGATGTTGTTACTTTTAGTTAACATACTTACGTTTGCTCAAACCTATAATCCTCCGGTGCTTACTAATTTTCCTACTTGCGGCACTACAGATTCAATGATGATTTTTTTACCTAAAACTCAAGCATTAAATTGCACTAATAGCTCAGCTGCATATATTAATAAATATAGTAGACAAGATTTTCATATACCAAATAAGGCTACTGAGCCAGATATTACTATTAAAATCACATTTCATGTCATAAACAATACATCTGGTTCAGTTAGTCCATGGCCAGGAGTTGCTGGGGTTAACGAACTAACTTATGCAGCAGCCTATTTAGATTATTATTATTCAAACGGAATGTATCAACCCCGGTCAGCTAATTATACAGCACCTCTAGGATGTAATTATCCAAATTCAAATGACCCAAAAGTTAGTTTTGAGTTAACAAATATTTATCAATATTACGATAATGCAATGAACACCTCATCTAGCGGGCAAGCTATTGGTAATTATATTAATTCTATTGACCCTAATAGAATGACAGAGGGGTTTCCAATTTTTATAAATAATGCTCCTTTTGGATATTCGGGACAATTGTCTAGTTATAATGGCAGACCAGCTATACATACCGTTGTAAATTATAATAATAATGACGCATGGTATTTTGGTGCTCATTTGAAACATGAATTTGGACACGTTTTTGGGTTGTACCATACATACAGGTTTAATGGTTCAGAGCATGATTTTGGTTATAATTGCAATCACCCAGATTTTTTATGCGATGTATTTCCTGTAAATAATGGAGCATGCTCTGCAGCATGTCAAAGTACATGGTTAGGATGCGCTACATGCCCTGAAGATAATCCAAATGTTGGAAATGGTACCTCATGCAATACTTTATCAAGTAATAATCTTATGAGTGGTGGTTTTTCAGATTGGATCTCTGAGTTACAACAAGGTCGTATTCATCGTAATTTGCATTTAAACACAAATAACGACGTAAGGTTTTTTGTAAAAGAAATGAATTCTGATGCTGTGAATCCTTGGTTGATTACAAGTAATGAGGTGTGGGATTTTGATATTCAAATGTATAATGATATTGTTGTGAAGCCTGGTGCTACATTAACTATTAAATGCAAAGTTGGTATGGCTAATCATGGTAAAATAATAGTTGAACGAGGAGCCAGATTAATTATTGACGGCGGAGAAGTTTATCCTTGGGGCACAAATTGGCAGGGTATAGAAGTATGGGGCACAGCAAATAAAAGACAATTTATAGCTACCAACGGATTAAGTGTTGATCATGGTATTGTAAATATTATTAATCAGGGAACAATTAATTCAGCCGATGAAGGTATTACAACAGCAAAATACGATAATGCTGGTAGTATTGATTGGACTGGAGCAGGAGGTATCATTAGATGTGATAATGCTAAATTTATTAATTGCTGGCGTGCAATTCAGTACATGGCATACCATAATTTTATCCCAACAAATGGTAACAGAATTGACAATATTGGGTACATCAATAATTCAATATTTGAAACTAACAGTATTCGTAAAGACCCTGCACAACCTTACCCAAATACATTTATAAGTTTATGGGAAGTAGATGGCGTTAAGTTTTATGGTAATACCTATAAAAATACTGTAACTTCAGTTCCTTCGATTCAAGATAAAGGTGTAGGTATTTATAGTATTGATGCGAGTTATTATATTGATAGGTACAAAGTTTGTTCAGCATACGGCGTTAATGGCTGCACAAACTATTCAACTAATAATCCATCAACTTTTACGAACTTGAATTATGGTATTTATGTCTCTAATGCTTTACCTGCTTCTGCTGTTAGAATTAACGATAATGATTTTGTGAACTGTAATCGCGCAGTTTATTTTGAAGGCTCATTAAATACATCAGTAACAAATAACCGCATCAATGTTGGTGCAGGTTTTTCATCACAGCAATATTTGCCTTACGGTATTTATTCTAATTATTCATCTGGTTACGATGTTTCAAATAACATTATTAAATCAACTAATGGAACTTATAATACAAATTTAGCAACTGGTATTTGCATTAACGGTTCAAATGCAGTTACAAATAGATTATACCGTAATACGATGAATAACGTAAACGTTGGCACAACGGTATATGGCGATAATCAAGGAACAAATATTGGTGATGGTTTAAGTATACTATGTAATAGCTATGGACAAGGATCTGTAGGCTTAAATCAAACAGATATAAATATGGGAGCAATTTCTTTTACTTTTGGTAAAATTAATGTAATGCAAGGAAGCACTGCGCTAGGTGCTAATAATTTATTTTCGCATAATGCAACCCCACTTACTACTTGTATTAAAAACGATTTTTTAGATAAGGGGCCTGGTTGCTACCCTTCGAGTAACTTAGCTAATACCTTTAATTACTTTTTTAACCCAGCACCAGCTAACCTAACAAAGCCTTTGTATTATAGTACTTCGTTACTTGTAAAGCCACCTATCGCAAGCTCTTATGATGTGAATGCAATGTGTCCAGTTGTTTTTGGCGGCAGTTCTGGCGGCGGCACGTTTTCGCATAAATCTGTAGCTGCTGCTAAACAAACTATTGTTATTACAACAGCCAGCGTTAGTGCCTTATTAGCAATGGTTGATGGTGGTAATACTCAAACTTTATTAACTGCTATTAATAGCCAAAGCCCCGGTAACCTAAAAAATTTATTGGAAAGCAAGAGCCCTTATTTAAGTGATGCAGTTTTGATGGCTTACTTTGCAAAAACGAGCACGCCACCGGGTCATGTAAAAGAAATACATGATAAAAATAAACCAGTGAGCGAGGATGTGTGGCAGGTTATTTTAAACCGTAATTTACCAAATGGTATAATGAATCAATTGAATAATCAGCAAAGCGTAACAACTATTAACCAATTGGTAAAACTGCAAGCCCAAGTAAGTGATTTAAAACAAGCAAAGGGCTTTATAATTGATGAAACCATCAGGCAATTGATGGCCGATAGTGTAAATGGTTGGAGTGCAGATAGTATCATTGATCTAATGGATGCTGATAACCGATATTTAGCCAATCAAAAACTATTGGCAGCATATATTGCTTTCGATAAATTGACTCAGGCATCTGCATTATTAAATACAATAAAGAATAATGGAAATGGTCTTTTAAATGATTTTTGCCAGCTACAAGCATTAATATTAGACTTAAAGCAACAAAACAAAAACATTACTGATATAAAAAAAGATGGTACTTTTAGAAAAACGCTTGAGCAAATGGCAGGCAACACAAGTAATGCAGCATCTGTAAATGCCGAGGCTATCTTAAAATTTGTTTTTAATACCAATTATTATGAGTACCTTAGTTTACCAAACGTTGGTGGTAATAGTAATCGTATGATGAATAATGCGGATAATGCAATTGAGGTAACGCAAAGTGTAAGTTTATTTAAACTGTACCCAAATCCTGCTAACCAAAGTGTAACGGTGCAATTCATTGCAGAAGAGGCTTATAGTAGTAAGCAAATGATAGTGTATGATATAACAGGTAAGGTAGTCATTTCGCAAACTATTAATGATAATTTAGAAATCATTAATATCAATCATTTAACATCAGGGATTTACTTAGTAACTATGGTATCCGATGGTAAAGTAATTGGTAAACAAAAATTGATAAAAGAATAATTTAATTTAAGGAGCAATATAAAGTATTGCTCCTTTTTTAATTTAAAAAAATGATGCGTTATTTTTATATCATATTTATTTTTTTTTGCTTTAAAGCAAAGGCACAAAAATTAGCGCCAAATTTTTTTAGCACCACAAGTAGTTATTATCCTTATCAAACGCAAAGTCAGTCTATTGTTAATTATTTTGATGATTATTTAGTCTCTCACAATGTAGTTAGAATTGATACTATTCCTTTTTTAAATATAGAATTATACGATTCCAATTTTAATTTAGTTAAAAATAAATTTCTAAAGCTTTTACCAAGTGATGGGCTTTTATTTTATAATAATAATCCTCCTCTAGTATTAATTTGCCAGATAGTAGTGTATTTGTGTTTACCACAATGGCACATAATTGGGCAACTAACGGATTGTGCAATGGGTTAATTTTTAAGTTAAATAAAAATTTAGATACTCTCTGGCATAAGGAGTATCACAATGTAGGAGATTCATCACTCTACTTAACTGGTGCTATTAAACAAAGTGATGGGTTTTTAGTTTACGGTGCTAGTAGATTATATGATGTTAAAGCAGACGCTTTTATTTTAAAAATAGATTTTGATGGTAATGAATTGTGGCGTCGAACATACCAGAATTCAACGTTTTATGGAGGATTTAAAAAATTTATAGCTACAAAAAATAAAGGTTACGCAGGTTTTGAAGAGTGTGTCGATTTTCCTTCTGCCGGATATTCAGATATAAAAGTTAGTTATTATGATTCTTTATATAACTTGAAATGGGAGACTGTTTATAGCACACCTTATCGTGATTTATTAGGTGATTTGATAGAAACATCCGATAGCAATTTGATATATACGGGAGGTTTGGGTATTAGTCAAACTTTTCCACCAACAGGCGCATTATTTACTAAACAGTATATTAAAAAAATCAATAAAAATAATGGCAATCCTATTTGGGAAAAAACCTATGCTAACTTGCGTAATGAAGTACAGTTATGGGGTATATGTGAATCGCCTTCTAAAAAATTATATTCAGGTGGTTGGGCCGTAAGACCTAATGCTCAGCAACCAAGCCCTTATGTAGCTAGTTTATTGGTAACTAATCAATATGGCGATAGCCTAAATTATCAGGAAACTTTTCATGATACAATATCTAAGTTTTCAAGTTTGCTCAATTTACTTCCAATAAATAATGGGTTTATTTGCGTTGGACGTACTGATCCAGCAGTGTATTCAGGAACTGTAATTACTACATTCGATGACCGTAACTGGCTAATAAAAGCTGATACTAACGGTTGTTTTATGCAAATGTGTGCTGATGGTTTTGGTACCAGCGTTGTTAAGGTTGAAAATCAAGTGCCATTTTTTAAACTATATCCTAACCCTACTAACCAAAGTGTAACCGTACAATTTGTTACAGAAGACGTTTCCAAAGGAATACAAATGATCATGTATGATATAACAGGTAAAGTAGTGATTACCCAAGCCGTAAAAGATAATTTAGAAATCATTATTATCAACAACTTAACATCTGGTATGTATTTAGTAACAATGGTAGCTGATGGAAAAGTAATTGGAAAACAAAAATTAATAAAGGAGTAATCTATTTTAAATCTAGTTCAGGTTCAATAGCACCTTCATTCAAATTTGGAGCAGTAGCATTAATGGTTGGCAATACCTCAGTTTTAATTTTCTTTTTCTTTTTGTGAGGAATAATAACCGTTTCCTTTTTCGGTTCCGAAGAAGCATTTACAGCTTGGTTACTTCGCTGACTGAGCTTGTCGAAGTCTGTGGAGCCTGGTTTTGTTTCAATAATCTTAACTGGTTCCTCTTTTTTAGTCACAGTTTCTACTTCCACGTTTAGTGAATTTGTAATAACTGGAATTGCAGTTGTATCTAAAACAGGTTTGGCAGCAGTGATGCTTGGTGTAGCAACAGATTTAGTTTTAATAATTGGCGTTGAAGATACTTCTGGTTGCTTTGAAGGTTCAATTTTTGCCACATAAGGAATTTCTTTATCAATGGCTTCTTTCTTTTTAAAGTCAACAAAGCTAAATAACATGGCCGATAAGCCACCAATTAACACAATAAATATAACTGGTACAATAATCGAACGACTAATACCAAAATTTACAGATGGAATATAATTGCCAATATTTGCGCTAGTTCGAGCTTGAGTAACCGACATTTCATCAAATTTATGCCACATAGCTTCGTTATAATCTAACTCAGCATCCTGCATCATCAATCTGATTTGACGTTCATCTAATTCGTAACTAAACTGGCTGCTCATTGTTACTTAATTTTATGTTTTTTTCAATCGTTTTTTGTAAATTAAATCTTGCTTTCTCCAAATTCGATTTCACACTTTGTTCGCTTGTATCCAGTAATTCAGATGCTTCTGATAAAGCATAATTATCAATCACGTGTAAATTAAATACTAATCGTTGCGAAGGCACTAACTCTTGAATGGATTTCAACAATACTTCTTGATCTACATTCTTTAAATCAATGAATTTACTATCTAAAAATAAATCGTATGTTTTTTCTTTATATTCTACCGCTTTTACGGTGCTCGCTACATAATACTCGTTTCGAATATTTTTAATATATTTTACTACAAAGGAGATAAATTCTTTTTTTACGAATTCATCAAAAGATAAAGTATTTTGCGATTTAAACTGACCAATGATAGATAAAACATGCGCAAAACCATGCAATACAACTTGTTCAGATTGCGCGGCATTTTTTGAATAACGAAGGGAAATGTAGGATAATTTGCTAAAATAGGTCTCGAAAAACTGTTTTTTAGCAGTTTTATCGTTTTTAAGACACGCCGATATGAGTTCAGCTTGGGACATAAATTAGGTTTCTGGCTAATTTATACACAATTAATGAACAAATGGTTACGTTTTAGTTAAATATTTTCACTTTATCGGTGTAGTTAACTGGATATTTCTTCTTGAAATAGAATTTCCCCACTTTTAAATCTCCATTGACTTCAATTTTACCTAAATTTTCGAGATTCAAGAGTCTTAGAATATCCATTGGGTTTAATTCTGATAATTTTGAGTTAAGCTTAAACGAATACACCTTTTCAGAATTGGCGTTCAAATGCACTCGCTTGCTCAATTTAGCCTTCCCTAATCTAATTCCACTAAAAATTACATCAAATTCGGATGGATAAATTGAAAATCCCATCTTGTTAGGATTATCAATTTTTACTTTTATTTCAGCATCAATGTTTTCCGTAGTTAATTTATTAACATAAAAACCTTCTACGCTCTTCACTTTTATTTCTTTTGCTTCTCTGCATGAAAACAAAAAAGCGCAAGAGATGATTATAAATAATTTGAACTTCATTTCTATTGGTTATAATTCGATTTCACTAATAAGTTACAAATAAACTAAAATGCTAGATATACACACTAATTTTTATAGTATTTTGTGTTTTTAACCACATAGAAACAGAGGTAATTTTGATGTTGAAGGATTAGATAGAGCTTCGCTTTTATCATAGTTACTATGTGTAAAGTAAAGCGCTTTGTATTACTGCAAAATTCATTACCATTTCTAAGTGTCTATGTGGTTAAACATTTTTTATCTAATTATCAATTTTTTAGCATGAGAATAACTATCTTCGGATTGTATGTCAATTGCTAGTCAAAATAATTTCATCGTTTATAAATCTTCGGCTGGAAGTGGTAAAACTTTTACTTTAGTTAAGGAATATTTGAAGTTAGCTTTAGTAGAAAAACATAGTTTGACTAAAGCATACAAAAGCATTTTAGCAATTACCTTTACTAATAAAGCAGCTTCCGAAATGAAGTGGCGAATTATTAAAGCACTCAAAGAAATTAGTTTAGAATCGAATGATATGCTAAGCTCTTTAATCGCAAAGGAATTGAGCATTTCTAAAGAAGATTTAAAAACAAGAGCAGAAATTGTACTCACGGATGTTTTACATAACTACTCCGATTTTTCTATTGGAACGATTGATAGCTTCACACATCGCATCATTCGAACCTTTGCCTTAGATTTAAAATTGCCTATTAATTTTCAAATCGAAACAGATTCGGATGCCGTTTTCAAAAAAGTAATTTCAACACTCATTAATAATTTAGGGAAGGATAAATTGATTACTGATTATTTAGTTCAGTTTTCGATGGCACAAATTGAAGACAATAAAAATTGGGATCCTGAACAAACGTTGATAGATTTTATTAAAGAAATTAATAAAGAAGGTGTGGGCGATTTAATTAATCAATTAAACGATAAAACCATTTCAGATTTTGATGTTATTAAAAAGCAACTAAAAGCTATTACCAAAGAATTTGAAAACTATTTAAAGTCGAATGGTGAGAAAGCACTAAAAATAATCAACGAAAAGCAATTAACCGCCAATGCTTTTGCAAGCGGTGGTTCGGGTATTTATAATTTTTATGTAAAACTAGCAACTTTAAAAACGACTTCGCAAACTGAATTATTTGGAGCTAACGTAGTTAAAACACTTGAGCAAGAAAAATGGCATGGTGGAAAAGCTAGTGTTGATGAGAAAGCTGCAATTGACACTATTAAAATAGAATTAGAAACTATTGCCAAAGATGTATTAGATTATTTGCAAAAAAACGAGCAACGTTACAATGCTTTTAGTTTGATTTACAAAAATATTTACGCCATGGGTTTAGTTAATGAACTGGCTAAGCTCACGAATGAGTATAAAAACGATGAAAATATTTTATTTATTTCTGAATTCAACGAACGCATTTCTCAAGTTGTTAATAACGAACCAACGCCTTTTATTTTTGAAAGGTTAGGAGATAAGTACAAACACTTTTTATTGGATGAGTTTCAAGATACATCAGCTATGCAATGGCAAAACATGTTGCCTTTGATTGATAACTCCTTAGGTAACGGACATTTGAATTTAATTGTAGGTGATGGCAAACAATCCATTTATCGTTGGCGAAATGCAGATGTGGAACAGTTTGTGAATTTGCCTAATGTGAATGCTATAGATAAAAACGATTTATTAATTGAAAGAGAGGAGTCATTAATTCGAAATTTTGAAGGCAGGGTGTTAGATACCAATTTTAGAAGCGAAAGTGCGATTGTCAAATTTAATAATACATTATTTGAGTATTTATCTAATACGGTATTAAACGAAGATTTAAAAAAAATATACCATCAACAAAAACAATTGCACAAAACGGAGGAGTTAGGCTACGTAAGTATTGATTTCCCAGAATTAGGAGAAGGTGATGCCGATACGGTGAACACACGTTTTATTTTAAACCACATAAAACAAGCAATTGTTGATGGCTACAGTTACAGCGATGTGTGTATTATCATTCGTCAAAACCGACACGGAAACACCGTTGCTAATTTTTTAATTGAAAATGGTATTCCTGTTGTATCCGCTGATTCTTTATTACTAGGACATTCAAAAGAAGTAACGGTTATTTTGTCTTTCTTAAAATATATTTCCAATCAAAAAGATTTAGTATCCGCTTCTGTGGTCATTAATTATTTATACGAACATCAGTTTTGTAGCGAAGCACAATACATTTTGTTTTTAAGAGAATTAAATGTCTCCAAAACAAAAATATTATTTCATATTTTAAATGAATGCCATTTATCAGTTGATATTTTAAAATTAACTGCTTCTAATTTATTTGATGGTTGTTTAGAGATAGTCAACACTTTAAAATTAAACGAAAGCAATCCTCAATACGTTCGTTTTTTCTTAGATGAGGTGTTAGGTTTTTTACAGGGCAACACATCTAACACCACTTTGTTTTTAGATTGGTGGAATCGTCGTGCAGAGAAAGCATCAGTAATAATTCCTGAAGGAATTAATGCCGTAAATATTATGACCATTCATGCTTCTAAAGGCCTAGAGTTTCCTGTAGTTATAACTCCCTATTTAGCATGGGACATCGAAAAAACACAATCTATTTGGGTTGGTTTAAATGAAGACGAAATTGATTTACCAGTGGCGTTAATTAATACCACTAAAGCGGCCGACGATACGATTTATAAGCCTCTTGCCGAAAGAGAACGTCAGCAGCAAACCTTAGATAGTTTAAATATGTTGTATGTTGATTTTACCAGAGCTGTTGATAGATTACATATTATTTCTCCACAATTAAAAAAGAAGAGCGCTAAAAATTGCCATACTTGGTTATCTGATTTTGCAAATACACAAACCCAATTTGATTCAGCTAATCATATTTTAGAGTTTGGTTCATTAACTAAAAAATTAGCAGGTAAGCATCATAAAGTAGGCTTAGAGCAATTGCAAATTAAGGATTTAAACTTTAATCAAAATCCAGATGTGATTCAGATAAAAGGCGCATCTACTTATAATGCGAATGAAGAAGTCACTAAAGCTCGCGAGTACGGAATTTTAGTGCATTATATTTTATCCAAGATAAAAACCAAAGAGGATGTGGAAACGGTTATTGAGCAAGCTGTATTAGCGGGCGACATAACGGTAGAAGAATCTCAAAAAATGATGTTAGAGATAAAGCAATTAGTCTCTATCAATTCAATTGCTTCTTATTTTGAAAAAGGTGTTGAAGTGAAAAATGAATTAGAAATTTTAACCTCCACAGGAGAAATTTTGCGACCCGATAGAGTAGTAGTTACAAATAACCACGCTATTGTAATTGATTATAAAACGGGTAAGAAAAATGCTCAAAAATACCATGCTCAAATGCAGGATTACGAATTTGCCTTGTTAAGTCTGGGTTATACTTCCGTAAAAAAACTGCTATTATACATTCAAGAGCAAGAAGTTGAGGTCTTATAAAGTCTTCAATCCGTATTAATTTACTATCTACCGCCTGCTGTCAGCCATTCGCCTAATATGAGTTGCGTAAATGATTGCCCTAAATCTATATTTGCCTCATCTTACAACATTTTTTAACATTAAACGTTATATAAAAGGTAAAAAAATCGTTTAGGAAACTTGAAAAAAAAAATAAGTTTCCTAAGTTTGCACCCGAATATTCTATGATTATGAAGAAACTACTAGTATTAATTTTTATTTGCACTGTTTTTGGCATTAAAGCACAAGATAAATTTACAGTGAGCGGTTACGCCAAAGATGCAAAAAATGGCGAAGCCTTAATTGGGGTTACTGTTTACAAAAAAAATTCTCAAATAGGTACAAGTACCAATGAGTACGGTTTTTATTCATTAACGTTGCCTAAAGGTCAAGACACGATTGTGTTTTCTTTTGTTGGATATAAAACGGTTTTGAAACCAATCAATTTAACGTCTAATCTAACCGTAAGCACCGAAATTGGTGAAGAAGGTAAGGAACTTGAAGAAGTAGTGATCTCTTCGGAAAGAGAAGATAAGAATATCAAGAGCATGGAAATGAGTGTAGCAAAATTGGATATTAAACAAATTCAAAAAATGCCCGCTTTATTAGGAGAAGTTGATATTGTAAAAAGTATTCAGTTATTGCCTGGTGTTACCACTGTTGGTGAAGGAGCTAGTGGATTTAATGTGCGTGGGGGAAACATTGATCAAAACTTGGTTTTAATGGATGAAGCACCAGTGTATAATTCCTCTCACTTATTTGGTTTCTTTTCTATTTTTAATCCTGATGCGGTTAAGGATGTGAAATTGATTAAAGGCGGTATTCCAGCACAATACGGTGGAAGGGCTTCTTCGGTTTTAGATATTAGAATGAAAGAAGGTAACAGCAAAAAAATGGAAGTTAATGGTGGTTTAGGGACCATTTTCAGCCGTTTGTCTATCGAAGCTCCAATCTTCAAAGACAAAGCTTCTTTTATTGTAGCAGGTCGTAGAAGTTATATTGATGTATTAGCAAAACCACTTTTAGCAAAACGTCAGCCAGATTTAAAAGACGCTAAATTTTATTTTTATGATTTAACTGCCAAACTAAATTGGCGCATCAACGATAAGAATACCGTGTTTGCAAGTGGTTATTTAGGACGTGATATATTTGGTGCGGGCTTCGTGTTTAATTGGGGAAATACCACAGGAACCGTTCGTTGGAATCATATTTTTAATAGTAAGTTGTTTATGAACTTAACGGCCTTTTACAGTAATTATAAATATGAGTTAGGATTTAAAAATGAAGGTAACGCTCAAAAATTTGAATGGAAATCAAACATTATCAATTATAGTTTTAAACCAGATTTTACCTATTATTTGAATAATAAAAACACCATTAAATTTGGAGCGCAGGCTATCTTATACACTTTTAAACCAGGAGAGGCAATCATTACTTCCGAAAATGGCGATAAGTCAAACATCAGTTTAGATAATCAGTATGGCGTAGAATATGCTGCCTATGTTGACAACGAACAAAAATTATCTAATCGTTTTACATTGCAATATGGTTTAAGATGGTCTTTTTTTAATTATATGGGTAAAGGTACTAAATACACTTATCGCGATACGATTCCAAACGAAAGCAAACCATTAGAGAAAGAAGAAAAAATTGGAGATGGAAAAAATATTGCTACCTACAATATGCCCGAACCACGTTTAGCGGTTAATTATACTATCAACGATAAAAGCTCCGTTAAATTAGGTTACAACCGTATGTCGCAATATTTACATATTGTGTCTAATACAGCCGCATCTACACCATTAGATATTTATACACCCGTAACCAATAATGTAAAGCCTTTAATCTCTGATCAAATTACTTTAGGGTACTTCCGTAACTTTAAAGATAATATGTTTGAAACATCGGCAGAGATTTATTATAAGGACATGCAAAACCAATTAGATTATGTGGATAATGCGAACTTATTATTAAACCCACGATTAGAATCTGATTTAGTGCAAGGTAAAGGACGTGCTTATGGCTTTGAATTATATTTGAAAAAAGCTAAAGGTAAATTTACAGGTTGGGTAAGTTATACCTTATCAAAAACAGAACGTCAGGTGCGAGGTATAAGCAACGAAGAGTGGTTTTTATCTAAGTACGATAGAACTCACAATGTAAATACTGTTTTAATTTTTGATTTAAATAAACGTTTCAGTTTCTCTGCCAACTTTGTGTATCAAACGGGTACACCTGCTACATTCCCTACTGCTAAAGTAGAAGTTCAAGGTTATGTTATCCCTTATAATACCGATAACAAACGTAATAATTATCGTAACACACCTTATCACAGAGCAGATATTGGGATCACATGTAACCTATCTCCTAATAATAAAAAAGGACGTAAACATGCGCTAGTATTAAGTGTGTATAATGTTTATAATAGAAGAAATGCTTTCTCTATTTATTTTAGAAATAATCCTGACTATCCAGTAAATACAGAAGCAGTTCGTTACTCTGTTATAGCATCTATTGTTCCGGCGATCACTTACAATTTTAAATTTTAATTTTTTAATATAGAATTATGAAGACTCTTAAATTATTTTTTGTTTTACTAACAGTTATCAGCTTGACGTCTTGCGAAGATGTGATACAAGTTAAATTAGATGAAGGCGATCCCATTGTAACTATTGATGCGTTTATCAACGATATGCAATTGCAACAGAAGGTTAGATTAACATACACTGATGGTTATTTTAGCCAAAAACCAAATGAACCTATTATTGGAGCAACGGTTACGGTGAAAGATTTAACTACTGGAGTAGATTATATATTTAATGACAATAACAATGGTGATTATGTATGGACACCAACTGATACACTTAGAGTAGGGCATAACTACGAACTAACAGTAACGCATCAAGGAAATGTATACAAATCTACGTCACGCATGAATAGAACGTCGAAGGTTGATAGTATTATTTCTGAATTTAAAGAAGGTGGAGGCCTTGCCGCGACTGAGCCAGGTTATGATATGGCGTTTTTAGGTTTTGATATTCCTGGAGATACCGTTGATTATTATTGGATTAAATCTTACCGTAATGGTGTATTTTTTAATAAAGGTGGTGATATTAATATTTGTGCTGACGCTGCTTTTGGAGCTGGTGCCGATGGTTTCCCATTTATTACACCAATTGCGCAAGGCATTACACCTTTTGGAGAACGTTTTAATAAATTTGATGTGTGTCGTGTTGAAATACATTCTATTAATTTAGAAACCTACAATTTTTTAACGCAAGTGCAAACACAAACTACTAACTCAGGTTTATTTGCAACGAGTCCTGAAAACGTAAAAACGAATATTAAAAATACAACCAGTGATAAAACAAAAGTAGTAGGTTGGTTTTGTATGAGTGCCGTTGGTTTTAGAGAAAGAGTGGCGGAGTAGAGGGAGGATTAAAGATTTATGATAAAAGACGAATGATAATAATAGGTTTCTTTAATCCTTTGTCATTTATCTTTTATCTGATTTATAAATAAGGTTCATCATATCCTCATCTTTTCTATACACATCAATATATAGTTTTAGTCCTGTGCTATCAGCATGAGCGGTGTAATAGCGAGTGAAAATTGGCAATGCTTTTTTTAGTTTAATTTTCTTTTGTTCTTGTTTTACAAAATATACTTGTAAGCTATCATGCGTATAATGTACGCTATCATCTCTAATTAAAAAATCGGCAAAGTCAATAAAGTTTTCTAACCTGATACATCCGTGGCTTTGCGAACGAGAACTTGTTTTAAAGTATCTTTTAGAATTAGTGTCGTGCAAATACACACCAAAAGGATTATGAAAATTGAATTTTACAACGCCTAAACTATTTTCTTCGCCAATACGTTGTCTAAATCTAACGGGTAAATAATCTTTGGTATATTTTCTCCAAGGTATTTTTGTATAGTCTAATACTTTATCGCCAGCGCCTAATACTTCAAAGTTTTTTCTTCTAATATAAGAAGTATCATGTTGTACGGCTGGTAAAATTTCTTTAGTTGCGATGCTTATTGGAACATTCCAATATGGATAAATTAGCATGTGATCGATTTTACTTTTTAAAATAGGAGTTTGATGGTCAGGTTTTCCACACACAACAGCAGATTGCATTACAACAGTATCTTTTTCAAAAACAGTTAACCAAAATGCAGGAATATTAATGAATGCATATTTTTCAGGAAATTTAGTTTCCCAACGCCAGCGTTCCATAGCCATACAAATTTGTTTAATAATCTTTTCTCGATTATAAGAAAATGCCTGAGTTGTATATTTTCCTATTTTACCATCTGGTTGGATAAACCATTTTTTTTGTAACTTATTTAAAGCCCTTGCTAATTTGGTGCTATCGTTAGCTTGGATAGTACTGTCATATAAGCCTTGCTTGATTAAACTTTTTTTAATGAGTTGTAGTTTAACGGCAGTATCTTTTTCGGTTACAAAAGGAATAGAATCTACCTGATACAAAGTGGGATTATTTAATATCGTGGCTAGTTCTTTTTTGAGCATTCGGTAATTATAAAACTTTGGCTCTAACGAATCTAATGATGCTTTTAAATTTGCTTGTTTATATCCGCTTACTAAAATACTATCCCAGCCTTTATCTAGTTTACTAAAATTAGTTTATAGTAAAAGACTATCTGTATAAAATCGTCCTTTATTTAAATGAGCGCCCATTAAAAAATAGGCATCACTTAATAATAAATCAGCTTTTACTAATGAGGTTACATTAATCAACTCTTTGTTAGCATGAATCGAGTCGATGTGATTTTTAATTTTTTGTAAATGATAATTATTTGGTATTAGACCATAGTAATTAATCTTTTCAATTAATTTTAGTAAGCTGTCTCCTTTTTGGTTGAAATTATTTTTATCAAACCACAATAGTTTATTGTTGTATTGAGTATTAAAATAACGGTAACAGGTTAATGGTATAGAATCGATAGAAATAATAGAATCTTTGGTAAGGAAAGAGGATAGTTGATTAACGGTTTCTTTCTCTAAATCTTGCGGCGTACTAACTTTTACAGTTTTAACTTCCTTTGTTTCGTTTGAACAGGAATAAAAAATAAATACGCTAACTACTACTATAAAAAAACAAAAGCCCATCCGCCAGCTGGCGGATAAGGCTTTACATTTAATTTCTATCATAAAAAAGTTATTTGCTCACGTTAAATTTATCAGATTTTAAAACTAGGTTGTTTTTGTCAACCACATGATAAATATACATACCGCTTGATAAATTTGATAAATTCATTTTAGCTTTCCCCATTTCTAAAACTTCCGTAGCAACTAATTTTCCTGTTACATCAAATGCCATTACTTTAGTAGCTTCTGCGCTTGTTGTAGCAAAGTTAATGACAGTAGCCGCTGGATTTGGATATACAGATAATTCGATAGACGCTTTTTGAGATTCGTTTACACTAACAACGTTATAATCTCTTTGAACTGTAACGCTTTTTACTGTATTAACTGTTGGACCACCAACTGAACTTAAATTAGCAGTGAAGTTTGAAATTGATAAAAGCGGAGCTCTAGAAGCACTAGGAGAATAAAAGTCATAATTCTCGCGAGTTACGGTAAATGTGATTGCAATTGGTGGAAAAGCAAGAGTTACATTGCCTAGCAAATATTCAGTTGTTTTAACTCGAATTGCATCTGTAAATGATTTTAAAGTTGTGCCTGCAGCTGCGCCTGGTACATCTAAATTTAATGTACCAGTACCATCAACCATTGCTGTAACAGTTCCTCCAATTACACCAGTATTACCAAATACAACTACTGAACCAGAAGGCGTAGATGTTGTAGAAGTGTTAAGTGCCATAGGATAAGCTGCATAAACGGCAGGATTAGTATAGATAAGTGTGCCATTAGCGATGCCAAAAGACACATCACCACCATAATACTCTAAACCAGTAGCACTTGATTTGAAATAAGCAATATCAGTTGCAGCTGAGGAAACAGAAACATCTGCTGATGGATAAGTTGTATTACTTGCAACAGCGGTAGTGTAATTTGCAACAGGTACTGTTGAGGTAGCTAATGCTGTGAAATTCCATACAGCTCCTGCACCTATTGTTGCGCCTTGACTTGCTACAGCCGTATCACATTGAAATATCTCGTAGTTAAAGCCAACTGTTGGTGCATGATTTGCTTGCGTCAATTGTGCACTTGCACCTAGACTAAATAATATTGATAAAGAAAGTAAAGTTTTTTTCATGTGTTTGTTTTTATGGTTTATTCAAATGTATTTAAAATTCAGTTAGTTACAAAATTTATTTCCTAATTATCTTACCTATTCATTTTTCAACTTTATGGGTTTAGTCCCATTAAATAAGGCATTTATGAAGCATTTTATTACTTAATCCTCATGTAATTCTAATAATAAGATGGGGTTAAAACACCATCTTGCCAGGGTTCAAAATCATGTTTGGATCAAATAGCTTTTTTATGTTTCTCATTAATTCTAATTGATATTCGGGAAACACAATCGATAAATAGTCTTTTTGAACTAATCCAATCCCATGTTCTCCACTAATTGTTCCTCCCAGTTTTTTACATAGTTCAAAAATTTCTACAATGCCTTTTGGTAATTCGGTTTCCCATACTTCATCAGATAAATCCCCTTTAATAATGTTAACGTGTAGGTTTCCATCGCCAGCATGGCCGTAACACACACTTTTAAATCCGTATTTTGAACCAATTTCTTTTACACCTTTCAATAAAATTGGTAATTCTGCTCTTGGAACAACTGTATCTTCTTCTTTGTAAACCGAATTACTTTTTACGGCTTCGCCAACTTTACGTCTTATTTTCCAAAGAGATGCTTTTTGTTCGGCACTATCGGCCATTAAAATTTCATCGCAACCGTGCTCTGTCATGATGTTACTAATGGTTTCGCAGTCGTTAAATAACACATCCATATTATTACCATCAACTTCAATCAGCAATAAAGCTTGCCATTCGGATTTAATTTCAAAATTAACTTCACCTGCATATTTAATGCTCCAATCAATAGCATCACGTTCCATAAACTCCATAGCACTTGGCGTAATGCCTGCTCTAAATGTAGCGCCTACTGCCTCACAAGCTTTTTCAGCTGAGGTAAAGGTACTAACATGAGTAAATCATGTTTTGGTAATGGAATTAATTTAAAAACTATTTTAGTAATGATACCTAAAGTGCCTTCGCTACCAACCATTAAATGCGTTAAATTATATCCTGTTGAATATTTTAATGTGTTAGCGCCTGTCCAAATAATATCGCCGTTTGGTAAAACCATTTCAATGTTTAATACATAATCTCTGGTTGTACCATACTTCACAGCTTTTGGCCCGCCGCTGCTGTGAGCTACATTACCACCCAATGAACAGCTTCCCCAGCTTGCTGGATCGGGTGGATAAAATAAATTTACTTTTTTTACTTCTTCTTGAAATACATAATTAATCACACCTGGCTCAACAGTAGCTTGTAAATTACGTTCATCTATTTGCAAGATGTTATTAAAATATTCCATACTAATAATAATACCACCATGTATTGGTAATGCACCACCACTTAATCCTGTGCCTGCCCCACGAGCTGTTACTGGTATTTTATAAGCATTAGCTAATTTCATAATTTCTGAAATTTGACTAACGGTTTTAGGCTTAACGACTACTTCGGGTTTAAAAATAAAATCTTCTGTTTCATCCTGACCATATTTTTCTAAATTTTCATGATCTGTATAAACATCGTCTTTACCTACAATTTGTTGTAGCGAATTGATATGCTCTTGAGAGAGTTTAGTATAATTCATTGCAATAATTTTATTTTCTTAACTTAATAACAGCCCATTCATTTTTGTTATAGCTTTCTTCAAAGCTAAAGCCAATAGTTGTGGCTAATTGTTTCAATTCCTCTACATCAGCTGTGAAAAAGCCGCTTAATAATAAGTAGCCTCCTTTTTTCAAACAGGTGAAGTATGAAGGTAAATCCTTTTTTAACACATTTTTATTAATGTTGGCTAAAATCACATCGAAGGTTTCTTGTGCAGGAAGCAAGGACGCATCGCCTTTTTTGAAATCAATATCCGTAGCATGATTGATGGCAGCATTTTCAATAGAGTTTTCAATACTCCAATCATCAATGTCAATTCCTAATAATTTTGTTGCCCCTAGTTGTTTGGCTAAAATGGCTAAAATACCAGTGCCACAACCCATATCCAAAACATGAGTGTTTGCAAATGGAATACTAAACATGGTTTTACTAACCAACCACGTTGTATCATGATGTCCAGTTCCAAAACTCATTTTAGGAGTAATTACAATGTCATGTTTAATGTTTTCTGCCACTGGATGAAAATGTGCTCTGATACAAACTAAATCATCCACGTATACTGGATTAAAATTTTTCTCCCATTCTTCATTCCAATTGGTTTTAGGAATCACCGTTCTTACATATGAAAATGTAAAATCTTCAAATGATAATTCTTTTACTAGATCTTCATTTTCAAATTCTTCTTGTATGTAGGCATCAACGCCGGTGTCGTTTTGGGTAAAGCTTTCAAAACCTAAGTCAGCTAATAAAGCAATTAAAATATCAGAGCCTGGTTCGGTAGGAGTTATAGTAAAAGAATATTGTATGTAGTCCATTATAGTTAATTACGAATTAAGATACGAATATACGAATCTGCAGTTATACGCCGATTCGTATATTCGTAATGTTTTTTTGAAATTAAAAGGAGAAGATAATCTTACAAAAATCATCTGCGTTTAAAGAGGCTCCACCAATTAATCCGCCATCAACATCTTTACAAGCAAATAATTCCTGAGCATTTTGAGCATTACAACTTCCGCCATATAATATAGATACATTACCAGCTATAGCCGAATCATAAATATCTGTAATAATACCACGAATAAATGCATGCATTTCTTGAGCTTGTGCAGCGGTAGCTGTTTCTCCGGTACCAATGGCCCAAACAGGTTCGTAAGCAATGATAAATTTTGAAAATTCAGTAACTGTAAACTGTTTTAATACAGTGGTTAATTGTTCAGTAATCACTTTAAAATGATTATCGGTTTTACGCTCATGAATAGTTTCACCAACACAAAAAATAGGGGAGATGTTATTTTTAAGAGCTTCTTTTATTTTTAAAACAAAGTCCGCTTCTTTTTCTTTAAAATATTGTCTTCTTTCGCTATGGCCAACTAATACATAATGGCATCCAACTGAACTTAACATATTAGCGCTTACTTCGCCAGTAAACGCTCCGCTAGCATTTGTATGACAATTTTGTGCTCCTAAAAAAAAGTTTTCTTTTGAGGCGAGTTGTTCGCTAACAGAATTTAAATAAGGAAAAGGTGGGATAATTATTTTGGTTACTTCATCAAAATCATTTACCTGATTTGTAATCATTTCTACAAGCGTTTTAGCGTCTTGTAGAGATTTATTCATTTTCCAGTTTCCGGCAACTATTTTTTGTCTGCTCATTATTTTACTCTAACACGTGGGTCTAATACACCGTAGGCGATGTCTACAAATATATTGGTAATAACAAATATAGTAGCAAATATTAAAGTAGCGCCCATCACTACTGGTAAATCATTTTTAGTTAAAGCTTCAAATACTTCGTATCCAATACCTTTCCAGCTAAAAATATATTCCACAAATACAGCTCCTGCCATTAATCCAGCAAACCATCCAGAGATTGCTGTAACAACAGGATTTAAAGCATTTTTTAAAGCGTGTTTGATAATAATGGCATACATCGTTAAACCTTTTGCTTTGGCTGTTCTAATGTAATCCTGACTCATCACGTCCAATAAGGAGCTTCTCATTAATTGAACCACAATAGCTAAAGGTCTAATTCCTAAAGTGATGGAAGGTAGTATTAAGTTTTTCAACTTTAATTTCTCTCCGTCCCAAACGTCAATATCATATAAACTACCTGTTGGTGATAGTCCTGTATAATCCGCTAAAACGTAACCAAATAACCAAGCGATGATTAAACCAACGAAAAACGATGGTGCAGCCATTCCTAATACGGCTAATACTAATGATAATTTATCATAAATAGTATTGCGTTTGATGGCACTAATAATACCCAAAAATATCCCAACAATGGAAGCAATAACAATTGATGTGAAAGCTAATACGGCTGTTTCAGGCAAGGTTTCAATAATTATATCAGCAACACGTCTTTTGGTAATGTATGAACGTCTTAAATAAGGCAGTTTCACAACAACAGATTTGTTAGTTCCTATGGTAAATAATGGTTTCCAGCTGTATTTTTCTGGACTTAAGTACCAAATACTTTGGTTATTAGTGTTATTGTGGATAGAAATAGGAGATAAATCGTTTAAATACAGGGCATATTGCTCCATAATTGGTCTATCAGTTCCTAAATCTTTATGAATAGCTTCAATGGCATCCTTGTTAGCTCTTTGCCCAAGCATAATAGTCGCAGGATCTCCAGGCAATACATTAAACAAGAAAAATATAACGGTAATTACACCGTATAAAACCAAAATGCTGTATAATATTTTTTTAGTTATATATTTTATCACAATCTAAAAGAGGCAAGGTCTATAATCTGCTAAGTAAGTAAAATATTTCAGTATATAAAATATTTTGGGCGAAATTTAAACTTTGTAGTTTCCATTAAAATTTTAAGGTAAATTTGTGAGAGTTGACAATTATATCCAAAATATTGATGGTTTACCACAAACTTTTGTGTTTTGTGCTGTTGTTTGCTTGTTATTACTCATCTGCTCAAAAGGTGGGTTTTGTTATGAGTGGAGGCGGAGCTAGTGGCATTGCCCATATTGGCGTTTTAAAAGCTTTAGAAGAAAACCATATCCCCGTTAATTGTATTGCAGGTACTTCCATTGGTAGTATTATTGGCGGTTTATACGCCTCTGGATATTCTCCTCTTGAAATTGAGAGAATGGTAAAAGAACAAGCTTTTTCCGACTTAACAAAAGGAGAAATGTCTCCTAAATTTGGGTATTTTGTTCGTAAAAGAGATGATTATGCTTCTTGGAGAACTTTAAAATTAAATTTAAATGGAAGTTTATTAAGTAATCTAGCTACCAATTTAATTAATTCAGTTCCGATTGATTTTTATTTAATGGAAACGTTTGCTCCTGCCAATGCAGCTTCTAAGTATAATTTTGATAGTTTATTAGTGCCATTTAGATGTGTAGCTTCTGATATAGAGAAAAAGCAAAGTGTGGTTTTTAGAGATGGTGATATGCCTTCTGCCATAAGAGCTTCTATGAGTTATCCATTTTATATTAGGCCAATTTCAATTGATAGTGCTTTATTGTTTGATGGAGGTTTATATAATAATTTTCCTACTAATGTGATGTATGAAGAGTTGTACCCTGATTTTATGATTGGAAGTTCTGTGACCGAAAATTCACAAATGCCAAGTGATGATAATTTGTATTTACAACTAAGAAACATGTTGATGAATAAAAGCAATTTTAATCCTGTTTGCGAAAACGGCATTATTATTCAGCCTTGGGCAGATGTGAGTATTTTTAATTTTGATGCTATTCAACAGCTGATTGATAGTGGGTTATGTAGCCACTGTGAGACAAATGCCTAAAATAAGAAGTTGCATTACAAATTTTGAAAATCCTGAACAATTGAACGCTAAACGAAAAATCTTCAGAGAAAAAGTGCAAGTTTCAAAAATGGTTTATAATAAAATTGTTATACAAGGTGTAAACCCAAAAATGCAAAAATTTGTATCTAAAAGTATTTCTAATAAAGGAAAGCCAATTACATTTAAACAACTAAAACGCCAGTATTTTAGATTAATGGCCGATGAAAAAATTAAATCGGCTTACCCTACCACTAAACTAGATACAGCTTCTGGAAAATATACGTTAACCCTAAATACTAAAAGGGACAAGCATTTGTTTTTTGACATTGGAGGCAATTTATCTAATCGTCCTATTAGTAACTTCTTTTTAGCAGTGCAATACAATCATATAGGAAAAATTGGTTTTACCGCTTATGCCAATGGTTATTTAGGTAAATTAAACTCAAGCTCTCATACTAAATTAAGATTTGAATTCCCTACAAAAATTCCTTTTTATATTGAACCAAGCTTTACTATTGCCCGATGGGATTATTATAAAAGTAGCGCTTTGTTTTATGATTTTGAAAAACCTGCTTACCTAATTCAAGAAGATTTGTTTGGAGAGTTAAATGTTGGTGCGCCTGTAGGTAATATTGGTAAAATTGTTTTGTCGGGAGGAGTAAGTGAATGGAGAAATAAATATTATCAGGCTGATCAATTTACAAGATTAGACACGAGTGATGTGAGTATATTTGATTTTGGTTACGGACAATTATCTTATCAAATTAATACTTTAAACAGAAAGCAATATGCATCTGAAGGGACTAATATCTTAGTAAGAGCAAAGTTAGTGAGTGGAGTAGAACGTTATTATCCAGGTTCTACGGCTCTTGATACGGTTCAAGTGATAAACGGGCCTGGGCATGATTGGTTTAATTTCAAAATCACCATCGATAAATACATTAAACCCATTAAATATTTTAAAATTGGTGTTTTTGCGGAGGGTGTATATTCATCACAAGATTTTTTCAGAAATTATCAGGCCTCTATTTTATCTGCCCCATCTTTTAATCCTATTCCCGAGAGTCAAACATTATTTATAGATGATTATCGAGCCCATCAGTATTTAGCAGGCGGATTAAAAGCTATTGCAACACCCTATAAAAATTTAGATATACGATTTGAAGGCTATTTATTTCAGCCAGTTTATTCTATCGTCAAAGCAAAAGATAACGATGCAAATTATAGTACAGCCTTTTTATATCGCCATATTTTAGGAATGGGTTCCTTAGTTTATCACACGCCTATTGGCCCCATAAGCGTAGGTGTAAACTATTACGATAAAAACGAAAATAGTTTTTCGTTTTTCTTCCATTTTGGATATACAATTTATAATAAAAAATCAATCGATTAAAATTTTAATCAGTTTACTAGCCATTATTCACCTGTCACTTACTACTTTTGCCTATTTCACTCATTTAACAAATTTTAAATATAATGTAATAGTTATTGGATTTAAATTTGAAAGCAGATAACTCAATAAAATCCTTATTTTTGAATACTATTTAACTAATGTCTATGAAAAAGTTACTATTAAGTTTTAGTTTATTATCTATTATCACATCAACTTATGCTCAGTCTGGGCACGACATCCGAATCAATTTTAAAAATTGTAAAGATTCAGTGATGTATTTAGCTTTTTATCAATTTGATAAATCCTATTTGGCTGATACTTGTAAAAAAGTTGTAAAAGGTAATATCGTATTTAAAGGTCCAAAAACATTAGAGAAAGGTATTTACTATTTGGTGAGTCAGGATAAGGCTCGTTATTTCGATTTTTTTATTAGCGATAATAATCAAAAGATGACGATGAGTACAGATACGGCTGATTTGGTTAAAAATTTAAAATGTGTAACTCATAAGGAAAATGATGATTTCTTTACTTATATCAAATTTATTACAGCTAAAAACAAAGAGTATGCTGATGTAAAAAGTAAAACTAAAGGCATGAATAAAAAAGATTCAGCAGCCTTTATGATGGAAAAAGGAAAAGTATTAAACGAAACAGTGATTGCTTATGAAAATGCATTTTTGGAGTCGCATAAAGGAACTTTTGTAGGAGATGTTATTAATTTAAAAATGGAAAAAGAAGCAAAGGATATTCCTAAAGCTTCAAACGGAAGACCAGATAGTATGTACATTTATAACTACTATAAAAATCACTATTGGGATGGTGTTAATCTTCAAGATGATGGTATTATGCGTACCCCATTTTTCTCAGATCGTTTAAAGAAATATTTTAATAATGTGATTGTTCAGCATCCAGATACGATGAGCGCTGAAATTGATAGATTTATGGCTAAAACTAAAGCAGGAACCATGATGCAAAAATTATTAATTGCTCATTTCTTGTTTACTTCAGAGTCATCTAAACTAATGGGTTTTGATAAAGTGTTTGTGCATGTGATTGATAAGTACATTAGAACTGGCATGGCAAAAGAGGTTTATGATGAAGCAACGATTGCTAAAATTAAAGAGCGTGGCGATATTTTAAAACCTTTATTGTTGGGCAGTCAAGCTCCTGATTTATTAATGATTGATACTACTGGTCATAAGCAAATTGCAAAGATGGGTTTTGATACAGTAAAAACAAGTGCGGGCGCAACAAAATTATATTATGATAATGCTCAAAATTTAGCGCAAACCTTTGTACCATTATATGGTGTAAAATCTGATTATTTATTATTAGTTTTTTGGGATGTAGATTGCGGGCATTGTAAAACAGAAATCCCTAAATTATTAGAGGAATATCATGCTATTAAAAAAGAAGGGTATGATTTAAAAGTGTTTAGTGTTTACACACAACACGAATATGAAAAATACAAGAAGTATATTATTGATAATAAATTAGATTGGATAAATATATATGATGGCGTACATATTAATAATATTAAGGAGAAATATGATATTTATTCAACACCAGTAATTTATGTTTTGGATAGAAACAAAAAAATTAAAGCAAAACGTATTGGTGTTGAGCAGGTAAAAGACATTGTAAAAGCCATGGAAAAAGAGTATAAATCAGAGAAAAAATAGTTTTTTGCTCATTCATTTAAAAAGCGGTTCAATTGAGCCGCTTTTTTTGTATTTTTATAATTCATATCAATAAATCATTCATGAAAAATTTTTTACGTTTAATGAGCTTATGTTTTTTAATAAGCTTAACTCAATTTGCAAACGCTCAAATTAATATTAAAGTAACCGTAAAAAGCATAGCTGTATCTTCAGCTTTAGATTGTGATGCTGGCGCAGCAGATAATAGTGATTTTGTATTTGAATATAAAGCACAAGATAATTCGCCTGCGGCAAACACAAATAATTTGCCAGTTGCTGGTAGCATTGGTATGTGTAATTACGCCGTTGTTAATGAACAAAATGGAACTTATGCTTTTACACCTTCGGTTCCTGGCGCAGCAGTTTTTTCGCCAACAACAGGTTTGTTTTTTGATAGAACTTATAATTGCAAACAGGATGTTCCAACCATGTTGACTATTACTTGGAGCGCTTATGAAAATGATGATGCATCTGTTCCTTCTGTTACTCCAATTGCTAATGGTGTTGTTCCTGCGCAAGCAAATTCATACACAGTTCCTACATCAAACGGTACCTATACAACTCAATACACACAGACATCTACGGATGGTACTTGTCCTCAAACTTATATTATTGAGTTTGATATTCAAAAAACTCTTGGAACTTTTTCGCCTTTAACATTGGGTGTTCCAGAATCAAATGTGATTTGTACTGGAGCTTCTAATGGTTTTGTAGAATGCGACCCAACAGGTGGTTCAGGTACAGTATTATTTGACTGGAGTGCAGATGGTGTTGGAGATTTTGATGACACTCACATGGAAACTGGCTTAATGGCTGGGTCATACACTTTAGTTGTAAAAGATGCGTTAAACTGCAGAGATTCAATTAATGTGAGTGTGTTTGAAACGGATGCACCAGCAACTATAACCGCATTTACAGCATCAACGGCATCAGTTTGTACTGGGCAAACAGGAGTGGCTTATTCGGTTGCCACACAAACTAATGTTGTTTTTTATTGGAGTTTTTCAGGACCAGGTGGTGTGATGAATGGAACAGGAAATGCTATTACATTAGATTTTTTAAATTTCGCTAATAGCGGTAATTTAAGCGTATATGCTCAAAATAGCTGTTCTATGAGTTCAGTGTTAAGTATGTCTATTGATGTGCAACAATCACCAAATGTAACAATAGGTGGTAATAACACAATGTGTGCAAATGCTCAAGAAGTATTAACGGCATCTGGAGCTAATTCATACTCATGGAACACTGGCGCTACAACAGCCAGTGTAATAGTTTCTCCTTCAGCTATGACTGTTTATACAGTTACAGGCACAGGCCCAGGAGGATGTACAGCAACTAAAGAATTTACGGTGAATACATTACCAACACCAACATTGCAAGTAAATGTTTCTACAGTAGCAGTTTGTCCTAACCAAACAGTAACTGCTACAGCTGTTGGTAATGGAAATTTGTTTTTTTGGAGCGATGGTTTTATGGGCGCTAGCCATAATGTAAAAGCTTTGACTACAACTATTTTCACGGTAACTAATACCTTTACCAATTCTTGTTATACACAAGTAACTTTTACATTAAATGTAAAACCTGCGCCAATTATGTCTATTACAGGTAACACGATTGTTTGTCCCGGAGGTACTATTTCTTTAACAGCAAACGGCGCTGATACCTACGCATGGAGCAATGGAGTAACAACAAATACCAATGTGTTTGTTCCTGTATCGTCATTATCATTAACGGCTATTGGAACGGGAACAAATGGTTGTATTGATTCAATTGCACAAGCTATTAAAGTAGTTAGTACGGTAACAGTTAGTATTATCGGTAATGATACCATTTGCCAAGGACAGCTAGCTACATTAGTTGCTTCAGCAAATGGAAATGTAACTTATGGTTGGAATAGTGGAGCAAATACATCTACAATTAATGTTGCACCTGTAGGTACATTTACTTATGTGGTTATTGCCGATAATGGTGGTTGCACAGCAACAGCTTCGCATGAAGTATATGTGAAATTAATACCAACCATTGACTTTACTATAAACAACTCTTTATTGTGTACTAATGATGCAGTAATCACTTTTACCGCCATTCCTTCGGGAGGAACGTATGCTGGAACAGGAGTAACAGCTGATACATTTGACCCATCTATTGGAGTAGGAACGTATCCTGTTACTTATTCAGTTACAGTTAGTAATGGTTGTGTGGCAACCGCTTCACAAACAGTGGACGTGCAATTGTGCACAGGAATTAATAATACTAATTCTAGTAACGAATTAAAGTTATATCCAAATCCAACAGCAGCTTATATAACAGTTAGCGCTGATAAACAAATAGCTTCGGTTTTAGTGTATGACTTTACGGCCAAATTAGTTCGCATAGTAGAAGCAAATACTTTTGAAACAACTATTGATATGAGTGCTCTAGCAACAGGTTTTTATACTTTTACAATATGGATGAATGATAAAACTCAAGAGGTAATTAAAGTGGTGAAGGAGTAAATTGTTTTAAGAAATAACGGGAGGTTGGGTAAAACCAAAACCATACAAAGCCAACAAAAATATGTTAGCTTTATGCTTTTTTTTGGTAGAAAATTGTTCATGTGAGAGAGTTAGGTACATCCGCTAGACGAGTAGCATCAAACTAAACTTTTGATAAAAAGAAATCAATAAATAATTTTATCATGAAAACACTTTTTTTTATTATAATTAGTTTGTCAATTTTCAGTTGTAAAAAGAATTATGATTGTGAGTGCGTAACAGAAACTTTAAGTCATTTTCCAACAATTACAACATCAAATAAACAAATAAGCGCTGTCTCGAAATCAAGTGCTACAAAAAAATGTAGCAAGTACAACCATCAAGGAAATTATGGAGGTGAAATGACTACATGTCAAATAAAGTAAGGAAATTGATTTTTGAAATTTTAAAATATGAGAGGCTTCGTAATAGTTATCATTTATGGGCGAAACGAAAGTTGTGTTTAAACTAACTACAGAAAAAAGCGCCAGTATCTTACAGCAACTACTTTGCAAACACAAAAAATATTGCGGTGCAAAGCACACAACTTACAGCGATATTAATTAATGCCCAGGCTGTCATGCCTTGTTTGATGAGTTCAAAGGTTTCATAACTAAAGGTTGAAAAGGTGCTTAATCCGCCACAAATGCCAATTAACACTAGGTGCTTATAATTATCAGGAATTAAATTTTTTTCTTGATACACATAAATAATAGTAGCAAAAATAAAGCAGCTCAATACATTAGACGATAAAGTGGCCCAAGGAAGCGATAGTGTCGTTTTACCAAATAACATGGCTATGATAAAACGCAGTAAGCTTCCTAATCCGCCGCCGATAAATACTAATAGATAGTTCATTTTTTATTGTTGTTCAGAAAAACCAAAAAAACTTTATTTTAAAACAAAACAAAAAAAAAAAAAAAAAAAAAAAAAAAAAAAAAGGGGGGGGGCGAAGCCCTCCCTAAAAAAAACAAAAGGGAAAAAAGCTTTTTTCCCTCCCCTTTTTCACAAAAAAAAAAAAATGGGGGGGCGGGGTTTTAAAATTTTCCCCACAAAAAATCCCTTTATAAATACATCCCCCAATACTATCTCTGCTTGCTTTTGTAACAGAGTTTAATGTATTGATTTTTTCATTTACTCTCAAATATCCTAAGTACGCAAATATAATCGCTTCTTTAAATTGTATCACATCATCTGATGGAATATGAATCTCGCCATTATAGTTTTCTTTTAATCTTTCAATAAAAAATGTATTGTAAGCACCGCCTCCCGTTATTAAAACCGAATTTAAATGTTCTTGTTTTAAAATAGAGCAGATATGAAATACCATATACTCAACGCAAGTTGCTAGTTTATCATTCAACGAAATAGTTGAGGAATTTAAAATTGGTAAAAAATGTTGTTCAAACCATTCTCTTCCTAACGATTGTTGCAGTGTATTTAAATCTAATAAGTGTTGTAACAATTCACAATTGCTTTTTCCAGAAGAAGCTAAAACACCGCCATCATCGTAAGCTTTGCCAATACTTTCGGTTAAATAATTTAAAGCCATATTGGCAATGCAAATATCGAAGGCGGAAGTTTTACCATTTTTGGTAAAGGAAATATTAGCAATACCCCCAATATTTAAGCAAGACTCCGATTCAGGAAACAAATCTCTATCGCCAATTGGTACTAATGGTGCACCTTGTCCGTTTAACGCTACATCTAAACTTCTAAAATCACAAACGGTATCAATGCCTGTTTTTGCTGTTATCGTTGCTCCACAACCCATTTGGGTAGTAAAGCCAAGTTGAGGTCTATGGAAAACGGTGTGACCGTGAGAAGCTATATAATTGGCTGTTTGGTTATTTTCCTTTAAAAAATCGTTCGCTTTTTCGGCCATAAATTCGCCGTACACGCTATGGAGTTTAAAGTATTGTTCGGCATTACAATCAAAGGCATTTTGCAGACGTTCTTTCCATACCGCTTCGTAGGCAATGGTTTTGGATGCTAGTAATTTAAACGAAATAGTCTTATTTTGCTCACTAAATTCACATAAAGCTAAATCGAGCCCATCTAAAGATGTTCCGCTCATTAAGCCTAGTATTTTTAAAGATTGTGCCTGCATTTTAAACTAAAGTTACTTAGAATTGTTATGATATAAGTCACCATATTGAAAATATCTCAACAAAATAATTTTAACAAATCGACGATTTAGACTTGATAATTCGAAATATCTTCTATTTTTGTGAGTATAAAATGTTCAACTATTAAAAACACAAGACCATGCAATTTCAACTAACAGAAGAGCAATTGATGATTCAAGCAGCAGCAAGAGATTTCGCTCAAAACGACTGCAAACCAGGAGTAATTGAGAGATGAACACCAAAAATTTCCAGCAGAACAAGTTAAAAAACTTGGAGAATTGGGTTTTTTAGGAATGATGGTTGACCCGAAATACGGCGGAGGCGGTATGGATGCGATTTCTTACGTACTAGCTATGGAAGAAATTTCTAAAGTAGATGCGTCTTGTAGCGTTGTCATGAGTGTAAATAACTCATTAGTTTGTTGGGGATTAGAGCATTTTGGTAACGAAGAACAAAAACAAAAATATTTAGTGCCTTTGGCTAAAGGAGAGGTGATTGGCGCATTTTGCTTATCAGAACCAGAAGCAGGTAGTGATGCTACTTCACAACGTACGACGGCTATTGATCAAGGCGATCATTATTTAGTAAATGGTACAAAAAACTGGATTACTAACGGAAGTTCAGCATCTATTTATTTAGTAATGGTTCAAACTAATGTAGAATTAGGACACAAAGGAATTAACTGTTTAATTATTGAAAAAGGAATGCCAGGATTTGTGGTAGGTCCTAAAGAAAATAAAATGGGTATTCGCGGAAGTGATACTCACTCTTTAATGTTTACAGATGTTAAAGTTCCAAAAGCAAACCGTATTGGTGAAGAAGGATTTGGTTTCAAATTCGCGATGAAAACATTAGGCGGTGGCCGTATTGGTATCGCTTCACAAGCATTAGGAATTGCAAGTGGTGCTTATGAATTAGCATTGGCTTATTCAAAAGAGCGTAAAGCATTTGGTAAATTAATTTCTCAGCATCAAGCTATTCAATTTAAATTGGCAGATATGGCTACTCGTATTGAAGCAGCTCGTTTATTAATTTATCGTGCAGCTTGGTTAAAAGACCAAGGTTTACCTTGCGAAAAAGAAGGCGCACAAGCAAAAGTTTTTGCATCAGAAACCGCTATGTGGGTAACTACGGAAGCCGTTCAAATACATGGTGGTTACGGTTATGTAAAAGAATACCATGTGGAGCGTTTAATGCGTGATGCGAAGATTACTCAAATTTATGAAGGTACTAGCGAGGTACAACGTATTGTTGTTTCTAGAGCGCTTTTAGCAGATTAGTATTTAAATATAATTAAAAAGCCTTCACATTTGTGAAGGCTTTTTTTATGGAATAATATCTGCTATTAATTCTTAATTATTTTATACGATTGCGTTTGCTTACTACCAATTTGTAAAAAATAAATACCTGCTTGTAATGTTTGAACATCAATGGTTGAACGCTCGTTTTCTAATTTCCCATTTAATACAGTTTGCCCTAATGTATTTATAATTGCGTATGACTCATTAACTAAACTTGTGGATGTATTAATGTGAAGAATATCATTTGCTGGGTTAGGGTAAATGGAAAATGCATTATTGCTTAGCTGGGTTTCTTGAATGCCAACAGTTGTTGGGTTTAACTTTACTATCCAACCTTCAGCACACCAACAACTCCAAGTATAAGGATTAATAACATCATAATCATTAGAGCTGGACGCACAGGATAAGAGTAGAGAATTGTCATTGGTTTTTGTTATTTTGGCTCCATTATCCATCATAGAGCCTCCGTATGTGTCTCCACTTTTTATATTTCCCATAGAATCTATTTCTGCTATCCAAATCGCTTCTCCTTTTTGATTAAATGCTAAATCTCCATCTACAGAATAAGTATGTCCAGAAAAGAACAAGCTATTGGGATTCATTTCAATCACATCATCAATTTTATCTATAGAAGAACCACCGTAACTTTTTCTCCAAATTACATTTCCGTTTGGAGAAAGGACTGTTAATATACCATCTCCAAAAGTTGTTGAATCAAGAGAATTGAAGATAATATTATGATTACTTAACTCTCTAATTGATAAACCACTGGTGTTGTAAGATACTTTGAAAGATTTTTCCCAAACTAGATTAGCTGAGCCATCTATTTTAAACACCCAAGCATCATAGGAGCCAGTCGCCGCTATATGTTGACTTACATCAAAGTCAATAGATCTTGTGCTTCCCGAAATAACAATACCTCCATCGCTTGTAAACGCAAAGTCGCCTAAATTCTCATCTTCAGAACCACCAAAGTTCTTTTGAGAAATTATTGTTCCATTAGGTGTTAATTTTAAATATATAATATCATTCCATGACGTTCCATAATAATTTTGTATATCTTGATCTTTGGATTCTGAATTTGCAAATATATGTAAGTTACCATCAGTAGATTCTTTGATTAGTGTATTGATATTATATCCGATTTCACCAGAGCCACCATATTTTTGTTGCCATATTATTCCTGAATCATTAAACTTTATAAGCCAAATGTTTTTGGAAGTTGTAGAATATGGAATGCCAGATAAATCTCCGTCGGAAGAATAGCTTGTTCCGCAGGCAATATAATTTCCATCAGATGTTTGTATGATGTCAGTTAAGTAATCATGATGAGAACCACCGATAGGTTTTTTCCAAACAAAATTGCCAGTGATGTCAATTTTTGAAATCCACCCATCCCATGCTCCGTGATAATTATTCATATTGCCTATTGAAGAATGTGTATTTCCCACTGAATAGAAATCGCCATTTGAAGATTGAATGGTTTTATTTACCACATCTATATCATTTCCTGCAATGATATTTTGCCATTGAATGTTAGGGTTTTGTGAATAAGTGTTTAGTGCAAATACACTAGTGATAGTAAGTAGTAGTAGTTTCATAATAGTTAATTTTCTATTACAAAAATACTAGCTATTAAAACTATAAAATTCAACAATGAGTAAATGGCGGGTTTGATTTGATAGGTGGTGGGTTTTTACCGATAAGTGATTCTTCTTTAAAACTTTTTGTCTTGATACAAAAAGTTGCAAAAAAATCAAGGCTTATTAAAATTTCGCTAAAATCTGCATAGTATCAAACTGATGATTTGAAGCGCTGCGCGAACAGCCCAAATCATCTCCACACATGCTAACGCATTTGATACCATTGGATTTTTAAGCTAAATTTTAATAGGCCAACTAAATTAAATACACACGTTTACTTTTCTAATGTAGATGTAAGTGTTGATAGGGGGAATCCGCCTTTTAAATTTAACGAAGAAAATCGAATTTATTTTTAGCAGGGATTTATGCGACGATTCTAGGCTGTTTGAGAACGGTTTTTCACCGTTCGAGTTTCTAGAATCGGGCGGGAAAATAAGTTCAGATTTTCAAGGAAAATTTAAGAAGCGGTGATTTTTCTTTGTTCCTTTCTTTGCATGGTAGGCAAAGAAAGGAAGTACTAAAAGTATTATGTGGGTCGTAAATTTCTTTTTGTGACTTTTTTGTCAAGAAGAGAGGTTAGTTACACCCCTCTGGCCCGCATCCACAAGAAGAATTATTAGTAGCAATTGGTTCTGTGATACCATTTGCATGCTCGTCGTAAGCTTTGGTTAAGGCACCTAAAAAAGTTTCAGATTCTTGTGCGCCCGAAACGGCATACTTTCTATCCAATACAAAAAAGGGAACGCCTCGCACCCCAATTTGCTGTGCTTCGGTAATGTCTTGTTCAACGTCGTTAGCATATGTATCGCTATTTAAAACGGCTGTAATTTCTTGTTCAGGTATGCCTATGTCTTTACCAATTTGTAATAGGGTAGAGTGGTCGGCGGTATTTTTGCCTTCAGTGAAATACGCTAAGAATAATTTTTCTTCTAAGTCGTTTTGTTTACCGTACTTTTTTGCTAAGTGTGATAAACGATGTGCATCAAAAGAATTAGCAACGACTGCTTTTTCGAAATGAAAATCCAAACCTACTTGTTTGGCGATGTTAGTAACCTGTGTCGTTGTTTCTTGCGCTTGTTGTTTGCTCCAGCCTTTCTTTTCAGCTAAGTTGTCAATGGTATTTAAGCTTGGATCGGTTACAGTTGTTGGATCTAACTGAAAACTTTTCCAGATGATATTGATGTTCTCTTTGTGAGGAAATTTTGCTAAGGCATTTTCAAATTTGCGTTTGCCTATATAGCAAAACGGACACATTACATCACTCCAAATTTCTACGTTCATTATTTTAATTTTATTCATTACAAAGGTAGCTAATGTCATAAACTTTTGCAATGCTGCTATACTTCAGGGAACTAGTTTGTTTTAGCCAAAAGACCTGTCAGGTTTTTTAGCAAACCTTGCTATAAACCTGACAGGTCTGAACAGCGTTAAATTCCTTTTTTCTTTACACAGCTTCCTCTCGGTTGATTGCCTTCCTGCAGTACAATGTCGGAATGAAGAAATTGCGCAGCTTCTGCCGAATCTTTTACTTTAGTCGCACTGCGTTCTAACATCTCTGCTTCAAACTCCTTTAATACACTTTTTCTGATTCCAGCTTCTTTCCATTTGGATAAGGGAGCGCAATTTTTTGATATTCCTCTAGCTAATGCCAGTGCATCTAGTAGCGCTTGATTTGCTCCTTGTCCTTTAAACGGACTCATGGGATGAGCTGCATCTCCTATCAATGTGGCATTTCCACATTTCTCTAATAATTCAGGTTTCAGTAATTCTCGATCATACACAGGATAGCCAGAAACCAAATCTTCTTTGGTAGCTGCTAAAATTTGAGGAATAGGACTGTGCCACTGAGTTCTTTTGCAAGCTTCTTCTTTCAAAAATTTTGCGCCTTTAGCACTCAATTCCTTTGCTTCTTTTTCTGACATCGGAAAGCTTAGTTGCCACATCACCGAATCTGCATCATAAGGCATGATGTAAATTCGTTCATTACCATTCGCCGTTTGAAATACCGTGGCTGAATCTAGCAATTCACTATCAACATCTTTGAGGGCTGCTAAAGGACAAATGCCTAATATCACGATACAATCTAAATAACGTAAAGGACTACTATCCTCACCAATCAGTAAGTTTCGAACCGAACTACGAATGCCATCGGCTCCAACCACCAAATCTGCTTTGGCGTTTTTTATTTCTCCGTTTACCTGAAAACGTAAATTAATACCATCCTCATTTTCTTTTACATCAATTAACTGATGTCCCCACTGCACTGCATAACGTTCATCGAGTTGCTCAAGAATGGCTAAGCGTAAAGACTGTCTTGCAATATGCATATTAGTTCGTCGAGGTGCAGTTTTTGTATTTGATTGTAGCCACTTTCTCATGCCCCATTCTCCAACTATTTTTCCTTTCGTTGTATGAACCACATGTCGTGTTGAAATGATGCCTTTTTCTAAAGATGAAATACCCAATGCCTCAATAGCTTTCGTAGCTTGTTGCAAAGTGAGTCCATAACCTTGAGTTCGTGCTTCGAAGTTGTTATCGCGCTCATACAATGTAAAAGGAATGCCGCGATGCATGCAGGCTACTGCCAAAGCTACGCCTCCAATCCCAGCGCCAATAATTGCAACGTGTGGGTAATTTATGGTATCAGCTATTGGAGGATTATTAGAATGAACTAATCCAGTTCCGTGGCAATTTAAGCAAGAAACTAAAGGACTTTTGGGAGGAATAGGAGCGACACCTTCACCCTTTGTTTTTTCAAATTCATGAATTGAATTTTGATAATGGAGCCGCACTTTTTTACGAAGCCTCTGACTTTTTTTGCCTCGTCCTTTACATTCCAGGCAAGTCGTCCAGCTAGCTATTTTATTTCTTTCGTTTTTCAAAATTTTTGCAGCGGTAACTAATGGATTATGTTTTGCAATGGAAATTTAAGCTTTCCGTTTTATTAGCCATTTGTAAAACCGAAGGTCTAGTTTGAAGAAGTAACATGGGGTATTGAATCTGCATCCGTTGCGACATTATCCTCCTTTCATGGTTGCTAATTTTGCTCTTCATTGGGTAATCATCTTTTTTTAATCTCTTTCCTGTGTGTTACGCGCTAAATTTAAAATCGCTATTTGCCAGGGTTTTCTAATGTATACCCAGTATGAAGTCGTCGTCTCTTGTTTAACCTAGACTTAATCTTTCATAGGAGAAAATCTTAAATTATAACCGCCTCCATATTTAGATCCCCGGTTCAAACCCCTTGGGTGTAGGCCATCCTTCACAGTTGTTTGACCCATCGTGTTTAAGGATCTTCCTTTTTTGTAAATTTTTTAAAACTCATTTTTAATTAATTTAATAAAGCTATCACATTGGAATTTTTTGTTCTTCTAAAAACTTTGAATTCGCTGTGATAGCTTTCTATTTTTTACTTCGCTTCCATTTCAGCAGGTTTGAGTTTATTTAACTCTGCCATTACTAGTTTGCGTTTCTCGTTTAATTCAGCAATTTTTTGTTTTTCTGCATTAATCTTATCTTCTATTTCTTTCATAAAAGGATTCACGCCTTTGCTGCTCGATTTAAAGAAACCTAAATTGTTATCGTATGTTTTAATGCGTCCTTGGATTTCATCCATTTGTTTTTTGAAATACTCTGCTTCTTTCTTTAATGCTAATTCAGGGCTTTCTCCGTTAGATAAACGCTCTAACTTCGTTTTAAATTGCATCATGAATTTTTCAGTAGCACTTACATTCATTTTATCATACAATTCATCTAAGCGATTGTAAAACGCATCGTTCACACGTTTTTTATCTTTCATTGGCACCATGCCCGCTGCATTCCAATCAGCTGAAAACTGTTTTAAGGCAGCGTGGTTAGCTGCTAAATCTTCTGATAAATTAAAGTCTTGTAATTTTTTTAATAATTCTTCTTTCGCTACTAAGTTAGCATCATAACTTGCGTCAACTGCACCAAAATGAGCTTTCTTTGCGTCAAAAAAATGATTGCAAGCCGCACGGAACTGATTAAATAATTTAGTTTCGTCGCCACCTGCATGAGGTACTTTTTTCCAAGCGTCTTGTAATTTAATTAAAGCTAAACCTGTTTTTTGCCAATCAGTGCTTTCTTTCAAAGCATTTGCTTTAGCAATTAATTCTTGTTTTTGAGTTTTTATGACACCCATTTTTTCGTGTACTACACTAAAAAAGGCTTTCTTCTTTTCAAAAAACGAATCGCATAATTCTCTAAACTCTGCCCACACTTTATCGTTATCTTTTGCGTTGGCTCTTCCAATGCCTTTCCATTCGGTTTGTAAAGCTACTAACTCGTTGGTTAAATTATTCCAAACTTGTCCGCTTGCTGTTTCCGATTTAGTTATGATGGCTTTAATTTTTTCTAGCAATTCTTTTTTGCTATTTAAATTTGCTTCTTTCTCTTCTTCAACAGAATTATAGTGCGCTTTTAATTTTGAATAGGCTTCTTCTAAAGCCGCTCTAAAGCTACCTTTCAATTCATCCCATTTATCGTTAGGCACAGGCCCAATTTCTTCCCAATCGTTACGGTAAATTTTAATTAAGCGTTCTGCTTCCTTAATATTGGTTTGATCTTTAATACCTTTTATTTTTTCTAATAACTCCGTTTTCATTTCGTAGTTACGTTTCAAATCATGCTCTTGCAATTGTTTTGAAAGACTTAATTTGTAATTAAATTCTTCAATGGCTTTACTATAGTCTGCTTGATTTTCTTTGTATTTGTGAGGAGACACGGCACCCGTAGCTTTCCATTGACCTTATAACTCTACTAATTTTTTAATAGCAGCGCCAATGTTGTCACTTACTTGACTTAAGTCGTTTATTTTAGCAATAATCTCGTTACGAATCACTAAGTTTTTAGCTTGTTCAACGGCTAGTTTATTGTCTTCTTCTTTTTTCTTTTTTTCTATTTTGTCAATCAGCTCCGAAATTTTAACATCTTCGGGCGATTTGGCATATTCAAATTCTTTTGCTTTGCCGCCTTCTTCCACAAATTCTTGTTTCGCTTTTTCAAATTCGGCTGTCCACAATTTTTGATACTCTTTTTGCAGAGTGCGCATTTGGTGAGCAACAGCACTAGCTTCAGGTTGCTGAAGCATTTCTTCCAGTTTTGTAATGATTACATTTTTCATTTTGATAAGACCTTTCTTTAGGGTTCTTTTTTTAATTTATTCAACCTATCAAAAATAATGTAAAAATTTAGTTTACAAAACAATTAAGGGTTTTTTTAAGTAAATAAATAGCAGTAAATTTAGTAGCTGTTTAAATTTTATATCATGAATTTGTTATGATGGCTTTTTTAGTTTAGACGAGGCAGGTTTTGTAGTGATAGTGGGACTGATTATCTCGAAAAAATCTAACGATGTATAAACTAAAAAAACGCATAACAAAAAAATCAGATAAATTTTAAACAGTTACTTAAGTCGCAAATGAATATCATTGAATCTGAAGCCCTCGAATTATTAGAGTTCTATAAAATAAAAAAATACGTTACTGAATTATGTTACAGTAATGGTGCTAAACAAAAAGCTTCACACATTTCTGTTTTTTCTGATAACGAAAACTTAACAGTAGAATTACATCGTGTTGATGAATTAAAGAACACCTTAAGTGGGAATTCTTTTTTTCCTGACATTCAATTTGAAGACTTCAGAAAAGAAGCTTCCTTATTGAGTCTGGAAGGAAGTATGCTCACCGAAGAACAGTTTTTATTAGTTAAAGAGTCTACCGAAATTAGTAATACGGCCATTCGTTTTTTGAGGAACAGAAAACAAGATTTACCTAATTTATCTCAGTTAGCAGATGAATTAGAAGATAATAAAGTTATTGTTGTAGAGATTGATCGCATCATTGATTTTGACGCTACGGTTAAAAACTCAGCCTCCAAAGAGCTTCAGAAAATCAGAAAAGAGTTATCTGAAAAAAAACGAGAAAGCGATATTAAGTTTGATAGACAAGTGAATGAATTACGAAAACTTGGTTTTATCAGAGATAACGAAGAAAGTTTTTTTAATGGCAGAAGAACCTTAGCTGTTTTGGTAGAATACAAATCGGAAGTCAGTGGATTTGTGCACAACAAAAGCGAAACGGGAAAAACTATTTTTATTGAACCGGGCGCAACCATCAGTATTAACAATGATATTGCTGAGTTAGAAATTGATGAGCGTAGAGAAATCAATCGCATTTTAAGAGAACTAACGGATACGTTACGACCTTTTGCTTTTCAATTAAAACAATATAATGATTTACTCATTGAGTTAGATTTTTTAAGAGCCAAAGCAAAATATGCGCAATTGATTAATGCTTCTTTGCCTGTAATTTCTGCTAAGTCTGAATTAAAATTAAATAAAGCCTTTCATCCGACTTTATTTTTACAGAATAAAGAATTAAAAAAGAATACCGTTCCTTTAAACATTCATTTAGATTCTAAAAATCACTTAGTGGTTATTTCTGGTCCGAATGCTGGAGGGAAATCCATCACCTTAAAAACAGTTGGCTTGTTACAAACCATGCTGCAATCGGGGTTATTGGTGAGTGTTGCTGAAAACTCGGTGATGAGTTTCTTTAAACATATTTTAATTGATATTGGAGATACACAAAGCATTGAACATGAATTAAGTACTTACAGTGCACGATTAAAAAACATGATTGCCATTTTAAAACAAGTCAATTCAAAAACTTTGGTGTTGATGGATGAATTTGGAAGTGGCACCGATCCTGAATTAGGTGGCGCGATGGCAGAAGTGGTTTTGGAAGAATTAGTAAAATCAAAAACCTTCGGCATTATCACCACGCATTTTCCGAATGTGAAATTGCTAGCTAATAAATTAGATGGTGTGTTAAATGGTAGTATGTTGTTTGATTTAGAAACCTTAGATCCAAAATACATCTTAACGGTTGGAGAGCCTGGAAGTAGCTATACCTTTGAAGTAGCAGAAAGAGTGGGGTTTCCGAAAGATTTGATTGAAAGAGCTAAACAAAAAATTGATACAGAAAAAGTAGATTTGAATGCTTTATTGGCAGAAGTTCAGCAACAAAAACAAAATTAGCTGAAGCCGTTGAACGAACAGAGCACGAAGAATTTTTAAGAAAAATTTCTAAAGAAAAATATGAAGTATTGTCTACTAATTTTAGAGACAAGATAGAGCGTGAGCGAGAGCGAAAAATTGAATTAGCGCGTTTAGCAGATTTCGGGCAGAAATATTTACGTTTGATGGAGGAGTGGAATAAAAACGAAGATCGTAAAATGGTGATTAAGCGTTTTATTGATGGCATTACTGCGGAAACCAATAAGCGCAAGGAACTCGCTAAACAAAACAAGCGTGATAATTTTGCGGAGAAGAAAGTGGCGCGTTTAAAACCCTTATTGAAAATAGGAAGTAAAGTCAAAATTTTAAATAGTACTGAAATAGGAATCGTAGAGTCAATGAAAGATGAGAAAGTGAACATCACTTTCGGCATTTTAAAAATGACGGTTAATATGGAAAACCTTGAATTAGTTAAAGATTGAATAAAAACATAATATATTTTCTCTTGCATCCTCTGCGAAAAAACTTAGCGTCCTTTGCGGTTAAATTTTTTCTCCTTCTCTCTTTTGCCTCTTTCTCTCAAAACCCAATCATCATTGCTCACCGCGGTGCCAGTGCATATGCTCCCGAAAACACCATCTCTGCTTTTGAAAAAGCCATTGAAATGGGTGCTGTTATTATCGAAACTGACGTGCATCAAACCAAAGATAGCGTAGTCGTGATTATGCACGATTTAAGTGTGGATAGAACAACAAATGGCGAAGGATTAATTAAAGATATATCTTCAAGTGACTTTAAACAACTTTCTATCAAACTGCAAAAAACGGTACTCAAAGAAAATCCTCCAACCTTAGAGGAGGCTATTATTGCAATAAACGGAAGATGTAAATTGTTAATTGAACTCAAAAAAGGGAACTCGTATTATCCAAATATCGAAAAGCACATTGTAGATTTAATCGCCAAATACAATGCACAAAACTGGATTAGCACGATTCATTCGTTTGAAAAAGAGCCGTTAATTAATTTTGCTAAAAGAGATAGTAGTATTAATTTACAAAAATTGATTGTGTTTAATTTGCCTTTAGTGAGTTTTAATTTTGATAAACATTTTAATAAAGATGATTTTAAAAATTGGGAAGGCGTGAATGTCTATTATAAATTTTGTAGCAAACGCGTGATTAAAAAAATACATAAACTAGGAAAAACGGTTTATGTATGGACTGTTAACAAACCCCGAAAAGCTCGAAAATTAGCCAAACGCGGTGTTGATGGAATTATTACTAATAAACCGGATATTTTAACGTTACAATGATTGTTACCTAAATGTGTTATATTAAGTGTAGCACTTAATATTTCGGTTTTTGCGTATCATTTCTCTCATATTAATAATCTGTGTGTTTAGCTCTTGTGCTATTCATAACAAATTTCCATTTATATGTTTTTTTCCAGATTGCATAAGAGGTCAGTTTGATATGAAGCCTTTGAAAAGGAAAATGCAAATGGCGATGGGTGGTAAAAAGAGAAAATTTAAATCGTCTTTATCCAGTTCGAGAAACAATAAAAAGAATAACCCTACCTCAAAAAATTATAATCCTAAAAAAGTTGCCCCAACAGATAGTCTTATTAAAGATTCTACTATTGTTGAGGAAAATCCATCAGGAGGTTCGCTGGCTTTATTAGATACGGTTATTAGAATTTATTATCAGGATTTAAATGATAGCGTTTTAAATAAAAATAAAGTATTTATAAAATCGTTTATTAAGCGTATAGGAGTTAAACATATTTCTGAAATTTCCTTAACTGACTATTACTCGGTTGAGGGAAATGATAAATCTATCAAATCTGATATTGCTAACTATATAACAAATAATGGTGTTTCTAAGCATCGCTTGTTTTGGAGAAAGAACAAACGATTAAAACTCGATGATTTAGCTAAAAAGCCTAAAAATCTATTGTATTTGGAGATTCATTTTTATTAATTTAAAAATTACTCACCAAGAAAATACTTCTGTTACCATAATGTGTTATATATTGTAAGCAGGTTATGATGAGTTTCAGTTCGGAAACATTAAGTAAAATAGTTAATAATAAAGACGAGTTTGTTAAGTGGCTTTATGAAAGGTATGCTAAAAAGCTATTAGCGTATACAATCAAAACCATTTAGAAGATAAGGACGATGCGGGTACAAAACCTCTATAAAATATCGACGCTGCTGAACGTGATTTTGAAAATGAATTTAAATTCATGGTTTTTTTTTTTTAAACCATATTAACTATTTACGTAATTTTTTAAGAGACAATAAAACTTTTGAAAAACACAATCAGGAAGTAGAATTACATGAAAATTTTACGGATAGAGAGCCCGAAACACAGCCAACTCAAAACATGCCATTAATTATTTTACAACAGGAATTAGAAAAGCTAGAAGACTGGCAACGCATATTATTGTTGATGCGCGGACAAGACATGCCTTATAGTAAAATTTCGGAATTTGTAAAAAAACCAGAGAATCAATTGAAAGTGTACTATGCGCGATTAAAAAAACAATTAACAGAAAATGTAAATGCGAATTAGAAAAAATTAAAACACCACAACATGTCAATTAATAATAAACATAAGGTTTCTGAAAAAGAGCTCGATAACCTGCTAGGTCAAGCCTTTTTAAATTTAGATTTTAACAATCCTAAAAACCAAGAACTTATGGAAACAATTTCAAGTCAAGTGATGCATACATCTCCTGTAGGAATCATTAATAAAGCATTTTTTGCAAAACTAATAAGTGTTGTTACTATTATTGCAACTTCTGTTTTTATTTATTTTAATTATTTCAGAAATACTCATAATCAAACAATTAAAAATACAGCTTCTGAAACTATTATCAATTCAACGAATGAACAATCAACAGAAAATCAAAAACAAGAACCGGTAATAGTAAATACGAATAATGTTATTGATATAAAGAAGGAAGCAACAATTATAGCCTCTGAGTCAATTCAACAACAAGAGCCTACAAACAACGAATCTCCCAAATATCAAATGCCTTTGTCAACCAACTTTACGAATGAAAAAAAGGCTAGGCTAGAAGATACTAGTTATGTATTTCCTAAACTTACTGATAAAGAAATAAAAGAAACTAAACGCCAAAAAGAAGTAATGGCTATGGCATTGCTAAAACCAAATAAATACTTGTATCCTTTAATTGGTGATAGTAAAGAGCATAAATATGCATACGGGAAAGTTACGGATACGAGTTCCGTGTTTTATATATCAACTACTGAAGTAACCAATTTACAATACAGAACATTTTTGTTTGATTTATTGATTAATGAAGATAAAGAAACGTTTATAAAAGCAAAGCCTCATCAATATTTGTGGCTGAATGCACCTGGACATGCTAAAACAAAAGATATGAAGGATAATTATTTTTCTAATAAAAAATATAATGATTATCCTGTTGTAAATGTAACCCCCGAAGGAGCTGAGTTATATTGTAAATGGTTGACTAATATCGTTGAAATTAGTAACGGAAAAATTATAGCCAGACTTCCTTATGAAAATGAATGGATAAAAGCAGCCAGACACAAGGGCATTGCTCCAGTTTACCCTTGGCCTATAGATTCTATACAAAACAGAGTTGGTTGCCATTTGGCTAATTTTTGTATTCAAAAACGGGCAGATCAATTGCGTAAGAATATGAGATGTGTTCCTAAAAATAAAGACGCTTTTTTTCCAGAGTTTTTGGGCAATGTGATAACCGTATGTGGGTGAATGGTATATGATAACAAAACAAAAACAGTTATTACTAAAGGTGGAAGTTGGAATAGTGATTTTGAGCAATGTAAACTTTATAATAAAGAAGAATTAAATGGCGCTGTAAAGCTAATCCTCGGCTTTTATGAATTAAGAAAACACATTCTTTTGGCTCAATAGAAAGAGATAATGATGAAGTTGGCGCACCGGTATTGACATCCGAAGAGATTGCATCAACATCAAAAGAAAAGAAAAAAATGATTGATGCATTGGTGAAACTCAATAAAGATAAATATGCGCAAATCCCTATGGGCTCATGTATTTATAAAAAAGATACAATCTCGGTTCAATCATTTTATATGGAAACAACAGAGGTTACCAATTTAGAGTATAGAACATTTTTAGGAGACTTATTAATTCAAAAAAGAAATGAGGATTATAAGATAGCAAAACCAAATCAGGAAGCGTGGATGACTAAGTTTCTATGGAGTTTTAATGAACCGATGACCAATTTCCCAATTTATTTTTTTTTTTTTTGTATTTTTGGCGCCCGAAGAGAAAAACCCATCATTAAATATTTCGCGTAAAGGCGCTGAATTATATTGTGAGTGGTTGACAATTGAAGCTAATAAAATTTTGAAAGAAACAAATAAACCGTTAATGTAACGATTTTTTCAATTCCTTTTGATTTCGGATTGGCTTTTGCTCCCAGCGGGTAAAAATCGCAAAGTATGCTAATGAAATGAAATTATTTAGAAAAAAAATAAAAATTTGGGTTTCAATTATATGTGTTATTCTAAAGAGCAATGCAGATATGATAGCATCAAGAAATTATACGTTCCCAAAAAAGAAATTGTAGATTTAAAAAGTAAGGAAGAAAATCCTGGTTTTGTTGCAGATGGGGCATTTCATACAAGTACAGTAAAGGGATATAATCCTAATGGTTATGGATTATACGGCATGGCAGGTAATGCCTCAGAAATGATTAATACTTTTAATAAAAAAGCAATGAAGTCAAGAACAGGAACAAAAGGTGGTAGTTGGTTTAGTTGCGATTATTTTTTAGAAATTGATGCAGACGATGAATATCCTGACGAAGTTGAGGCATCGCCATTAATTGGTTTCAGACCTGTATTTACAGCGCCAAAGGTTAGTAAATAGTCCCTTTAATTAAACAACAGCTAACAAAGTAGAAATCTAGGGACGTTTCTACTTTGTTTTTTTTATAAATACAATGGCAAATGTTATCTTTACGCCATGCCTCGCTATTTTATTCAGTTAGCCTATAATGGTGTCAATTTTAATGGTTGGCAAATTCAGGATAATACTCCAAATACCATACAACAAGTGTTGCAAGATAAACTATCCATGATTTTATCCGAAACCATTGAAGTAGTGGGTTGTGGTAGAACAGATACTGGCGTGAGCGCTAAAGATTATTATGCGCATTTTGATTCTACAAAAACCAATTTACATTTAGATGAGTCGAATTGCGTTTATAAATTGAATAAAGTATTGCCTTATGAAATTGCTGTAAAAAAAATCTATTCTGTAAAAGACGAGGTTAGTGCTCGATTTGATGCTGAGTTTAGAAGCTACGAATACTTTTTACATTCGTATAAAGATCCTTTTTTAACGACAACTTCATTGTTACATTATGGCGATTTGAATATAGATGCCATGAACGAAGCCGCAGTCTATTTATTAACGGTAACTGATTTCACAAGTTTTAGTAAAGTGAATACACAAACTAAAACTAATAATTGTAACGTTACTTTTGCTAAATGGACTAAACTAAACGACACGCAGTTTGTTTTTAAAATAACCGCTAATCGTTTTTTGCAAAATATGGTGCGTGCTATTGTAGGAACTTTGTTGGAAGTAGGTAAAGGAAAAATAACTTTGGAAGAATTTAAAACAATCGTCAATAACAAAAATCGTTCGGATGCTGGTATGTCGGTAGCTGGGCATGCCTTATATTTAACCGACATACAATATCCAAGCTCTATTTTTAATGGCTAAAACAGAACCAAAAAATAAATTTAGTTTTACGCTTTTAAAACGAATTCTTTCTTATAGTAAACCTTATAAGAATTTGTTTGCAGCTGCGATTATCATTACTCTAACTCTTTCTTCTTTAAGCATTGTTCGTCCTTTATTAATTAAACAAACGCTTAACACCATTGCCATTGTTGATTCAAATGAAAAAGGTTTTTTATCGTCTCCCGATAAAATTGATTTTATAAATCATATGGGTTTATTATTGTTAGGCGTATTAATAATTGAAGCCTTATTGCAATTCACTAATATTTATGTGACTAATTTATTAGGGCAAAACATTGTGAAAGATTTACGTTTACAGGTTTATCGTCACATCTTAAAATTAAAAAACACCTATTTTGATAATACGCCTGTGGGCATGTTGGTTACCAGAGCCATTTCGGATATTGAAAGTTTGAGTGATGTGTTTTCGCAGGGCTTTATTGTGATTTGTGGAGATATTTTAACCATTATTATTTTTGTATCGGTGATGTTACACACTAATTGGATGTTGGCATTAGTGTCACTTAGTACCTTGCCTTTATTAATAATTGCGACTAACTTATTTAAGAATGGCGTTAAAAAAACATTTACAGAAGTTCGTAATGCAGTAGCATCTTTGAATACATTTACCAACGAGCATTTAACTGGGATGCGTATCGTTCAATTATTTAACCGTGAAAATATTGAGTACGAGAAATTTAAAGAAATCAATGAAAAACATAAAGTCGCTAACATTCGGTCTATTTGGTACTACTCGGTATTTTTTCCGGTAGTCGAAATTTTATCAGCGGTTTCTATTGCACTATTTATGTGGTTTGCAGGTGTAAAATCAAACACTTATAATATTCAGTTAGGCGACATTACCTTTTTTATCATGTTAATTAATATGGTGTTTCGCCCTATTAGAATGTTAGCAGATCGTTTAAATACATTACAAATGGGAATTGTGGCTTCAGAACGTGTGTTTAAAGTCATTGATACCGACGAAATTATTTCGGAAACAGGAACCGTGTCTGCTAAAAACATGAAAGGCAAAGTTGAATTTAAAAATGTGTGGTTTGCTTATAAGGAAGATAATTACGTGATTAAAGGAATTTCTTTTAAAATTAACCATGGCGAAACTGTTGCTATTATTGGTGCTACAGGAGCAGGGAAATCTAGCATTATAAACTTGTTGAGTAGATTCTACGAAATTAATAAGGGACAGATTTTAATTGATGATGTGGATGTTTCCGACTATCAATTAAATGAATTACGTGAATCCGTAGGTGTAGTGTTACAAGATGTGTTTTTATTTAGTGATAGTATTTTAAATAACATTACCCTTCATAATCCTGCTATAACAGAAGAGCAGGTAGTAGCGGCGGCTAAGCGAATTGGTATTCACGAATTTATTGCAAGCTTGCCTGGTGGTTATCATTATAATGTGAAAGAACGTGGAGCGATGTTATCTGCTGGTCAGCGACAATTAGTGGCCTTTGTAAGAGCTTATGTGTATAATCCTCCAATTTTTGTGTTAGATGAGGCAACGTCATCTATTGATTTAGAAACTGAAAAATTAATTCAAATTGCTTCTGTTGAATTAGCAAAAAACAGAACGTCCATTATTATCGCGCATCGCCTTTCTACTATTCATCATGCTAATCGAATCATCGTCATGGATAAAGGGGAAATTATAGAGCAAGGTGAAACCAAAGACTTGAAAGATAAAGTGGATGGTGTTTATAAGAAGATGTTGGAGTATAATTAATTTTTATTTCATCAGAATTTGTGAGTTCGAGCGTTGTCGAGAACTATAATTATATGACGAAGAACGCTTCTCGACTCCGCTCGAAGTGACAATAATTAGACATTTTAGTACTCTAAAACTGTTTAGAAAAAAATTAACTTTTTAGTCTATCTGATTTTGTATAGATTTATGGAAACTAAAATCTACACATGAAGAAATTATTACTTATTATCGCTTCTATCCTTTCTTTACAAACATTCTCAAACTCAGTAGGAGAGCATTTAATTACTAATCCGTATGACGCTTTTTTCAAAAAGGCTTATAGTTTAAATCCTTCAATTCCAAAAGGGGTTTTAGAATCGGTGGCGTTTTCGCAAAGTCGTTTTGCGCATTTAGCCAACGAAGAATCAAGTTGTATTGGTTACCCAGCAACACATGGTGTGATGGGATTAATAGAAAACGGTCAGAATTACTTTAGAAATAATTTGGTGTATGTTTCTCAATTATCAGGCTATTCTGTAGATGATATTAAAACGAATCCCGAAAAACACATTTTAGCTTATGCTAAAGCATTTTCAGTGTTGCAAAATCAATTATCCATTGCAGGTAATGATTTAAAAATTTACCAACCCATTTTTGTGGCCTTAAGCGAATTGCCATTAAATAATGATTTGCAGAATGATTATGCAATGAATTCACATTTATATCAATTGTATTGGTTTTTATCAAACGGTGAGTTTCAAGATTTTTATGGTTTTCCTGATTATTTAATTAACATGCAAGATGTGTTTGGAGCTAACTATGAAATATTGAGTTCTTCAAAAACAATTATTGGCACAACAGGCATTACTAACACTAATGGCGCTGCTTACAAAACATCAGGTGTTAATAGTGTTCTTTCTTCGCCTGATTATCCTGCGGGAATTTGGAACCCAACGACTTGTAATTATAGTTCAAGAAGTGGCACAGCTATTACAGCGGTAGCTATACACTTTGTTCAAGGCTCTTATGCTGGTTGTATCTCGTGGTTTAAAAATTGTAGTGCATCAGCGTCTTCTCATTATGTAGTTCGTAGCTCTGATGGACAATGTACTCAAATGGTTTATGAAAGTGATAAAGCTTGGCATGCAGCTTCTGCAAATCCATACACATTAGGAACAGAGCACGAAGGTTATATTAATAATGCCTCTTGGTTTACAAATGCCATGTATCAATCGAGTGCCGATTTAACCAGAGATATGTGTTCAAGTAATTCAATTAATCCTTTACGTTGTTATTTTGGTCCTGGTTGCAGTGGAACTACACCACAATGCGAACAAGGTAATTGCGTTAAAATAAAAGGACATCAAATGTTTGCTAGTCAAACACACACAGACCCAGGGCCATTATGGAACTGGGAAAAATTTTATAAGTTAATTAATAATACGCCAGTTGTAACTACTGTAACAGCAACAAGCGGTACTTTTTATGATAGTGGATTAGCGGCAGCAAATTATGCAAACGACGAACGTAAATTATGGTTGTTTCAACCTTCAGGAGGCGCAACATCGGTGAGTATGAATTTCACTTCTTTTAGTTTAGAAAATGCTTACGATTATTTATTTATATACGATGGTAACAATGTGAATGCTCCATTAATTGGAAAATACACAAGTACGGTATCTCCAGGAAATATTAATTCAACAGGTGCTAACTTATTAGTGGAGTTTCGTTCAGATTGCGCTACTACAGCAGCAGGTTGGGTAGCTACTTACACAACCAATGGAGTAGGAACACCAACAACCACGGCAGATGTTACAGTGCCAACAACAACCATTAGTTCGGTTGGAGCATGGAAAACAGCTAATTTTACAGCAACCTTTAATGATGCGGATAATGCTGGAGGTTCTGGATTAGAAAAAAGTTACTATCAAGTCATTGATTATAATGGAGTAGAGTGGAGAGGAAATTATACACATGGATTTTTATCTGATAATTTTGATGTCGCTATTCATCCTGAGTGGACACAAAAAGTAGGGACTTGGGGAATTAATAATAATGCTTTAGAACAAACGGATGAGCTAAGCACAGCAGCTGCAAACACAAATATTTACGCCGCTTTAACACAAACCTTGTCTAATCGTTATTTATATAATTTTAAAGGGAAAATTGAAGGGACTGGAACTAATCGTAGAGCAGGATTACATTTCTTTGCAGATGCACCTGATAGTGTGAATAGAGGAAATAGTTATTTTGTTTGGTTTAGATTAGATAACCAAGCGGTACAATTATATAAAACATATTACTCAGGAGGCGTTAATACATTTGGTGCTCCAACTTACACAGCTGCTGTTAATTTAGTAGCAGGGCAGTGGTACGATTTTAAAGTAATTTATGATCGCATTACAGGAAAGATGGATGTGTATAAAGACAATTCCTTAATAGCAACTTGGACAGATCCTTCACCATTAGCAAGTGGAACACATGTGTCGTTTAGAAGTGGAAATTGTAAATGGAGTTTAGATGAAATAAAAATTTATCGTTCTCGTCCAACAGCTTCTGTTTCAGTTTCGCTTGGTGCCGGTAATGCTAACGATATTCGTTACCAAAATCCAAACCCTACAACCTTTGCGGCTAAAGTAAAATCGATTGTGAATGATGTTGCTGGTAATTTATCTTCTATAGATTATCATGATTTAAATATTGATTGGACGAATCCTTCAAATGTCACTACTATTAATGATGGAAAAACATCAGATATTAATGTAGTAGTAACGAGCGATTCTTTATCAGCAAACTGGTCATCATCGAACGATCCTAATTCAGCTATTGCAGAATATTGGTATTCTATTGGTACAAGTCCTGGTGCGGTTAATACATTAACATGGACAAGCAATTGGGCAGATACAGCTGTGACTGCAAAAAATTTAGTATTAACTACCGGTACTACTTATTACTTTAATGTGAAGTCAGAAAATGGCGCTGGTTTATACAGTAATGTAATTAGCACTAATGGACAAACGGTTACAATTCCAACAGGCGTAAAAGAATTAACAGAAAGTAATTTGGTGAACATTTATCCAAATCCATTTAATAACTCATTTGTAGTGTCGTTAGATTTGCAAAACGATAGCGAAATTAATATGACATTAATTGATGCAGCAGGTAGAGAAATTATCTCTTACCAATCGAAAGAAAGTGCAGGAACTTATTCAAAAACCATTGATGCTAATGCTTTAAACTTAAGTAATGGCATGTATTGGGTGAAGATTAGATATAATAATCAGGAACTTTGCAAGAAGTTGGTTAAACAGTAAGCTAGTTCAATTATTAAAAAAGGGCTTCTCAATTGAGAAGCCTTTTTTTATTTTAATAGAATTACTAATTATTTTGTTAGTTATTTTTGATATTTGATTTACTTTTAACAACGACAGTTTCTGTTGTAAGAGGATCTGGAGTTCCGTCACCGCCACCAATTACTTTACTCAATTGGTTTTTATCCATTTTTTGGATAGTAGTTTTCACTTCTTTCGAAGTTTCTTTTTTGAAGATGTTGAATAGTTTCATGATTGTTTGTTTTTTTATTGGTTAGATTATTTCACTCCTTGAGTACTTACAGCTCTTCCTTTTACGTCTATGCCTTTTAATGGGCCACCATCGGCTGCGGTTGTTGAATCAGGCGAAGAGCCATCAACCCCACCAATTACTTTGCTTAATTGATTTTTATCCATTTTTTGGATATTACTTTTTACTTCTTTTGAAGATTCTTTTTTGAAGATGTTGAATAGTTTCATGATTAGTTAGTTTTAATATTTGATTTGCTTTTTACTATCACTGTTCCAGTTTCATCTGGAGTATCAGGTCCGCCACCACCAATGACTTTGCTTAATTGATTTTTATCCATTTTTTGGATGTTGGATTTTACTTCTTTTGAAGTTTCTTTTTTGAAGATGTTGAATAGTTTCATGATTTCTTTATTTTTAATGTTTATTATAAAATATTATTTTTCTATAATTTTATGTTCCACTTGCAGTTTGTCCACCTACAATTACAGGAGGGCCTTTTACTATAGGGTTTGTGTCAGAACCACCAATAACTTTATTTAATTGGTTTTTATCTAATTTTTGGATGTTGGATTTTACTTCTTTAGAAGTCTCTTTTTTGAAGATGTTGAATAGTTTCATGATTTTTTTATTAGTTTTTATAATCCACTAGCAGTTTGTCCACCTACTACAACGGCGCCACTTGGTACTACAACTTTAGTGTCAACACCACCAATAACTTTACTTAATTGATTTTTATCCATTTTTTGGATATTAGATTTCACTTCTTTCGAAGTTTCTTTTTTGAAAAGGTTAAATAGTTTCATGGTTTTTATTTTAAGATTATTAAATATTTACGCTTGAATTCCTCCGCCTGGATTTCTACCTAGTTTTACATCTACACCTTTTAATGGGCCGCCAGAAGTAGAAGTAGTGCCGTCAGGCGGTGTAGTTCCATCTCCTCCATTTCCTCCAATAACGTAGCTTAATGAACGCGCATCTAATTTTTGAATTCTAGTTTTTGAGTTTAAAAAGTTTTCGTAAATAGTTTCTGAGATAGTGCATTTTAAATCTATTAAAAAATCACTAGCACCATTAAAGGCATATATCATCGAAAATTCCCATTTGTTATCTTCTTTTTTTACTAAATCTTTTACTTGGTGTACTTTTCGGTCAGATAAAGAGTTTAGTGAATTTAAACAGTTTACTAGTGTTTCTTCCGTAACGTTTACTGGTTGTTTTGTTTCTTTTTTGAAAATGTTAAATAGTTTCATGTGATTTGTTTTTGAGTTATTAATTTGAGTTAAAATTATGTTTGTTTAGTGTATTGTTTTTAGATAATAAATAGCTGCTTGCTTTGGTTTGTTATCTGTTTACTTTTTAACGATAAGTGATTTATTATTTTGATTTGAATTCAAATTAATGAACTTTGTCATCCACATTCAATACACAATTAGTAATTACCATGTTTGACTTAGTATTTAACGTAAAAACCTACTTTTTTTTAAAAGCGGTACCAAGTTTTTTGCTAGTTTTACAATGTTAATTTCTACTATTTAATGGGTATTTTTAGTAAATCATTTCCAAATGTTAGGCAGTTAGGCGCAATGGATTGCGGGCCTACCTGTATTAAAATGATTGCTAAATATTATGGAAGAGATTTCTCTGTTTCTTTTTTACGAGAGAAATGTTTTATTACAAAATTGGGTGTTAATCTATTGGGTATTTCTGAGGCAGCTGAAACAATAGGCTTAAGATCAACTGGTGTAAAAATTAATTATGATGGATTATTAGAAAGTAAACCATTTCCTTGTATTCTTCATTGGAAAAACAATCATTTTGTGGTACTCTACAAAATGACCAAAAATAAAGTGTATATCTCTGACCCTGCAATGGGTTTAATGGTTTATAATAAACAAGAATTTTTAGAGGCATGGGGACATGGCTCAGATACTGGTTTTGCTTTATTTATAGAACCAAGTACTGAATTTTATGAAAGTGAAATTGATGGCGTAGAAGAAAAACATATAAGCTCTACTAAATTCTTACTGGATTATATGAGAGGCTACACGCCTTATTTTGTTCAGATATTTTTAGGGATGTTAATAGGTAGTATCATTATGTTGTTTACGCCCTTCTTAACACAATCTATTGTTGATAAGGGTATAAATGGCTTAGATATTAATTTCATCAATTTGGTTTTAATTGGCCAGGTGGTTTTGTTTTTAGGCGGAGCTTTTGTCGAAATCATTAGAAGCTGGATTTTATTGCATATAGGCAGTAGAATTAACGTATCGTTAATATCCGATTTCTTAAAAAAACTATTGAGTTTGAAAATTCAATTTTTTGAAAGTCATCTAATTGGTGATATTTTAAGGAGAGTAGAAGACCACAAGCGTATTGAACGGCTTTTAACTGTAACATCTTTATCAACGGTTTTTTCTATTATTAATTTAATCTTGTTTAGTATCATATTAGTGATTTATGATTTAAAAATATTTCTAGTGTTTTTTGCAGGAAGTTTGTTAAGTATTTTATGGGTGACCTTATTTTTAAAACAAAAAAAGAAATTAGATTTTAGATATTTTGAAACCTATTCCAAAAACTACAATAAGTTAATTGAAATAATTAAAGGAGTTGAAGAAATAAAGCTTAGCAATAGCAATAAACAAAAACGTTGGGAGTGGGAAGAAAATCAAGCACGTATTTTTAAGATAAATACAAAAGCTCTATCTGTTGAACAGTTGCAAAATAATGGCGCTAATATCATCAATCAACTTACTACTATTTTAATCACGTATTTTTCTGCGAAAGCAGTTGTTAATGGGCATTATTCGTTAGGCGCTATGTTTGCTATTAATATGATTGTTGGCCAGTTAAAATCTCCTATTAATCAAATCATTGAGTTTATTCCTTTACTTCAAGAAGCTAAATTAGGTTTAGATAGAATTTTAGAAATTCATCAACAAGAACAGGAAGAAACACATTTCAATAAAGCAGTTTCACGCATTGATAAAGCAGAAGATTTAGTTTTAGAGAATTTATCTTTTTCTTATACAGGCGATCCTAATAATTTGGTATTGAAAAATATTAATTTAACGATTCCAGCCGGTAAAACGACGGCGATAGTTGGATCTAGTGGAAGTGGAAAAAGTACCTTAATGAAATTGTTATTGCGTTTTTACGAACCAAGTATGGGAAAAATAATGGTTGGTAGCGATAATATGAACGCCATTTTTTATAGTGTATGGCGTGGAAATATTGGCGTAGTTATGCAAGAAGGAAAAGTGTTTTCGGAAACGATTGCTAATAATATAGCTTTGGGATTGAAAGTTGACATGAAACGTGTGGTTGAGTGCGCTAAACAAGCTTGTATCGACGAGTTTATTACAGAGAGTTTGCCGTTAGGTTATAATACTCAAATTGGAGATGAAGGAGTGCCAATGAGCTTAGGACAAAAGCAACGTATTTTGCTAGCGCGCGCTTTTTATAAAAATCCAAATTTTATGTTTTTAGATGAGGCTACAAGTGCTTTAGATGCTAAAAATGAAAGGTTAGTTGTACAAAATTTAGAAGCGTTTTGCGAAAAACGATCGGTAGTGGTTATTGCCCATCGTTTAAGTACAGTTGTGAATGCCGATCAAATCGTCGTATTAAATAGAGGAGAAATAGCAGAAGTAGGAACTCATAAAGAATTGGTTGCTATGCAGGGAATTTATTATGGTTTAGTTAAAAATCAAATTGAGCTTGGGTCGTAATGGAAGAAATAGAAGATGACATAAACAGCCGCAGCGAAAGTATTCAAGATATTATTGGAACAAATCCACCTGCCATTGTGCGTTGGGGTAATACTTTTATGTTTATTATTTGTGTGACGCTTATTTCATTATGTTGGGTTATAAAATATCCTGATACAATTTTATCTCAGGTTACTATCAAAACAAGTGTTAATCCAAAACCAGTAACTGCCAAGTTTGATGGTAAGTTGATTAAATTATTGATTAAAGATGGAGACATTGTTAAACGCGGTCAGCATTTAGGTTATGTTGAGGCATTAGCAAACGTAGAAGATATAGAAGCCTTAGAAACTAATTTAACCAAAATTGATTCTTTATTGATAGATGGACAATGGGATGTTATAAAAAGTATCAATTTTATTAAGTTCAATAGATTTGGAGAAATTCAAAGTTCATTCGAAACGTTTTTTATTTCCTTACAAACCCTTCAAGCATACTGGAATGGTAGCATTATTACTGGGAAAAAGCAATTAATTCAAAATGAAATTAAAACTATTTCAAACTTAAACTTAAATTTAGTTGAGCAGGAACGAGAAGTGAAGAAAGATTTAAAATTAGCAGAGGATGAATACAAAACTAATTTGAATTTATTTTTTGATAATGTAATTGCTTTAGCTGAACTTCAGAAAATTGAATCAAAGTATATTTCTAAAAAATTATTGTACAAACAATTACAATCTAATATTTTAAATAACAACAATAATCAGTTTTCTACAACCAAACAGTTGGTTGATATTAATGACAACATTGAGCAAGAGAAATTAAATTTCATGAAGCAGTTAAATATTTTGAAAAATGATATTTCTAATTGGAAACATCTATTTATTTTATCGGCCTCTGATAATGGTAAAATTTCCTTTGCTGGTAGTATTGAGGAATATCAAGCTGTAGCAAAGGGGCAAGATGTGTTTTATGTAATGCCTGAAAATATCTACTACTTAGGTGAAGTATATTTAGATCAATATAATTTGGGAAAGGTAGAGAGTGGACAAACTGTTATTATTAAACTGAAGAGTTATCCGTTTGAAGAATATGGTGTAGTAAAAGGTATTATTGAAAATATTTCGGAAATAGATGTCAATAAACAATATTTAGTGAAGGTTAAATTACCAGAAGGAATCACAACTAATTTGAAAAAGAAATTAAAATTTAGATTCGGAATGCTTGGTGATGCTGAAATTATCACTAAAAACACGAAGGTAATTGATAAATTGATTTATAAATTGAAGAGAGTAGGTGGATAAAAAAAAGCAGCAAATATTTGCTGCTTTTTTTTATTAAATTTTTCCGTTACTTGCTGAGCCATAATGAGCTTTACCTCCCAATGTTTGCTCTGTACCGCCAATTACTTTTTCAAGTTGCTTTTTGTCTAATTTTTGAGTTTGACTAGCAATTTCTTTTTTGATTTGTTTCTTAAAGATGTTTAGGATTTTCATAGTAATTTGTATTTAATTATTAGTTAGTTTTATTGAAATTTATGGATTTAAATCTACTTTAGGAGCGTTCATAGTTGTTGTTCCAGATGAACCAGCCCCACCAATTACCTTTTCTAGTTGATTTTTTTCAAGTTTTTGAATTTTTGAGCTTACCACTTTAGTAGTTTGTTTTTTGAAGATATTAAATGATTTCATTTTTGAGAATATTTAGATTATTACATTTCATTAGCTTCGCAATCTTTATAAGGGGTAGCAGTACTTTTAGTAGTTGATGTGCCGCCAATCATTTTTTCTAACTGAGTTTTGTCTAATTTTGTTAGGCTTTTTTTAACTGCATTTTTAGAATCCGAGTTTCTCGAAAATTCATTATTGAAGATTTTGAATAGTTTCATTGGGTAGTTTTAGATATTAATTTTGATTTTTAATAGATTTATTTAGACCATTCCACATGGGTTGTACAGATAGTAATCCCTTTTTCTTTTGTGCTTACTGCATCTGTTCCTCCAATTACCTTGCTTAATTGAGTTTTGTCCAGTGTTTGAGTTTTGTTTTCAACAGTGTTTTTGACTTCTTTTTTGAAGATGTTTAATATTTTCATAATTTTTTTGGTTTTAGTGAGTGTATTATTTATTGTTGTTTAACATGAGCTGCTTCATGTGCAGACGTATGTAGTGATGTAGTTGTTGTTTTGTCAGCACCTCCAATTACCTTACTTAATTGATTCTTTTCTAATTTTTGAATGTTAGCCTTTGCTTTAACTTTTGTGTTTTTGTTGAAAATGTTTAATAGTTTCATATTGCTCGTATTAGGTTAATATCTTAGATAAAATTAAATGTATTTGTATCTTTTTAAAGCATCATTTAGTATTTACCGTGTTTCACTTAGTATCTAACGGAAATACCAGATAATTGGTTCGTATTTTTGCATCAAGTAGGGTAGTTTGTATATTTGATAAATAGATTTGAAAGCAAGGTTCCAACATATTTTTGTAATTTATTTTACTATTCTTTTTTTGAGCATATCTGGTTATGCTCAAAATACCGTTATTAAGCATTACGGCGTAAATCAAGGGTTACCAAGTTCAGAAACTTATTTTGTTACTCAGGATAGTAAAGGCTATTTATGGATAGCTACAGACGCAGGAGTTGTAAAGTATGACGGTTATCATTTTAAAACTTACACTACTGCCGATGGTTTACCAGATAACACCGTTTTTAAAATACATGAAGATGCTTATGGTAGAGTTTGGTTTTCTACTTATTCGGGTCGTTTTGCCTATTATGTTCACAAAACGGATTCAGTTTATCCTATAAAAGCTAACGAAAAATTAACTTCCATCGTTAAAACATTGCCTACTGATTTTATTTTCGATTCAAAAGATACCTTATATGTTTCAATTGATAAAAAAGGTTATTTAAAAGTTTATCCTCCATATTATGATGTTGTAAAAACATATCAATATGCTTTTAATTGTTTTTTCGTGAAACAGATAGAAAACAATAAATTTTTATATGGTAAAAATTATTTACACGCTATACCTTCTGCATCTAGTATACCTCTTATTTTTGATGACGTAAATGATTTAGGATTATTGCATACGGATACCTCTACTCAAATTAAAGCATATGGCGGAGCTGTTTTTTTATCCAATGCTAATAATAAAATAATAGTTTCAACTGGTAAAAATGTATTTGAAATTAAAAATAAGCACTTTTATTATTTTAAAAACACTAACACTGAGTTTGATACAACCCATAGTATTATCACAACAAATATTGATTCTCAAAATCGGCTTTGGTTTAATACTTTAAGCAAAGGAACTTATTTAAATAGTTTAAATGGAGAGAAAACAGATTTGGCTTTTCTTGAAGAAATGTCTGTTACCTCCACATTTCAAGATAATGCCAAAGGCTTATGGTTTTCTACACTAGAAGACGGCTTGTTTTATATACCCACTTTAGAATTTAAATTTTATAATAAAGAAAGTGGATTAAGTACCGATAAAATATTTGCCATTGCTAAACAAGATAAGAGGCTTATCTGCTTAGCATCCGATTATTCGTACAACGATATTGATTTAAATGACTTTTCTATTGCACATCGAAAGAATATAGATAACAGTTCCTTTTGGAATATCAAATCCTTTGGTAATGAATACGTTGTTTGTGGGAGCCCTGCTTTTATATTCGATTCAAATTCTAAAAATGGTATTCCGATTTATTATAATGACAAAGAATCGAAACAGTTTTTAAAAATGAAGGATTCAGAAAACTTTGATTCTGAAAATTTGTTAGGCTGCGAATACGGCAGTTTATACAAAATTAATAAAAGAACTGGCCTAGCTAAGGAGATTGTGAAAGATTTGCCCACTATATTTTCGATATGCAAAGTTGATGATAAAATTTATTTAGGAACAAAAACAGGCGTTTATAAATACACGAAAAATAAAATAGTGTTTTTAGGAGACAGCATTCCTTTATTAAAAAGTAGAATAGACGACATACTGCATATTAATCAACAATTGTTTATTGCAACAAAAGGTAATGGTGTATTAATTTACGATGAATCTAATTCTATAGCTCGTTATACGGAACGTGAGGGTTTAGCTAGTAATATGGCTAAATTTTTAACCAGTGATAGTAAAGGAGATGTTTGGGTAGGAACAAACAGAGGAATCTCTCGATTAAAAAAAACAGACAATAATCATTATAAAGTTAATACCATTAATTTGTCGGAAGGTCTAGTATCTAGCGAAATTAATCAATTATTGGTTCATGATAGTTTATTGTTTTTTGCCACTAATAAAGGTTTAGGACAAGTAAATATTAAGCAAGCCTTTAATGAAGGAATTGTTATACCTACTTACATTGAAGAATTATCCATTAATTCGGTTAAATATGATTTTGATTCTACTTTAAGTTTGAATTATCATCAAAATTTTGTGAAGATCGTATTCAAAGGAATCAATGTTAAAAGTGAAGGTCGGATTTTATATAAATACCGTTTAGAAGGATTGGATTCAAGTTGGATTTATACTGAAAATACTTTTGTTCAATACACAACCTTGCCCCCCGGAAGTTATAGGTTTATTGTTTATGCTTTAAATTCTGATGGACAAATTTCATCAAATCCCGCTGAAATTAATTTTATTATTGACGCACCTTTTTGGAAAACTTGGTGGTTTTATGGGGCTTTACTCACTTTTATTTTTGTTTTAGTTTATTTCTTATACAAAAAACGTATACAGCTAATTCAGCAACAAGAGAAAGAAAAGACAGAAATGAATAAACGTATATCGGAGTCTGAATTAAAAGCTTTACGTGCCCAAATGAATCCCCATTTCATGTTTAATGCAATTAATTCCATACAAAATTTTGTAGTAAAAAATGATTCTAGGTCTGCACAAAAGTATTTAACCAAATTTGCACGATTGATACGTTCTGTTCTCGAAAACTCCAAGCACGATTTAGTGTGGCTTAATAAAGAAGTAGAAGCTCTTGAGTTATACGTTGAGTTAGAAGCTTTACGAGCCTCATTTTGTTTTGATTATGAAATCATTATAGAAGATAGTTTAAATGCCGAAAATTTATTTATTCCACCAATGATCATTCAGCCTTATATTGAAAATGCGATTTTGCATGGTATTATGCCTTTATCGGAAAGAAGAGGAAAGTTAGAAATTAAGTTCTCTAAAAATGGGTCGGTATTGAAGTGCATTATTGATGATAATGGAATAGGTAGAAAGAAAGCAAAAGAAATTAAAGAAAGAAAACAATTGTCTCACCAATCAATGGGTATGGCTGTTACTCAAGATAGAATAGATATATTGAACGAACAAAATAATAATCTATTAACCAAAGTAGCTGTAATTGACAAGATAATAAATGATTTAGCTATTGGAACTACAGTGGAAATTACAATTAATATTAAAAATTCTCAAAATGATTAACGCAATTATAATAGATGATGAAAAAGATGGAGCAGAGGTTTTGCAATTTTTAATTAAGCAAAATTGTCCTCAAGTCAATATTCTTTCTATAGAACATTCTGTTGAAAACGCCATTTCATCCATACAACATAAAAAACCAAATTTAATATTTTTAGATATTGAAATGCCTACTGGAACAGGCTTTGACGTTATACAACATACTCGAGACATTGGCTACGAAACTATATTTATCACGGCCTATGAGCATTATGCCATTAAAGCATTTAAAACTAATGCTATTGATTATTTGTTAAAGCCTATTGATGTTGATGAGTTAATTAATGCAGTTAACAATGCTGAAAAAAGAATTTCTTCTTCTAATAAAAATAGTAATGCTGCTATTGAATCATTAATTTTAAGTGCTATTCAAAAAAATAAGAAAATATCAATCCCATCTCAGGAGGGTATTTTATGGGTAGATTTAGACGATATTATTCGCTTGGAGGCAGAATCTAATTATACACATGTATATTTAAAGGGCAAGAAAAAAATGATGATTGCAAAGACTCTAAAAAGTTTTGAAGATCAATTATCTAACACGATGTTTTGCCGCATACATAGTGCTCATTTAATTAATTTGAATGAAATTGAAAAATATATTAAAGGAGATGGAGGCATTGTAGTTTTAAAAGATGGCTCTAATATCCCTGTTTCCAGAGCTAACAAAGCTGAATTGTTAACTAAATTAAATCTGTATCTTTAAGAAATTTATTTCTTGAAAAACATTTTATTAATATCGGATACCCACAGTCATTTAGATAAGGCTTTGTTAAAGCATATGGAGGCTGCTGATGAAGTATGGCACGCAGGCGATATTGGCAATTTAAATTCAGTTACAGATGTTATCAAAAAAATAAAACCTCTCAAGGCTGTTTACGGTAATATTGACGATGCTGATGCAAGAAAAGAATTTTCAAAGAATTTGATTTTTACATGCGAAGATGTAAAAGTTTTCATGACTCATATTTGTGGTTCTCCAACTAATTATTTAAAAGAAGTAAAAGACATCATAATTGCAGAGAAACCTAAGTTGTTTATTTGTGGTCATTCACATATTTTAAAGGTAATGTATCAGCAGCAATACGATGTGTTACATATGAATCCTGGTGCTTGCGGTATTCATGGTTTTCATCAAATTAAAACAGTATTGCGTTTTGTAATTGATAAACATGAAATAAAGGATTTAGCGGTTATTGAATTGGGGAACAGAGTTTAATAAAAAAAGCGTTCACAAACTTGTGAACGCTTTTTTTTATTCTTAAAGTAACTATTATTTTGTTATAATCACTTTTCCTTTTAAGGAAGCGTTATCGGTTTTAATTTGATAAAAGTAAGTACCTGCTGGCAGCTGACTCACATCTGTTGTGATTTGGTTAAATCCAGAGTTCATGTTGGTTTTAACAAGGTGTTTCATCGTTTGCCCTAATGTATTTACTAAAATAATATCTACATTTTCAGATTTTGTAGTATTAATCATAAAATTTAAATCACTGTTAGTTGGATTTGGGAATACAACAGCGTTTAGCTCATTATTTGCATTGTTCTTGATTCCTGTAACAATTGATGGAGGACCATCATAATGAACTTGAGCACTATCAGCACTTTTTTTAATGTCAGTTAAATCATCTCCTGCAATTAATGCAAAGGCAACTTTAGCGCTATCGCCTGCAGCAATTGTAAAAGGACCAGAACTCATAACTCCAACAATATCTTCTCCATCAGCATCAGCAGCACCTGCTATATACCTATTTGTAGATAATGTTGTGTATTTGTTTCCTGTTCCAAAATAGTCAGTGGCATCATTGATATCAACACCGCCGCCGCCGCCAGCAATATTATCGATATTGTAGCATACTGGAGCAGCTGTATTTGTCAATAATTTAATACCTGCAAATTTACCGCCTGTTGCTGTTGAATAAATATATCCCATTTTGGTAGCGGCATCATAATTTGATTTATTTTGAGAAGCAGTAGCTGCATCAATATCCCAATCGGCTGCAATACCTGCATATAAAGTACTAATAGGTGTTGTACCACTATTTTTCATCACATATTCTACAATTACATATTTTCTATTACCAGGAGTTGTCCATGCATAAGCACTATGTGATACTAATAAATTTTGCACTGGTGTAGCCACGGCATCATTAAATCGTCCGTGTACATCAAATTCAGAAAACACACCTGGTACTGTTTTATTTGCTTTTACTACTGATTGAAAATCAGCATCAGCTGTTCCAGCTGTTGCTCCTCTGAAGGAGTCAGAAACTTTCGTACTTGAAGATCCAAACATAACAGATGCTTCATATAATAAATTTGTACCCAAATATTTAAAACCTAAGCCTTGTAATTGTCCATCAGCATTGTAACCAATTTTTCCTTTACTTGTTATTGTGGTAGCTACATCATTAATAGCGATATTAATGTAATCAACATTAACGGTCACATCAAAAAAGTAGTTATCGAAATAAGTTCCATCATATACGGTTACTTTAAATGTAATTAAGCTATTATCTCCAGTTCCTGTATTTATTTTAAATTTAAATGGATCTGCATTATTGTTTGTTGAAGCTAATGTATTAATTACTCCAAGGTTCGTACTATTATCAATTGTGGTAACACAAGTGCCATTGTAAACTGCAGTTATTGTAGCATTTAAATTGCTTGTAGGTGCAAGATAATTAATGAAATCACCAGTAATAAATAAACTATCACCAACTATAATAGCATTATCGTTATGGTCTGTAATTATTTCGTTGTCAAAAACTACTGATGGTGCAGCTGGATCATTTAATGCGCGTTGCAAGTTCATACGACCTTTTCCAAGTTTATTTTGAACTTGAACTTGTGTATTACCAACTCCTGAAATATTTGCTCCTGGTGCATAATGATTGTCAGAAGTTTGTTTTAAACGTTGTCCAATTTGTAAAGCATTTGTGTAATTGTATTTTGATTGAACTAAACCAGCTCCACCCGCAGTAATAGGAGAAGACATAGAAGTTCCACTCATGTTACCATATGAATTATTATATAATGTGGTATAAATGTTTTCACCTGGCGTACTAATATCTACATCATAATGATAGGTTGTAAAACTTGCTCTTGTATCACTAGTAGATTTTGTAGCTGCTACAGATAATACATAATTATATGATGCAGGGAAATTTTGTTCGTCGATACCTGAATTACCAGCTGAAGCAACAACTAAACAGTTTTTGTTGATAGTAGCATAATCAACAATTACTTGTCCAAATGAACCGCCTCCTGGTCCACCCCATGAACAGTTAATGATTTTTGCACCATGATCAGCAGCATACGTTATTCCTTCGTATCCAGCAATAACATATCCAACTCCACCAGCTCCTCTTGTATCGTTATCAGCCGAGCATTTAATAGGTAATAATTTACAGTTCCAGCCAATACCTGCTACTCCAACTGTATTGTTAGTTGCAGCAGAAGCACAACCAGATACATGAGAACCATGATTGTTATTATTACCCATAATATTTGGGTTATTATCTCCAACAACATTATTATAATCTGCGCCCGCTAAATCGTAGCCTCTATTATTATCTATATAACCATCGCCATCATCATCTGTTCCGTTAATTGGATCAGCTGCATTAATTGCAAATTGTGTTACTAAATCTGGATGATCTGTATCTGTACCCGAATCTACAATTCCGATAACAACTGAAGCTGTACCTTGAGAACCTCCTAATGCTAAATCCCAAGCAGCATAAGCTCTAATACGAGTTAAGAATCCGTTTTGACTTCCAATAGAAGGATCGTTAGGTGTAACGTTATGCATTTGATAATTGTAATGAGGCTCAGCAAATTCCACAAGATTAGTTGCTAAAATTTGGTTAATAGCATCTTCTAGTGCTATGTTGTTTGTATACTTTAATTCATAAATTAAAGATAAATCTGCGTAAGCTTGACCTAATTCGTTTTTAGCTCTTTCAGGCGGAGCATGATTTGGAAACTTTTTACTTAATTTATTTACTCCAACGTAAGCTAATACCTGATCTAATAAAGGATTATTAATTTTAGTGTTGCTTGTTATACCTCTATATTGAGGTTTCACTTTAAACAGAATTGTCTTTGATGTGTAATCATTAATTGTAAGATTAGAAGGCATTGTGAATTGCTTTCTAGCCTTTAATGGCTGAGATAATTGGCCTTGCGCAGATGTAGTGAACTGCGAAATAGACATTAATCCTAATAAAGAATAAGTAATAAATTTCATGTTAGTTATTTTAGGTTTTTATAAATGTATGTGAATTATATCTTGTTTTTTAACCACTCATAATATAATTGAGCAATTATTCGTTAAATCTTTAATTCTACAATGTTTTTCCAAATTTCACCGACCATTTTCAGAATTTATATAAGGTTTAGCTCCTAAAATTAGTTAAAGAAGTTTCTTTTTAAGTTTCGTTAACAAGTCAAAATCGGTGGTTGAAGTTTATCTTTTGATATTTGATTAAATATATATTCAATGAAAGTTACATATCTTATTATTTTACTAATTGCATTTTTAAGTACGTTTCTCAAGTACAACAAGCGGGAAATTTATTTGTTCAAAATAACATAAATGTTCCAATGCAAATTATTCAAACCTCCAATTATTTGAATAATGATAACAATGATAACAATCCTTTAGAGCAACAACAGCTTAATTTTATAGATGATAATGTTTCAAATATTAATCAATCACAGCGAAACATCAATTCTAACATTCAAACTAATAACGTTGTAAGTAATAATAGAAAAGGCTTAGAGCTATCTTTTAATTTTTCATCACGAAGTTTAAGTTCTTCTTCAAATAAAAAAATACACAAGCATACATTTCATAAAAAGCTTACTAAATTTAACCGTAACCTTTATGGAAAAATGACATTGCATAAAAAAAGCAAACATCTAGTTGATGTTTGCTTTAATTGGAGTAAATAATCAATAAAGATTATCCTAAGTATTGTTGTAACAATTTACTTCTTGAACTGTGGCGTAAACGGCGAATCGCTTTTTCTTTAATTTGACGAACACGCTCGCGAGTTAAATCAAATTTATCACCAATTTCTTCTAAAGTTAAACCGTGGTTTAAACCTATTCCGAAAAATAATTTAACTACGTCTCTTTCTCTTTCAGTTAAAGTAGATAAAGCTCTATCAATTTCTTTTGATAAGGATTCCATAATCAAACCAGCATCTGCTTTCAATGAATCATGGTTTACTAATACATCTAATAAAGAACTTTCTTCACCGTTAGCAAATGGTGCGTCCATACTTACGTGACGACCAGATACTTTCATTGTATCAGATACTTTATCAATTGGTAAATCTAATAATTCGGCAATTTCATCTGCTGTTGGTTCACGCTCAAATTCTTGTTCTAATTTAGAATAAGCTTTATTGATTTTATTTAATGAACCTACTTGGTTTAATGGTAAACGAACGATACGAGATTGTTCTGCTAATGCTTGTAAAATTGATTGACGAATCCACCATACAGCGTAAGAGATAAATTTAAATCCACGAGTCTCATCAAAACGACGAGCTGCTTTAATTAAACCTAAATTTCCTTCATTAATTAAATCTGGTAAACTTAAACCTTGATTTTGATATTGTTTTGCTACAGATACTACGAAACGTAAGTTAGCACGGGTTAATTTTTCTAAAGCGTCTTGGTCCCCATCTCTAATCTTCTTGGCTAAAACAACTTCCTCTTCTGCAGTAATTAATTCTTCTCTACCAATTTCTTGAAGGTATTTATCTAAAGATGCACTCTCGCGATTGGTAATCGATTTGGTTATTTTTAGCTGTCTCATGGTATTAGATTGGTTTTATAAGCCAACAAAGATAGAAAAAAAAGGGCGTTTTTCCAAGTCTGTATTGCTTTGATTATTAAATGATTAGGTTTTTGTTATGTTTTTAACATTTGATTTTTACTTTTTTAGACCTATCACAAATGCGTAAAGACATAACCGCTCAATCAAATGATAAATCTACTTTAAACTACTAAACTTACAACCCAAAACCATAATAGGCTCTCATGCCATTTGGATACATGCCTTCAATTAAAACGCCACCTGTTTTATTCTCCAACATGTTTTGAATATCTTTTATGCTCGATACTTTTTTCTTATCAACTGATGTGATAATGAAGCCTTCTTTAATGCCAGCGTTTGCTAATTTACCTGCTTGTAATTTGGCGATTTTTACACCCGATGGAATATTTAGCTTGGATAAATCTTCGGCATTTAATTCCTCAAACTCCGCACCTAAAGAGTTAACAGCTGTTCTGAAAATTTCCGGCTTTTTAATAATCCCTAAACTGTTTTCTTTATTTTTTAAAACAACAGGCATAATCACTTCTTTCTCATTTCTCACAACGGTTACATTAACCTTATCGCTTGGTCTGAATTTACCGATTTGTTCTAATAACTCAGAAGTACTTTTTACTGCAACGTTTTCTACTTTCGTTACAATATCACCAATTTTAATTCCTGCTTCTTCGCCTGCGCCGTTTTCAGTTAAACCATTTACATAAACACCTTTTAATTGTTTAATACGTTTTTCTTCAGCAAATTTCGAGTCAATATCCTGAATACTTAATCCAATAAAGGCGCGTTGTACTGTTCCGTATTCAATTAAATCTGACACTACTTTTTTTACTAAGTTAACTGGTATTGCAAAAGAATAGCCTTGATAAGAACCATTATTAGAAGCAATAGCTGTATTAATACCTACTAAATCGCCAGTTGTGCTAACTAAGGCGCCTCCACTGTTACCAGGGTTTACAGCAGCATCTGTTTGAATGAAAGATTCAATTGGTGCTAAGCTTCCGCCTTGTGCGTTATGTTCTAAAATATTTATATTACGTCCTTTTGCGCTTACAATACCTGCTGTTACGGTTGAGTTTAAATTAAATGGATTTCCAACTGCTAATACCCATTCGCCCACTTTTACATCATCAGAGTTTCCATAATTTACAAATGGTAAACTATTTTCTTTGATACGTAATAATGCTAAATCAGTATTTGGATCTGTGCCAATAACTTCTGCAACATAAGTTCGTTTATCATTTAATACTACTTCTATTTTTGTAGCTTCATTAATCACATGGTTGTTTGTTACAATGTATCCATCCTGACTAATAATAACACCACTACCACTTCCTTGCATCATATTTGGTTGACGTTGTCTCCCACCAAAAAACCAATCTTGAAAAGGATCGTAGGCTAAATTGTTTTTATGTTCAACAATTGTTTTTATATGAACTACCGAATTGACTGTTTTTTCGGCCGACATAACAAAGTCAGGCGCATTTGCTGCTGTAGCAAAACTATTATAGCTTGCTAACTGAGTAGGTGTAGCGTAAGGATTGTAATTAGTTACTTGACTGGTATTATTTTGATTAAAGTAATAATTGCCAACTAACGCAAAAGCGCCACCTAAAGCGCCTACAAACAGAGATGAGATTACTTTTTTCATATGGTTTTATTTTTATTAATGTTAATTAAAAATTGATTTCTTAAATTCATAACGCAAAATTACACCAGAAGTTATAGTTCTATTCTGTTTTTAACAATACTTAACGGCAGCAAGGCTTTTGGGGCTTTTAAGGTAAAATTTTGTTAAAATAATTTGTCATTTGTCTTAGATTACAATTTTAACAGATAGACGAAATGGTTAAAACTATAGTTAAATAGTTGAAAACCCTTTCAGAAAATTATGTAAATTTAATCTCGCAAAAATCATGAGATTTAAATATAAAATACCACCTTTTGTTTTCGGAGTTTCTATTGGCTTGTTAGCTGGCGTGGCTTTTTTTATTTTTAAAATTGACGATTATTTAAAAAAGTTCAACAAACCGAATATTGATAATATTAAAATTGTTGAGCAATCTGTATCTACTGATAAATCTGAAAAGAAAGAAGAAAGTAAATCAGATAAAAAGAAAAATATAAATACTAAAAATTCTCCAAACATTAATTACAGCGAAGTAGATGCTTTATTAAAAGAGGAGGATGTAAATGTGGCTCAGGAAGAATTACTATCAGTTAAAAATATTAAGGTTATTAATTTAGATGCAGATTCGAAACGCGACACACTAACTGGGCAATTGGCAGGCGTTACAAATGCAGAATATCCTAATTTATTTTTTGTGGAATTTTGGAAAACACCTTTAAACTCTAAAGGTTATAGGATGACTCGTAACAGAGTTATTTTATATGGCTTGTCAGACTTCAGTAGTATTACGATTTACAAAGTAGACGATAGTTACTATTTAAAAAATGATGATGTGGTTTATAAAATATCTTCGGGTACCGAGTTTAAACCTATGGAACTAGTTAACGATTCTCAGTTATTAGCTAAAATTAATTAATTATTATGCAGTTGCAATGCTACAAATATCAAGGTACAGGTAATGATTTTGTACTGATAGATAATCGTGAAAAAACAATTTCGTTAACAACCGAACAAATTAAATGGTTGTGCGACCGCCGCTTTGGTATTGGTGCAGATGGCTTAATGTTATTGGAATTAGAGCCAGGTATTGATTTTAAAATGGTTTATTTTAATAGCGATGGAAACGAAAGTAGTATGTGTGGTAATGGCGGAAGATGCATTACAGCATTCGCAAAATATTTAGGAATTGTAACTACTCACGCTAAGTTTTTGGCAATTGATGGCATACATGAAGCTAAAATTGATAACGATTGGGTTTCTTTAAAAATGAATGATGTACGCCAAGTAGAAGTAGGCGAAGGCTATTTTTATTTGAATACAGGCTCACCACATTATGTGAAATTTGTAAATGGGATTGAAAATTTTGATGTATTTACAGAAGGAAAAAAAATAAGAAATAACGACCGTTTTGTATTTGAAGGTACTAACGTTAATTTTATTGAGAAAAAAGATAATGAGTTATTTGTTCGCACCTACGAGCGTGGAGTAGAAGACGAAACCTTATCTTGTGGCACAGGCGTTACAGCCGCAGCTTTAGTAGCTGCTTTAAAAGGTGTGAGTTCTGATAAAAATAATTGCGCTATCAAAACATTAGGTGGAAATTTAAATGTGAAATTTGAAAAGGTTTTAGAAAACACATTTTATAATATTTGGTTAGAAGGTCCTGCTAATTTTGTTTTTAAAACAACCATCGAAGTACAAGACGAAAACAAAGTTTAATTTGTTTGCTCGATGAAAACAATCCTTTATATTTCTCTTGTTCTCTTTTCAATAAATCCTTATCACTCTTTTTCTCAAAAGTTAAATCGCTTAAATAAACATGGCGAACGCACAGGTAAGTGGATTACATATATAGATGATGCCAAAAAAATAAAATCGTTCGAAGGTCGTTTTAGAAATGGAATTTCATCTGGCAAATGTTATTTCTATAATAATGATGGCGTTTTAGATAGAAGAGAAATTAATCGCTTCAAAAAAATGAAAACGACTTTTTACTATCCCAATGGAAAAGTAAAATTAAAAGGCAATGCACGCCTCGAAAATTTACCAGACAGAGTACATTATTATTTTTATGGAAAATGGAAATCTTACAACGATAGTGGCTTGTTGGTAAAAAACATGTATTACGAGCAAGGTAAACTCATTAAAACCGAATATGTAAATAAGAATATTAAAACTAATGATTCGTTAATTGAAGCCTTAAATGTTATTGATAAAGAATTTGCTTTGCATAATAATACGTTGGCAGATAGTATTAATACGAATCTTAAAAATCCCGTTAAAAGAAATATTTTTGAAACTCAATTGAGGCATTTGGATAGTTTGTCATTTGAGAACATTTCTAAAATTATAGATAGGTTTGGATACCCATCTAAAGAAATTGCAGGCGAATCATCAGGTATTCCTTTTTATATTTTAAGTTTTGCGCCATTAACCATTAAAGAAAAATATGTAAATCAATTTATCTTAGCGGCAGATAGAGGTTATATTAGTTGGAAATCCTTAGCGTTTTTTATTGATAAACTTAAAGTAGCCAAAGGTGAAAAACAAGTGTATGGTACGCAAGGGAATTATGATGATAGATATAAATTTACCATGTTTCCTGTAATTGATCCCGAAAATTTGAATAAAAGAAGAGTAGGAGTGGGGTTAGAGGAATTGTAATCTAATTTTGTAAACTATTGGTAATAGTTGAAGTTACCTGTTTTTTCAGTAACTTTAATTTCAGATTTTAAATTAAAATTTTCATGAAGTATCTTTTTTTAAGCATATCTTTTTTGTTTTGTGTCCAATTATTTTTCGGACAAACATTTTATAAAAATAAAACCAATCGAGCTTTAACTTTTAAGGAGTTAAAATCTCAGTTCAATGATTTTAAAAATAGCAATGATTTAACAAAGCAAAAGCATTGGAAAAACTATAAACGTTGGGAACAAGAAATGGAGTTACACACCAATACCAAAGGTGAACCCGCTGGTTTTGATGAATATATTAATGCCACTATCGATATGGCAAATTATAAGCAGCAGCAAACTCAAAACAGTGTCTCTGCTGCATGGTCGCCTTTCGGTCCTAATGCTACGCCTGTTAACCAAACTGGTTATATGGAAAATGGGATAGGACGTATTAATTGCATCGCTTTCCATCCAACAAATCCTAATACTTTTTTTGTTGGGGTGGCGCAAGGAGGTGTTTGGAAAACAACTAATAATGGCGCAACGTGGACACCCTTAACAGATAATTTGCCTATCACCCGTATCAGCGATATTTCTATCAATCCCACAAATCCAAACGAAATGTATATTTCGGTTTGTGATTTTGAATACATTGGTATCAGTTTATTTTTAAGTGGAAGAAAGCGACATACGCATTATGGCATAGGAGTTTACAAAACCTTAGATGGAGGTTTAACTTGGACTCCAACTGGCTTAACTTATAATTTAACGAATGGAGATGCTTCGTTGATTCGTAAAATTTTAATTAATCCTTCAAACACCAATGATGTTGTGGCTTGTGGAGTTACAGGGATGTATAAGTCTTCTAACGCTGGCGCTACTTGGACAAAAAAATTAGATTCTTTGTTTTGGGATATGCACCAAGATCCTATCAATCCAAATATTATTTATGCAGCTACTGGTTGGGTTATGAACTCAAATATTGGAAATGCAGGCGTTTACAAATCCACTGATTTTGGTAATACTTGGACGATGTTAAACACCAATATGCCATTAACAGGAAATATACAACGCGTGAAAATTGCCATTGCTCCATCAAACAACAATTATATTTATGCACTATGCGTTGATTTAGTTGGTGGTTTATATGGTATATACCAATCAACAGATGCTGGTTTGAATTGGAATTTTATTCCCCCTACGGATAATGTTTTAGATGGAGGAACAGGAAGTGGCTCTGGTGGACAAGGTAACTATGATTTAGGATTGTTAGTTGATGCGACTGATGCTAACACAGTTTATGTGGGTGGCGTTAATATGTGGGCATCTTACGATGGCGCAAATTCTTTTATGCCAATGTCGCATTGGACAACACAGTATGGCCCAACCTTGCATGGCGATATTCATGATATTAGCAGAAGTCCATTAACTGGTAATTATTTTGTATGTAGTGATGGCGGTGTGTATCAAACATCAGCTATGATTGCCGATTCTTGGGGAACTAGCGCCTGGCCTACGGTTTGGACGCAAATGAATGCCATGCAAATTTCTTCGTTTTATAGATTATCAAGTTCTAAAAATGCCGCAGGGCAATTAATTGCAGGTGCACAAGATAACGCCTCTATGTATTATAATACAGGCAGTTGGTCAACTATTTTTGGTGGAGATGGTATGGATAATTGTTTGTTTCCAACAAGTGCAACAAATGTTTTAGGAAGTAGTCAATATGGTAACATGTGGGTTAGTTCAGATAATGGTGCGAGTAGTAATATTGCGTCTTCAAATATAAATGGAGAGCAAGCGGAATGGGTAACGCCAATTGTTGCCAATTACAATAACCCTGGCACAGTTTATATTGGAAATGAAAATGTTGTAAAATCAACAAATTATGGAAATTCATGGACGCCTTTAGCATCAATTGCATCTAATACATTAACAGGTCAAAGCTCCGAAATTTCTGCTTTAGCCGTTTCTAATTCTAACAGTCAGGTTATTTACGCTGCAAGAAGAGTGAGGTATGAAAACGGAGTAAATGGTGTAATTATTAAAACCACTAATGGAGGCACGTCATTTACCAACGTGACTAATAATTTACCAGATAGCCTTTACTATACAGGTATAGAGATTAATGCAAGCAACGCCAATATCGCTTTTGTAAGTATGGCTGGTTTTAGTGCAACTGATAAAGTATTTACTACAACAAATGGCGGAACCACTTGGCAAAACATCACTTATAATTTGCCAAACTTACCTGTTAATTGCATTAAACAAATTCCGGGCACCAATGATTTAATAATTGCCACCGATATTGGCGTTTATACGTTGAATGCTGGCTCAACAACTTGGGTAAATAATAGTTTTGGTTTACCTAACGTGATTGTAAGCGATATTGAATTTAATCCAGCACTAAATAAAGTGTATGTTTCTACCTTTGGGCGTGGTATTTGGGAAACTACGATTAATAGCATTGTAACAGGAATTAAAAATAGCGAGGAAACAATTTATAACTATCAATTATTTCCAACGGTTAACGCTGGCAATTTTACTTTAGAGTTCGAGAATGATACACACGAAAAAACCATTGAAGTAATTGACGTGATGGGAAAAATTGTACACACTCAAATAGCAAAATCAGAAAAGCTAGAATTGAAATTAAATTTAAGTTCAGGAACTTATTTTGTGCGCACAACCAGCAATCATTTATTGGGAGTGAAGAAAATGATTGTGGAGTAGGGTTTAATAAAAAAACGCCGCTAAGGATTGCCCTAGCAGCGTTTAAAAAGTTTTTTTGGTATTACATCCAGCCGCAAACAATGCCGCCCATAATACCCATGCTAATAATCCAATAGCCGCAATTAATTGCAATTAATTTAAAGCTTTTACGCTCAAATAGGGCATTTGTAGCAATAATTGGCGTTGCAACAAAAAAACCGCTCATTACACCATGTAACATACCATGGCCGAATGTGCGATGTCCCATACCCACTAAATCCATTACTTGTTTATAGAGCGCACCTTCGGTTGTAGTAACATCTTTAATTTGCTCTTGGTAGTCGTAAAACGACGACATAATGTGAAATTGATGTATTACCACGGGTTGCATAAAAAACGCTAACAGAAAGCTTAAAATAAAGCTTACGCCAAAAATAAGGGCCATGTTTGCTCCTTTAATTTTTTCGTCGGTTAAACCGGTTTCTTTTTGCCAAGCTGTTCCTAATACTTTGGGGTTATACCAAATAAATCCAATTGCCATAGGTACTAAGGACGCCACTAAGACTGCTAAAAAATTGATATCCATCATAATTTATTTTGTTTTTGGTTTATTCAAATTTAGGGTAGGATAGGGGATTGTTTAGTTAGGTTTGCCTTTATTTATAACAATGAACTGTTAGTAGGGGAAAAATAGGAACGCGGATTTTACGGATATAACGGATTAGGCTGATTTTTATTAGTGCTTGTTTTAAAAGCAATAGGAATAAAGACTAGGTGGATTATAGTTTAGAGTTGTATATTAAAAATCAATGTTAATCAGTTCAATCCGTTTCATCTGTGTTCCTATTATTGTTCTCTTGCTCCCCTTCTTCGCTGGCTGAGCTTTTCGAAGCCAAGTGGATAATGAGATAATAAAAAAATCCCCAACTACAATGTAATTGAGGATTTCTACAAACTTTAAAATTATAGGATTATTCTGCTCCTTCTGATTTAGTTTCAGTAGTACCAGCAGCATCAGTTGTTTTTTTTAGCACGGCTACGACGAGTAGATTTAGCTTTTTCAACTTTAGCAGTTTTACCGTTTGAATAAATTTCGTTGAAATCAACTAATTCAATTAACGCCATTTCAGCTGCATCACCTTGTCTGTTTCCAGTTTTGATGATACGAGTGTAACCACCGTTTCTTTCAGCAACTTTAACAGATACTTCTTTAAATAATAAAGAAACGATTTCTTTACTTTTTAAGTAAGCAAATACTGTTCTACGGCTGTGAGTAGAATCGTCTTTACTTCTGTTAATGATTGGCTCAACATAAGTTCTTAAAGCTTTAGCTTTAGCTAAAGTTGTGAAAATACGTTTGTGCTCGATTAAAGAACAAGCCATATTGCTCATTAACGCCTTACGGTGAGAAGCTGTTCTACCTAAATTATTTATTTTATCTCCGTGTCTCATTTTATTTCTTGGTTCAAAATTGAAGGTTTAAGATTCAAAATCTTTAACGTTTAATTTTAGTTATTAATCTTTGTCTAATTTATATTTTACTACGTTCATTCCAAATTGTAACCCTTTTGTTGATACTAAGTCTTCAAGTTCAGTTAAAGATTTCTTACCAAAATTACGGAATTTTAAAAGGTCATTTTTATTGAATGATACAAGTTCTCCTAATGTCTCAACATCTGCAGCTTTTAAGCAATTTAAAGCACGTACAGATAAATCCATGTCAACTAATTTAGTTTTTAATAATTGACGCATGTGTAATGATGTTTCATCAAATTCTTCTTCAGATTTTTTCTCTTCAGAATCCAATGTGATTTTCTCATCAGAAAACAGCATGAAATGGTGAATTAAAATTTTAGCTGCTTCTTTCAAAGCTTCTTTCGGGTGGATAGATCCATCAGAAACGATATCTAAAATTAATTTTTCGTAATCCGTTTTTTGTTCAACACGGTAGTTTTCAATCGTGTATTTTACATTTTTAATCGGAGTATAGATAGAATCGATGAAGATAGTTCCTTGAGGTGCAGAGTTAGTTTTGTTTTCTTCTGCAGGCACATATCCACGACCTTTATCAATTGTTAATTCGATTTTTAATTTTACATTACTTTCGCAATTAAAAATTACTAAATCTGGGTTTAAAATTTGGAACCCATTAGCAAACTTACCAATTTCACCAGCAGTAAATTTTTCGTTTCCAGCAAAGTGAATAACGATTTTTTCTACATCATGATTATCTAATTGTTTCTTGAAACGAACTTGTTTTAAGTTTAAGATAATTTCAGTAACGTCTTCAACAACACCTTTGATAGTTGAAAATTCGTGATCTACGCCTTCAATTCTTACGCTAGTGATAGCGTGTCCTTCTAATGAAGATAATAAAATACGACGTAAAGAGTTACCTATAGTGATACCGAAACCTGGTTCTAACGGACGGAATTCAAATTGTCCTTCAGTTTCGGTAGAGTTAATCATAACAACCTTATCTGGTTTTACGAAATTTAATATTGCCATTTTATTAATTTATATAGGTTAAAAAAAAATGCTAATTACTATTATTTAGAGTACAACTCGACGATTAGTTGTTCTTTAATATTTTCTGGGATTTGAGAACGCTCTGGTACAGAAATGAATTTACCTGTAAAAGAGTTTTTGTCGAAATCTAACCAAGAATATTTATTTACAGATCCTGATAAAGAATGAGTAATTGCTTCTAATGATTGAGATTTTTCACGAACACCTACAACATCACCAGCTTTTAATGTATAAGAAGCGATATTTACTACGTTACCGTTTACAGTAATGTGAGCGTGAGAAACTAATTGACGAGCAGCTCTACGAGAAGGTGCAATACCTAAACGATAAACTACGTTATCTAAACGAGATTCGATTAATTGTAATAATACTTCACCAGTAATACCGTGTGCACGTGCAGCTCTATCAAACGTTCTCGCGAATTGTTTTTCTAAGATACCGTAAGTGTATTTAGCTTTTTGCTTTTCCATTAACTGGATAGCATATTCAGATTTCTTACCTTTTTTCTTAGTATTTCCGTGTTGCCCAGGAGGGTAATTTTTTTTCTCTAATGCTTTATCTGGGCCAAAAATTGGCTCTCTGAATTTTCTTGCAATCTTAGATTTAGGACCTGTATATCTTGCCATTTCTCTGTTTTATTTCTTCTATTATTAATTTTTATTTTGTGTATCAGCCTAAGCGCAATTGACTAGCAACGACGTTTTTTAGGAGGACGACAACCATTGTGTGGCATTGGAGTGATATCAATGATTTCAGTTACTTCAATTCCTGAAGTTGAAATTGTTCTGATAGCAGACTCTCTTCCTGCACCTGGACCTTTTACATATACTTTTACTTTACGTAAACCTAAGTCAGCTGCTACTTTAGAGCAATCTGCTGCAGCTAATTGTGCTGCATAAGGAGTATTTTTCTTAGAACCACGGAATCCCATTTTACCAGCACTAGACCAAGAAATAACTTGACCTGCAGAGTTAGTTAAAGAGATAATGATGTTGTTGAATGTAGCGTTTAAGTGAGCTTCTCCAACTGCCTCTACCTTTACTACTCTTTTCTTCGCGTTAGCTTTTGCTGCTGCTACTGATGATTGTTGTTTAGCCATTTTAATTAAATGCTTATTTATTTATTACTTAGTAACTTTTTTCTTGTTTGCAACGGTTTTACGTTTTCCTTTACGGATACGAGCGTTGGTTTTAGTACGTTGTCCACGAACTGGTAATCCATTACGGTGACGGATGCCACGGTAAGAACCGATGTCTGTTAAACGTTTGATGTGTAAAGCAACTTCTGAACGAAGTCCACCTTCTACTTTAAAATTGTCGTTAACAATTTTACGGATAGCGTTTTGCTCGTCATCATTCCACTCATTCACTTTTTTGTTAAAGTCAATTCCAGCTTCAGTTAAAATACGTTGAGCTCTGCTACGTCCAATACCAAAAATGTAGGTTAATCCTATTTCTCCTCTTTTATTTTTTGGTAAATCTATACCTGCAATACGTGCCATTATTTATATACTTTGGTTTTAAAAGTTTGCGAAAATACGCAATTATTTTTGTCTTTGTTTAAACTTTGGGTTTTTTTTGTTGATTATATACAACTTTCCTTTACGACGTACGATTTTGCAATCTACGCTTCTCTTTTTTATGGATGCTCTAACTTTCATTTCCTTAGGTTATTTATATTTTTCTTTAATTACTTATATCTGTATGTTATGCGTCCTTTTGAAAGATCGTAAGGGCTCATTTCCAATTTTACTTTATCGCCAGTTAATATTTTAATGTAGTGCATTCTCATTTTTCCTGAGATATGGGCAATTACTACATGTCCATTTTCCAATTCTACTCTGAACATCGCATTACTTAACGATTCCAAAATAACTCCATCTAACTCAATATTTGCTTGTTTTGCCATCTATTAAGCTTGTTGCATTGTCATTTGGTTATTACTACGACCTTTTATTCTTCCGTTCTTCATTAAACCATCATAATGGCGATTTAATAAATACGTTTCAATTTGTTGTAAAGTATCTAATACTACACCTACTAAGATTAATAATGATGTTCCACCAAAGAAATCAGCAAAAGCACTATTAATTCCTAATTTGATGGCAATAGAAGGTAAAATTGCTACAAATGCTAAGAAGATAGCTCCTGGCAAAGTAATACGAGACATTACTGCATCAATAAACTCTGCTGTTGTTTTACCTGGTTTAACACCTGGCACAAAACCACCATTTTTCTTCATGTCATCTGCCAATTGATTAGGATTAATCATAATAGCCGTGTAGAAATAAGTAAATGCAATAATCAATGTAGCAAAGATAAAGTTATACCAAAAACCATATCTATCAGCAAATACACCACCAGTACCTCCAGAGAAGCCAGAAACGGCTGCTGGAATAAACATAATAGCTTGAGCAAAGATAATTGGCATAACACCTGCTGCATTTACTTTTAAAGGTAAATACTGACGAACTCCACCAATTTGTTTGTCTCCAACTATTTTTTTAGCGTATTGTACCGGTATTCGTCTTGTTCCTTGTACTAATAAAATACAACTAACAATGATGAATAATAAGAACACAATTTCTAATAAGAACATAATTAAACCACCGCCAGCACTTTGTAAACGTGAACCAAATTCAGAAGTAATTGCAAAGGGTAGGCGAGAGATGATACCAATCATAATTAATACAGAGATACCATTTCCAATACCTTTATCTGTAATTCTTTCTCCTAACCACATGATGAACATAGTACCCGCAACTAAAATTAAAGTTGATTGGATACCAAACCAAGCGTGATCAATTGCTACAACACCTGGTTTAGAATAAACTTGTGCTGCTAAATAACCTGGAGCTTGAACAGCAGTAACTGCTACTGTTAAGAAACGAGTATATTGATTGATTTTCTTACGTCCACTTTCTCCTTCTTTTTGCATTTTTTGGAAATATGGAACTGCCATACCCAATAATTGAATAATAATGGAAGCCGTGATGTAAGGCATAATACCTAAACCAAAGATAGAAGCTCTTGAGAATGCACCACCAGCGAAAGCATTAATTAAAGCGATGATACCTCCGTCGTCAGCATTAGCATTAGCTGCTGTTAATACGTCAGTATCAATACCTGGTAATACAACATAAGAACCCAAACGATAGATCAAGATAAGGCCAAGGGTTGTTAAAATCCTTTGCTTTAGCTCTTCTATCTTCCATATATTTTGGAAGGTTTCTATAAAACGTTTCATATATTGTTATTAGATTTCTGTTGCTACTCCGCCTTTTGATTCAATAGCTGCTTTAGCTGTTGCAGTAAATGCGTGAACTGTAATATTTACTTTTGATTTTAATTCACCTCTACCCATAATTTTGATTAAACTATTTTTAGAAGCTAAGCCATTTTCTAACAGTACATCACGTGTAATATCAGTAATGTTTTTTGTATCAACTAATTTTTGGATAGCATCTAAGTTTACACCTGTATGGTTAATACGATTGATGTTTTTGAAACCAAATTTAGGAACACGACGTTGTAAAGGCATTTGACCACCTTCAAAACCACGTTTCTTTTTGTTACCAGAACGAGATTGAGCACCTTTGTGACCTTGTGTAGCTGTACCGCCACCACCAGAACCTTGTCCGCGACCTCTTCTAAAGTTATTTTTTACTGAACCTTCTGCAGGTGTTAATGAATTTAATTTCATCTGAATTTCCTTTTATTAATTAAATTTTTTCGATTGTCAATAAATGAGCAACTGCATTAATCATCCCTTGAACTTGAGGAGTTGCTTCTTTAATAATGCTATGGTTTAATTTTCTTAAACCTAAAGCCTGAACTGTTGCTTTTTGTCTAGCGTTCCTTTTGATAGGACTTTTAGATAATGTTACCTTAACTTGTGCCATTTCTTATGTTATTATCCGTTAAATACTTTGTCTAAATTAATTCCTCTTTGTCTTGAAATCGCTAATGGATCACGCATTTTAGCTAAAGCATCAATAGTAGCTTTTACCACGTTGTGTGGGTTTGAAGAACCTTTTGATTTAGCTAATACATCAGTAATACCAACGCTTTCTAAAACTGCACGCATCGCACCACCAGCAATTACACCAGTACCGTGAGCAGCTGGTTTTAAGAAAACTCTTGAACCACCAAACTTACCATTTTCTGAGTGAGGAACTGTACCTTTCAATACAGAAACTTTCACTAAATTTTTCTTAGCATCATCAATACCTTTAGTGATAGCATCTGTAACTTCATTTGCTTTTCCTAATCCGTATCCTACAACACCTTTCTCATCACCAACAACAACGATAGCAGCGAAACTAAAGTGACGACCACCTTTTGTAACTTTGGTTACACGTTGTATCGCAACTAATTTATCTTTTAGTTCGATGTCTGTTGACTTTACTTTTTTTACAACTTCTTTTGACATGTTATGTATGTTCTTTTTATACTAATTAAAATTTTAAACCTGCTTCGCGAGCTCCTTCAGCCAACGATTTAATACGACCATGGTATAAGTAACCATTTCTGTCAAATACTACTGAGCTGATTCCAGCAGTTGTAGCTCTTTCAGCAATTAATTTACCTACTGCTTTAGCTTGATCAACTTTGTTTGCTTTTGAACCTTTGATAGTTTTATCATCAGAACCAGCTGCTAAAATTGTTTTACCTGCTAAATCATCCACTAATTGTGCGAATATACCTGAGTTACTTCTGAATACACTTAATCTAGGTGTAGTTGCAGTTCCGTTTACAGTTTTACGGATTTTAAGTTTAATGCGTTCTCTTCTTTGTTTTTTATTCAGTGCCATCTTTCCAGTTTTTTGAAGATGATTAATACTAATTGAATTATGTTATTTTTTGCTTGCAGATTTACCAGCTTTACGGCGTAAAATTTCGCCAGCAAATTTGATACCTTTACCTTTGTACGGCTCAGGTTTACGTAAACTACGTATTTTAGCTGCAACCATTCCGATTAATTGTTTATCAGAACTTTCTAATATTACTTTAGGATTTTGTCCTTTTTCAGAAGTTGTCGTAATTTTAATTTCGTCAGGTAATTCAAACACAACGTTGTGAGAATAACCTAAAGCTAATTCTAATAATTGACCTTTGTTAGTAGCACGGTAACCTACACCAACTAACTCTTGTTCTGTTTTATATCCTTCAGAAACACCTGTAACCATATTAGCGATTAAAGAACGGTATAAACCGTGTAATGCTCTGTGACGTTTTTGATCTGTTGGACGAGATACGTTAATAACACCGTCTTCTAATTTTACGATCATATCAGGATCAATAGTCTCTGATAATGAACCTAATTTCCCTTTAACTGAAATTTTTGCTCCAGCGATGTTTACTTCTACACCTGCAGGTACTGTAATTGGTAATTTTCCTATACGTGACATGTTTTTTCCTCCCTCTAAATTATGAAATGTAACATAAAACTTCTCCACCAACATTAAGCTTTTTAGCTTCTTTATCAGTCATTACACCTTTAGATGTAGAGATAATAGCAATACCTAATCCGTTTAATACTTTAGGCATAGTATCAACACCAGCATACTTACGTAAACCTGGTTTAGAAACTCTATCCAAAGTGCGGATTGCTGATAGTTTGTTTGTTGAATTGTATTTCAAGGCTATTTTAATAGTTCCTTGTTTTTTCTCGTTCTCCTCAAACTTGTAGTTTAAGATATATCCTTTTTCAAAAAGAATCTTAGTGATTTCTTTTTTAAGGTTTGAAGCTGGAATCTCAACGATTCTGTGGTTTGCGCTGATGGCGTTTCTTACTCGCGTAAGGTAATCTGATACTGTATCTGTCATTTTATTTGATTTTATATGTTATCCCGACTTTCAGGATAATTATACGTTAATACTCTTATTTTAGAAGCTTGATTTAGTAACACCCGGTATTAAACCGAATAATACCATCTCACGGAAAGTAACACGGCTGATACCGAAATCTCTCATGTATCCACGAGGACGTCCAGTTAATTTGCAACGGTTACGCATTCTTACTTTACAAGAGTTCTTTGGTAACTTTTGTAAACCCATTGAATCACCTGCTTTTTTTAACTCTGCGCGTTTAGCTGCATACGTATCAACTAGTTTTTTTCTTTTAGCATCACGTGCTATCATGTTTGTTTTTGCCATTTTATCTTTTTTTCAGGGCTGTAAATATACTATTTCTTTTTGAAAGGAATACCAAATTCTGTTAATAAAGCATGAGCTTCTTTATCTGTTGGTGCAGAAGTTACAAAAGTAATGTCCATACCAGAGATTTTACTCACTTTATCGATGTCGATTTCAGGGAAAATGATTTGCTCAGTAATACCTAATGTGTAGTTACCACGACCATCAAATCCTTTATCATTAACACCTTTAAAATCACGAATACGAGGTAATGAAGACGCTACTAAACGATCTAAAAACTCATACATTTTATCGCCACGTAATGTTACACGAACACCAATAGCCACACCTTTACGTAATTTAAAGTTTGAGATATCTTTAGTTGAATATGTTGGAACTGCTTTTGACCAGTAATCGTAGTCATTTCTTTAACTGCAGTTTCAATCATTTTCTTATCAGAAACAGCATCACCAATACCTTGGTTGATACAAATTTTTCTCTAATTTAGGCACTTGCATTGCCGAAGAATACTGAAATTGTTTTTTTAAATTATCTACAATCTCTGCTTTATATTTGTCCTTTAATCTAGGAGAATAAGTTGCTGCCATTATTTAATTACTGCTTTAGTTTTTTTAGAAATACGTTCAATTTTGTTAGTAGTAGCATTTACAACGCGACCAATTCTAACAGTTTTACCACCTTCTACAAACATTAAGTTAGAAATATGGATTGTACCTTCTTGTTTAACAATACCACCATTAGCGTTTTTTGCGCTAGGTTTAGTGTGTTTACTAATCATGTTAACACCTTCAACGATGACTCTTTCATTTTTTGTATCAATAGATACAATTTTACCTTCTTGGCCTCTGGATTCGCCAGATATTACTTTTACAGTATCGCCTTTTTTTAATTTTAATTTTGACATTGTCTTTCGCTATTATTTATTAAAGCACTTCTGGTGCTAATGAAACAATTTTCATAAACTGTTTATCACGTAACTCACGAGCAACTGGCCCAAAAATACGAGTTCCACGAATTTCATCTCCTTGATTTAATAATACACAAGCATTATCATCAAAGCGGATATATGAACCATCTGCACGACGGATTTCTTTTTTAACTCGAACAACCACAGCTTTGTGAACTGTTCCTTTTTTTACGTTACCTGAAGGTAAAGCATGTTTAATTGTAACAACAATTTTATCTCCTACAGATGCGTAGCGCTTTTTTGTACCGCCTAACACACGGATAACAAGAACTTCTTTTGCTCCGCTGTTATCTGCTACTGCTAATCTTGACTCGTTTTGTACCATTTCTTATTAACTTTATATAAGTATTATTTCACTTTCTCTAAAACTTCCACTAAACGCCAGTTCTTTGTTTTGCTCAAAGGACGAGTTTCGCTAATTTTTACTGTATCACCGATACTGCACTCGTTTTTCTCATCGTGTGCCACGAAAGTTGACGTTTTGTTAACGAATTTACCGTATTTTGGATGCTTTACTTTACGCATCACTGCTACAACGATAGATTTTTCCATCTTGTTGCTCTTTACGATACCAACTTTTTCTTTTCTTAAATTTCTTTCTTCCATTACTACTATTATTTAGAAGTGTTGTTTCTTTTTGTTAATTCAGTACTCATACGAGCAACTGCTTTGCGGCTATCGCGGATTTTAATTGGGTTCTCTAAAGGAGAAATTGAATGGTTTAATTTCAATTTGTTTAAACCGTCTTTTTCTTCTTTTAATTTACCTTGCAATTCTGCTGTTGACAATGCAACTATATCTGTATTTTTCATTTTCTTAAATCCTTGTTATGATTAAACAGCTACATCTGCTACGTAATCTCTACGAATAACAAACTTTGTAACGATTGGTAATTTTTGAGCCGCTAAACGTAAAGCTTCTTTTGCTGTTTCTAATGGAACACCTTCAGCTTCAAATAACATACGTCCTTTTTTAACTGGAGCAACCCAATATTCAGGAGCACCTTTACCTTTACCCATACGAACCTCTGCTGGTTTTTTAGTAATTGGTTTGTCAGGGAAAATACGGATCCACACTTGTCCTTCACGTTTCATGAAACGTGTAATAGCAATACGTGCTGCTTCAATTTGACGTGAAGTTACCCAACTCTCATCTAATGCTTTTATTCCAAATGAACCGAAGGCTAATTGATCACCGCGTTTTGCGTTGCCTTTCATTTTCATTTTGTGCATTTTTCTATATTTCGTTCTTTTTGGCTGTATCATGACTTAATTATATCTTTAACTGATAAGTTATTCTATCTGTAATTACTATTATTTTTTGCTATCTCTTTTTGGACCACGACCAGCAAATTTTGGAGCTGGAGTTGTGCTTGGACCTTTTTTCTCTTTATCTAAACCAAAGTTTGGAGATAAATCACGTTTCCCATAGATTTCGCCTTTGCAAATCCAAACCTTAACACCAATACGACCATAAGTTGTGTGAGCTTCACCTACTGCATAATCGATATCCGCACGTAATGTTTGTAATGGAGTACGTCCTTCTTTGTATCCTTCAGAACGTGCCATCTCAGCACCACCTAAACGACCAGAAACTAATATTTTAATTCCTTCAGCACCCATACGCATTGTTGATGCGATAGACATTTTTGCTGCTCTACGGAAAGAAATACGTCCTTCAATTTGACGAGCGATTGAATCAGCTACTAAACGAGCATCTAATTCAGGACGCTTAATTTCAAATATATTGATTTGAATTTCTTTTTTAGTTACTTTTTTTAACTCTTCTTTTAATTTATCTACTTCTTTACCACCTTTTCCGATAATGATACCTGGACGTGCAGTATTGATTGTAACTGTAATTAATTTTAATGTTCTTTCGATAACTATTTTAGAAATACTACCTTTTGGTAAACGTACTTTTAAGTAGTTACGGATTTGCGTATCTTCTACTAATTTATCAGCGTAATCTCTTCCACCGTACCAGTTAGAATCCCAACCTTTAATAATACCTAAACGTAAACCTATTGGATTTGCTTTTTGTCCCATTTCCTTATCTTAATTATTTATTATCTTCTGATTTAGTTATTGCAGCTGCTTTTCTTTCAGCTTTTTTAGTACTAACAACTGCAGTACCTACTTCTAGAGTAACGTGGTTTGAACGTTTTCTGATTCTGTATCCACGACCTTGAGGTGCAGTACGTAAACGTTTTGCCATTAAAGCGCTATCTACCATTACCGAAGTAACAAATAAGGTATTTTCTTCTGGACGAGATCCTGTTTTTGCTTCGTAATTTGCAATCGCAGATTTTAATAATTTCTCTAAACGTCCTGATGCTTCACGTGTATTAAATTTTAATACATTTAATGCTTTATATGCTTCCATACCTCTTACTAAATCCGCAACTTGGCGCATTTTACGAGGTGAAGTTGGGCAGCTATTTAATTTAGCGAAATAAGTACTCTTATTTGCTTCTTTGCGTGCCTCTGCTACTAATCTTTTTCTTTTTCCCATGACTAATTTCTTTTCAACTTAATTACTTCTTGTTATTACCTGAATGACCTTTGAATTGACGTGTTGCCGAAAATTCACCTAGTTTGTGACCTACCATGTTTTCAGTAACATAAACTGGGATAAATTTTTGCCCATTATGAACTGCAAATGTATGTCCTACCATTTCAGGGTAAATAACAGAACGACGAGCCCATGTTTTTAGTACTGTCTTTTTGTTACTCTCATTCATTTGAGTAACTTTTTTCTCTAAGTTGTGGTCAATAAAAGGACCTTTTTTTAATGATCTTGCCATTGTTTATTTTTTAGTTTTGAAACCCATCTCACGACGAGCCATTAAACATTAATTATTATTTAGTTCTTTTTTTAATGATGTGTTGGTTAGAAGATTTCGCTTTGTAACGAGTTTTGTAACCTTTAGCTGGAATACCGTTACGAGAACGAGGTTGTCCACCTGATGCACGTCCTTCACCTCCACCCATTGGATGATCTACTGGGTTCATTGCTACTGGACGAGTACGAGAACGACGACCTAACCAACGAGAACGACCAGCTTTACCAGAAATCTCTAAAGAGTGATCAGGATTAGAAGTTGCTCCGATAGTTGCTTTACAAGTAATTAAAATCATACGAACTTCACCTGAAGGCATACGTAAAATTGCGTATTTACCATCACGAGCAGTTAACTGAGCGTAAGTTCCAGCACTACGTGCCATTGCTCCACCTTGTCCTGGGCGTAATTCGATGTTATGAATAATTGTACCTAATGGAATATCTGATAAAAACATACAGTTACCAACTTCAGGAGTTGCTGTTGCACCAGACATTAATTTTTTACCAACTTCTAAGCCTTGAGGAGCAATGATGTAACGCTTTTCTCCATCTTTATAATGAATTAAAGCAATACGAGAAGTACGATTTGGATCGTATTCGATTGAAGCTACTGTTCCTTCGATACCATCTTTATTACGTTTGAAATCAATGATACGGTATTGTTTTTTATGACCACCACCGATGTTACGGATTGTCATTTTACCAGTATTATCACGTCCACCACTGTTTTTAACCGAAGTTAATAAGCTTTTTTCTGGAGTACTTGTTGTGATATCTGAGTTATCAGTTGCTATTTTGAAACGTTGACTTGGAGTCAACGGTCTGAATTTTTTTAATGCCATTTCTTCTACTTTTTATCAAATTAAATATTAGCGTAAAAATCAATTGCTTCGCCATTCTTTAATGTGACAAAAGCTCTTTTTGAACGGTTTACGCGGCCTACTGCAATACCACGAGTAGTGTTACGAGTTTTAACTTTCCCTACGTATTGTTGAGTGTTAACAGATTCCACTTTTACACCGTACATTTTTTCAACAGCTTGTCTAATTTGTACTTTGTTGGCGCTTCTATCAACCACAAAACCATAGCGATTCAACTTCTCTGCCAAAGAAGTCATCTTTTCGGTGATGATTGGTTTAATTAATATTTCCATTTTATTTATTTAATAATGATTCTAATACTTTTACCGAACTTTCTAATAAAATTAACGTTTCTGCATTAACGATATCGTAAGTGTTTAAATCTGAGGCTTTTACAACTTTTGCACCCTTCAAATTTCGGGACGACAAATATACGTTATTATTTGACTCTCCCAACACTAATAATGTTTTTTTATCAGATAAGTTTAAGTTTTTAATCAAATCAACATAACTACTTGTTTTTGGAGCTTCAAATGTAAAGTCTTCTAATACAGTAATTGCATTGTCTTTTGCTTTATAAGTTAAAGCTGATAAACGAGCTACTACTTTAGTTTTCTTATTTAATTTGAAAGAGTAATCACGAGGACGAGGACCAAATGCACGACCACCACCGATAAACAAAGGAGACTTCATAGAACCCGCACGAGCTCCACCTGTTCCTTTTTGTTTTTTCAATTTTTTAGTGGTTCTTGAAATCTCAGCACGTTCTTTTGATTTGTGTGTTCCTTGACGTTGAGCAGCTAAATAATGCTTAACATCTAAATATATACTGTGATCACTTGGCTCTACACCAAAAATCCCATCTGCTAAATCTACTTTTTTAGCAGTCTTTTTTCCGCTTATGTTTAATACTTCTACTTGCATGATTACTTCTCGATTATAACGTAAGACCCTTTAGCACCTGGAACAGAACCTTTGATTAAAAGAACGTTCTTTTCTGCCATTATTTTAACTACTACTAAGTTTTGGATTTTCTTTCTATCTCCACCAGTTCTACCAGCCATACGCATACCTTTAAATACACGAGAAGGATCTGAAGATGCTCCTAATGATCCTGGCGCTCTTTGACGATCATGTTGACCGTGAGTTGAACCACCAACACCACCAAAACCGTGACGTTTTACTACACCTTGAAAACCTTTTCCTTTTGATGTACCAACGATATCTACGAAGTCGCCTTCAGCAAACATATCTAATGTTACGATATCACCTAAATTTTTTGTTTCCTCAAAAGAACGGAACTCAACAATTTTACGTTTTGGGGTAGTTTTTGCTAATTCAAAATGACCTTTCATAGCAGACGATGTGTGTTTTTCTTTCTTCTCATCGTAAGCTAACTGTAAAGCTGTGTAACCGTCTTTTTCATTGGTTTTTACTTGCGTAACAACGCAAGGACCTGCTTCTATTACTGTGCATGGCACATACTTGCCATTGGCATCGAAGAAGCTAGTCATTCCTATTTTTTTACCAATAATTCCAGACATTTTACTTTTTGTTTATTGTTATTTACTTATTTTATTTTTTTTGATTCCTGAGTTTCCTTTATGCAAAAACAGAGGGTTAAACTTTAATTTCAACTTCAACTCCAGAAGGCAATTCTAATTTCATTAAAGCATCTACTGTTTTTGAAGAAGAACTGTAGATATCCAATAAACGTTTGTATGCACAAACTTGGAATTGCTCACGTGCTTTTTTGTTAACGTGTGGTGAACGTAAAACAGTGAAGATTCTTTTGTTTGTAGGCAATGGAATTGGTCCATTAACTACTGCTCCTGTCATTTTCACAGTTTTCACAATTTTCTCAGCGGATTTATCAACTAAGTTGTAATCGTAAGATTTTAATTTTATTCTGATTCTTTGGCTCATGTGAGTTGTTATATAATACTGTTTATGCGTTTTCTTTTTTACCTTTTACTTTTGCGATTACATCAGCTGCAACGTTTGCTGGAGCATCTGCGTAATGAGAAAATTCCATTGTTGATGTTGCACGACCTGAAGTTAATGTACGTAATTGAGTTACATAACCAAACATTTCAGATAAAGGAACTTTAGCTTTAATAACTTGAGAGTTATTTTTAGAGTCCATTCCTTCAATTTGTCCACGACGACGGTTTAAGTCACCTACAACATCACCCATGTTTTGTTCTGGAGTTAACACTTCCACTTTCATGATAGGCTCCATTAAAACTGGTTTACATTTTGTTAATGCTTCACGGTAAGCAGAACGAGCACAAATCTCAAATGATAATGAATCTGAATCGACTGCGTGGAAAGATCCATCAATTAAACGAACTTTTAAGTTATCTAATGGGTAACCAGCTAATACACCGTTTAACATAGACGCTTTAAATCCTTTTTCAACAGAAGGAATAAATTCACGAGGAATTGAACCACCAGTAATCTCATTAACAAATTGTAAATCACCTTTAGCTCTGTCGAAATCAGCATCCACAGGACCTAATACAACTTTAATATCAGCAAATTTACCACGACCACCAGTTTGTTTTTTGTATACTTCACGGTGTTCGTATGATGTAGAAATAGATTCTTTGTAAGATACTTGAGGTTCACCTTGATTAACTTCAACTTTAAACTCACGTTTTAAACGGTCGATGATAATTTCTAAGTGTAACTCTCCCATACCTGAGATAATGGTTTGACCAGAATCTTCATCAGTATGCACACGGAAAGTTGGATCCTCTTCAGCTAATTTATTTAAGCCCACCCCTAATCTGTCTAAATCACCTTGAGTTTTAGGCTCAATTGCTAAACCGATTACTGGCTCAGGGAAATTCATTGCTTCTAATACAATTGGATGTTTTTCATCACATAAAGTATCACCTGTACGAATGTCTTTAAATCCTACTGCTGCTTTAATATCACCTGCTTCTAAAAATTCAACAGGATTTTGTTTGTTAGCATGCATTTGGAAGATACGAGAGATACGTTCTTTATTTCCTGAACGAGTGTTCAATACATAAGAACCTGCATCTAAACGACCAGAGTAAGCACGGAAGAAACACAAACGACCTACGAATGGATCAGTTGCAATTTTAAATGCTAATGCTGTAAATGGATCTTTAACATCTGGTCTACGAGTTACCTCTTGATCAGTGTCAGGATTAGTTCCTTTAGTTTCTTGTTTGTCTAATGGAGATGGCATTAATTCCATAACCAAATCCAACATTGTTTGTACACCTTTGTTTTTGAAAGATGAACCACATACCATTGGAACAATTTTATTTGCAACGCAAGCTTTACGCAATGCATCTAATACTTCTCTTTCAGTGATAGTTTCTGGAGCTTCAAAAAACTTCTCCATAATTTTATCATCAAATTCAGAAACAGCTTCCAACATTTTTTCTCTCCACTCAGTTGCTTCTTCTAATAAATCTGCTGGAATTGGAACTTCTTTAAAAGTCATTCCTTTATCATGCTCATTCCAAACAATACCACGGAAGTTAATTAAATCAACTACCCCAATAAAGTTTTCTTCAGCACCGATTGGGATTTGAAGAGGAACTGCATTACCACCTAAAATTTCTCTTGTTTGTTTAACTACTTTTAAGAAGTCAGCTCCTTGACGGTCCATTTTATTAACGAAACCTAAACGAGTAACATTATAATTATTTGCTAAACGCCAGTTAGTTTCAGATTGAGGCTCAACACCATCAACTGCTGAAAATAAAAACACTAAACCATCTAATACACGTAATGAACGGTTCACCTCAACTGTAAAGTCAACGTGACCTGGTGTATCAATGATGTTAATTTTGTATTGGTTATCACGGTATTTCCAAAAACAAGTTGTTGCAGCAGAAGTAATTGTAATACCACGCTCTTGTTCTTGTGCCATCCAATCCATAGTAGCTGCACCTTCGTGAACTTCTCCGATTTTGTGATTAACACCTGTGTAGTAAAGGATACGCTCAGTTGTTGTAGTTTTACCTGCATCAATGTGGGCAGCAATCCCAATATTTCTTGTATATCTTAAGTCAGCCATTTCTAATTAGAATCTAAAGTGTGAGAATGCTTTGTTGGCTTCAGCCATTTTATGAACGTCTTCCTTCTTTTTGAAAGCAGCGCCTTCTTCTTTAGAAGCAGAAACGATTTCGCCAGCTAATTTTTGAGCCATTGATTTTTCGTTACGTTTACGAGCGTAAGTAATTAACCATTTAATAGCCAAAGCTAATTTTCTTTCTGGACGAACCTCAGAAGGAATTTGGAAAGTTGCTCCACCAACACGACGAGAACGAACCTCAACTTGTGGCGTAACATTACCTAAACCTTTTTTGAATACTTCTAATCCATCTTCGTTAGTACGTTTTGCAACGATTTCCAAACACTCATGGAATATTTTTGAAGCGGTATTTTTCTTACCGTCATACATTAAACTGTTTAAAAAACGTGTTACCAAAATATCGTTATAAATTGGATCTGGTAACAGAATTCTTTTTTTAGCGGTTGATTTTCTCATTTCTTGAAATCTACTTAAATTTTCTTAATATTATTTTTTCTTCCCTTTTGCTGGAGCTGCAACAGCACCTGCCTTAGGACGTTTAGTTCCGTATTTTGAACGTTGTTGTTTTCTACCTTCTACACCCGCAGTATCTAAAGATCCACGAACGATGTGATAACGAACACCTGGTAAATCCTTAACACGACCACCACGTACCAAAACGATACTGTGCTCTTGCAAGTTATGACCCTCACCAGGGATATAAGCAATGATCTCTTGCTTATTCGTTAAACGTACCTTCGCTACTTTACGCATAGCTGAGTTAGGTTTTTTAGGGGTAGTTGTGTACACACGTGTACAAACACCACGGCGTTGTGGACATGAGTCCAAAGCGGCCGATTTACTTTTGTTAGGTGCTTTAAAGCGACCTTTTCTTACTAATTGCGATATCGTAGGCATCTTAAATCCTTGGTATTACTTGATTTTACTATAATTTACGCTTTCTCCCCATTTTGGGGACGGCAAAGATAGAATTATTTTCTTCATCAACAAAAAAATTGTTGAAAAATATTAAAGTTTCTTTGATTTTTTTTGTATGAATAGACTAAATTGACATATTACGGGTTCAAACTGCCAAAATTTCTTGTTCAATTTGAGATTTTTTTTTGAATCTTTTTCAAGGCAAAAGTTTATTGAAAATTGCCTGTAGTCTAATACCAATAAGCATTAAACTAAAAAATCCCGTCAAATTTGACGGGATTTTTTAGTTTAACGTGAAAATTTTATCTAAATAAATTTACCGTACCATGCTTTTCAATTTCTTGCCCATCAAAACCTGTGGCTTTAACAAAGAAGAAATAGGTTCCTTCAGGAACTTTTGAACTATTTGGCGCTAAACCATCCCAAGATGCTTTTGCTCCAGTAAATTCATATAATTTTGACCCCCAACGATTAAAAATTTGCAATGAAATTTCTTTCACACCAGTTGATTTGATAGTGAATACATCATTTGCTCCATCATTGTTAGGTGTAAATACATTTGGAATTTCAAGAGATAAACCATCTTCAACTACAATCACAACAGTTGCAGTAGCAGTACATGATCCAGAAATTGTGGTTAAAGTTACTGTGTAAGTTCCTGTTGTAAATGTATTGTTTGGGTTTTGAGATAAAGATGTGTTAACACCATCGCCAAAGTTCCAAGAATAATTTGGATTCCCTGCACCTGCACCTGTAAAGGCGACGTCTAAAGGAGATATGCCGGATGTTGGATTGGCTGTTATTGAAGCAGTTGCTATTGCCTGAGTAACGGTTACTACATCAGTACTAACACAGCCTGTTAAATTATCAGTTACTGTTAATGTATAGTCACCTACCTCGGTAGCAATTGGATTAGCAGTAGTTTCAGTTCCTGCAACAATGCTTGTTACTGATGGACCAGCCCATGAGAAACTAGTATTTGAAGTTGTTGTTACTCCATTTAATGTTACAGTTGAACTACCACAAGCAATATTTGCACTTGTGCCTGCATCCACACCTTGTGGTGTTAATGTGCTTCCAATTACAGTTATTATAGTAGAAGTTGAACATCCACTATTAGCATCTATAACACTTAAAGTATAATCGCCTGAAGCATTGGCTGCAAATGTTTGTGTCGTAATACTTCCTGGCATCCAAGTATATGTTGGTGAAGTAGCACTTGAAACACCTTCTAATACAACAGATGAATTACCAGCACCACAATTAATAATAGTGTTTGTAGATATTGTGTTAATTGTCGCTGAAATAACAGCGTTATCAACGTTTACAGTGTAAACATTAGCAGTATTTGTTAACGAAGATACACAGCCAGTTAATGTATTTGTAACAACTAACGTATAGACACCTGCGCTTGTAAATGTTGCATCATTTATTGAAGTTGATATGACTCCACTAGGTGACCAAGTGTAAGTTAAATTTGCAGTTGGTGTTACAACTGGATTAATTGTTACCAATGTATTTGTACAAGTAATTGTTCCGTTATTACCAGTTGCTGATAAAGTCATCGATGGAATAGTGTTATCTAAAGTAACATCAACTACATTATTTGTAATGCTAGTAGCACAACCGCTTATTGTATTTGTTACAACAACGCTATACGAACCAGCTGCATTAAATACAGGATTAGCTGTTGTTTCTGTTCCTGCAACGATGCCAGTAGTTGGTGTCCAATTATAAGTTACAGGTGATGCAGTAGTTGTAACAGCAACGCTTGGAGTTGGGTTAGAACAAGTTATAGAAACTGAGTTAGAAGATAATGTGACGTTAGGAATTCCTGCATCAGCTATAACTTCCACAGTTGCAGGTGTGGTAGCAGATGTACTACATCCATTAACTGTATTTGTAACAATAACAGAGTAAATACCCGCAGCTGATGCTATTAATGGATTTCCTGTAACAGTTGATGTAGAAGGTGTTGTCCAAGTATAAACAGTATTTGGATCCGCATTACTGCTTCCAGATAAGGTTGCATTAGGTGCGGCACAGGTTGTAGTTACCGAATTTGCAGTCCCTAAAGTAAACGAAGGAATTGCATTATCTGCTATAACAGTAAATGAATTGGCAGTGTTAGTTAATGAGGTGATACATCCAGTTAGGGTGTTTGTAACTGCTAACGTATAGATACCTGCTGCTGTAAATGTTGCGCTAGATAAAGAACTAGAAGTGACACCACTAGGTAACCATGTGTATGTTAAATTTGCGCTTGGCGTTACAGTTGGTGTAATTGTTACAAGCGTATTTGTACAAGTAATTGTTCCGTTATTTGCTCCAGATGATAAAGTAATTGTTGGAGTAGTATTATCTAAAACAACATTTACAACATTTGACGCAATACCAGTTGCGCAACCACTCACTGTATTTGTTACAACAACACTATAAGAACCTGCCGCATTAAATATTGGGCTTGCAGTGGTTTCTGTACCGGCAACAATTCCAGAGGTTGGAGTCCAGTTATAACTTACTGGCGATGCAGTAGTTGATACTGCAACACTTGGTGTTGGATTTGAACACGTTATTGAAAGAGAGTTTACTGATAATGTAACAACAGGTATTCCAGCATCAGCAACAACCTGAACGGTGTTTTGAGATATAGATGAACTACTACATCCATTAACCGTATTTGTAACAGCTACAGTATAAATACCTGGGTTTGATACACTAATTGGATTTCCTGTAACAGTCGAAGAAGATGGAGTTGTCCATGTATAAACTGAATTAGGATCCGCATTACTTGTTCCTGATAAATTTACACTAGGTACAGCACATGTTGCTGTAACAGATGGAGCAGTACCAAGTACAAATGTTGGAGGTGTATTATTAGCGATTACTGTAAACGAATTTGCAGTATTTGTTAAAGAAGTAACGCAACCAGTTAATGTATTTGTAACAGCTAAAGTGTAGATTCCTGAAGTGGTAAATGTAGCACTAGTTAAAGTACTAGAGTTAACTCCACTAGGCAACCAAGTATAAGTTAAATTAGCGTTTGGAGTTACCGTTGGAGAAATCGTCACAAATGTATTGGTACATGTAATGGTACCATTATTTACACCAGAAGTTAAAGAGATAGTTGGAATGGTATTATTTAAAGTTACTGTAACCACATTTGATGAAGCGTTACTTGCACAACCACTCGTTGTATTTGTAACTACTACACTATACGATCCAGCAGCTGTAAAGCTAGGGGTTGCAGTAGTTTGTGTTCCTGGAACAATACCTGTTGTAGGACTCCAGTTATAACTTACAGGGCTAGCTGTAGTTGATGAAACTGTTGTAACTGTTGGATTTGTACAAGTTATAGATAAAGCATTAGTTGATAATGTTGCTGTTGGTATTGCAGTGTTTGATGTTACAGCAACTGTATTTTGAGTTAAAGAAGAACTGCATCCTGATACTGTATTCGTAACCACAACTGTAAATATACCACTACCACTAGCTACTGGATTAGAAATAGTACTATTGCTTAAAGAACCACTTGCAGGGGCTGTCCAGCTATAGGTAACACCAGTTGATGGAGTTGAAGAAGCTGCAATGGTTATTGTTGGATTTAAACAGGTAGTTGTTACAGATGGAGCTGCAATATTAACAACTGGTAAAACTGTATTTGATGCTACTGAAACAGTTGCATTACCAACACAACCATTAATTGTATTTGTTATAGCAACCGAATAGGTACCTCCATTAGTTATAGTTGGATTTTGAGTATTACCGTTTACTAAAGCTGAAGAACCTGTCCAAGTATATGTATATGCTCCTGAAGGACTAGCATTTAATGTTAAACTAGGAGTTGTACAAGTAATTGTTGATGCAGGGGTAATAGATGCTGGAACAGCAGTTGTATTTGATGGAACCGTTATACTCAATACAATAGAACAATTATTTCCAGGGCTATTGGTTAATGTAACGTTATATACGCCTGCTAGAGTAGCATTTGCAGTTGCATTAGTGGTTGCTCCAGAAATTCCTGGTGTTGTCCATTGATATGTAAATGGTCCAGCTGATGAAGGAGTAATGCCAATTGCAACAACCGAATTAGTACAAGTAATGGAGTTAGTAACAGCATTTGCAGTTGCAGATGGAGAACCAATTGATGAAATAACTTGAACGGTCGAGGTAATGAAACATCCTGTTGCTGGGTTTATTGCTTGTAATGTGTATGTGTTTGCCGAACCAGTGGTTGTTGTAAATGATGTTGGAGAAGTAACGCCCCCTAACCAGTTAGCAGTTGCGGTACCAGGCGTTGCAGATCCTGTTTAAGTAACAGTTGCTACACCGCATATTAATGTTTGTGTTGGACCTGCATTTACTGAAGTAGGAGTTGTTGTATTTTGAATAGCTGCAACAGTTGTAGAGTAAGTACATCCAGCCGGACTTAAAATAGTTAAAGTATATGTTCCTAAACCTTGACCAACAGCACTTTGTAGATTAGGAGAACCAGTTATACTACTTCCGCCTGGCGCGGTCCAAGTATAGCTCATTCCAGCTAATGTTGAATTAAGACTCACTGTATTAGTTACACAGGTTATAGAACCTGTTGTTGATGCTGTTGAAGTTGGAATCGCATTAACTGTAATTGTAGTTGTTATCGTATTTGTACTAGGGCAAGCTGACGCACTAGTTCCAATTATTGAATATGTTGTCGTTCCAGTAGGGCTCACATTAAAACTTGTTCCAGTAGCTCCAGTATTTATTAAAGTATAACTTGTGGCTCCACTTGGAGTAATTGTAGTATTATTACCATTACAAATAGAAGGACTTGAAACACTTGCAATAGCTACAGTTGGAGTAGCATTTACCGAAATGGTTGTTGTAATTGTATTAGTACTAGGGCAACTAGAAGCACTTGCTCCTACAATAGAATAAGTTGTAGTTCCAGTAGGGCTCACGTTAAAGCTAGTTCCAGTAGCGCCTGTATTTAATAATGTATAAGTAGAAGCACCGCTAGGTGTAATTAAACTACTGTTTCCAGAACAAATAACTGGACTAGACACTGATGAAATTGCTACAGTAGGAGTTGCATTAACAGTGATACTTGTGGTAATCGTATTTGTGCTAGGGCAATTTGCAATACTTGATCCTATAACTGAATAGGTTGTTGTTGACGTTGGATTTACATTGAATGATGTTCCAACGATTGCTCCAGGATATAATGTGTAAGTAGAAGCTCCACTAGGTGTAATTAAACTGCTGTTTCCAGAACAGATAACTGGATTTGAAACACTTGATATAGCAACAGTAGGAGAAGTGTTAACAGTAATAGTTGTAGTGATCGTATTTGTACTAGGACAACTAGATGCACTTAAACCAACAATAGAATAGGTTGTTGTTCCAGTTGGGCTAACGTTAAAACTAGTTCCAGTTGCACCAGTATTTAATAAAGTATAAGTAGAAGCTCCACTAGGCGTAATTAAACTACTGTTTCCAGAACAAATTATAGGACTTGAAACGCTAGAAATAGCAACAGTTGGCGAAGCATTTACCGAAATTGTTGTTGTAATTGTATTAGTACTAGGACAACTCGATGCACTAGCTCCTACAATTGAATAAGTTGTCGTTCCAGTAGGACTAACATTAAAACTAGTTCCTGTAGCTCCCGTATTTAATAATGTATAAGTGGAAGCTCCACTAGGTGTAATTAAACTGCTGTTTCCAGAGCAAATAACAGGACTTGAAACACTAGATATAGCAACTGTTGGCGAAGTGTTTACAGTGATAGTTGTTGTAATTGTATTTGTACTAGGGCAACCCGAAGCACTTACTCCTCTTATCGAATAAGTGGTTGTACTTGTTGGGTTAACTGTAAAGCTAGTGCCTGTAGCGCCTGTGTTTATTAATGTGTACGAAGAAGCACCGCTAGGCGTGATTGTTGAAATATTACCTGAACAAATAATCGGGCTAGAAACACTTGAAATAGCAACTGTAGGGGTTGTATTGACTGAAACACTTTGTACAGCAGTATTTGTACAACCAGCTGCACTTGTTCCCGAAAGCGTATAACTAGTTGTGGCGGTTGGGCTAAATGCGGTTCCGTTTGTAATACCACCAGTCCAAGTATACGTAGATGCTCCACTTCCAGTTAAAGAAACTGTATTTCCAGAACACACTAAAGTGTTTGTAGCTGTTACAGTTAGTGTTGGTTTAGGGTCTACGTTAACTGCGATTGTTCTTGTAGCTGCACACCCTGAGGCGTCTGTAGCTGTTATCGTATAAATGGTTGTAACTGTTGGGCTTGCAGTCACTACGGTGCCTGTTGAGGCACTTAAAGAGCCACTTGGCGCCCAAGTGTAGTTATTTTGATTTGTAAAAGTGATGCTCCAATCTAAAATAAATCCACTCAATCCATTTCCTGTATCATCACGCACAAAAAGTTGCCATACACCGTTCATATTACAACCACTTAAGCCGCTAAAGGCTTGTTCTGGCGTAAATATCCCAGTAAATGGAGAAGCACCCGCTGTAATAGCAGTTCCTGTTGTAGAAAAGGTTGTATTTGTGTAATCGAAATTTACTCCACCATTATCATCAGATAAGGTAATTGTTGTACCACCTGGACAAACCAAGAAAATATCCATATCTTGATTGATATCAGAATAAATATTTAAATTAACTGAAATCAAGTTGGTGCCAACTGTTCCAGGCAGTCCTGTAATATTGATAGGAGAAGAAACTCCACTTCCATCTGGAATAGCATAGTTTGCAAAATTTGAAAATGTAGCATTCGCAGATGATGGAGTACCTGTTACACTTAACGTAGTACTATTACCTGCACAAATTGTAGCACTAGAGGCTGCAGGTGTTATTGAAGGAGTGTTTACAGTAATAACTTTAGAAAAAGTATAAGTTGGACAAGATCCTCCTGGTGAAAATGAATATGTGATGGTATGAGTGCCAGTTCCCGCTAGAGATGGAAAAAAAGTTCCGTATCCAAAATTTGTACTAGTAACGCAAGATCCACAGGAAGCCGTAAATGTTGCTACACCCGTTATAGCACCTGGAGGTAGAGTAACAGTTTGACAACTGCCGTCATCAACCCAAGTTCCAAAACCAATAGTTGCACCACTGGCTAAATCCATAATCGAATACCCCATATTTGGTTCAGCGGTATTATTTTCACAAAACTCAATAGTTGTGGTTGCTGTTGGTGAGGAGTAATATAATTGAATATCGTTATTGGTATTTGTTGTTAAAGGACCCGCAGTACATGTTGGGCCAAAGCAAGCAAGGAAAGTTCCATTTTCATACCAATTTAATTGATTTGTATTGTTGAAATTTGTTGTGAAGTTTAACATGATTCCCGGAACAATAGGACTTCCAAATGGCGAATTATTTGACGCCATTAAGGTAATTGGTGCCGCACCACATGATACTGAAGAAGGTAAATTAGCTCCAGAACTGGTTAAAAAACCATCTCCTGAAGTAACATTAGGACAGGTAATAGAGCAGTCGGAAGAAGGGCCTCCAGTTTGAGTAAAAGTAATAAAGCCGGCAGTACCAGTAAAATTAGTAATCATGATAATGAAATATTGACCTGCAGCCGTTGGATTTAGAGTCATCGTTTCAGTTGCAGCTGGACTGTAACTACAATCTTCAGTATTTCCAGCACAACTATGGTCGCCTGCGCAGCCTCCAGTTAAATTAGAACAAGCTGTTGGAAATGCGGCCGTAGAATAAGGACCATAGGCAATAAAATCCACATCGATATTTGGAGGTCCGCCCGGGCTTGTTGATTGAGTTAAACTAAAAGTCATTGCCCCAGCAGCTGAGGATTTGATGTAAAACCAAGATGGACGCGGTTTAGTTGCTAGACATCCATAGTCTGGACCAGCCTGACCAACAGCAGTACCGGTTACATTTTGATACGTAAACGGCGTTCCAATTGCTGTACAAAAAGGTGTAGCAGAAGAACATAACGTACCTTGAGAAAAAACTCTTGTCGTTAAAAGAACTAATAAGACAATTGAAAGTAATTTTTTTGAATTCATGATGTATTGTTAAGTATAATTTATGAAATTTTTTTATTAGGATTCATTTAGCTTCTAATGAGTCAAAGCCTTTTGCTTAATGTGTTTGCGTGAGTTTTTGTTTTACAGATGGAATTAGTATATCCAAATGTTTTTTGTAATAATCGCTAATAATTTCGTTGTAGTGACGAACACCCATCCACTTTTCGTATTTAGGAAAGTCTTGAGGTAATTCTTTTAATGTTATTTGAGACAGAAATTCCTCTGTTCTCCCTTGGTAAGCGTCGTTTTCATCTAATTGAAAACTTTTACCATTTGTATCAACTCTTTTTTGAACATTAGAATTGTTGTTGTCAGCATTAGAGACTCTTGTTTTTGTTGTACCTCGAGATTTTTCTCCACCACGGTTAGAATTACTTTCTTGAGAAAATAAACATTGACTTGTACTAAAAAATGCAATTGTAAGAAGTAATGTCGCTAATGATTTAATTTTTTTCATGTCTGATAAAATATATTTATTTAGCGATAAAAGTAGTCATTTTTACGTTTAGTTTTTTTAATCGCAAAAATTAATTTGTTAAAAACAGAGCATAAAAAAGGCCTTCTTAATTAAAAGAAGGCCTTTTTTCATAAAAAGTATAGAACTATCTAAATAAATTCACAGTACCATGTTTCTCTATTTCTTGTCCATCAAAACCAGTGGCTTTAACAAAGTAAAAATAAGTTCCTTCTGGCACTTCTGAACCACTAGGAGTTAATCCATCCCAAGATGCTTTTGGTCCAGCAAATTCATATAATTTTTGTCCCCAACGGTTAAATATTTGTAAAGATATTTCTTTTACTCCTGTTGATTTAATGTGGAAAATATCATTAGATCCATCACCATTTGGCGTAAATACGTTAGGAATTTCTAAAGTTAAACCATCCTCAACTACAATAACAACACTTGCCGTATCAATACAAGGACCAGATGTTACAGTTAAAATAACTGTATAAGTTCCAGTTGTAAATGTATGATTAGGGTTTTGAGAAGTAGAAGTATTAGAGTCACCAAAATTCCAGCTATATGCCGTAGCTCCAGAACTTCCATCTGTAAAGCTAACATCAAGCGGAGAAATTCCACTTGTTGGATTTGCTGTAAAAGAAGCAACGACATTTGCAGCAGTTACATTTATAGTAGCAGTAGCTGAACAACCACTAGTCACATCAGTTACTGTTAATGTATACACACCAGCATCCATTACAATTGGATTTGAAGTTGTATTTCCTGAAACAATACTTCCGGAATTTGGTCCTGACCAATCATAGGTTACAACATTTGTAGAAGTTGTTGTTCCGTTTAAAGCAACTGTTGGTGTTCCACAAGGTATTGAAGTATTGGTTCCTGCATCCACATTTTGTGGAGGCGTTGAACTTCCGCTTACAGTATATTCAGTAGTAACTGAACACCCGCTTACAGCATCTACTACAACCAATGTGTAAATTCCAGCTGTGGTCACATCTAACGTTGATGTTGTTGCCGATCCAGGTAACCAAGTTTGAGTAAAGTTAGTTGAACTACTAGCTCCACTTAATGTTACAGTCGAACTATTTCCACCGCAACCAATAGTACTATTTGTAGAAATAGCTGTTATTGTTGATGTTGGAGGAGTATTGTTTAAATAAACAGTAAAAGTGTTTGCTGTATTTGTTGATGAAGATACACAACCCGTTAATGTATTAGTTACTGCTATTGTGTAAACTCCTGCTGATGTAAATGTTGCATCGTTTATAGTACTAGAAGTAACACCGCTCGGTGACCAAGTATAAGTTAAATTGGCTGTACTTGAAGTTATAGTTGGTGTTATAGTTACTTGTGGATCTGTACAAGTAATTGTTCCATCATTAACAGCAGAAGATAAAGAAATAACAGGAGTAGCGTTATCTAATACTACATCAACTACATTTGCATTAATAGCTGTTGCGCAACTACTCAAGGTATTTGTAACAATAACACTATAAGAGCCAGCGGCAGTAAATACCGGATTGGCAGTAGTTTCAGTTCCAGGGACAATGCCACTAGTTGGCGTCCAGTTATAACTTACCGGGTTCGCTGTAGTTGTAACCGCAACACTTGGTGTTGGATTTGTACATGTAATCGATAAAGAATTTGAAGCTAAAGTAACTACTGGAATTCCAGAATCTGCAATAACTTCAACAGTAGCTTGTGATAATGCACTACTTGTGCTGCATCCGTTAACCGTATTTGTTACTACAACAGTATAAATACCCGCTGCAGATACTGAGATTGGAGTGCCAGTTACTGTAGTTGCACTTGGAGTTGTCCAAGTGTAAACCGTATTTGGATCGGTAGAGCTTGTAGCTGATAAAGTAGCATTTGGCGAGGCGCAAGTTGTAGTTACCGATGATGCAGAGCCTAAAGTGAAAGTTGGAGAAACAGTATTTGAAGGCACATTTACTGTAAAGCTACCCACACATCCGTTAATATTATCAGTCATAGTTACTACATAGTTTCCGCTAGCATTAACCGTTGGATTTTCCGTAGTCCCATTTAATATAGTCCCAGGTCCAGACCAACTATATGCATAGTTAGTACCTGTTGGAGTAGCATTTAAAGAAACAGTATTTGTTAAACAAGTTATAGATGCCGATGGTGCAACGCTTGCAGGCACAGGAGTAGTATTTAATGGCACAATAGCCGAATATACTGATTGGCAATTAGAAGAAGTATTTGTAATAGTTACGTTGTAAGTCCCTGATAAATTCGCTGTTGTTACAGAGCTAGTAGTACTTCCTGTTATTCCAGGTCCAGTCCAAATATAAGTTACAGGATCAGTTCCACTATAAGTTACGCCGATTGTTACAACACTGTTCGTGCAAGTTATTGAGTTTGTAATTGCATTTACCGTTGCTTGTGGTACATTCGTAGAAGAGCTAACTGAGACCGTTGATGTGTTCGTACATCCTGAAGTATTATTAGTTGCAACTAAAGTATAAGTTCCAGGAGCGCATGCTGTTGTGATATAATTTGTTGCTGAGCCGCAAACACCACCTAGCCAATTTGCTGATGAGCCAGCACTACCAGAACCTGTTAGTGTTACAGATGACACGCCGCAAACTAATGTTTGAGTTGTTCCGGCATTTACGGTTGGTACTGTTGTATTTTGAGATACAGTGGTGTTGGCTGTTGCTGTACATCCATTTGCTGCAGTAACGGTTACAACATAAGAACCAATTAAATTTACAACAGGATTTGCAGTAGTAGCTCCACTAACAATGCCTGGTCCACTCCAATTGTAAGTTCCTCCACTCGTTCCAGTTAAAGTAACAGAAGTAGTTGTACAAGTTAAAGATCCTGAATTAGAAGCAGTAGGAGTAGGTGGTGTAATATTTTGAGCAACAGTGGTATTAGCAGTAGCCGTACAACCGTTAGCAGCAGTAACCGTTACAACATAAGGCCCTGTACCATTAACAATTGGATTCGCACTAGTTCCACCCGAAACGATTCCTGTCCCCGACCAGTTGTATGTGCCACCACCAGTAGCCGTTAATGTAGCTGTTGTGACTGAACAATTCAAAGAATTTGAATTAGAAGCAGTGGGAGTAGGAGGCGTAATGTTTTGAGCAACAGTGGTATTAGCAGTAGCCGTACATCCGTTAGCAGCAGTAACCGTTACAACATAAGGCCCAGTACCATTAACAATTGGATTAGCAGTTGTTCCGCCAGAAACGATACCAGTTCCTGACCAATTATATGTTCCACCGCCAGTAGCAGTTAAAGCAGCAGTCGTTGTAGCACAAGTTAAAGTTGATGTATTAGAAGCAGTGGGAGTTGGGGGCGTAATATTTTGAGCAACAGATGTATTAGCGGTAGCCGTGCACCCGTTAGCTGCAGTAACTGTTACAATATAAGGCCCAGTACCATTAACAATCGGATTCGCGGTTGTTCCACCAGAAACGATGCCTGTCCCTGACCAATTGTATGTGCCACCACCAGTAGCTGTCAAAGCAGCAGTCGTTGTAGCACAAGTTAAAGTTGCCGTATTAGAAGCAGTAGGCGTTGGAGGCGTAATGTTTTGCGCAACGGATGTGTTAGCAGTAGCCGTACATCCGTTTGCGGCAGTAACTGTTACAACATAAGGTCCCGTTCCATTAACAATTGGATTAGCAGTAGCTGCGCCAGAAACGATTCCAGTTCCTGACCAACTATAGGTTCCGCCGCCAGTAGCATTTAATGTTACTGTATTTGCAATACAAGTTAATGTAGAAGGACTAGACGCAGTTGGTGATGGCGCAGTTGTGTTTGCCGTAACAGCAACAGTAGAAACTACTGATGGGCAGAATGGAGATACTGCATCTGTAACTATTAAACTATATGTACCAGCTTGGTTAACTGTTGGTGTTGCTGTCGTTCCTCCCGAAACAATGCCTGGCCCCGACCAAGAATAAGATCCTCCGCCAGAACCAGATAATACCGTTGTTGTTTGCGCACATGTTAAATTCCGTGTTGGACCAGCCACAGCAGTTGGAGCAGGATTAACGGTAACAGTTAATACCATATTTGATTGGATACAAACGCCTATATTACTTCCACCTAAGGTATAGGACGTAGTTGTTGAAGGGAGACGACTATGCTTGAACTAGTGGAACCAGTAGACCAAGAGTAGGTAGTTGCTCCTGATGCGGTTAACGTTGCGCTTTGACCAGCACAAATTACACCACCACCACCACCGCCAGCAGAACTAGTAGCCGTAACAGTTGGACCAACGCAAGAAATACCAGATTGTTGTAAGAACACACCTGAGTCAAAAAGAGCATCTCCACCATCTGTAATTGCTAAAATCAAATGGTAGTTAGCACACGGAGTTACGTTGGCGCTACCTGTTAAAACAGTAGTCATACCGTCATAAGCAATAGTTGAGCCACCGTTTGCAATATAATATATAGAATTTACTCCAGAATTAATATTATCTATGGTGACAGGAGAACTACTCCCAGGAACTGTAGCTAAATTAAAGTTAGTATAATTACCTCCTAAAGGATTGGGACCAGAAATGAAAAATCCGAAACCATCATTAAATCCTGAATTCACATATTCTGGATATTCGTCTGAAGCAAACTTGTATCTAATATTTAACGGAGAACATTGAGGGTAAATATCAAATTCAAGTAAACAGCCATCAAGATTACTACTAGTACCGGTTATTGGAGCCATTTGTGCAATACCTCCAGTCCCATTATTTGTATTTAAAACATTAGTGTTAGCACCAGCAGCAGCAGCAGCCGAGCCCGTTGTTAGTAATACACCGCTATTTAAACCAAGGTTAGTAGTTGAGCCATTTGTAAAAATGGCATTAGCGCCTGTTGGGCAAGTTAACTGGGCATTTGTAATCGTAACACCTCCACCTAATAAGTAATTTGCGAGGTTTGTGGCTGTTTGATTAGGTGTTACGGAGAGCTGTGAATAATAGGATTCCGATAATATCATTAAAATTAACGAGAGTAGAATTTTTTTCATGAAATTATTATATTAAATTATTAGAAATTTTCTACTAAGATATTACTTTTAGCGATAAAACCTAAAAAAAATACTGTGTATTTCAATAACCGAAATGATTTATTCACTCAGTCTAGCTATCATTTTAATCAGTTGAGGGTTGTTTTTGTCGTTATCTAACGCTTTCGTGTAATATGTTTTTGCGTTAATACTGTCAAAATCAGCAATATAAAAATTCCCTAAAATTATATTTATGCTATTGTTGTTTGGCTGCTCATCTGATAGAGCTTTAAAAATCTGTATCCCTTCTTTGATTTTTTTATTTTCAATTAAAATGTTACCCATTAAGTCTAACACTTCTTGGTTTTTTTGGTTGTCTGTAAATAACTTTAACACTAAACTTTGCGCTAGCGGATAATTTGACGTTTTACGCAGGCATTGACATAAATTTAATTGTACTTCAAATTTTGTAGAATCTACACTTAGTGATTTCATGTAATATGGTATTGCCGCGGCATAATCGTTATAAATTTTTGTTTTATAAATCCAATATTGTTTAAAGCAGTTGTATTAAGTGAGTCAACTTTTAGAACGTTATTTAAGCTTTCGGCAGCTTTTGTAATATAATTATTTTTATTTTGATCAGTTAAAAAGTATTAGGTGATTTAAATTCACTAAAATTATATTACTATAGAGTATGTTTAACGCTGCTGATTCGGGCCATTTTAAAACATCGTGACTATATAAAGTAAATCTGTCTTTCCATTCTGAATTTCTTTGAATAGTTATTATTGAGTAAACTAGGCATAGTAAAGCGAATGAAATTTTAAAATTTACATTAACTTTTTTAAAGAATTAATTTTTAAATTTTTGTTTATATAAAATAATAATAGGTAAACGATAAGTATTGAAAATCCAATTGATGCAGAGAATACAAAACGATCACCAACAATACCGGGCACAACTTTTACAATATTCAGATACATTGATATTGCTATACCAAAAAATACTACTGCATACCAGATAGGATTTTCTGTTTTTATTAATTTAAAAAAATAAAATACAAGCAAAATGAATAACACTATTCCTAATATGGAATAGATGGATAAAAAGTTAAATATATCTAGTGTTTGGTGACCATAATAGCACGACATATTATTGGGTAAAACCAGCATTTTTAAATAAAATCCCAGCGCGTTAAATGCAGTAGATAATTTTGAACTAAATAAACGGTCAAAAAACAGCGGATTTTCGTGATATTTATAAATACGTTCACTAAGAGTTTTATCAAGGAATTGGTCTTTTATTGCTTTTGATAGTATTAACGCACTTATAAAAACAATAGTTATAATTATAAATGGGGCAATTTTGAATTTATGTTTTTTATACAATATTAAAGGGGTGATAGCTAGGTAAGGTAAAATATCACGTTTAGTTAATAAGCCAAGTACTCCTAAAACAATAGCGTAAACTAAGTAAATGTAATTATTTGTTTTAAAAAACTTGTCTAATTGTATGATGATTTGCATACAAAACAAAAAGCACAACAATACATCTCTATTTTTTAAACTTGCAACAACTTCTGTATGTATTGGCAATACTGCAAATAATAAAACTATTAATAGGTTAAATGTTGATGTTTGTTGATGAAAAATCAGTAGTAAAACTTTATACAATAATAATAAGCATATTGCATATAGTAGTATGTTAATTAAATGACCTACCCAGGGTCTTACTCCAAACAATTCGTGTTCTAAAGCGAATGATAGTTTTACAATAGGTCGATACTCATAATTGTTTTTTCCATCACTTTCGGCGTAATATGACGTGAAAATTTTTTTAATTGTTTTTAAGCCTTTGTTTGTGTAACTATTTTCAGTAACGAACTGATCGTCCAATGCGTAACCGTTTTTTAAAGTGTTGCCATACAGTAAAAACGAAATGCATAAAAAAAATAGAATTTTTTTTTCGTAGATTGAATTTAAAAACTTCATTTTTATATTGTAAGTTATTTGTTTTTGTAAAGCTCATATTTTACTGTATTTCTAGTTTCTTTAAATTTCTGAGCAAGAAACTGAGCCAAGTTTTGATTAGGATTTAAGCCGTAAGCTTCTTCGTACTTTTCAATAGCTTCAATAGTGTCACCTTTCATCAAATGGCAATTTGCTTCTTGTGCAGTTAACTCATAGTTATATGGAAAAGAAGAGTATGCTACGTTAATTACTTTTATCGTTTTGTTGTATTCTTTTCGCTCAAAAAACAAATTGATAATTGACATATAAGCTGTATATTGTTTTGGATTGATTTCAATCGCTTTTTTATAGCACTCAACTGTTTTTTGAATATTGTTTTCTTGCTTGAAACAGTTCCCTAAATTTTCATAAGCTTGAGCGTATAACGGCTTATGCCTGATAGCTAAAGTGAAATATTTTTTGGCAGTTTTAAAATCATTTAAATATGAATAATAAATAACTCCAGCATTATTGTATGCAGTAAAAAAACTAGAGTCGTTTGTTACGGCCCCATCGTAGTGGTTTATACATTTTTGAACTAACACTTGATCCGAATATTTTTTGTTAGGCGAACGCAACATTTCAAAATACTCATTAGCTAACAAACTATTTGCTTTGGCCGATTTCTCCAAATGCTTTATGTCATTTTCAAAGAGTACTAATTTCGAATTCCATTTTGTGTTTCTATTCCAAGTGTATCCCATGCAAATTAGCATTACTGGTAATAAATAGATTAAGGGCTTAGAGAAAAATTGTGATATCGATTTAAAGTGGATGTTTTTGGTGTAATTAACAATAATAATTGCTAATACTAAGCAAAAGCCCATGGTTGAAAAATAAGCAAATCGCTCTCCTAAAATACCAGGGGCAGGCGTGCCGATATTAGTAAAAGGTACAATGCACCCGCAAAATAGTAAAGTGGCAAATAACAATAGCTTGTTTTTTGTTTTGTAAATGTAAAATCCTACTACTACTAAAAATGTGATTGCGATTAAAAAATAGAGGTTGATATCTGGCCAAAAGTTTTTATACCAATAATAAGCCTGTGCATAAGTGATATACTTTCTGTGTATAAGGGGTTTTCAAAGTGATAAAAATGTCGCACGGTTTTCTCTGAAACAATATTTGCTTTGATAAATGACGCTATAATTCCAGTAAAGACAAGTAGTGAAATTATAATAGCAACATGCTTTACGTTTACTTTTCTGAAAAATAAAATACATAATGGAATAATAGCAAAAGTTAACACGGCAGTGCGTTTAGAGAAAAGGGCTAATGATAAGAAAAGCAGTATTAAAAGAATACTTTTAAGTGTTGGTTTTTCGTACGATTTAAGGCTAAACCATAGTGCCAGAAGTGAAAGAGAAAAAGCGAGTAGTTCATCTCTACATTTTAAATTGTTTACCACCTCTGTATGTATGGGATGGATTAAAAAAATGAGTGCGCATAAAAAGGATACCGAAAATCCATATTCGTGAGTATTTAATAATTTTAATAACACACAAAAAACTAGCCATGTGCTGGCAAAATACAATAGTATATTAATCAGATGGCTTACAAATGGATTTTGACCAAATATGGCATATTCAATAGCAAAGGTTGTTGTGGTAAATGGTCTATAGTCGAATGAGCCCTCACTATCGTGTGCGTATCGGCTTTTCCAAATTTTAATAATGCCGCTAAAACCTTTTGAAACTAAGGCATGATTTGGAACATATGCTTTTCCTTTTACAGGAAAGTTTGTAACCGTAACGTAGTCATCATCTAATGCATATTTATTTCTCAGAGTGTTTCCGTAAAATAAAAAAGTTAAAGCAAGAAATGTAAAAAAAACTATTTTATGTTCTTTAAAATAAATAATCATGAATATTTTTTATATCAGCTATAAAAGTAAAAGAAATATAATTAGCTGAGAATTTTATTAATAAAAAAAGCGCCTTTAAGCGCTTTTTTTTTGTTTCTGAGAATTTTATTTATTTACTTTTATTTCGAATGTCTTGCATCATTTGAGTAGTAGTTTTTTTCTGACCATTAACTTCAATATTAGCAACGTTTAATTTTTGAGCAAAGCCAATATAATATTGCTTATTGTGAGGTTGTTTCATAGTTAATTTCATATCGCAGTTTGCGCCAGAGTTAGTTAAAATTTCGCATGAAGCAACTTCTGGATTTGTTTTTAATTTTTGGCAAAAGGCAATTGCTTCTTGCTTGTTTAAAAAGCCAGAAAAATTAGAGTTAAAAACTGTGGTAGTTTTAATAGCACCTTTTTCTAACTTGTCTTTGATTGTCCAAGTAAGATTAGATTGAGCAACTAGACTAGATGCAAGAAAGATTATGCAAAATACGGTAAGAGATAGTAATTTTTTCATTTTAATTTCTTTAAAGTTTATACAAGTATATAAATATATATAATAAAAAACAAGAAAGACGGTGTATATTTATTGAACATATGTGCTTACTGAGTAAATGAATTCTCCTAAATATATATGCTTAGGTAAAATTAAACAAGCTAAAATTGTATATTTGATTTTAAATTATGGGGTCATTAATTCGAGCTATATCATATCATTTACCTGCTCAGGCGTATACAAATGATGATTTTTTTGATTCTTTTCCAGATTCGATTAATAACAAACAGAATTTATTAAAGCTTTGAATACATAATCGTCATATTGTTTCTGCAGAAGAAACTGCATCTGATTTAGCTGTAAAAGCAGCGTTAAATTTATTTTCCGAACACTCCATTAATAAAAATGAAATTGATTTTTTATTGTTTTGTGCCCAAGATTTGACCATTACACGCCTACAACAGCGTGTATTATTCAACATAAATTAGCGCTAAACATAAATTGTGGCGCTTTAGATTTTAATTTAGGCTGCAGTGGCTTTGTTTATGGCTTAGGTGTAGCGAAAGGGCTTATAGAATCATTGGCCTGTAAAAATGTATTATTATTAACATCATCAACGCTTACTAAAACCTTTCACCCTCAAGATAAAAGTTCTCGTTTTTTGTTTGGCGATGGAGCGGCAGCCACTCTTATTTCATCTCATAATTTGGCTAATATTGGTAATTTTATTTTTGGAACAGACGGTTCAAGGGCAGATAAAATTATAGTAAAAGATGGAGGCGCTAGAAAAAAGCTAGACGACTCATCTTTTGAAGATATTACTGATGAATATGGTAATACCACCAATAATGCTTGTTTTTATATGAACGGAACCTCTATTTTTAATTTTGGATTAAAAACAGTTCCAACTTTAGTAAAAGAAACGATAGAGAAAAACAATTTTTTATTGGAGGATATTGATTTGTTTATTTTTCATCAAGCTAATTTGTTTTTAATTGAAACAATTGGAAAAAAAATAGGGATACCAAATGAAAAAATATTTAACTTCATGGAATCGATAGGGAATACAGTTTCATCAACTATACCTATTGTATTGGCAGAAGCAATAAAAATTAAAAAAGCAAAACCTGGAGATAAAATTTTTATTTGTGGATTTGGGACAGGTTTATCATGGGGAGCAACAATTATAGAACTTTAAATTATGACATTAGAAGAATTTACAATTAATTTAGAAAAAGAATTCGAGGACATTGAGCCTGGAACTTTTAAACCTGATACAAATTATAGAGATATAAAAAACTGGAGTTCAATTTATGCCCTAATTGTTGTGGCATTTGTTGATTTAAACTTTGATGTGATTTTAAATGCAAAAGATTTAAAAGATACAAATACAGTTAAAGAATTGTATGAACTAGTTCAATCAAAACATGTTTAATTCGGTTAATCATATATCCATTAAAGGCCTTTCGGTATGTGTACCAAAACAGGTTGCTAAAACAATGGATTATGATTGGATTACTGAAGAAGAGCGCATATCATTTGTTAAAAATACGGGTGTTGAAGAAAAAAGAGTTGCATCAAAAACAACCGCTACATCTGATATGTGCGAAAAATCAGCCAATGCGATTATTGAAAAATTAAATTGGGAAAGAGAAAGTATTGATGTTTTAATTTTTGTTTCTCAATCGCCTGATTATTTTTTGCCAGCTACATCAGCTATTTTACAACATAAATTAGGGCTAAAAAAAGAGTTAATGGCTTTTGATATTAATTTAGGTTGTAGCGGATATATTTACGGCTTGCAAGTAATTTCAAATTTATTATCTAATGGTAATTTTAAAAGAGGCTTGTTACTTGCCGGTGATAAATCAACATTATCTGTTAACTATAAAGATAAAAGCACCTATCCTTTATTTGGAGACGCTGGATCTGCAACAGCCTTAGAGTTTAGTAAAGATGCCCCATCTATGTTTTTTAATTTATTTACAGATGGTAGTGGTTATAAATCTATTATTGTTGAAGATGGAGGTTCAAGAAATCATGTTTCAGAAGCGTCTTTTATTGAAACTCAAATAGCCGAAGGCATTATTCGTTGCCCTATTAATTTAGTGTTAGACGGCATGGAGATTTTTAATTTTGCGTTAAAAGAAGTTGCTTCTAGTATCGAAAAAATTGTAAAAGAAAGTAATGTTGATAAATCAAGTATTGATTATTTTGTGATGCATCAAGCTAATAAAATGATTAACGAAACCATTAGAAAAAAATGTAAAGTAGAGCTCGATAAAGTTCCATATTCTATTGATAAGTTTGGAAATACAAGTTCGGCTTCAGTTCCTTTAACAATGCTTTACAAATTAAAGCACGAACTAGAAAGTAAGCCACTACGTTTATTATTAAGCGGTTTTGGCGTAGGCTACTCTTGGGGAAATTGTATATTACAAACTAATAACTTAATTTGTACAGATATATTAGAGATTTAATGGATAAATTCAGTTTAAAAAATCATGTTGTATTAATTACAGGGGCATCTTCTGGCATTGGAAGATCATGTGCTATTGAGGCTTCTAAATTAGGAGCCACTTGTATTATTACAGGGCGTAGCGAAGCCGAATTGATTAAAACAAAAGAACTTTGCGAAACGCCAGCACAAATTTTTGTTGGAGATTTAACTAATCACGATGTTATTAAACAATTAGTTGCAACACTTCCAAATTTAGATGGAGTAGTGCATTGCGCTGGTATTACAAATCCTTGGCCAATTAAATTTTTAAAGCCAGAGCATATTAAAGAAATGTTTGATATTAATTTTCACGCTCCAGTTATGATTTAAAAATGGATGGCGGTCTTGTATTAAATAGCAAAAAAAATTGAGTAATATAGAATATAGTATTGTAGTTCCTGTATATGGTTCGGCAAACTCACTTGAGTTATTGCACCAAAACATCTGTGTTTTTTTTGAAAACAAATATTCTTACGAAATTATATATGTAAATGATTGTAGTGCAGATGAAAGTTGGGAGGTATTAAAAAAAATTAAAAGCTCCAGCGCTATTGCAACCATTATTAATTTAAGTAAAAACTTTGGCCAACATGGAGCTACTATGTGTGGTTTTAAATACGCTAAAGGAAAATACGTTATAACTATCGATGATGATTTAGAAGCGCATCCTAATTCTATTGAAAAGCTAATTGCATCGCAAAAAAAAACAAATTCAGATTTAGTATATGGCGTTTATCCTAAATTAAATCAATCTTTTTTAAGAAAAGCGTTAACGTTTATTTATAAATTATTATCAAAAGTTGAAGGAAAGAAAAAAGGAAAAGGTAGTAGTTTTAGATTATTAACAAACGCTTTAGCGAAAAAATTATCGGATAATCATAAACAGTTTGTGTTTATTGATGAATTATGTTTGTGGTACACTTCTAAAATTGATTTTATTGATATTGAACCCAATAAAGATTTCATTGATAAAAAACGCTACACCATCTTTAGTCTATTTTCGTTAACGGCAAATGTTATTTTGTTCTCGTCAACTTTTCCGCTAAAGTTTGTTACACGCATCGGTATTAGTTTGTCGCTTGTAAATTTTGTAATTGGAATATTTTATATCTATAAAAAAATGGTATTAAAAACCCAAGTTGATGGCTATACTTCGCTTATTGTGAGTATCATGTTTTCAACCGGACTTATCATTTTTAGTATTGGCATTATCGCACAGTATTTAACCTAAGTATTAAAAGCAATTAACAACTCCCCAAGTTATAATGAAAGTGAAGTGTTATGATAACCTTAGAGCAATACGGTGTTAAGTTAATCAGACTTCAGGAAAAAGACATTGAGTTAGTTAGGTATTGGCGTAATCAAAGCGTTATTACTAACTACATGGAGTATCGCAACTATATTACTCCAACAAATCAGGTGAAGTGGTTTAAAAGCATTAACAATAAATCAAACTATTATTTTATTATTGAATACGAAAACAAAAAAGTAGGTTTAATTAATTCAAAAGATTACAACCCAAAATTAGGTTTTAGTGAGGGCGGTATTTTTATTTGGGACAAGCATTATTTAAATTCTTATGTAGCGATTTATAGCACTTTGTGTTTTTTAAATTTTATATTTCATCACCTAAAAATTAGTAAAAAATCGATGGCAAGAATTTTGAGAAATAATCCTAGAGCCATCCAATACAATAAACAAATAGGATATAAGTTGCTGCCAAATCAAGAAGATGCAGAGAATCAATTGTACGAATTATCTGAAGAAGATTATATGATTTGTGGAGGCAAGTTAAATAAAGCAGCAGCTCTTTTGAATCCGCAACATCAAACACTAAAATATTATGGTGTAGTTTGTGATGAAAATTTAGATGAAGTAAACGCTTTGTTAAGTAAAACTCTTTAATTCAATTTTTCCTTTTTCAAAAAAATATTCCATTCTTCTTTACTCGCTAGGGATAATAGAAATGGATCATCTAAATGTTCAATTTTATATCTTGAAATTTCATGTGCTGTATATCCCCATTTAGGATTTGGTATATCAAACATTAATACCACTCTTTTTTCGTTGCTTTTATTCCAAGCTTCATGATCAAATGAATCATCAAATATAAGCAGCTCTCCTTCTTTCCAATGCCTCGTTTCATTTCCTACTCTTATAGCGCATAGTTCTTCATTTGGAACAATTAACGGTAAATGACAACGTAATACCATTTTACTATAACCTTTATGCGGTAGTATGTGTGTATTTGGCTCCATATAGGAGAAATCACAAGATAAAATTTGTGGTATATTATAAATTAATTCAGCTGTTTTAGGACAAAGTTGAGCATGTGATGGAAATTGCATATTAAAAAAAATAAACGAAAAAACTTTCCATGCCTTATGTTTATCAGATCTAACGTAATCTGGAAATGTTCTTAGCCATTGATCTCCAACATCAGAATTTATTAAGTTTAACAGTTCGGTTTTGATTACAGAAAAATTGGTAATGAGTGGATTTAGAAAATTAAAACTACTTGAGTCATAAAAAAAACTTGGATTTTTTTCAGTAAATTCTGATGTTATCATGTAGCGTTTAGTTGATGCTTAAAGTTACAAAAAAAACAAATTGAAAAAATATAATAAAACTGATATAAGTTATTTTTTGGTTTTGATTTATTTAGTTAATTTGGTGATACCGTTATGAAGCAATCATCAAAACTATGGTTTAGTATTTATAATCTGAATAGTACCTATTCGGGTTTAGAGACGGGATTTATTGACCCTGTAAATTTTGATTGGTCAAATGATTTAAAGGCTAATATAAATATTATTAAAGAAGAGCTAGAAGCGTATCTTAAGGATCACCAATTAGAAAGTTATTTTAATACATCGATGGTGAGTAAAAAAAATAGTTGGAAAACAATTGCTTTAAAAAATTGGAGTATAGAGCTTTTCAAAAATCAAAAACATTTCCCTAAAACAACTGAATTATTAAATAGATACCCGCAAATTATATCTTCTTCTTTTAATTTGTTGACAGCTAATTCCAAAATTCATGCGCATAGTGGTGATACAAATGCAATTTACCGTTGTCATATAGGAATTGATGTACCTGAAGGACTACCTAATTGTGGATTCAGAGTAAAGGATGAATTGAGATCATGGGAAAATAATAAGTGGATGGTTTTTATGGATGCTTATGACCATGAAGCGTGGAATAATAGTAGTAAAGACAGATATATTTTTTTAATTGACATTTTGAGGGATGAATTTAAGCAACATAAACAGCTAGTTTGCTCAACCGTTAGAACATCTTTATTCCTTCAAAAAAGAGCAGAAAACCATAAAGTTCTTTTAAATTTAAAACAAGTTCATATTACGTTGATAGCAAAAGTACTTCGTCCCTTTGCCCTTGTGGCCACTAATTTTTGTAATTTTTTAAAAATATTTTAATGCAAGTAATTCCAAAATGGTTTTCTTTTGTTGAAAACGGCAATTATAAGGGAAGTGAGCCCTTTTTTTTTGATATTACTCAAAAACCTTGGAAAGCTATACTGGAAGATAATTATCTTGTGATTTTAAAGAAGCTTGAACTGCTTATACAACATCAAAACAAAAACATTGTTCCATACTTTAATCAAACTTTAGCGTCAACGCCAGCGGCGTGGTCGGTATTTCCATTACTATTTTGGGGTTCAAAATATGCTGATAACTGTTTGCAAGCAAAAGAAACGATTAAAATAATTAATCAAATACCAGGTGTTCTTTCATGTGGGTTTTCTATTCTAAAACCTAATACATTTATCAAACCGCATGATGGTGATAGTAATGTGATGTATCGTTGCCATTTAACATTGCGCTCTAGAGGAACCATTGAAGAAATTGGCATGAGAGTTGGAACTGAAACCATTACTTGGCAAAATGGAAAAACATTTGCTTTTTGCGACGCCTACAATCATGAAGTATGGAATAAAACCAATGATGAGCGTTGGATATTAATTATTGATGTGTTAAGAGAAGAGTTTTTAGATGAGAAAGTAAGTATTTGTAAATACGTAAACGCTACTTTATGGTGGCAGTTAAAATTTCAAAAAAACTATTTTTTCAAACATTTGCCAAGATGGAGTAGAAGATGGTTAATAGCAGTAACAGCTGTTTTCATGAAGGGCTAATATATTTTTAGTAAACTATCTATTTTAAGTTTAAATACTTCGGTGAATTTTTCTTTTCCATTTGCATTTAAATGATGTGTGTCAAAAAATAATTCGGTATTGTTTTGGTATATGTATTCAAAATCTAAAATTGGAATATTGTTTTTGTTAATAATAATTTCAGATGGCCTTTTGGTTAGATAAGTGCTATCCACATTTGTTTTTATGTTTTCAAAAATAAATTTTGTTAGTGGAAACTTTACAAAAATAAGTTTAATTTTTTTTTGATTACATAAATCAATTGTTTTTTGTAGATAATTTAAAGCTCTTGAATTGTAGAAACTTGATTTATTTCTATTTTTTAGTAGCTCATCTTCAATAAAAAAACTAGCAGATTTTCTTTGTTTATCAATAGGTAAGTTTGAAAATTTTATTTTTGATTTTTTTTCTCTGTCCATATTTACTTTGTTTAAAGCATATTGCCAATCTATATATGGAAATAGTTTTACTTTAAAGTAATCAAGATATGCCGTAAATAAATTATTACTTAAATTGGAGGCTTCAGAAAATGGAATAAAATCGTAGTAGAATGACTTGTTGTTTCTTGCTAGATTAAAGCCATAAGTATGTGTTACAATATCACACGGCAGTACAATATATTTTGGAATACAGTAGTGGTTTTCTATAAGATGTTTTAATTTATAATAATTCATCATGTTGTTTTCGCCATAAAATGCTAATGAATATGATGAGTCTATTTTTGATAGATCTAGGCTTCTTACAGTATGCGAGTCGCCCATAAATAAAATTTTACAGGCGGTAACGGCTTTGTAATTTTGGAGTTGTAATCTATGTTCGTTTTTCTTAGTACTAATTTTTATATATGCCACATAAAGGTTTATGTGTATAATAATGCACATAAACATAAGTATTGCTATCTTTTTTTTATTGCCCATTAAAATTGAAAATATTGAAACGTGATTTCAGGTCTACCGCCAAATAGTATTATTGAAAATAGTACAATGCAATACATGCAAGCCCTTAAATAAAAGTTATTTATTTTTTCAAAACAATGACCATTTGCATTGATTTGAAAATATTGAAAGATTTCTAATACAAGTATATATAAGCCAATAAATAGGACCTTTTTTATGGTTAAATGATGAAAATGAAAGGAAGTAATGTTGTCAATAATATAGGTTGATTCGCCAAAGGACTGAGGTCGGAAGTATATAACAAGAAAAGTAATCATTAATACCATTGCTAAATAATTAATTGTGTTTAGGATGATACTTTTTGGAGCTAAGCCTATTTTTTTAATAAATCGTTTTCTAATGTCTTTAGTAATAATATCTATTATAATAAACAAAAAGGCAAATTGTGAATAGATCATATAGTTTAATGTAGCGCCGTGCCAAAAGCCAACTATTAAAAACAATAGAAATATATTAAATAATGTTTTTAGTTGGTTATTTTTTACGACCCCCCCTAAAGGATCAAAAACATATTCTTTTAACCATTTTGAAAATGTAGCATGCCAGCGAACCCAAAATTCTCTGTAATTTTTTGAAAAATAGGGCTTGTTGAAATTTGGAGGTAGTTTAACGCCAAAAAAGGCAGCTGATCCAATAGCAATGTCTGAATAACCCGAAAAATCAGCATAAATTTGTATTGCAAAACCAAGGCAACAAACAAAAAGATCTAAGCCTTTGTAGGAGTATATATCAGAAAATACGGGATTAATAATTAATGCAATGCTATCTGCGATAACTATTTTTTTAAATAAACCCCATAAAATTAATTTAGTACCATAAATTGCATTTGATGAATTAAAAATTTTGTTGCTATTTAATTGTTTTGATATAGAAATAGATTTTTCAATGGGGCCGGCAATTAATTGTGGAAAAAAACTAACCGATAATGCGTAGCTTAATAGAGATGAATCAGGCTCGTATTTGCGTTTATATAGATCAATACAATAACCAACTGTTTTAAATGTGTAAAATGATATGCCAATTAGTACAAGTAGTTTTTGTACAGACCAGTTAAGCCAATTCATTATATCTATATCAATAATATGAATGTACTTAAATAAAATGAAAATTAATAAATCAAGACTAAGCCCAATAGCGAAAAATTGTTTTCTTTTTTTTATATCGTTTGCATAGTAACTATAATACGAGCAATAGTAAGTAATTAAAGTTGTAATTAACATTAATAATGTGAACCCAAAACCAAACAAAGAATAAAAAAAATAGGAAGCGAAAAGTAAAAATAAATTACGAGAGCTTTTACTGATTGTATAATATATAATTACACAAATTATTAGAAAAAATAAATATTGAATTGAAGCAAAATTCATCAGTTAATTCAACTTAGTTTAATAAATCGTCTAATTTTTAATGGTAATTTCAATAGTAATGAGTGTAAATGGTAATAGGTAATTATTTTTAATTCGCTTAATAATAATCTAAATTTAAAAAACATTGACGTAGTCAATACGTTGATTGGCAAATAACCAAATTGATTGCCTGTTTTGTAACAAATAGAATCTAAAATTGATATTTCTTCTTTAGATAGTTCATTTTTGTAAACATTTACTCTGTTTTCAGTAATCGTATTTTCCAAATTATGATGCATGGATTTTAGTTTACTGTATTCGTTTTCAGGTAAGTTTTGCTCAATATATTTTTTAATGTCTTTCGCCAAATTTTGAAAATTCAACATTTTATCATTAAAGTTCAATCCCATAAAATCACATAATTTATGGAGAGAATCAGTAGGATTATTTACTAAATCTTCATAACGTATAATATAGTGATTTAGATTATTTTTTTAACGCTTTTAAAAATACACTTATAGTAGTAATTCCAGGATGCCCCTAGTGTAAAAATAGATGTTTCTTTATCAGAATATTTTTTTCTTGACAATGCATTATCCCTGTAATCTCTTGTTAATATGATATATTTAGAATTTGGGAACAATGTATTTAGTTCATTTAAGTATAACGAGTATATGGGATTTTTATCTACTATGCAGGTTACGTTTTCGGGTTTATTAATAACAAAGGGATAGTTTAGATATACCTGTTTACAAACATTAGCAAATGATTTGTTGTTTAAGTTTAGAATAGATTGTTTGAGTTCTTTACCTGGTTTCCAAAAACTTATAATTTTACTAAACTTATATTCAAATAGATTCACAAACTCATTTATTACAGTTTTATCTGTAAAATCTTTATCTTTAAAATCAGTCATTGAAAATATAACAAATTCATTTTCTGGGCAAGCAATAACATTTGGATTTAAATTAAGCATATTAGTTAGCATGGTGGTTCCCGACCTACCCATGCCAACAATAAAAGTCATTGTTTGCTGTTGATTATTTTTTAATGAAGCCAATCTCAATATACCTTTTCTTTAATCTATTTAATTTAAATTGTAGTGGGAAATAAAACAGAATTTTATCCTTAAAAATATCAAAATATCCTGAACTAACAGGTAATATTTGCGTAATATATGTTTTTATAATACTGAAAATTGAACTTTTAAATAAAGGGTTATATCCTACAGTTTCGGCTACTTTGTAACATAAGGCATCGCATATTCTTATTTCACTTTCTGATAATTGTTCTTGCCAACTATTTATTCTATCCGAATTTAATTTTTTATTTAAATCAGAATATTTTTTTTTGAAACGCTCTTGGTATTTTTCCTCAATGTTAAATGCTTCTAAGTTAATTGACTGAATGTTTTCATTTTCTTTTTTGCGAGTATCAACAGACAAGAACGAGGCAATTTTTTCAATTATTGCATCATCTTTTACAATGTCTTCATAGCGAACTAAAATCACTTTATCTTTATTTTTTTTATAAAAGTTGTAAGCGATTTGGTTATATATTTTCCATCGCACGGCATTATAAGCAATATTGGGTGATTTTAAAAATACACTTTGTTTTCTAGATAAAATATTAGCTCTATAATCTCGAACTATCCAAATAAATTTTGATTCAGGAAATGTTTTATGAATTTGATTTACAAAAATTGTAAATGAAGGATTTTTATCAATAATTATATTAGCAGAAGTTTTGTCAGTGCCATCTACATTAAATTGCTTGTAAATTAGTTTAATAAGTTCAGGAAATTTCAATTCACTATTTAATTGTAAAGCTTTTAAAACATTACTTTTTGCTTCTTCAGGGTCAAAGTTCCAGCCTACCCATGGATGAGAATAGGAGTAAAGCTTTATTTCTTCAAAAATTTGTTCAATGTCTTTTTTTGTAAATATATTTTTATCTGAAAATTTCTTTAAAAAAAACACTAAAAAATTTGCCTCAGGCATACAGTGAATATCTTTATACGTATTTAACAATTTTGTTAAGATGGTAGTGCCAGATCTTCCTATACCTATTATAAAATGCAACTGAGTTTTAGTGTTTTGCATAAAATAAATATACTAAAAAATAACAAATTGTGTTATTTTTTAATTTTATATTGGTAGTAAAAGTGTAATTCCGGAGATTTCATCCATTCGAAAACTTTTACTTTTATAAAACTTGTAATACTTTTTAGATGCACGAGAAAAATATCTATTTTAGTGTAGTAAGAGGCTTTTGTATAGCCTAATTTAGAGCCATGCGTTGAGCATAATATATCACAGGCCATAATTTGCTCTGAGGTTAATTGTTTTTGCCAATCAAACATCCGTGTTTCATTGATAGGTTTACTTAGATTTGAAATTTTGTTCAGCATCCTTTCATAATTCTTATCACTAGTTTGTATAAGCGATAATCTGTCTTGCATTGTTTTGTGAAAATCGAATACTGAAAGGCTAAATGGGACATTTAAAAAGTCAAATATTTCTTTTACAATAGTCTCTTTATGAGATATTAGATCTTCGTATTTTACAATTTTTACTTTGTTATTATAAATGCGATGGTAATATAATAGTTCTTTAATAAATAGATTCCAGGCTAGGGCATAGTAAAATATTGATTTTTTGGCAGTCCCAATTTTTTTACTTTGTAAATTGGATAACAGAAATCCTCTATAATCTCTTACTAAAGCAATGTATTTTGCCTCTGGAAATACCAAAAGAAGTTTTTTTAACTGCAATGTATAATATGGATTTTTATCAACTAAAACGCTGATTTTATCTGTATTGCCTTTTTCTCCATATAAGCCTAAATACACAAGCTTAGTTAATTGTGAATAAGTGATTTTATCTCCAATTTTTAAACTATCAATCAATGTATAATTTACAGGACCTACTAATGCATTATTTTTGTATTTAAAAAACAAATCAATGTAAGATTTGTAATCATCAATAACTTGTTTTGATACAATTGCTATGCTTTTATATTTATGGTAAAACTTTATGAAATGATGAATTTCGGGCACAGAGATACAGCTTTCTGTTTGGTTTAGCAGTGTTGTTAGTAACGTTGAACCACTTCTTCCTATTCCAACAATAAAATGTAATTCTATTTTATCTAACTTCTGCTGTAGCGTCATCACCTATAATTATTTATTTTTTCTCTGATAATTATAGTAGAGAGCAAAGTCAGGAGACTTTAAATATTCATATATTTTTACTTTAATACGATCTTGTATAGCGGCTATTGTAAAGGATATTTTTTCAAAAAAAGAAATTTCACTTGCCTTTAAATAGTTGAAATTTAATCCAATTTCTCCCGATAAAAAATCTAATATTTTTATTTCTTTTTTGGATAAGTTACTTTCCCATGAATTTAGCCTATTGGTGTGAATTGGAGAGGTTAAATCATTTATGCGTTTATATAATCTTGGGTTAATTTTTTCTGGCGATTCCAATTCGCTAATTTTAATCTTCATGGTTTCATGAAAATTGTAAATTGTTTCAGAGAAGGTTAATCCTAAAAAATTGACGGTATCTTTAATACATATTTCTTTATTTATCACTAAATCTTCATACTTCACAATTTTAATTTTGTCACCATATTTTGTTTTAGCTTTTAATATAGTATCTAAATACATATTCCATACAAGTGCATGGTAATAAATTGATTTTTTCTTTAACAAAGGATTTACACTTTCATTTATTGATAGCGCATACCCTCGATAATCTCGTATTAGAGCAATGAATTTAGCTTCAGGAAACACTTCAGCGATTTTATCTATTTGAAGTGTGTAAAAGGGATTTTTATCAATTATGAAATTAATTTCACTCGAAGTCCCTTTTTCGCCATATAATCCCAAATATATGAGTTTTGTTAACTGACTATAATTAATGGATTCACCTATTTTAAGCTTATCTATAATAAAGGAATTAAATGCGCCAAATAATGGATTTTTTTTTAGGTTGTAAAATAGGGTTATAAATTCTTTTACATCTTTTACAAGCTCATCAGTTACGATAGAAACGAGATGGTACTTTTTGTAAAAAAAAATAAAATGATGGATTTCGGGAGCTGAGATGCAATTTGGATACTCATTAAGCATCACAGAAAGCAACGTTGTTCCACTTCTACCTGGGCCAATAATGAAATTAATTTTTATATCATCTAATTTCTTTAAATCCATTTTTTCAGTTAATTACTTTCTTCCTCTGCCGATACTAATGTTATAGCGAACGCAGTCCCAATATTCTTTAGTGTAGCTTACAAAAATTTCTTCTCCAGCTGCAATATCTTTAGAGCTTAAAATCCAACATCTATTGCCTTCTGTTTCGTAAAATGCAATTGTTTTTTAAACCTTTAACTCTGCCTAATCCGGCAGCATCATTTGCGTAACGTGCTTTGTGTTCTGGTGTATTCCATGCATCGATGCAATGTTTTTTATTTACAAAAAATAAATATCCGTCTTCATCTCTTTCAACACGTTTTTCGTATTCTTTCCAATCAATAATTTCTCCTAAATATTCGATTATTCTAGTACCTTTTTTAATTGCGGTTGTGGTAAATAAACCTTTACCTGAGTTTGGTAGCTGTGATGTTTTTACTGTTAATGCCATAGTTGGGTAAAGATAATATCTGAAATGGATATTTGAACAAAAAAGTAAGTAAATCTTATTAAGATTTTTAAAGCTTAAAAGTACATTTTGCTTAACGTAAACTAATTGCACTTTACGCTCATAAACTACTTATCAAGAATAGCTGCTTTAAGGCCCTCAAAAGTAATTTTGCCTTCATGAAAGTAATTTCGCGATTTGTCTTTTTTAGTAATCAAAGTTGCTGGTATAGCGCCACTCCATTTTTCGGATATTTTATTAATGAAATCGTTACCATTAATTTCATCTAACAATACTATTTCGCAGGTATATTTATTTTTTACTAAAAAGTCTTTTAGTTTTTTATCTAATTCTTCAACAAAATCCATATTTACTAATAGCACTTTTACCTTTCTGTTTTTCGCTAAAGAATCCACATGAAGTTTTTCAAACTCGGGTAATTCTGCCACACATGGTTTGCACCAGGTTGCCCAAAAATTTACCACATACGTTGTGTCGCTATTGTTGTTGATGCGTTTTAAAAGGTCGTTTATTTTGTAAACAGTTGGTTTTTGAGCACTTACGGATGTAAATGCCATCACGCAAAAAAATAATACTAATTTATTTATGTTTTCCTTTATATGCATATTCTTCTAATAATAAGTTCATATCTGTTATTAGTCTCGAAACTTCTATACTATCAGTTCCATCATAAAAGCCTCGTAAACGATTTTCTTTATCAACTAAAGCAAAATTTTGAGTATGTATAAAATCATCTTCGTCGCCATTACCTTCTTCCATGTTTAATAAATAACTGGTACGAGCCATATCATACAAATGTTTTTTATCGCCCGTTAAAAACAACCAGCGTTTATCTTTTACGCCATGCAGCGTGGCATAATCCATCAATACGTTTACCGAATCTTCTTCGGGAGATACCGTGTGAGATAAAATCAAAACATCGTTTCTGTTAGCAAATTGCTTATACACTCTTTCCAATTCAGTACTCATAATAGGGCAAATAGATTGACAAGTAGTAAAGAAAAAATCGGTAACATAAATTTTTCCTTTCACCGTTTCTTCAGTTACGTTTTCACCATACTGATTAATAAATAAAAAGGTTTCACTGTATGATATGAAGTGTCGCCATCTTTCATACTGTTTTTTTTGACCGTAGTAGGTAGGGTGCGCAATGGTTTTTGTTCATGTTTATTAAAAAAAATACCAGCCAATAAATATGACGGAATAATTAATAATGCCCAATAATAATTACCTTTAGTGTTCATTATGCAAAGGTATGATTAAAGAGGTTTTTAACAAAAATAAAAGAGAAAGTGCTGAAATTGGTTTTGGTACAAAAAACTATAACGAATCTGTTCGTTTTTTAAACCAAGACGGAACTGTAAACGTTAAACGCAAAGTTTCTGATAAACATATTGGCTTTGATTTATACCATTGGTTATTAGGAATTAATTGGGTTCAGTTTTTTTGCTTAGTATTTGTGTTATGTGGTTGTGAATACCTGTTTGCAGTGTTTTACTATGCCATTGGTGCCGATAAGTTTGGTGGCTGGATGTTGGGTCTGGTTCCAAAAATTTTACCAATTATTTTTCTTTAGTGCACAAACGCTAACAACGGTGGGTTACGGACATATTTATCCTAATAGTGTGTTTCCAGAGCGTTTCCTCTATCGAATCTATGTTAGGTTTGATGGGTTTTGCTTTAGTGACAGGTATTTTATATGGTCGTTTTTCGAAACCTAAAACCGATTTACAATATAGTAATGAAGCAGTAGTTGCACCTTATAAAGATATCACCGGTTATATGTTTAGAGTGGCTAATAGAAAGCAAAACGAATTAATTGAAACAGAATGTCAAGTAATTTTAGCTATTAATAATCCTGAAACCTTAAAAAGAGATTTTCATTTTTTAGATTTAGAAAGAAGTAAAATTAATTTATTGCCTCTTACTTGGACAGTTGTTCATCCTATTGATGATAAGAGCCCGATGTATGGTTTAACGGAGACTGATTTAAAACAAAGAGACGGGGAATTTATTATTTTAATAAAATCAATTACTGATACTTACTTTCAAACGGTATATTCTCGTATGTCTTATAAAGCCAGCGAAATTGCCTGGAATGCAAAGTTTGTGCCTATGAAACAAATGCCACACAAAGATGGAAGTATATCCATTAATTTAAATGATATACATTCCTACGATAAGTTGTAGCTTTTAATATAAAATCATTTACTATTTAAGTTTCTCATACGTTGGTAATAGTGCGGCTGACTTGGCAATTGCAAGCTTTGAGCCAGCAAGTAGAAGACCATTAATGGAAGCTTTTGGGGCAATGTGGTTCCCCCAGCTGGGGATTAACTTTTTGTTTCTTTTGATCAAGCAAAAGAAAATAAGATAACAATAATATACTAGTTTTAGGCGTTTGAGCTCTCTTCTCTTCAATTTTACTAACCCTATACACCATGTATATGGCAAAAAACATATGATGGTAATTAAAATTCCTAGTGTATCGTAATTTTCTAAAGGACTCGTTTTATCTTTTGAACTACAATCATCCCGCCAATAGCGGCAGCTACACCACCGGCAATTTGTTGTAGCGAAGAGTTGATGCTCATAAAAGCACCTCTATCTTGCATTTTTGGTAATGATGATGCTAATGCCATAGATGGCACCATGCGGCTCATAATACCAATCATCATCAATACATTCATAATGATGACAAACCAAAATGGCACAGGCGTGAGTCGTGTATAAACTAATACTACACATATCATCCAAATGGATGCAATCGCAAAATAAATTAAACTTATCCATCTTGTCGCTAAGCTTACCAATAATTGGCATGATAATTAAAGTGGCTACTCCTGCAATCATAAATAAAATGGGTAATTGATCTGGGGTAACATGTAAGTTGTTAATAGCAAAAGCACTGCCCCAAGGCATCATCATAAAGCCGCCTAAGGATAACAAAGCAGTTGACATAAACCCAACACGGTAATCTTTTTGTGCAATCGTATGTAACAAATGATGTAGGGCATTTCGGTCGTTTTTCACTTCTAAATGTTGTGTAATGGGTTGCATTTTAATGACGATGATAAACCAAATTAAAGTTGCTAATCCTACAATAATTAAAAAAACAGCCATGGAAATAGACCCCATAACGCCTCCAAAAATGCCTGTAATAATGCGTGCTGCAATTAAGAGTGGATATGTATTTGCAATCCCACAAAATAAAGTCCCTAAAATAAATCCAATATAAAAGAAGAGTAATAATTTTTTACGATCAAATCTATCCGCAAAGCCAGCTGTTAAAATACCAGCAATACCAGCACTAAAAGCGTAGGCAGATACTACTAAACCAAATTGAGTGGTAGTCATGTTCATCGATTTCATTAATATATCACCTAAGGGCGACATGACCATAAAATCTAACACAACGGTAAATTGAGTGAGTGCTAATAATACAATTACAAGTACTTGATAAGATGAAAATTTTTGATTGAGAGGGAGTTCTTTTTGAGGCATTTAGTTTTGTTGTATAAACATAACAAAGCTAAGTGTTTTGCTAGTAATTCAAATATTTTTTTGATTTAGTATACTTGCTTTTAAGTTTCTTGACTCGATTTTAGTTCATATAAAAATATGTCTTTGTTATGTACGTTTGATATTAAAACCTTATGTATAACATTTTATCAAAATACCCTTTTTAGGTATTTGGCTTTTGGCTTACTATAATATACTTTTGACTCATAATTATAATCATTCTAAATAAAAATATAACATATGAAATAGCCATGTTTGACGAAACGCAAACACAAATGATTAAACTGGCTATACCATATGATAACTAAAAAACAATAATTTGAACATATGAAATAGCCATGTTTGCTTAAACACAAACACAAATGATTAAACTGGCTATACCATATGATAACTAAAAAACAATAATTTAAACATATGAAAATCGTCAATTAAATCACTTTTTTTCGCATTGCCAGTCGCAGCTTTGTTAATAGCTTCTTCTTGTAAAAAGATACCGTTGAACCACTAGAAGAAACACCAGCTCCAAGTGGCCCTAGTTATTCTATTCCAACAACGTATAATTTTTCAAATGTAAATTATACAACGTCTACTACTCATATTGCTATGTTAGCAGAAATGACTGGTTATATTAGATCAACCCACACAACTACGCAAACGACACAACCTACTTTAAATGCTCAAAAGTTGAAAGACATGTATGCTAATGCTGCCTCTCAATTTACTACAACGGGTTTAAGTGCATCTGTATTCAATTAAAGATCAAACAAGTAACGCTGTAAGTTTGCAAACCATTTTAGAGGCTAGTTATGATGATGCGGCTACTACAAGCACCTTTGCAGCGGCAACTCCTACTACACAATCTGCTTCAAGTGGTGTGGCTGGTAAATTAATTTCTCCTTCTCGTGCTATTTTAGTGGATGCAAATGGTTTACAATATAAAGAATTAACCGAAAAAGGATTGATGGGAGCTGTATTATATTATCAAGCAACAACGATTCTTACAAATATTGCGACTTATGATAACACAACATTAGTTGGTGGTACTACAGCACAAGAAAAAGCCTGGGAATTTTCCTTCAAACTTAACTGGTTTGAAAAACTGGGGCAGTTACTGTAATTCTGTAAACACAGCTATTGGCTCAAATGCTACGATGATGAATGCATTTTTAAAAGGTCGTGCTGCCATTACTAATAAAGATAATACAGCTCGTGATGAAGCTCGCACAACGGTTATTAATACTTGGGAACGATTTGCTGCTGCAAAATGTATTGCTTACATGAAAGGCGCGAAATCAAATTTTGCTCAAGATGCCGACCGTCATCATAATTTATCTGAAGGAATTGGCTTCATTAATGCATTTGCTTACAATCCTTCTAAAACAATTACCAATGCACAAATTGCTCAATTGCAAGGCTATTTTTCTACTAATTTATATAATGTAACGGTTGTATATGGACAATGTTATTAGCACATTAGCGACCATCTTTAATTTAGATCCAGCTACACTCTAAAATTTTCATAAATGCGAGAAAGCATCTGTTTATATAGCAGGTGCTTTTTGTTTAAA
>JADJFB010000012.1 GCA_016708845.1 Bacteroidota bacterium | reverse complement strand
AAATAGGGTTGTATTAAGTAAAAATCTGCTTTGGCGTTAATTCGTGTTTTAAAATTTTTATTCTCAATACCTTGAGCAATCGTATCAAAACGAGAATTAATTTTTGCCTCATCATAAAAATCAACATGAAAAGCATTTACAAAGAATCCCGTTTTAAAACTATTTTTCGGATTTACTTTATGCTTGATGTACCACGATAAAGTTGATTTGGTTTCTAAAAAATTATAGCCTAATATTTTTGGCAAAGTATCATTTGGCATAAAATTTTTATCTCTTAATACTAAATAATGCTGCACATTTAATCCTTGCCCGCTATAGGCTAACGATGTTTTCATTAAGGTTCTGCTATTAAAGGAATAGGCGTGATTTAAAATAGCCACACCCATGCTCGATGCAAAATATTGATCACGATTTAAATCTCCATATAATTCTTTTGGTCGCTCGGTTTGAGTGCTCAAAATAATTTTAATAGTGCTCAATCCACCAATGCCACTTAAAGAAAATATCCCCGCTTTTTTAGTAGGAAAATTAAAACGAAAAGCACCATCTTGATATTGAGGTACAGCGCTTGTTCCTAGTTTAATATTTAAGCCCGATAATAATTTAAGTGTTGAGTATCTGTAATTAATAAAATAGCTACTTCCTTTTTCTTTATTAATTGGCCCTTCTAATGAAAGCTCTGTCCCTAATAAACCAAACTGAAAAGTTCGTTCATGTTTTTGATTATTACCGTTACGCATTTTTAAATCAAACACGCCGCCTAAAGCATTACCATAATTTGCAGGAAAAGCGCCTGTGAAAAATTCGGAATTAGCTAAATATTTATTGTTGATGATGGCTGTTGGGCCACCAGCAGAACCAGCCACCGCAAAGTGATTAGGATTAGGAATATCAATTTCTTCTAAACGCCATAATAAACCTGAAGGTGAATTTCCTCGCACGACAATGTCATTACGGCTATCATTTGTTCCTTGAACGCCTGCAAAGTTAGAAGCCATACGAGCAGGATCTTGACGAGAACCTGGATAACGTTCGGTTTCTTCGATGCTAAATGTTTTTACATTCACGGCTTGCATATCAGTTACCACATCTTTATTCTCATCGGCATTAACAACTACTTCCTCCATTTGCACCAAAGATTCTTCCAGCTCAATATTTAGAAATGTTTCTTTACCCGACGACACAATAATATCGGTTAAAGGCAAGGTATTATAACCAAAAAAACTAACGATAAATGAACGGCGCCCAACAGGAATTCCTTCTAATTTAAAGTTTCCATTAGCATCGGTTGTAGCAACCATTTTTTTTGTGCTATCATTTTTTAAACGAATAATTACACCTGGTAGTGCCGAAGAAGATACTTTATCAGTTACTTGACCTCTTACAGTTTGCGTATATAATGTTTGTGCAACCGAATTGCTAAAAAAATAAATAGAACACTAAAGAATAATATAAGTCTAATCATCTTTTAAAAATACTAATTTTTAGAAAATAATCATGTTTTTACTCAACTACTAAAGAATCCTGATAAATCTTATAAAAACGGTCGTTTTGCCAATACACCGTTTTAATTAACGTGTCGGTAAACTGTTTTTCGATGGTATTAAAGGTTTGGGCTTGATATTGTTTTAATGTGTGGTTTTCAAAATAAAATACATCACCATTAATTACATTAAATTCTTTCAATTTTTTTAAAGGAATAGTTTTATAAAAAGTGCCATAAATATCAAATACTAAAATCCCTTCATTGGGACAATTCAAGTAAATAAAATTGTTGTTTTCTTGCAAAAAATTGGGTTTAATATCAATATCTAAAATACGTTTTAAGTTCCCTGTTTTTACTAACGATTTCAATTCAGAGTCAAAACGAGATAATTCATTATTTTGTTTATCATACAACCAAAAACTATTATTTGATGAAGAACAAACCAAACTAGTTTGCTCATAGCCAAGTTTTTCAATGGAAATCATATTACTAGCTTCCGTCATCTGGTTATCTAAAAAAACAAGTTGTTGAAAATCTTTATAGTACACCAAAACCTTTAATGGATTCATAGCATCTACAAATTCTATTTTACCGTAGCGTTTAGCGCTATATTTTTTTTGTAAAACGCCAGTGGCATTATACTTTACAATTTCATTATCAGTAATAATATAAATGTTTCCAAAGCCATCGATTTCTATATGCGATTTTTGTTCAGGAAATTTAATGTGAATTTCGGGCTCGGATGTTTGAAACACAAAAGAGCAACCTAATACGACACAAATAGCTATGATAATGAGAAATCTCAAGGTAATTTATTTAACGCTAAGATAATTTATAAATTGTGATTTATCTAAAAATAAAAAAGCCTCCTGTTTTTCAACAGAAGGCTTCAGAATTAATATAAAATTATACTAAAGAAATATCAAATTGAACTAAATCAACAAATTCTTGAACTCTATTAGATACATCTTCTTGAGATAAACCAATTAAACGTTCAGTTCCAAATTTCTCTACCGTAAAACTAGCCATTGCCGAACCAAAAATGATAGCACGTTTCATGTTTTCGAAACTAATATCTTTTGTTTTAGCTAAATAACCAATAAAACCACCTGCAAAACTGTCGCCAGCTCCTGTTGGATCAAAAACGTCTTCTAATGGCAATGCTGGAGCAAAAAACACTTCTTCTTTATTAAATAATAAAGCACCATGCTCACCTTTTTTAATAACCAATACTTTTGGGCCCATTGCCAAGATTTTTTGAGCTGCTTTTACTAAAGAGTATTCTCCAGATAATTGACGAGCTTCAGAATCATTAATGGTTAAAACGTCAATACCTTTTAATGTTTCCATCAATTCAGGCATTGCAATATCCATCCAAAAATTCATGGTATCTAGTACGATTAATTTTGGACGCTTAGATAATTGAGATAATACCTTTTGTTGTACTTGTGGCATTAAATTACCTAACATTAAAAATTCGCAGTTTTTATAGCTTTCTGGCACAATTGGGTCAAAATCAGCTAATACATTTAACTGAGTGTCCAATGTATCACGAGAATTCATATCGTTATGGTAACGTCCGCTCCAAAAAAACGATTTTTCGCCTTGTTTAATTTGCAAACCATCTAAATTAACTCCTTGACCTTTAAGCGTATTCATAAAGTCTTCAGGAAAATCGTCTCCAACAACCGACACTAAATTAATTTCTTTGGTAAAATAAGAAGAAGCTAAAGCTATGTAACTAGCTGCTCCACCAACGATTTTATCGGTTTTTCCGAAAGGAGTTTCAATAGCATCAAACGCTACAGTACCTACAACTAAAAGACTCATATAATAAAGATTAAAAAATTTTGACAAATATATTGTTTATTTACAAAATAGATATTAAATTTGCCCTCCCTTACAGGGAAAACATTAAAAAACTGTTCTTTAAAGTAATATAACCAGAATAATGATTCCCTCTTAGCTCAGCTGGTTAGAGCACATGACTGTTAATCATGGGGTCCCTGGTTCGAGCCCAGGAGAGGGAGCATAAAAAAAGCCTTTGAAATCTAGTATTTTGAAGGCTTTTTTGTTTTCATCGCGTTTCGGATGTAATTTCACATTAAAATCATCTAAAAAGATTATTGGCATCGTAGTTCAATGCCCGCCCGACCAGAACGAGAGTCGTTCGGGCGGGGATAGAATAAAATTAATAATATGTTTTTTGCTTACGTTATTCAAAGTAAAACAAACAATTCCTTTTATAAAGGACATTGTCAAGATCTTGAAACACGATTAAAACAACATAACGCTGGACTAACTAAATCCATTAGAAGCGGCACACCATATTCTTTGGTGTACTATGAAACCTTTGATAATTTAGAGGATGCTATTAAAAGGAGAAATATTTTAAGACAGCGGCTGGAAGGCGATACTTAAAGAATAAAATAAATGTATCCGATTAATTTCCTTTTTTTAACTTTACAAATGATTGGCACCGTAGTTCAATGGATAGAATAAGCGTTTCCTAAACGTTTGATGTAGGTTCGATTCCTACCGGAGCCACTTTTTTAAAATTTACTTTATAGTAATAACAACTGCCTCTTTAACTTTTGTAATATTAAATTTACATTGTCCCTATTTTTTGGGATTTGGTAGTGCCATATTTGTTTGTTTATCAAATATAGCATATCTACGTAAATCAACGTATTTTACATTGCCATAAATCAATATAATTTATGTGGCTTTTTTCACAATAACCTAAATCTTTAGAGATTAAACCTTATTTTCTTTAAAAGCCATTTTTCAAATTCCGTGCTTAAGAAACTGCTTCCTCAATTTTAGCCATAACTAAAAATAATACATAGCAATACAATATTTAGATTTATATTAGTTGTAAAATTATCAATTAATGAAAATTAGAATTTTAGAGATTTTTGCAATAACACTATTTGTTTTAGGTATTGCCATTAACCACTCGTATCAAAATTCTTATGATGATTTCGCTATGGTAAGAATTACCGTCCCGCTTATTTATTTTTTTGGAGGTTATTTTATTTTTAAACCCAAAAAAGAAATAAAATTTGGAATAGGCATTGCGATAGTTAATGGAATTATATTGTCAGTAACCCTATTTATAACACTAACTCTCATTTCACATGGCTATTTAAATTATTATGGCAACTTTATATTAATCGAACTCCCTGCCTACGCTTTAATAGCAATTCTAATATTGCTTCTGTACAAAAAAAACAAAACTATACAAGAAAATTACTCCTATGTAAAATCTGTTATTATCAGAAATTTAATACTATTTAGTTTCTCATTAATAACCCTGCTTATGCCAAATAAATTTCGAGTGATATTATTTCACGGTACCAATTCTAATATTTACATGGAAGTAAAACAAAGAGAATGTATAGAAGAATCAGATATAGCTATTGATAATGATGATTTAAAAACCGGAGTTTATAAGGCAACTGAAGCAGTACAATACTCAATAAAAAGAAATAATTTAGTTGACTTTCTATATCAAAGAAGCTTAAACACATTAGGCTATGCCTATTACATGAATGGCGAATATCTTAAGGCAGATTCCTTATATAATATAGTGAAACAAATAAATCAAAATGATTATTTTGATATTAATGAATCTGATTATGATAGAACAACCTATAACTACGGTCTTTTATACTCAAGTTGGGGATACTATCACAAGTCTGATTCGGTTTTTTATAAATGTTTAAATGATTATGAATACAGCGATTTAACACTTGCATATATTCATGGCTGCTTAGCCGACAATCAAAATGAAAGGGGAAATTTCTCAAATGCAGACTCTTTATACAAGGTCACTATTTCTTATCATGAAAAATCTAATTTTGAAAACAAGGGAAGCTATATAAAAACCTTGAAAAGCTTAGCAGGCAATTATTCGGATCAAGCATTGTACACGAAAGCTGACTCATTGTACAATGTAACTCTAAAAGAAACAAAAAAGAATTTGGAGAAGACAATATGCACTACGCTAGTATTTTAGATGACCTCATGTTATTATATAGAACTACCGCAGAATACAAAAAAGCAAAAGAATATGGAGAAAATAGTTTAAAAGTAAAACGGAAAATTGTGGGCGTAGAAAATTCTGAATATTTACACACAAAAATTATAATGACATCTATACAAATGTACCTCTCTGAATATGCTATTGCTGAAAACACTTTAATTGAAGTGCTATCATTAATAGAAAAAAATTACAGCATGAAAAGCCCATTAGCGTGCAGTGCCTACGATAATTTAGTGGATTTATATAAAGACTTTGAACAAATGAATAAAGCAGAAATTTATGCTGATAAATCGCTAGAAGCAAGAGAAAATTATTACGGTCCATTTAATATAAATACCGCCACGTCAATTGATAATAAAGCGTATCTATACTATTACAACAATAACTTACACGAGGCTGATAGCATGTACTATAAAGCACTACGAATTAAACAACATTTTTCAGGAAATTACAATCCAAATTATGCAAAATCGTTAAATGGCTTAGGTTTAGTTTTATCTGCCACTGGAAATTTATTAAAAGCTGATACTGTATTTAATTACACTATGGATATACTAAGCTATTCAGTCGGCAAAAATCATCCTTATTATGCAACCGCATTAAATAATACAGGATACCTAAAAATTAAAGAAAAACAATTTGATATTGCCGAAAGTTATTTTAAAGAATCTTTGAAAATAAATTTGAAAACGTTTGGAGACACTCATATTAGCATCGCTGAAAATTATATGGGAATGGCAAACCTTAAAAAGGAACAAAAATTAAATACTGAAGCTAAAGCTAATTATCAAAAAGCATTAACTATTTTTATTAAGCTCTTTAAAGGAAAGCATCCTAAAATTTCATATTTACAAAATGAAATTTCATCAATAAAAGGTTAAAAAATTATCCCTCAAACTTCCACCAAGATCTAGTTTCAGAAAATTTACTAATAATTAAAGGCTCACCAATCATTGGTGTAGTAACTTTTACTTTTAATTCTTCCGCTTTTTTCAAAACGCGGTTGATAGGCTCATCCCAATCATGAAAAGCTAATGCAAATTTTCCCCAATGAATAGGAAATAAAATCCTTGCTTGCAAATCAATGCTTGCTTGCACCGTTTGCTCTGGCATCATGTGGATAAATGGCCAAGCAGTATTATATTGTCCAGATTCTAATAAAGCAATATCAAAAGGACCGAATTTTTCTCCAATAGTTTTAAAGTGTGTGTCGTAACCAGAATCGCCACCTAAATATAAATTATGCGTATTGGTTTTTAAAATATAAGACGACCATAACATTTTTGAACGCACCACTCCTCTTCCGGTATAATGCCTTGCAGGCGCTGATGTAATATTAATTTCAGTAGTAAACGAATGTGATTCCCACCAATCTAATTCAGTAATAATCGTTTCCTCAAAACCCCAATGTTCTAAATGCGAACCAACTCCTAACGGCGCAATCACTTGTTTAATTTTTGAACGTAATTTTGTAAGTGTTTTATAATCTAAATGATCATAATGATCGTGCGTTAATAATAGCAAATCAATTTCAGGCATATCCTCAACCGAATATTCATTAGCGCCTTTAAAAGCTTTCAACATAAAAGATACTGGTGCAGCATTGCCACTAAAAACAGGATCTATTAATATAGTTTTGCCGTTTAGTTTAATTAAATAGGATGAATGTCCTAACCATACAATAACAGGTTCATCTGCTTGAAGTCGATTTAAATCTGTTCTAATAAAAGGCAATACTTTATTTGGCTCTGTAGTTTTAGATTTATTAAGAGACTGCTTACTCAATTTCAGAAAGGTGCTATCTTCTGCTAATTGTGCAGTAGGTGATAAATTTTGAAAGGCATTATTTTTATAGTTAGGCGATTGTTTGATGCGTTCCAATCTTTTCCCTGAAGGATTTTTACCTAGTGATTTTATGAGTGACATGATTTTATTATTAACTATTTGGATATAATATAGTTTGATCAGTAATGTTGTTTTTTAACCACATAGACACATAGTTGAATATTATTTATAAGAACATCTAGTTGAAGCGACGCTTCTTACACATAGCCCTGTGTGTAAACCGAAGGTTTCTATATTTTACTCCACACAATAACAATTCTATGTTTCTATGTGGCTAATTTTTTCAAATTAAACACCAAGCGTTTCTTTTAGTTTAGAATAACCAGTTCTACTCAATGGAATTCTCTTTCCATTCTTCAATAGCACAACGTAGGTATTTTTTTCTAGCGGTGCTATTTTAGTTAACTCTTGTAAATTTATAATGAATGAGCGATGCGTTCTAAAAAATTGTGAACTATCTAATACTTGCTCATAATAATTCATTGTTTTCTTTTTTAAGAAATAAGTATCCTTTGTAAAAATTTTCACGTAATCATCATACGCTTCAATATACATCACATCCGCCATGGGCACAATACGAATATCGCTACCATTCTTAACTACGATTCTGCTTTTTTCGTCAGGTTGCTTCGTTGTGTTTTCTAAAAGTGCTTGAATGTTTTTATCTGATGACGTCGTATTCTTTTTTTCATTCCATTTTTGAATAGCTAAATCAAAACGCTCTTTACTAAAAGGCTTCAGCAGATAATCAATAGCATTCGCTTCAAAAGCTTTAATAGCATATTCATCAAAGGCAGTTGTAAAAATAACCGATGGCGTTGAATCTAATAATTCTAGCATTTCAAATCCATTGATTTTGGGCATTTGAATATCTAAAAAAATCAAATCTGGTTTGTGTTGCATAATAGCTTTCACTCCCTGAAAACCATCGTTGCATTCTGCTGCTATTTCAATAGATGAATGTTGTTGCAGGTATTCTACAACTAAACTGCGAGCTAATGGCTCATCATCTATAATCACTACTTTACTCATTTTTTATGTTGTGGTATTTTTAAAGAGGTAATAAATTCGCTATTCCTTTTTTCAGTGGTCATTAAATCATTTCGAGCATACAATAAAAACAAACGACGCTGAACTGAACTTAAACCAAAACCTGTTCCTTCATGAGCTTGCTGCGTATCCGAATCATAAGGATTTTTTATTTGAATATTCAGGTAATTATTTTCAAAATGACAAGAGATGCTAATCGTGATATCTTCGATGGTGTCATACAATCCAAATTTAATAGCATTTTCAACAATAGGTTGTAATAACAAAGGTGGCAGGGACACATCCCTGTTATCGCATTCCATGTTAACATCTACTTGTAAACGATGGCCAAAACGTACTTTCTCAATTTCTAAATACAATTTTAAATGTTCAATTTCTTCATGCAACGAAACTGTTTGTTGATCATCTTTTTTTAAAGTACCTCTTAAAAAATCAGATAATTGCTGAATCATTTTTCTGGCTTCATTAGGTTTTGAGCCAGCTAAAGCGCTAATAGAATTTAAACTATTAAATAAAAAATGCGGTTGCAATTGCTGGCGTAATCTTGCTAACTCTGCCTCTCTCACTAATTGCTCCGCTGCATTTTGACGTTGTTCTCTATCTTTTTGTTCTTGTAAATTATATAATAACCAATTTGTAATAGTTAAAAATGTTAGTACTAATAAGGAAATAATAAAACGTATGGGCATTGACTTTTCTAAAAAATCTTGATAGTAGTCGTCGGCTCCCAACAAATTTGTTAAAACCCATTTAAAAGAAATGCAATATAAAATAGTAATACTTAAAGCAAATACTAATCTGTAAATACGATTACTATTGCCTGGCTGATAATAACGAAACAAGATAATAGCGGCGAAGCAAGCTAAAGCCAATAACCCATTTGTGATTACCGAATCAATAAAGGCGTAGTTCCAACTTAATTCTAATTGATGCAAAACCCAAGTTTGTATCAGTGCCCAAAAAATCCACCACGCAATATACATCGTGAGGATTTTTTTGAACGGATATGTGGTGTAGCTTCTCAAACTAAATTAACTAAGCAAAAGTTAAGCTTTTTGATTGAATTACCATTGCCTTTTGACGAATATAATTAATGAATGCACTACGCTCTGTATTTTCATGAGTGGTTGAATATACTTGTTCTCCATCTTTTAAAGACTCTAACTCATAAACATCTGCCACATCAATAAATTGCCAGTTCACTAGTTTACTTTCGTTATTGATGAAAATTTCTTCTTCTTTTTTTCCAATGGTTCTTGCTTTTTGAAAAGCAGACTCCATACTGTAAGCTTCTACAATTCGAATTTGTTCGTCGAATTGAGAAGCGTGACTTCCGTTGTCGATATTGATATTAAACATCAGTTTTACTAAATAGCGTTTCATATATATAATTTTTAGTGGTGAATTTTAATAACTTTTAATTTCAATGCCTCCCATAAAAGTATTACCTTTTAATACCAATATTTTTACATTTTCAGAGTTAAGGTTGGGTTGTATATTTCTTTTATCTTCTATATTTCCAAACACAGATACTAGTTCTGAATGTACTTCCCAATTTGCGGGAATAATTAATCGTGTGCCACCAAATACATTCACTAATTCTAAAGTCGCTGTTTTTTCAATATCGGCTTGCGATAGATTTACTTCCGAACCTCCAAATACGTTCGTTATTTCTCCACCTTTAAAATTTTTAGAAAGAATATTTTTTTTTACACTTCCCATAAACGTTGTAAAGTCAACATAATCATCAGTACTTGAAGATTCCTTCGTGTAACAATTATTATAATCATCCTGAGTGCCATACTTTTTTTTGTAATAGTTAGTGTATTTCTCCTCGTATTCTTTGCCGTATTTTTTTCGTAATATTTTCCCCAATGGCGAAACCTATGTTTACGCTTAGGTTTAAATATCATAATAATTCCAACCAGAATAATTAAAATTGGCCATAACAAGGCTTGAATATTCATTTGAGGATAAAAATCTCCTAATAAAAATATACCGCCTATGGCTATTAAGAAAAACCACCAAGCGTTTCTAAAATTATGTTTTACGCCTGTGATAATACCTAACGCTATTAAAAATGTTTTCCAGGTAAATAACCAGTGTGGAATATCTGCACCTAACTCCTTTGATAAGTATAGTGAGCCCGCAATCACCACTAAAATTCCTCCAATAACTTTACCTCTTCGTTGGCTTTTTTCTGATTGCTGACACATGTCTTCAAAATTCATGTGCTCTTCTTGATTTGTCATTATAATGTTTATTTATTGTTATTATATCCTTGTCTAATTTTTGGCTTTGCGAGTACTACACATTTGCCGTAATTTTTTGTAAAGGTATAAGAGGAATAGTTGCTGTACAATAGCAATTAGGTAGGATTAGTCAACTAGTCGGTGAACGGTACCTTGGTGGCGGTAATAAGATTACAAAATGCCGAGTCATACCTGTTTTTATAGAAAAACTGATGGATTTTAGGCTTTTGTAATGCAATATAATTTGTATTTTTGATATTAATCACAAAACTATGTCTGACACTAATAAAGACCAGCAAATTGAAAGCTTAGAAGAGAAAGTAACTCACCTAAGTCGAATGCTTGTAAAATCATTTGGTTATGCCGACCAAGATCCTGATACGTTTTTACAAAATGCGCGCAGAACAACGGAGGCTATTTGCCGTTTTATGTACACCAAAGAATTGGGTGAACCTAAAAGCAGAATGATGCTGAATGATTACGGACGTGAATTATTACAGAAGAAAATCATTCCAGACAAAATAGGGATTTTAATAGGTACCATACAAACTTATGGCAATTACGCGGCACATGCGCAAGATGATTTATCGGAAGCAACGCGCGAATGGATTGCACCTTGCCAAACAGCTTTAGCAAGTTTAACGAATTGGTTTTTCTTAGAATATTTAAAAGGCAATGTGCCAAACGAATTAATTACACCTGTGCAAAGCTATGCTGAAACTGGTGGAGGAAGAAATACCAATATTCCATCTGAGACAGTAAGTCAAAAAAAATCTTCATTAGTTCCCATTTTATTAGTGTCGTTAATTGTTTTAATCGGTGGATTTGCAGCATTTTATTTTTTAAACAAAGGCTCTAACGAAGTTGTAACACAACCTGCGCAAGCAACCAATGCTACAGAAAATTCTGTTAACCAAGAAGAAGCCATTGTTGATAATTTAAATAGTGCAACGCCTAATGCAGATGCCAAACGTATTGCTATTTTATATTTTGATAATGGTTCGGATAATGCTGAATTATCTCGTTTAAGAAAAGGCTTAGCAGATATGTTGATTTCTGATTTATCAAAAATTAAAATGTTAAACGTAATTGAGCGTGCACGATTAGAAGAAATTTTGAAAGAGCAAAAATTAAACAACTCAAAAGAGTTTGATGCGTCAACCGCTACTAAAGTTGGAAAACTATTAGGTGTACAATATATTTTAACAGGAGCTTTTTTTGATTTAATGGGCAGTATGCGTATGGATGCTCGTATTATTGATGTAGAGACAGGAAAGATTATTAAAAGCGAAGGCATTGACGGACAAACCAATACGTTTTTTGATTTAGAGAAAAAGTTAGTCGTTAAAATTGCTAGTGGATTAAATGTAGAGTTGAATGCGGATAACAAAGAAGCGCCAGAAACCAAAACTTCTTCCTTAAGCTACGAAACATCTTTGTTGTATTCGGATGCTTTAGATAAAATGGACAAAGGAGAAAACGGAAAAGCCATCGAGTTACTAAAAAAAGTGCTTCAAAAAAATCCTGATTTTGCGCCTGCAAAAAAAGCACTTGATAAATTAAACGCCAACGTGTAATGAAAAAAGGATTATTCTTTTTAATAGCTGTAGTATTTGCATTACATATTGATGCAAAAACAATTGCTATTTCCTATTTTGATAATTCGAGTGGAGACGCCAAATACAATGCTTTATCCAAAGGTATTGCAGATATGTTGATTACCGATCTATCAAAAGTAAAAGGCGTAACGATTGTAGAACGTGAAAAACTAGAAAAACTACTTCAAGAAATTAAACTAGGGCAATCAAAATATTTTGACCAATCTACCGCACAAAAATTAGGAAAAGGCTTAGGTGCTCAGAATATATTAACGGGTTCATTTTACATATTAGATAATATCATTCGTTTAGATGCGCGTTTAATTGATGTGCAAACAGGTGGTGTTATTTTTGCCGAGCAAGTAAGTGGAAATAAAAACAACTTTTTTAGTTTGCATCAACAACTCGCTAATTTATTGGCAAAAAACATCAACGTGCCTTACAGTCCAGATTTAAGCGGACTATATAAAGCTGGAGAAGAAGTAACTTTAAAAGAAGTCGTTAATTTTTCTAATGCATTAGAATTGCAAGATGTAGGTATGAGTACCGATGCCAAACAAATTTTAGAAAAAACCATTAAAGACAATCCTAAATTTCGTTTCGCTAAAAATAAATTAGAGGATATTAAAGAATGGTTAAAAAAAGTAGAATTACAACGTGAACAATTAATTTTAGAAGAACTTAAAAACACCATTAATAGCTTAGATGCTAATAGTGATAAATTTGGTATGCAAATAAGCAACATCTGGACAACTCTTTTATCTTCCTACAAATACAATCAATTATTATCCTTTAATAATTCGATTCGTAAAATGAAAATAGATGAAAAGAAAAAAGTGTATGGAGAAGCCTCTCCTATGACCTTAGGCGAAATGTTATTGTTTTATGATTGCTCCGCTTTATCAGCTTTAAAAAAACACGAAGAAGTAATTGATGCTGCTAAATTATTTATTACCAACTACCCTACTAGTCTATATTTTCAAAGTGTGAAAATGAATTTAGAAACTGCTATTAAAGAGTTAGAACAACGAAGCAATGGCAAAAAAGCAATCGAATCAAAATTATCAGCAGAGTCGTTAGATGCTTATGTAACTTACTTAAATAAACTAGAATGGAAATCGAACTTGCAATTTGTAAATGAAAAAGAATACAAACGTTATTTACAATTATATAAATCGCAAGTATTGAGTGCAAGTCCAGAAGTGATTAAGAACTGGGACGAAAGCATTAAATTTAATGAGTTTACAGAGTTTTTTAATGTTGCTCAAAACTTCAACGATACTAAAACGATGGAAGATATTATAACTGCCTGTAAAATAGTATTTACCGAATCAGATGATCAAGATAGAACCTTTACTTTAGAAAATAGTTTAGAAGATTATAAAACTAAAACCGCTGAGAAATCAGAAAAAATAAAAGAGCTAGAAACAGTTTCAAAAAAAGGGTCGAAAGCCGAACTAGAAAAAGTCATTAAATGGTTATTTAGTAATCAGCAGTACAATCGTCCTGATTTATTACTGGAAATTTGCGAACGTTATACTAGCACTTATAAGCCTAGCAACGAAGATGATATTGATGTATCTCTCGCAGCATGGGATGGATTAATTTCGTTAACAGCAAAACAAAAAAGCATTGAGGAGGCTCGCAAACACTTTGAAACATTGAAAAGCAAGGCAGATGATTATAAAGTGAATCAAAAAGATTACGATAAAGCCATTAGAGAAATTAATCAAGATTTAAAGAACCTACAAAACGATTATTCAAACTACATTAAAAACGTTAAAGATTTAGATCCCATGATACAAGTTTTAGAGAATTACGCTACCATCTATAATGAAAATCATCAGTACAGCGACGAAGCATATACCCGAAAACAATTATTGGATTTATTTAAATTAGAAGGAGAGAAAGAACAACTACAATTATTTTTATTAACCATGAGCTATTATAATTTAGGATACTTTGATAACGTTAAAAAAACTGCCACTATTTTAAAAGAAAAATATCCTGCAGGTTCTTATACCGAATCAGTTTCATCCATTACTAGTTATTTGCCCCAATAGTCCTTTATGTCAGAAAGCAATTCATACGCCAATATCATGCACGAGTTAAATAGTAAAGCGTGGGATTATAGATATATTGATAGAACTAAGGCTATGGAATTTGCTATACAAGCAAAAGAAAATGCTGAAAAATATAGTAACCTAATTGATTTTCATTTTGCACAATTAACCATTGCACAATTAAATTTTTGGAAATCGAGCGAAAGTACGCCATTAATTATTGCTAACGAAGCACTGACATATTTTGAAAGTGTGAATGTATCGCTTGGTATTTCGAGAGCAAATTCTATTTGCGCTGGCATGTACGATCAATTTGGCCAGTACGAAAAAGCCATGCAAAATGCTTTAAATGCTGTAAAAGCTAGCGAACTCATCGATGATGAAACTAACAAAAGCGATTGTTACACAACCTTAGGTCAAATTTATTCGCGCATACATGATTATAGCAACGCGATTACTGCTTTAAATAAGGGATTAACTATTCGTCAACATAGTAAAGACAATAAAGCTGCGGCATCATCTTTAAATTTAATTGCTCGTAATTATGTATTGAGTAAAAATTACGAAGAAGCAAAAAACTATTATAACAAAAGCTTAACACTAAGAGAAAGTATTAAAGATGAAGATGGTATTCCTTGGACCTACTTAGGTTTAGCGAGCTTATATTCTGAACAAGAAAACTGGGATTTATCTTTAGACTATTATCAAAAAGCAGAACAATCGAACTTAAAACAAGAAAAACGTTTTGATGTTTTATGTTTATTAGGAAAAGGAAAAATATATTTATATCAAGCTAACTTAACAGAAAGTATTACCTGTTTAAATAAAGCATTAACTATTTCGCAAGATTTAAAAATCACTTCCATACAATCTGAAGTGCATGAGTTACTAGCTCAAGCTTTTGAGAAATCAAGTGATTTGACACAAGCGCTATTTCATTTTAAAACATATAATCAATTACGACAAGAGATTTTAAGTAACGATAAAGTTAATACACTTAAAAATCAGCAAATCGCTTTTTCGGTAGAGTCCGCAGAAAAAGAAGCAGAGATACACCGCTTAAAAAATGTGGAACTTAAAAATGCCTTTAATCAAATTGCGACTCAACATCATCAATTAGAAGAAAAAAGTAAAGAAATAACGGATAGCATTACTTATGCAAAACGCATACAAGATGCTTACCTACCTGAAAAAGATTTACTCACTAAAATTTTTCCTCAAGCCTTTTTATTATTTAAACCAAAAGATATTGTAAGTGGTGATTTTTATTGGTACAGCCAATTAAGCACGCCTACTCCATCTCGTATTTTTGCAGCAGCTGATTGCACTGGACATGGTGTGCCTGGCGCCATTATGAGTGTGATTTGCAACAATGCCTTAAACGAAGTTGTAAATAATAAACACATTCATCAACCTGATTTAATTTTAAATGAAGTACGTAACATGGTAACAGCTTCGTTTAAAAAACAAGGAGAGTCGTCGCAAAAAGATGGAATGGATATTGCCCTAGTGCGTTTAATTGACACAGATGGCAAAACAATTTTACAATTTGCAGGTGCTAATAACCCTTTATGGATTATTAGAAAAGGACAACCATCTTCTTCATCAGAAAATATAGTAGCAACAAGCACACATTACCTCATTGAAATTAAAGCCGATAAGCAACCCATTGGTAATTACGAAAAAATGAATCCATTTACCTTACATACCATGGATTTACAAAGTGGTGATACCATTTATTCATTCTCTGATGGATATGCTGATCAGTTTGGCGGAACCTTCGGAAAAAAGATGAAATACAAACCTCTAAAGGATTTACTACTTTCTATTCAGGATAAAGAGATGAGTGAACAAAACACCATTTTGTATAACGCTTACAACGACTGGAAAAGAAGCTTTGAACAAATTGACGATGTGTGTATGATTGGTGTAAGGGTTTAATTCAAAGATGGATCGAACGAATAATCGCTAAAAACTTTGTAGCTAGGATTGATTTTTATCAGTTCTTCGCCCCACAATTCCTGCGGCGCAATTCTTAATAAATTAACATATTGAGTGTTTTTTGTAAACCATATATCATTCTCAATCTCCTGTTCTAATTGGCCTTCACTCCAGCCACTATAGCCAATATAAAACCTTATTTGACTAGAGTTTACTTCACCATTTTCTATCAACTGCGATAATTCAAAAAAGTTGCCTCCCCAGTATATATCATCCACAATATGCTGACTTTCGCTTATTTTTGAACCCAAGGTATGTGTGTAAAATAATTGATTGGGAGACATTGGACCACCTTCAAACAAAGGGAAATTCCCATTTTTAAGATGAGGAAAAATATCTCTTAAAACCATTCCGTGAGATTTATTAATAATAAATCCCAAACTTCCTATATGATTATGCTCACATAAATAGATGACAGAACGCTTAAAATGCCCATCTTGAAAAAATGGTTTAGCAATTAATATATCTCCTGCTTTTATCAAGAATAACTTATATATATTTGTGTAAAATTACTAAAATGAGTCACGTAAACCAACATATTTCTCAGTTAAGAGAAGATTTCATGAAAGGCGAATTATCTGAAACTAATTTAAACAAAACGCCCGATTTGCAATTTGAACAATGGATGCAAGATGCTATTGATGCCAAAGTAAATGAAGTAGCTGCTTGTAATTTAGCAACCGTTGATAAAAACAATAAACCATCGGCACGCATTATTTATTTACGTGAGTTTTCGAATAACAAATTTTATTTTTATACCAACTATGATTCGCGTAAAGCAGCAGAAATAGCTAACAATCCCAATGTATGTTTAACTTTTTTTTGGCCAGAGCTTGAAAGACAAGTTCGTATTGAAGGTGTGATTTCTAAAAAAGCAGAAGCCGAAAAAAGCGATGCGTATTTTAATGCGCGTCCACAAGACTCTAAAATAGGCGCTTGGAGCTCGCCACAAAGTAAAGTTTTAAAAGATAGAGAAGAACTAAATACATTTATAGAAAACAATAAAACAAAATACAAAGACCAAGAAATTCCTCGCCCTGATTTTTGGGGCGGCTACATTATTAAAGCGAACTACTACGAATTTTGGCAAGGACGCAAAAATCGTTTACATGATAGAATAGCTTTTACTTTAGAGAATGGGAATTGGAAGATCGAAAGACTTGCTCCGTAAATATTAAATATTTCAGGCTTCTTGTTTCTAGTTAATTGAACAAGAAACATTAAATTTATAACCAGAAACAGTATTATGAACAAACAAGAAAAAATAAAAAACTTTGACCCTAACAGCGTTGGCGATGTTAACGCAAACATGTTTGGTTTACCATTCACTACACAAGAATCTGAAACGGTATTAATACCAGTGCCTTGGGAAGTAACCGTAAGTTACGGTGGTGGAACTATTGACGGGCCACAACAAATATTTGATGCTTCTTTTCAAGTGGATCTTTATGACCCCATTGTAAAAGACGCTTGGAAGATGGGCATTGCCATGGATGATTTTAGCGAAGACTTGAGAGAGAAAAGCGAAATCTATCGCCCTGTTGCTGAAATTATTATTGACAGACAATGTAACGGAGAACCGTCTTCGGAGATTGATGAAATAAAAGACGTGAACAAAGTATGTGAAGAAATGAATGCATGGGTAAAACAACGTGCTTTACATTTTTTAAAGCAACATAAAAGCGTTGGCTTAATTGGTGGCGATCACTCTACTCCATTAGGTATGATTGATGCTTTAGGAGAACACTTTGGAGAGTTTGCTATTTTACAAATTGATGCGCATGCTGATTTACGTGTGGCTTACGAAGGATTTGAATACTCTCATGCGTCTATTATGTACAATGCCTTAAAAAGACATAGCGTACAAAAATTAGTACAAGTTGGTATTAGAGATTATTGCCAAGCAGAGTTAGAAATTATTAATAACTCAAACGGACGTGTAAAAACATTTTTTGATAGAGACATTAAACAACAACAATACAAAGGCAAAAGCTGGGATACCATTTGCCAAGAAATTGTAGCAGAGTTACCACAAAAGATTTATTTAAGTTTTGATATTGATGGTTTAGATCCAAAATTATGCCCAGGTACTGGAACACCAGTAGCAGGTGGTTTTGAAACCGACCAAGTATTATATTTATTAGAACAAGTAGTAGCATCAGGTAAAACCATTATTGCTTTTGACATTAACGAAGTTGGTGGCGAAGACGAATGGAATGCGAATGTGGCTTCTCGTTTATTATACCGCATTGCAAATTTAGCGGCACATAGCCAAGGAAAAAAGCTTAAGAAAGCATATTGTAATATTAAAAAATAATTTCATGGCATGTTCTAGAGGAAAAGCTTCACCGAATAGTTTTACAAAAAGTAAGTTGTTTGCTAATTCAGGTGGTTTTTGTCAAAGACCTGATTGTAATGAAAATTTATTTAAAACCTTTACAAATACGGAAATACATATTGCGGAAATTGCACATATTATAAGTGCAAATAATGGATCAAGATCTAATAAAGACTATACTGCAGAGGAAAAAGGCAATTATGAAAATTTAATATTATTATGTTCTAAATTGTCATACAACAATTGATAAAGCTGAAAAAGATTTTCCTGAAGAATTGATCAAAAAATGGAAAAATGAACATGAACTTAGATTAAAGAATCTTTTCGGTATTAAAAAATTTGATTCAAGAGAATTGGTTCGAGAAATATTAAACCCTATTTTTTTGGAAAATAAATTAATTTTTGACACTTACGGTCCAGAAACAAACGAGAGGTATAACCCAGAGAGTCAGATGCCGATAATATGGCTTAAGAAAATTAGAGAGTCAATTATACCTAACAATAGAAAAATATATAATTTAATTAATACTAATTATCATCTTACTAATTCTTCAGAAAAAATTGCATTTGCGAAATTCACACAGCATATTAATGATTTTGAAGCAAAACACATTTTCAATTTCGAAAACAATGGGACACTATTCCCGAAGGAAATAACTGAGATATATGTATAGCGATAACTGGAGTACAAAATTCATAACAGATAAATTGACTGAGGGCAATTATATTAGTAACATTACTAATATTGAAAACAATTTTTCTGAAATAATAAGAAAAAAAGGCTTGACTTTTAAAGTATTTACAATCTCACTAGAAGATGTCGAAATTAGCACAGTAAAAGAAATTGTAAATAAATATACTGATATAAATATCATAGCGAATATAAAAAAAGTATATAAAATAAGTGGCGAAACAATTAATTTCCTTCACTCAAAAAATATTTCGTTTGGCGGAATGGGAGATTTAATGAGATTTTCAAGTCAAGAAGATAATGAAATCACCATAGATAAAGAATTTGACTATATAAGCAGAGGGTTGAGACAGCATCTACAAGTTAAATCATTTGAAAGATTGGACAATAGAAGGGTGAAAATAAAAAGACACGACTTAAAAGATGTCATTGCTATTATGCTAAATGATTATGAAATAAGTGTGGAATCAGTTAGATCATCAAAGGATTTATATAAAGATTTTCAAATAATTGTGAAAACTAATCCAAATGGAGGAATAACATCAGAAGCAAAGGTTATTGCTGGAACACTAAATATTGAAATATGTACTTGGGGAGATTTTTTAGGAAAATTAAACACATTTTGGAACTAAATACATTCATAAAACAATTTAAATACTTACTAAGGAACTTATTAAATAATAATTTTGAATTTTATCTATTTGGTTCTTTTGCAAACAATCTTAACTATAATGACATTGATATTATAATAATCTATAATGACTACAACGAACTTCAAAAAACAAAAGATATAATATCACAAGAGTTTAAAACTCATTTAATTCATTTTACATGTTTTACGAAATCAGAAGAACATGAATTATCCTTTATAGAAAAAGTGAATGCGATAAAAATTACATAAATAAGAAACGACTATTATCTATTTCATTTAAAACCTTCAATAATCCTCCCCAACAACCCAACATTCACCGTTTCAATAGGATGTTTGATATTAGGCAACATATACATGGCGCCGTTTTTTAATTGCTTGTAAACGGCTGTGGTTTCTTCAAGAGTAACCATATTGTCTTTATCCGCTAAGCCAATGAGTACTTTATTTTCAATACTTGTAAAATCATTTAAGGACAAAGCATTTTTGTTTCCTAAAGCAATCATCATCTCGGCTGTTTTTTGTAAGAGGAGTTCCCAATCCTGTCCGTGGCGTTTTTGTAAAGCTTCGGCAAATTTTGGTACTTTTTCGATGATGGTTTTTGAGTCGAGCATTTTAGTTTCTTTAGCAGAAATTTCTGGGCTCCATTCAAACTTAGTTCCAAGTGTAATAATATTTCCTAATAAGTTTGGTTGTTGCTTTGCTAAATATAAAGCCACATAACCACCCATGCTATAACCAAACACGGTTGGCTTATCTAAATTATTTATTGTAATATATTGCTCTAACTCCAACGCAAATTGCTCAATCCCAAAATGAGTTTGAAAAGGTGTTTGTCCATGGCCGCTAAAGCTCATGGTAAACACGTTGTAGCCTTGCTGATTTAGTTCAACAGCAAGCGGTTCTAATTGATCTTTAGCGCCAATGGCTCCGTGAAGTAAGATAATGTTTTTCATTGCATTAAAAATAACAAAAAAAAGGGATAGCAAAAAGCTATCCCTGTTACTAAAAAATAAATTCAATTTTTATTTAGTCACAACAACTTTTACTTTTGAGTTTTTACCAATTACATAATACATACCTTGTGATAAACCAGATACATTAATTTGCTGAATATCATCTTTTAATTCAATCGTTTCAACGATTTGCCCTATAGCATTCACAATCGTGTATGTTCCTTTTGTTGGAATTAAAATGGTAAAGTCGCCGTTGTTGGAATTAGGGTAAATGTTGATCGAAGACGCTTCGACTCCGCTCAGCGTGACAATATCAGTACATAAACTCACGTTTACAGTTTTAGTTGCAGCTGCCGAACAGCTATTTACATCTGTGTAATTATAAGTTACTGTAAATGTTCCAGCACCAGAAACAGATGGATTAAAACTTGCGCCACTTACACCAGCGCCTGAGTAAGTGCCTCCTGACGGTGTTCCTGCAAGTGCTACTGAAGCATTAGCAACACATAAAGGACTAGTAATATTTGCCAACGTCACAACAGGTAAAGCATTAACTGTAACCGTTACTACTTTTACAGCAGTAGTTGCGCATCCAACTAAATTTCCAGATACCGTATAAACCGTTGTACTTGTTGGATTGACAGTAATACTAGATGAGTTAGAACTTGTATTCCAAGTATAGGTATTAACGCCACTTGCCATGATGGTTGCAGATGAACCTATACAAATACTGGTTGAGTTAGCAGCAATTGATGGAGCACTTCCAACAGTAACCGATGCAGTTGCTGTTTTTACACAGCCCGCAGCTGAAGTTCCAGTAACGGTATAGTTTGTATTTACTGTAGGATTCACGGCTAAATTAGCATTAGTAGAGCCAGTGTTCCAACTATAAGTTGAAGCCCACTTGCCGCTAATGTACCTGTTGAACCAGAACAAATAGTGGTTGATGAAACCGAAGTGTTAGGTAAGGCATTAACCGTTACTGTAACTGTTTTAGTATTTGTACATCCAGTTGTTGTTCCTGTTACGGTATAAACTGTAGTTGATGTTGGAGTAACTGATATCGAAGCTGTTGTAGCTCCAGTATTCCAACTGTAAGATGCAGCGCCACTAGCCGTTACATTAACTGCATTGCCAGCACAAACAGATACAGAATTTGCTGCAACGGTTGGCGAAGCACTTACGGAAACACTCACTGTTTTTGTATTTGAACAACTTCCTACTGTTCCCGTAACACTGTATGTAGTATTGGAAGTTGGCGATACTGAAATTGAAGATGTTGTAGCACCGATATTCCAGCTATAACTTGTTGCACCAGTTGCAATTAAATTTACTGCAGTACCTGCACAAGTTGTTTGATTAGAAACAGATAAAGTTGGTGAAGGAGCTACAACAATTTGAAATGTAAATGTTTTATTGCAACCAAAATGCTCTGCATTAACCGAATATGTACCTGTGCTAATTGGTGTTGTAACAAAGTAAGGATTGGTAGTAATACCTCCTCCGTTCCAATGATAAGTACCATAACCAGTTGTAGAAACAGTGGTTGTTTGTCCTGAACAAATACTACTTGGATTAAATGTCAAACTTGGAACTGGCATTGGAACCACATTAATATTAATTGTTTTTGTTCCTATACAAGTTCCATTTGACCCATTAACAGTGTATTGAGTTGTAACCGAAGGTGTAATCAAAATAGATTGCGTAGTTGCCCCTGTATTCCATGTATATGAGGTAATTCCTGTGCCACCACCTGTTAATGTAGCAGAATTTCCCTCACAAACGAAACCTGAACTTGAAGTTAAACTTACGGTTGGAGAAGGAATCATATTGATGCTGTATTGAATAACAGGGCTAGCAGCACATGTATTAGAACCTTCGGCCCAGATAGAAGTTGTAGCTGTTATTGGCGATGTAGTAAAAGTATTGCCAACTCCTAAAGATGTTCCGCCTCCAGAAACATTAAACCAATTAAATGTAACACCGGTAGCTGCTGTAGCAGATAAAACTCTAGTTCCATTTTGACAAACACTTACTAACGTACTTGAACTTGCTGTTGTAATTGGAGGAACCGAACAGGCCGCATATTTTGCAACAAAAGCATCTGCCACGCCTGCTCCAATTAAATTGGTAGTACCAGTTCCTTCATTAAAATCAACCGTACTATTGAATGAACCACAAATATAATAAGTGCCAGCTGCAGGAGATGATATACTATAACAAACGTCGCTTCCTGTGCTGCCATATACTTGAGCTTCATTACTAAAATTTCCATTAGCATCTAATTTACACACATACACATCGTTTGTACCTGCACTGTATTTTGTATAAGAGGCTGCTGTTGGATTAAAATCAGCTGCGCCAGTAAAATAACCTGTAAAAAATAAATTGTTTGAAGCATCAAGGGCTAAACTTAAGGCATAAGCATTTGATGTGCCTGATGCAATTTGTTTAGCCCAAACAAAAACACCCGCCGAAGTTACCTTAGTAGCAAATACATCAGCTTCCGATAAACTTGTTGTAGCCATAGTATATGTTGGCGCAACGCCTGCATCAAAATCTACAACACCTTTAAATTCACCAACTGCATATACGTTTCCTGTTGCATCAATTTCAATATCTCGAACTCCACAGTAACCTGCACCTGGAGCACCTCTAAAAGGAATAGCCCAAGTGTTTACTAAACTATTAGTTAATTTGGCAATAAATCCAGTATCGTAAACTCCAGATGCACCAATTGACAACTGCCCTACACTACTCCAAGAGTAACCAGATATATATACATTACCAGTAGGATCTAATTTCATAGAATAGACAACATCAACTCCAGCACCGCCATAATTTTGAGAAGCCATGTAATTACCACTATTATCTAACTTCAACACAAAACCATCTTGTCTATAAATATCTAAATTATTTACACCTGCGCCTGGATTAACATCAATTAATAAATGCTGTGGAGCTGTCGTCATCGAGTTTAAATATCCACTAACAAATACATTATTTGATGGGTCTAAATCAATTGATAAACCATAATCATCGTAAATACCACCAATCTGCTTTGCCCAAACAAAAACACCTCCAGCCGTTAATTTACATATAAACACATCCACATCTGTTGATGCAGATGAAGCCATTGTAAATGTTGTTGCTCCTGGATCAAAATCAATTGTACCAGCAAAACCACCAGTGATATATAAACTTCCTGAGCCATCAGCCACAATGTTTTTAATATTACAGGCACCTGTTCCTAAGAAACCTTTTACCCAAGCAAAAGCTCCATTAGCACCCAACTTTTGTATGTAACCATTAATAGAAGTGCTACCCGATGTTAAAGCATTAACTCCCGCACCTGATTGAAAGTCAACCGTACCAGTAAAATACCCAACATTAAAAACGCTACCTGATGCGTCGGACATTACTTTATTAGCTACAGTTGTAATAGACGTAGTGCCCATACTATTAGCCCACTGCAAGGCTTGTGAATTGGCGTTTATTGAAATGCCTAAAATAAAAAGTAAAAATAATTTTTTCATAAGATATAATTTTATATCCTCGAAATTAGAGAGAAATCAGTCGGTGAAAGAGTGCTTGATTTGCCAGCGTCAGGTTTTACTTTATAAGTGTAGCTTAAAAAGAAATAAGTGTAAAAAGCTATAGTTTACCTAAGATATCCAATACTTGCTCTTTTTTTCGAGCAGAAACGGGCACTGAGTGGTTTTCTTCCATAATTAATTGGCCGCCGTCCGCTTTATCAAATTTAGAAATTTTTGAGGTATTGATTAAATAAGAATGATGCGTACGTAAAAAACTAAAATCAGAAAATAAATCTTCATCTCTTTCAATAATTTACTCACCATTATTTTTTGGAGTTCATTAAATGAAAACAGTATAAGAACCGTCGGCTTGGCAATAAATAATATCATTAACTTTTATATAATGAATAACGTTACCATCATTCAACGCAATTTTACGATCTTGAATTTTTAAGCTATTGATATTTTGTAAACTTTCTTCTAATAATTTTACTTGCTGTTCCAAATCTCTATTTTTTTTCTGAGAAATAGCTTTATTGATGCTCAACACCAAATCCATAGGATCAATGGGTTTCAATAAAAAATCGATAGCACTAAACTTAAATGCATTAACGGCATACTTATTATGCGCTGTAATAAAAATTAATTGAAAGTTATAACTCCCTAATTTTTGAACTAAATCAAAGCCAGTACCATCATCCATTTCCACATCTAAAAAAACAACTTCAGGTTTAACATCATCTATAGCTTTTAATCCGGCTGCCACACCATCCGCTTCTTTAATTTCAGTTATTTGAGGACATAGTTTTTTTAATAAGCTTACAAGCCCTTCCCTGATGGATGAGTCGTTATCTATAATTAAAACTTTCACGTTTTATAAATTACTGGTAAGTTAATTTCTACTTTAATTCCTGTGTCGTTTTGTAAAGTAGTTAATACAAAGTTAGCATTACTTTTATATGTTTTATTCAATAAAAATAACCTGTCTTTAATTATTTGAGTCGCTCTAGAAGGATAGGTTTTATGTTTTTCATGATCCTTTATACCTTGTCCATTATCAGTAATTGTAATTTGTAAAGATTTATCTTTTATATCAAAACGAATATTTATAAAGCCTTCATGAGAAATATTTTTAAATCCATGTTCAATGGAATTTTCAATAAAAGGCTGCAAAATCATACCCGGAATAAGCAACTCATTTGTTTCAATAGCATCATCTAATTCAAATTCATAATTAAATCTATTTTCAGAACGTAGTTTTGTAATTCTAAATAATCAGTCAAAAAAGAAATTTCATTTTCAATAGTATCTAATTCATTAAATGTGCTTTCTAAGGATTGACGCATGATTTTAGAAAACTTAGAAATAAACCCAGGCACCAAATCTTTTTTAGTATCTGATAAAGATAAATTTTGCAAGGAAGCAAGGGCGTTAAAAAGAAATGAGGATTCATCCTAGCTCTGTTTAAACGCTGCTCAGTTTCCATAGTTTTCAATTTATCTTTAATGCTTTTTTGACGGTAAACAAAAAATATAACCAAAGCTAAAAGTGCCGCTACTGATGATAATGCAATTAATGAACGAATACGTAAACTGTCAATTTCTTGTTGCTGACTTAGTTCTTTAATTTGTTTCTCGTTTTGCGCTTTATTATACTTTTGCTCAAGCTCATTAACGGTTTCTGTTACTTCTTGAGTACGCAAACTATCTCTAATTTTAATGGTACGCTCGTAATACGATAATGCAACATCAGCATTACCCATCAGTTTATTAACTTCGTATAATCGTTCATAAGCAGTAGCAATAAATAATACATTGCCGTCTTTTATATTCGTTTCTAAATATAAATTAGCAAATTTTAAAGCCAAATCATATTGTTTCAGTTCAATATAATTATCACATTTTTTTTGGTACACAGCCGCGCATTGTGTCAAATGTTTTTCAGGATTTAAATAACTTAATGAACTATCGCAATATGCTAATGCTAAATCATAGGTTTTATCATAATAAACAACTCCTGCTAATATGCTAAAACACTGTGCAATTCGTGATTTGGCATTTAATTTTCGCGCCAAATTAATAGTTATTGGAATGTATTTTTTGATACTATCAAAATGTTTTTTATCGGGAGCAACATCGTACCAGAGCCCGAAATGACCACATAAATTACCATAAAACTGTACTAACTGTTTATCGTCAGCAATTAATTGTGATAATTTAATCCCTAATTTATCATACTCAACCGCTTTGCTAGGCTGTCTTATTTCCTTAAAACAACGGGCTAATCGGCTAATCGTTTTTAGTTGAAGTAAAGTGTCTTTAAATTTATGGATAAATCTTGTGCCTTAATTAAACAAGCAGTAGCGCTATCAAATAAATTTTGTTTTAAAAACAATGAGCCTTTTGAACAATAAAAAAGAGCGAGGCTACTTCCACAAGATTCTTTAGTTACTAATTTTTGAAATTCATTTTTTATTGAATCCGCTTTATCAACTTCGTTTTGAGAAATAAATGCATCGATACTCAATGCTAGTTTTATTTGTTTACAAAAACCATTATTTGCTTTAATTGTTTTTAAGGAAGTATTAAATGATTCAAAGTCTTTTTTATCAAGATTAGATTCCGCTTCTTTAATTTGAACTTTATAAACATCGCAATTGCATTGATTTTGTGAATAGGTTAAATTCCAAAACCAAACTATTAAAAAGATAATTAAACCAACTTGACGCATAAAAAATCTACTCTATCAAAAATAACACAATTCTTGTTATACTCAACTAGAGAACAACACAGTTAATTTAATAAAATAAATTCACTTTGCTTAAGGATGTTTTATAAGTGTATCTTAAACGCAAATAAGTGTAGCTAAAAAACAAATAAGTGTAATTACTTTGAATATGCCTCTGCTTTTTGCTTAAATAACTCCGCATTTTCTTTATCGCCAACTTTCTCATAAGCTTTTTGCATCATTAAATATAACTCATTAGTTTCTGGAGTAACAAAAGTAGCAACTTCCATATATTTATTATAATCAGAGATAGTTCCCTTATAATCTTTCAATTCATATCTCGCTATAACCCTATTTAATAATGGTGCTAAATAATTAGTGCTTAAGCTTATCGCTTTGTCATAATTTTTAATAGCCTCCTCATAGTTCTTCAACTTACTATACATGTGTCCTTTATTCGCAAAAGCTTTATAATAATCAGGACGTATAGCAATAGCTTTATCTAAATCAACAATGGCACTTTTATACTCTCCAGCTTCTCCTTTTATATAAGCGCGGTTATAATAACTCATAGCAACCTCGGGTTCCAACTCCACCTGTTTGTTAGCATCACTAATTGCTTTCTTATACTCTTTTAAAAAACAATAAGCCAATGCTCGGTTGCAATATGCCGAGCCTGAATTTGGATTTAATTGTAATAAACGATTGTTATCCTTTACGCAATTAACATAATCCCCTAATTGCATTTCGAAGTTTGAACGTTTTACAATAGCATCAAAGTTCGTACTATCTCTATCAATAAAAAAAGTTTGATTGGCAATCTTACCTCTCAACTCCCTATATCCTGAAGTGTCTTTTATTGCACTTAAAGCATTTTGAGAAATCAATTGATTACTAAAAAGTATCAAAAATAAAGAGAGAGCAAAATCCTTCATACTTATAATCAAAATTCAACTAAGCTTTCGCTTTAAATTTATTAATCGCATTCACCGTAAATTCAGAAAGCACTAAAGTGCCGCTCATTCCAGCTCTTTCAACTAATAAAGTATCCCAGTTTTCTGTTCCTTCCCACATGATTTTCTTTAACATCATCATTGCTTCAGGATTACTTGTTGCTAATTTACCTGCTAAGGTTGCAATGCCTTTATCCATTTCTTCTGCTGTAGCAAATACCTCAGCATATAAACCTTTTTCTTTAGCCCATTGTGCTGTTTGCCACTCAGTCGCATTAATGGTTAATTGACAAAAAGCAGACGTTCCTACTTTGCGTTCAACTGCTGGCCCAACTACAAACGGACCAATACCAACTGCTAATTCAGATAATTTTATGGATGCATCATTAACAGCAAATGTATAATCAGCACTTGAAGCAATTCCTACTCCGCCACCAACTGCTTTACCTTGCACACGAGCAATAATAAATTTAGGTGCTTTACGCATCGCATTAATTACTTGGGCAAAACCCGAAAAGAATTTTAATCCTGTATCAATATCTTTAATCGAAATTAATTCGTCAAAACTTGCACCTGCACAAAAAGCTTTTTCTCCTTCGCTTTGTAATACAATGACTTTAGCGTTATCGTCTTTCCCTAATTTTTCAATCTCTGCTGCTAAATTTCTTAATTGAACTCCTGGCATCGAATTACTTTGAGGATGAAAAAAAGTAATCGTTCCTACTCCATTTTTAATTTCTGATTTTATTGTACCTTCCATTTTACTCTATTTAAAAATATAATTCTTTAAATGCATTTTTTATTTGTTTCCTAATCGAATTCAAATCTAAAGGACTTTGACTTGAACTAAAAAACTGTTCTCGAATATAACAGATTTCTTTTTTATTTTTATCATAAACAATAAGAAATCCTTTCAATCCTTGTTTACCATCAAAGGCGCCTTTAAAATCCAATCCGGTATTATCTAATGTATATTTTGAATTGACGCCATTTTTCATTGCTTCGTTAACAATTAATACACCGCTCATACCGAAGGCAAAGCCAGATAGTAGATTTAAAGCAATTGTTTCGCCTTTTAAAATAGCCTCTTCTTTTGCTAAATTAGTATCCTTAGTAAATCCAGTAGAAATAAAATAAAGATTAAAATTTGATGTGGTTGTTTTACCTATTTCATCAAAAATATCAGGAGCTTTAAACCCTTTTACTTTTTCATTGGTTTTTGTGTAATTTAAAATAGAAAAAATAGCAGAATTAATCTTTCTTGATGTTAATGTATCAAATCTTTGATTAGTGAAATTGGTTTTTTTTACTCGCTTTCTAATGATAGAATCATTTTTATAAATAGAAGTTAGAGTTTGAATTGGCTCTATATTTACCTTTTGATTTACATCAACATAGTAGATAGAAGCAAACGTCCCTATATAATCTGGCCTAACGAACTCATCAAGTTTTTGATTATCAGTTGTTAGTGTTCGTGTTTGTACACACGAGCTTAAGGAAACCAGTACACACAAAAATAAAAAATAACTAAGCTTCCAATTCATTTGCCAGATTTTAATGAACGTAACTAATGATTGAAAAAATCAATCATCAGTTACGCTAAAATAGTTACTGGGTTTTCTAAGTAGGTTCTTAAAGTTTGTAAGAAAGCTGCGCCTGTTGCTCCGTCAACAGTTCTATGGTCACAAGCTAAAGTTACTTTCATTACATTACCAGGTACTACTTGATTATTTTTTACTACCGGAACTTGTTTAATAGCTCCTACTGATAAAATACAAGACTCAGGTGTATTGATAATCGATGTAAATTCATCAATACCAAACATTCCTAAATTAGAAACCGTGAATGTATTTCCTTCCCAATCTGCTGGTTGTAATTTTTTATCTTTAGCACGTTTACCTAAATCTTTTACCTCAGCACTAATTTGTGATAAGGATTTTTGATCAGCAAAACGAATCACTGGAACTAATAAGCCATCTTCAACAGCCACTGCTACACCAATGTGTACGTGAGAGTAGGTTCTGATTTTATCTCCCATCCAACTTGAATTTACTTTTGGATGTTTACGTAATGCAGCTGCACAAGCCTTAATTACTAAGTCGTTGAAAGAAACTTTTGTATCAGGAATTGCATTGATCGCATTACGAGATTGCATCGCATTATCCATATCTACTTCAATGGTTAAATAAAATGCAGGTGCTCCATTTGTACTTTCTAATAAACGTTTCGCAATTACTTTGCGCATTTGCGAAGCTGGCTCATCTGTAAATCCTTCTGTTCCTGGAACAAAACTCGAAATTGATTTGCCTGCTGCGGTAACTGAGCCTGTCGAAGTTGTCGAAGCAGGTTTATAATTTTCAATATCTGATTTAGTCACACGACCATTATCACCTGTACCATTTACTTTTGAAATATCAATTCCTTTATCTTTTGCTAATGCTTTTGCTAAAGGAGATGCTTTTACTCTGCTATCATTAGAGTTATTAGTTATTGGATTAGAGTTGTTTGAACTTGGAGAGATTGTAGTAGTTTCAGTAGATTTTGTTTCCACTGTCCCTTTAGTCTCTGTTGTCCCTTTATTCCCTTCAATCGATTTTAAAATAGCATTCACATCTTCGCCTCCTTTTCCTAGAATAGCAATAACGCCGTCAACTGGAACAGATTGTTTTTCTTGAATACCAATATGAAGTAACACTCCATCTTGGAATGATTCAAATTCCATGGTTGCTTTATCCGTTGCAATATCTGCTAATAACTCGCCACTCTTTACTTTATCACCAACTTTTTTGTGCCATTTTTCAATCACACCATCCGTCATTGTATCACTTAACTTAGGCATACGAATTACTTCAACACCTGCAGGCAATGCTACAGGAGCTGAATTAGTAGCTGTTTGAATTGGAGCAGTCTCTATTTTCTCTTCAGTCTTTTGAGTCCCTTTAGTCTCTCCTCCGCCTTTCAATAAAGCAGAAATATCTTCCCCTTCTTTTCCTAATATAGCAATGATAGAATCTACAGGAACAGCTTGTTTTTCTTGAACACCAATGTGCAATAATACACCATCTTGAAATGATTCAAATTCCATGGTTGCTTTATCTGTTTCTATATCAGCAAGTAACTCACCGCTCTTAACTTTATCACCAACTTTTTTGTGCCATTTTGCGATTACTCCATCTGTCATGGTATCGCTTAATTTGGGCATTCTAACTATTTCAGCCATGTCTTATTCGTTAATGTATGGGTAATTTGGTTCTGCATAAACGTCTTTGTAAAGTTCTTCCGGCTCTGGGTAAGGACTTTCCTCAGCAAATTGAACGGATTCGTCAACTAACGCTTTCACTCTTGCCTCTGCTGCCTCAATTCCCGCTTCATCAATCCATTTATTCTCTAATAATGTTTCTACCACTTTTTGAATTGGATCTTGAGTTTGATATTCCTTCACCTCATCTTTAGTTCTATATGTTTGAGCATCACTCATCGAGTGACCTTTGTAACGGTATGTTTTCATTTCTAAAAACGTTGGTCCATCACCACGACGTGCTCTTGCTACTGCTTCTTCCATAGCTTCATGAACTGCCTCAACTGTTAAACCATCCACAGGTTTACTTGGCATATCATATGCTAAACCTAATTTCCATAAATCGTGTACGTTACTGGTACGTTCTACTGAAGTTCCCATGGCATACATGTTATTCTCTACAATAAAAATTACTGGTAACTTCCAAGTCATAGCCATGTTAAATGCCTCGTGTAATGCTCCCTGACGAACTGCTCCATCACCCATTGAACATACACACACATTATCATTACCCATAAATTTATCTGCAAAAGCAATACCTGCACCTAAAGGAATTTGTCCACCAACAATACCATGTCCGCCAACAAAATTATGTTCCTTACTAAAAATATGCATTGAACCACCTTTACCTTTACAGCAACCAGTAATTTTAGCATACATTTCGGCCATAATATATTTTGGATGCATTCCTAAACCAATACCGTGCGCATGGCAACGGTAAGCGGTGATATGCTTGTCTTCTTTTTTAGTAGCACTTACAGTACCAGCTACAATAGCTTCTTGTCCGATATATAAATGGCAAAAGCCTTTGATTTTTTGTTGAACATATACCTGTCCAGTTTTCTCTTCAAACTTACGCATCAATAACATTGATTCGTACCATTTAAGGTATTGTTCTTTTGAAAACTTGCTCTTTTTTTCAGCTGTTTTAGCCATAGAAATTACAATTTAATAAGGTACAAAAATAAGAGAATAAATGAAATTCAAAAGCCTTAAATAAAGCCTAATTACAGATACTTTTTACTAAACATAAGAGGCAATAAACTTTCGATGCTTTTAGCAATATAAATAGGCCCTTTTTCGCCCGACATGATGATTCTGATTGGCTTTTCAGCCTTATTTTCATACTCAGCAATTACCTGTCGACAGCCACCACAAGGTGATAATGGCTCACTAATGACCATATTTTTAGATTTTACAGCTACCGCCACAGCTTTTACTGCCACATTTGGATATTGAGCCGAAGCATAAAAAATAGCCACTCTTTCGGCGCATAAACCACTTGGATAAGCCGCGTTTTCTTGATTATTGCCCGTCACAATTTTACCATTTTCTAATAAAACAGCCGCGCCAACATGAAATTCAGAATAAGGGGCATAAGCGGTTTTTACCATTTTTTGAGCAGCTAAGAGTAATTCAGCGTCCTTTTTATCTAAATCCTTAGCAGAATTGTAAACATCAAATTCGGTTAATATAGATAGTTTAGAAACTTTAGATTTTGCCATAGGGTCCGTTATATAAAAAAAGAAAGGTAAGAAAGATATTGAAGTCTATCAAGCTTTTCTTTTTGGATTGTCTTTTATAAAAGCATCCCAACCAGAATAAGATTTTTTAGCTCCACTTGCTGCTGTTTTATTTTGAAAATAATGACATACCGCGGCACCTAATGCATCGGTTGCATCTAAGTATTTATCATCATGTTTGAAATTCAACAAGCTTTCTAACATAGCAGCTACTTGCTCTTTTGAAGAATTACCATTTCCTGTAATGCTCATTTTTATTTTTTTAGGAGAGTATTCTGTCATTGGAATATTTTTAGATAAAGCAGCTGCAATAGCAACTCCTTGAGCTCTTCCCAACTTTAACATCGATTGAACATTTTTTCCAAAGAAAGGCTCTTCAATCGCAAATTCATCAGGTTTATACTGGTCTATTAATTCAACCACGCGTTCAAATATTTTTTCAATCTATCCGCATGTTCATCTAACTTATCTAGCTTAATAACATCCAATGCAATTAATGATAATTTATTATTTTGAATATGCACCAAGCCATAACCCATCACTAAAGTTCCCGGGTCAATACCTAAAATAATTCTATCGTTAGTTGCCAAAATAAGTTTTATATGAAGAACAAATGTAAAATAAAAAGCCCCTTGTTTTAGCAAGGGGCTTTAAAATTATGAACTCATTTATTATTTAAATAAATTAATGTAGCCCTGTTGTTTATATTCTGCTCCATCAAAGCCTGTGGCAGTTAAAATAAAGAAATAAGTACCATCATTCGAATTACCACCATCCCAGAATCCATTAACTCCAGAAATGTTACTCACTTTTGTACCCCAACGGTTAAAGATGTCACAGTTTAATTCTTTCATACCAGTGGTTGTAATTTTAAAGATGTCATTTTTACCATCACCATTTGGCGTAAACACGTTTGGAACAATGATTGAAGCATTCTCAAAACATCTATTGATATGGTTGCTGTTGCCGAACATAAACCACTAGCATCTGTTACAACTAATGTAACTACATAATTACCTACCGTATTGTATGTATGACTAGGGTCAGTTGCCGATGATGTGTTGTTATTGTTGTCTGCAAAATTCCAAGAATAAACATTACCTACTCCAGGAGTTTGATTTGTGAAATTAACTAACAATGGTGCAGTACCAGATGTTGGATTAGCTGTGAATGCTGCTGTTACAGCAATCGAAGTAACATTTACTGTACTCGTGCTAGAACAACCATTTGTGTTATCTGTTACTGTAACTTCATAAGCTCCAGCTGAACCTGCTACTGGTGAAGCCGATGTTGCTCCCGACAATAATGTTCCTGCTCCAGATGTTGTCCAATTGTAAGAGACATTAGTTGCAGTTGTACTAGCATTAAGTGTTACTGAAGGAGAGCCACAAGGCATCGTTGTATCAGATGTTACTGCTGTTGGAGCTGTTGTGTTGCCAGTAACAGTAAATGCAGTTGACGCAGATGCAGTACAACCTGTTGCAGCATTTAATACAACTACATTATAAACTCCAGCACTGTTTACATTTTCAGTTGAGCCAGTATTATTGCTAGGCGACCAAGTATACGAGTATGTTGCAGATGGTGTAACACTTGCTGATAAAGTTACAGCTGGGTTTAAACATGTAATGACACTATTAGTCGATGTAGCAGAAATAGTTACAGATGGCACATTTGTATCAGCTGTCACCAGAGATGAAGCAGTATTTGTACATCCGTTAGCTGCATCCATAACAGTCACACTATAATTATCTGCGGCATTCACAGTAACTGCACTTGTACCTTGTCCCGAAACAACAGTGCCAGTCCAAGTATAAGTAATACCTGTTGTTGGATTTGTTGTAGTTGAGATAACCGCAGTAGGATTTGCACATGTTAATGTTTGTGATGGCGAAATAGCTATAGTTGGAACGGTTGTATTTGTTGTTATAACAACCTGAACAGGAGTTGAGCAATTACTCAATGTATTAGTTATTGTACAGATGTATGTATTAGGACTATTAAATGTTGCCACATCTCCATTTGTTGATAAAGTTGCTGGAGGCATGTTCCAAGTATAGGTCACATCAGTATTTGGTGTACTAGTAACTGTTACCGATTGAGTAGCATTATTACAATCTATTGTTAAAGCTGCTGAAGAAATAGTTGCTGTTGGAGCACCAGCGTTAGGAAATATTTGAACCGTTGATGTTGCAATACAACCATTTGAACCGTCTGTTGCTGTTAATGTATAAATACCTGCTGCACATGCCGATGAAGAAAGACTTGTTGCGGTTCCACATACACTAGCGCCTGACCAGTTTACAGTTGCATTTGTAGGAGTTGTTACACTTCCTGATAATGTCACAGATGTTGATGTACACGTTAAAGTTTGATTTGTACCTGCACTTAATCCAGTTGGAGTTGTTGTATTTTGAGTAACCGTGGCAGTAGTTGTAAACGTACATCCATTAGATGGATCCTTAACAGTTAAAGTGCAAGGCCCAGCTACTGAAGAAGTAGTTGACAATGTATTTACTGCTTGAGGAGACCATGTGTAATTCATCCCTGCTAAAGAACTAGTTAAATCAACTGAAGTTACAGAACAAGTTAACACGCCAGATATATTAATAGTAGCTGTTGGCGATGTTGTGTTTGTATTTACAAGTGTTGTAACCGTTGATGAACATCCTGATAATGTGTTAGTCACAACACATTGGTATGTACCACCAACACTTACAGTGCCAGTTGAAGATGAAGAGCCTGAAACCGCACTTGGACCTGTCCATGAATAAGAAACAGGTGTCATTGTAGTTGTTGCTGTTACCTCAACTGTATTCGTAGTACATGTTATCGATCCAGTGTTTGAAGTAGTTACAACTGGAATACCAATACTTGGAACTACATCTACCGTTCCAGAATTTACACAACCATTTAATGGATTAGTGACTGTTAATGTATAAGTATTAGGAGAACAAGCTTGAGCTGTATAGGTTGTTGATCCTCCGCAAACACCACCAGTCCATACTGGAGTGCAAGATGACGGACTAGCAGCACCTATTAAAGAAACTGTTGGCGACGCACATGTAATTGTTTGTGTACTTGGCATTGTTACCGTTGGAGTAATTGTATTTTGAGAAACAGTTGTGTTTGCTGTTGCAGTACATCCGTTTGCTGCAGTAACAGTTACAGTATAATTTCCTATCTGATTAACAACAGGATTAGCTGTTGCTCCGCCACTTACAATACCAGGGCCAGACCAAGAATAAGATCCTCCACTTGTGCCTGTTAATGTAACTGTATTCACTGTACATGTTAATGACCCAGAGTTAGAAGCTGCGGGTGTTGGAGCTGTTGTATTTTGAGATACAGTTGTGTTAGCAGTAGCAGTGCAACCGTTAGCTGCCGTTACTGTAACAACATAATTACCTGCTACATTAATTGTAGGTGTTGATGTGGCTCCACCAGCTGTAATACCAGGGCCAGACCAAGAATATGTTCCTCCACCTGTTCCAGTTAAAGCAGCAGTTGTTGTGTTACATGTTAATGTTGTTGAATTAGATGCGCCTGGTGTTGGCGCTGTTGTATTTTGTGTTACACTTGTATTTGCTGTTGCTGTGCAACCATTTGCCGCAGTTACAGTTAACACGTATGTTCCAGGTAAATTAACAGATGGTGTTGCTGTAGCTCCGCCACTAGTAATACCAGGGCCAGACCACGCGTATGTTCCTCCACCTGTTCCTGTTAATCCAATAGTTCTTGTAGAACAGGTTAACGTTGATGTATTAGAAGCTGTTGCTATGGGAAGGCTAGCATTTTGTGTGATAGATGTATTAGCTGTGGCAGTACATCCATTAGCAGCAGTTACTGTTACTATGTAAGTTCCGCTCTGATTTACAACAGGATTAGCTGTAGCTCCTCCACTTACAATTCCTGGTCCTGACCAAGAATAAGAACCTCCGCCAGTTCCTGTTAAAGTTGCTGTAGTAGTTGTACATGTTAAGGTTGATGTATTAGAAGCGCCTGCAGTAGGCGCCGTGGTGTTTTGCGAAACAGTTGTATTAGCAGTAGCAGTGCAACCGTTAGTAGCTGTTACCGTTAACACATAGGTGCCAGGTAAATTAACTGAAGGTGTAGCTGTAGCTCCTCCACTAGTAATTCCTGGGCCAGACCATGAGTATGTTCCTCCACCTGTTCCTGTTAATCCAATGGTTCTTGTAGAACAGGTTAACGTTGACGAATTTGATGCACTTGGTGTTGGAGCTGTTGTATTTTGAGAGACAGTTGTATTAGCAGTAGCCGTGCAACCATTAGCTGCTGTTACCGTTAACACATAGGTGCCAGGTAAATTAACTGTTGGATTTGCTGATGTGGCGCCGCCAGTTACTCCGGGGCCCGACCAATTATAAGTGCCTCCGCCAGTTCCAGTTAATGTTGATGTGGTAGTTGTACATGTTAAAGTTGTTGAATTTGATGCACTTGGTGTTGGAGCTGTTGTATTTTGAGAGACAGTTGTAACTGCCGTTGCTGTACATCCATTTATGGCATCTGTAACTCTTAATGTATATGTACCAGCAGCAGTTGCAACGGCGTTTTGCGAAGTTGTTCCTCCACTAAAACCTGGTCCGCTCCATTGATAAGTTACACCTGAAGCTGGTCCACCAGTTAAAGCAACCGTAGTTGTTGAACAAGATAAAGTAGCAGAATTAGAAGCTGTAGGCAATGGTGCTGTTGTATTTTGAGATATTGCAACTGTAGAAACTGCAGAAGTACAACCTTGAGGAGAAGTTACCGCCAAGCTATAAGTCCCTGCGGCGTTAACTGTTGGGTTAGCAGTTGTTCCACCTCCAGTAATACTAGGACCAGACCATGCGTATGTTCCACCACCTGAACCTGATAGTGTTGCTGTTGGCGCAGCACAAGTTAATGTTGTTGTTGTTCCTGCATTAGCCGTTGGAACAGAGTTTACAGTTACAGTAGCTAAAGCCGAAGCAGGACTTGTACATCCACCAGTAGCATAAACAACTGAATAAGAGGTTGTAGAACCTGGAGATACTGAAATAGTTTGTGTGTTTGCTCCTCCTGGAGTCCACGTGTAAGTTCCACCGGTTGTAGTAGGCGTTGCAGTTAAGATTGCAGATTGACCAACACAAATAGAAGTTGAATTTACTGCTGGCGCTAACACTCCAAGTGTTGCTGTACCTCCAAATAAAATATTAAATCCTAAACCGCCTGCAGTCCAATTATTTACCATCAACATATATGTCTGTCCAGCTACTACATTCATTGGAGCTGTCCAGCCATTGCCGGCCACATCTTCCGAATTATCAACTGCTCCATTACCTAAACCAGTAAAACTAGAGTTGGCTGCATAGGAACATCTAATAGGAGTGCCTAGCGCCCCGCAAGATGGGTTTGGGCCAAATACGGCATAATCAAAATCTTCCGTGTTTACATTTGGATCTAATGTAAATGTTAATACGCCAGATGTAGCTGCAGTGAAAGTATACCAATTTGAGTAGTTTTCGCCTGTTACACAATTGGTTCCACCACAACCTTCTGTTGGATTTAAACCTGGTCCGTTTGAAATATCATTGAAACCTAAATTTGAACAAATAAAAGTCGACGCACATGCGTCAGAATTTCCAGTTGCTTGAGCAGTAGCACAAGCTACGCAAGATAATGAAGCTGTAAACCCTGATGCATTAATGATACCATCTGAATTAAAACGAAAAGTTAAACAACCTGAACTGTTATTAGCCTGATAACTAAAAGGCGTAGCAGGCGTTCCCCAAATTTGACCACCCGCCGCTGCAGGCGCACCTGTGAATACAGCACTATTTTGAGCAGGTCCATTACCAATAGTCAAATAATCAAATCCTAACTCTGTATTGAAACTTGTAAATGTTACCCTCACACAATTTCCAGGAACTGTAGGGCAAAATGTTTGATAGATTTGGTTTACACCATTAGGATAATTACCAGCTCCACCCGGATCTAACAACGTTCCTGAACAACCACCTTGTGGACAACCACCACTATAAGTTGACTGTACACCAACCGAAGGCAAAATAAATGTTTGAGAAAACGATAAAGAAAAAACAAACAAAAGCGTTAATGTAAATATTTTTTTCATGTGTTTATTTATTAAAAATAATTATTTGAAGTATTTATTATTTAGTGTGCGATTTTACCAGCAGCAGGCATTATTATAGCTTTATCTGCTTCCATTTTATTGAAAGAATATAACACTAAAGGCAAGCCCGAAGCTTCATCAAATACTAAAACATACTCATCAAGCTTTCTTTGAGAAAAATATTTGGTCATGTCAATCTTCTCAAACTGTTCGGCAGTATATTGCTTATGTTCAGAGATTTCAAATGATTTTGAATAGAGATAATCCAAGGCCCTCAACTTTTCAGGATACTTGTTCAATTCTTCTCTTTCAGAAACTGAATAATTTTTTTCAATCATAAGCTCAGTTAATCTTGAAACAGGAGTGCTATACTTTTGATTTTGTGCAAAACCACAAAAACCTGCCATAATACTTATAAATAGAACGATTTTTTTCATATTAGTTAAATTGAGATTAATAGATAATTGATGTACTAAATTATAACTTTTTAAGTTATTTAACAGTAATTTAACAATTATAGTGCCGTATTGAGTTAAATAAGATCTTAAACTAGTAAAACTATGTTTTGAATTAGTAAAATTGACTAGACATTCAAAAAATCAAGATTTTAATCCATTTGAAAGGTTTAAAATAAAGTATTATTAAACTATATTTAAATCGTAAATTTATTTTTTCGTTGCAATTAATTGAAATCCAAAAAAAAAATACTAACCGTTCTCGCTAAAATAGCAATTGGTATTGTTAGCTTTTGGATTATCTATAATCGAATGAGTGAAATTCCCCAGTTGAAAGAACATTGTTTAGCTTGGCTTCATGAACCAAAAATGTATTTTGTGTTAGCACTCGTTTTATGCTTAATGCCTGTTAATTGGGGCATTGAAAGTTACAAGTGGAAATCCATTACTACTCAAATTGAATCTATTTCCTATTCCACCGCTATAAAATCAGTTTTTTCGGGAATATGCGTTGGCAATATTGCGCCAGGTAGAGCCATGGAATTTTTAGCGAAAATTATTTTTTTTAAATTCGAAAACAGGCCTAGTATCACTGTACTTCATTTTATAAACGGTATGTTTCAAATGTTGATTACGGTTACTGTTGGCATAATAGCAATCGGATTTAAGCTTAATCAAAATCACGATTCTTCGTCATTTATTTACCTAGTTTTAACTGGCGGCCTATGCATGATTTTGTTTTTTTGCTGGGCTATTTTTAATGTATCGTTTATACAACAAAAATTAAAATTTATAAAGTGGTTTCAAAAAATGGGTAGCACTCAAAACATTCAATTTTCAAAAACCTTAATTTTAAAATTAATTTCGCTGTCAATAGTTCGTTACCTTGTTTTTACCACACAATTCTATTTAATTTATAATGCTCTAACTCCTCAAAACGAGATAATTCAAATTTTTATGAGCATTGCCGCTTATTTTATGCTAACCAGTTTGATTCCCATGATAAGTGTAATTGAACCAGCTATAAGAGCGGCTATTGCCTTATTTGTATTTAATAATACAGGAGGCGATACCATTACAATTGTTTTAGCATCCACATTTGTATGGATAATTAATGTTGTCATACCAAGCGCAATAGGATATGTGATTATTTTGAAAGAAAAAATAGATTTCAGGTCGGCTAATGTTAATTGAGTTATACATATTTTCCTTTATTATCGTGGCCTATGGCACCTTTACTACGTTGGCTTTAATTGGATTTGGCAGATTAAGAGAAAAAGTAAAAGAAAACTCAACAATAGATTCCTATATATCCATTGTGATGTCTGCTAGAAATGAAGAAGCCTGTATGGAAGAATGCTTACAACAAATTATCAAACAAAAATTTCCCCAAAGAAAATTTTGAATTAATCTTAATGGATGATGCTTCTGAAGATAACACTTACCAAATTGCCCTTAAAACATTACAAAATTCAGATATTTCGTATCAATTAATCAAAAAAGAAACTCACCAAGGCAAAAAGCAAAATCTATCAGAAGCCATTCAAAAAGCAAAAGGTTCTATTATTATTACGTCCGATGCAGATGTTGTGTACAGAAATCCTCACTGGCTTTTAACCATTGCTAACTATTTTAAAACCTATTCTCCTAATATGCTCATTATGCCAATTGATTATGAAAGTCAAACAGGTTTTTTGGAGCAATTTCAACTTACAGAGAATCTAGCCTTAACTGCCATTACAGCAGGATATTGTGGAATACAAAAACCATTTATGTGTAATGGTGCTAATTTAGCTTTTACAAAACATGCGTATGATCTTGTTAATGGATACCAATCTCACCTTCATATTTCGTCAGGCGAAGATGTTTTTTTGATGGAAGACTTCAAAAAAATGAATCCTAATTCAATTCATTATGGTTTAATAAGAGAACTCATTGCAAAAACTAGGGCTGTAAATACTATTGAAAGCCTTTTTAAACAGCGTGTTCGCTGGGCATCTAAAACAAAATATAACTCCAACAACATCAACTTATTTGCAGGATTTATCATTTTAGCCGCAAACCTATTGTTTTTGGCTTTGTTTGTTGCAATCCTCAAAAAGTCAGTCATTATGCCCTATTTATCGATTTTTGTGCTTGCAAAGTTTGTTTTTGATTTTTTGTTGCTATTTTTAGCTTCAAATTTTTTAGGTCGAATAAAACAAATTTGGTGGCTTATTCCATTTGAATGCATATATTGGCTGTATGCTTTAATCATTGGAATTAGTTCGTTGTTTTTAAAACCTAATTGGAAAGGCAAAAAAATAAATTAATTGTTTAAGAAGAAAAAACATACAGATTATATATCAGAATCACTTTCTGTTCAAACATGGAAACGTTTTAAACGTAACCGATTGGCTATGTTTGGTATGTTCTTGATTGTTATTGCATCCAGTGTTTCAATTTTAGGTTTTTTAATCACACCCGATTCTTCGCCTTATGCGAATGATCAAAAACCAGAATTGCATATTAAAAAACCTGGTTTTAAAGCACAAATGTTGCTAGCTAAAAAAAACGAACTCTCTCATAAATCAAATTGGTTTAATAAAATGATTTTTGGTGAGGTAAGTGACTTTTCATATATCCCAGCTTATTCCTATTCATTTAAAGGCTTTGATATTGTTATCGAAGAATTTACAGGTAACGAGCCAAATAATGGAAATAAAGTAGCTTACAATATGGCCGATGTTGTGTATGACGTTAATAATAATTATCCAATCATAAATGACAGTTCATCAAATAAAATTGAATTCTATCAATTAAGTACTGGCGAAAAATTAAAATTAAGCACTTCTGATTTACAAAAAATAATTACTGAAAATCATATTGAAGACAGAAGATATCTTTTAGGAACTGATTTAGCTGGACGAGATTTACTAAGTCGTTTAATGATTGGGACACGCATTTCGTTATCTGTTGGATTTATTTCTGTTATTATTTCTATTGTGATTGGTATTCTTTTAGGCGCGATTGCTGGGTATTTTAGAGGTTGGCTAGATGATGTAATTATGTGGTTAATTAATGTGGTTTGGTCAATCCCAACATTATTATTAGTAATTGCAATTACATTGGTTTTAGGAAAAGGTATTTTACAAGTATTTATAGCAGTTGGTTTAACTATGTGGGTTGATGTGGCTCGTTTAATTCGTGGGCAAATTTTAAGTATTAGAGAAAAAGAATTTGTGGAAGCCGGCAGGGCATTAGGCTTTAAAAACATGCGCATTATTTTAGGTCACATTTTACCAAATGTCATGGGACCGGTTATTGTAATTGCGGCTTCAAACTTTGCCTCAGCTATTTTAACGGAAGCTGGCTTAAGCTTTTTAGGTATTGGAGCACAGCCTCCTACTCCATCTTGGGGAGAAATGATTAATGCGCATAGAGGTTATGTATTAGTTGACGCTGCTTATTTAGCTTTTGTTCCTGGTTTAGCAATTATGGTATTAGTTTTGGCCTTTATGTTGGTTGGTAATGGCTTACGAGATGCTTTAGACTCAAAATCTTTAGATAGTAAACCATTAATGGGTCATTAACATCCTATCTGTTAAAAAACCAATTTCACCCCTCATTTCCGATTAAATTATTATTTTTGCCGACTAATATTAGCGAATTAACCCTTTATTTTTCATGAAACAATTTATTACCCTTTTATTTATTTTTATAGTGTCAATATCTTCGGCGCAAGTAAGTAAATATTTAAGAAAAGGAACAAAAGCTTTAGAAAAAAATAAATTAGAAAAATCAAAAGTAAATTATTTAAAAGCATATAATTTAGACAAAACTTCTTATGATGCTAACTTAAACTTAGGGTACCTTTTATCACAGTTTATGAATAAACATGAAGAAGCTCTTCCTTATTTAGAAACAGCACTTTCAAAAACACCTACAGATACAGTTCCTGATTTATTATATTCATTAGGAACATGCTATCAACATGTTGGAGAATACAGAAAAGCATATGATTTATTTAATAATTTAATTGTAAAAGCTTCTCAAGATCCTGAACAAGATAAAGCATACATCATTGATTTACAAAAGCGCAAAGAAGATTGTATGTTTGCTGAAAAAAATAAAGATTTAATATTTAATAAAAATATTTACGTTGGAAATTTAGGGACAAAAGTAAATACAGAAGCACCAGAATACGTTTCTGCTATTACTCCTACCAGCGAAATACTTTTTACATCTCGCAGAAAAGATTTTGAAAAAGAAAAAACGAGTAAAATCGATGGCAAATATTTCGAAAATATTTACAGTAGTAAAATAGTTGACGGCAGACCGCAAGCCGCTAAAACATATTCTATTTCAAAAGATGTTTTAACAACAAATCCTAAAAAAAGCCATTTATCAGTCATTTCATCTTCTACTGATGGAAAAAGCATGTTTGTATTTCAAAAAAATAAAATTTATGAAATAAAAGCAGGAGGTAATTCAAAAGATGTACAAGCTTTATCTAAAAATGTAAATATTGATTTTTATCAAAATCATGCAACCGTTAGTAAAGATGGAGAAACCCTTTTGTTTACTAGCGAAGATGATAGAGGTAATGGAGGATTAGACATTTACAAATCAAAAAAACAAAGCGACGGCAGTTGGGGCGTTCCTGAGAACTTAGGGAAAACAATTAATACTGAACATGATGAGGATTCTCCCTATTTATCAGATGATGGTAAAACATTATACTTCTCATCAAAAGGTCATGAAAGTTTTGGAAATTATGATATTTATAAAAGTACACTTGTTAATGGAGAATGGAGCCAACCAAAAAATTTAGAGCAACCAATTAATTCTCCTGGCAACGATATTTTTATGGTTGAATCAGATAATTTAACGAGTGGTTATTTTTCTTCTTACAGAAAAGGTGGATATGGCGATATGGATATCTACAAAATAACCTATTTAGATAAATTTAATAAAGAGTGTAGAGAAAAAACTAATTCACTATTATCTATCAATTCAAAACTAATAGATAAAGAAGCTTTTGCAGTGAAATTTGAAACTACAATTCCCAAGTAACTTAAATGTGATTGCCTATCAATGGACATTTAACCAAACTAAATTGCCAGCAGATGCTTCTCAAATTACACAAACCATTTCATTAACTTCTCCGGGCGATTCGGTATATGTAAAACTAATTGCAGGCCGCGATACATGTATTGAGCCTATTGTACTTTGTAATAATATGATATATCATGTGCCAGCTGATATGATGCCTGTTAAAACGGATGATGGGCCAGGGAAAAACCCATACGATGATAAATTAGTATTACCTTACTTAAATAAAAAACAAATTGATGCTTTAGGTTTTGACATGACACCTATACATTTTAGCTTAAACAAATCAAATATCAGAGAAGATGCTGTCTCTATTTTAAAAAGCAATTTAGAAGTGTTAGCTAAACATCCAGAAATTTCTGTTTTAATTTATGGTTTTGCTGATAGTAGAGGAAAAGAAACCTATAACTTACCATTATCTAAAAAACGTGCTCAAGGCGTGAAATCCTATTTAGTTTCTAAAAAAATAAATAAGAAACAAATTGAACAAGTAAATGGATTAGGTGAAACTTTTATCGTAAACAAATGTACAGAAGGCGTAACTTGTGAAGATCCAGAACATGAGGTGAATCGTAGGGTAGAGTTTATTTTATTTGAAAACAAAAAATAAATTTATCTAAACCCTTCAAAAGCGCCTAATCCAAATAAAGAGAAATCGTATTTGATGGGGTCATTTCTATCGAAGTTTCTTAAAACATAGGTAATCTCTTCCACCGCTTGCCAATCGTTTTGAGTGCGATTTAATAAACCTAATTTACGACTCACGTTTCCTGTATGTAAATCTAAAGGTAAACACAACTGCGCTGGCTTAATTGACTTCCAAATGCCAAAATCAACACCGTTTTTATCTTTACGCACCATCCATCTCAAAAACATACATAAACGTTTAGCGCTTGATTTTGCTGAAGGATTAGAAATATGTTTTTCGCTTCGAGATTGATGTTCTGTATTTAAAAAAAGTGCTCTAAAATTTGTAATAGCATTTTTCACGTCTGTTTCTTTACTCGAAAAATCAGTTGAGAAAGCAGCTTCTAAACCGCCATGTTTTTTATAAATATGTTTTAATGAATTTAAAAAGAAAACACAATCTGTTGAATTAAACGTACGATGAACAAATCCTTCAAATCTCAAGGCGTCTTTTTTTGAGAAATTTAAAATAAAATCATGAGGCTCATCGTTCATTAAACGCATTAATTTGTGCCCGTTATTAATAATAGAGGTGCGTTGTCCCCATGCAATAGTAGCAACTAATAACGAAGCAATTTCAATATCTTCTTTTTTAGAAAACTGATGGGGAATAGAAATAGGATCTGTTTCAATAAAGGATGTATTATTGAATTGAAAATATTTTTCATCTAATAACTCTTTTACATCCTTCAAATGATCTTTCATTATTCTAATTTAGTAATATCTAAATCTTTTAATTTTGGATTTAGTTTATGAACTCCTAATACCACCAAAATTGTCATCGCACCACCAAAAGCAATAGATGGAACTAAACCCATTAATCTTGCCGCTACTCCTGATTCAAAAGCACCAATCTCGTTACTACTTCCAATAAAAATACTATTAACTGCCGCTACTCGTCCTCGCATTTCATCCGGAGTACTTAATTGTAAAATACTATGTCGCACAACTACACTAATATTGTCAAACGCTCCTGTAAATAACAACATGGAGAATGCTAACCAATAATTAGTACTAAATGCAAAAAATATAGTAAACAAACCAAAAGCTGCTACACCTAATAATAAACTAATGCCAGCATTTTTAGCGGGTGGATTAACAGTCATATAAAATGCCATTAATACCGCTCCAACGGCTGGAGCCGTTCTTAATAAACCATAGGCCTCTGGACCTAAATGTAAAATTTTATCAGTAAAAGCTGGAACTAAAGCAACAGCGCCACCAAATAATACCGCAAATAAATCAAGAGACAGAGCGCTTAAAACCAATTTGTTTTTAAATACGAATTTTACACCAACCGTCATGCTTTCCATAAACGTTTCATCTTTAGTTTTAGCAGGCATTGGCTTTGATTTGATTAAGCCAAAACAGACTAAAGCACATACAAATAAAACACATGTAATGCCATAGCACCAATTGGCATGAAAGGAATGATTATATCCATACAATAAGCCTGCTATGACAGGCCCTAAAATAGAGCCTATATGCCAAGCTGTGCTATTCCATGTTGCCGATTGAGTATATAATTCGCGAGGAATAATCTGACTCATAAAAGGATGTGTGCTAACAGCCAAAAATGAACGAATAATGCCAAATACAAAAACTACGGCAAACAAAGCGTACATGCCAAAGCTATGAACCCAAGTAAATAATGAATTGCTAAACCCAAATAAAAACAAAGAACCTAGTAATAATGCGGTACAGCCAATCAATAAAATTCTTCTTCTACTAATAATATCTGCAATGTGTCCCGAGAAAAAGGAAGTGGCAATAAAAGGTAAAGCCTCTGTTAAACCTATCATTCCTAATATAATTTCTTCTTTTGAGTACTCATAATAAATTTGCAAATTAATAGTACTCATTTGCATTTGTATGGCAAGCGTTAAAAAAAACCGAGCCAATACAAATAACCTAAATTCTTTGTGCTTTAATATTTGAATGGAACTAGAGAAAGACATTGGTTACAAAAGTATTATTTTAAATTTTATGAAAAAACATTAATTTTAAAGGATATTACAAACGTATTGGAAGAATCTCAACATAAACATTTAACTATCAAATCTTGGGCTGAAGACGACAGGCCAAGAGAGAAATTAGTAACTAAAGGAAGGCAATCACTTTCTGATGCTGAACTTTTAGCTATTCTTTTAGCTTCAGGCAATAGAAATGAAACGGCGGTTCAATTAGCGCAACGTATTTTAAAAGAAAACAAAAATTCGATTAATGAGCTAGCTAAATTGCAATTAAACGATTTAAAGAAATTTAAAGGTGTTGGAGAAGCAAAAGCGGTTACGATTGCGGCAGCCTTAGAAATAGGCAGAAGACGAACGGACGAATCGATTGACGAGAAAACAAAAATCACATCATCGAAAAGTGCCTATGCAATTTTAAAATCAAAACTATCTGATTTGCCTCACGAAGAATTTTGGGTGTTGTTTATGAGCAGAAGCAATAGTGTGATTAAAACAGAATGCATTAGTAGAGGCGGAATCAGTGGCACCGTGGTGGATGTTCGGCTAATTTTAAAACCTGCTATTGAATGTTTAGCGAGTTCCATTATCTTGGCCCACAATCATCCTTCGGGTAATCTAAAACCAAGCCAGGAAGATATTTACTTAACTAAAAAAATAAAAGAAGCTGCAAAACTCATTGATATAAGCTTACAGGACCATTTAATTATAGGTGACCAAGCGTATTTAAGTTTTGCGGACGAAGGATTATAAATAATTTGGTAACATAAAAGTTATGATTAAGATAGTAACCATTATTGGTGCAAGACCTCAAATTATTAAAGCAGCCGCTTTAAGCAGAGCCATTAAAAATAAATTTTCGAATGATATTACTGAAATTATAGTTCATACAGGACAGCATTATGATGAGAATATGAGTCAAGTGTTTTTTGATGAATTAGGAATACCAGTGCCAAACTATAATTTAAATGTAGGTAGTGGTAGCCATGGAAAACAAACAGCCACGATGATTGCTGGTATTGAAGAAATTTTAGTGAACGAGAAACCAAATGCAATTGTATTATATGGAGATACAAACTCAACATTAGCAGGCGCTATTGCTGCTAGTAAAATTCATGTGCCAGTAGTGCACATCGAAGCTGGCTTACGTTCCTTTAATAAAGCTATGCCCGAAGAAGTCAATCGTATTATGTGCGACCACGTTTCTACATTGTTATTTTCACCAACAAAAACTGGTTTTCAAAATTTGTTGAATGAAGGCTTTAAAGCGAATAATGTCAAGCCTTATAATGCTAACAATCCTAAAATATATCATAGTGGCGATGTGATGTATGATAATAGTTTACATTTTAGCGAAGTAGCTGAACAAAAAACAACAATAATTGCTAAACATGACTTACAAAAAAATAATTTCATTTTAGCAACCATTCATCGTAATAACAATACGGATGAACCCATTAGATTAAATGCCTTGTTTACTGCTTTATATAAAATAAGTGAAGAAAATAAACTAGACGTTTTATTACCACTTCATCCTCGCACTGCAAAATTATTAGAGTTTAATTTAGATCAAGAGTTACATCAGAAAATTAAAGCAAGTGCCCATTTTAAAATCATTGAACCAGTGTCGTTTTTAGAAATGATTGCTTTAGAAAAAAACTGCAAAATAGTAATGACCGACAGTGGCGGCGTGCAAAAAGAGGCATTTTATTTTGAAAAAACTTGCGTTATTTTACGTCCTGAAACGGAATGGGTAGAATTAGTAGAATGTGGTACGGCTATTATTACAGATGCCAACGAACAAAAGATAATTGAAGCTTTTAAAACACTAACCTCTAAATCAGATATGCAATTCCCAAAATTATATGGAGATGGGAAAGCGGCTGAATTTATTTGCGGGGAAATAAAGGGGAATTTATAAAATTATTGTTTTTCTTTTTGTTTTGCTTCTAACTTTTCTTTTAGCAAAGCCATTTCTTGAGCCAAATCCTTAATTTGTTTATGTTGTTTTGAGTTGACAACAGATAAATGAACTAAGAAAACGACAATAGCGAAAATGGCGCCTAAAAAAATCAAAGATGGTGCATAATAAATCCCAAGTAGTTTGGCAATCACATCTAATCCATCTCTCCAAACTGCAAATAATAAAAGTAATGCTGTACAAACGATCCAGATAAAAGAATACTCTTCTCGTAATTTACCTTTAGCGATTAATCTAAAAATAAAAAACATAAAAATTAATGCTGTAACAATAGCAATAATTTGTAATCTATATGATATGACGTTTTCCATTAAATTTTAAACGAATATACAAAAAGATCGTTCCTAATGTTACTTTAAACATATAGTAAACAGTTTTATAGTTTCTAATCGACGATTTTCCAGATTGCCTTTCACGCATTAATACGGGAGCCTCTATCATTTTCAAATTCTTTAAAGCAAATAGAATAATGGATTCTGGCTCAGGATATTCATCTGGATAATAATCCGATATTACTTCCATTCCTTTTTGATTAATAGCTCTATAACCAGATGTACTATCATTAATTTCAACACCAACCAATATTTTATTCAACCATTTAAAGTAAGAGATGCCAAATCTTCTAAGAGCTGTGGATTGAAATCCTTCATTGGTTAAATATCTTGAACCTATGGTTACATCCGTTTGATTATTTAATATTGGTAGTATTAATTTATTTAATTCGCTTGGTGGATGCTGACCATCACCATCCATTTGAATAGCGATATCAAATCCATTTAGATACGCGTATTTAAAACCCGTTTGCACAGCACCTCCTATGCCTAAATTAACAGACAGGTTTAAATGCATTAAATTATTGTCTTCCAATAATTGCTTTGTGTTATCTGTTGAACAATCGTTTACAAAGATAGGTGTAATATGATATTGACTAGTCTCATTAGCAATAGAAGAAATCTCTTTATAAAGTGAAAGAATATTGTCCTCCTCATTATAACAAGGAATAATAATTGCAATATTGGTCTCTTTATTCATCACGTTTTCCTTGTCTCATCGCCGCATAGTCAGGATGCTTTACAAGCGTTTCTAAATATAATAAATCTTCTTTAGAATAATTTTTCTTTAAAAAGGTAAACCAATAAGCTTCTTTAGTCATGCCATCATAACTGATAATGCCGTGTTTGTATAAATTAGATTGAAATACGTTTAGAAAACAGAAAAAAACAATAATGATATAACCTGCAATTTTCAAATATTTTGATTCAATCACTTCAAAAAACCACTGAATAAAATAAGCTAAAGGGATAATTAAAACAGCTGACACTTGAACTAATGCTCTCATTCCAAAAGCACCACCAAATGCCCAATCCCACCAAGCAGAAATTAAATATAAATTGATTAAAAAATAAATAATAATACTCCAAAATATGGTCTTGTTCTTTTTAAATAACTGAACAAAGCCCAATAAACTCAATAACATTAAAGGGCTATAAAGCAACCAGCCTTTTCGATAACTAAGCAACACATTGAAAAATTGTGGTTCGAGCCAATAAAAGCGTTCGTTATTACCATAAGAGAAAAACAACCATTGACCTGATTGAATTTTCCAATATAATACTTGAGGGAAAATTGGAATGAGAAATAGAACAATTCCAATAATTAAATAATACTTTAAGCTAATGATAGTAGCGAACTTTTCCTTAAACTGACTAAAAGAAGCAACTCCAATTAACAAAGGAAGGATGGCAACGCTCATCTCTGTTGGTCTTATCAATGTGATGAATCCCAATAAAAAACAAAAAGCTAGAAAATATTTTTTTTGATTTGATTGGTGCCATCTAACAACATAGTAAACAAACATAGAAATCAAAAAAAATAAAATACTGTGTGTTAGCTCCGAATTAATTAAAGTATAACAAAACAAATTAGTGCCGAAGAAAATTACCAACAAAGCTATTGAGGTTACTTTCTCAGAAAACCAATTTAATAACGTTTTTCTGCAAAAGTGTAATCCTATTAACACATAAATAATACAACCAATATGAATGGTCCAAGCGTAAATAGGTTCATAGCCCGTACTATTAGTTACTGAAAAAACTGAGGCCATAGCATAAAAAGGCAAATAAAATAAACTCATTCCGTAAGTAACCATTGGCACTCCCCTACCAATAGGAGTTGGTGTTAACCATACATTATTTGGGTTAACCGAAAACGTTAAATCATGTTGTTTGAATAAGGCTGGCAAATAACCGTAATATTGATTCACATCCATAATGAATGGATGATGAGCTGTTCCCAGTTTGTAAATAGTTTAAAAGTTAAAATGCAAAAAATGACAATAAGCAGCCAAACGACTTTTGATTGAAAAAGATATTTTGAAATATTGTGTAACACAAATTACTAATAGAACATATAACGTTAAATAATAGAATAAATTGCCCAATAAAAAGAATTAGAAATTCCTTAATAAATAGAATTAGTGAAATTAAAGAAAATGATAGAAGAAAAGAATTACCAATCTTATTTAGCTCCAAATAATCCATACTTTAATATGCAATATATAGCTCTAAACCCATCTTTCCAGCCTATTTTTTTTCCCTCTTCGTAAGTTCTGCCATAATAAGAGATTCCTACTTCATATACACGAACGTTTTTTATACGTGCGATCTTTGCAGTTACTTCAGGCTCAAAACCAAATCGTTTTTCTTTTAAAGAAATTCCTTTGATTATATCAGCTCTGAATAGTTTGTAGCATGTTTCCATATCTGTTAAATTCAGATTGGTAAACATATTGGATAGTGTAGTGAGAACTTTGTTTCCAATAGAATGCCAAAAAAATAAAATCCTATGCGGTTTACCACCAATAAAGCGACTACCATATACAATATCCGCCATCCCTAATAAGATAGGCTTCAATAATATATTGTATTCTTCTGGGTCATATTCAAGATCTGCATCTTGAATCACTAAGTAATCACCTGTTGCTTCCTTAATACCAGTATGAAGAGCAGCACCTTTGCCTTTATTAAATTCATGATTAAAATATTGAATATTTAAATCGCTATTTAATGATTTATAATTTAATATGGCTTCTTCTGTATTATCCTTTGAGAAATCATTTACAATAATAATTTCTTTTCTAACACCTTCAGGCAATTTAACATCCTTAACCTTATTCAAAATTAAATGAATAGTTCTTCCTTCATTGTAGGCTGGTATAATTATAGATAATAACATAAAACAAACTTACTAATTAATACTGAAAACTAAAAAAATCATACTATTACCCATACTTATTTTTTTATTATTGAATACTTTAAATCATCGACTAAACTTTGTCCATTATTCGAGTTAACAAAAATTTTGATATCACTATTATCACTTAAAAATGACTTATCTATCTCAACAATATTAACCATTTTAAGCCAGCCATCATCACTGACTTTAAACTGACTTTTAAATACAACGTACCATCCAACCATGATTCCATTTTGTGTAGCAGCCACGGCTAAAGCTAGTCCTTTATCTTCATCCTTTACTTTAACCATACATTCTACAAGCAAATAAAATGATTCGTCAATATTCAAATCATTTTTGGTAATACTTAGACCTTTTGAATAATTATTTGATTTTCCAACTAAACAAGCTTTTTCACTTTTATACCCTCCATCAACAATTCGGCTATCTGCAATATCATCTTCGTAATCAATTAATTCGGTTTTGAAAATTGATTTACCCTTTAAGATTCGGTTTTTTTTATTTTCATAAACTGTGGAGTAATCAGTAGCCATAAACACGTCCCAATATTTTTCTTTGTCCATTTGATCTGTTTCTATTAATAGATTAGAATATTGATAGGCCATCAATTGACTATAAAAAAGAAAAGGTATAGTAGCAAAAAGGATTAGACGTCTTTTAACCACTGTTAACTGCTCAAATACTAAAATCGAAGTTATAATAAATATAGGCAAAACATCTATGATCGGACGAATACTAAATCCCCCTCCATACCACCAACACCACCAAGAGGAAGTGATATATAGAAAAATGCCGACTGTAAAAAAGAAAAATATTTTCTTATACCAATTATTTTTTGTGAATATTATAAATGCCACAGCCCCAAACAATATTGGCACATACAATAACAAGCCTTTTTTATAACTAAATAAAACATTAAAAAATTCTGGTTTCAAAAAATTAAATGTTTCTCCTTCATAAGATACAATAAAAAAGTCTCCTGTTTGAAAATAGTACAATAAAAATTGAATGAAAATTAGTCCTGCCGACGAAAAAATAAAATAAAAAAATCCTTTTAAATTACCTAGAAATATCGATTTGAGAAAGTAGAAATAACCAATAAAATTTTTGAAAAAAAACGGTGTAAATAAAATGATTATTACATTAACCGGTCTAATTAAAAAAACTAATCCAAGTGCTAATCCTAAAAAAACAAAATTGGTTGAGCAAGTGTCATTTATTAATCGAGTAAATAGATAGAAAAATAAGCTCACAGCAAAAAAGGAGTAAATGTGCGACATTGATGGCTCCTGAATGGTATAATGAAATAAATTAGTTCCAAAAAAATATATTAAACACCCCGCCAAACTTATTTTTTCGGAAATATTTAAAAACTTTGCGATTTTAGAAATAAAAAAAACAGATAATAAATAATAAATAATAGAGGCTATACTTACAAGCATTAAAAAAGTATCAGTGTAGCCATTAACATCGGTACCAGCAATTGTTGAAATTAAAATTCCAACTAAAAAAAAAGGCAATAAACAAATTGAGGTACCACAATAATATTTATTTACTCCTCGATCTTTATATTTACTTATTGCAGGCCGATAATAGGGATTTATTCTATTTTCACTTTTGTTATAAAACTCATAACTAAAATCTTGATAAATTATCGCGGCAGGCAAATAACAATAATATCCAAAACCGTCTGATGAAACCGAATTCATTAAACCTCTTTGTTTATCATTTAAAAATCGCTGAGTTAATACAATAATAAACAAAGTAATAAACAGAAATATATATTTTCTGTTCCACAATAGTGTTTTAATTTTACTTAGCATTATACAATCATCTCAGGAATTTCACCTTCTACTATTAGTTTTCCTAAAGTCGCTGCCTTAATTTGTTCAACTGTAACCCCAGGTGCTCTTTCTAATAATTTAAATCCGCCTTCAGGTAATATAGAATAAACACCTAACTCCGTCACTATTTTCTTAACACATTTAACACCTGTTAAAGGTAAATCACATTTTGAAAGCAACTTTGATTCACCTGCTTTATTAACTTGTTGCATAGCAACAATAATGTTTTTTGCACTTGCTACTAAATCCATAGCTCCACCCATCCCTTTCACCATTTTGCCTGGAATTTTCCAATTAGCAATATCACCATTTTCACTTACCTCCATAGCACCTAATATGGTTAAATTAACGCGTTGAGCCCTAATCATTCCAAAACTCATTGAAGAATCAAATACAGATGATCCAGGCAATAAAGTTACCGTTTGCTTACCTGCATTAATTAAATCAGCATCTTCCTCACCTTCAAAAGGAAAAGGCCCCATACCTAAAATACCATTTTCTGATTGTAGCTCCACATTTACACCTTCAGGAATAAAATTGGCAACTAACGTAGGAATACCTATTCCTAAATTTACATACATGCCATCTTTTACTTCTTTGGCAATTCGTTTTGCTATTCCGTTCTTATCTAACATCAAATTATTGTTTAATGATTTTAACTTTAAAGTTATCTACACAAAATGAGCCTCCACCCGAAAACTTTGTATTAAAAATATACAAGTGACTATTTTTCTTTGGATTCTGATTTGAATTAATAATTATAGAATCTTTATATGATTTCCAGATATTTAAATCTTTTAAATAAACAGCAACTGGTCTATTACCCCAATATAAATTGTTCATATTCGGTTCATTTATAGAAATAACAAATTCCCCAGAAATTGATTCAGTTTCTTTTACATCAGCAGATATAATAACTTTTAAATTTGTTTCTTTTAAAGAATCTGGTAATACAATTTTGTATCCATAACCATATTTTGTTAAAGTATCAACTTTAGAATAAAAATTATTTGCATTCGCTTCATCTTGAATAACTGTTTGAGTATTAACCTGCATCATTTCACCAGTCAAATCCAAATCTATTTCAAATGGTTTTTTCTTCTCTTCCTTTGCGCAACCAAATAATACTGTCAATGCTGCTAAATAAACTACTTTTTTCATATACTGTTTTTGATATTGTTTTTGATATATTATTTTTTAATTACTGTTCTTTGCTCGATACGTTTTTCGTATTTCTCACCTTTAAAAATTCTGTTAACGTAAATACCTGGTACGTGAATATGATCAGGATTTAATTGTCCTGCCTCTACTAATTCTTCTACCTCAGCAATTGTTATTTTTCCAGCCATTGCCATTGATTGATTAAAATTACGCGCCGTTGAACGGAATATTAAATTTCCAGCTGTATCTCCTTTCCATGCTTTAACAATGGAGTAGTCTGCTTCAAATGCTTTTTCAATTAAATAATCTTTGGTTTCACCATTATAAGTAATAGTTTTTACTTCCTTACCAATAGCAACTTCGGTGCCCACACCTGCTGGTGTTGGGAAAAATGGGATACCTAAACCTGCCATTAAACAACGAGTTGCTAAGGTTCCTTGAGGTATTAATTCTACTTCTAATTCGCCACTTAACATTTGTCTTTCAAATTCTGCATTTTCGCCAACATAAGAAGAAATCATTTTTTTAACTTGTTTGGTTTGAAGCAACAAGCCCAATCCAAAATCATCTACACCTGCATTGTTACTCACACAAGTTAATCCTTTTACTCCTTTTTTTACTAAGCCAGCAATGCTATTTTCTGGAATTCCGCATAAACCAAAACCACCAACTAATAATGTCATATTATCAGTTATACCTTCTAAGGCTTCGTCAACATTTTTAACTACTTTGTTTATCATACTATCTACTTGTTTTTACAACTTCAAATCGTGTTTTTAATTTTAAAAACTGCTTCTCAAATAACTCATAACTTATTATGGAGATTATTATTGTGAGCGCAATATTTAAAAAGAAATAAAGATACATATTTACCATATTATACGGTACAATTATTTTTTCGATAATAATGGCAATTAAAATATTACTGTACATATAAACTCCATAAGATACCTTCCCTAAGTAATGAAACACATTTTTCTTTTTAAAACTAATTAAAGCATCAGGATTCAATAAAAAATTTGACATCCCAATAGCAATTACTGCTACATAAAAATATTTTCTGAAGCAAGCTAAAAACATCCCATCATAAATATTATATGGTTCAGAAGCATATACAACTACAAATAAAATATATAAGGCGATTCTTACATATTTTGGCATCGTAAACCTCAACGTTTTATTAAAGTACATATAGGCACCAATTGCACCAATTGCTAACACATCCATTCTTGATAAGGTATGCAAATACATATAGTAAAAGCCTTTTCCATATAAGTTAAAACCAAATCTGGCAAATACACTAATAAATAAAACGGTCCAAAATGTATTTAATAAATACCTATTAGGAATAAATGCTACTAAAAAAGGCCACACTAAATAAAAATGCTCTTCAACACAAATCGACCAAAAATGCGCAAATGGATATTCCCAATTACCAGTTGTCATAGAGTGAAAATTGTTGTAAAATAAAGCTGTTGAAAGATAATCAGGAGATGGTTTGTTTAACCAACTAACAATAAATGGGGTAACAGCAATTAATAAAAAATACAATGGCCAAATTCTAAATCCTCGTCTAATGAAAAACTTTTTAATGTCAATTTTGCCCGTCAAATCTTTTTCGGCTAATAAAATATAGGTAATTAAAAATCCACTGATTAAGAAGAATACGTCCACACCAAATCCGCCATTTTTTATAACTGTGTTGGCATAATTTCCAAACGTTGACAATGTTTTATGATCTCCATCTACCGACATAAAACCGGGATATCCCCACCAACCACACCAGCCTTCATAGGCATGCGCTATCACTACCATAAAAGCGGCTATAAATCTTAATATATCAAGATTTGCAAAGTATATGGTATCGTTTTGTTTTTGTTCCATTTTAATGAGTTCTAGTAATCCTTCCCTTCAAAATCTAAATCTTCCATTGGGATATCTAAAGCGGATTGCCTATCAAACTCAGTGCAATCCAATTGCACATCTCCCATATTTGCCGGTTTTACAAATCCATTTTTACTAACCTTTAAGCTTGGATCAGCATACACTTTTTGAAAAAACTTACCCCAAATTGGCAAGGCCATACTAGCTCCTTGTCCTTCGTTGGTTGAATTAAAATGCACACTACGCTCTTCTCCACCAACCCAACATCCAGCTACTAAATCGGGAGTTAAACCCATAAACCAACCATCGGCATTGTTTTGAGTAGTTCCTGTTTTACCAGCAATTTCGTTACGTAAATTATATCTAAATCTTAAACGCGTACCTGTACCAATATCCACAACTCCTCGCATTAATTGAATCATAGCGTAAGCCTTTTCTTCGCTAAATACTTCATCAGTTGTTGGAAAAAATTCTTCTAACACTTTTCCATTTTTATCTTCAATACGCGTGATAAAAGTAGGCTGTATATATGTTCCTTTATTTGCAAATGTGGCGTTAGCAGCTACCATCTCAAATACCGAAATATCTGGGGTACCAAGCGCAATAGAAGGCACAGCATCAATTGGTGCAGTAATTCCTAAACGACGAACTAAATTAATGACGGCATCTGGCCCAAATTGTTTCATCACCCAAGCTGTAACGTAATTAATAGAACCTGCTAAAGCATAACGCAGTGTGACCATCTTTCCTGTTCCCTTATTGCCATCTGAATTATCAGGACACCAAGCTGGCTGACCTGGAGTTTCTATACATGTTCTCACATTAGCTACTTGATAGCAAGGCGAATATCCTTCTTGTATAGCTAAGGCATACACAAATGGTTTAAAGGTTGAACCCACTTGTCGGCGACCAACCTTTACGTGATCAAACTTAAAGTGCTTATGATTAACCCCACCAACCCAAGCTTTTACGTATCCTGTAGTTGGTTCAATGGAAATGAAACCTGTGTGTAAAAAACTTTTGTAATAACGAATACTGTCCCATGGCGTCATAGTTGTATCTATATCTCCACGTAAACTATACACGGTCATAGCAACTGGTTTTTTAAACTCTGCTAAAATTTGTTCTTTTGATAAGCCAGCATTTCTTAATGAGCGGTAGCGATCACTACGTTTCATTGAGCTCATCATAATATTTTCTATTTGTTCTTTATTGACGTTCCATGCAAACGGCGCATTTTTTTTGGTTTTACACTCCTTAGTAAATAATTTCTGTAAATCCGTCATGTGCTCTGTTACCGCTTCTTCCGCATATTTTTGCATACGCGAATCGATGGTTGTATATATTTTTAAACCATCTCTGTAAATATTATACGGCTTATTTGTTTCGGGATTAATGTGGTTTGCACACCAGGTTTTTAAGAAATATTCACGTAAATATTCTCTGAAATAAGGCGCTAAACCATCGTTATGATCTTCTGGATGAAAAATGACGCCAAGAGGCAACACTTTTAAACTATCATACTTTTCTTTAGTTAAAAAACCGTTCACAACCATTTGCATCATCACCACATTTCTTCTATGAAGTGTTGTATCTGCTTTTTTAACTGGATTAAATAGGGAAGGGTTTTTTGCCATTCCAATCAACATGGCGGCTTGTTGAATTTCTAAACTATCTTGTGTTCTATTAAAATATATTTGCGCGGCAGATTTAACACCAACCGCTTGATTTAAGAAATCAAACTTATTTAAATACAATGCTAAAATTTCATCTTTTGTGTAATTTTTCTCTAATCGAGCAGCAATCACCCACTCTTTTAATTTTCTGATAACTGTTTCAAATTTGCTTAATTTTTCGCGAGGGAACATCATTTTCGCTAATTGTTGCGAAAGTGTACTTCCTCCTCCACTACTCGAACTTCCAGTTAATGCTCCAAAAACAGCTCTCCCCAAAGCTCTTAAATCAACACCACTGTGCTCCAAAAAACGGGCATCTTCGGTTGCAATTAAGGCATTTACTAAATCTTTATCTAACTCATAATACTTTACACTCACTCTATTTTCGGCATAATACTTCCCAAGCGTTTTCATATCACTACTATAAATAACCGTAGCTAAATTACTTTTAGGATTCTGAAGCTCCTGAACGCTAGGTAAATCAACAAAAATTTCGAGTGAAATAAAACTGATTAATAAAAAAATTAGAGTAAAAGGCAGCCATACCAATAGCCAAGTAAAACGAATGTATTTTGTTAATTTATTTGCAGCCATGATATCGAATTGCAAAGTTAATGTAAAAGCTTAGACTGGAAAATTTTGCGCAAAATAATAGAAATACCATAAAGAGCCTTTTTTAACAGATAAATACTTAATATTATAAGGTATAATAATTGTTAAATTAAAAAAAAGGTTTTATATTTGAATAAGAATAAGATGTTTAAAATTAAGTGTTTAGAAGTTATTTGATTGATTTCTTCAAATTAACTACAGATTTTATAATAGAACTAAAAAACAAGACATGAAAAAAATATTATGTATCGCAATTGCCTTAATTACATTAAGCTTTTCGCAAACAGTAATAGCGCAAACTAAAAAAGCAGACGCTTATCATTTTGATGAAAAAGCAGCGCGTGAACAGGCAAAAGCTAAAGGTATTAAAGCCTCTGAAATTGAAGGTTATGTTAAATTTTTGAAGAATGATTTTGCTTCGAAACAAGCTTTGGCAAAACAAAGTCATAAACATTCTCCATACGAACAAGCTGGTACACCTGGTATTCAGGAAACGGTAATTTATTTAGAGCCAAACAAGCCTATGAGTTTAGGGTGTCCAAACATGGGCTTTGAACAATATAACTTTAATGGCTGGACAGGCGGTATTGGAACTGTAGCAACGGGTCCTGTTGGAGGAAATCCAAATTATACATCTACTGGTGCTACAATTATTAATACAGCTGGAAATAATGTTCCTTCTACGAACACAATCAATTACCATACAATCATGTCGCTGCCCGCAGTTGACCCAAATCTATTAACGATAAACGGCTATGATGATGCGGCTTGTAAAGCAGTTGGTACACAAACTTTTTCAGAAATTCCATTCGTTAGTCCATTCAGTTTTGATCCAGTTTCTGTGAGAATGAACGGTCAAAATTCAAATTACAGAGCGTGTCGTTTAAAATACATCACTACGTCATCTGCTACAAATCAACGTTTATCTTTCAGTTATGCGGTTGTTTTACAAAATCCATCTGGTCACGCTGTAGAAGAATCTCCATACTTTAAAGTAGAAGTTAGAAATGAAGGAACCGGAGCAATATTACCAGGTTGTACTTCTTACACGTTTAATCCAAAATCTTCTTTGCCTTCAGATTCATTAATGCAATCGGTTGTTGGTAGTACTTTTGATCCAACATTTTATAGAAAATGGCAATATTACTCTGTTGATTTATCTACTTTACCTTCGGGAACGAATGTATCTATTAATTTTGAAGTAGGTGGCTGTACACAAAGTGGACACTGGGGTTACGCTTATGTTGATGCAGAATGCGGTGGTATTGGAACTCCTTATGCAAACATGTGTTCTGGCTCTAACTTCGCAACTTTAGTAGCACCAACAGGATTTACTAACTATCAATGGTATGATCCAAGTGGAAATTTAATTACAGGCGCAACAAATGACACTCTAATTCAAACTCCTGCGGTTCCTGGAACGACTTACTCTGTAAGTATGGTTTCGCCAGGTGGATGTGCATTGACAAACTGTAAATATTGGTTTTACAACGGTTAACATTATTAATTTAAATTCGACAAGTTCTTGTGCTGGAGGCAACTCTGGTACAGCTTCAGTTCAAGCGAGTGGTAGTAATGGGATTTATACTTATACTTGGACAAGCACCTCTGGCTCTAATGCTGGAACAGTAGTAAGTAACGCCCAAGTCGCTACTGGCTTAGCGCCTGGAACCTATAGTGTTCTCGTCTCCTCAACTACCTGCGGGCAAGCCTCTGCCAACTTATCAGTTGGTGTTGCCCCACCATTTTTTGTAGCTCAAAACAAACCTTTTTGCGGCAACGCCACTTCCATTCCGTTACCTGGAGGAAATAACTATTCTTGGTACCATAACAATGTATTATTACCAGCACCAATAGGCATTAATGATACTCTATATATTACTAGCGCAGTTGCTGGAGATATTTATACAGCTGTATATAATAATGCGCAAGGTTGTAGAGATTCCATAGCTTATACTTTAAACTTAGTGGCAGGTGGAAGCTCTTATTTTTCAAATACAACTAATGTTTGTCCAAATGATAGCAACGGAACAACTGTATTAAACTTAAGTACACCTTTTTCTGCTCCATATAGTTATTTAGTTACTGGACCTACAGCTGCAAACACTGTAACAAATACAACTACAAGTACTGCAACATCTGTATCCTTAACTACTTTAGCGCCTGGCACATACACCGCAGTTATCAGCGATGGTTTATGTATTTATAACAATACGGTAACCGTTGGAGTAATACCAACTAACTTTACAATTACACCAACCAGCACTGTCACTTGTTTCCCTGAGGCAGTTACCTTCAATTTTAATTTTGGAGAAACAGCACCAGCAAGTTGCGGCTTATCCTCTTCTGGTTCATGTGCAATGCCAAACAGCATACAAATAGGAAATGGTACATTAGTTAACACAAGTACAAGTTATCCTGCTGTTTATGGTAATTTCTACAGAAATACAAGACATCAAATTTTATATAGAGCTTCTGAGTTATTAGCAGCCGGTGTTCAAGCAGGTAAAATTTCAAGTATATCATTTAACGTAACAACTATTAATGGTATTACTAGCTACCCTGATTTCACAATTAAAATGAAATGTACAAACGATGTTGCCTTAACTACAACAACATTTGATAATACTGGATTAATTCAAGTGTATTACGCGCCAACTGCTAATATTACAACTGGCTGGAATACTTATAATTTTGCTAACGCCTATGAATGGGATGGTGTTTCAAATATTTTGATTGATGTTTGTAATAGTATTACTAATCCATCTTGGACAAACAATTCATCATCTCCATATACTGTTACTACTTTCAACTCAGTAAGATATTTTAACAGTGATGGAATTGTTGCTTGTATGACTACTAACGCTGGTATTACTTCTACTAACAGACCAAATGTACAATTTGGGAATTGTGGAGCTTCTATGCCTTCTGCTTATACAGTAACCGTTTCATCAAACGGAACGATTACAGCAAATTTTGGAAACGATTCATTAAAAGTGGAACCAACGTTTTCAACTCCTCCAGCAGGGGGAAATGTAGTTTATACGTTCTCTGTAACAAATCCTATTGGTGGCTGTGTAGCAACACAAACTATTGCCATTTTATATCCTCCTATCACAACTAGCATAACTACAGCTATAACTAATACATTACTTTGTGAAGGAACAACCACTGATTTATCTGCACTAGGAGCATTTAACTATAACTGGTTTTACCAAAATGGAACAGGTGGGCCATTACAGCCTATAGCTACATCTTCAAGTATCACGGTTACACCTCCAGCAATAGGTACAAATACATATATGGTTATAGGAAATTCTCCTTGCGCAAGTAGTACTCCTGATAGTGCAATTATTACGGTAAATGTAATTCCGATGGCCAACTTAATTATTACACCTTTAGCAGATGTTACTAAATGTTTAAATCAACCATTTACATTTAATCCTGTTGCGGGATCAGCAACAACTGGAAATGCGGGCACGCCATATACTTATGCTTGGACAGAATTACCAACTAACACGCCAGCTCCAGGAACCAATAGTACTGCTAGCTATACTACTAACAGTAACGTTACTACTACTTTAGTAGTTACTGTTAACGGCGTATGTGCTATGCCAACCTCGGATACAGTAGTCGTTAAAAACTTTGTAAATGATTTAGGGGTTGCTATTACAAATTCAATTCTTACTTGTCCTAACAAACCATTGGATTTAAATGCAACTATAACTGGAGGTCATGCTATTTATAATTACACTTGGTCAGTAAATTCCACTCCAGTAGCAAATACACCAACATTAAGCTATACAAGTCCATCTAGCGGTGGTACTTACGTTGTATCAGTTAGCGTAATGGATAGCTGTCAATACCAAACAAGTGATAATGATGTAATTGTTGTTTTACCAAATACATTAAATATCGCCATTGTTGATTCGGTATCTTTATGTGGTAATACTCCATTTACTTTATCATCAACATCAAGTGGTGGTTATCCTGATTACAGCTACCAATGGTTCTTATTACCTAATAACAATAGCATTTCAAATACTTCAGGTTTATCGTCAACTACTCCTGCAAATGAAGGAAACTATCTAATACAAGTGATGATAACAGATAGCTGTGGTTATCAGCAATCTGATATTCAAATCATTAATGTATTACCTCCTTGCCAAATTGAAATACCAAACGTTATTACTCCAAACGGAGATTTAGCTAATGACTTTTTAGAATCAAAACATAGAATACCACCCAAATACAAGTGTTACAATTTTTGACAGATGGGGATTAAAAGTGTTTGAAAGCACTAACTATAATAACGAATGGAAAGGTGATGGCGTTTCTGATGGTACATTCTTTTATGTAATTGATGTTCCTCAGGATAAAAAATACTCAGGCTTTATTACCGTATTTAAGAAGTAAGAGAGTTCTAACAACTAAAAAAGCCATCAGTAAATTTACTGATGGCTTTTTTTATATTTAAAAACTATTTAAGCTACTGATTTTTGCTTATTTAATCGAATTACATTTGCTAATGATTTTAAAGCTCTATCATGTTTTTTCACAAATGGATTTTCTAAATCCCAAACATAACCCGCTAATACCGAACAAATTTGTTTTTTAATTTCAGGATCTGGATTTTCGGAAAAGAAAATTTCATGCAAATCGCCTTCGTACCAACCTGAAACATAAGATCTAAAGGTGTTTATTCCTTGCATCATATAATCTGTATACTCTTTTTGCCAATCTACTGTATTTCCTTTTAATGTTTCAATGACAAGTTTAGCCGCTTTATTTCCTGATTCCATGGCAAAAGTAACGCCTGAGGAAAACACTGGATCTAAAAATTCAGTTGCATTACCACATAATACAAAACCATCTCCATATAATTGTTTGGTAGAAATAGCATATCCCTCAATTGTACGAGGTTCAAACACCATTTCTGCATCTCCAAAACGCTCTTTGGTATGAATGTCGGCATTGATAATACCTCTCATTCTTTCTACTGCATCCTCTGGATAATCTTTAAAAAATTGGGGATCAGCTACAAAACCAACCGATGTAATTCCATTTGAAAAAGGAATAATCCAAATCCAAGTGCGTTGCTGATGAACAACCACTGTAATACGATTTCCATCAATTCCTTCTGGGCGTTTTAGATCTTTGAAATGCGTAAAATGTGTTTTTCGAGGATCGAAATTTGACGGTTTGTCTAAGCCAAACATACGAGGAATAACTCGGCCGTAACCACTTGCATCCACAATAAACTTTGCCTCAATTTGTTCTTCTACACCATCTTTATTTACAACAGTAGTGGTTGAATCGGTACCATGAAACTTAATATCTTTTACAGCCATTTCGTGCTGAACATCAACTCCCATAGAAGCTGCTGTTTCTGATAAAATTTTATCAAATTGGCCACGTGGCACTTGCCAAGTCCAATTCCAACCTTTACTAAATTGATCTTTAAAATTAAAGTCACAAACTTCATCACCGCGAACAAACTTAGCTCCAAATTTTTCTTGAAACCCAGCTTTTTTAACAGCCTCTAATAAACCAGCTTCTTCAAGGTGATCCATTACTCTTGGTAATAAACTTTCGCCAATAACAAAACGAGGGAATTTTTCTTTTTCTACAATTCTAACTTTATAACCTGCTTTATTGATAATACTTGCAGCTATCGATCCCGCAGGGCCTGCACCGATAACAAGAACATCTACTTTAGTAGTTTGCATACTTTTATTTTTGAGTAAAGTTACACTGTTTTTGTATGTAATACAACTGCGAAAAGATTTTTTTTGTTTGCGCTAAACCTGAGAATTATCAGCTTTTTAAGAGTTATTGTTTAACGATTTAACTGATAAATTTTTCCTGGAAGAGATTTAATGACGTTCGAAAATTCTAATTGTAACAAGTGACCTGAAGTTTTACTAATAGGGAAATTAGTAGCGTAACAAATTTCGTCAACATGCAATTGACTTTTATTTTCAAACGCTTTTACTATAGATTGCTCTTCAGGAGATAGTTTTAGGAGCAAAGGAATTTGATTCGTTTTCTTCTTTTTTACTTCCTGATTCCAATTCATGATATACATTAAATCGGCAGTGCTTTCAATTAAATTGGCTCTGTGAGACTTAATTAATCCATTGCATCCTTCGCTCAATAATTCTCCTGCCTTACCTGGAAATGCAAAAATATCTTTATTATAAGAATTGGCAATTGTTGCCGTAATTAAACTTCCTCCTCCTCTTTTAGATTCAACAACAACTAAGGCATCACACATGCCAGCTACAATTCTATTTCTTTTAGGAAAATTTTCTTTATCAGGATTTGTATCACTTATAAACTCTGTCAATAATCCTCCTTGCGAAATCATTTTTGCAGCGTAATTAGAATGTACAGATGGGTAAACTCTATCTAAACCATGAGCTAAAACACCCACAGTACTCAACCCGTTATCTAATGATGATTTATGAGCTGTAATATCAATGCCGTAAGCTAAACCACTAACCACCAAACAACCACTATTTGTTAAATCTGAAATAAATTTTTCAGTCATTTCTTTTCCATATACCGAAGGAGTTCGAGTACCTACAACAGCCACAATTTTTTCAGCATTTAAATCAGCATTACCTTTATAATAAAGCATCACTGGACTATCACTACAGTTTTTTAAACGTTGTGGATAATTTGTGTCTGTAAAAAATAAAGCTTGTATTTTATTGTCATTGATAAAACTCACTTCCTTTTCCGCTCTTTCCAAAACCGTTTTGCTCTTTTGTATAGCGGCAGATGTATAAGTGCCAATACCCGGTATTTTTCGAGTTGCGTTTTGTTAGTTTTAAAAACTTGCTCAGCACTTCCGCAATAGGCAACTAAATTTTTAGCTAAAACATCACCAACGCCATCTAATAAAGTTAGCCCAATTTGATATGTTAAATCGACAGACGACATTTGTTAAATAATAGTTAATTATTATATTGTGTTCGTAAAATTAAACAGTTTATGATTAAAAACGTTAAATATATTTTAACAGGAGCATTTTTTTATACATGTCAAATCTATGCTCAAACATTAGGCGTTGTAAAAGGGGTTGTAAAAGATAAATCAAATAATGAATCATTACCTGGGGCTGTAGTCGTTTTAGATAAAACAAAAGGTGTAGCGGCTGATATAGAAGGTGTTTTTTATATGACAACCACCGATGGAAATCACACATTAGAATGTGACCTTGTTGGTTATCAAAAATATTCTCAACCCATCATTGTGAAAGGAAATGACACTATTGAAGTTAGTATTGCTTTAGGAAATGGCAATCAATTATTGGATGAAGTAGTTATTTCTGCTGGTAGATTTGAGCAAAAATTATCAGACGTTACCGTGAGTATGGAGGTGATTAAGCCTGCCATTATTGAAAATAAAGCGTCGCAAAGTTTAGATATTATTATGAACCAAGTGCCAGGCGTTGTGGTTTCTGACGGACAAGCAAGTATACGTGGTGGAAGTGGATATAGCTATGGCGCAGGTACAAGAGTATTGATGTTAGTTGACGAAATGCCAATGATTAGTGCGGATGCGGCAGATATTAAATGGAATTATTTACCGTTAGAAAACTTAGAACAAGTTGAGGTTATAAAAGGCGCTGCCTCTGCCTTATTTGGTTCTTCAGCCATGAACGGAGTTATTAATATGCGAACCGCTTACGCTAAAGACAAACCACAAACAACTGTATCCATGTTTTTAGCCACCTATGATGCTCCAAAAAATTTAAAATACAAATGGTGGAAAGGCACAAGCCAAAACCAAACTGGTGTTAATTTTTCTCATTCCGAAAAAATTGGTCAATTAGATTTGGTTTTAGGTGGGCATATGTTTAACGATGAAGGTTACCGTTACCTAGAAAATGAAAAACGCGGAAGATTCAATATGAATTTGCGTTATAACTTCAAAAAAATTCCTGGTTTAGCTATTGGATTAAATACTAATATGATGGAAACTAGAGGTGGCTTATTTTTCTTATGGCAAAATGCCGACTCTGTTTATCACCCTCAAGGATTAGATATTCAACGATTTACAAACCAACGTTGCAATGTGGATCCTTATATTAATTACTTTACTAAAAAAGGCGGTAAATTTAGTTTACGCTCTCGTTATTATTTAACCAATAACAACAATGACAAGAATCAAGGTTCAAGAGCTGAATTGTATTATAATGAATTTCAATATCAAAAACGTTTCAAAAATAATTTTACCATGACTTATGGTGCTGTTTATATGGAGCAACAGGTTATTGCGGATTCATTATACGGAAGGCATACAGGTAAAAATTATGCTGGATACGCCCAGTTTGATTATAAATACAAAAAGCTAACTACTTCAGTTGGTTTACGAGGCGAGTACAATAGAATTGACACTTCATATACAAGAGGATATTTAACTCCTAAAATAAATAATTTGCCTTTTCAACCCGTGTTTAGAGCCGGCATGAACTATCAATTATTACCATACACATTTTTACGCGCATCTTATGGTCAAGGATATCGTTTTCCAACGATTGCCGAAAAATATATTAGCACAAGTGTAAGTGCCTTACAAATTTATCCAAATCAATCACTTCAACCAGAACGAGGATGGAGTGCTGAAATCGGTATTAAGCAAGGATTTAAATTATTTGATTTTAAAGGGTTTTTAGATATAGCAGGCTTTTGGACAGAGTATAGCGACATGGTTGAATTTACCTTTGACATTTACGGCAACAAAACAGGATTATTTTATTTAGATATTGATAAAGCAGGATTCAAATCTCAAAACGTTGGTAAGGCCAGAATTAATGGTATAGATGCTTCTATAACAGGAACAGGAAAAATGGGACCAATTAACGTGTCTACCTAAATTGGATTTACATACACTAATCCTATTTATTTAAATTACGACCCTAAAGTTGACACGCTTGGAATAGAAGGATTAAAAGTATTAAAATACAGAAATCAACAATTATTTAAAGCAGATATCCAGTTAGATTATAAGAAATTATCTATAGGTTGGAGCACGAGGTTTTATAGTTACATGGAAAATGTAGATAGACGTTTTGAACAAAGTATTTTACATGAATATAACGACATTCCTAACGGTGTAAATTGGGATGAGATTCCTTCTACTTATATTATTCCCGGCCTAAAAGAATACAGAGCAAGTCATAAAAATACAACTTATGTAACAATAGGTGATTACGAAATTGCAAAATGGAGCGGAGATTGGATTCATGATGCGAGAATCTCCTATCAAGTATCAAAAGCAGTAAAAGCATCTGTTATTGTAAACAATATTTTAAATGCAGAATATAGCTTAAGGCCAGGCGATGTTCGTCCGCCACGCATGTTTTTGTTTCAGCTTATGATTCGATTCTAATAAACAATTTTAGCATTTTTTAGAAATACAAGGGTTCAAAAATGAATATCTTTGTAATCAAATAAACAATTTAATTTTTTAAAAAATGATGCATTACAATATTGGTTTAATGGTGATAAGTGGCATTTTCATGCTTATTGGTTTGCTGGTTAGCTCCAGATTAAAATCAAAGTTTGCCAAATATTCTCAAGAAAGATTAGTAAGTAAATTTAGTGGCAAAGAAGTAGCAGAAAAAATGCTAAGAGATAATGGTATTTTTGATGTGAAAATCCAAAGTGTAAATGGTCAATTAACCGATCATTATAATCCAGCAGATAAAACCGTTAATTTAAGTCATGATGTTTACCACGGGCAACATGTTGCAGCAGCAGCTGTTGCAGCGCACGAATGTGGACATGCAGTGCAACACGCTACCGCTTACACTTGGTTAACATTAAGAAGTAAAATGGTTCCGGCAGTTCAAATTGCCTCTACAATCATGGGGATACTATCATTTGTTTTGGCATTTGCGTTTTATAGCATGCCTCATTTAGGAAATACAGTAATGCTTATATTTATTATCCTTCAATCTGCTATCACTTTATTTACGATAGTAACTTTACCTGTAGAAATTGATGCAAGTAATAGAGCATTAGTGTGGTTAAATAGTGCTGGAATAACTTATGGGTCGGAACATGAAGATGCTAAAGATGCCTTAAAATGGGCTGCCTACACCTATATCGTATCCGCTTTAGGTGCCATAGCCTCTTTATTATATATGATATTAAGATTCACTGGAAATAATAATGATTAAACATCTGTCATAGATTTTAAAACAAAAAGCCATTGTAAATTACAATGGCTTTTTGTTTTTTTCTTCTATCCAACGCGACATGTATTTTGTTCCTGATATGGTATGATGCATTAACATAGAACCAATAAAATTTTTGTGACGATGCTCATTCAGTATTTTTTGCACTTGCTCTAATTTTTCAATCAATAATTTCGAATGAAGTTCTTTATCAAAAACATGATTAATAATTTCAGTGCCATCACTCTGTGCGTTTAACCATGTTGTTTTATTCGTGTATAAATTAACAGCACCATTTGCAAATTCTTGTATATAATCCGTTATTAAGCCTCCCCAGTCTAACTCCGCATGCATAGCTTCGGCTCCAACGCTTGTGGTTACGCTTGGTGTTCCACATTCCATCGCGTCAATTAATTTTCCTTTTAACCCTGCGCCAAAACGCAAAGGCGCTAAACATACTTTAGCATTTAGCATAACTTCTTGTGCACTCTCTGCTCTTCCTTTAATTAAAAAACCATCTTTAGGTTGATGTAATTGATTTACTTTGGGCGAAGGATAAGCACCATAAATATGCAATTCTGCATCTGGCAATTGCTTTCTTATTAAAGGCCAAATATCTTCTTTTAAATACAAAACGCCATTCCAATTTGGTTCATGTAAAAAATTGCCAATGGTTACAAAATGCTTTCTATCTTCAAATAAAGGCCAATTCGCTGTTTGCTTTTCGGTAATTGGGTTTAATAAAAAAGGCGTGTAATGAAGCAGATTGACATCAATATGAAAAAATGTTTGAAGCAAATCCATTTCAAAAATAGAAATCATCAAGGTCAAATCGCAACGGTAAATGCTGGCTATTTCTCGTTTTGCGGTATCACTGTATAAATCTTCGATTGTAAAATTCCGTTTTTCTTTAAATGCTTGCTGTCTGGCTAATCTCAAACAATGCAAATCAATGGTATCTAAAACCCTAAGTGCATTTGGGCAATTTTCTGCAACACGCCAACCAAACTGTTCCTCAATCATAAATCGGTCAAATAAAACAATACTTGGCTGAAGTGTTTTAACGAACTCATCAAAGCTGCTATGAGTTAACTCAATGGTTATTTTGTCTACACCATATTTTTGGAAATCAATACTAAAGTCGCTATCAGCAGCAGCGCAAGCAAAGGTTATTTTCCAATTTAACTTTTGAAATTCTTCAATTAACTGAAGCGTTCTACTACCAGCAGCAGAAGAGTTAGGCTCTGGCCAAACAGCTCCAATCATTAAAATATGCTGGGTTTTGTTCATTATATAAATAAAAAACCCACTCGCTTGAGTGGGTTTTGTGGTGCCTCCAGGAATCGAACCAGGGACACACAGATTTTCAGTCTGTTGCTCTACCGACTGAGCTAAGGCACCAACATATTCGGGCTGCAAATTTAAGAGAATTATTTATACTGCAAAAGGAAATATTAAAAAATCTTAAATTAAAACTAGATATGTGGTATTTAGTTACTTTTATAAACATTGAATTTAATTATAGATATTGGCAATACACGTGTTAAAGCGGCTGTATTTAATGGCGAAACTCTGTTGGAAAGCAAGGTTTATGACAATGTAAGTGTTATTTTATCAGACAAGGCCTTTATTTCCAAAGCAAAAAGAGCGATTATTGGAACTGTGGTAAAAGAGCAAGAAGATTTCTACTCAGCTTTAAATGCTATCATCCCAACTATCATATTCAATTCTGAAACTAAAATACCATTAACAAACCTATACCAATCAGCGTCTACGCTTGGTTCTGATAGATTGGCAGCTTCAGTTGGCGCTTATTACCTATATCCCAATGCCAATGTTTTGGTAATAGATGTAGGTACATGTATCAAATATAACTTCACAAACAGTAAAAATGAATACTTAGGTGGAGGTATTTCCCCAGGCATACAAATGAAATTTAAGGCGCTCCAAACATTTACAAGCAAATTGCCTTTAGTTGAGGCCAATTTTTCATATAATGAACTAGTTGGCAATAACACTCAAAACTCCATCTTATCGGGGGTTTTAAATGGTAGTGTAGCCGAAATTGATGGTATTATTAGCCAATATAAATTGCAATTTACCGACATAATTTGCGTTTTAACTGGAGGAGATAGCGAATACTTGGCAAAACGGTTAAAAAATAGCATCTTTGCCCACCAAAATTTAGTTATAAAAGGACTAAACGATATTTTAAATTATAATAGTGAACATAAATAAACATATTTCTTTTTTGAAGACATTCATTTTTACTCTTACTTTTTTAAGTACGATCACATTATCCTATTCTCAAATTTTAACCTCAAGCCCTTATTCACGTTATGGCATGGGCGAATTAAACCTACAAACTTTTGCCACTCCATCTGCCATGGGAGGTTCGTTTATCGCCTATCATCAAGATACAATTGCTCCATTTTTTATTAATGCTGCCAATCCAGCAGGATTAGCTGGTTTGAGATTAACGACTTTAGAAATTGGTGGTCAAGCACAATTTAAAAAAATCGGAAATGCAGATGCAGCAGTAAGGAAAAAGAATATCAATTTCTCATACGGGTCTTTTGGCTTCCCTTTAAAACGATTTGGAGGAATGGCCTTTGGTATTATGCCTTACAGTACTGTAGGATACAAAATTAGTTCTACTCAAGAAAATACAGTTGCTGGAACCATGAACTATATTTTTGAAGGAGATGGCGGAATTAATAAAGTATTTTTAGGCACAGGAGTTAAACCATTTTACAAACAATTTTCTAAATTTCAACGCTCTGCATTAGCTGATACACTCATTAAATATAAAGAAACTGCAAAGTATAAACGCAAAAAATTAGGCAAGCAATTACTTTCCGAATTATCAATTGGGGTTACTGGTAATTATTTATTTGGCACAATAAATCAGTCAACAAATGTTATTTATCCTGGCTCTGTAACATATTATAATTCAAAAAGACAGCGTGCTATTCAAGTAAATGATTTTACATTTAATGGCGGCTTACAAACACACTTTACAATTGATTCAACTAAAGTGCGCGGCAAATACCGTGATACCTATAAAACCTATTCTGCTGACTCAGTAGTATCCTATAGAAATCGTCGTGAATTGAAACAAAAAATAAAAATCGGAGTTGGTTTCTTTATTAATACTCCTTCCGAAATTAATGCTAAACAAAGTAATATAATTTACAACTATGCCTTAGATGGTTTTGGTGTAGAAAGACCAAAGGATACTGTTCTTAATTCACAAGATATTGCAGGAACTATTACATTACCTTTAGAAATGGGTATAGGTTTATCTATTAAAAAGGAGAGAAATTAACGGTGTTAATGGATGCAGCAACTACCAACTGGAAAAGCTTTAAATATTTTAATGCTCCAAGTACCGATTTCAAAAACAGTTTTAGAGTTTCTGCCGGATTAAATTATGTGCCAAATAAATTAGCATTCGGGACTTCTAATTATATCAAAAGAATTCAATATCGTTTAGGTGTTTCATATTCTGATGGTTATTTAGATTTAAAAAACACGCCTATTAGTAACGCTTTTATTTCTGCTGGTTTAGGTCTACCTGTTGGCGTTGGTCGTTTTGATGATATTGCTATCATTAATATATCAGCTCAATATGGTAAAATGGGAACTATCTCAAACAACTTGTTACAGGAAGAATATGTTCGCTTAGTGTTAGGCTTTACATTTAATAAACGTTGGTTTATTAAATACAAATACGATTAATCCATTCTTATGCTATCATTAAAAAATAGAAGTTTACTGTTTCTTTTAATGGTGGCGTGTTTCGCTATCACTTCTTGTCAAACCGACAGAAATGAAATTATGGCCCTTGGTAAAAAAGTGGTGATGCCTGCCTTAACGGGTAAAGACGTTACTATGTTGTATTCTGATTCTACTGTTTTAAAAATCAAACTTCTAACACCACAAATGCAGAAGTATGAAAAAGATGTAAAGGAACCTGTAACGATAATGCCTCAAGGTTTATTTGTAATTTTTTATGATGAAAAAGGAAAAGAAGCCACTACACTAAAAGCTGACTATGGCGTGCGTTACGAGCTAAGTAAAAAAATGGAAGTGAAATATAATGTAGAGGTCGTTAATGTAAACGGAGAAAAATTAAATACCGAACATTTAATTTGGGACGAACAAAAAAAGAAAATCACCTCCGATGCCTTTGTAAAAATAACTACCGCTAAGGAAATTATTATGGGCAAGGGACTTGAAGCGAATCAGGATTTTACGCAATACGAAATTAAAGAAGTAACTGGAACGATTAGAATAGAAGATAAAGACTTATAAAAACGATGAGCAAATTTTTTAAAATACTTGAAATTATTTGGCTAATAACAGCCTTATTATGTGCGGGAATTTCTGTTTATTTTTTAATCATTAAAGATAACGATAGTGCTTTATATTTTGTATTTGTATTTATCATTGCTTCTATCATGTATCTTTTAAGAAGATACCAGCGTAAAAACCAGGATCGATTAGCCAATAACGAACCGCGAAAATGACAAACACCATTGCCATAGTTGGCGGCGGTATTAGCGGCACTTTAACTGTTTTAAATCTCATAAAACAAAGTAAGAGTCCGTTTCACATTATTTGGTTTGATGCGAAAAATCAATTTTGTAAAGGCTTAGCATACTCTACAACTGATGAACAACATCTATTGAATGTACGTGCAAGTAACATGTCGATATTTGTAGATGAACCAAATCATTATGTGAATTGGTTAACACACAATTATCCGCAATATAGTAGTCATGATTTTGCACCTCGAAAACTATTTGGAGAATATGTGCAAGCTACGTTTGATGTTTTAAAAAACACAAATCCATTCATAACTATTCAGCAAATTGCAGAAGAAGTCATTGATATTGAAAAAAAAGAAAATACATTTGAAATAACAACCACTCAAACTTATAAAGCACAAAAAGTAGTTATAGCGCTTGGTAATTTTTTACCAGCTCACCCTCGTTCCGTTTCAAAAGAATTTATTGAATCTGAAAACTACTTTCAAAATGCTTTTCACCCAACTATAATTGAAAAAGCAATTATTAAAAAAAACATTACCATCATTGGCTCTGGCTTAACGATGATTGATGTACTAATTAGCCTTCATCATCATTCATTTTCTGGCAAAATAAATATTATTTCTCCTCATGCATACATACCTCAAGCGCACGCAGAGAATGCTTTACCTAGCGTAAAACCATTTATTGAAGAAAATAAATTATACCGATTACAAGAACTACTTTCGCTTGTAAATCAGCAATTAAAAAAAGCAAAAACAGAGCACTTAAATCCTCAAAGTGTTATTGATGTGATGAGACCTCATTTACCATTTTTTTGGATAAATTTTTCTTTAAACGAAAAACAACAATTTTTAAGACATTTACGCCACAAATGGGGGGTTGCTAGGCATCGAGCGCCAAGTGAAAGCATGGCAATTCTTAAAAAATTAGAATCATCTCACATTATCCATCTTATAAAAGGAAGATTAGTTGATATTAAGTCAATGGATGGTGGATTTGAAATACATTTTTCTGATTCAAAATAGGCCAGCAATCTTTAAAAAACAGAGTTCATTATCAATTGTACAGGGCCCGAATCTGACTATTTGAAAATACCATCTGTTTTAGTGCAAAATCTGCTAAAAAACAAGCTTTTTACTCCAGATTCTATACATTATGGCATAAATGCCACTAAAAACGGAGAAATTTCGCCCGATTTTCACACACTTGGACCACCGCTAAAAGGTATTTTATGGGAAAGCACTGCAGTGCCCGAAATCAGGCATCAAGCAAAGGAATTAGCTGCTAAAATTATTTGCAATTAATTTTTCTTTTTTCAGCAATAATTCTATCTTTGCCTTCCTTCAATTAATAAACAAATATGAGCGTTTTAGAAAAAATACGTAGTAAAACTGGCCTTTAGTTGGTATAGTGGGTTTAGCCTTGGTAATCTTTATTTTAGAGAGTTTATTAGGCTCTGGCGGAGCATTATTCTCTGGTCAAGATTTAGAAGTTGGTAAAATTAATGGTGATCAAATCGATTATCCTGCTTTCAGCGCAAAAGTAAACGAACAAATTGCTCAAATTCAGCAATCAAATCCAAATCAAGTAATTGATGACAAAATGAAAGAACAGATTATTGAATCTGTTTGGAGTCAGATGATTAATGATAAAGTAATTAAAGTTCAATACAAAAAATTAGGTATTTCTGTATCTGAAGATGAATTATATGATTTAATGTTAGTTCACCCTCATCAATATGTGATTCAACAGTTAACTGACCAACAAACTGGTAAAGTTTACGAAGGTTTTGCCCGTCCTGATGGTGCATTAGATTTAGTAAAATTAAATCAATGGGTTGGACAAATGAATGCAGAGCAAGAGAAGTTTTGGAAACAATTAGAGAAATCTATTTTGGAAGTTCGTGCTGCAGAAAAATATAATAACTTAATCAAAAAAGGATTATACGTAACTAAAGCAGAAGCTAAAGATCAATTCATTGCTCAAAACAAACAAGTAAATGCTTCTTTCGTTATGAAGCGTTATGCTGATGTTGCAGATTCTACAGTAAAAGTAACTGAAGAAGAAATTTCGGCGTACTATAACAAACACCAAAGCGCTTACAAAGTATCTGAAGCTTCTCGTACAATTGAATATGTTGCTTATGATGTGATGCCTTCAAAAGCAGATTACGAAGCTATCATGAAAGATGCTCAACGTGCAACTGATGATTTTAAAAGTTAGCATTGCTGGCTATGGTAAAAGAATATGATTATTTCAGATTCAACCGTGTTTACAGCTCCAAAAGGAACAGTATTCGGCCCTTATGTTGAAGGAACTTTTGTAAAGATTTATAAATTATCTGATATTAAATCAATTGCTGACTCTGCTAAAGTTCGTCACATTTTAATTGGTTTACAAAGTCAAAAAACACAAACGACTCGTACACCAGAAGTTGCTAAACGTATTGCTGATAGTTTGTTAGTTTTGTTAAAAGCTAAAGCGGTTAAGTTTGATACTTTAGTAAAAACAATGTCTGATGACTTAGGTTCAATTGAAAAAGGTGGAGACTATGGATGGTTTGATGAGAACAAAGGTTTTGTTGATCCATTTAAAAATGCTGGTTTACAAGGAACAGTTAGAAACATCACCGTTGTACCAACTCAATTTGGTTTCCATATTATTGAAGTATTAAATGTATCTAAAACACGTCACAATTCTTATACAGTTGCTCAAATTACTAAGTTAATTGGCCCTAGTGGAGAAACTAACCAAGAGTATTATAAAATTGCAAGTGATTTTTCTGGAAAAAACCAAACAGCAGATGCATTTAACAAAAGCATTGATACTGAAAAATTAAACAAACGTATTGCTGAAAATATTAAAGAAGGTGATAAAACATTGCCAGGTTTAGAAGCCGCTAAAGATTTAGTACGTTGGGTTTATAAAGCAAAAAAAGGAGAAATTTCTCCAGTATTTGAATTTAAAGATCGTTTTATTGTAGCAAATTTAGTTTCTATTAAAGAAAAAGGAATTGCTCCATTAGAAGATGTAAAAGAAGATGTAACTGCTAAAGCAATTCGCGATAAAAAAGCAGAAGCATTTATGAAAGAATTTGAAACAAAAGCAGGGGCTTCTAAATCAATTACGGATATCGCAACTAAAATGGGCTTAACAGCTGAAACGTCTGACAACTTAACTTTCTCTGCATACAATGTAGCTACAATAGGAAGAGAAGATGCTTTAATTGGAACTGCAACTGCATTAAAAGCTGGCGCTACTAGCAAGGCTATTAAAGGAGATAATGGAGTATTTGTAGTTGCAGTATCATCTGTAAAAGATGCAGTGTTACCACAAGACTTTAAAGGTAAACAACAAGAAATTGAAAGAACAAATGGCGGTCGTGTGGATTATGAATTGTTTGATGCTTTAAAAGCAAAAGCAAATATTGAAGACCACAGAGGTAAATTTGATTTCTAAGAAAATAAATAAATTAAAAAAAACTCCTGCTAATTTTAGTAGGAGTTTTTTTATGTCGCAACTCAAATAAAAAAATATAACTTCGCTATATGAGTTTGAGTAATTTATATGATGAGTATGGTTTGCTAACTATTATTCTATTATCGCTCTCTGCTTTTACTGCTGGCTTTATTGATGCCGTAGTTGGCGGCGGTGGATTGATACAAACTCCGTTTTTGTTAATTACATTTCCAAAAATGCCTTTGCCTATTTTATTTGGCACCAATAAAATTGCAGCCTTGGCGGGTACATCTATAGCCGCATTTAAGTATGCTAAAAAAATAACTTTCAATTATAAATTATTAATGGTAATTGCCTTGAGTTGTTTTGTTTCTTCTTTTTTAGGTGCACAACTCATTAATCATATTGATACCAATGTGTTAAAGCCACTCATCTTAATTATACTAATTGCTATTGCCATTTATACCTTTTTTAAAAAAGATTTAGGTGCTATAGAAACCAAAGAATTACCAATGAACAAACAACTACTTTACGGTTCGTCCATAGGATTAATAGTTGGGTTTTATGATGGTTTTTTTGGGCCAGGAACGGGGAGTTTTTTTGTGTTAGGATTTGTAGTTGTATTAGGTTTTGAATTTGTAAAAGCATCAGCTTACGCTAAAATCGTCAACTGTGTCACAAATATTTCAGCGCTCATTGTCTTTATAAAAGAAGGAAATTACATTTTACATATTGCTATATTACTTGCAATCTTTAATATCATTGGCAGTTTATTGGCAGCCACTTAGCATTAAAAAAAGGAAATGGTTTTGTAAGGATAATATTTTTAGTGATTGTATCCTTGATGATATTAAAATACGGATACGATGTGTTGAAAGTTTACTTTTAGGTTTTACTTTCTCTCTAATAGTTTTTTTAACCTAAACACAATTTTACTGTATCGCTTTTCATTAAAAGATTTCGGATCGGCTATTTCTTTCCTATAACTTGAAACTTCTTTATGTTTCTTTTTAAGCTTCCTATTATCATTTGCTAGACCTTGATTACTTCCTTTATACCCTAATTTCAAAGCTTTGCTGATAATACTTTGTCTTACGCGTTCTACTTCATTCTCTGCATTGATAACATTTAATCCATACTGTTGTTTATCCTTTAATCTGTATAATCCTTTTGCTACTATCGCTTCCTTAGGGTAATTAATTGCTAGCCAACAAAAATCTGTTTCGCACTCCGTAATGGATAATTCTTTAAAACTATTTAATTCAGTAAGCGACAATTCTTTGGTCTTTACTAATTCTAATTTTACTTTTAAAACGTCGTTTAAAAGCATTTGTTTTATTTTAATTTCTTTAGTGATTAAATTAAATAACTTTAAACATTCTGTTGAAGGATTATATAATAAATAATCAATTTCCTTACTGTACTTATATTCCATTGGGTATATTTTCTTTCTTAAATCCACAATAGCTTTTTTATAATTATCAGCTAAAAAACGACGTCTTGTAATACATTGCTTAAAAGGCTCCAAAATACTGTCGTTTCTAAACACTTGTGGCCAAATATTTAATGATAGATTAGTGATAATGGAATCAAATGATTTTTATGAGAAGCGATTTTCAAAAGTAACGTATCGAGTTGCTCCATTTTTTTAGAGTGGATTTTTTCGAGGTCTTTAATTCGCGATTCCGAATAAGGTTTTATTTTATCGAAGTTATAACTTGTTTTATATCTTTGAAATTTCCTAATTCTATTCCTATAAACAGTTGCAAAAGCAGCGCTTTTATTAACCATTTCCTGAAATGATCTAGTATGCTGAAGTGTAGCTTTAACTTTATTCTTAATAAAGTTTGTATGATTTTTATTATCCGTTAAGAGTAGCTTGGCTTTCAAGTCATTTTTTGTTTTTTCATATTTAAAATACTTTACCATATTATTTCTGGATAAAGCCATATTAGTGATAGCATGTTGGTAAGATAATACAGAACTATCTGCCACACTTAATCTATTATCGGTTGCGTATAAACTTTTAACATATATATTCTTCCCTAATTCATCATCACAAAGCGTGGTAATAAATTTATTGTTAGGATTAAATCGAGCGCTATTGTCATTTAATATTTCTAATCTTTTTTGAGTTCCCGAATTGTAATAATCATCGCAGTCAGAGCAAGCTTCACCTTTTCGTTCTTGGTTTTTATAGGTTGAATCCGTTAAATAATAAAACGCACTGTCTTGTTCAAACTCATTCACTTTATTACGTCCTAACAAACTCCAAATTGGGTCATCTGGCACATGTGTAATAGCAAACAGGGAAGGATTAGATAAATAAAAATCGCTATTAACTCCTAACTCTACTTTTTTACGAACCCTAATAGGAAAAGACATCAGCCATCTTCGAAATAGTTTATTAAAGAATTTTGGTTTATAATAAATAATAGGATCTATCTTTTCTTTACAAATCGAACGCTTTCTAAATTTCCTAGGAACTCTAATGGTTTTCTTTTTAAATTTTTCAGGAAATTTATCTAAGAGCTTCATAATAATTTTCGCTTTATTGGTATACTCCATTGTATGCACCCCATGGCTCCAGGTAACATCGTACAGGTACCATAAATCATCTAACTTCACGGCATTCCAAGCATGATTATGTCCAAAAATAGAATCACCAACGTCATAAAACTGACCTTTAGCATAACCAAAAACCGTTACATTAGTAATTCCTGCCAACTGGCAAAGTGAATCCATGAGTTGAGCATAACCTAAGCAAATTGTTTTTTGTTTTTAAAATGCTTTTAATAGTCTCTGGTCCAGATTCAGAAACGGTATAAAATAACTTTCGTCGTAACTAATGTTTTTTGCGACCCAATAAAAATAGCATCAAACTTTTCTTTTTCGCTTGCCTTACCTTTTACAATTTTGAAACTACTAAAGAAGCGTCTGTCTTATCCTTTTTTTTACCAAACTTAATATGAGTGATATCTACTTTTAGTAAATCGTCGAAAACCTGACCAACCGTAGAATTCAGGTAGAAAAAGCAAAATATGGCAAGCGCTATTTTATGTAACACAAAAGGATATAACGTTCAGGTTTACGAAATGTAACAATTATAATACCATTATAGATTATTTAACGCAGTTTGAGGTAACAAATTGTGGCCTCCAATTCTTTAAAGTGCCCAAGCTCTGCTAACTAAATGCGCTTTACATTTTGGACAAAACTCCGTTTCTTCATTAGTAGGATTTCCTCCTTCAGCGTCTCGCATAAAACAGGTTTTTACAGGACAATGCGGTAGCCCTTGCGTATGGCCTAATTCGTGAATAGAAACAACAAATAGTTGTCTCATATTATCTGTTTTTGATAGTCTAAAACTAGATGCAACACAAACTTGCCCTGGACATAAACCTAAACCCATAATTCCGTAATCTGTTATTTTCCTTTTGTCCAACTAATGTCTTTTGACGTTAAAGCAATAATCAAATGTCCTTCTTTAGTTTGATTTCTTAAAAATTTTATTAAACTATCTGCTCTATATCTATTTCTTTCTTTATAATAAGCCATTGCTGGCAAATCAATTGATTTTTTAATAGTAATGTTTGGATAAATTTTAGATAGTTCTCTATAAACAAAATCCACTTTCTCTTTTGAGATATCAGAAAATGGCTGAATATCAATTGTGATAGGCTGGACATATTTTTCTTGAATAGTATCTGCACAAGAAAAAACAAAAAGCAATACTAATAATAAAGCTGAATAATATTTCATTTACTATAAATTTCTAAATCTTTCACTACTAATTTATAGTCGCTTTGAATTTTATACTTATTGAAATATTCACTCAACTCTTTAAAACGTTCCCTATTATTAAATTTTAAGTTCCAACATAATTTATTTAAACATACTGAACATAAGCGATTTGGTCTACCATCGCTTTCCTCCATGCTATTAGAGCCATTCATAACGCATATCGCATTAGTGCAATGCAAAATAGAAAACATGTGTCCGATTTCGTGAGAAGAGGTTTGAATTAATCTTTCCAAACACTTTTCTGGTCTATCATTTTCAATATATCTAAATATAGAAGACACCCCTACTTTTTTCCTAGTATAAGCTTGTCCAAAAACATAATTCCATGAATCTTTAGGATACAAATCTGTATCAGTGATAGCCATCAATGCAATACCATCTTCAGGCAATCGAGATACTAATAAACTATCCAATATAAACGTGGTTAAATATTGTAGGTGTCCATCTTCACGAATCCGCTTATAGGCGGGTTTAATTAAAGAATCTGAAATGACAGGCAGTAGATTAACTTTCAATCCAAAAAAAGCATGCAAATATTCTACTGTACTATGAATAATGCTATCTGTATTCCGAGAAAAATTTCCTAATGGTTGAATATAAATAACATTTTGAGTAGCATTTGGAGAAATGGGGTTGCAATTAATATATTCCAAAAATGTTTGTCCTCTTTCTTTATGCTCATACAACCAATCGCCAGGTTTTGCAATTGGCAAAGCAATATCTAACGAACTTAATTTTTTTATAGAATCATCAGCAGCACCATGTTTTTCAGCAATAATAGTATTCTCTGGAGCACAAGAGAATAAAAAAGTATGAATATAAAAAAAGATGTATCTCATCATATAAAAAATCCTGATAGAAAACTATCAGGATTAAATTTTAAGCTTCGACTTCCGTTACAATACTTGGGAAGATACGAACGTTGTTGTTTTCTTCTCTTCGGAACTGATATGTAAATTTATAATGCGCTTCTAATCCTGATTTATTAGGTAAACCATTAATCATCATAATATTTCTGTTTTTCGCAAAACGTAATAACTCACGTAAATAATGCGCCGAAATTTGACCTACCTCATCAATAATACAGTGTACTTTAAAGTGGTACTACCACTGGAGAAGACTCTTTAATGAATACGTGTAATAAAGTAATATAGATAATCGCTTTTACTAAGATATCCGTTCCAGTACTACCAATACTATCAATTTTATGAGTCCAACCAGTTTCGTTTAAACCTTCTTTAATATTGAATTTCAATTCAAATAAATCCTGCAAACGAATTTCTTCTTGCTCTTGCTCTTTAATAGCAGTACGTAATTGATCTAACAATTTAACGGCACGTGTACTAATCTCACGATTTTTATGTGTTGCGAAATCTGTATTAAATAAGCCTTCGTTATACACTAAACCATTTTCTTCGCGGAACTCCTGAATACGTTTTAATAATTTGTAAACTTTATTATCAGAATCTTCTAAACGAATCTTAATGAACTCAATTAATTTTGATTCTTCAAACTCTGCTTTCTTAAAATCTTCTGCAATTAAGGTAATGATGTGTTGAATTTTATCTTTTTGTCCACTTAGCTCACGTACTTTAGTAGCAATACTATCGGTTACTAAACCAATTTGAGTCGCGGTTTCCGCAATAGATAATTCGATTTTTGCTTCATTAATAAATGAACGCAAGTTTTGAGCAAAACGTTCGTATTCACCTTGCGTGGCATCATTACGAATAATAAAGTTAAAGTGATTCTCTAATCTGAATTTACCAGCAAACTCATTTACATAGCGTTGAAAAGCCGTATACTCTTCATTAAAATGTGAGTCATTTTTAAGGAGTTGTGTACACAAATCCATCACACTATAATTTGTTTTCTTAGGCTCTGCACGTTCAATAATATCTGCGTATTTATTAAACACAGGAGTTTCACGGAAGTTCTTCGTAAAATAATTAATACCGTTATTAAATTCAATTAACTCTTCTTCAAACGCACGTTTTTGTTTATTCAACTCCATACGTTTGATGTTGAACTTACGAGCAATCTCTTCAATTTCTGCTGTTAAATCATTGGCTGATTTTACATACTCTTCTTTCTTTTGAATTAAATCAGGAAGCTTATCAAAAATTTCACGTTTATCTTTTAAATAGTCGCTAACAATTTGAGAGTATTGATCAATTTCTTTTAACGCTTCTTGTAATTCTTTAATACGAGCATCAATCTTTTTAATCTCTTTACTGTCAACTCCTTTTGCTTTGAAATTCGTTTCTTTTTCAGCGCTTAATTGATGTTTCTTTCTCTTCATATTCTTTAACTTGATTTTTCTTCTCAACTTCTAATTCAGAAATCTCCGTTTCTTGTCTTGCTTTTAAATCTGCTAAACGCTCATCGTTAAAGGCTTTTAACTTATCAAACTGTGTATTGAAATCGTTTAATAAATTATTTTTCTTTTTATTTAAAATCGCTAATTCTTCTTCTAAAATATTTATTTTTTGACGATTGCCAGATAAAGATTCTTCAATCTCTGTACTCGCTCGTTGTTTCCAATCTTCTAATTCAAGAATTAATTTCTTCTCACGTTTTTCTGCTAACTCTAATGAGTAAGTTAAAACTTTTAAATCTTCTTTTAATTCTCCTAATTGCTTACCAAATTTATCAGCTGCCAACATTTTCTCTTCATTGTTAGCCGTTTGAAATTGAGTCATTGACTCTTCCAAATCTCTGATAATTGCTAAACGCTCATTTTTCTCAAATTGATATTGCTCAATAGATTTAGAAACAACTGGCACATCATCTAATTTTAAAGAAATGCCATATAAGGATAATCCTTTAGCATCCGTTAAAGAAGGACTTAAATCCGAACGGAATAATAAGTCTTCATTAACAACTTTACCAATAGTTGTATGCCAATCCTTTACATTCTTTTCTAAATAACCATATAGAGCATCGTGTTGAACATTTAATTTCTCTTCGATAGTTTTAATTTCCGTTTTAACACGGATAATTTCATTATTAGTTTTTTGGATTTGATTAGATAGAGATAATTTTAATTTTGATTCTAAATTTTCCCACTCTTTTTGATTTGATTGAACCAAGTTAGTTTTAATCGCTAACTCCGATTTGTTTTTATAATTAATGGCTCTTAAATCTGCTAATTCTGTTTCTTGCGCTTTAATTTCTGTTTCATAGAAACGGGTATTACGAATTACTTTTTCTTCTGCTTTTAATTCGTTGTATTCAATTTGCTTAGCTGTAACTTCTGCATTAAGCTCTGATAAAGCTTCTTCACGCTTAGTTTTAAATTCAGCATCTTTTTTATTGAATTCGTTTTTTTGTAATAATTGTAATTCGTTATAGTGATTAAATATTTCACTCGTACGAGAATTTATTTTATTGACGTACGCTGTTTTATCATTACGTAATTGTTCAATTAAAGAAGAATATTTCATCTCAATACTCTGAACATTTGATGTTAATGATTCATATTCACGACGAGCAATATTATAATCTACTTGTAATTTATCACGCTCAGCATTTTTCTCTACTGCTTGCTCAATGTTTTTTTCTTTGTACTCTTTTAATTTTTTATTGGCTTCGCGAATCGTTCTGTCATAGTAACCAATTTCCTCACGAACATCTTTTTGTTTTTCTTCTAATAACGTTTTTTGTTCTTCGTTTGCTTCGGTTAGTCTATCTAACTCTTCTTGTTTTTCTTGAGAAGCCTTAATAACCGCTTCGTTTTGAGTTTCCGCATAACGTAAGCTACTACCTAACTTATCAGCCATTTCCATTTGTGCACCTTTTAACATGTGCACTTGATCGTATTTTTTATCAATGAACTCAATTAATTGTTGAGTTTCTTTTTTCAAATACGTTTCAATATCTGTGTATTTTTCGTTGAACTGACGTAACTGACGATCTACTTGTTCTAATTTAATACTACTGTTTTCAGTAGTTAAGGAGTTAGCAATAAAATCTTTAATGAAACGGCTATCAATACTACTCTTAGAACTTAAGAATACGTTGGTGATTGATTTAGGGATATTTTGATATTTTTCGTTTCCTTTTAAGATATGGAACTTAGATAATAATTTATCGGTTTCTGTTCCGTATAAAATATTACGGTAACGCTCAAACGTATCAATTTGCTGAGAAACAAAGATGCCACGTTTATCAAATCCTGCAACAACTTCTTTAATTTTAATAGCCTCATCATTTTCGTTAAAGAAATAATCAGGGCTATATTCTGCATCCACAAAACGGAAAACCAATTTGTTGTGACGATAAATAATTACAAAAAACGGCTTGCTTTCTGTTTGAATTTCATAAATCAAATACGAGTTTTCATATTTAAAGTAATGCTCCTCAAACGATTTTTGCGAAGCCGAAATACCTAATCCTCTTGTGTTAGCACTGTAAAAAACAAAATAGCACGTTGCAATGATGTTTTACCAAAGTTATTGGTACCAACAAAGCAAGTATTACCGCTTAATTCTAAGTCGGTGTACTTAACGTTGGCAATATTAATTTGTACAATTCTGTTTAATATTCTGCAATTATTTTCCATGTTCTTCTTTCTCTTTCTTTTCCTATCTATTAATAATCATATAATCCTTCATACACTTTTTTTGTATTTGGATCTTTTGTTTTTGGTGCTGCAGTGCTAACTAGTTTAATAGGATATAATCCTATTGTTCTGCGTTTTTTATTAGCATTACCAATTTCTTTTCCAATCGTTTTTTCATAGCCTGTTAATGGCTCGTAAAACTCAGGCATTTCTCCATTCATTAAATTTCTTCTATCAATCACTGATGCATAAAACTCAGGGGAAATATTTCCTTCTAACAGGGCTTTATATAAAATACCATCTAATCTTTCATTTTTCTTATCGGCATCATAATTCAATAAAATAGTATGAGCAATTGAATAAGCTTTAGCACTCAACTTCTTCATAGAAGGGAAACCATTTTGTTGAATCTTAATTAACAAGACAGCTGCCGAAATAGAATCTGCTTTCATTTTTTCTTTAACTAATCTATATTTTGAAACATACTCTTGAGCAGTTTTGCTACAAGCTTTGTTTTTCATACAACTAATGCAGTATTCAGCAGCCGATATATATTTTACAGCAGCATATTTTTTATTTACTTCTTGATTCGCATATAACTCATTGGTCCAATCATAGTCTTTTGCCGCATCTCTTGTTTCTTCCCATTTAGCAATATTATCTAAATACTCCTTTTTTGTATTTTGATTATAAAAAACAACCGCCTCTTTTTTAGCACTATCAATTTCATAACCATTCGTAATTGCTTTTTCTAAAAAGTGTAAAGCTTTAAATTCTTCTTTAATTTTAATAGCGCATAAAGCGGCTCTAAAATAATGTCCAGGATTAATAGCGCCTTTATACTCTGCAATAGCTATATCAAACTTAGCGTAAGCTTGTAATAAAGAATCATTTTTATACATGCGCTCAGCTGCAGCAATGTTTTCATGGTATGTTATGAAATTTTCAGATACAGTTGAATATTTAGCTTGAGCAAAAGCTCCAAAACTAAATGCAATCATTAATAATAAAATTGATGTCTTCATGATATATATATTTAGTTATAAATTATTCCCTGAGTATCATCATTTGAACTGCTTTCTTCATAAATAGCTACTGAATTAATTACATCCAATAAATAATTATAAGAATCTAACACTTTATACGATTCTGACTTTTCGTCTTCTAATTCCAAGAAAGAATCACGACTCATTAAATCACAAATTTCGCGTACTTTATTATGTAATGTTTCTGAACGGTATAAAGGTATTTTTTGTAATTTTTGCTTTAAACGCACATTAGCATTACACTCTTCGGCAATTTCACTCGGACGGAAACGACTACCAATACCAATTTTGTTATCCATACTAGCAAACAAATCGATGATATCAATATAACGCTCAAAACGTTCTAGTTTTTTTTCTAATTCAGAATTTGGTTCGCTTAGTTTCGCGAAATAGAAAAAGTTATTTCCTCTTTCAATGTTGTATCTAATCACATTAAAGTATGCCTGAAGTCTATCAAAGTTTTCAGGATTATTAATCACATCATACAAACGATTCATCCCATCTCTACTTCCGTTACTAGAAATAAAAGCACCACGAGCCATTACCGCGAAAATATCATGTGTTTGTTTAGGTAAATTAAAACTGGTTGTTTCTTCCATTGTATATAATTTCTATTTAGTTGCTTTTTCTTTTTTAGGTTTTTCTTTTAAAGGTAAAATCAAAGTATAGCCTAATCGTTTTTTAATTTCAGTTTTGTCTTCAATATAATCGTGGTACTGTAAACGGTATTTGAAATCTAAATTATTTTGATACTCCATAGCTATTTCCACAAACAACGATAAACGCTCTTCAAACGATACATTACCTATGGCTTTAGGGAATTTGTAATCAATTAAATATTCGAATAAGTTTAACTTTGTTTGAGCTAAAAAGCGTTCAACTAATTTTTCAGTATCTAACTTTATTTGTTGTACTAATCCTTGATCTTTAAAGTTACCTGCCATTTTATCGGCAAGCCCACGCACCATTAAGCGAGTAATTTTATACTTCTCTGCAATACGTTTACACAAAACATGTCCATCATCGCTGTATAAAAAGTCGATAGGGATTTTTGTTTTAGGTGTTTTATGCCCGTTATGTTTTAATGTATTGATATTAGAAACAACTTCACGGAAATTCGTTTTGAAGTGCAATGTTCCATGATCTTTTACTTCTTTTAAACGTTGTGCTTTTTTATAAACGTCTAACTGATACTGAATTTTATTAATGAAATCGGTAATGTCTGTTTGAATCTCAATCAAGAAATCTAAATTCTCAATTAAACTAGATTTTAAAGAAGATACAATTCCAAACAATTCTGTATCATTCGTAATGTTAAACAACGTTCTTGTTTCATCTACAATCGTTGTCGTTTGTCTAATAAAATCGATAATCGTATCACGTTTCTCACGATAATCTTCTAGCTTCTGTAACTTAATGCGATAATTACTTTCATTTTTGTAAGTATCATCTACATTTTTTTGAAGCTTAATAATTTCACGCGTTAAGGTATTATCAATACGTTTTAAATATTTTTTAATACTACGTAAGAAACGCATTTCGCGAGCTTCTTGATAGAATTTAATATGGCGCTTTAACTCATTGATATAATCGTTGATGAAACCTGGAGTTACTTCTCCAATTTCCATAAAGTCTTCAAACATGGCAACAACGGCATCGTTTAAGCTAACCACATTTTCGTACTCGTACAATATATCCAAGGATACCAGTTTACGGTATTGCTCTTCCGTGATATCATCACGTCCCAATAATTCGTTTACTGTTATATGGTCGCGCTGACCAAATAGTAATTCCACTACACCACGATTGTGGTATAGATTTGATAGCAAATCTTTTACATTAACCTGTAAACTCATTAATATAGTTCTGTTTAACTCTTAAAAATACGAAGGCTTTGGTGCCTAATAAACTTGGGTTATTAACAAAAAACAGGGTAATTAACGAAACCAGTCAATTTGATTTCGTAAGTACTTGATAAATAGCTTTTTTGATGTTAATAGGTCGTTGATAATGGAACGAGAATCATCCTATAAATCGCATTCAAATGAATTAATGGATGAAGTTATTGAACACATGCGCATTATCAGGATTATTAATGAGAAAATCTTTGATTTAGTAAAAAAATAGATAGTAGTTTTACAAAAAAACACCTTATGACTGATATAGAAATTGCTCAATCTGTTACTCCAATTCATATAAAAAAAATTGCAGAAAAAATAAATGTAAGTGAGGACGATTTAGAGTTATACGGAAAATACAAAGCTAAATTACCTCTTCATTTAATTGATGAGGAAAAGATTAAATCATCCAAACTAATTTTAGTAACGGCATTAACACCTACACCTGCTGGCGAAGGTAAAACAACCGTATCTATTGGATTAAACGAAGGATTAAATAAAATTGGAAAAAAGAGTATTGTGGTTTTAAGAGAACCATCCTTAGGGCCTGTTTTTGGAATAAAAGGTGGAGCTGCTGGTGGAGGCTATTCTCAAGTTATTCCGATGGAAGATATCAACCTTCATTTTACAGGAGATTTTTCGGCCATTGAAAAAGCCAATAATTTTTTAGCAGCTATTATTGATAATGTCATTCAAAATACTGATCATCCTATTAAATTAGATCCTAGAACCATTGTTTGGAAGCGTGTGATTGATATGAATGATAGAAGTTGCGAAACATCATCATAGGCATTGGCGGAAAAGCAAACGGCGTGATGAGGCAAGATGGATTTAATATCACGGCAGCTTCAGAGATTATGGCTATTTTATGTTTATCAAATAACTTATCTAATTTAAAAGAAAAACTAGGGAATATATTTGTTGGTTTTACCTATAACAACGAACCTGTTTATGCTAGAGATTTAAAGGCAGAAAATGCGATGACCATTTTATTAAAAGATGCCATTCAACCAAACTTAGTTCAAACGCTTGAAGGAAATCCTGCAATTATACATGGCGGACCATTTGCTAATATTGCACAAGGAACCAACTCGATTTTAGCAACTAAAATGGGATTATCGCTTGGCGATTACGTGGTAACCGAAGCTGGATTTGGTGCAGATTTAGGAGCGGAGAAATTTTTAAATATAAAATGTGGCTACGGGAAATTAAAACCTAGTAGTGTTGTATTAGTGGCAACCATACGTGCCTTAAAACATCATGGAGGAGCATTGTCTAATGAACTTAACACACCTTCTGTTGAAAAAGTAAAAAAAGGGTTTTGTAATTTAGAAAAGCATATCGAAAACATACAAAAATTTGGCATCACTCCCGTTATAGCCATTAATCATTTTGTGAAAGATACGGATGAAGAGATTAACGCCTTAATTGAATTATGTCATCAATTAAACGTGAAAGCAGTGGTGAGTAAAGGTTGGCTATTGGGAGGAAACGGTACACAAGAATTAGCAAAAGCAGTTGTTGAAGAAATTGAAAAAAGTACAACAACTAATTTCAAACCACTTTATGATTGGAAGGCTAGCGTCAAACAAAAAATAGAAACCATTGCCAAAGAAATTTATGGTGCTGATACTATTGAGTATGCAACAAAAGCAGAACAAGATTTAAAACGAATTGAGAGTTTAGGTTTATCACATTTGCCAATTTGTATGGCAAAAACACAAAAATCATTTTCTGATAACGAAAAACGTGTTGGCAGACCGATAAATTTTACCGTTACGGTTCGTGAATTTGAAATTGCAGCCGGCGCTGGTTTTATCATTCCTATTTTAGGCTCTATGATGCGCATGCCTGGATTGCCATCTATTCCTGCTTCCGAAGGCATGAGCATTGATGATAATGGCGTGATTAGCGGCTTATCATAACTAAAATGTACTAGTATTTAAACCAAAATGATATTTGGAATCCATGCTATCTATTTAATTTTTATCTTTGGTAGTAAATCCATTTAAGATGAAATTTAAAATCTACTTTACATCCCTATTCATTATTTTATTTTCCGCAATATATAATGCTCAGGAGTTAAAACATTGTGGGACTGATGAAGCTATCAGACAATTATATACGGCTCATCCAGAGTTATTACAATCGTTTATTGATAATGAACAGATTTACAATTCCAAAATCAATGCTCAAAAAGGTTTACAAAGCACCACGGTATATACTATTCCTGTAGTTTTTCATGTGCTTCATCAAAATGGTTCTGAAAACATTTCCGATGCTCAAATTATAGACGGGATAAATATTTTGAATCGCGACATGAGAAAATTAAATAGTGACACTAGTTTAATTATTAACAGATTTAAGCCTTTAGCTTCTGATGTGAGAATTGTGTTTGAGTTAGCGAAACTAGATCCCCAAGGAAATTGCACCAATGGAATTGACAGAATTTATACAAGTAAAACAAACTATGGAGATGATAGCGCCAAAGTAAATCCTTGGCCACGTGATAAATATTTAAATATTTGGACAGCCAAAGCCTTACTTCAAGGATGGGCTGGTTACGCCTATTACCCATCTGCATCATTAGGACCACTCATTATGCATGATGGTATTATGATGTTAGCAGATTACGTGGGTTCTATTGGTACAAGTAATGCCAATAAATCTCGAACCCTTACACACGAAGTTGGACATTGGCTAGATTTAGGACATCCATGGAACACCACTATTAATATTTCTATAAACGTAGGTTTAGCTTGTGGAGATGATTTAGTATTTGACACACCAATTACTAAGGGGCATACTACTTGTCCTAATTTACTAACGCCAGATTGTATGATTGATAATTTCTCGACAGGGATTCTTGATTTTAATAATGTTACTACATCATCTGGAAATATTGACAACACTATTCCTGCTTCTGTATTTGATAGTTTAACAATAACTCCTTTTAAAGCAAATGGTGTTTCTGCAAATTCTGGAGTAGCTGGAGAATTTTCATTTTCGGATTGGCCAACCGGTGCAACCAATGGAGAAACCAATTACAGTAATTTAACTGGCGCATTAGATCCTTTGAAATATTACGAAATTACCTTTGCCCCAAAAGCCTCATCATCCATGAGTTTAACAGGATTGAAGTTTAAAGTCAATCGTTCTTTAACTGGGCCGCGTACCTACGCCATTCGCTCTAGCGCTGACGGTTTTACAAATAATTTAAATGCCACTATTACTCCAAGCAATTCAAACCTAAGTGTAAACACTGGCAATGTGTTTTTTTATAATAATGATGTGAGCAATGCTGAATTAGGAAGTACTATTACTGTTTCTGGGGCAAATTTCACTCATAAGGATATACCCGTAACATTTAGAATTTATGCGTTTAATGCAGAAGATAATTTAGGTGAATTTTCAATTGATGATGTTTCTATTTTAGGTTCTACTGGGATAATCGAAAACATTCAAAATTATATGGAATATTCGTATTGCTGCCACATGTGGACCATTGGGCAAAAAGACCGTATGCGTTTAGCTGTTGAAAGTGCCATTGCAGATAGAAGTAATTTATGGTCGGCCACCAACCTAATTGCAACAGGTATTACAGCACCAAGCACAACCTGCGCTCCAACTCCAGATTTTTATGCTAACAGAACTCGTATATGCAAAGGCAACTCCATTACCTTTACAAAAAATATTTTAAATGGTGCAGAAACTAGTAGAGTGTGGACTTTTGAAGGAGGAACACCTGCAACTTCAACAGCTACAAATCCAGTAGTTAGTTACTCTGCTGCTGGAGTATATTCTGTAAGTTTATCTGCCACTAACGCCGCAGGCACTAATACTGTCACAAAAACACAATATATTAGGGTAGATAATACAATAGCGGACGTAACTTATAGCGGATCATACTTTGAAGGATTTGAAACACCAACGATTTTAGATTATACCTGGCAATCTTATGACTTAGATAATAATGGACATAAGTGGGCCTTTGCTGCAAATGCAGGTACTGCTGGCACTAATGCTGCTCGCATGAATGCCTTTGGTAATTATGCGCAAGATTTAGATGTGATGATGAGTCCATCCTATAATTTAACGGCTGCGGCAAATAGCGTATTTAACTTTAAGGTGGCTGCTGCTTCAACAACAACCGTGAGCGCCGATATTCAAGATGAATTAAGAGTGTTTTTCTCTTCCAATTGTGGCAACTCATGGGTACAAAGAGGTTTATATTCAGGCGTTTCATTAATGAACAATCCTGCAACAACCAATGCTTTTATGACGGATGGTTCAACTACTTGGACGATGTATTCTATTCCTATTATTTCAATTTTTCAAACGAGTAACGTATTGGTTAAGTTTCAATACAAATCTAGTTTTGTAAGTAACAACGTGTATATTGATGATGTAAATATTTCATCATCCACTGTAGGATTAGATGAAATGCAAGATGCAAGTACCAATTTCTTAATTTTTCCAAATCCTAGTAATGATAAAACTACTATTAGCTATCATCTAAATACAGACGCTAAGGTTGGCATACAAATTATTGATGTGTTAGGAAAATCCGTTTATCAAAAAACACCTACTACTCAATCTGCTGGTGATTACTCGGAAACTATATCTAAAAATGAACTAAACATGAGCAATGGTGTTTACTTTGTAAAACTGTTAATTAACAATAAAATACATGTGCAGAAATTAATTATTTCGAAATAATAATTTCCTTTACTCCCTATTTAATTTAACGATATGTTTCAAAAACAAAACATTCCACTAGCTACTACTGGTCTTTTCTCATCTCTGTTTTCAGATTATATTTCCCAGTCCTCTCAGGTAAAATTATTTTATAACGAACACTTTTCGTTAAAAGATTTTACATTGTACATGGAGAAAAATAAATTTGATTACTTAAACCGACCAGCTTTAGTAAATGCGTTAAATCAACAATCTAATCTTGTATCAAATACAACTGCATTATCAAAAGCAAATATTGTATTATTGGAAAAAGCAACTACTTATACTGTGACAACAGGGCATCAATTATGTTTATTTACTGGTCCACTTTATTTTATTTATAAAATTGCCAGCACCATTAATTTATGCAAAGCTTTAAAAACAAATTTTCCTGAAAAAGATTTTGTGCCTGTTTACTGGATGGCTAGCGAAGATCATGATTTTGAAGAAATAAATCACGCATTTGCTTTTGGAAAAAAAGTAATGTGGAATAGCTCACAGAAAGGAGCGGTTGGAGAATTCAGCACCGAAGGATTACAAGAAGTAATTACCGAACTAAAAACCATTTTAGGTGATAACGAAAAATCAAATGAATTGATTCAACTGTTCGAAAAAGCATATACGAATCATTCAAATTTAGCAGATGCTACACGTTATTTGGTAAATGAGTTGTTTGGAGAATATGGGATTGTTATTTTAGATGGGAATGATTCTAATTTAAAACAACTGTTTAAAGATGAATTTAAAAAAGATATTTTCGAAAACAACTCTGCTCAATTAGTAAACAAAACTATTGAAGAATTAAAAGTAAATTATTCTGCTCAAGTTACTCCACGCGACATTAATGTTTTTTATAAAGAAAAAGGATTAAGAGAACGTATTGAAAAACAAGGCAATGATTATGTAGTTTTGAATACAGATATTAAATTCACTGAACAAGAATTAAATAACATCATTGAAACAACACCTGAAAAGTTAAGTCCTAATGTGGTGTTGCGCCCTTTATACCAACAAAAAATATTACCAAATATTGCCTATGTTGGCGGACCAGGAGAAATTGCGTATTGGTTAGAATATAAAACCATGTTTGATGAATTTAAGATTCACCTACCAATTTTAATGCCTCGTAATTTTGTCATGTTTATTGACAAAGGAACTCAAAATAAAATTCAAAAATTAAATCTCACTATTGAGGATGTATTTAAAGATGGTGAAGAATTAGTAAAGGCATTCATCAAAACACAACATGATGATATAAACTTAGAAGCGGCTAAAACTCAATTGACTTCAATCTATGCTTCAGTATTAGAAACTGTTTCTGCCATTGATAAAACATTGGTTGGAACAACGGAAGCCGAAAAACAAAAAGCCATTAATGGTATAGCAACTATCGAACAAAAAATAAACCGAGCGTTAAAACAAAAATCGGAAACAGATATCAATCAAATTTGGGCAATTAAAGAAAAATTATTCCCTAAAAATACGCCGCAAGAACGCTACGATAATTTCAGTATGTATTATTCAAAATTCGGGAAAGAATTTATTACGAATTTAATGAATGAATTAACTTACGATTTAGAAAAGTTTGAATACACGATTTTGAAAGAATTGTAAAGATTACAAATCCTCTTCTGCAACTGGCTTTTTTCTGATGACTCTCCAAACAGTAACAAGCTGTTTACGAAAAATAAATGCGAGTAATAAATAAGGAACCGCCATTAAGTATAAAATTCCTTGATTGATTCCACCAGCTACTGAGTTTTTTTGTCCCTGACTACTTTCTACAGAAGCTTTACACATCGCACATTGTGCTTCAGTAATGCTTGGCAATAAAACCAAAGCAACTAGGATGAGTAATATGAAATAGTGTTTTTTCACGTTACAAATTTACATATTATTTCAACATAATCACCGCCCACATGCGTCCCGTTTTTCCATTATCTCTTCTATAAGAAAAGAAATCGGGCTCAGTGGTGCAACGATTCATGCTCCAAATATGTTCACTTAAAATTCCACTTTCTAAGGCTACAAATTCGTTAGCTTTCAAAAGGTCCATCTGACGTCCGTTCCAGCAGTTTTCCGGAAAACCCGCTTCCTTAAATTGTTGAATCACCTCTAAACTTACCTCGTAATTTTTTGCGCAAATACCTTGTCCGATGGCTACCTTAATATGATTAATATCAGCACCTAGCTTTACCATTTCATGTAAAGTATTTTTAACAATTCTGGCTAATGTACCTTTCCAACCGCAATGTGCAGCGCCAATAACTCCATTTTTCTCATCGTGAAATAAAATGGGGTAACAATCTGCTGCGCCAACAGCAATGGCAATATTTTTTGATTGGTTACCAAAGCATCGCCTGTTTGTTTTCCTACTTGAGCTTGACAAACACTATTACTATGAATTTGGTTTAAATATGATACTTGGCTCATATCAATATTCAAAGCACCTAAAGCACGCTTTCTATTTTCAGCAATATTCTCTGAAAAATCTTCGGTTCCTCCTAAATTTAAACTCAAAAATGGTTCAGGCGAAACACCACCTTGACGTGTTGAAAAACCATGAATTGTGTTAATATGAGGTGTTTTTATCCAGTACATTTTTGTAGTGTTTACGCCATAAAAATAGTAAATTAGCCCTTTAAAAATGAACTTATTTAATACTTTACAAAATTGACTTTCAACGACTTTAATTTCGATCAATCATTAATAGATGGTTTGCAATCTATGGGTTACAAACTGCCTACTCCCATACAACAACAAGCTATCCCTGTTATTCAACAAGGAAAAGACCTTATTGCCTGCGCACAAACTGGTACTGGAAAAACTGCCGCCTTCGTATTACCGGTTTTAGATAAAATTATCAAAACTAAAAAAGGCGGCATTAATACTTTAATTATTGCTCCAACACGCGAATTAGTGCTTCAAATTGACCAGCAAATAGAAGGTATGGCTTATTTTTGTGGTGTTAGTTCTATTGGCATTTACGGCGGTAATGATGGCGTTACTTGGGAACGACAAGCAAGATCGTTGCGCGAAGGTGTAGATATTGTGATTGCAACTCCAGGTCGTTTAATTGCTTTGCTTCAATCAGGAGATATTAAATTTGACACCATCGAGCATTTAATTTTAGATGAAGCCGATCGTATGTTGGATATGGGTTTTGCGGATGATATTAAAACCATCCTAAAATACGTTCCTGAAAAAAGACAAACCATTATGTTCTCAGCGACGATGGCACCAAAAATTAGAGTATTGGCTGGGCATTTATTAAACAATCCAGAAACGATTAATATTGCTCTTTCTAAACCAGCAGCTGGCATTGTGCAACAGGCTTATGTGGTTTATGATGGACAAAAAGAAAAATTATTAAAAGAGATTTTAAAAAATGAAGATTTTTCATCCGTAATTATTTTCTCTTCAACCAAAGAAAAAGTAAAAGAATTAGCGCAAACCTTTAAAGCTTTAAAATATTCGGTTCAAGGTTTCTCCTCTGATTTGGAGCAAACGGAACGCGAAGAAATTATGCGAAATTTTAAAGCCCGTAACTTGCGTATTTTAATTGGCACCGATATTTTATCTCGTGGTATTGATGTGGACGGAATTTCTTTAGTAGTAAATTTTGATGCGCCACCAGATCCAGAGGATTACATTCACCGTATTGGTCGTACAGCTCGTGCAGCAAAAGCAGGCGTTGCCATTACTTTTATTAATGAAAAAGATCAGCCTCGTTTTGCGCAAATTGAAGCATTAATGGGAATGGATGTAACTAAAATGCCAATTCCTGAAGAGTTTGGAAAAGGCCCAGAATATAATCCAGACGCCAACAAAAAGAAATTTGACAAGCCTCGTGGCTTTGGCGGAAAAGGAAAACCAGGCGGGACAAAACCGGGAAATAAAAAACCTTTTCACGGACCAAAAAAAGCTTAATTATTACACAAAATTGTATATTTAAATTTTAAAATAAATGGATACAACATTAGCTTCTAAAGCTGAAACTAAAATAACAGATATGAATTCGAAATTATCTTTACTAGAAGAAAAACAGGCTGAAGCACTTTTAGGTGGCGGACAAAAACGTATAGATTCTCAACATAAAAAAGGAAAGTTAACCGCTCGTGAGCGTTTACATTTTTTATTAGATGAAGGAAGTTTTGAAGAGATTGGCATGTTTGTGACTCACCGTTCAACAGAGTTTGGATTGGACAGAGAAAAATATTTAGGCGACGGTGTTGTTACTGGATACGGAACCGTAAACGGAAGATTGATTTATGTATTCTCTCAAGACTTTACGGTTTTTGGTGGTTCATTATCTGAAACACATGCCGAAAAAATTTGCCGTATTATGGATTTAGCCATGCAAAATGGCGCTCCGTTAATTGGCTTAAACGATAGTGGTGGAGCTCGTATCCAAGAAGGTGTAGTTTCTTTAGGAGGTTATGCTGATATTTTTTATAAAAACACCATGGCTTCAGGAGTAATTCCTCAGCTATCTGCTATTATGGGGCCATGCGCCGGTGGCGCAGTTTACAGTCCTGCTATTACCGATTTTATTATGATGGTAGAGAACACAAGCTACATGTTTGTAACAGGCCCTAACGTTGTAAAAACAGTAACACACGAAGAAGTAACTTCTGAAGAGTTAGGTGGGGCATCGGCTCACTCTATGAAATCTGGTGTCACTCATTTTTCTTGTGCTAACGAAATTGAATGTATCAATAACATCAAAGCCTTATTAAGCTACATGCCGCAAAACTGTGAGGATGATGCGCCAAGCGTTCCTTACGAAAGTAACGGTAATGAAAAACGTACTGCTTTAAATACGATTATTCCAGATAACGCTAACCAACCTTACGATATCAGAGAAGTAATTGAAGGCGTGATTGATGATGGAACATTTTTAGAAGTACATAAAAATTACGCAGAAAATATTGTTGTTGGTTTCGCACGCTTAGCTGGTAAGAGTATTGGTATTGTTGCTAATCAGCCAGCATTTTTAGCAGGTGTGTTAGATAACAACTGTTCTACCAAGGCAGCGCGTTTTGTGCGTTTCTGCGATTGCTTTAATATTCCATTATTAGTATTTGAAGATGTACCAGGATTTTTACCAGGTACAGATCAAGAATGGCATGGTATCATTAACAATGGCGCTAAATTATTGTATGCATTTTGTGAAGCAACAGTTCCAAGAATTACAGTTATTACTCGTAAGGCTTATGGTGGTGCTTATGATGTGATGAATAGTAAACACATTGGTGCTGACATGAACTACGCTTGGCCAAGTGCAGAAATTGCTGTAATGGGTGCCAAAGGTGCTGCTGAAATTATTTTCAAAACTGAAATTGCCGCAGCATCTGATCCTGTTGCTAAATTAGCTGAAAAGGAAAAAGAATATATTGAGCATTTTGCAAATCCATACCGTGCAGCAGAAAGAGGTTATGTGGATGAAGTAATTAAGCCAGAAGATACGCGCGAAAAATTAATTCGTGCCTTTAAAATGTTGGAAAACAAAGCGGCAAAATTGCCTAAGAAAAAACACGGTAACATTCCTTTATAATCATGTTTTTTACTGCAGCTCTATTAATTGGTTTAGGTATCATCTGTCTTATTATGACAGTGATAGCACTGATTTTTGGGATCATCGCTTTTGCTAACAATAAACAAGGTAAATATATTTGGCTGACAACATTTTTGTGTTCTATCATAGGTTTAGTGATTTGCATATTTACCTTCGTTAGAAAAACAGTAAATGCCGTTGAGAATTTTTCTGAAAATGCCTTTGGGCAATTTGAAAATTTTGGTGACAGTTTATCAAAGCTAGAAAGTATTGATACACATCAAGCAAATAGCACATCCGAACAGATTACTTTATTAAAAAGTTATTTGCCTGAAAATGCTTTAGGAAATGAACCAGAACAATTTTATACTTATTTAGGGTTTAGAGATTATTATCGTTTTCCATTGCGTTTCCCTTATTCTATTCATTGCTTAGATACTCCAGATAATGGTGAATTATATAATGAGGCAAATGTTGGTCGCTTTGATGAAAATGATAATGGCGAAATTTATTCGGGCATTAGTAATATTCATAAAATAGCTTTTAATAAAAGTTTCTTATTGATAGAGCAAGCGGTTACATCAACTCGCACCGATAAAATTATTTACCATTACATACTTTACAATTTAGATACTGAAAAGAAAGAAGAAGCATCTTCCTTAACTAAGTTAATTCAATTGGCTAAAGAAAAAGGGTATTCTGGTCCTGATACTTTAATGACTGTGGAACAATACAGTCGTTTGTTTTAATTTTTTCGCTATCTTAGTGATAGATGAATTTCTCTTTTCCATACTTATTTCTCTTTCTGTTTTTTACGGCAAAGCTATTTTGTCAGGATGTGCTTGTAAAAAGGGATAGCTCCAAAATACAAGTAAAATTGCTTGAGGTAAGAACCAACGAATTAAAATACAAGTTATTTAGCTATCAAGACGGTCCTGATATTATTATAAGTAAAAAGGATGTAGCTTACGTTATATATTCAAATGGCGTTAAGGAAGTTTTTAATTCAATAGAGAATCCAATAACAGATAATGTATTTGTAAACCCGACCCCTCCTAAGGGAAGTGTACGAAAACCGGATAATATTGGCAACTACATAAAATTCAATTTACAGTTAGGCGCGGTAATGCAAAGCTTATCGTCAAATTACACAAGACGAGAGCCTTCGCGATCCCAAACATCCTCTGAAAAGTATTCGACATCTAGTGACAATTATGTTTACACTTATAACTTTGGTTTTAATTTTTTATTTGGAAATAACCCATACATAAAGCATCTTATTGGAGTAAATTATTTGCGTTCCATAGGCGAATACAACTATAGTTTTGGATCTTTCGGTTCTGATGGATACAGTGGTTACACAACTTACTCTCAAGATTATCACTATGTGTCTAAAATCGATTTTATTAATGCTGTGACAGGGTTGAGATTTAAACTATTCAAAAAATTATATTTAGAGCCGCTTATTTCAATTAATATAATTATTCAATCAGATGTTAGGTATAGTGGCACTACTATAAAAAATTATCATTCTGGTGGCCCAGCACCATATATATATAAAACAGAAAAAGGAGAATATTCAAATGAAAAGGTGAGTGCAGAGCGCTCTGGTATTAACTCCACTGTTTCCTTGTGTCCCAGAATTTCTTATGACTTCCATTTAAAAAAACAAATATTAGGAGCTTACATTTCATATAATTTAGCCTATGAATATAGATTACCCTGGGTTATGGCTGGCGTCACCTACTATCCTTTTAAAAAATTGAAGTAATTAAAACTTCGCATTAAACTCAATCAAGAGTTTACACACCTCTAAATATTTTGTAAGAGGCAACGTTTTTTCAATATCATAAATATCATGATAAGCAGTAACACCTCCCATGGTGTAAATAAAAAAACTAGGCACTCCTTTTTCGGAAAACCAATAGTGGTCACTATTAGCAGCTTTGCCTCGTTGTTTAATTTGTTTCAAATAATTTTTTTCGATATTGATTTGATTTAATTTTTCAAACTGTTCTTTAAAAATCGTTGCATTCACTACCATAATACCATCATCGCCTGTTCCCAATAAATCTAAATTCGTTAAGAATTTAATTTTTGATAATGGGAAAATAGGATGCTCCGAATAATATTTAGAACCTAACAAGCCAGCCTCCTCTCCACTAAAAAAAATAAAAGCTATCGAATATTTTGATGGATGCGTTTTATAATACTTAGCTAAATTCAATAACACGCTCACACCACTAGCATTATCATTAGCGCCTGGAAAATAAGCTTCCTTTCCCATTGCGCCTAAATGGTCGTAATGAGCAGTAAAGACAATGAAACTATCTGGCTGTTGTGTGCCTTTAATAAAGCCACATAAATTTTGACATTTAAAAATGGGAATGAATTTGTTTTTAAAAATAACGTCTATTGTTTTTAATTCATTAGGAAAAGAATCCTTTAATAATTCAATGACTGCATTATCAGAAATTTGTGTGGCAACTGTATAAGTCAATTTTTTTCTAAGCTTTACTTTAATGGGAAAAGGGCGCTTACCATCGTTTGCTTCATAAGTCACACTGTCGGTTTTAAATAACTGAAATCCACCTTTAATCGTTTCGGCAGAAGGATATATTAAATAATGCTTTCCAGCTATTAATGTTTTTCCATCTAACACAACAGACATTGTTCGTGGAAATGTATTAACGGGAAATTCATAATACTGAGAATATGATTTTTCGAATTTAGAAAGTCCTATTGTTTTTAATTCTTTTGAAATATAGGAAGCCGCTTTGTTTACACCATCATTGACGTAACCTCTTCCTAATAATTCTTTTGAGGTGAGTTTTTTAATAACCTGACGGGCGTAAGTTGTATCCTGACTGTAGGTATTTACAAAGAGAAAAGAGAATAAAATAAATATAATTTGTTTCATGGTTTATTATTTTTAACCGAAGAGAAAAAGAGTCAAGTCAAGATCGATAAGAAATAACTATCATATAAATACTCTGCACTCTTTGCGAAAATACTATGCGTCTTTGCGGTTAAATGTTCTAAGAAAAACGTTTTTGTGCTAGTGCAAATAAATTTTTAACTACTTCGCTATCTTCTTTCCATTCGTAAATAGATGTTAAACCTTTTAAATAACTCATCATTTCATCAAGTGAATTAACACTATTCATTTGCTCAACGGCAATATTATACTCAGTTGCATTAGCTTCAAATAACTCATTAATGAAACGAAACTTGTCATTAATATTAATAATCATTTTTGGAAGTTCTTTTACTTGAGGTTTAACTTCCACAACAGGCTCAACTACTTTTTCAACTTCAGGTGCTTTAACTTCCTCTATTGGTTTCGGGATTTCTGCAACTGGTGTAACTACAACCACTTGTTCCTTAATTGGTTCTACAATTGCTGCTTTTTCTTCAGCGGTTGGAACATTCATTAATTTTAGGTGCAAATTCAATTCTGGAGAAACATCTTTTTGTTCTTTTAATACTAAATAAGCAGACACCAGCTTATTACTGTGGTAAATGGCAGAATGCAATTGCTCAGTATATTGCGTAGTTGGCGAAGGATGTTTTTCAAATTTCTCGATAGTTGCTTTTAGTTCTCCTAACGATGAATAAAGTTGTTTCAGTAAAATATCCGTTTGCATAATGTGAATAATTAAAGATTAAAAATACTGCATTTTATGGATACTTAGTTTATTTTTAGATTTTGTTATCAATATATAATAAACATGTTTTTAGAGAACATTAAACATAGCACAGGCCGAAAAGGGTGGATTGAGGTAGTTTGCGGCTCCATGTTTTCTGGTAAAACAGAGGAATTAATTCGTCGCTTAAAACGCGCGCAATTTGCTAAACAAAAAGTAGAAATTTTTAAACCACAAATCGATACGCGCTACCACGAAGAAAAAGTCGTGTCTCATCAAGGTAACGAAATTCATAGTACACCCGTTCCATCAAGTTCTAATATATTATTGTTAGCCAATGATGTGGATGTAGTGGGAATTGACGAAGCGCAGTTTTTTGATATGGAGCTTGTAAACGTTTGCAATCAATTAGCAGATAGTGGCGTACGTGTTATTATTGCTGGTTTAGATATGGATTTTAAAGGGAAACCATTTGGACCAATGCCAGCACTATTAGCCTGTGCCGAATATGTAACCAAAGTTCATGCTATTTGCATGCAGTGTGGCAGCTTAGCTCATATCTCTCATCGTACAACCGCTGAAACTAGTTTAGTGCTTTTAGGCGAAACAGATAGCTACGAACCCTTATGTAGAGACTGCTATAATGAAGCTAATAAGGGAAAGTAAATGTTACTATTTTACTTTTTCGCCTTCTCTATCATCTCATTAATTTCATTTACAACCATTTTAGGCTCTTCCATCTGAATGAAATAGCCTGTTTTGGAAGCATTAATAATTTTAGTTTGAGGATTAATAATTTTCCATTGATTGAAATGCAATTTCCTAAATTCTATCTCTTTATCAATATAATCATTGTCGATATCTGCTTCAGTTGATAAAATAATAGTGATTGGAATATTAGCTGGTATAATGGTTTGCTTTAATATTTTTTGATTGGTAGAATATCCCAAAGTATCAAAATCAAAACATTGTTTCGACTCTGCATGCTGACCTTTAGTAGCGCCTTTTATTTTTAAAAATGATTCGAACTGCTCTTTAAAAACTACTTTATCTGAATCACTTCTAATTGCCATTCCGTTTTTAAATTCTTCTTCGTGTGCTGGATCTAAAAATACCATTCCAGATACCATATCAGGATACATATTCACAAAACAACGTGCAATAGAACCGCCCAAAGAATGACCAACTAAAATATAAGGTGGTTTAATTCTTTCTTTTACTAATAAAGCATGCAACTCAAAAGCCATGGTATCAATCGTTCTGTCATTTCTAATTAATTCGGATTGCCCAATGCCTGAGCGATCATACGAAAATATACGATTGGTTTCCTCAAGCCTCTCATACACTTTTTTAAAATCAGTTTGTGGACGCCCTTTACCTGTTAAAAATACAATAGTTGGTTCGCCCTTACCTTGAACCACCACATATTGTTTTTTACCACGTAAATAAACAAAGTAACCATCATCTCCTTCGGAGATGATCATGGAAGTTAATCCTATGAATAGGATTAAAGGGATGAATATTTTTAATATATATTTCATTATTTCACAAACACATCTGTAAATTGAAAACTCTTTCCATTAAATAAACCTTTGTCACTTAACTTTAATTCTGGTATTACTAGCAATGCCATAAACGATAAACTCATATAGGGCGCGCGTAATTTACTTCCTAAAGCTTTAGCACGTTTGTCTAATTTAGTATACGCTTCTGCCACTTCTTCGGCTGCTTGGTTGGTCATAATGCCCGCAATGGGTAATTCCAAAACGAGTTCTTCATTTTCATTAGCTAAGGAAATCCCTCCTTTGGCTTTAATAATTAAATTAACCGCCTTGCACATATCTTCGTCATTGGTTCCTACTACAACAATGTTATGACAATCGTGCGCTACACAACTCGCAATAGCACCCTGCTTTAATCCAATGTTTTTAATAAAAGCTTTGGCAATAGGCGCATCGTTATAACGGTTTACTACCGCAATTTTTAAAATATCTTGTTCTACATTCGATTCTTCAAATCCATCAACGTTATAAGACGTTACGCATAATTCATCTGTAATTAATTGTCCGTCTAAGCATTCAATCACTCTGATTCTATCACTTTCGTTTTCTAATTTAAAATCACTGGCTTGTTTTAAACTACAATTAAAATTATTAACGATTGGCGAATCAACAGATTTTATAAATGATTTTTCTTTTTCTGCAACAACATTTCCATTGATGTATGTTTTAAGGATATTAAAATCCTTTAAATTATCAATCTCAATAAAATCGGCGTTATCGCCAACTTGCAATAAGCCAATAGATAAATTGTAATGCTTAATCACATTATAAGAAGCGGCTCTTAACACATCATATAAATCATGTCCGAGTTTTAAAGCACGCTTTACATGATCATTAATATGTGATTCAATTAAATTGTCGGGATGTTTATCATCGCAACAAAACATAATTTGCTCAGGATACTCTTTTAATAATGAAATCAAGGTTTCAAAATTCTTGGCGGCACTTCCTTCTCTTATTAAAACTTTTACGCCATGTTGCAATTTTTCTAATGCCTCTGTATAACCAAAACATTCATGATCGGTGGTGATACCCGCATTAAAATAATGCTTCATATCGTTACCCATTAAACCTGGTGCATGACCATCAATTGGTTTATTATGTTTTTTTGCAGAGGCTAATTTCTTCAAGACTTCTTCATCTTTATAAATCACTCCTGGAAAGTTCATCATCTCAGCCAAATACACAATCTCTTTTCTCGACAATAATTTATCAATGTCATTCGAGTCAATTACTGCGCCAGCCGTTTCAAAATTAGTAGCGGGCACACAAGATGGGGCACCAAAATAAAAATGAAAAGGAACTTGCTTGGCATTATCAATCATATAATCTACGCCAGCAACGCCAAGCACATTGGCTATTTCGTGCGGATCGGAAATAGTCCCAACCGTTCCATGAGTTACAGCAATACGAGCAAATTCAGAAGGCACTAACATACTACTTTCCACATGCACATGCGCGTCAACAAAACCAGGTAAAATATAGGTGTTTAGTATTTCAGAAATTTTAGTAATAGAAACTATTTTATTGTTTTCAATAACAACCTCAGCAGCATAAATTTCTTTAGCAATGATGTCTATGAGATTTGATTTGATGGTCATACTTTGTTTTTTAACCGCAAAGAGGCAGTCACGCTATAGCGTGATCGCAAAGAACACAGAGAAATAATTATTCTTTAATCCCTAACTTCTCTGAATACTTTTTATTTAAGTCGTTTTGAAAATTAGAAAGTTTAATACTTCTTCCATTAACGTAAGCCAAAATAATTTTATTAGTTTTCATATCTAAAATATCGCCTTCCGAAACAACTAAAGAGGCTAATTTGCCAGTTTCAATGCTTCCCACTAAATTATCAATACCTAATATTTTAGCTGAACTTAAGGTCACACTTTGTAAAGCCTGTTCTTTTGTTAAGCCATAAGCAGCAGCCGTCCCTGCTAAAAATGCTAAATTACGTGCATTCATAGCTTCCATGTCTCCTTGATTTTGTAAACAAAATAACACTGAGTCTTTTTGTAATAAATAAGGTAGTTTAAAAATCAAATCTGTTTCTGCTTCTGGTAAATCTGGCAAATCATGTAAACGATTTAACATGACTGCCACATTATTTTCTTTTAAAAGCTTAGTAATTTTGTGGCTATCTTTTCCGCCAACAATCACTAATTTTTTTATGTTGAATTTTTTAGAAAAATTAATCGCACCAATGATGTCCTTCACATAATCGGCACGGATGTATAAATTTTTAGTACCATCAAAAATACCTTTCATGGCTTCAAAACGTAAATTTTTATCTGTTACATTTTTTGTATTGTAATAAGCAAAAGCATTATTAAAAAAAGTAGTCAATTCATTTACTTGTTCCGTATACTTTGGGTTTTTGTCACTTGGTTCTGGTTCTGCCCACCAACCATGTTTTTGAATGGTGTTTGGAAAGTTAACATGCACTCCGTCATCCACTTTAATAACAGCATCTTCCCAATTCCAACCATCCGTTGCTAAAATAGAAGATGTGCCAGCAATTCTTCCTCCTCTTGGAGTTGATTGTGTGTATAAAACCCCATTTGCTTTTACTGTTTCCAAAATTTTACTTTCGGCATTGTAGGCAATTAAGCTCCTCACATGTGGGTTAAACTCTCCAACCTCATAATAATCACTCGTTTGACGAACTGCCTCAGCCTCTTGTAACCCTAAAATACAATTTGGTGCAATTAAACCTGGGTAAATATGTTTGCCAGATAAATCTATCGTTGTATCAAATTGAGATGGATCAATTTTAGTGACTCTCGCATCAGCAACCATGTCAATCTTGCCATCTTTAATGGATACATAGCTATTGTCAAGCACCTGACCATTGCCAATATGAGCTATGGCATTTTTTAATAAAATGCGTTTTTTGTTTTGAGCTACTAAAAAGCTAGAGAGAAATATAAACGAAAGAAAAAATTTAGTCATAGTTTCTGTAAGATTGGTAATAGGTAAATATAATAAAAAAATAAAGTAACTTAGAGGCTTAAATTTTAAGGATTCATGGGCAAGAAAATAGTAAAACAAGCTAAACCACATCGTATTTTATTACAAGCTGTTGTTAATGCGTTAACCACCATATTTACTGATAATAAATACGCAGATAAAGTCATTGAAAAAACCTTAAAAGAGAATCCGAAATTTGGTGGCAGAGACAGACGTTTTATTGCTGAAACCACGTATGATATTGTACGCAATTACCGTTTATTAAGCCATTTAGCAGGAAGCGAAACGAGTTTTTGGGAAATATTAGGTGTTTATTTTATTATCAGACATTTGCCAATGCCCGATGAACGTGATTTTAAAAACCTCAACGAAAAAACAATAATAGATAAATACAAAGCAATTAAAGACCAAAAAATTCTACAATCATATCCAGATTGGTTATGGGATTTATGTGAAAGCGAATTAGGAAAAGACGTTTGGGAAAATGAAGCAAAAGCATTAAACAAACAAGCAGAAGTTGTATTAAGAGTAAATACGTTGAAAACTAAAAAAGAAATTTTAAAACAACATTTAGCGGAACAAGAAATTGAAGTTGATTTTTTAGATGGATATAAGGATGCATTATTGTTATCACATCGTCAAAATTTATTTCAAAACCCCTTATTCAAATTAGGCTTATTTGAGCTACAAGACGCTGGATCGCAACATATTTCAGAATTTTTAGGTGTTGAGCCTGGTATGCGTGTGATTGATGCTTGTGCTGGCGGTGGCGGGAAAACCTTACACATTGCCGCTTTAATGCAAAATAAAGGTCGCATTATTTCGATGGACATTACACAATGGAAATTAGATGAATTAAAAAAACGTGCTCGCCGTGCAACAGCAAGTAATGTGGAGCCTCGTTTAATTGAAGGCACTAAAACTATTAAACGTTTAGAAAACACCGCCGATAGATTGTTACTAGATGTGCCATGCAGCGGAAGCGGTGTTATTAAACGTAACCCAGATGCTAAATGGAAATTAAACTTAGAATTTATTGATAGAACAAAAGCCATTCAACAAAAAATATTGAGCGAATATTCTATCATGACTAAAGTGGGCGGACAATTAGTCTATTCTACTTGCAGCGTATTACCTAGTGAAAACAGAAAACAGGTGGATGAATTTTTAGCAAATAATTCAAATTTTGAGTTGATTAAAGACCAAACTATACTGCCTAGTGAAGGTTTTGATGGCTTTTATATGGCTTTGATAAAACGAAAAAAATAATTAAATTTACTTGTCTTGACATTAGATGCTGTAAAATATAACGTAATTGAATCCGTTGAAGATCGGGCTTCCACTATTGAATTTTGGGACAATGAAATTATTTTCATTAAACTGAAAGATAATATTCAAGTTGAATTAGAAGATGCTCAAAAGCAATACCTTTTTTTGAAAGCTAAATATAACAACATTAACAAACATATTATTTTAGTAGAAACAGGCCTTGATACATCAATCTCCAAAGAAGCGAGAGAATTTGCATCTAAACCAGAGTCGAATGAAATGACGGCGGCAACAGCAGTTATCGTAAAATCCTTAGCTCACCGCATTATTATTAATTTCATTATCAAATTAACACATCAACAAACTATGAAAATGAAGATGTTTGATGATAAACAAAAAGCAATAAACTGGCTTTTAACTTTTAAATAAATAAAATATGAAAAAAATCATTACAATCTTGGCTCTATTCACATCAGTGATGAGCATTGCTCAAACAAAATTGAAAACGTAGATGCTGCAACATTTAAAAAATTGATAGACGAAAAAAAATCAGACTTAATTGATTTACGTACGGATGATGAATTAAAAAACAAAGGCTTTATTAAAGGCGCTGCACAAATTGATTATTTTAAGAAAGATGCCGAAATGGTTATTTCAAAATTAGACAAAACTAAGACCTATTTAATTTATTGTGCAGGTGGAGGCAGAAGTGGTGAATGTGCTGAATTGATGAAAAAAGAAGGCTTTACTCACGTAGTTAATCTTGAAAAAGGATTTGATGATTGGAAGAAAAAAGGATTTGAAGTAGAAATGAAGAAATAAAAAAAAGCCGCTAACAAGCGGCTTTTTTACAAATGAAAATTAATTTTTTTTACTTATATCCAACCATAAACACGGCACATCCGCTATATGAACCTGCCTCTGTTGGTGGAACTATATAATCGACATATACGTGGCGTGCTTTTGAAACTTCAAACTGAAATTCTTTTTTGTCGCCCATATCCTTAGATGAAAATAATAATTTTCTATTTTTAGAGTCTTTGTCTTTGTTGTAGATTTGAACCTCAACTTGTTTTGGTAGCGCTTCCAATTCAAATACTATGCGGTATTTTTCACCAATAAATAAAGGAACTTCCACCTCTTTTACTGTTTCTTTTGCTTTATACAAAATACGGGTTAACTCCGAACTATCATATTTATATGGTTCTAAAGCCAATTTAGCTTTTTCTTTCAACTCTTTAGAGTTACATAAAACGTCGCCACCTTGAAATGCCATTAAAACAAATACAATAACGATACTTACTATAGGTTTTATAATTTTTGTCATTGTCATACTATTTAGTTTATCATACTTGTTCTTAAAGATTTAACCGAGTCTGAAATTGTTTTCAATTCGCTATCAGAAATCGACATTGCATTAAAATCCATTTCTTCATCCTTTTCAATAGCAGCTTTTACAGCAGTAATGGCATTAAACTGAGCATTAATGTTTTCTACAGCAGATATAAGCGTTGGCATTTCTGGTTCTGAAGCTTGGTGGCTTTTGAGAGCTTTAACAACAGTTTCAGATAGTAACAATTGCTCTAATAAACTTCCTAATACTTTTTTGTTTTTATCCTTGGCATATACTTCTAAAGCAATATACATACTTTCGGTCCAAGCACCAGTAAAAGCAATAACTGTAACGTGCTTTTGCTTATTTTGTTCAAACATCACATCTGTTTTTAATTGAACGCTAGACACGATTTTAATCACTGAATCTTCGTTAGCTATATTTTTATCGAAACGTTGAGCCATATTGTCACTTTCAAACGCAGAATTTAAACCTAAAGAAGCACCCATGTCTTTACATGCTTTTAAGTACTCTTTTGATTCTTGATACTTTTTATTAAATAAACAATAAGCTAAATCAGCACTATAAATCCCGAAGTTAACGGCACGTTTATAATTACTTGTATTATACTTATTTGTACTTGCTTTATCATTTAGTAATGATGGCACAAATGCTGCTCCAGATTTTTTAAATACATAAGCAATTTGTAAAGCAGACGGAAGATTGTACGACACTTCGTTATCATCCGTAGATAAAGAAGCAGTATCTGCAACTAAAACAGAATCTGAACCACTAGGGCCTTCATTATTTATTTCACTTTCTGAATTTCCTCCGCAAGAAACTAATGCTAAAGAAATGGTTATCAATGGGATTACTAAAAATTTGGTAGTCATATTTATATTCATATATCTACCAAAAATACAATTTTTTTATTTAGATAACACCTCAGTTGCCTTTAAAATACATTTATCTTTTTGGTTCAAAATAGGGTAATATGCATCTTTATCAAACACATCTCGCCCAATAAAGGCTTTTAGATAAGGCTTTAGTGCCTCGCTCGTCATTGCTTTCATTTTAAGATTCAATGGTAAATCCTTGTCTGCACAATATGTGTAAAATTCTTCTAAAATAGCTTGGCTAATCTCGAATTTATCAATATAATTTTTTGCAGATCCATACGCCTTTAATTTTACTCTGTTTTTATCGGCATACTCAAAAGCAAATGTATTGATAGAACCTGAATAAAATATCTTATTTAAAAATGCGTTAGACCTAGCTGTATCAATAGGTACAAACACATCGGGCATAATTCCACCACCACCGTAAACTATTTTTCCTTCAGGTGTTTTATATTGTTTTGTTTTATCTAACTTAATGCTGTCTTCATTCAATAATTCTCCATTTGTATATCTATCATATTCCTCACTATAATATTGATCTTTATCATCTGAATAAGGTTTTTGAATGCAACGTCCTGTAGGGGTATAATATCTTGCAATAGTTAAGCGAATAGCCGAACCATCTGGTAACTGCAATTGATCTTGCACTAATCCTTTACCAAAGCTACGGCGACCAATAATAGTTCCTCTATCATTATCTTGAACAGCTCCTGCAACAATTTCGCTGGCACTTGCAGAACCTTCATCAATTAATACAACTAATGGATTATTTTCAAAACTACCATGTTCAGTAGCTTTGTAAACCTTTTTAGGATTAGCTTTACCTTGGGTGTAAACTATTTGCAATCCATTTGTCAAAAATTCATCTGATATATCAACTGCTGCATTTAAATATCCACCAGGGTTTCCTCGTAAATCCAAAATTAATTTTTTCATACCTTGTTTACTTAAAGCATTAAACGCTTTTAAATATTCTTGATAGGTAGTAGCGGAAAACTTACTAATTTTAATATAACCAATGTCTGGTTTTACCATATAAGATGCATCCAAGCTATATAATGGAATAGCATCACGCGTTATTTTAAATTGCAAAGGCTTTTGGATTCCACTTCTTAAAATAGTAACAGCTACAACCGTTCCGCTTTTACCTCTTAATTTTTCAAAAACTTCCTTATTCGTAATTTTAACACCGGCAACGTTTTTACCTTCCACTTTTATCAACCTATCGCCTGCTCTAATTCCTATTTTCTCAGAAGGTCCTCCTTCAATAGGATTAATAACTCGGATGGTATCTTTAATGATGTTAAACTCTACTCCTATTCCATCGAAATTACCTTCTAACGGCTCATTTACTGATTCAAAATCAATGGCTGGAATGTAGGCAGAATGGGGGTCTAAACTTTGCAACATGGATGTTACAGTTTTTTCTACTAAATCTTTTTTATTAATAGTATCCACGTATTGATACTCGATATACTCTAATAAACTATTTATTTTATCGTTTGTAGATGCTTGACGACTTTGACTAAAAGCAGATCCACTATTAATCTGTTTAGTTAAAAAATATCCAAGCCAAACGCCTAACACTAAAACCAACGACAATATAATTGGCAAAAAAACGTTATGTTTTTTGGGAGGTGTTGGTTCGTGAAAGTCCATAGAAAATTTTTATATTTGTATACAAAGGTATTTGTTTAACCTATACTGTTTAATAATGTTTAGAAAATTTAGCATATTATTTTTACTGGTGTTCCTAAGTGTTTTTTCTTTTTGTAAGAAGAAAAATCAAACCGTTCAGGATAATATTGCTTACCAAACCGTAAATGTTACCTTATACCCTAATGATCCATTATACTTTAAATTGCAAACTGCTGGCGGTTGGGTTTATTATGACAATGCAGGAGTGAATGGTTTAATTATATACAGAAAAACAGCAACTAACTCTCCTACAGATTTTGTTGCTTTAGAAAGAACCTCAACAGTTTTACCAAACGATCCAAATGCCAAAGTAAAAGTACAATCAGATAGCTTTACATTGAAAGACACCATTAGTGGTGCTAAATGGCAAATTTTTGATGGCGGTATTATTTCGGGAGCATCTCAAAATTTGAGATTGTATAATGCTGTATTTGATGGCATTAATACTTTAACAATTAGAAATTAACTAATAATAGAAATAAAAAAAGTCTCCATTAAAACATGGAGACTTTTTTTTGTTATATCGTAAAAATATTACGCGCTAGCGTTTTCTGGTTTACCTTTAGCTTGCGAAACAACAATAGCACGTTCATAGTGCTCTGTTCCATTTAACGCATCGATGGCTTTTTGCCCATCTTCGTCGTTTGCCATTTCCACAAAACCAAAGCCGCGACTACGTTTTGTTTCTTTGTCTTTAATAATTCTAACCGAGGTAACCTCGCCATACTGAGAAAAAAGTTCACTTAGTGCTTGTTCTCTAACTTTAAAGCTGATGTTGCTTACAAAAATGTTCATAACGTAAAATTTTATTTAGTTATAGTAAAATTATAACAAAAAAATTAAAAACCAACATTTTTTGGAAGTATTTTTTCGTTGAATAAAACTTTTTTATCGAGCAATGGCATTTTTTAACCTCTAATTTTTTTAGATTCAATTTCAGACAAATGAAGTTATCTTCAATTTTAGACAAAAAAATGAGGTTTTGAGTTAAAATAACTCAAAACCTCACCTAAATTTGTTAAAAAGTATGGTTTTATTAAAAAACTTTAGCCTCTACGCTAATTTCTACATTAGCATCTTTAGGCAATCTATCTGCTTGAATTGTTGCACGTGCAGGGTAGTCACCTTTAAAATAACTGCTATACACCTCATTAACATGTACAAAATTATTCATATCGGCCAAGAAAATGGTAGTCTTTACAATATTGTCATAAGTTAATCCAGCTTCTTTTAAAACAGCACCTAAATAATCCATTACTATTTTGGTTTCTTCTTTAATATTGGTTTTAATCAACTGCTTAGAAGCTAAATCCATAGCAATAGTACCTGAAACATACACGCAATCGCCAACTTGTACAGCTTGGTTATATGGTCCAATTGGAGCAGGGGCATTGGCTGTTTTAATAATTTTCTTCATAATAATTGTTTAGTTAGTTATACAAAAATAGTAAAAAAAAGGATAAAAATAACTGGTAGAATTCAACACTGTTAATTTAGTAAAAAACTCATTTTATTCATTAAAAGCCGTTATAAAATCGATAGATTTACCAAGATGCAACAAAAACCATTAATTTTAGTAACCAACGACGACGGAGTAAGTGCTCCTGGTATCTTACATTTATCATCCATTGCTAAAAAATTTGGTGATGTGTATGTGATTGCTCCAGATAAACCTCAATCTGGGATGGGTCATGCCATTACGATTAATGCTACGTTGCGTATTCAAAAAACAAACTATCACGCGGGAGTAATTGAAGAATATAGCTGCACTGGTACGCCAGTGGATTGTGTGAAAATGGCCGTTAATAAATTACTGCCTCGTAAGCCAGACTTAGTGCTATCAGGAATTAATCATGGCAGCAACAGCTCCATCAATGTCATTTATTCGGGCACTATGAGTGCGGCCATTGAAGGCTCTTTAGAAGGAACATCGGCTGTTGGTTTTAGCTTGAGCGATTATGATATAAATGCAGATTTTAGTGCTACGTCTACATTTGTCGAAAAAATCATCGCCTCTTGCTTAAAAGATAAATTACCTAATGGTGTTTGTTTAAATGTGAACTTCCCTAAATTAAAAGCTGATGAAATTAGCGGACTTAAGGTTTGTCGCCAAGCAAAAGCCAATTGGGTAGAAGATTTTGAAGAAAGAAAAGATCCATACGGGCGCTCGTATTATTGGTTAACAGGTAAATTTGTAAACTTTGAACCAGAAGCTAAAGATACTGATGAATGGGCTTTAACTAATGGCTATGTGTCGGTTGTTCCAATTATGCACGATTTAACGGCGCATAATTATATTACTCACTTAAAAAACACATTATAACATGTTAGATAAAATTGATAAAAAATGGATAGGCTTTTTATTTGGAGCTGTTTTTCCTTCACTATGTTTTTTTTGCTATTGGCTGTTTTTTCATAATCAATTGAACTTCCCTAATGGATTTATCAGATATCTACGTGCCGGTAATATGTTTCAGGAAGTAGCCATTGTTTGTGTAATAGCCAACTTAGCAATTTTTTATTTATCTCTGAATAAAAAAATATTTGATTTTGGCAGAGGTTTAATTATTGCCACATTCTTGTATGTAGGATTAGTATTATACATTTCATTACTTTAAAACTTACATGAAGTACTACGTTATAGCAGGCGAACCATCTGGAGATTTACACGCATCCAACATGATGAAGGAATTGTTGTTACTTGATAGTAGCATTGAATTCAGATTTTGGGGTGGAGATTTAATGGAAGCTGTTACGCATCAAAAACCACGAAAGCATATTAAAGATTTAGCTTTTATGGGTTTTGTGGAAGTAGCAAAAAACATTCGCACTATTTTTAAAAATATTGCTTTTTGCAAACAAGATATTTTAGATTTTAAACCAGAGATATTAATATTGGTAGATTATCCTGGATTTAATTTACGCATTGCTGATTGGGCAAAACAACAAGGTGTCAGGGTATTTTATTATATCTCTCCAACTATTTGGGCGTGGAAAGAAGATCGAGTAGAAATTATTAAACGTAGCGTAGAAAAAATGTTTGTGATATTGCCGTTTGAAGTGGCAGTATATAAAAAACATGGCTACGAAGCAGATTATGCAGGTCACCCATTACTAGATGCGATTGAACAAGAAAAAGCTACACTTCCCAATAGAGCAACTTTTATTGAAAAAAATAATTTAGATCAACGTCAAATTATTGCTGTGTTACCAGGTAGTAGGAAGCAAGAAATAGAACGCATGTTTTCTATTATGCTGGATGTAGTAAATGATTTTAAAGAGTATCAGTTCGTTATTGCTGGGACTACAAATTTGCCTAAAGAAGCTTACCAAATGGCAATTGATATGGGATTAAAAGTAGTGTTTGGTCAAACTTATGCCTTAATGCACAATGCACATGCTGGTATTATTAAGTCAGGCACCTCAACGTTAGAAAGTGCTCTATTTAGATTGCCTCAAGTGGTTTGTTATAAAGGTGGAACTGTATCTTACTCTATTGCAAAGATGGTTGTTGGCGGTAGAGTTAAATACATTGGTTTGCCAAATTTAATTTTAGATAAACCTGTGGTTAAAGAATTAATTCAGACAGATTTAAATGCCAAAAATTTAAAGGAGGAGTTAACTAAAATCATTTCAGGGCCAGTTAGAGAAGAAATGTTGAAGGAATATGATGGTTTAATAAAACTGTTAGGAAATAGTGGTGCTTCTAAAAAAGTTGCCGAATTAATGTACAATCACATTCATGCTAAAAAATAATATCATCATCATAAGTGTATTGTTTTTATTTGCCTCATGGCATGTAATGGATATGCCTGTAAAATCATCCTATTCAAGTGTGACAAAAAATGCAGTGGTTAACGTTTCAAAAAAATATGCGGTTGACGAAACTGTAAACATTAAAATTTTCTCTCAAATAAAAGTACAATCATTTACATTTAGCGCAGAAGCAGGCGATTACAGTATTTGGGCCAATGGCGTTGAAGTTGCAACAACTAAACAATCACCACTAATTAAACTTACTTATGTAAATGATTCGGTTGAAGTAAAAACATTTGAAAATGTGATTGGAAAATACAAACGTGTGAAAATTTCAAGTCCTGATTTTGTAAAATCTTTCCGCATGAAATTAATTTCTCCAGACAGAAAACCTCGTTTTTATGAAGATAATTTATATGTAACAACAGAATTGGGCGACTTAAAATGTTTAAACGAAATATCATTAGATAATTACATTGCCGGTGTTGTTCAGGCAGAATCTGGAAGAAGATCGTTTCAGGAATTTTATAAAGTACAAGCCATTTTAGCAAGAACATTTGCTTTATCTCATTTACAAAAACATGCGCCTGAAGGTTTTAACTTATGTGATCATACACACTGCCAAGCATACTTTGGCAAAACAACGGAGTTAGATATTATGAAAGCAGTGACTGATACGAAAGGTAAAGTTGTAGTAGATGATAATTTGAATTTGATTGATGCCGCTTTTCATAGTAATAGTGGTGGACAAACAGCCAACTCGGAAGATGTTTGGGGAAGCAAATTATCGTATTTAAGAAGTGTGAATGATACTTTTAGCACAAAAATGCCTAATGCAAAATGGGAACGCAAAATGGCAAAAGAAGATTGGTTGTCGTATTTAAAATTAAAACACAATTACCCCATTCAAGATTCTAATGCGAGATGGTTAGCACTCACTTTTAAACAAGATAGTAGAAAGCCCTTTTTAGAAGCAAACAATGTAAGAGTTCCATTAAAAAACGTAAGAACAGATTTACAATTAAAATCAACCTTTTTTAGTGTAGTAGCTGTTGGCGATACTGTTATTTTAAAAGGACGAGGGTTTGGACATGGAGTTGGGATGTGCCAAGAAGGCGCTATGCGTATGGCAAAATTAGGTTATAAATGCCCTGAGGTTATTAATTTTTATTATCAAAAAACTCAGTTGATTGATTTACATAAGCTGAATTTCTTTAAGGATGAATAGCTTCTCCCGATAGCTATCGGGACGCTCAGCTGACAATATTACAAATTCTCTAATTCTGTTTTTAACTTTTTAGTTAAACTACTCACTACTAAATTGTAACTATCATCTATCCATTCTTGAATTTGTTTTCTGTTTGCAGATCCATCACAAATAATAGTATTCCAATGCTGTTTATTCATGTGATATCCAGGTAAAACGCAAGAGAATTTCTCTCTTAATTCAATCGCTTTTTCAGGATCGCATTTCGCATTAAATTGAACTGGCTGCGAATCAATTCCAGTTAACAAAAATAGTTTTCCCATTACTTTAAATACTAAAGTATCTCCACCAAAAGGGAACCCCTCTTCTACTCCTTTTTTTAACAAACAATACTCTCTGATTTCTTCTAAAAACATATTTGATTCAAATTAACTTATTGTTTTAATAATTATGAAATAACATATAATTAACAAAAACTAAAAATTTAGACTGTTAAATGATGTGATTTGTTAACAATAATCAGTATTTTTTCTGTAGAAACTAAACTAGAAGGGTTTTTTATTGTTTAACTTTGCGGACTTATTAAAATTTATATAAAATGAAAAAATTATTACTATCAGCTTTTACTCTTTTAGCTTCGTGTTATATGAGTACGGCTCAAGTTTCTGCTTATACTTTTACGCAAAGTACAGGAGCTTACTCCGCTATTACTGGCGGAAGTGTTATTGCAGTAGCAACAGGAACCAATGCTGCCGGAACTATTGATGATGCGGTTTTTAACTTACCAGCAGCGTCTTTTCCTTTTACCTTCACATATAATGGTATAGGATACACTGGATGTAACATCAGTTCAAATGGTTTTATTACTTTTGGTGCTACGGCACCAGGTGTAACTAATACTACACCAATTAGTGGTGCAGGATTATTTGCAGGTTCAATTGCTGCTTGGGGTGGAGATTTAAACTCCATGTTTAGCGCTGGAACAGCTTCTTTAACAGGAGAAATTAGATATGAAGTAGTTGGTTCTACTCCAAACAGAGAAGTTGTTATTCAATATAGTAATTGGAGACCTTCATACAGCACAAGTACAACTAATATTTATGGATTAAACTTCCAAATTCGTTTAGAAGAAACTACGAATAAAGTAAGTGTTGTTTACGGTTCTAATGGTTATGTATTAGGTTCAACTAATATTAATAATACTCGCCAAATTGGATTGAGAGGTGCTACAAATGCGGATTATAACAATAGATTAAATGGGGCAGCTGTTTCTTTTACAGCTTCAACTGCTGGAACTGGAAACGGATCTGTTCAAACATTTAGCACTACTGGAACTACTCCAGGCATGCCAGTTAATGGTTTAATGTATTCTTGGGCTCCTCCATTGCCTTGTTCTGGAACTCCAACTGCGGGTAACGCTACATCAACTAGCACTGTATTATGTGCTGCTTCAAACGTAACTTTAAATTTAACTGGTTCTACAACTGGTGTTACTGGTTTATCTTACCAATGGCTATCTTCTCCAGATGGTATTTCTTGGAATCCAATTCCAACTGCAACAACCACTGCAACTACACAATCTGTAACAGCAACTACTTATTATCAATGTGCTGTAGCTTGTGGAACTAACGTAGCTACATCATCAACTATTACTGTTAATTTTGGAACAACTCCTAACGCTGGAATTACTGCAGCTACTTCTACTATGGTGTGCCCTAATCAACCAATAAATTTAAGTTTAACAGGTGCGTCAAGTATTCCTGGTTTAACATACCAATGGCAATCTTCACCAACAGGCACTGGCTATACAGCAATTGTTCCAACTGCTAGTTTAGCAACAACAACTCAAACTATTACTGCTGATATTTATTTTCAAAATGTTTTAACTTGTGGTTCTTTTACCGCTGCTTCGGCACCAATTCAAGTAATGGTTGCAGGCACAACAACTAATACTGTTCCTTATTTCGAAGGATTTGAAGGTATTACTCAAAACAATCAATTACCTAACTGCTCTTGGATGGCAACTAGTCCAGGAACAATTTGTTTAACATATACTGCAACTCCAGTTGCTCCAACTTATAATCGATTACCAAAATCAGGAACAAAGTTTGGCTCATTTAGATGGAGTACTGCAGCAACAGGTGATTATTTCTACACTAATGGCATTCAATTAACTGCAGGTGTAAATTACCAAGCTTCTGCAGACTACATTACTGATGGAGCTAACGGATGGAGTGAATTTAGATTATTGTATGGTGCTGCGCAATCAACTACAGGTTTAACTAGTATTGCTGCCGCAACTGGCACTTTAACAAACACAACGTACAACAACTTACTTGGGACTTTTAGTGTTAGTACAACTGGCCTATATTATAGCGCTGTAAAAGCAATTGGTAATGGCACTCCTTGGTATTTAACTTTTGATGATTTAAAAGTAGAAGTTGCTCCTTCTTGTATAGCACCTACTGCTTATAACAATACTGGTATTACTTCTACTTCTGCTACATTCACTTGGACAGCTGGTGGTGCTGAAACTGCATGGGATGTTTTTGTTGGATCAAATCCTACAGGAACAACTGTACCAACAGCTACAACATCTGTAACATCATATACTGCAACAGGTTTAACTGTTGGAAATACATACTCCGTATATGTTAGAGCAAACTGTGGCGGAACTAACAGTGCTTGGGTTTTATCAACCGCTAGCATTAACTACTGTACACCAGCACCTTCAAGTGTTGATGGAAGCGGTATTACAAATGTTACAATTCCAACAGGAATCAATAATACAACAACGGCAGAAGTTGGTAATTATGGTAATTATTCAGTTCAAACAGCAACTGTATTTCAAGGAACTACTGTTCCTGTAAATATTACTTATGCAACAGGATATACTTACGATACAAAAGTTTGGATTGACTTTAATGACGATTTAGACTTTAATGATGTTGGTGAAGAGGTTTATTCTGGTGCATCTTTAGCAACAAATCCAACAACATTAGCCGCATCTTTCAACTTAGCTTTAGCCGCTCCGTTAGGAGTTCACCGTTTAAGAATTGGCGGGCTTGACGTAGGGCCTCCAACGCCTTGTTATAGCGGAACTTGGGGATCATATGAAGATTATTCAATTAATATTGAACCAGCTCCAGCATGTACTTTAACTCCTGCAATTGGTTCAATAGTTGGTCAATCAACCTTAAATATTGGAACACCTGGATCATTTTCTGTAACTAGCTTAGCAGGAAATATTCAATGGTATCAAGGAACTACTGCAACAGGGCCATGGACTGCTGTTACATCAGCAACAACTAATCCTTCAAATATTACATTTAGTTCTCAAGGAACTATATTTGTTTTAGCTATCGCATCAAATCCTGGATGCGTAAACGATACTACAAATTCGCCTTGGCAGGTATTTGTAAATTTCCCTGGAGATAATGTTTGTTCTGCTATTCCTTTAACTTTAGGAGTTTCAACTACTTCTTACTCTCCAGTTGGCGCAACTACTCAAACAGGAGAAGTTTCTCCTCCAAACACAGGTTATACTTCGAATACAGGATGGGGTCAATTAACTTTAGCTAATACATTATGGTTTACGTTTGTAGCACCAGCATCGGGTTATGTTACAGTACAAGCTCCTGATTTTGATACACAAGTAGCAATTTGGAAAGCAGCAACGTGTTCAGATTTATTATCTGCATCAACAGCTACTTTAATAGCAGCTAACGATGATGATAGTGCTTACGTTAGTCATTCTGGCGTTCAGTTTTCTTCTTTTGTGAGAGCAGCTTGTTTAACTCCTGGTGCAACCTATTATATTCAATTAGATTCTTATGATACCCCAGCTTTAGCAGGATCTTCTACGAGAGTTTTAGTAATGGATATGGGAGCGCCATTAAATATGTCGTTTACCGGTTTAGCCGCAAACTATTGTTTACCTGCATCTAGCTCATCTTTAACTCCTGCATCGCCGTATGGTGTGTTTACAGTTAATACATCAACTACTGCTATAACATCTTTTTCTCCTTCATCTGTTGGAACAAATACAGTAATGTATTCTTTATTTGGTTGTATGTCAAACTCAACAACTGTAGTAGCTAATACTCCGTCCGTTAATGCTTCTACATCTAGCGCTTCTATTTGTGCTGGTTCATCTGCAACTTTAACTGCTGGTGGTGCAACTAACTATACTTGGACTGCTGCAGGAACTTCTTCTACGCAAATAGTAACGCCTAGTTCTGCTTCTGTTTACACTGTAACTGGTGAAGCATCAGGTTGTTCAAATACAGCAACAGTTTCTGTACGTGTAAATAATTTACCAACAGTTTCTGCTACGGCATCAAACACATTAGTATGTGCTAACTTAGGAGAAAGCGCTGTATTAACAGCTTCTACAGCTGCTACTTCATACACTTGGTCTGATGGTGCTAACACCATGACAACTTCTGTTACTCCAACGGTTGGAACAACATATACTTTAACTGTAAATGATGGAAATTGTGAAGCAACAACTACTGTTTTTGTTGATGTTCAAACTTGTACAGGTATTAATACACTTGCTTCTGTATCAAACGGAATCAACATATATCCTAATCCAACAAATGGCATCTTAAATATTGCTATCTCTTCTGAATTAGCTGGTAACACTTCAATTGAAGTTTATGATGCTCTTGGAAAACTAGTAGTTAAAGAAACATTAACTAACGAAACTACAACTATCAATACTTCTAAATTAACAGATGGTATGTATGTTTATAAAGTAATTAATAATAACAAAGCCATTAAAATTGGTAAAATTGTTAAACACTAATTAGTTCTATAACTATCTTAAAAAGGCTATCCAAACGGGTAGCCTTTTTTTATTGGAAAGAAATTAAAATATATCCATCAAACCTTTATCTTTGCTACAAAATTTCCAGAAATGAACAATCAAGTATCAGCTCAATTATTTGAAAAAGCAAAAGCTTTTTTTCCAGGCGGTGTAAATTCTCCCGTACGTGCATTTAGAAGCGTAGGAGGAACTCCTATATTTATTGATAAAGGGAAAGGCTCACATGTGTGGGATGCTGACGGGAAAGAATATATTGATTACTGTGCTAGTTGGGGACCATTAATTTTAGGGCACGCCAACGATAACGTATTAAACGCAGTAGAAAAAACGATGCGTAATGGAACATCTTTTGGTGCACCTACTCGCTTAGAAAATGAATTAGCCGAATTAATTATAACTAACAATCATTACATCGAAAAAATTCGTTTTGTAAGTAGCGGAACTGAAGCGGTGATGAGCGCTATTCGTTTAGCAAGAGGGTTTACAGGAAGAAATAAAATTTTAAAATTTGAAGGTTGTTATCATGGACATTCCGATTCGTTATTAGTAAAAGCTGGTTCCGGATTAGTGACTTTTGGAGAAACCTCTTCTGCGGGTGTACCAGAAAGTTTTGTGAAAGAAACGATTGTGGTTCCATTAAATAGTAAAGAAGCGGTTGAACAAGCTTTTGCTCAATTTAAAGATGAGATAGCTTGTGTCATCATTGAACCGATTCCTGCGAACAATGGTTTGTTGCTGCAAGAAAAAGAATACTTACAATTTTTAAGAGACATCTGCACTGCCAATAAAACTTTATTATTATTTGATGAAGTGATCAGCGGATTTAGAGTTGGTTTTTGTGGTGCTGCTGGTTACTATGATATTAAACCAGATATTATTACTTACGGTAAAATTATTGGTGGCGGTTTCCCTGTTGGCGCCTATGGTGCTAGTAAAGAAATCATGTCATCTATTTCTCCAGAAGGTAACGTTTATCAAGCTGGCACTTTGAGTGGAAATCCTGTAGCTATGACAGCAGGTATTGCTCAATTAACCGAATGCTTAAAACCTAATTTCTATCAAGACCTAGAAGCTAAAACACAAATGTTGATTGCTGGATTAAAAAAGAATACTAAACACAACTTTACTGTTTTTAGTGTTGGTTCTATTTTTTGGTTAGCATTTACTGACAAAAAAGCCATTAGATGCGCCGAGGATATTGATGCAGATAGCATGAAACATTTCAAAATTTTATATCATGCTTTATTAGACAACAATATTTACTCTGGACCTTCTGGTTATGAAGTTGGTTTTATGAGCGAAGCTCACACACAAGAAGATATTGAGAAAACCATTAAGGCATTTGAGATTGCTTTTGAGAAGTTGTAATAAAGTATTAGAATTAAAAAAGCCTCGTTAATAACGAGGCTTTTTTTTCATTAATTTACTTCAACACAGGTAAAATAATACTCGATGCATTCGTCGCATCATGAAATAATTTAATTTCTGATTTAATAAAATCTTTATCCTCGCAATGGTAAATATCTACAAATTGCTGAGGATTTCTATCTGCTAAAGGGAACCACGTACTTTGTACTTGTATCATTAAACGATGACCTTTTTTGAAAGTATGTGCCACATCTGGTAATTCAAATTTTACAGTGGTTATTTTATCTGGTTCAAAGGCTTCAGGTTTTTCAAAACTGTTTCTATATCGTCCGCGCATAATTTCACCGCGTACCAGCATTTCGTAACCATCCATTAAATAGTCGTTACCCTTATCAGAAGTATAAACTAAAGTATCATACACAAATCCATCAGGAAACACGTCAATCACTTTCACTACAAAATCCGCATCAGTTGTAGAGATAGCAACTTTTAAATCGGCGATGACAGTTCCAGCTAGTGTCAAATCATTTTCTAAAACAGACGTTTTAAAGGTAATCACATCTGTTCTTCTGCTTGCAAAACGTTGGTCATCTGTCATGTACTCTCGCGTTCTTCCATCTAATACATCTTCGGTAAATGGAACAGGCTTTGAAGGATCGCTCACGTAATTAGTAGAACTATTTAGAGATGAAGATTTATTAAATGATAAAGAAGAGTTGTCATTAAAATAAATAGGCGTTGGTGTCATTTCTTTTGGCGGCCAAGTTGATAAACTTCTCCATGCATTCTCTCCAGTAAAAAAGATAGAGGCCTCTGCTAGTTTATCAATATTACCTTTTCCTTTTAAATGATAATTAAAAAATGGAATTTCGATATTATTCTGAAAGTAGTTAGAAGTCTTACTTCCAAAACGCACATTTCCTAAATAGCTCCCATCACCTTTGCTCCAGCCTCCATGAAACCAAGGTCCCATCACAATTTTATTATTGGTTGTAGGACTTTGTTTTTCAATTGCTTCATACAAACGCCATGCACCAAAACAATCTTCTGCATCAAACAAACCACCAACTGTTAACATTGCTGGTTGAACGTTCTTGCAACTAACACGCGCATCACGCGCTTTCCACCACTCATCATAATTAGGATGATTCATTAAATCGTTCCAAAACAAAATACTATCACCCATTAATTTGCTAAAGTTTTTTAATACCCCTACTTCCAAATAATATTTATAAATATCATTTGTATAATGTTCAAATTCTTTAGGACCAACTGTTGTTGGCTTAGGGCGCGGTTGCCCAAAACCAGAATAAAAATTAAAAGCGTCGCACAACATAAACGCACCGTTGTGATGAAAGTCATCTCCTTTAAACCATTCTGTTACTGGCGCTTGCGGACTCACCGCTTTTATTGCTGGATGTCCGCTTAAAGCTGCCATGGTTGAATAAAAACCAGGATAGGAAGTTCCAAATACACCAACATTGCCATTATTATTTGGAATATTTTTTACTAACCAATCAACCGCATCGTAAGTGTCGCTAGCTTCGTCAATATCTTTTTTTGTTTTTTTATTTGGATTGAATGGACGTACATCCATAAATGTCCCTTCACTCATCCATCTTCCTCTCACATCTTGAAATACAAAAATGTATCCTTCTTTTAAATATTCTCTCCAATGAAAATTCCATAAACGAGGTTGATACTTATCTTCTCCGTATGGGGCGCAAGAATAAGGTGTACGCGTTATTAAAAAAGGATGCTTTTCAGAATTATTTTTTGGAGCATATACTGTGGTAAATAATTTGACGCCATCACGCATGGTAATGGTATATTCTTTTTTAGTGTAATTTTCTTTTACCCATGTTTCGTTAATGGTTTGAGCAAAAATGGAAAATTGAGCTGCTAAAAAATAGAGTGCGAATAGTTTTTTCATATGGAGCTGTTATTTTTTAAATTGTCATATGGTATACTCATCATCTTCATTAGAATTTATTCTTTTGGAATGATTAGTATTTCATGGAAATAAATTTTCCTAAAAATAACAAAATTATAGCACAAAAAAACAGCGCTTCCAATACAATGAAAGCGCTGTTAAAAAACAAAATAACTAACTTATTTAATCACTACTAATTTTTTAGTAACGAATGATTCATTGTATTTTACTTGCACAAAGTAAATACCAGAAGATAGATCATTTGTGTTTTGGTTAATTACATTTTTGCCGTTTTCTAAATTAATATCTTGAGAACTTAGCACTTTACCAGTAATATCAAGAATGTTAACTTGTCCGTTATTAAATGCTTTAGCATTTATAATAATACTCAAATTATCGGTTGCAGGATTAGGATATAATACGACGTCACTATTATCTATTTTAGATTTTTCTTCTATTGAAGCAAATACATCATTTAAAGTATTTAAAGTTGTATTAGTAATAATTGGAGCATTGTAATCAAAATAAATAGCTGCGGAATTTTTAAACTGAGTTCCTTGTGCTACATTACGTTTACGCTTAATGGTATAAGTTACCATACCCGAACTCATGATGTCTCCATACTGCTGTTTCCAAGGCAAGTTGATATTAGCAAACTTAAATGTAATAACACCGTTTTCACTTACAGTTGTTGTATAACTATGATCAGAATAACCTGGATGTAAAGTAGTCCAATCTAAATCAGCATCTAATGTATCTACTACTGAAATGTTTTGTGCAAAATAGGTTCCTTCATTTTGAAAGTGGATGACATAACTCAATAATGAATCCTTAGATGCAATATAACCTTGCGCGCCAATGCCCTGAGGGCTTACTTCTTTAAAGTTTGGATCGAATGAGCCAATAACATATTGCTGATAATTTTGAACGTTGTTCCAAGGTGTTTGATCTAATAACCAAGTCGTATTAATTGGCGCCATGTGTGCTGTAGAATCATAAAAATTAACTTGAGTTCCTAATGGAATATTTGTTGGTGTATTGTATGTCGTATTTATGACATCCGAAGTTCCTGGAGTTAAAGAAGTAAAACCTGACTGCACACTATACCAATTTGGATAATTTATTGCGTCTAATTGTGTAAATAAATTCGGCGCCATTGAACCTAATTGTCCATCGTGCGTATAACCAATCTGAACATTAGATTCTTGTATGGTTCCGTTATTTTCGACAATAACTCTTTGGTTATACATATTTCCTGGAATTGGTCCTGGATAAGGATAACAAGTTGTAATGATATGTAAATCATGTAATAAAACTACATTATTGGCAAAGTTTACAATAGTTGTGCAACCAGAGTTTGCTGTTACAGTTTGTACCTGCGCATTACTTTGACAAGTAGCTAAAGGATACGTTGAATTAACTGTTTCTGATAAAGTGTAAGTTCCAGTTGGCACTTGGAAACTATAATTACCATTAGCATCAGTAAACGCATAACCAACACCTGAGCAGTGAATCATAATATTATGAATGCCAGTTTCACCACCATCAATCGTACAATTACTATTAGCATCTTTATAAACTTGGCCAGTAATTGTGCAATAACAAGAATTGTTTGATGCATTATAATTTACATACGTGTGATTATTATTTGAGCATCCATTTGCATCTGTAACTGAAACATATAAATTACCATAATTTAAACCAGAAGCGGTAGTTCCAGTTTGTCCATTACTCCAATTGTAAATATAGGGAGCTGTTCCACCTGTTGCATTCGCAATTACACTTCCATCAGCGGTAAATTTACAACTAGCTTGTGTTGCCGTTAAACCAATATTAATTGGACTGTTTGCATACAAACTTGCATATTTAGTTACCGAACATCCAACAGCATCCGTAATTACACAAGAGTAACCACCTAGTGGCACGTTACTAATTTGTGCAGCTGTTGAACCATTACTCCAGTTATATGCAAAAGGAGGGTTGCTTCCGCTAACATTTGAATAAACTGCTCCAACTGTGGCTGGGCAAGTAACAATACTAGGATAAATCCCTGCATAAATATTACTAACGGGTGGGATATATACACTACCTGATTGAATACAACCTAGGGCATCAGTTACTGTAAAGGCATACTGACCAGAAACAACGCCGCTAATAGTCGTATTGGTTAAAGTACCAGAAAATGTATTCCAAACAGTTGTATAAGGCGGTGTTCCTCCCGAAATATTAAGTGTGGCTGAACCTGTAGGAGCCGTGCATGAACTTGGGCTTACTGCATCAGTTACAATAATTGGAGTAGTAACGCCAATTGATGCCCATGCACTTCCTGTGCAACCATTAGCATCCGTTGCAATCACAGTATAATAAGTGCCGCCAGCAACCGCTGTCAAAGTTTGAGTTGTTTGTCCATTACTCCACGCATAAGTATAGGGTGACATCCCTCCTGTAGCAAAAGCAATGGCACTACCATTATTCTGTACACAGGTTGCATTTGTTACCGATGGGTTCACATTTATAGTTGGTGCCTGTTGAACCCAAGCACTACTCCATATACTATTATTTATACAACCTTGAACATCAGTTACTGTTGCAGAGTAAATACCTTGAGTTAGATTACTAATTGAAGATGTAATGGCACCTGTATTCCATTGATAAGTATATGGCATAACTCCACCCGTTGCAATTACACTTGCCGTCCCATTAGTACAGTTAGCCGTTGTTGTAGAATAAGTAAGATTAATATTTGATGTTTGTGCAATATAAACCGAAGAATCTCCAACCTGATTAGTACATCCAGTAACCTGATCTGTAACCACTAAACTATATTCTCCCACTGGTACCATGACATTATTTCCAGTATAATTTGCATTTGTAACAATGTTAGTCCAGCTATAAGTAAAAGGACCTGGACTTCCTGAGAAAGTAGATGCACTTAATGTTCCTGTTGTACTTGGACATATAGCATTAGCGCTATTTGTACTAACATAAAAAGGCACTGTATAATAAAATTGATTTGACACAAAATTAACTCCATCCGAAGCCTGGCAGTATATAGTGCCATATCCACCAGAAGAGAAACCAGTTAATTGATCAGAAAGTGAATTAACATTGTTATGAAATACTTGAACATTCCCATTCCAGTATGTGTAATTAATGGGAGGTGTTAATCCAGTAACATTAACAACGCAAACCCCATTATTATTGCAAGGTTGAGTGGTAACTGTTCCAGTTAATGTTTGAGCACCTGCATTTACAACTCCTAGTATAGTTATAACTGCAATTAGTAGTTTTGTTTTCATAGTGATAGATTTTTTCATTTCAAATGTATATTAAATTTATTGTATAAAATTCTTAGTTTAGTGATAGGCACTTATCGTTTAATAACTGGTACATAATTGCCAATAAGTGGCAATAAATTAAATTACTAACGCTATTGTAAAGGTAAAATCTATCCCTAAGAATTAAACATCAATTTAATATTATATTACATAATCAATTACAGTATTATTATTAAAAATAATATTATATTGATTATTATAAATAAATATAATACATAATCAAATTAATATTAATACTTTTTTAGACAGCAAAACCTTTGGCACGAAGGAACAATTTATGATCCAAAAAATGGAAAAACTTATAGCTGCAAAATTACTCGTGACGAAAAAGGAAACTTAAATGTTAGAGGATACATTGGCGTATCTATGCTAGGAAGAACAACCTTTTGGGTGAAAGTGAAGTAATTTAAAACTTAAACCCTGCCATAAAATTGGTGTAAGCTGCCAATGATGAACCATATAATTCATTTCCTTTTTGAAATTGATACGGGTCGTTGTATTCTTCCCAACCCACCCAAATTTGCTAAAGAAAAGTTTGATGAAAAGTCCTGATGTAAAAACAATGCGTTTGCATTTCTATTTGAGATTTTCTATAATCTTATAATTATCATTTTTAAATAGCCTGAAGAATTATCTACGTAAGTATAATTGAAATTAGTTGTCTATATACTACTAGATAAATTTATAAAATTGTGAATGAAATATATAATAATCAGTAGATAAAATCAATTGAATTTTAGACTTTAGTGATATTTAGTGATAAGTTAGAGATTTCTCTGGATGTACTAATGATTGGAATATTAATTCCAATGCCAACATCAATTGTGTTTCTAAACAAAGATCTATAATAGGAAACGTTTAAATCACACATTAAAAATTTGTTAATCCTGCTAATTTTCTTGCAATTGGATAAAACCTCTTAATATAACGTGCTATGCACTAGTTTGTTTGTATTCAATGTATCTATGTATGAGATAATAGAATCTAAAAAAATAACTTTCTCAATTTCATTTTTTGGAATCGATAATTTAGGCGCAATAAAATCATCTTCAAAAAACAATTTTCGTCTCTTAAAATAACAAAAGTCCGTTTTAAAACCCCCATTAAAACACGCTTTAGTGGATCATTTAGATACTGGAATTTTGTTTGGTTAGATGAAATTCTGTTTCGGTTATCAGTAATACGCAATATATCTGCTTTTTTTACAACAAAAACCTTCCACTATGGATAACTAAACATCACTCATGCATTTATAATGCCACGAGTTCTTTTAAATGTAACTTTGTAAAAAGGTTTTTAAAAAATACGGTATCAATCACCACTCTCTTTTTAAATTGAGAAGGATAACGACTATAAACTACAAGCGTATCCGAAAAGGTTAATCGCTTATAGAAATAAATATAGTACTTTGTTTCCCCTTGATTATCTCTAATTAAAACTCCTGCAGGAGAATAATCAATAATTTTTCCAGTAACTACTTTACCATTAAAGACAATAGAATCTTGAGCAAAAAAACTAAAAATAATAAATATGATTAATAACAGTTTATACATTTTAGTAATTCAACAAATCCTCAATTGCTTTTTCTACCTTATCAGCATTAGGCAACATCGTTTTTTCTAGTGTTGAATTTAAAGGAATAGCGGGTAAATTTTCAGAACCAATCACTCTTACTGGTGCGTCTAATTTTTTAAAGCAGTTTTCGGAAATACGTGCAGCGATACTTTGAGCAAAACCATTAAATACTGGTTCTTCTGTTAACACTAAACATTTACCATGCTTAGTCGCACTTGCAAACATTAACTGTTCATCAACTGGTGCAATCGTTCTTAAATCAATAATTTCTATCTGACCTTCAAACTTTTTAGCAGCGCTCTTAGCCCAATAAACTCCCATACCATAAGTAATCACGGTTAAGGATTTACCTTTAGATATATTTTCTTCAGAAGCTTCCTGCACTACTCTACCCTTACCAAACGGAATCACATAATCCTCATCCGGTTCAATGGTTTTCGCATCTTCGGTTCCTTTAATTTTACTCCAATACAATCCCTTATGCTCCAACATCACTACTGGATTTGGATCATAAAACGCAGACTTCATTAAACCTTTTAAATCGGCTCCTGTACTTGGATAGGCAATTTTAATTCCTTTGATGTTGGCTAATACACTTTCTACAGAACTTGAATGATATGGCCCGCCGCTTCCATATGCACCAATTGGCACACGCACAATACAACTAACTGGCCATTTACCATTACTTAAATAACAAGAACGACTTACCTCGGTAAATAATTGATTTAAGCCAGGCCAAATATAATCAGCAAACTGAACTTCTACTATTGGCTTCAATCCAACGGCACTCATCCCAACGGTGCTGCCAATAATAAACGCTTCTTGAATTGGTGTATTAAATACGCGATTGTCTCCAAATGTTTGTGCTAGAGTAGCAGCTTCTCTAAATACGCCACCTAAACGCTTACCAACATCTTGTCCGTATAATAAAGCATTGGGATGCTTTTCCATAATTTCACGGATAGCAAATAAAGCGCTATCTACCATAACGGTTTTCTCTTTGCCGCTAGGAGCTCTATTTCCTTTTTCTTCAGTAATTGGAGTTGGAGCAAAATCATGTAATAATAAATCTTCGGGGCGAGGATCTTCTTCTAATAATGCTTTTTGATATTCAGATTCTACAAAACTAATAGCATCTTCTTCAATCTTTTTAATATCAGAAGCATCCACTCCTGCAATAATTAATTGATTACGCAAACGAGGTAATGGATCTCTTTTAGCACACTCTTCTAAATCATCTCTATACCATTCTTTACGAACACCTGATGTATGGTGATTTAACAAAGGAACTTTTGCATGAATCAACATTGGTCGACGTTCTTTACGAATAATCTCTAAACACTCATTAATCGTATTGTAGGAAGCAATAAAATCAGTCCCATCAATGGTACGAGTTTCTAATCCTTTAAATCCTTTAGCGTAATCCGTTGCGTCTTGAGAACGAATTTCTCGAGCATGCGCTGAAATATCCCATTCGTTATCTTGCACTAAATATAAAATTGGCAACTTTTTTAACGTTGCCATTTGAAAAGCTTCTGCTACTTCACCTTCAGTAATGCAAGCATCACCTAAAGAGCAAACCGCCACTGGATTTTTTCCTTTAAAATCTTGTTGTAAATTATTTAATTCCAAATACTGTAAGCCCATTGCTACACCAGTTGTAGGAATAGCCTGCATTCCTGTAGCACTTGATTGATGAGGAATTTTAGGCATATCATCTCTACGTAAACTTGGATGTGCATAATAAGTTCTTCCACCAGAAAATGGATCGTTACGTTTTGCTAATAACTGTAACATTAATTCAAATGGAGACATCCCAATACCTAATAACATACTATCATCACGGTAATAGGGACTCACAAAATCTTGTGGCAACAATTGCAAACCCATTGCTAATTGAATAGCTTCATGCCCACGAGACGTAGCATGTACATACTTTGCAGTTATTTCTTTATTAGCTTCGTATAACTCCGCCATGCTTTTAGCAGTACACATTAACGTGTAAGCTTTTTTAAGAGTATCAATCGAAATTTTTTCTTTCACTGAAGTGGATTCTAAAATTGAAGTGGCCATGTAAATTTTAATATGCTTAAAGTACTAAATGTATAAAATTTACTTTATTCTACATAAAAAAACATCCCGAAAAATGGGATGTTTGTCTAATTTTTAAAGGAAAAGTAGCGTTTTTCTCGTTTTTATAACTCTAACCCTGCATTTAAAGCTTCACTAATCGTACTGAAGCCTTCTACACCAATTGATAATCGTACTAAAGAATTTGTAATTCCGCGTACACATCTATCTGCTTCAGGAATAACAGAATGTGTCATACTTGCTGGATGTTCAATATAGCTAATAACAGAACCCAAACTAACTGCTAATTCCATTGGCGTATCAGGGCGAGCAAAGTAGTTCATTAATTTTACACCTGCTTCAAAACCACCTTTTACTTCAAACGAAATCATGCCACCACCATTACGCATTTGTTTTTTACAAATATCATAATGCGGATGACTTGGCAATCCTGGATACCACACCTTTTCAATTTTAGGATGCTTCTCTAAAAACTCAGCAACTTGAATCGCCGTTTTACATTGGTGTTCCATCCTTACTCCCATTTCTTGAATGGTTAAACTATTTAACCAACTGTCAAATGGCGAAGGTGTTGGTCCGAAATCTTTGTAAACTGGATATACTTCTTTACTAAAAAATTCATAAGGTCCCATGGCTGCACCAGCAATAGAAGTTGAATGACCGCTAACATATTTTGTTAAAGAATGGATTACCACATCAGCACCTAAACGAAAAGGTTGTTGTAAGTACGGAGAACAAAAAGTATTATCAACGATTAACATCGCTTCGTGTTGCTCTGTATATTTTGAAATGGCTTCAATGTCACATAATTGTAATGTAGGATTATCAGGCGTTTCAATTAAAACAGCACATACATGAGGATGGGCATTTAACGTATCTCTAACGTTTTCTGGGTTTGTAGCGTCAACAAAATACACATCAATACCAAAACGTTTTTGTAAAAAACGCATTAACGAATCTGTGCATCCATAAACATTACCAACAATAATTCCATCACCTGGTTGCACAAAGCCCATAATAACAGTTGAAATAGCAGCCATTCCAGAAGCAAACACCAAGGAGGCTATGGTTGGCGTTTTTTCGTCAGACTTTAACGCATTATCAATAATGTGTTGACATTCCAATTGAAATAATACTTTTTCCAAATATTCTGTGTTAGGATTTCCTAAACGTGTGTAAATACGAGCAAATGGTTTTTCGCCAGAAGGAGAATTTCCCACAAAACGCGATGCACCATCAGCTACATCTTTAAATTTAAATGTTGATTTTTGATGGATGTTTGGTAAACCCGTGCCTGCACAAATGGCATTAAACTTATCTGCGTTTAATTGTTTTTCGGTTGCAGTAGCATATTTATGCTTACGCTCCATCCATTCGTTCCACCAGTAAAATCTGCCTTTCATAATAGTATATTTATAAATTTCGCCTAATATACACGAATTTATAAAACTAAAGAGTGACTTTTGTTACGAAGAGGAAACTATTTAATGATAACTCCCATTTTATTTAAAAAAGGAATCATTTGAAAATTAGCTTCGATAATAGATTCAGGTAAAAAAATGAATTGTTTATCTAATAATTGTCCGTTTAAAGTAAAGCTTATCCAATATTCATTACTCAACCCAAATACTTCTTTTGAAACAGGTTCAATTAATTTATAATCTAAGGTTTCTATTTCTTCAAAAAAATGGCGCAGTGTGCTGGTTTTTTTCTTCACATCATTAATGACGCCATAACCTGTAGAAGTAATCAATACATTTTTGATACTCTCTTCTTTAAAGTTAAAAATATAAGCATTGTATTCATCAAGTCCTTCAAACTCCTGAACGATAGCAATTGCCACGTCAAATACTTCTGGAATTACGATGTCTTTTATCATTTTGCTATTAAATTTAACCGCAAAGATGCGGAGATTTTGCACAAAGAGCGCAGAAAATTTTTAAATCAATTTTATTAAATAATTTTCTTTTTTGCCTTTGCTTATTAATAAATAGTTTCCGCCAATAAATGCATCTAAATTTATGATGGCGTTTACATCAGCAATTTTTGTTTTGTTAATACTGACTGCATTTCCAGAAACCATTTTACGAGCTTCCGTTTTGCTTGGAAACACTGTTGCTTTATCCACTAATAAATCAACAACATTAATTCCACTTTGAAACATCTGCTTTCCTCACTT
>JADJFB010000011.1 GCA_016708845.1 Bacteroidota bacterium | reverse complement strand
ATTAATCTCAATACTAAAGTTATCATTCAACTGCAAATAATCAAAAATCTTATCTAAAATTTCTAATGATTTAGGACGCAATGTAGCTTTATTTAAATCGTACTCTATACCTTCAATAACCACGTCCTCTTCAGGAATAATACTTAAGGTAAAGTTTTTGTGTGTGCAATATGAGTCGTTTTCGTGTTAAGCCTTTTGTAGTTGCACTTGCTGAACTTGCCTGATAACCTTTCTTTTGTGCTTTTAAAAAGTATTGTTTGTTTTCTTTTAAAGGCGACGAGTAAAAGCCTTTTTCATCAGTAATTAAAAACAAAGGTTCATCTTCTCCTTCCACATCTTTCACTGTTACTAATGCACTTGCAATTGGCTCTCCTGTATCGTAGTCTTCTACAGTACCACTGATATCAAATAAGATAGGTTCATTTTCAAATTCATAAATATCATAACAGTTTCCACCAAGGCAATCTTCTCTATCACTTGCAAAATAACCTTTGGTTTGTAATCTATCTAATATAAAATAAGCATCATCTTTACTAGAGTTAATTGGGCTACATAAATTTTTTGGAATCGTATACACAGAGTCTTCTGGACTTAATGGAGCTTAAAAACATCTAAACCACCAATTCCTACATGTCCGTTTGAACTAAGAATAAAGTATTTGAAATAGCATGAAAGAAAGGTGTTGTTTCATCACCACTTGTATTGATTGTTTTTCCTAAGTTTTTAGCTTCGCCTGTTAAACCTTTTTCATCGATGTTACATACGTATAAGTCAAAGCCACCAAAACCACCAGGTTTATTTGAAGAGAAATATAGTCTTGTACCATCAAATGATACAAATGGCTGCATGGTTTTATATCCAACTTTATTAACTGTTTCACTTAATTTATAGGTTTGGTAAAACAATCCATCTTGCATTTTTGCCATATAAATAAATGATTCATTTCTGTTTGCGTCGCTCCATCTTGTATAAAACATAATATTGTCGGAAGAAACAATACTTGAACCCTCCCCATGTAAACCTAGTATTTACTGGTCTACCAAAGTTCACTGGTTTCATCCAACCTGTATCTTTTAGTTCAGTATAATATAAGTCACATAAATAGCGTGAGTCTTGTTTTTCTGGATCCAATAATACTCCACCTTTTCTAGCACTTGTAAATAATAGTTTTGTAGCACTTCCATAATACATCGGCGCAAAATTAGATGTACCAACGTTAAATACAGTGGTATCCATTTTACGAGCAACAATTAATCTTTTGTTACTAATCGAATCTAATGCAAAATAGCAAGAACTTAAACTTTTTTGAAATACTTTCTTTAATGAATCGGTTTTGCCGTTTCATTAATATTTCAAATAGAAACATCGCAGTATCATATTTCTTTATTTGCAATAATGCCAATGCGTATTGATGCATATCTTCCGGATACGACCATTATCTACAACCTTTTGTAATATTTTTTACTGAATTGAGTAGTCAAAATTTGCGCGGTGTAACAAATTGCTGAGTTGAAGTGGTTTACGTAATCAACTTTGTAGATTTCGTTTTTGGCTTTTTTGGCTACGCTTCTTTTGTAGAATCTTGTTTGAATTCTTTTGTTTTTAAATTTACGATCTGCACTTCATAAGGAAGCACAGCTTCTTTTAATGCTATAGTATCGTTTAATACTTTATTATAATAATCGATTGCCGTAGTGTAGTCTTTTTTCGCAAAGGCATCATCCCCAAACTTTAGCCAAAGTTTTTTTGATTGGCCAAATACCTGAACTGTTGCAAGAAGAATAGTAGCTAATAATAATAATTTTCTCATAAACTTTTATAATCTTGGACAGTGACGTACGTCTTTTTATTTGATTTTTTTAGCTGTGTAGGTGAAAGATATTTCAAAGGCTCACGAGTTTTTGAAACATCTTTTAACGATGATGTATTTGCATCATATCCTATTTTGGCAATGTAATTGTTTTCTTTTTTGGGCTCCTATATAAAAAATACGGCTGCATCTTTACTTCATAATTTAATCCAGCTAGTACATAAAACTCTTGTTCTTTAAAGAAATAACCCATGTCAATTGAATACAGTTGCTCTGTAGCATTTTTTTTGCATCATAACTAACACTTTTGGTAAAACATAAAATAACTCTTCTGTTACATTTATTCTACACCCGGCGTGACATAATGTCTAAGAGGTAATTTATTGTCACTTCCATAGAATTCTTTTGGATTAGTTAAATTAAAAACAGAGTATCCCAAGAATGGATTTAAACGCGCTTGTTGTTTTCCGTTAAAATATAAAATACCAGCGTTTACTTGTTCTCTTATGTACGACTGTCTATTGTATGTTTCTCCAGATGCTAAGTTTTTATCAAAATAACCTCCATCTGACGTGTTATATTGGTTATTGAATGTATATAAACCAGCTTCAATTGTTTTTTGCATTGCCCCAGCTTGTAAGCCAAAAGATAAATTATGGTTTTTATTTTTATCCAATGGCACTGCATAGGATACAGAAAACAACCCTTGCAATACATTATAATTACCAACCAACAGCTCTAATATTAATAATTTGTCCCGCCAAATCCCCATTTACCTTTTTGGGGCATCTAAACTAATTAATACTGTGTTGTAGGGTTTAAATGCAACCGGAACGCCATTGGTTTCTATATTGTGCATGTACTCTAAAGTTTGCATCTACCACACCTGTTAATGCAGGATTTAAAAATAGCGGACCAGCATCATACATCGATAAATGAAAGTCCTGTGCTTTTATAGAACAACTCCATAAAAGCAAGATACAATACGATATTAATATTTTCTTTTTCATCTTATCTTAATAATGTGACATCACCTGTCTTTTTTAACTGTTTTACCATTTAGCATTTCAACTTCTACTACCCAAACATATACGCCCACTGGCTGATCTATATCTTTAAATTTACCATCCCAACCCTGAAGTTGATCATTTGTTTCAAATATTAACTGCCCCCAATTGTTATATACTCTAACATTAATAGATTTAAATGGACCGCCTCTCACTAAGAAGAAATCGTTTTGACTATCTCCATTCGGTGAAAATGCTGTTGGAACATCTGGTAACAATACTATCGAAATGTCCTGTCTTGCTGAATCAAGACATCCGTTAATATCTTTTACAACTAGCACCACTGAATAATCTCCTTGGCCATTATAAGAATGCGTTGGATTTTGGGTATTAGCTGCTGACGAATCTCCAAATGCCCAATACCAATTTACTAAAGGACTTGGCCCCGTTGAAAGATCTGTAAAGGTTGCAACTTCTAGTGCCTCAACTGGTTTGGATTGATACTAAAATTGGCATCAGGACCTCGGGATAACCGTTAAGTAACTTTTCTAATAGTATCCTTGCATCCAAAAGATGAAGTAGCTATTAGGGATACAGTAAATGTATTTGTACTGCTAAAAGAATGTTGAGGGTTTTGAATTAATGAACTTTGAGAGTCACCAAAATTCCATTGCCAAGAAACAATTGATCCTGAAACAGTTTTTGAAGAGTCGACAAACTGAGTAGTATTTCCTACACAAGACGTATTATTATAAAATAGAGCTTGTGGTAAGAAATAAATTTCAATTGGTTTTGGATTGTGTCGTTACATCCATTAGTTCCAAAAACAACATGCGAAACTGTGTAAGTACCTGGGTTTACATAAGTATGCGTTGTATTATTTGTATTATCATTAGTGTTATCTCCAAAATCCCCAGAACCATCCAGTTATACTCCCTGATGGGGTTGAATTATCTGTAAGGTTGCTGTTTTCTTAGAGCATACGTTATTTGTAACAAAGTTTGCATCAGGCAAGCTTTGAAGTTTAGTGTAATTGTATCATTAACAGGCGCGCACCCTTTATTATAGGTTGATGTTAAAACTAACGTCACCGAACCATTAAGAACATCTATCGGCGATGGTTGATAAAAAGTAGTTGTTAATGAATCATCTGGCATAAACGAACCAGTTCCTAATGTCGTCCATGCACCTGTTGTTGTTGCACCATTTACATTTCCAACCAATTGTATTAATTGATTATCACAAACCGTATTATCAGGGCCTGAGTTTACTGTTGGGGATTTTGAAAGAACGACATAAACTGTATCTGATGCAGGTAGGCAATTCCCTCCAGTAGACGTTAATACTAATTTCACTAAAGAAGTATCCGCAGCACCCAAAGTGTAAATTGTACTTAAATTGCCTGAGTTTGCAAAGTTCCATTACTCATGGTAGACCATATTCCTGCACTTGCACCTGCCGTTACTGAACCGTTAATAGGATAAAATATATTACTTGAACAAATCGTATCGTTGATTCCCGCATCTACAGATGGTCCAGGAGTTATCGTCACAATTAAACTGTCATTTGCGGAATTACAATTTCCGTTATTGGTAGATGTTAATTTGATACTGAAAGTTCCTAATGCTATATCTGAGGGACTTAATTGATAAACTGTATTTAATGATGTTGTTGAAGGTGTAAACAACCCCTGAACCCGTTCCAGACCATAAACCAGTTGTGGTTCCCGCACTTACAGTTCCATTTACAGCAATAGTGGCATTGTTGGCACATACTGAAATATTTGGACCTACAGCTACTATTGGAGAAGGTGTAAGTAAAATTTTTACCGTATCCACTTCCTGATTACAAGTTCCATTATTAGTGGAACTTAAAATTAAATTAGCAAACCTGCCGTTAATTCTGAAGCGCTTGGTGTGTAGGTTCCTGTTAATGCCGTATTGTTGGGACTAAATGTGCCAGACACTCCACTCCAAACACCAGTTGTCGTAGCTCCTGATACTAAACCAAATAAAGAGGTTGTTGCGTTGTTTTTACATACAGTTACATCTATACCCGCATTTACTAATGGCGCATTCGTGAAATTAATAACAACTGTATCTTTTACTTGATTACAGGTTCCATTATTTGATGAATTTAAAATTAAGTTAACAAAACCAGCTGCAATTTCTGACGCACTTGGCACATAAGTTGAACCTAAAACTGAACTATCAGGATTAAAAGTTCCTGTTCCTCCAGACCAATATCCTGTAGTTGTTGGACCAAAAACACTTCCTGATAAAACGCTTCCTGCATTGTTTGCGCAAGCTGATAAATTAAAGCCAGCATCAACTGTTGGAGCACTCGTAAAGCTTATTAAAATACTATCTTTTACCTGATTACAATTCCCATTGTTTGTTGATTCTAAAACTAAAGTTGTAAAACCAGCCAATAGTTCGGATGGAGTTGGTGTATAAATCGTATTTAAATTTGTATTTCCAGGGTTAAATGTTCCTAACCCTCCTGACCAAAGCCCTGAAGTAGCACCAATAGTTACTGATCCATTAAGAGCAACGGTTGCATTATTTACACAAACAGAAATATCTGGACCAATCGCTACAACTGAGCCCCAGTAAGTAAAATAACTAATGTATCTATAGCTTGGTTACAAGTTCCGTTATTAGTAGAACTTTAATATTAAACTTGCTGAACCCACGCTTAGTTCAGATGCACTTGGAGTATACGTTGCTGTTAAAGCAGTATTATTTGGACTAAATATACCTGATGCACCACTCCAAATACCTGTTGTAGTTGGACCTGCAACTAATCCTGAAAGGACAGTGGTTGCATTATTTTTGCACACTGACAATGGCGCTCCAGCGTTTACTGTAGGAGCATTTGTGGAATTTATAACAACGGTATCTTTGACAATATTACAGTTGCTATTATTTGTTGAGTTTAAAATTAAGTTAACTCGGAACCCGCTGTTATTTCGTGCCCGGGCTTGGCGTATAAGTTGAATTTAAAAATGTACTATCAGGACTATATGTTCCTGAACCACCTAACCAATATCCTGTGCTTGTTGGACCAGAAACGTTACCAGATAAAACGGTTGAAGCATTGTTAATACAGAAATTAAATTATTTCCAGCAAATACAACAGGCGCACTTGTAAATGTAATTAATAGACTATCTTTCTCGGGTAAACAAGTTCCATTATTTGTAGATGTCAATACTAAATTAGCCGACCCAGCAGTAATTTCCGCAGGTGTTGGAATATAGGTAATTGACAAAGAGGTATTACTTGCATTAAATGTTCCATTTCCGCCACTCCAAATACCTGTTGTTGAACCTGCATTTACTGTAGCTGTGATGGCTACAGTTGGATTATTAGCGCATATGAGCACATCATTTCCAACATTGACAAAAGGTGAGTTTGGTAAATAAAACTCTTACCGTATCAACCACTTGGTTGCATGCACCGTTGTTTGTTGAAGTTAAAATTAAATCTGCAAAACCTGCAGTTAATTCTGCGGCACTAGGCGTATAAGTACTTGTTAAAGTTGTATTATTTGGATTAAAAGAACCTGAAACACCACTCCAAATACCAGTAGTCGTTGGTCCCGAAACTAAACCTGAAAGGATTGCTGAAGCATTATTTTTACAAGCTGTTAAGTTAAGTCCTGCATTTACAATTGGAGCATTAGAGAAATTAATAACTATATTATCTATTGTGGCATTACAGTTGCCATTTGTTGTAGAGGTTAATGTTAGCTTACAGATCCTGCAGCAATTTCAGCTGCACTTGGTGCATATAATGAATTTAAAGAAGTGTTGTTTGGATTAAATGTTCCAGCACCACCTGTCCATATACCAGTACTTTGTTGGTCCCGTAACTACACCAGATAATGCTGAAATAGGATTGTTTTCTACAAGCTGACAAATCAACACCAGCACTCACTACAGGTGCGCCTGTGAAAGTAACTAGTAAACTGTCTTTCCTTGTAAGCAATTACCATTATTAGAAGATCCTAAAACTAGATAAACCGAACCTGCTGCAATTTCTGTCGGTGTTGGCGTATATGTATTAGTAAAAGCAGTATTTGTAGGACTAAATACACCTGTGCCTCTCCCGACCAAGCGCCTGTTGTTGACCCAACAGATACCGAACCATTTATTGCCACGGTTGGATTATTGGCGCATACAGATACATTCGACCCTAGTTACAACAGGATTTGTAAAATGTAATTTGTAAACTATCGATTGTATTAGGGACATCCATTTAAACTGCCCGTTGATATTAGTTTATCTTTACGCCACCCGAACTTAAGTCGCCAGGTGATGGTAAGTAAGTAGTGTTAAGAGCTCCTGGAGTTTCCAAATGGAACCGGAGCCTGAAGTTGTCCAGTTTGCACCAGCTGCTGGTAAAGAACCCGCTAATGTAATGTTTGGAATATTATTTTTTCAAAGTGTTAAAATTACTTCCTGCATCAACTATGGGCGATTTGAAGATATTGAGAGTCATTGTATCTCTTATAGGGAGCGCAGTTACCAGTGGATGATAAAACAAATTTGATTTGAGATTGATTTAAATCATTTGCACTTAAAGTATATAGGTTGTATTTAAACTTGTATTACTTCCAAAAGTTCCTGTTCCGCCAAGCGTAGTCCAGATACCAGCTGTGGCTCCTCCGTCTACACTTCCTGTTAATGCGATTGTATTGGTGGCAGTACATAAATTTTGATCGATGCCAGCATTAGTATACACTTTTCTTAAGAAAGATGACATGTAGTGATATAAACATCCGCTACTTGCTCCACCATTAATAACACCCATTGCAAATAAACTGTCAGTTGGGTGAGAATTAGTTAATAAGTTAGTTACACCAGCAGGAATCTCGACAGTAGTATAGCTTCTTTGAAATCCACTCCAAACACCCTGCAGTTCCTGGAACAATTGTAAAACCTGCGGCAGGAACTAATTTAGCGCTTCCGTTAAGTAAAAAATTACCTATTGCTAGTTTTACATAAAATATTTAAGATAAAAGTTTGTGTATTAGTTCTCGTAAAACTTACTTGATCCGAACCTGCACAATTTAATGGAGGAAGAATAGCTTCTCCTAATTCACATCCAAAACCACTTACATGAATCACATAAACTGGCTTATCTCCAGTAATATAGGTCAGTGGATTTATAGTCTTATAAAAATAAGTGTCGCCTTTTGTTTAATAAAACAGTAGTGATTGCTCCATCGTTAATAGTTATCTGTGCAAAATTTTGTGTAGCTACTACATATGCTCCTTCAAACTGAGCAGCATTTAAACCGCCTTTATTGATAATGTATTCTGTACCTACAACTTCAACGGGCACAATTTGATCGCCCATTAAATCAAAACAACCAGATACTCCTCCAACAGAGTCATCAGACACCGTAACTGATATTGGTTTATTAGAAACTACGATTGTTCCACTTAAATTTTGACCGGCAACCGAAGTAAACCTTGTTACATTTTCAACATTATATGTTTGTCCAGCATTTAAAGTAATTGAGTAGCTAACATTTTTGCAGCATGTCCTACCACCGGACATCTTGGTGTAATCCAAACAACAGTAGCATTTTCTGTTGCAACAATTAAAATCTGGGATTTAGGAGTAGGGGTATAACCTCCATTATTTCCATTAGTTTGAAAAGGACAAACAAACTCTAAGCCCATTCCGTTTTGTCCTTTTAGAGAATAGGTTTCAGGGTTATTCACCACTGTTACTACTTCGTAAATAGCCGTAATTGGAAAGTCAGAAGTGATTTTTAATCCACGATTATGAACGGTGTTAGCTGGTACATTTTCTATTTGATTGATTAAATGTGATAAAGATTCAGAGACAAGAGAGTTAGCAGGGATAACAAAAGTTGTATCAAATGTTCCTGCGGGTTGTCTAACACGCACTGTAGTTGCATTATTAAATGAAGATAATCGTAAAGTCACAGGAATGTTACTTGCATGGCCTGTAGTAACCCAAGGGGCTGCAAACCAAAACACTGTGTCAATTTGTGATATAACTGATTTACTGCTTATTAAAAACAGAATCAATAATAATCTATTTAGTGCCTTCTTCATTTTGTTTCTTTAATTTAGTTTTAATACTATTATCAATGTCGTTTAATTCTTGTTCGTCAGCATCTAGTTTTTTCTTCGGTTTAATAAACTGATAGCAAACGGCTATTTCATGCGAGCCTTTGGTATAAGATTTAATATTAGAAGTAACAATGTCGTAGGAGTAACCAATAGTTAATTTGTCTTTTATTGTAACACCAATTAATGCACTTGCAGCATCATTCATGCGGTAGGAGCCGCCTATCCAAAACAAATTTTTGTATAGCGCTCTTAAGCTAAATTCTGGTTGAATTGGTAAAGGCGCATTAAATTTTGCCAATGCGGAAGGTTGAATTGAAATTGTTTTTGAAATTTTAAAGGTGTAACCAAGAGTGGCGTACATGTGTTGTGATAAATTACTTTGCGAATCTTTCCATGAAATTTTGTTACCAATATACTGGTAAGTAGCAACTCCACTTTTATTTAACTTGATATGGTATGCAAAAGATAAATAACCAGATGTTCTGCTCAGTAAACCAACGTTATCTGAATTTACCAATGCACCAATAGCCACTTTTTTTTGTTTTCCAATTGGACTGTGTAAGCTAATCATATACGTTTTAGGAGCATCCTGAAAACCCACCCATTGATTACGGTAATTTAAATTCATTACCGCATTTGGTTTAGATCCAGCTACAGCAGGATTATACGCGTATGGATTTAAAATATAATTGGTATATATTGGTAACTGTTGTGCAATAGAGTACTTACTAAACACTATCATGCTAAGTAAGAATAAGGATATATATAAATTCTTTTTCATGTTATCGTATTAACAGGATGCCTCCCTTAAATGGTTCGGTATTATTTGCATCGTTTAATTTTAAAACATAGTAATAGGTTCCAACTGGTAGTGCTTGACCTTTGTATGTTCCATCCCAAGGATTTGTATAGTTCCCTTCCGAAACGTATACATTTTCACCCCATCTATTATAAATTTCAATGGAGGCATTTGGATATAATAGACTCAAGAAATCTAATTTCCAAACATCGTTTTTCCCATCTCCGTTTGGCGAAATTGCATTTGGAATTAATGTAGAGATCTCGTTAGTAATGTTATTAATTTTTATGACAGCTCTAGCTGTATCAGAGCAACCATAACCATCACTTACAATTTGTGTAATGATATAAGTTCCATTATCATAGTAAATAGTTGATGGATTTTGTTGAGTAGAGCCATTTCCTTGTGCATCTCCAAAACTCCATGTCCAATTATTTGAATAACTCGATGTGTCAACGAAGTTAACTGTTGTACCAACATTTACTCCAGATGAAATTGAGTAAGCGAAACCTGCTGATGGTCTTGGCGTTAAATTCAATTGTTTCGATACAGTATCCTTACAGTTGTGGTTGGTTGTAGCAATTAATTTAATAGTGTAGAAACCAGAGCCTGGGAATAATTGTGAAGGGTTTTGTAAGTTACTTTGGCCTGGACCTCCAAAATCCCAAAACCAACTGTTAATTGTTTCTGGTGATGAAACTGATGAGCTGTCAGAAAATATGAGAGTTAATAAATTTCCATTACAAATTCTGTTGATTCCAAAATCTGCATTTGGTAATGGATAAATTATAGGTGTTTTTCTAATGGTATCATAACAGCCGAAAGAGTTTGATACGACCAGTTGAGTGGTATATGTGGTTGAGTTTGAAAAAGTATGACTTGTGTTTTGAGTAGTTGCTGTTGGTGTAGCATCCCCATAAGTCCATTCCCATGAAGATAATGTGCCAGAACCTGCAGAAGATAAATCAGTAAAAGTTGTGGTATTATTTAAACAAACAAGGTTGTAATTGAAATTAGCAAATGGTTTTGCCATAAAATTTAATTTCACCAAATCATTTACCGAATTACATCCCCCATTATTTGTTGACGTTAAAATTAAATTCACATAACCTACAGCAATTTCAGCAGCACTTGGAGTGTACGTTGCTGTTAGGGCAGTATTATTTGGATTAAATGTACCCGCACCACCTGTCCAAACGCCAGTTGTTGTTGCGCCTGATATAACACCACCTAAAATAGTAGACGCGTTATTTTTACAAGCAAATAAATCCACTCCCGCACTTACTAAAGGTGGATTTGTAAAGTTAATTACAATCGTGTCATTTACTTGATTACAATTTCCGTTGTTTGTTGAGTTCAAAGTTAAACTTACACTTCCAGCTGCAAGTTCTGCCGAGCTAGGTGTATAGGTAGTTGTTAGTGAAGTATTACCAGGATTAAATGATCCTGCACCACCAGTCCAAATGCCCGTTGTAGTTGCACCAGATACTAACCTGACAATAGTTGTAACTGGATTGTTTTTACAAGAAGATAAATCTATACCAGCATTTACAAATGGCGATATAGTAAAGTTAATCATTAAACTATCTTTAACTTGATTACAATTTCCATTATTAGTAGAAGTTAAAGTGATTTTTACAGACCCTGCCAATTTCAGCTGCTGTAGGAATGTAAGTAGGATTTAGGGAAGTATTACTTGGGGTAAATGTTCCAGTGCCGCCTGCCCAAATACCTGTTGTTGTTGGTCCATTGACTGATCCTGATAGAATTGAAGCTGCATTATTACTACAGGCAAATAAATCGATGCCGGCATAGGTAGAAGGAGCTGTTGTGAAATTAATTAATATGTTGTCACTAGCAACTGTGCAATTTCCATTGTTTGTTGAGGTTAAAATTAAATTCACGAAACCTGCCGTAATTTCAGAAGCACTAGGTGTGTAAGTTGCCGTTAATGCGGTATTGTTTGGATTAAATGTTCCTGATCCTCCAGTCCAGATACCCGTCGTTGTTGAACCAGATACTGTTCCAGTAAGAACCGAAGCAGCATTATTTTTACAAGCAGTAATATTTGATCCAGCATTTACCGCTGGAGAAGTTGTGTAAACAATTTTTACTGTATCAGTTACCTGAAGACACGTACCATTATTAGAAGAAGTTAAAATTAGGGTGGCAAAACCTGCTGTTAATTCTGCACCACTTGGCGAATAGGTAGCTGTTAAAACGGAATTACTTGGGTTGTAATTCCAGATCCACCGCTCCATACACCTGTTGAGGTTGTCCAAACTGTTCCTGATAAAGCCGCAGCTGCATTGTTTAAACAAGAAGTAATATCTGCCCCCTGCATTTACGATTGGCGAAGGTGTGTAATTAATTTTACACTATCAATTACACTAAAACAGTTACCATTATTAGTAGAAGTTAATGTTAGTGTAATTACCAGCAGTTAAATCAGCGGCACTTGGAATATAAGTTGGATTTAAAGAGGTATTACTTGGCGAAAAAGTTCCTGTACCTCCAGCCCAAATACCTGTGGTTGTTGGACCAGAAACAATACCTGAAAGGGATGCATTCGCATTATTTTTACAAGAAAATAAATCAGCTCCAGCATAAACAGATGGAGCATTCGTGAAAACTATTGTAATGACATCACTTGATGCGTTACAATTTCCGTTGGCAGTTGATGTTAAAGTTAAATTTACAAATCCTGCAAAAAGTTCACCTGCACTTGGAGTGTATGTAGCTGTTAATGCTGTGTTATTTGGATTGTATGTTCCAGCTCCACCTGTCCAAATACCTGAAGTAGTTGGCCCTGAAATAGTTCCTGTAAGCACAGATGCGGGGTTGTTTTTACATGAAGAAATATTAAGTCCTGCATTTGAAGTAGGAGGCGTTGTGTAGTTTATTTGAACAGTACTTGTAACTGCAATACAGTTTCCATTGTTCGAAGAGGATAAGGTTAAGCTTGTGAAACCGGCTGCTAATTCAGAAGCACTAGGAGTATAAGTTGGATTTAAAACCGCATTACTTGGATTAAAACTTCCTGTGCCACCTGTCCAAACGCCAGTGGTTGTTGCTCCTGAAACAGTTCCCGAAAGAACTGCTAGCGCGTTATTTTACAGACTGCAATATTTGTTCCTGCTGCAACAGAAGGAATAATCGTATAATTGATTTGCATATTATCAACTACTTGAAGACAGTTACCATTAGCCGTTGAGGTTAAAGTTAAAGAAACTATTCCTGCAGTAAGTTCAGATGCACTTGGAGTATAAGTGGCATTTAAAGTAGCATTATTGGGATTAAATGTTCCTGAACCTCCTGTCCAAATTCCAGTTGTTGTAGGCCCTGATACAATACCAGAAAGAACAGCTGTAGCATTATTTTTACAAGCAGATAAGTCAACACCAGCATTTACGGTTGGTGGATTTGTGAAACTAATTAAAACATTATCCGTTACTTGATTGCAATTGCCATTAGCGGTTGATGTTAAAATAAGATTAACTAAACCTGCTGAAAGTTCTGCGGCTGTTGGAATATAGGTTGCATTTAATGAAGTGTTGTTTGGTGTAAATGTTCCTGTACCACCACTCCAAATACCTGTTGTTGTTGGACCAGATATAACTCCAGCTAAAACTGTTGCTGAATTATTTTTACATGTTGAAATATTAACACCAGCGTTTACAGAAGGTGATGGTGTGAAAAATACTGTTACGCTATCTTTGCTGGGTTACAATTCCCATTATTGGTAGAATAAATATAATTTTACCTGACCTGCTAATACGTCTGCTGCACTGGTAAATAGTTTGTAGCTAACAATATATTACTGGGATTAAAACTACCTGTACCATTTGTTGTCCATTTACCTGTTGCAGTTACGCCGCCAATTACGCCAGCTACTGAAAGTGTAGGATTATTGGCGCATACCGATAAACTAGTTGCTGCAATGTTTGATGTTGGAACTGGAGTAATACTCACGGTCATTACATCATTTACAGCGGCACAAATACCATTTAGCGTTGAAGTTAAAGTGAGTGTCGCTGAACCTGCACTTATTTCTGAAGCACTGGGCATATACGTACTGTTTAATGAGGTAGCACCAGGAGTAAATGTTCCAGAACCTGCACTTGCCCATATACCAGTTGACGAACCACCTGCAATTGTGCCGTTTAATAAAACAGCGCTATTATTACCACACACTATTTGATCGACTGAAGCGTTTACTAATGGGGACGGTTGAACAGAAAGTAATAAAGTGTCTTTTTGCTGCGGACATTGTCCGTTAGTTGTTAAAAATAATTTCACTGGTTTAACGGTTGTATCTAACTGACTAGGTGTATAGGTATTTGATAGGGCAGAAAATCCACCATTAAATGTACCATATCCATTCGTTGACCAAATTCCTGTGATGTTACCTCCACCTATTTGCCCGTTTAAAGCTAAACTTCCATTTGCACATATTGTAAAGTCGCTACCAGCATTAATTGAAGGATATGATTCAAATTCCGATACATATGAGTAAGCGCTTCCTTTGTTATAGGCACCATTTAAAATACCTAAGCCAAAAACGTCTCCTGTATTAGTCACTTCATTGTGTGAACCAACTGAATAATAGCTGTTGAATAATAAATTTTTGCAGACTTAATATTACCTGATGAACCAGGAACAATTGTAAATGCAGAAGCAGGGATTAAAGAAGCGTTTCCATTCAATGCAAAGTTTCCTTCAAATCCAGTTCTTGTAAATAAGTTTAGAGCAAGTGAATCGGATGATGCACGAGTGAATGATGAAGTAAATGTTCCTGCACAAAAGAATGGTGGTAGTTGAGCGCTGCTTAATCTGCAACCATAACCAGACACATGTAAAACGTATGCAGGTTTATTAGTTTTTACATAAGTAACAGGTTGAGTAGCTGTATAGACATAGGTTTCTCCAAAATTAGCAACATGCGTGGTTGTAGACCCATCGTTGATGGTTATTTGAGTATTATTTTGTGTTGCTAAAATGAATATTTTTTCAGTAGTAGCGGTACCTTTATTTACAATATAATCGGTACCAATATAAGTTGAATTTGTAATTTGATCTGCAACTGAACTCAAGCAGCCTGATTGATTTAGCCCACTAGATTGAATAGTAACAGCGATAGGTTTGTTGGATGAAACAATTGATCCACCTAAACTGGTAGTCGCCGTTCTAGCAGTATCTTGGCAAGAAAATGATTGTCCTTGTTGTAATAAAACTGTGAAAGTAGCATTTGCAGCATGACCGATAATAGCTGTTTTTGGAGTGATTAAAACTGTTGTATTATTTTGAGAAGCAACGATATCAAATGAGGGAAAACGATTTCGGAGATGTAGCTGGAGCTTGATTCCAAAATTCTTGCATTGAATATAAAAATCAATTCCAAGTGCTTTTGGACCTTTTAAACTCAGATATTCTCTATTTGCTGCTGCTCGAACAGAATATAAAGTTGAAATTTTTTTGTGTTGAGGAAATGTATAGTCCGTTATTAAGGATACTATTAGCAGTACTATTCTCAACACTTGCAATAAATGGCGTTAAATTAATAGAGTCAATAGAGTTAGCAGGAATATTTAGAGTAATCGGCACAAAGCCCCCATTAGCAGGTTGCCTCACTTTTACCGTGGCAGCTTGCGCATAGGTATTAAAATATAGGTAAATCGGTCCATCTCCTAATCCTTGAGATATATCAGGGCTATGGACCAAAAAGAGGTATCAATCTGTGATCTAACATTCAAAAAAAATGTTAAAACAATAAGATGGTTAGGGTTTGTTTCTTAAACATAAGTTTTCAAAGATAGAGCAGTTTTTTTAATCGACAAATAAAAAGTTGTGCGTAAAACTACAGACTTTTTACCAATTGTTAATTTATTTAACAATTATCAAGCCAAAATATATTTACGGAAACTTGTAGAACAAAAATAGTTTCTTTAGTTTTGTGCCCGAAATTATAAAATGGAACCACAAGAAAAAATATTAAAAACATCATTAGAACTTTTTTTTAAGTTTGGAATAAAGCGCGTAACGATGGATGATATTGCTAAAGAGCTTGGCATGTCTAAAAAAACTATTTATCAGTTTTATAAAGAAAAAGATGATTTGGTAAATCAAATGTGTGAAGTGGAGTTGGTAAAACATCAAAAAAAGTTTGACGATGTAATTACACAAGCAAAAAATCCGATACACGAAATTATGTTGATTTCAAAAAATGTGACGGAAATGCTTGAAAATGTAAATCCAATGTTTTTTATAGATCTACAAAAATTTCATCCACTAGCGTTTAAGCAATTTCAAAATTTTAAAGATGAATGTGCCTTAAAAGATATTTTAACAAATATTAAAAAGGGTAAAGAAGATGGCTTTTACAGAGCTGATATAGATAATGAATTTGCAGCCAAATTACGTTTAGCACAAATTGATATGTTGTTTTTGTAATTATTACACATTTGATAAAATCAGTTTTACAAAAGCACACGAATTAATTTTAGATATTTTTATTTATGGTATTTGCACCATTAAAGGCCATAAATTGATTAATGAATACCGGAAAATAAAAGAACAAGAATAATTGATTTACAAAAAACAACCTTAAACATTTAAAACAAAAAATACCAATTATATGATGAATAAACCAATAGCCATAACATTAATAGCCTTAATGTTTGGTGTTACCAAGGCAAATGCGCAAGAGGCAAATGCTAGCAGTTATAGTTTGCAACAAGCTATTGATTATGCCTACAAAAACAGCCCAAATTATTTAAACGCCCAAAATGATGTTTTGATGGCAAAATATAAGCGAAAGGAAGTAATGGAATGGCGTTACCACAAATTACTGGTAGTGTAGATATGAAAATTTTATTGTTGTTCCAACTCAAGTTTTGCAAACTTTATTGCGCCAGCTTCTTATGCAGGAACAATTGATGCTTTAAGAGGGCGGGAATGCCGGTGATACTTGATCCAGCTAAATTAGATCAAAATAATTACGATCCAATTGCGGCTCAATTTGGCACAAGGTATCAAACAACAGCAGGTTTAAACGCTTCGTTATTAGTTTTTAGCGCCGATTATTTAGTAGGATTAAAAGCTACTAAAGAAATGATTAGCTTAATGAATATTAGTGTAGCAAGAAGTAAAACAGAAGTTGTAAGTCAGGTTTCCAAAGCATATTATGGAGTTTTGGTTAACAAAGAAAGAATTAAACTGCTGGATGCTAATATCACCAAATTAGAAAAATTATTAAACGATACAAAAGCATTTAATAAACAAGGATTTGTGGAACAAATTGATGTTGACAGATTAGAAGTTGCCTTTAATAATTTAATTACCGAGAAACAAAAAATTGAACGTTTAATATCTTTGAGTGAAAATGTGTTGAAATTTCAGATGGGTTATGCTGGAGCTGATAATTTAGTTTTAACAGATTCATTATCAATTTCAGATAATGCAGAAATAAGTGTTTCTAAAATTGATGTATCAAAAAGAACAGAATACCAAATGATGGAAGTTCAACAAAGGTTATATCAAATTAATGTAAAACGACTAAAATTCGGGTATATGCCATCATTAGTGGCATTTGGAAGCCTTTCTGCTAGTGGAATGGGAAATGATTTAAACTATGTAGGTTATATCAATAAATATTATCAAACTCAATTAATAGGAGCAACACTTTCTTTAAATGTATTTGATGGTTTGCAGCGTCACTATAAAATACAACAAGCTAAATTGGATTTTACAAAAGGCGAAAATAGTATGAAAAACCTTCAATTAGCTATTGAATTGGAAGGCGCTTCGGCGGCTGTAATTACAACAATGCTGCTTTGTCTTTACAAGTACAAAGCGTAATCTGGATTTAGCTCAAAACGTATATAATGTGTCGCAAAAAAATATGAGCAGGGTGTTGGAAGTAACATCGAGGTAATTAATGCACAAACAATCTTTAAAAAGAGTCGCAGGCAAAATTACTTCAATGCTGTTTATGATATGTTGGTTTATAAAAATCGATTATTTAAAGCTATAGGAACATTAGTTAAATAAAAAAGTAAAAATTGAAAACAAAATATAATAATACATACCTTATGAAAAATACCATTTTAATCATCTTTATTTCCGCCATATTTGCAGCTTGTTCAGCGCCAGATAAAAGTAAAGCTTGAAAAATTAAGAACAGAAAAAGCAGCGCTTGAAACTGAAATTGCCACATTAGAAGAAGAATTAGCTAAAGCGGATACTACTAAAATTAAATTAATTGATGTAGTTGCTATGGCTTAACGCCACAAACGTTTAAAACATTTATTGAAGTACAAGGTCGTATTGATGCCGATGAAAACGTTTCTTTATCATCAGAAATGCCAGGAACTATTACAAAAAATTAATGTAAAAGTGGGCGATGAAGTAAGTAAAGGGCAGTATTGGCAGAAACTGATTCTCGTGCTATACAACAACAAATTGCAGATGTAATAAACCAGCTTAGATTTAGCAAAACAAGTGCCTGCTATTAATGTGATTAATTTCAGCAACTTAAAAATAAAAGCAGATGTGTCTGAATCATATGCAAACCGAATAAAAATTGGTAACGAAACGTTAGTATTATTTCCTGATATGCATGATTCTATAAATTCTAAAGTAAATTATTCTTCTCGTGCTATTAATAATTTAACACGTACGTTTGGTGTTGAGGTCTTGTTAGATAATAAAAAAGAATACCATCCTAACATGGTAGCTAAATTAAAAATTAACGATTATCAATCAGCTACTCCTAAAATTGTGTGCCAGTCAAATTTATTCAAAAAGGCACTAATGATAATTTTGTATTCATTTCTGTTGATGGAAAAGTAGTTAAAAATATGATTAAAATTTCTCACGAATATAATGGCTTAGACGAAGTATCCGAAGATTAAAAGAAGGTGATTTATTAATTACTGAAGGTTACGATTTAATTAACGAAGGTGATAACGTAAACGTAAAAAAATAAGGTTTACTTATTAAACTTTTTAAACTCAATAACTTTCTAAATTTAAATATATGATAGATAAAATAAAAGAATTTAAACCTTCAAGCTGGGCAATAGACAATAAAATGACTGTCTATTTAATTACCATCTTTATTTCGCTTGCTGGTATCATGGCTTACAACTCTTTACCAAAAGAGCAGTTTCCTGATATTACCGTTCCTACAATTTATATCAATACCATTAATGGTGGTAACTCACCAACTAATATCGAAAATACTATTACAAAACCAATCGAAAAACGATTGAAAGGTATTTCTGGTATTAAAAATTTAATAGTACATCATTACAAGATGTATCAGTTATTGTTGTTGAGTTTCATACCAATGTTAAAGTTGAGGTTGCTAAACAAAAAGTAAAAGATGCGGTTGACGAAGCGCGCGCAGATATGCCAGCAACTCTTACTAGAGAGCCAATGATTAAAGAAATTGCATTTTCTGAATTTCCAATCATGTATATAAATATAGCTGGTAAATATGATTTGAAACAGCCAAAAAAGTATGCCGAAGATTTAGAAGATAGAGTAGAGGGTTTAAAAGAGATTAACGAAGTAAAATTGGTTGGCGCTTTAGATCGCGAAATTCAAGTAAATATTGATGCCTATAAATTAAGCAGCGCAATTAACTTTAACTGACATACAACGTGCTATTGGTCAAGAAAACTTGACGATATCTGGTGGTAATATTCCTTTAAATGGAATGAAGCCAACTTTAAGTATTAAAAGTGAATTTAAATCCTAAAGAAATTGAAAATATTATTGTTACATCAGCGTCGGGCGCAAAATTATTTATTAAAGATTTTGCAACAGTTGTTGATGGTTTTAAAGAACAAGAAAGTTACTCAAGTTCAAAGGGTAAAAATGTAATTACTTTAAATGTGGTTAAACGTTCGGGCGAAAACTTAATTGACGCAGCTGATAAAATTGAAAAAGTTATTGAGGAAATGAAAAAAGATGAATTTCCAAAGGGGCTTGATATTACAATAAGCGGCGATCAAAGTGATAAAACAAAATCATCATTAACAGATTTAATTAATACTATTATTATTGGATTTATTTTAGTAACCGTTGTTTTAATGTTTTTATGGGAGTAACCAACGCCTTGTTTGTTGCTTTATCTGTTCCTTTATCTATGTTTATTGCATTCTTGGTAATGCCAAGTATAGGATCTCCTTTAATATGATTGTACTCTTTCCTTTTCATTCTGCCTTGGGTATTGTGGTGGATGATGCCATTGTGGTAATTGAAAACACGCATCGTATTTTTTGATAATGGTAAAATTGAAATTAAAACAGCCGCTAAAATGGCTGTTGGCGAAGTATTTTTACCAGTATTATCAGGAACAATTACAACTCTAGCACCATTTATTCCACTTGTATTTTGGCAAGGTATCATTGGTAAGTTCATGTACTTTTTACCAGTAACATTAATTATTTCCTTATTAGCATCCTTATTTGTAGCGTATATTATTAATCCAGTTTTTGCGGTTGATTTCATGAAATCGCACGAAGAAGAAAGTAAAAGAGCATGGCAAGATTACTAAAAAGCACGTTTACAATTAATTGTATACGGTTTAGTAGCTTATTCTCATACTTAACAGGTCATTTTGCAGTAGGTAACTTCACTGTATTTTTAGCATTCTTCTTAGTTTTAAACCGTTTATGGTTATACAAAGCAATCGAAGCTTGGCAGTTCAGAATTTGGCCAGGTTTTGTAAAACGTTATGTTAAAGTATTAGAATGGTTTTTACGTAAACCTTGGAGACCATTGTTATATGTAGTGTTTTTATTTATTTTCTCAATAGTATTATTTGCTGTTCGTAAACCTAAGGTAGTATTCTTCCCTAGCGGAGATCCTAATAACGTTTATGTATACGTAAAATTACCTGAAGGAACAGATCCCAAAGTAACTAATGATCTAATGCGTAGAGTAGAAGCAAAAGTAGAAACAGTTATTGGTAAAGATAATCCATTAGTGGAATCGATGATCACTAACGTAACTATTGGTACTACCGATCCACGTGACGGAGATCAAAACTCATATCCTAACAAAGGTAAAATTGCCATTGCTTTTGTTGAATTTGAACAACGTCATGGCGAATCAACTTCTAAATATTTACAAGGATTGCAAGCTTTAAATTGGGATATCCCGGGCGCTGATATTGTTGTAAATAAAGAACAAAGCGGTCCGCCAACTCCAAAACCAATTAGTATTGAAATTGTTGGAGAAGACTTTAAAGACTTAACCAAAAATTCAGACGATCTAAAGAAATTTATATCAGATGCTAAAATTGAAGGTGTGGTAAGTTTAAAATCTGATTTTGTAAACAACAAACCTGAAATTGTTTTTGATATTGATAGAGAGCGTGCTTTGCGCGAAGGAATTTCAACTTACCAGTTAGCTATGGAAATTCGTGGAGCTGTGTATGGTGTTGAGGCTACTAAGTTTAGAGATGTGGATGATGAATATCCTGTACAATTACGTTACAATTTTGATCAGCGTATTGATATTGAAACCTTGCGTAACTTAAAAATTACTTATCGTGATATGAATATGGGCGGTATGGTTCGTAGTGTGCCTTTAGCATCTGTATGTGATATTCGATACGATTACACTTACGCTGGCATTAAACGTAAAAACAATAAACGCGTTATCACTTTATCATCTGATATTAAGGATGGTTACAACCCTAATGAAGTAGTTGCAAAGGTGAACGCGCGATGAAAAACTACAAAAAACGGGAGATGTCATTGTAAAATTTGCTGGCGATAAAGAAGAGCAACAAGAAACAATGAGCTTTCCTTAGGTAATGCCATGTTAACTGCAATAGGCTTAATGTTATTGGTATTGGTTGGTTTATTTAACTCATTAGGAAAGCCATTAATTATTTTATCTGAAATTGTATTTAGTATTGTAGGTGTTTTAATTGGCGTATCTGTCTTTAAAATGGATATGAGTATTGTAATGACAGGTATTGGTATTATTGCCTTGGTGGTATTGTGGTGCGTAATGGTATTTTATTAGTTGAGTTTGCAGAGTTTGCTCGCGAAGGCGGCATGAATTTATACGATGCAACAGTTGAAGCAGGCCGCACACGTATGACACCGGTAATATTAACTGCAACGGCTGCTATCTTAGGTTTAATTCCTTTAGCAGTAGGGTTAAATATTAACTTCGAATCATTGTTATCTTCAGGTAATCCAAAAAATATTTTTGGTGGTGATAATGTAGCGTTCTTTGGCCCGTTAAGCTGGACCATGATTTTGGTTTGTTATTTGCTACGGTATTAACCTTTGTTATTAATACCGGCCATGTATTTAATTACCGAACGATTAAAACGTAAATCTGAAATGATTTTAAATCACTTTGAGTTACCTTTGGCAGTAAAATATATCCCGTTCTTGATTTTAATATTAAGAGGTGTTTTAGCCATACAAGGTAAAAAAATCGATTACGGTAATTTAGACAGATAATCTTTTTTTAAAAGGGCTCACTGACTGGTGAGCCCTTTTTTGTTGATAAAATCTATTATTTAATATAGATACCATGTATTAGTTACTTGTTTATTAAAAGAAGACTGTTATTTTTGTGTAACTTTTTAAAAACGTCTAATCATATGAACAAATTATTTTTTGCCACTAGCATCTCTTTGTCAGTAATTTTAACAGCATGCGGAGATAAACCGTCTGAAGAAATTGCAGAAAACGTTGTTGTTGAAACTCCAAAGGATACAACTCCTATAACAGTTAACGAGGAAACAAAATTTAAATTTGATTTTGCGATCGCAAACATTCCTTCACCAGTTGCTAGTATTAACGAGCTATCCAATTGGGGTGTTGATTATAATAATGCTTTATTAGTAGATTCTAAAAAGCAAATTTCAGCAAGTAGCGAATTTTCAAAAGCTTTAGCTTTAGGTGTATTTAATATCGATATGTCTTACGCAATGGTTAACAACAAAGGCGAAGATGTTTTAAAATACATGAAAACAGTTGTAACAACTTCTGATGCTTTAGGTTTAAAAGGTGCAGTAGATCAAATGGTTGGTAAACGTGCTAAAAAAACTTAGGAAATAAAGATTCATTATTAGCCATTTTAGATGAGATTTTCATTAAAAGTGATTCTTATTTAAGAACTAACGAACGTGTTTATACAGCTTCTTCTGTATTTGCTGGCTCTTGGGTTGAGAGTTTATATTTAACTTGTAAAATTACCGAAACAGCTACTGATGCTGCTACTAAAGAAAAAGGCTACAAGCATTTATGGGATCAACGTTTTTATTTAAAAAACTTAACGGATTTATTAAATGATTATAAAGACAAAAAGAGTGCGTTACTTTAAATGATGAATTGAAAAAAAATTCATGCGGAAATTGATCTTATTAAAGATCCTAAAGAAATGAAGGAAGCTAATTTTAAAACTATTTCTGGAAAGATTTACGCTTTAAGAGCTTCTTTAATTAAGTAATCTTCAATACTATTTAAGGAGCCCTTCGATGATATCGAGGGGCTTTTTTGTTTAATAGAAACGCGGATTTAATGAATGAAACAGATAGACACGGATTTAGTATTCGCAAAATGTTTATTTCTCTGATTATTAAATTTTTTATCTGTGTATATCTGCCCAATCCGTTACATCCGTGTTCCTATGTAAATCATAATTAATCATAACCATCAGTGTTATCTGAGTTCTATGCTTTAATATTCGTAGATTTTCCGTAAATTTGCTGACCTCATACCATGGCTAAACTTCGTAAAATAATATTAAGAACCTTATTAGTATTTGCCATCCTATTGACTGTTTTTTTTATTTATTTCATTTTCGCTGTTCAAATTGAGGTTCCTGAAATAGAAAACGACACGACCTTAAATTGGAAAAAGAAGCCATTGATAAAGAGTTTACAAAGTCAACAATAATTGGTTGCGACATAGTAAAAGTGGTTTATGGAAATTGTATGTAGAAGGTGATGGCTACGAAAGAGGAGTTGCTAATGGATGTTAACTAAAGAATTACATCAGTTTCAAGAAGAAGCCTTTTTTCGTCAGATACAATTATTAGTACCGAATTTAAGCTATTTAAAATTTTTAAAATACTTTGTCGGATATTTTAATCGTCATTTCCGACCATATAACCGAAGAATATAAAGAAGAAATTTTAGGGATCTCAAAATATGCGAGTGATGAATATGATTTTATTGCACCAAAATACCACCGTATTTTAAATTACCATGGCGCTCACGATATTGGACATGCTTTGCAAGATAAAAATATGACGGTTGGTTGCACATCTTTTTCGGTATGGGATAAAAAAGTGCCGATGGAAATTATTAGTGGGACGTAATTTTGATTTTATAGTGGAGATGATTTTGCGAAAAATAAAATCGTTCAGTTCACAATCCTACAAAAGGATACAAATTTGCTACTGTTACATGGAGCGGCTTTATTGGCGCTTGCAGCGGTATGAACGACCAAGGATTAACCGTTACGATTAATGCGGCTAAAAGTTCTATTCCAACAGATGCAGCAACACCTATTGCATTATTAGCAAGAGAATTTTACAGTACGCCAAAAATATTGAAGAGGCAGTTGCTATGCTAAAAAACGAGATGTGTTTGTATCGGAAAGTATTTTAATTGGAAGTGCTTTGGATAACAAAACGATTAGTATAGAGAAATCTCCAACAAAATGGATGTGTATGAAGTGCCTAATTCAAACCAAATTATTTGTCCAAATCATTACCAAGGTAAAGATTATGAAAACGATTTCGCTAATTTGAATAACCAAATTGAAAGTTCTTCTTTATATAGAAACATTCGTTTAAAACAACTATTAAGCAATAGCGATACGATTAACTATTTTCAAGCAGCGACTATTTTAAGAAATCAAAAAGGATTAAATGACAAGAACATTGGTTTAACTAATGAAAAGGCTTAAATCAATTACTGGCGCATCATGCGGTTGTTTTTAAACCACAAGATAAATTAATGTGGGTAGCGCTAATCCTTTTCAATGTGGCGAATTTGTATGTTATAATTTAGATTCCGTATTTGCAAATGCTAAAAAACTCATGCAAACAAAGCTATTAATGAAGCTAAATTTACTATTCCTGCAGACGAATTCTTGAAATCAAAAGGTTATCAAAATTTCTTACACTTAAAAACTTAAAACATTACATCAATATATTACAAAGCTTCTGATAAAATCCAATTATCTGCGCAGTTCGAAAATGCTTTTATTCAGTCAAATCCTGAAAGTTATTATATGTATCAGATATTAGGAGATTATTTTCTTTCAAGAAAAAATAATGAAAAAGCGATTGAATATTATAATTTAGCTTTAACAAAAGAAATAGCCACTTTAAAAGAAGAAAAACAAATTAAAGAGAGTTTATCTAAATGTCAAACATCAGAAACAAATTAAGATATGGGAATTAAAATGGTATAAAAGTAAAAGGAAGTTAGATGATTTATTAACGATGGTTTTAATTGATGACATCAAAACTTATTACGCTAAAGAAAGCACCACCGACCAAACTAAATTATACTCTGCTTTAGGAAACTATTACATTAAAACAACTGACTTTACTAGATTGCTTCCTTATTTGGGGGGCACTGTTTTTGAAGAATGCGAAAAGCCTGCAAGGAAGAATTTATCACCGCTTTAGTTTCTGATATAAAACTAATTATTGTCATTTTTTTAAGTAATGAATTATTTTATCTTTGGTAGTAAATTTAAACTTTATCATATGAAAAAACTTTTACAATTTTGTTTCGCGTTCATTATTTTATCATCAACGCATAAATTAAATGCTCAAATAATTAATCCTGGTTTCGAAACTTGGACCAATGATTTTTAGTTCCAACGCTATGAATCCTAATAGCGGAAACGCTACAACTGGTTGGTGGGATTATAATTATTTTAATAGTTCATTTTAGGAAGCAGTCCAATTTCTGTCACAAGATGTTCGGATACGGTTCATTCAGGGAAGTTACTCAGTGCGTTTGCAAACCAGAGCTTATACACCAACATCTTGGAATTATTATAATGCTTGGGAACACCTTTATTGGACATCCTTATAATGATACTTTGGGCATTTTATTTAACGGAAATGCGAATGTTTCTAACCAATCCTATGCACCTGGTATTCCTTACACTCAAAAAATCACACAATTTCATATTTATTATCAGTACAAACCTAATCGGAAATGATACTGTATTTCGTATATCGTTGGTTAAGCAAAAGTTTAATAGCTGGAGGTATATTTAAAACAAATGTTGCAACTGGAAATTCAGGTTGGCAACAAGCAACCATTAATATGACTTATGTTAGTGCTTTAACACCAGATACTATGTGGGTTTTAGTCAGTTCTTCTTCATTAGATAAAAATCCTAAAGCAGGCAGTATCCTTTGGTTAGATGATGCAAGTGTCACGCTTCCTACGGGAGTGAATGAATTTGTAAGTACTGAAAACACTATTGAAATCTTTCCAAATCCATCAAATGGAATTTTCACTATTCGCACTCAAACGGCAAATAATGAAGAGCAATACTTGAAGTGTATAATATACTTGGAGCAAAATTCACTCATCAGAAAAAGTAAACGATCGGCTTACACGATTGATTTATCAAATCAATCTAAAGGGTTTTATTTTGTAAAAGTTTACCAAGGAGAGAAATGTACGACTCCGAAAAATTGTGGTTCAGTAGAAGTTTAAATCCCTGCAGCAATAACTTCCTATACAATTTTTCATACATAGGAAGTATAGCTTCAATATCAAATTTTTGGCTTGTTCAAAAGCATTTTCTCTAAATTGTTGAAATTTTTTATCGTCAGATAATAAAGCAATGGTGTTTTTTTGCCATATCTTCATAATCACCAACTTACTCATGTAACCTGTTTTACCGTGAATATTTAATTCGGGAATACCACCAGTGTTGGATGAAATTACAGGAATTTTAATTGCCATGGCTTCTAGGGCAGATAAACCAAAACTTTCAGTTTCTGATGGTAAAATAAATAAGTCTGCTATTGATAAACTTCTTTTGGGTTTGCAATCTTACCAACAGAAATAATATCGCTACACGTATTTAATTCTCTGCATAATTTATCAATAGCTAGCCTTTCTGGGCCGTCACCCACTAATATCAATTTTAAGGAATTTCTTTTCTTACAATATCAAAAACTCTTAACACATCTTCTACACGTTTCACTTTTCTGAAGTTAGAAATGTGAATTAATATACGCTCGTTTGGTGCGGCAAAATTTTTACGGTGACAAGCTTCTGTTGGATGTTGGTAATCTTCAATTTTTATAAAGTTTGGGATGACTTTGATATCGTTTGCAATCTTAAATGTTTTTAGTGTCTTTTCTCAAGCTTTCAGAAACAGAAGTAATCGCATTACTATTATTTAAAGAAAAGAAATCACGGGTTCAAAGATGGATCTTGTCCAACTAATGTGATATCAGTTCCATGCAAGGTAGTAATGTAAGGCAACTTAATTTTACGCGATTTTAAAATTTGTTGCGCTAAATAAGCTACTGAGGCATGAGGAATAGCATAATGAACGTGCAATATATCCAATCGTTCATAAATAGCAACATCTACAATTTTACTGGCTAGTACACTTTCATAAGGTTGATAATCAAATAACGGATAATCATTGACGTTTACCTCGTGATAAAATAAGTTTTCGTTAAACTGATTTTAATCTAAATGGTTGCGAGTAAGTTATAAAATGTACTTTATGTCCTTTATGTGCTAATGCTATCCTAATTCGGTTGCTACAACGCCGCTTCCAAAAAAGTTGGGTAACATACAATTCCTATATTCATGTTTTTAATTCGATAATTAGTTAATGAGTCAATTCGACAATGAAAGCAGATAAATTGACAAGAATAAATTCATTGTCAATTTATCTAATTGTCATATTGTCTAATTAACCTTATTTCCATTACATCTAACTCGATAATTTCATAACCAAGTTTAGATAGTTTTTCGAAGTTGATTGCTTTATCGCCAACAATTAAAATAACCATGTTATTATATGGTAAGTTCTTTTTAGCTAAAGCATCAATTTCTGCTTTGGTAATGGTTTTGATAATTTCTCCTTGTTTAGCGACGTATGTTTTATCAAGTTATAATCTAAAATACGTTTCACAAAGCCTAATTTTTGTTGTGGCGATTCGTATTTTAACGCATCTGCTTGCGCCATAGCATTTTTTGTAAATTCTAATTCTTCGGCAGTAATGCCACCTTCGCTGTATTTTTTTTAATTCATCCATGATGATAACAAGCGAACTATCTGTGGTGTTTGCTTTTACACCGGCGCCAATGGTAGATGGTGCAACAAATTTATTGCCACTAAAACCACCACGCGCACCATAAGCAAATCCTTTTACTTCACGCAAGATGAAGTTGACTCTACTATTAAATGCTCCGCAAAGAATAGTTCATGATGTTTGATTTAAAAAACTCTTCGGTTGCATCATAGCTAATGATAAATTACCAACTCTAATTTCGGATTGAGGTGCTCCTTTTTTATCCACAAAATAGATGCGTGTTTTATCAATTTCCGGTAATTTGTATTTTGCCTGAGGCATAATGTTAACTGATTGTAGTTTATTTAAGAAGCTTAATTTCTTTATCGCATTTACTTAGTCAATATCTCCCACTAACAGCTAATACAGAGTTAAAGCCTGAGAAATTTTTATAATAAGCTTTAACATCATCCAAAGTTATTGAAGAAACGGATTCAGTATTACCATTTGCAGAGATTGATAAATTGGAGCCTTCACCATATAGTAGTTTTGCATACACGTTGCTTGCAATAGCAGTTGCTTGAGTTAACGAGTTAGTAATACCATCTAACTGTTCTTTTTTTCACCGATTCAAAATCTTCTTGATCAAATTTTGGCATGAACAACATTTCTTCTGCAATTTTCAAAGTGGAATCTAAATTTTGTTTTAGTGCAGAAATATACAGTCCCACTTCATTGTCATTTGCATAAAATGAAACTTCACTACCTAAGCGCTCTAATATATTTCCAATTTCTTCAGCACTATGTTTTTTTTTGGATTCTTCCATTAAAGAAGTTAATAAAACCGCTAAGCCTGATTTTGGTTCATATCGGTGACCAATTGGCATAGTAAACTGAATATTTACTTTTGGAATATCATTATTGTTAATTCCAATTGCTTTATCTCCATTATTAAAATTAGATGTCCAGTAGTTTGGTAATGGAACTAATTTTGCTACTTTTGCCGCAGGTACTTTGCTTCTGTCGAAATTATCTTTTGGTTCCGTATAAGATAAGTTTTTATACTCAGCTTTTGCTTCAATGGTTTCTTTCATACATTTTCCATGTATCAGGTTTTGCAGCTAAATCAGATTTTCCCTTTTGGAACGGAACTTAGGACACAGCAAACTTTCCTTTGATATATGTATTATAAACGCGCATCACGTCTTCTTTAGTTACTTTTAAATTCTCTGCCATTTCAATTTTTAAGTAGTTTGGATTATTAGCATAAGTTTGGTAAGCTGCTAATTGTCTACCTTTTCCTTCACTGTTAATAAACTTCATATAAACTACTTTGATAGTTTATTTTATACTTTTAATGTCGTCATTTGTAGCCCTGTTTTTTCCCAATCAGCTAACGATTGGTTTAACATCGATTCAATATCTGATAATTTTGTACCAGCATTAGCTCTAGATTAATATTTCAAACTGGCCAGCTAATTCGACTGTAGTTGTGCGTTTGCGGATACTGCTTTTGGATTTATAAATGTATTGTATAATGGAGAACTTTTGAAGTTGAGTAATATTTCTCCTAGTACTTCTAATGCGACTTCATCTTTCTCCATTGAAGCTACAGTAGGGTAGGTTACTTTATACATAGGAATTTCACATTATCTTCATAAGAGATATATCTATTTTCTGTTAATGTAAGGGGCTTGCTTTGTCATATTTTTTACTTCTGGTCCACGAGGAATAGAACCATAGTATTTCTCTGCTAACTTTACAACTTCCGCCGTGTTTACATCTCCAGAAACAGTTAGTACAGCATTATTAGGCCTTTACCAGCGCATGTAAAAAGCCTTCAAATCATTAACATCTACTCTGTTTAAATCTTCAATATATCCAATAGTTGTCCAAGAGTATGGATGTCCTTAGGAAATAATGCTTCCCCAGTTTTTTTCACCAACTAATCCATAAGGTTTGTTATCATAATTTTGTCCGCGTTCTTTTTTACTGTAGCGCGTTGTACTTCGAATTCTTCTGATGACAGAGTCTAACAAAGCCATTCTCTGCCTCTAACCAAAGCATTTTTCAAATGGGTTGGGGATGGAAACCGTTTCAAAATAGTTTGTTCTATCAGAGTTTGTGATCCATTTAATGTTCCACCTGCTTCTGTAATAATTTTAAAATGCTGTTTCTCTCTGCTACATTTTTGAACCCTTGAAACATCATGTGTTCGGAAAAAGTGAGCAAAAACCTGAGCGTCCTTGCTGTTCTCTCTATAGGAACCTACCTGGTGTAGCCATCTACATGGCAAATTGGATCGCTATGATCTTCGTGAACAACTACGGTTAAACCATTTGCTAAAACATATTTTTTATATGGAATTACTATTTCTTTCCCCACTTTAGTAACAGTTTCTACTAATTTAGTAGTAGAAGCAGCTGGTTTTACAGCAGTTTTACTAGTAGGTGTAGTCGTCGGTTTTGGTTTTACTTGAGCAGTCATAGTTAATGACGCTATTGTAAGAATTGATAAAATGGATTTGTT
>JADJFB010000010.1 GCA_016708845.1 Bacteroidota bacterium | reverse complement strand
AAACGGAGATGGATATGTTAAATAAGGCTTACTATACTGTAATGACAGAAGGAGATTCTCAAGAGTCCAGCCCATTCACTTTCCCAGATTCCTACTGTAAATATTACTGAAGATTTGATTGGTATGAGCCACAAACTACGATGTATTTGAAAACACGACAAAGGATAGGATCGTTCATATTTTCCAAATTTTATAGGTAGTCAACTATATTTAAGATGAAGAAGGAAATTAGTTCCAAAGGCGAAAGCCATAAGTGGCATATACGTTCTATTGTGTTGTCGATTACAACTTAACTTAAGAGAACTTTTAAAAGTGGTAATGGACTTTGGTTCGGCTGAAATGACGAGGAAATATTGGGGTTGTTACAATTAATATGGCTAGACTTGAATTATTTATATAAAGAAATGCCGATACTTTATATAGATTGCAGTTTCGACTTGAACATGGAGCTTCAAAATCAACACTAGAAAAAAAAAGTGTTTTATTCAAGATATGTATGAAGAGGATTATATCCATATACAAAAATTATACTTAAGTCATTTAATAACCATTTTTCAACAATAGGAGTAAATGGAATCAATAAAATGATATTAAACTATTCGGAGAAAAGATATTACAACAGTTGCGGGAATGATTTTGTGGTAAAATATTAGATTATATTAGTGAAAATGGTTAAAGAGGCTTTTCAGGAAGAAACGGGAAATATATAACTTGAACAACCCTGCTGAAGGAACAATATCGATTTGCGAAGAGATAAAAAGATATCAAATATTATTCAGGCTGTCGTAATAATAAATTTCTACCACACAAATTCTTCCCAGCTTCCTGTAGACCACACAGACGACCCCTTTGAAACCTTGCTATTACAAGATGAATTTCAATACAAATATACTGGAGGAACAGTTTTGCATTTGTACTGAATGAAAAATTAGTCTCAATAGAGGCTTCCAGAAAGTTAGTAAAAGATTCTTACAAGATTTTAGATTACCCTATATTACAGTGACAGCAGTGTTTCGTGTTTGTCACTCATGGTTATTTACCGGGTGAACATGAATACACTTATCCACTGACCTGCGACGAGATTTTACAATAGAAAAGTTAACCCTTGATCCTTGACCGCGCTTTGAACACTCCAGCAACAATCAGTTGTACCCAAATCATAATTTTTAACGCACTTTAAAGAGATACCTAGTTTATACCCAGTAATGGGATGTCACAGACCCATAGAAGGGTTTAATGACCTGGAAAAAAAGGTAAAGACACTCTTCTAACGATTGCAATTTAATGAGAGGAGGTGTAGCTGACCCAATTTACAAGCATCACTCCATTTTACTTTATTGGATTACCCTCATAAAACAGCCTGCATTTTTATGGATTTTAGGCTGTAATGTAGGATATTTATATTATTATAATCCAGATATAGTTTTAGAGTAAAAGAAAGGTATCATTTCAGAAACTTAAATTTGCCCAAAACAAGAATAAATTTATTGGATGGTGTAGTTTTAAGTGGAGGGTGAATGTACTGCCTTCATAAAAATTATTATTAAACTTAACTGATAGAAATAAAAAAATGGGGTTGTTATTAATTCAAATTGATACAAATAGAACAGGCTCCCAAAATATTAGAAACTTTAATAAATGAAAAATTAATAGACTATGTCGCACTTGATTTTAGAGCGCCAACAGATGCAGTTCGAATCAATAACAAACTCTAAGTTATATTCGGGGGTTGTCTGTAGTCATAAATTGTTAGTGCCCGAAGTAATCTTTAAAATTGGAAATAAAGAACAACGCTTGACTCATGTCTCTTTTCAGTTCCAAAACTGACATTCAAAAAATGATAAATGTTTTAGAAAAGTTTACAGTTATAAAAGATCTTATACCTTCAAAATTTATATAGACGATACAGAAACGATACTGGCAGGAATAGAAGCACAATACATAATACAATTAATGTTTCTTCTCTTAACACCAATTATCTGTTGTTTTAAGAAGTGGTTGAACTTTTAAAGGATGTAATAAAGTTTATTTATGATTATAATCACATTTATAAAACAGTTCATACATTACATTTGTATCCCTCATAAAGTAACAGTGAAACAATTAGTATACATGATCTTTGGCATTCTAACTCAGTCTATTGGAAAATTAGTAATAATCCCAAACTACCTTTTAAATAAAGTCAATTGTTAATTTTACGAAAATAAAAGCAATAAATTAAAATGTAATGGAAATATCATTTAAAAAAAGCAATTGAAAGAGTGAAGAAAACAAGAGTCTCCAGCAAAAAGTTTTATCAAAAATGCAGATGGTTCCAATTTTGTTCTGGATACGACAATACTGTTTTACCACGATTCATTTATATATCAAACCTTGCGTTAATTGAGACATTTAAATGAGAAACTAGAGACACATCGTTCGGTTTTTCATCCACCTAAAGTTTAGACTATATTTATTTAGTATTGGTCTTTTTTTCTTAAAGGTGATTAAAGTTTTTCAATTCATTCTATTATTCAACTAATACAATTGCTTTTTAACAGTGTTGTCGATGGATTGTGTTATAATTTAAAAACTCTATTACGAAATCAATGTTTAGCGCTAGCATTAACTGTGCTGGCGTAATCGCACTTTTTCTTGTAAAAAAAACACAGCACCTGACGAAGAAATAATTCACATCAAATTCCACTTCTAATTTAATTTCAGATTGGAGAAACATATTAATGGGCAATGCTAAAGCCATTATTTATTCAGCTAAACCATTTTGAAACATAGGATATATATGTTGTTTATGTTGCAGTTGATTCTACCGATGGCACGGATTGTCAGCCGGACACTTTAATAACAATCCGATGATGGATATGGAATGATGCAACATGGTTAGTCCAGTAGAAAATACAGGCAGATACTACTACTACTGATAATTATTTTAAACTGTGTAAAGTTTTTCCATGCCTGGAACCGCATCTATAGTCATAATTTGAATTTCCATAATCATAAAAATGGTTTAGAGGAAGTGAACTTATGGGTGTAAATGTTATTTCAAGTTCTCCAGCTAGATTTAAGACAACTGTATTGAGTCTTGTTAGTACCATTCGTAAAACTTATATCATTAGTAGGTCTTTTGAAATCCTCAGTAAAGGATTAATGATTTTGAAATTACTCTTCATAAGAGGCAAGATGTCTTCCCCTCCAATTGATAATTATTCTGTTGAATTATTCCAGAAATGTCAGGTATGGGACACGGTTCTCCTAACAAGCAATCCTGTTTAACATCAAATGGTCACTATGTGGGTAAAGTTAATTTTACAATGACAGTTTATGGAGAATTAACTTGGATATTCTTTAAAAATGGAACACCTATTATAGTGATCGGTATATTTTGAAACAACTCCACAGTAATGTTTCGATTTAGATCAGTATTATTAATGATTCTTTTCAGCAGAGTTTATTAGGATAAATAATTCCTAGACTCTGCTGTTAAATCAGTTCAATTGGAAGAGGTATGTGTTTCTAGAAAATTATGACAATGATAATCATGCTTTTGACTTTTTAAAAATAGTAAATTGTAAGTACTGAAGATATTCTCAATAGTTTTAGGGTGTTAATTTGATCGAAAGAGGAGTTAAAAGATGGATTAGAACCAACTTTCGAAATTTTAGCTGGACAATCTAATGCAACTATAGATGGAATGTTGCCTTATGGTGCATGTACAGATAAAATGGATCCCCAGTATCTATCTATATTAAACCAGCAAATTTACAATCTATTCAAGAAACCATGGTGCTTCTGGCGCATTAGATGGAAAGTACAATTCGAGGTCGATTGGAATGAAACCAAAAAAGACGACATTCACTTGTCATTCAAAATTAAACGGACAGTTTTCAAACTAACAACCTAAATAATGGTAGCAATTCTCATACCGTTTAGTAATCTTATAAAAAGTGGCTTATCGCCATCGGAACTTAAGAAAAGCTGGTAATTATAGGGCAGGTTCAAAACTTTTCGATTCAACACTCAGAATATCAAAATTAAACACTTCTGCAGCTATTCAGCAGTTTTAAAATAACCCAATCCCAATTTAAGGTTAGGTTATATTGAGATTGGGAAAAACATTGGATATCCTACGTCCTACCAATGGATGGGGACTGCATCCGCACAAATATTTTCTCTAGCTCATCAATTGGACTGAGAAGGGTTAGTTTGCAAAAATAATCTTAAAATATGACAAAAGTATGTTATTCACCAAATGGATATACACGGAGAATGAGTGCCTTGTCATATGGTTATAAAGCTGGACAAAACATTTGGAGCATTTAATGAATTGTTTGGTAAAAATAACTTAAACTTCGGGTGATTATCATCATGTTTTATACTAGATTTGAGTTTTTGTATCCCTCTGGAGAGCTATTATGTATATGCAAACATGTTACCCGAAATTTTTAAATGGACATTGGAATAGCGATCAATCAATCATTTAATTTAAATTTAACACAACAATCAATACCAATGGTAGAATGATTGTCACAATCAACCTACATCTAAGGAATCTGGCTCAAAACAGTGGAAAGTGTATAATACAGATGTAACTGAAACTAAATTTTTTCTGAAAAATTTAATCTTGTTTATGTTGAAGGTGAAAAAACAATTAACGCATTTGACGTTGGGGTACAGGAGAGAGAATACATCAATTCACACGAGATACGGTATTACTTATTTGATAGACAATATCGGTTTGATTATATTGGAAACATCCACCTAATCCAGAACAATCTTACCAGATGGAATTGTTATTTAAGCAACAGTTTAAAAAGTTGATCATTCTATAGATTTTTTCTGTACATCATATTCAAAATTATATTTATTCATACCAATTAGTAGGATTTAGTCAGATGACGATTGGTGCGGATTTAAAAACCACTGTAAAAATATTGATTATGCAACTAGTCAGGATTTGGAAGCAAATTTAAAAGCAAAGATTTCAAGTCAGATGTCATATATAGCTACTGCGAAATATATTTATGCGCAAACTAATGAAGGAACGCTTGCCTCGGATCTCTCCTTTTAAATGCAACATGCTTTACGCATATAATTATAAACTTTTTCAGTTTCAATTTGAACATGATTATGCAAGGCGACTCAAAGTCGAATTAATAGCGATTATGGAGATAAAATAACGCCATTTTTAATCATTTAATTTCAGAGCATCACGAAATGTGAGGAATTAAATCTACCGTTCTGCAACTTACAGTAGCTTGTGAGAAATATTTTCGATGCTAACTATAGAGAACATCTTGATATTGGAGGTGTACCAAGATTCGGACGAAATTTTCTAATGAATTTAAGTTTTATCTTTTAAGAGAATTTCATTAAATATTAATTGTATTATATTTCTAATGATTTTTTTCTTTGAGAGAGCACCATTAATATGGTGCCTGAGAAAAGTAATAATGATACTCCAAAAAGAGTTTCGTTTACATATTTTACAACTATGTAGCTGAAAGCTGCCACTCCTTGAACACCTAAAACTAATTCATTCAAAAATATCCCTATAACAAATACACTAAATCCTATAGTAGTGAGTGTATTAACTAATATTAATTTAAAAGTATATAAAAATGAAAGAATGAATACTAAAATGACTGCTAACAAAACTAAATGTAAATAAGCAATCAATTCGGTCTAAATCCAAATGCAAGATCGCTTACTGCCGGAATAGTTGAGCCTAATTGTAATAATAGTTTTATTGTAAATGCAATTCCAACAAATAAAAATAGATAAGTCTGAAATTTATTTAATGTGGTACCTCCCAACTCAAGAGCTATTTTAATGGCTTGACAATTCTTTATCCAAGCAAATACTTGTTATGCGCTACATTCACAACAATGATATATAGCCAAATAGGTAATTTTGCCCATAATGTTGATAGAAAATAGGTCGGAACAAACGACATATAAAATAATTTAAAACCTTTGTCGTATTTGAACTGAGAAATATTGTATTGCATTCGCCTAAAAAATATACCAAGACATGAGAATATAAAAACCGTTGTATTGAAAATGAAGGTAAAAATAAACAGAGGCTAAGTACCAGTGCTCATTAAAATTCCTGAAGCCATCATGTATGCTAAGTAAAAATGTGCCAATTGATGAAAAATATTAAAAAATAGTGCTGCTTTAAACCATGGTTTGGAGGATTTGAATCATAATGTTTTCTAAGTCCTAAAATAAAAAATGCAAAAAAAAGGCTATAACAATTGTAATTGTAGAGAGAATAATGGATAAAGTACTGTAGCCATTATAAGAAAATGAGAATAACATACCATATGGAACATATCAAATTTGCAATGATAATTCGTTTGTAATTTTAGTATCTGTAAGTGAAGTTTTTTTAAAACAAAGTGAATCATTAACAAGGAGAGAGCATGTGTAATCCAACCAGCAAATGCAAAATGAGAATGGGCGCGTTATATGTTTTTTGACTTAAATGTGGAAAATCAAAGCCGATTTTATACCTCATTAAAACACCAGTAACTACAATCAAAAAATTAATTAGCGATATTTTTAACCAGAATTTAATATTAAAAGACATAATCAATATATTAGTTTGCGTTCAACTATCTGAACTATTTTTTTAGTTTTCATTTTTGTTAAAGTCCTAATAACCGTTTCTACTCTTAATCCAGTATAGTTAGCAATCTCTTGGCGAGTATATGGGATTTCAATCTTCTCACCATCTCGATTGTTTTTCTTTTTAAAATCATTAAGAAACCCCATTATTCTTGACTCAGGTGTATTATTGATAATTTCTCTTGCGGTTATAGCTTTACTATATATTTGCTTAGCAAAAGAATAATCATTTGTTTTGATATACAGGATATTCATCTAAAATTTCTAAAATTTCTCTTTTGATAATTTCAAAATAATTGTGTCTTGGACAAGCTACAGCAGAAGAAGGGTAATTTTCATCAATGAACATGGGAGGTTCAAGCAAAACTATGTCCAGTTTTAAATTCCGACTGAGTAAATTCTTTCCCATCTAAATTTGTATTAAACATTTTAACAGTTCCTTCCATTATTTGATAATAAAATCTAGGTTGGTCGCCTTCATGGAATATAAAATCGCCTTTTTGATTTTTTAGCGACAGCACCCCATGTTATTAATATATCAGCATCAATTTGCATAAACAGATCTTTTATTTCCCTAAAATTAATAAAAATGAAGAAATGGCGTTACGAATTTACTTTTATCAATTTGTTAATTTTATGATTATAATCATTAAAATAGGAAACAATACAACAAGTAAAAATGATATTTATTTCTTATAGATTAGATTTATTAGCTTTGCAAGACTTGGGATTAAAAACAACGAAAGGAAATAATTGATTTTTTTATAAATGTAGAACCGACAGTTGGCGTTTTTTTATAAAAAATTTACAAACTTAAATTACTGAAGGTCAATTTATCTAAGAGATACACTAAAAAAATAATGCACTTTTTTTAGATAAAACTTTTTAACTGTTTTTTTGGAGTTTATTATTCAAAGCCTTCGAAAAAAAAGTCTTTAACACTGATTTCTAAGGCCTTTAAAATTTTAACTAAGGTATTGACTGTTTACGAGGCTATTTATTACACAGGTTCCGATTTAACACTAGCCCCAATCCTATCATTATTGAGAAAACAGCTACTCTCTTCAGCAGCGAATGTTATTGGAGGAGTAAATGACTTTAAAACCTTTAAATACGGATTTTCAACAATACTCCTTATCAAGATCCTCTGCATTTCACTCATTTTTCATCCGATTTAACAAATTGAAAAAAATTGAAAAATTATTTTGATTATCAGTCTATTATAGAATTTCACTAAAAAAAATGAATAAAATGTTTTTAGTGAAACCTTCTCCTTCCCTAATTGATGGGGGTTTTGAGGCTTTGGCACTGATAAATAGATTAATTTTACAGTGTAAAATCTTCGTACATCTACTCCGTATTAATTATAAATCTTAAAAAAATGTTCGAACGTCACAGAATCTGTAAGAATCCAGATTGCATGGAACTTTGAAGCAATAAGTCCGTTGGCGGATTGTTGTCATAAACATGGCAAAGACACCTGGTAAGAACCGAAAGAATTATTTAAGAAAATTAGCCATTAAGGCACTTGGAAAAAACGCATCATCAAAAGCATTGTGGTCCTATATGGTTCTGAAATGCCTACTAGATAAAAGAGAAATAAGGCCAAAACCAGAATTGCTTACCAAAATGGGACTTGATTTTAAATCTTTGGACAACCAATACCATACAAAAAAGATGATACAAAATCGGTCTTGCCAATTGGAAATTTAGGACTACTTAAAATCGATGATGATAATTTAACAATTGTAAAAACAAACTTGTAAATGGAAAACTTACCCCCAAATTTAGAACCTACACTAGTAGATATTTCAACCATAGAAGAGCTAAACCCAATAAATGATTCCACAGATCTATTGGAGGAAATCCGCAAACAAAAATTTAAAGAAGAAAGAGTGAAGATTCTAAAACGCGCAAACGTTTTTACCGAAGACGATCGAGTGAAATTTAAAGATCCAACTCCAAAACGGAAAGCGGCGAACTCCAAAAACAGATGCAAAATCAAAACAATTACCGCTATAGTGATTATAATAATTATGATTATTGTAGCCATTGTGGTTGCAAAAACATAGGCGCTTTAGAAAGGAAGACGTTGAAATTTTAGCTGATCCAAATGCGCCCTATTCATTCTTTAGAAATATACGAAGTACAGATATCGGATGTAATGCATTAATAGCAGCTGAAATTTTCATGTATTTAATTGCCCTTTAGGCTTCTCTTATTTAATAAAAATATTACTCGCCAAACCAATGAAACTTTTAATTGAGTACTTTTCTGTGTTTTGCTTGATGGAGCGTGGTCTTTTAACGACCTCAATACAAATTTCAATACTCGAAATCAACTTTTTTAAATTGAATTTCAACAAGGTTAAACACAATTAAGCGGTATTCAACGGCATTCAACAAACTTCACCGCATTTCATCGGTTTTCACATTTAACCGATACAAAATGACGAATTCGAAAATCGAGGCAAAAAAAAGCAAAAAAATTAAGTAACCACATACGGTTACTTTTGGTAAAAGTAATTACATTTACAAAAACTAAATCAAATGAAAATAGAACACTCTTCTCTACTTACATCAAATAGATTTTTTACAACAATATCTCCGAAGAATAGGTTCGAAGAAAATCTAAGATTAACTCTGTCTTTAAGAGGTAACAATATCATCGAAAATTTTGATTGGGCGTTTGTGGATCTTCACTTTCAATTGATGGACAACAAAAAGGAAACTAATAGAATTTTTCTTAATCGTGATGACTTTCGTGAAACAGCATTTTCTATAAAAATAAATACTGGAGATTTATTGAGCAAAATTCGCATTGGACTGTATTTTAAGAAAGAGGTTTCCTCAAATCAATTCCTAGATAAAATTCTTGTAGCCGATAATGATGACCCTAAAATATCAAATTTGATATTCTTACCCACATTGAGAGAAACAATCCAAAATAGAGAACCCATTGAATTTATAGAAAAATTACGGGTCATGAGCATCGACAATTTTCAAGATATTCTAGATACAGAGTTACCTGCTCTGCACGCCTTGATGGAAAAGGCTTCTGAAAGAGTATTTTACTATTGGGCTTTAGCTGATAAAATTATTAAAATAACGGCTACCTCCCAATTGCCATTAAGCTATCTTGATAGTGCGGCTGAATCATACTTCAATGAGTATCATGACGGTAAATTCCGTCTAGGATTTAACCTTGAAAACATCTTAGTATGAAAAATAATAAGGAAGAAATAGATTACATGATGCTTTTTAGTGGCATGCATCAGGAATTTTTAATAAACAAAATTAGAATCAAGCCACAGCTTAAGAACTATTATGTTGATTATGAAAACTGGAAAATTAATACTGACGGAACGGGTTCTACAAACATTTGGATAGAGCCGAAAAAGAATCTGATCTACAAACCAGCGTTAAAGTCTCCCTTTACTGAAATAGATATAAAAGGGTTATTGATAACCGTAAAACAAAAATGGCAGCCGGGCACAAAAAATAACAAAACTGTTAGTTTTGAAATAGCTGGAACTTTTAATCCTCGCATTTGGAGAGGTAGAAATGCCTTAGTATTTCAACCCATTGGAGAAACAGTAATTACAGGTCATAACAGAGTAGTGCTAGAGCACGACCAAATGTTTTCAACATACTTTTTAAAATATATAAGCCAAAACTATGCTGATTTCATTGTAAAATCTGTGAAATTTTTCGGTTAAGGTTCAGTAAGTTATTTCATTTTACTAAAAAAAATATGTCAATTTTTTGGAGTTCAAAACCTAACATTAGTGTTATGTAATACCCGTAAATACTGAGTCTTGTGAATATCTGAGTTTCTTACTAAAACCTGTAAGCAGTACTTTTATTAAAAAAAATAACCACATGAAAAAGAAACTATTTTAGAATTTATTTTTCTATTTGTAATTATACTATGTTACTATAGTGATAAGTTCGCTGGCAAAAATCAAAGAGTTGATAAGGCTGTAATTCCGAATGATGCTAAACAATCTCGACTAACATTAGATGAACTTAGGCAGTACCCAGGCTTAGAATCTATAGATGAAAAGAAGGCTATGCTGCAATTGCATCATTAGAAAGCTATTCACGAATATTATTTGAATTATTCACCGAACATAAAAGAAACAAACATGAAAGATAATATCGATATTCTTAATCTTTTGCCAAAGGCATCTCACTTAAGAATAAGTTGGAGATGCTTTTAAGTGCAGTAGTTTACACACGTGTTTCTTCAAAGGAACAAATGGAGAACAACAAAAGCTTGGAGTGGCAAAGAACAGCTTGCGATAAATTTGCACAGGATAAGGGATACGTTGTTCGTGGATACTTTGGGGGAACATATGAAAGTGCCAAGAGTGACGAGCGAAAGGAATTTAAACCGCATGCTCAAGTTTGTGAAAGCTCAAAAGGGGGAAAATAAGATTTCATATATTATAGTATATAGTTTAGATCGATTCAGTAGAACTGGCGATAGTGCCATTTTCATTTCTTCTGAATTAAAAAAGATAGGAGTAAACATTCTATCCACTACTCAATATATGGATACAGATACTCACTCTGGAGCATTTCAGCAAAACATCCACTTCGTGTTTAATAAATATGATAATGACATTCGTAAGCAAAAGAGTATTGATGGCATGACTGCCAAACTAAACAGAGGTGAATGGTTGGGAAATTGTCCGAAGGGATATTCTTACACTCCAAATTCAAAGCAACAAACTATCATTATTGATTCTAATGGTCCGCATATTAAACATGCATTCGAAATGAGAGCAGCGGGCCATTCCTATAATGAGATTAGCGACTATTTAAAAAAGCATGGGATAGAAGCTTTTAAGCAGTTTTTGAGCAAGATTTTTAAGAACCCTTTTTACATCGGCTATTTATCACATAATTTTTTAAAGGGAGAAGTCGTTAAAGGAAATCATCCACCATTAATTAGCGAGGAGCTTTTCCTACAAGTTAATCGTTCGAGAAAGGTAAGAGAGACAAATAGTAATAAAGCCGATAATAATCTTCCACTAAAGGGATTTGTAAGGGACTATGAAACCAATGAGGTTTTTACCGGATACATAGTCAAATCAAAAGGCTTATACTATTATAAGGTCAATAAAATAGGAGTAGGAGGAACCGAAGCCAAAAAATGATGCATAAAAATTTTGTGAGTTACTGTCTGAATTTTCTTCATCAAGTGCATATGTCGCTCCATTAAAAGACAACCTATGTTAACCTGGGATTTATTGAATGATAATAAAGTAGGTGAGAAGATTTCTCTCGCAAAGAAGAAGAAAGATATAGAAGATAAAATTTACAGTCTTGAAAAGCGCCATGCTTTAGGCGACATTGATAGAGACATATTTACCAAGTTTCACACAGAATTTAAGACGGAAGCCCGTAAAATTGAAGACGCTATTGAAGAACATGCTTACAATTTATCGAACCCGTCTGAACTTATTAATTTCGCAATGCAATTAAGTCTAAAGGCCTCGTCAACGTGGGATGTCGGGGATTTTTATCAAAAACAAAGATTACAAAAATTAATCTTCCCTGCAGGTATTTGGTTCGATGCAAAAAATAACGAATATCGAACCACTGAAATTAATCCTATTTTTTCGCTCATTCGGCAGTTATCAAGGGATTTAGAGGGTTCAAAAAAGGGGACTTTTCACACCTCCGTTGAAAAGTCCCCTTCAGTATCCAGGAGGAGACTCGAACTCCCACGTCTTGCGACATACGCACCTCAAGCGTACTTGTATACCATTCCAACACCTGGACATGAATACTTTTCGACATCAGTCGAAACAAACACTAGAGTAATTTAAAACACAAAAATGATAATTATTTTTCGATTATATACTTATAATCCAATATTAAATCCAATTTGAATAATTGGGTTTGGATAAGGTGATAAAGGCGTTTGATTCACATTATAAAATATAGCTGCTACAAAACTTCCGTTATCCGAAAATTTTTGACGGTAACCGCCACCAACTAAAATATTATCTACCCATGCTCTGCTATTAGGAACTGGGGATGTGTAATCCAAGACACTTAATCTTTCGGCACCAACTTGGGCAAAGAAATTCTCAAAAACTAAATATCTACCAAAGACTCCACCGCCATAAATGGTTGACACAAATTTTTGGCCATTATAAGTTTGGCTGAAGTAGTTGTATGTTCCTGTAACACCAAACGAGAGTTCTTTTGTAACCTTACAGCCTACCAAAGGAGAAATATTAATATAAGTACTTGAGCCAAACCATGCCCCCACATTACCACCTACATATAGCCTTTCCTTAAAACTATTAAAGTCTTTTGGCGCAACGGGTGATTGATTGTTTATTGGTGGAGGAGGCGGAGCAGGTGTTGGATTTTCTTGAGCGTAATTTTTTAATGCAAGCATGCAAAGTACGAGTATATATAAATAGGACTTTGCATTATTTTACCTCTTCGTAATCTACATATTCACCATCATTGGGATTGAAATGAGATTTAAGATTTACGTTTTTTTCAATTTTTACTTCGCCTTCTTTTTGGTAGGATGATTTGTTATAAAGCCTTTGAGTTTGTGTTTTGATTTGACATACTTTTAAAGGTATCGTAAATTTTCCAAATCAACTAAATCACAATTATTGTCCAAACTATATCGCGCAATAATTTCTATTTTTTTTACTATACAAAATTACGTTATTTATTTTTGCTACTGTATATGCAAAGGTGAATTAACAAAATTTGATGAATCATTATTAAACAAAACCTCTCGATTTCTGAGAGGTTTTTTATCTATTTAAATTATTTTGTTTCGTTTGTCTCTACTTCTTCAGAGTTTTCTTCACCTTTAACTTGTGGTTTGAAAACTGGTTTGTCTGATTTAGGAGCATTTTGGATCTACATAATCCCAACTAACAATACGGAATACAGTACGACGATTTTTTTTGTGTAATGCTTCTTTTTCTTCTTTAGTTTTTGCTTTGTTAATTACTGCATCTTTAATCAATAATTTTCCTTCACCCCAACCTTTAGAAGTTAAACGAGCTAATGGAATTTTTTTTTCTGTTTAAGTAAACTACACAAGATTTAGCACGCTCTTCAGATAATTTTTGATTGGCTGTATTAGAACCACGGCTATCCGTATGAGATTGTAATTCGATTACAATAGTAGGGTTATCAATTAAAGTTTGGTATAAGAAGTTTAATGAATCTTTTGATTCAGGACGTAAAGCTGCTTTTCCTAATGCATATAATACCGCAGGGAAACGAATTTCAGCTTTAACAGGAGTTAATGCAAAGTCTTTACAAAGTCTTTGATTCGTTTTCATCAACAGTTGTTAATTTACCCATGTCCTTATTAGCTAAGAAACCTAAAGTGTAGCTTTAGAAGCTGTAGTTTTCCCTGTTGCAACGGTTACTTCATAAGACGTATTTTCTTTTAACTTAAAGTTATATTTTCCATCAGCACCTGTATTAAATTCAAACATATCTCCGTTTGAACCTTTAAATGAATAGCAGCATTTTGAACTGGCTCATTATTTTCATCACTTACTACAGTACCTGTTAAGTTAAAGTTTAATGGTGGTAAAATGAAAGAATAAATATCATCACTTCCTTTTCCGCCTTCACGGTTTGAAGTAAAGTAACCTTTGATTTTTTTACCTTCGAAAATAATACCGAAATCATCACCTGCAGAGTTCATTGGTGATTTTAAGTTTTCAGGAGCTTTAGTGAATTTACCGTCAGCAGCTTTCTCAGCTTTAAAAATATCTAAACCACCCATACCTAAGTGGTAGTTTGAAGAGAAGTATAAAGTTTTGTCATCATCAGCCATATATGGATACATCTCATCACCAGAAGTATTAATACTTGGCCCTAAGTTTACTGGTTGACCCCAAGCTTTATCTTTTTTGCTGTAAGTACTCATCCAAATATCTTTTCCACCGTAACCACCAGCAAGCTTAGATGTAAAGTATAAAACATCTCCAGCTACATTAATTGCTGGGTGAGCAAATGCTACTGAATCAACATTAAATGGTAAAGGCTCAGGCTCTGCCCAAGATGGACCTTGTTTTTACATACGTATAATTGACATTTTAAAGTTTTCCCTTTTGCTTCTGGGCAACGAGTCATAAACATCACATCACCTTTTTTAGAAACTGAAACAGAAGCCTCGTTCATTTTAGATACAATTGTAGTAGCTAAAGGTGCTGGTGTGCTCCATTTTCCCGTTTTGTCTAATTTTGCTTCGTATAAATCAGAGTGGTTTTGACCATTTGTAATATCAATTGATCCCGTTGCACCTTGACGAGTTGAAGTAAAAATTAATGTTGTGTATTTTTTATCAGAGTAGGCTGGGCTAAAATCTGACTCTTTAGAGTTAAGCAAAGCCATGTTTTCAACTTTCAAACGAGTTTCAGGAGTGTTTTTTGCATCTTTCCATTGTTGAGCTAACTCACAAGATTTAACGCCGTTTTCTCCACGAACATCAGAAGGCATTTCTTTTTTGTAGTTATTGTATTCTACAATAGCTTCAGGGTATTTTTGTTGAGCCTTTAATACATCTGCTAAATTTAAGATAGCAATTGGATCAGGATATTTAGCTTTAATAGCCTTGCTGTAATATGTTTCAGCACCTTTTAAATCATTAATTTGTTGGTAAGCATCACCAGTTCTAAATAAAATTCTTGATTTAGCATCTGCCTTCTTTACTTTAGTATAAGCTGTTTATAAAGCTCAATAGCATTAAGTATTGATGATTTTCGTATGCCACATCAGCATCCTTTAAATAGTTTTTCTGTGCGCTCACAGAAAATACAAACGCCATAATAGCGATAGTGGTTAGTGCTAGTTTTTTTAAGTTTTTCATAGGTAAATTAAACTTTATAAGTTGCTAAGATATATAATTTTTTAAAACTGCAAAAATTTTAAACATTATTTTGGCCCATTTCGTCTAAAAGAAACCCTATTTTTACAGATAATCATGTTGTTTTTTGCTCCTAAATACTATATTTTATCTAATTATTGGCTAGTTTTTGATGCAAATCAGTTGTAAATAGGAAGCTTAACGCTGTTATAATGATCATTGTCAGTTTAAATGGGCTGCGTTAAACTAGAAAATCGGTAAAGTAAAAACCCTCAATTATACTTTATAATTGAGGGTTTTAAAATAAGAGGATTGTTATCTCAAATATAACATTTCACGGTATTTTGGTAATGGCCAAGTAGCATCATCAACAATACCTTCTAATTTATCTACATTGTAACGCATCGATTCAAAATAAGGCTTAACTTTTTCACAATACGCATGTGCTTGCTTTTTAGCATTATCTAAATTATTTGCTTTTTTACGCTCTTCTGTCATTAAATCAGCTTCTGTTTTGATGATGGTTACTTTTTCAGAAATTTCTTTGATCAATTCTAACTGACTTTTTGCAACCACTTTAAATTCTGCTGGTGATAAAATTCTTTCATTCCTCTTACAGACTCTACTAAACTTTTTGGTAGTTTAATGCTGCAGGAATAATTTGATTACTAACCATATCAGCAATGATACGAGATTCGATTTGAATTTTCTTCGTATAAGTTTCTAAAGCAATTTCATAACGAGCTTCTTGTTCACGGTGATTTAAAATACCTTGAGATTCAAACATCGCTAAAGTTTTTTAGAAATCATCGCTTCCTAAAGCACCTGGTGTAGTTGGAATATTATTTAATCCACGTTTTTTTGCTTCAGCTTTCCACGCATCTCCGTAACCATTTCCTTCGAAACGAATTTTTTTACTTTCGATGATGTATTTTTTTAATACTTGAAAAATAGCTTCGTCTTTCTCCACTTTTTTATTCATCAAAGCATCTACATCTTTTTTGAAAGTTACTAATTGCTCAGCCATAATCGAATTCAATACCGTCATTGGTCCACCGCAGTTTGCAGAAGAACCAACAGCACGGAATTCAAATTTATTTCCTGTAAATGCAAATGGAGAAGTTCTGTTTCTATCTGTATTATCTAATAAAATATCTGGAATACGACCGATATTCATTTTCAAAGCTGTTTTTTCTTCTGGACTCATTTTCCCGAGTGAACAGATTTTTCTAGTTCATCTAATACTTTTGATAATTGTTCTCCCAAGAAAACAGACATGATTGCTGGCGGCGCTTCGTTAGCACCTAAGCGGTGGTCGTTATTAGCAGAAGCTATAGAAGCACGTAGTAAATCGCCATGTTCATAAACTGCTTACTGTATTAACAAAGAAAGTTAAGAACTGTAAGTTTGTTTTAGGCGTTTTACCGGAGATAATAAATTTTTACCTGTGTTGGTAGCTAAACTCCAGTTATTATGTTTCCCACTTCCATTAACACCTGCATAAGGTTTTTCGTGCATTAATACGCGGAAGTTATGACGAATAGCCACCTTCTCCATTACGTCCATCAACAATAAATTATGGTCAACTGCTAAATTTGTTTCTTCAAAAACAGGAGCGCATTCAAATTGTGCAGGTGCTACTTCATTGTGACGAGTACGAACAGGTATTCCTAATAAATGAGCTTCATATTCAAAATCGCGCATGTAAGCCGATACTCTTTCAGGAATTGAACCCCAGTAATGATCTTCTAATTGCTGGCCTTTTGCAGGAGCGTGACCAAATAAAGTACGACCTGTTTGTTGTAAATCGTAACGGATATTATATAAAGCAGAGTCAATTAAAAAATATTCTTGTTCCCAGCCTAAAGTAGCAATAACCTTTGTTACGTTTTTATCAAAGTATTGACAAACATCAGTAGCCGCTTTATCTACAGCATGTAATGATTTTAATAAAGGCGTTTTAAAATCTAACGATTCGCCTGTATAAGAAATAAAGATAGTAGGAATACATAAAGTCTCGCCCCAAATAAAAGCTGGTGATGTTGGATCCCAGGCTGTGTAACCACGAGCTTCAAATGTATTACGAATTCCTCCGTTAGGGAAAGAAGATGCATCTGGTTCTTGCTGCACTAAAGCATTTCCACTGAAACGTTCAATAGCACGACCACCTTCAATTGGTTCAAAAGCCATCATGTTTTTCGGCAGTAGCACCAGATAAAGGTTGAAACCAGTGTGTAAAAGTGAGTTACTCCTTTGCTTTGAGCCCAAGTTTCATACAAGCCGCTACTTGATCAGCCATTTTACGTTCAACAATCGTTCCTTGGTGCATAGAGTTTTGAATACTATTGAAAGCCTCTTCTGAGAGGAATTCACGCATGGCATCTAAGCCAAAAACATTTGATCCGTAATATTGTGAAACTTGTTGATTGTTGTTACTAAACTCAACTGGAGTTCTTTTTACAACATCTTGCATGGCTAAAATGCGTCTTGTGCTCATATTTTTTTGGTTTTATAGGGTGTAAATTGAAAATTTGTAACTTTTCGCCAAAATTATATCAAAAAAAGGGGGGGTGCAAGTAAAAAAGTTACTTTTTTTGAAAAATATTTTCAAAAAGTAGGGGGTGATGACAAAAATTAGGGTTTTACCTATTCATATTTCAATGAAAGCACTTTAATCTTCCTAAATCGAGTTTAAATAGATAAAAGTCTTGTTGGGCTCATTTACGAAAGCTACTTCAATCCTAAAATGTATGTTTGCCGAAAATTTATTTAATCTATCCTTTTTATGAAAAAACTATTATTCTTTTTTATCCTTTTAACATCTATATCCAAAGCGCAAAATGACTCTATTATGTTTTTTGCCTATACGGATTACAACAACAACTGCATGTATGAGCCGGGAATGGGTGAAGAGCCTTTAAATCATTTCACATTTGATTTCGCTTATAAATTTACTACATCTTTTATTCAGTCTAATACTAAAACAACCGATTCGAATGGTAATATTAAATTTTATGCACCTAGTGCTTTTGCGCCAGCAAGTAATACAATAAGCATTTCTTCTTGTCAGTTTGCAGGTGGACCTCCTCAATTTTCAGCCTGTTTTACAAATCAAAATTTGCCATATAATACTACCTATTCTGTTGGAGTCTATAGTCCAATGGGGCCTCCAGCTTTTAATTTTTTCGTGATTTCAGATTTTATTATTTTCAACATACGGGCAGCTTTACAATACTGCGATTAGTACGCCAGGCTATAAGTTTTTTTGCATAGGCAAATCTAATTTAAATGCAAGTTTCTTTGGGTTTAATTATACGGGTAATAATATGTCGATGTCTCCTATGTCACTTTCTTTTCAAGGCGGTAGCACTGATACACAGCTGTTTAATCATTTTACGAATTATAATTCAACAGGTTGTGCAACAGGGGCAGGCGGATACGGCGGCTTTACGAACCCTGAATTATCTATTGCTGGAATTTATACAGTTGTATTAAATGCTCCCGGAACAAATGGTCCTTCATATACAAATACATTTGTTTTAGTAGTAGATAGTTGTGAGTCTGTTAATGGTAATGTGTTTGTGGATTGTAATGCAAATTGTTATCAAGATGGTAATGAATATAATTGCGATGAGGAAGTTATTACTTCAACAAACGGAACGTATTCAACAACAGTTATTCCTGATTATAATGGAAATTATAGTATTGTAACTCCTTATAGCGCTACACAATATACAGCAACCATTACTCCTAATGTAGATTTTGCATTAGCATGTTCTACGCCATCTGTTGTAACATATTTGTCAAACACTAGTAACGCAAACTTCTTTACGAACACTATTAACCAGACAGCAGTAAATAATATCAATTATTCATCGTATGTTCATACTCCTTATAGCGGCAGTTCTGTACCAGGGGGTAATTTCAAATTCAGATCTTACTACGATGTAGCAAAACCAGATTTTTGTTCAACGTTAAACAATGCAGGATCTTATTACGTAAAGTTAGATTTAAACACTCAGTTGGTTTCTGTTGATCCGGGGACACCAAACTATACAGCAATCTATCCAACTACAAGTGGGGATAGTATTGTTTGGACTTTAGCGGATTTGAGAGCTCAAGCTATGAATTTAGGAGGACACGATTTTGTGTTAAATATATATATGCTACCAACAGCAACTATAGGCATACCTTATACTATTACATCAGGAGTTTTATCAAATGTTACTGAAACTACATTATTAGATAATAGAAGAGTTGGAACGTGGTTAATTGGCGGTCCTTTTGATCCCAATTATATTGAAGTAACTCCTAAAGGGACGGGTGTTCAAGGATATATTCCAACAAGTACAACGGAATTATATTATACCATTAATTTTCAAAATGTTGGAAATGCACCTGCTATTGATGTAAAAGTAAAAAACTTATTAGATGCAAATTTGGATGCAAGTTCTATTAAAATTTTAGGTTCAAGCGATGCGGTTCAAACTAATATAGATGCTAATGGCTTAGTAACTTTTATGTTCAATCATATTATGTTAGCAGATAGCACACATGACGAACCAAATAGCCATGGATTTGTTAGCTATAAAATTAATTTAAAACCAAGTTTAGCAGTAGGTACACAAATTAATAATACAGCTGCTATTTACTTTGATTACAATGCTGCTGTATTAACCAATACTGTTTTAAATACCTTGCAAACAACAACAGGAGTTCAGGAATTAAATTCAAGTTCGTTTGCAGTATATCCTAATCCTAGTAATGGTTTCGTGACGGTTAGCTCAACGGATATGATTACTAAAGTAGTATTTGTGAATGTGCTTGGAGAAGTTGTAAAATCAATTACTACAGATTCGAAACAAGTTGCAGTGGACATCACAGATTTAAAATCAAGTGTTTACTTCTTGCAAATAACAAATGCAAAAAACCAAACACGCATCCAGAAAATTGTGAAAGAGTAAGCCTTACTATTATATTAACTATAGAAATCCCGATTATGATAAATAGTCGGGATTTTTTTATAATAATTAAATTTAAAATGTTTGCTGACTCAAAACTATTCCCCACAAAATAGCATCCCAAAGCCATAATATGATCGTGTAACAAACATACAGCAGTACTTTTGAGCTAATTATTTTTGAAAGATAATGTATGGCAATACCTCCAAACATAAATCCTAATGACCAAGCCATGCCAATACCAATCATGGCTGGCCAAACCCAATCGCCTGTCCGGCTACTAAATGGAGGATAATTTTTAAATAAAAAACATACTGGATAATATAGTGCAGCACCCAATGCACCCATACTTAGTAAGCCTAAAACAGCTACTGATAAGAAAGCAATAATGGAAAATTTTGTATTACCTGATAATGATTTCCATACATCTGTCATAAAGAAAGGTTGTAATCTTTAAATTAATTGATTACAACTTTTTTAATGATAGTATTTTGGTTGTTTGATAAATGAAGAAAATATATTCCGCTTTCAAGACCTTTGATATTAATAGATGAATTAGAATAGTCTAAATTTATAGTATTCATTTTCTTTCCGTCAATCGTATATAATTCAGCTTTATCAGCTTTAAAAGTAGAGCTGCTGTAATATAGTTTATCATTTGCAGGAACAGGATAAATTGTCACGTCATCATTTGTTTTTTTAGCCTCTAAAATGCTAGTTGGTGTGCTTGGTAATGATTTGAATGAATTAGTCAAAAACATAACACTTGAATCAAAGATGCCGTCACCCACATCTGCAATAGCAATTTAAAATGGTAGGTTTGCCCAGGAATTACAGGAACTAATCCTTGTAAGCCTGTTGTAAATGCATCATAAGCTACGGATGTCCCGTTATAATTGTCTATAAAATAAGCGCAATTCATGCAAGGACCAACACTTGGCCCACTAGTATTACCATTATTAACAGTGTTAATGGAAACAGGAATAGTTGTAGATGGAATTAAAGCAAAATTTACATTACTGTAATTTCCTCCAGACGGATTCGCGCCAGAAACAAATATGGCAAAAACATCATTTACGCCCGCATTCACAAATTCATTGTATTCCTCAGATCCAAATGAAAAATCAAATAGTAAATTAGAATTAGTTGGAACACAGTCAAATTCTATAATACAAGCGTCGAATGTTGGAGCTCCAGAAATTACATCTAATAATGCATCACCTGGTTTAGAATTATCTGTGTTTAAAAAAACGGAAGCTGCACTGTTAATGGTTGAATCTACAATTCCGGTACTCATAATAACACCACTTCCAAAAGCCATATTTGAGGCGCCTGAATAGAAGCCATAAGCGGTAGGTGCGCCTGTTACTGTCATATTTGTTATTGTAAGTCCAATCCCTTGAAAGTAATTGGTTAAATCAGTCATACTAGGTGTAACTGTAAATGTTAACTGGCTAAATCCATTTTTTTAGCGATGCGTATTTTAGCAATCTCTTGTTTGGTGTTTGCTTTTGCTCAGCCTTTTATTCCTGGAAAAGTAAAAACAATCCAAGGTGAAAAAGCCATCAGTATTTATATTGATAATTCCTTTAGTATGGAAAGTACTAATAAAAAGGGAACACTTTTAGAAAATGCTAAAACTTTGGCTACTGAAATTGTCAATACATTTAATGCAAGCGATAAATTTCAATTATTAACGAATGATTTTGAAGGAAAACATCAACGTTTTATTTCTAAAGAAGAATTTGTTGAGCAATTAAACGATGTAAAAATTTCTTCTGCAACAAAGAGTATAAGTGATGTGATAAAACGCCAACAAGATTTTTACAAAACTCTTCTGCAAAAATAAGCGCATTTTCTTATTAAGCGATTTTCAAAAAAACACATCTGTATTTTCTAAAGCAGATATGGATACAAGTATTGCTATTAGTTGCATTCCAATTGCATCTTCGGAAGTTAACAATGTATATATCGACAGTGTTTGGTTTGAAACACCTGTTCAGCAATATGAAACGCAACAAATCATTCATGCTGTTGTCATTAACAAAAGCAACAAGGACATTGAAAATGGTAGTTTGAAGTTATACATCAATGATGCGCAAGTTTCTTTAGCATCGTTTAATGTAAGTGCTGGCAAAAAAAAGATGTGAGTATTTCTTTTACCGTAAAAGTGAAAGGAATTAATAAAGGGGTTTTAAAAATTGAAGATTATCCAATTACTTACGACGATAATTTTTATTTTAGTTTCAATGCACAAACTATTATAAATGCGTTAGTCATTAATGGAAAAGATACCAAAACTGCTGGCAACTTTAAATCGTTAATGCAAAATGATAGTTTGTTTGTTTACAAAGAAAATAGTGATGCCTCGATTGATTATAGTGTATTTGCAAAAACAAATATTATTGTTTTAAATGAATTGAACACTATTACTTCTGGTTTAACTTCTGAATTGCAGAAGTTTGTAAATGCAGGAGGTAGCGTGGTAATTTTTCCGAATAAAAAATCCGACATAATATCTTATAACACCGCGTTTCAAACTCTACAATTGCCACAAATTGTAAAACTAGATACTACTAATATTAAAACACAGAGCATTAATTTCGAGCAAGGCTTATATGAAGGGGTTTTTGATAAAGTCGATCAGCGAATGGATCTACCAAAAGTATTTGAGCATTTTGAATTCACTAAAACAACCAATAGCAATTCGCAAGGTTTAGTATTATTGCAAAATGGACAGTTTTTAATTTCGTTAAACACATTAGAATGGAAAAGTGTATGTGTTTTCTATTCCTTCGGATGAAACAAGTTCTAATTTATTAAAGCACGCCTTGTTTGTTCCAACACTAATTAAAATGGCGATTTTGAGCTTAAAACCTTCGCCAGTGTATTATAAAACAGCCATCAATGAGGTGATTTCTTTAAACAGTACATCTAATTTTTCTGATAAACCTTTTGTACTTAAAGCCACAATTGAAAGTTCATCAAAAAAAGTAGATGTGATTCCTGAGCATCGTTTGCTTAACAACACAATAACATTATGACACAAAATCAAATTACAGAGCTGGTCATTATAATGTGGAAGAAAATAATGTGATAATAAAAGACTTAGCTTTCAATTTCGATCGAAAAGAATCAGACATGAATTTTATGACTCAAGAAGATTTACAAAAACAAATTGATGAAAAAGGCTTAAAAAATGTATCCGTTATTGAATTAAATGAAAAATCATTAACAAATGCATTACAAGAAGTTAACGATGGCAAAAAATTATGGAAATTGTTTTTAATTTTAGCCTTGATGTTTTTAGCGGCAGAAATTTTAATTATAAGATTATTTAAATAACGATATGAATTTATTAATTAAACAAGCAACAGTAGTTGATTCCACTAGTCCACATAATGGAAGAGTAGTCGATATTTTAATTGAAAAAGGAGTTATTACTCAAATTAAAAAACAATTACTCCTGAAAAAGGAGTTAAGACTATTGAAGCTGAAGGCTTGCACGTATCAGCAGGTTGGTTAGATATGCAGGTTAATTTTTGTGACCCAGGTTATGAGCATAAAGAAACTTTGAATAATGGTTTAAAAAGCGCAGCCAAAGGCGGATTCACGAGTGTTTGTTTAATGAGTGGTACAAATCCTCCTTTGCATAATAAAGCGCAAATTGAATATGTATCAAATAGAGCAAAAGATAATTTAGTAGATGTATTACCTATTGGAACATTAAGCCATAATCAAGAAGGTAAAGATTTGTCGGAAATGTACGACATGAAAATATCGGGTGCTATAGCTTTTAGTGATTATAAAAAATCAACCAAAGATGCGGGTTAATTTTAAGAGCGTTACAATATTCTCAAAATATCAATAGCTTTATTATTACACATTGTGATGATAAAACTATTTCGCATGATGGTTTAGTAAACGAAGGCGTAACTTCTACAAAACTAGGATTAAAAGGAATTCCGGCTTTAGCCGAAGAAATTATGTTGCAACGTAACATTCAAATTTTAGAATATACTGGCGGTAAAATGCACATTCCTACCATTAGTACTAAAGGAAGTGTAGAACTAATTAAAAAAGCAAAAGCTAAAAAGTTGAATATCACCTGTGGTGTAGCGGCGTATAATTTATTATTAGATGATTCTGAATTAGAAGGATTTGACACCAATTATAAAGTAAACCCTCCGTTAAGAACAAAAGAAGATATTGATGCGTTGAAAAAAGGATTAGCGGATGGTGTTATTGATGTGATTGTGAGTGATCATGCACCACAAGATATTGAAAGCAAAGATTTAGAATTTGACCATGCTGATAATGGAATGGTTGGTTTAGAAAGTTGTTTCGGGGTTTTAAATATGGCTTTGAGTTCAAAATTATCTTTAGAAAACATCGTTGATGCTTTAACCAAAAATCCTCGTTCTATTTTAGGGCTTGCTACTGTAAGTGTTAAAGAAGGTGCTGAGGCTAACTTAACCTTGTTCAATCCAACAAAAAATACGTGTTTGATAAATCACATATTGTTGCTGCAAATAAATTCAGGAATTATTGGTAAAGAATTAAAAGGCGAAGTTATTGGAGTTGTAAATAAAAATAGTTTTTATCTTAAAAACTAACCCAAACTCACGCCAGCCCAAAAACTGAAAATAGTTGGCGTGGAAAGCCTTCTAGCATCTTTCTCAAAAATAGGGTTAATCTTCTCTCTTAAAACCGTCATCCTGTTTTTGGTATCGGTAACCGCAGCGGAAAACTCCAAATACAATGTTTTCCCGCGTAATTGTCAATTGGTTAGGTTTTCGTTATATCTTCGCCGTGCATCGTTGTGCCAAGCCTAGCTCTAAATGATGAGGGTTTGTAATAAGATAAAATTGTTTTCTAAAACTCTTGTTGTTCTATATATGCCATTGAGAGTGTAAGCGCAAAAACCCAGTCGGACACTTAGCTTCAGTTTTTCTTTACAAAGATATATTCTGTCCTACCCAATTAAGGAATACAATCCGAAGTGTTTTCCACCCTAATTCAATAAACGGCATTGTTGTAGGTTTTACCATAATCTCGCTTTCGGACCAGTATAATCGTCCTGAGCCTTTGATAATAAGCAACATAACACTAAAAGTAGTGGAAAGCCATCTATTTTTTTAAAGTAAACACTAGTCAAACTTAGAATTAAAATAAACGACACTTATTAATTAAATGTTAAAATCAATAATGCAAAGTCTATCAAAGCACTATCTATACAAGTTTGTTTTTTTGTAACATATTATTTGTTTCTAAATTAAATCAAATCTATCACTTATCTATGAAAGACACATCTATAAAATCCGTTTTAATTATTGGTTCTGGTCCTATTTATTGGTCAATGCGAGTTTGATTATTCAGGTTCTCAGCTACAAAGTCTTCGTGAAGAAGGAATTGAAGTAACATTGATCAATTCTAATCCTGCAACGATTATGACTGACAAGTAACTACAGAACACATTTATTTATTACCGTTAGAAGTAAAATCAATTGTAATAAATATTAGGAAGAAAACAAACATTGATCCGTATTGCCACACATGGGCGGACAAACAGCCTTGAACCTTGCGATGAAATGTGATGAAATGGGTATCTGAAAAAGTATGGTATTCATGATTGGTGTAGATATTGATGCTAACAGAAGACCGAGATAAATGTTCGATGCATATGAACGAAATTGGAGTAGGTATGGCCCCATCAAAAATTGCCAAATCATTTTAGAAGGAAAGAAATCGCACAAAATTTGGATTTTGGTTAGTCCGCCCATCCTTCACGCTTGAGGAAGCGGAGGAAGTGTAGTATATCAAAAGAAGATTTTGATGCGGCTTAAACAGAGGGTTACATACTTCACCAATCCATGAAGTATTGATTGATAAAGCTGTTTTAGGGTTGGAAAGAGTATGAGTTGGAATTGTTACGATAGAAACGATAACGTTGCCATCATTTGTTCGATAGAAAATTTCGATCCAATGGGCGTACATACAGGCGATAGCATCACAGTGGCTCCTGCTATGACATTGTCAGATACTACTTTTCAGAAAATGCGTACGCTTGCCATTAAAATGATGCGCAGCATTGGAAACTTTGCAGGTGGCTGTAATGTACAGTTTGCAGTGAATCCCGATGATTCAGAAGAAATTATTGCTATTGAAATAACCACGCGTGTCCTGTTCATCCGGCATTAGCAAGTAAAGCCACCGGTTACCCGATTGCAAAATTGCATCGAAATTAGCCGTGGTTTTAATTTAGATGAATTAGAAAACAAATTACAAAATCTACTTCCTTTGAGCCAACATTGGATTATGTAATTGTAAAATCCCTCGCTGGAACTTTGATAAATTCAGGGTTCTAATCGTGAATTAGATTTCAAATGAAATCAGTAGGCGAGGTAATGGGGATTGGGCGTTTCTTCAAGAGGCACTGCAAAAGCATGTCGATCACTGGAAATAAACGAAATGGCTTAGGAGCGATGGAAGAGAAGTAACCAATCAAAAATGAATTATTAGCAGATTAGGAGCGTCCAAGTGGAATCGTTTGTTTGCGATTTATGACAGTAATGCCAGGGCATCTCTATTAAACCATTCAAAGTTAACACGTATTGATATGTCTTCTTTGAGCAAATTGAAGAAATGATTGCCGGAGAACACCAAGCATCAAAATACAGATTAGGCTGATATCCCAAGAGACCTATTGTATAGAGGTAAAACAAATGGCTTACGCTGATAGACAAGTATTACATTTGTTGAAGTGTTGTTTGAAAGCGGGGTTTATGTTCTGCTGCAAGGAAATGAACATTAACCGTGTATTTAAAATGGCTGATACTTGTGCAGTTGCGGAGTTCGAAGCAAAAACACCTTATTGTTACTTCAACGTTGGAAGATGTTAACGAAAAGTATTAGAAACGGCTAAAAAGAAAAGTTATTATTTTAGGCCTGGCCTAACCGTATTGGGCAAGGTTGAATTTGACTCACAGTTGGCAGTATAGATGAGTTTTAGCAGCCAAAGAGAAATGGGTTATGAAACTATTATGATTAACGGTAACCCCGAAACCAGTAGGTATTGATTTTAGTACGGCTGATAGCACTATATTTTGAGCAGTTTTCAGGGAACATATTTACGACATCATCTT
>JADJFB010000009.1 GCA_016708845.1 Bacteroidota bacterium | reverse complement strand
GAACATCCACCTCCATAATTAATTGTTAGGGAATATGTTCCATTATTTGCAGCAGTCCAATTGTTTACCGTCGGAGATTGAACATTTGAAGTGAAACTCGCAGGCCCAGTCCAAACATAAGTTCCGCCATTTGTTAAAGAGGTTAATGAAACATTGCTACCTAAGCAAACCAAAGGAGGCGCAGTAATATTTGCAGGGTTCAACGTATTCGTAACAGTAACTGTTTTTACAATAGTTATACCTGTTGGCGTACATGCCGAAGGTCCCATCGTTAAAGTATAAGTTGTTGTTACAGTTGGTGTAATTGTAATAGTTTGAGTATTAGGGTAAAACACCAGCTGGAGTAGATGTCCAGTTATAAGATGAAGCTGTTGAACTTGCACCTAAAACGCCTGGACCACCAGGGCATACTTGATTTGGACCAGTAATTTGTTGTCCTAAAGCAACACCGGCTTGTGCAGTAAGCAACTGCATATTACAAATGTTTCCTGCAAAACCATCAACCATTACATAATAAGTTTGTCCTGGAACTAGGTTAACATTTGTAGTAATTGTAAAAGTACCTGAACCACCACTTTGTGACTCGCAATTGGACACTTCTGTAAAGCTTGTACAATTACTTGAAGCGTAAATAACAGCTTGAATACCTGCACTATTATCTTGGCAACCCCCCGAAGTAAAGCCTAAAGAAGCGCTGGTGCCACTCGCTACAAAGCTTAACCATGAATTATTTTCGATAGAACCACAAAAATTACCTAATCCTGACGTATTACCTGCTGTGTAAGATCCACTTGTGTTACCACAGTAACCATTTAAGTCACAAATTAAGGGTGCGTTTACACACTCGTTAGCCGCTGGCGTTGACGCGCAAGCCATTGGGTTTGGCAATGGGGATGCTGGTTTATTAGCTGCTCCTGGGCCATTATCTAATCTAAAACGAAATCCTTTTGATGTTGTTTAATTATTTGATTTAAATCGAAAAGTCAGATATTCACCAGTTGACATGATGGCAAAGTTTTCATCCAAGTAACCAGAAAGTGACTTTAATTCTAAAGCTGTAGTGTCTTGCCCATCGTATATGGTTAATACATCGTTTTTGTTTTCAGATGAAAAATAATGACTTCTTAAAAAAATCAATCGATGGTATTGATTTTTAATAGTTAAGATATAATCCTCGTTGTTGTTATATCCAGAAGCTATAATACCAGACTCGGGATCAAGACTACTATACAAAAAGGCACCATCAACTGGTAAGTCAATTGTTTTGCTTCCATCCAAATAAATTAAATTGGGATTATTGTTTAAGTTGTTTTTATTGGATTTAAACTCGTTGCTTCGTGCAAATGAGTATTTAAAGTTTGTGCAAAAGTCAAGGAAGAAATTCCTAAGACGAAAAACAGGATAATTGGTATAATTTTCATTTTTTTGAAAATGGGTTACGTTTAAAATCAGTCTTAAAAATAAGCATTCTTACTCAGTATTATCAAGCTATCTGATTAAGTTAGCGTTATGAGTTCGTAAACATTAGCTTTTGCTTATTGAACACTATTATTTATATCCATTTAGGCGTTTTTATTTAACGATTTATTAATGGGTTTTAATTGAAATAGCTATCTTTAAAACGTAAAAAAACAAGAATGAAATTATTGGTTCGTCCACCACAATTATTGAGAGCTTTATATAAAGGGTCTTTATGGCGAATGGATAAAAAAGAACCAACTATTTACCTCACTTTTGATGATGGTCCAATTCCAGAATTAACCGAATGGGTGTTAGATGTTTTGAAGGAATATCAAATTAAAGCCACTTTTTTTTGCGTTGGAGATAATATTGTTAAAAATCCATCTATTTTTCAAAGAATTAAATCCGAAGGGCATCAGGTTGGAAATCATACATTTAACCATATGAAAGGTTGGGAAGTTAAAAATGCGATGTATGTAGAAAATACTGAAAGGTGCCAAGAACTAACCAAAACAAATTTATTCAGGCCTCCATACGGAAGAATTAAAAAAAGCCAATACAAAATACTGGCAAAGGATTATAAGGTAGTGTTTTGGGATGTATTGAGTTATGATTATGATAAGTTGACTTCATCTAAAAAATGTTTAGATAATAGTATTAAATATACTAGAAATGGAAGCATTATAGTATTTCATGACAATATAAAAGCCCAAAAAAACTTAAAATTTGCCCTTCCTCAATATATTGAACATTTTCTGAAATTAAATTATAAATTTGCAACGCTATAATTTATTTAAAATGAGATCTCTTTATTATATATTATTTTTTTTAAGCTTAGGGCTATTTTCTTGCAAAACACAAACTGCAGAAAAAACAGAAACATTTAAAGTTTGGGGAAATTGCGAAAAATGTAAAGTAACCATCGAAGGTTCTTTGGGTGTAGATGGGATCGTTGAAAAAAACTGGGATGTAGAATCTACTTTGATAACCGTTAAATTTGACACTACTAAAATCACTTTAGATGGTATTCAGCAACTAGTTGCCAAAGCAGGTTATGATAACGATGGCTATTACGGTGATGATTATGCTTACGGTAAATTACCAGATTGTTGCCAGTATGAGCGTAAGCCATTTCGAATTAAAATAATTTTCCTCTTTTTGATTTTTTATTTGTAATTTAAGGTGATTGATTTTTTAATCAAACACATTTTTGCATGGGTTATTTTAAAATTATATATTGGGTTATTATTCTTGTGTTTTTGGGTTCAGTTTCTTGCACACCTCAAAAAGTAAATCAATCTAGTACAGATAGATTATATACAAAATCCAATAACGAATTGGATGCTAAGTACACTATTTATCATGTAAACGACAGCATTAGCCAATTATTTTACGACATATCAAATGAAGTATTACAATACAAAAAAACAGATACAAGTAATTATTTTTATGCGCAAATTAGAATAGAATTAAATGTGAGTGCCGAAGATGATTTGAGCGCTGTTAGTGATACGGCTTCAATTAGTTTTATTGATAAACAAAAAGATGCTATTATTAAACAATTAAGAGGAAGTTTATTTTTTAAATTGCCTGCTGGTTTCAATTATTATATTAATGTAAATGTTGTTGATCGAAACAAAAAAGTGGAGTACACTGACAACTTATTTTCAAATAAAACATCTATTGAAGCGCGACAAAATTTTTTGATTACAAATGCTCGTAACGAAGTTTTGTTTTCATCTTACTATAAACCAGATGAGGTTGTTTATATACAATCATCTCGAAATAGAGAAAAATTATTTGAAGTAGATTATTTCAAGCCTAAGTTCAAATTAGCGCTACCTCCTTTTCTGTTGAGTTAATGCCGAAATTTAGTTACAAGCCAGATTCTACATTTAGTGTTTATGAAACAAATGGAAAAATTGAATTAGCGCTTCCAGCAAAAGGATTTTTTCATTTGAAGACAAATATGGCAAAAAACGGCGTAACGTTTTTGTGTATGAAACAAGTTATCCTAAAATAAAAAATACTGAACAAATGATTTTAGCTACACGTTATATTATGGCTAAAAAGGAATTTGACAATTGTTTACAATCGTCTGATCAAAAAGGTGCTATTGATAAATTTTGGATAGAGATTGGCGGTAGCGCTGAAAGAGCAAAAGAATTGATTAGAAAATATTATTTGAGAGTTCAAGAGAGTAATAAGTTATTTACGAGCTTTCAGGAAGGATGGAAAACCGATAGAGGAATGATTTACATTGTTTTTGGCGCACCTAATAAAGTTTCTAAACGAAAAAATGGAGAAGTATGGATTTATGGTGAACCTAACAATCCAACATCCATCTCGTTTTCATTTATAAAAATTATTAATCCTTTTACGGATAATGATTTTTATTTAGAAAGAAGTGAGCTTTATAAAGAAAGATGGTATCAAGCAGTTGACATGTGGAGACAGGGTAGGATTTACCTAGATAATTAAGAATTTACTCTACTTTATCAGTTTCTAATACTCTTAGTTTAACAGACTCAACAGTTTGTTTTTTCTTTGAAGTACTGTTATTTCATAGCCACCATATTGTCTTTTTTCGTTAACTCCAGGAATTCTTCCCCATAAAAAATTTATTAACCCTGATATGGTTTCGTATTTAGGATTTTCTGGAATAGCCATTGGTAACGATTCGTTTACATCACCAATACTACTATGAGCATTCACAATATATTCAGTTTCGCTTTTCTTTTCTACCGTTGGTTTCTCTTCATCATGTTCATCTTGTATTTCTCCAACTAACTCCTCAATAATATCTTCCATTGTTACGATGCCTGCTGTGGCGCCAAATTCGTTGGTAACAATAGCAATTTGCATGTGTAGTTTTTGAAAATCACGGAGCAGATCATTAATTTTCATTGATTCAGGCACAAAATGCGCCGGACGCATAATGTCTTTAATAGTTTTAAATTTCTTGGAAATTAGTTCTTTAAATAAATCTTTGGCATATATCACACCAATGATATTATCAATGTCTCCTAAATAAATTGGGTAACGAGAGAAGCCTTCGTCAGATATTTTTTGAATAATACCATCTCTATCCAATGCCTCTACGTCAATTGCGGTCACACGGTTTTGAGGAACCATAATTTGTTTTACCAAACGATCATCAAAATCAAATACATTTTGAATCAATTCGTTTTCGCTAGGTTTAATAGCGCCACCTTCTTCACTCTCTGTTAAAATTAATCGAAGTTCCTCTTCTGTATGAACTTCTTCTTCTCCAATTCTTTTAATGCCTACTATTCTTAAAATAACATTGGATGATTTATTTAATAACCATATAAATGGACTAAAAATCATGTAAAATATTTTTAATGGCCAGGCAGTAAAAAGTGCTGTATCCATACTATACTTAATCCCAATCATTTTTGGTATTTGTTCGCCTAATGTCACGTGAAAGAAGGTTAGTAAGGTTAAAGCAATGGGGAGAGAAATACTATGAACTGTAACCATATTTACTCCTAAATCATATTTTTGAAATAGATTGATAACAATATGAGAAATAGTTTCTTCACCAATAGCACCTAATGCTAAAGAAGCTAATGTAATACCAAGCTGTGTAGCAGATAAATAAGCATCTAGTTTTTCAAGAAGTGTTCTAGCTACTTTAGCGCGACTACTTCCTTTTTGAATTAAAATATCTAGTTGTGAAGCTCGTACTTTTACCAAGGCAAACTCGGCAGCCACAAAAAAACCATTTAATAAAACCAATAATAAAGTAAGAAATAAACTCGCTAACATATGTAAAAAATATCCTTATGCAAATATAGCAATAGAATTGGAGATTTTGAAAGGAATGTTTCAGTGCGTATTACTTCAACTTTTGGGCTAATTCTGCTTCTTTTTGAGCAATAGCTTGTTTTAAAAGCTCTATTTCTTCCATTAATTTTTGTGGACTCACTTCTTCTCCGTCGTTCCAAAGCTTGTTTACAAAATACGGCTTTTCTGTATAATTTGCCTTTTGATTAGTATCTCTAAAAAAGCTATACAAAGGTACTTTTAAGTTTTTCGAGATATCTTCTAAATATCTTAATTCAAGGGTTTTGTTAGCTAAACCATCTTCCAACTGTTCTTCAGATAAATTTAAATAATCAGCTAACTGACTAAATGTATAGTTTTCTTTAACTAAAATTTCTTCAATTTTCTCTCTTAACAAATTCATATGAGCTGTTCTTTTTGTTGACATAGAACCCTTTTAATTTTAATACATCTAATTTACAAAATTTAATAATACGTTTTAATATTTTTTTGTAGAGTTTTATCTTAAAATCACCAATCTATTGGCATCTAATTTTATAAAAATAAATAGCAATATGGTGAACGACCATAGCGATGAGCCCCCATAACTAAAGAATGGAAGTGGAATGCCAATTATAGGCATCAGGCCAATCGTCATTCCAACATTAACTGCTAGATGAAAAAATAAAACGGAAGCTACTCCATATCCGTAAATCCTACTAAACGGCGAACGCTGCCTTTCGGCCATAAAAATGACGCGAATGATTAAAAAGAGTTCAAGTATTATAACTAAACTAGTTCCAACAAATCCCCATTCCTCACCTACAGTACAAAAAATAAAATCGGTGTCTTGTTCTGGCACAAAATCATATTTGGTTTGAGTACCCTGTAAATATCCTTTGCCCCAAAAGCCACCAGAACCAATAGCAATTTTTGCTTGGTTAACATTATACCCTTCTTTTTTTAAATTAACTGTTCCTCTTCCTAATAGCACGTCAATTCTCACACGTTGATGGTCTTCTAAGTGATTGTAAACATAATTTGTTCCTAATACAACACCGCTTGCTGCGGAAAAAACGATAGCAATTATAATTAAATTTTTGCGAGAACGTTTTACAAATAGAAATGCTAATGCTGAAATAATAGCTAAAGCAATAATTAATGTTTGCGATTCCATTACCAATGATAAAACAAAAAGTAAAGCTGACAGCAATCCGAAAATTAAAAAATTAACTGATAGTCCTTCTCTATATAATGTAATAATGAATGCCATAAAAACGATGGCTAAGCCCGTTTCATCTTGTAGTATTTTTATTATTAAAAGTGGGAGCCCTAAAATGATAACTGCAAAAATGGTGTTTTTATAATTTTTTATTAAATCAGATAGTTTATTTCTACGAGATGTTTCTACTTCTATATTAACATTACTTAAATATTTAGCCAATGCTAAATTGGTGGCAAATTTCATAAACTCTGCTGGCTGTATTCCAAATGAACCAAATCTAAACCATGATCTACTTCCTTTCACTTCTCTTCCTAGGTATGGCACAGCAATACAAGCTAAAAGTAAAAAGATGTAAAAAAAGTAGGCGAATACTGTATAAAAACCTGCATCAATTATTAAAATAAAGGTGGCAATAAAAAAAGCACTACCAATCCAAACGAGTTGCATGCCGTATTTTTGTGAAGTATCAAAAATATTTTGATGTTCTTCGTTATATACAGCGGCATAAATATTTAACCAGCCCATAAACACGAGTAGTGCGTAGGTGAGGATGGTGATTTTATCTACCCCAAAAAATAATTTATGTTCGTCTTGTCTCAATGTGTTTTTTTCTTTTCAACTGTTTTTTTACCTAATAGATTTTTTCCACCAATTAAATCAGCTTCCATCATTCGTTTTTCTAAATCAGGACGAGTAACTTTACCTGTTAAATATTTTTCTATCATTAAACTAACTATTGGTGCGCTCCATGTTCCACCAAATCCTGCATTTTCAATAAAACATACCATCGCAATTTTCGGTTTATCTCTTGGTGCAAAAGCTAAAAATACAGCATGGTCTTTCCCGTGAGGATTTTCAGCTGTCCCTGTTTTGCCACATGCTACAATGCCTGGTATTTTTGAAGCAGTAGCTGTACCTGCGTCAAAACATTTTTGCATACCATCGTGAACTACTTCATAGTATTTGTCTTCTTGAACATAGGTTAGGTGTTTTTCTTTAAACTTCTTATCAAGTGCTTTTTCTATTCCAACACCTTTAATGCAATGTGGAGTGTAAAAATATCCTTTGTTGGCAACTATTGCCACCACATTTGCCATTTGAAATGGCACCAATAGTAATTCGGCTTGACCAATTCCAAGAGAAACAACAGTATTACTTCTCCAATGGTTTTTGCCAAATACTTTATTATAATATTCAACCGACGGAACATTGCCTGGTTTATCAAAAGGTAAATCAGTTCCTAATTTTGTTCCAGGTCCAAATGAACGAACAGCATCTCTCCAATGATTATAACCATCTACAAAATTTGGAAAGGCTTTTTGATCCACAATTTTACAAAACACATAACTATAATAAGAGTTGCAAGAAGTAGCAATGGATCCAGGTAAATCCGTTGATGGGTGAGGATGGCATTTTGGCCTGCCGCCCATTGGAGGATAACCCCCATGACAAGGAAAAACTGTCGATCTATCAATTAAACCATCTTTTTGAGCAATTAAAGCATCAATTAATTTAAAGGTTGAACCTGGAGGATACATAGCAGTTAAAGCTCTGTTAAATAAGGGCAGGTTTATAGAATCATAAAATAATTTAGTAAAGTTTCGCGACCGCTCTTTACCTCCAACCAATAAATTTGGATCGTAACCAGGCGCTGAGATTAAGCATAATATTTCTCCAGTGCTTGGTTCAATTGCAACAATAGCACCGCGTTTTCCTTTTAATAATTTCTCTCCATATTCCTGAAGGTCTACATCAATACTGCAAAATAAAGGTTTGCCAGCAACAGCAGCCGTGTCGTAAAAGCCATTCATATAGCTACCTTTAGTTTTGTTGTGAACATCAACCATTACAATTTGTTTTCCTTTTTTTCCTCTTAATTCTGTTTCGTATCCACGTTCAATTCCACTAGCTCCTATATAATCACCTTCAATATAGTAAGGGTCTTTTGCAGCTTTTTCTTTTGTAACCTCGTTAACATAACCTAATAAATGTGCTGCAACAGGTCGAGGATATTTTCTAACGGTTCTTGATTGAACATCAAAGCCTTTGAATCGATATAACTTTTCTTGAAGAGCAGCATACACTTTATTGGAGAGTTGTTTTTCAAAAATACTTTCTTTTCTTGGGGAGTTTGGCGCCTGACTGGCCTTTTTCATTTTCTTTAAAAACTCTGCTTTGGTAATTTCTAATACTTGACAAAGAGCCATCGTATCGCAGTCTTTCACCAACTTTGGCGTTACCAATAAATCGTATGATAGTACATTTTGAACTAATAATTTTCCATTACGGTCATAAATATATCCACGTAATGGATATTCGGTTCTATTTCTAAAGGCATTATTCCTAGCATCTAATTTATATTGTTCATCAACTATTTGAATATAAAATAATCGGCAGATATATACTATAGCCACAACGATAAAAAAACCGCTGACAATATATTTTCTATCTGCTAAATGAGAATTGTTGTTCATTATTTATTTTTATCTGTTTTATAAAACAAAAACTGAACAACATAAACGAAACAGAAAGTACCAATGGTGCTTAAAATAACTCTCAATAAAGTGGTGAAAAATTCATTAAATCTGAAAATTTCTAAATAAAAGAAAATTAAATGGTGAATAAATATGATTAAAGCGGAGTAGGTGATAAACCATACTGGCCCCATGGAATCTACATTAGGAATTAGTCCAGATTCATAGCCTTCTCGAGGAGACAATATTTTTAAAATATAATACCTCAAAAAACCAATTAAAGTACAAACGGCGGCATGCATACCTGCAGTATCATAAAACATATCAATAGTTAGCCCGAGAAAAAAAGAAGCAAATAGGACAACTAATTTTGGAGTCTCGAATGGAAGTAATAGAATAAATAACACGTAAGGGAATAAAATCATATACGATCCCAAGCGAATATTTTGAACGATTAGAACTTGAAGAAGCACTAATATGACAAACCGAATGCTATTTTTAATAATGTTATTTATCACTTTGTACTTGCGATTTAATTTCTAAACTATCTCTTTCGGTTTTGTAATTATATTTTATAACTGATACGTGATTTACTTTTTTGAAGTCCGCACTCAGTTTTACCTTTACTGTATAAAACGATTCGTTTGGTCTTTGTTCAAAGCTATCTACAAAGCCTACTAAAATTCCTTCTGGGAAAATTCCAGATAACGAACTTATGATAACCGTATCTCCTTTTTATTTTTGCATGTGTTGGAATATCAGTTAGGTTAGAAAAACGATAATCAGAACCATCCCAAATAAGCGGACCGTAAGTGCCATCTTTTTTTAACTGACAGTTTACTCTAACATCTTTATGTAAAATCGACATGGCGGATGAAAAATTTTCGGATACATCTTTTACAATGCCAATTATACCGTCGCTTGTTATTACTGCCATGTCGCGTGTTACACCTTGTTGAGAACCAATATTAAGTGTTAAGTAATTACTTCTTTTGTTTACACTACTATTAATAGCTTTTCCATTCATAAACTCATACTCTTGTTTATAAAGTGTATCGTTTTTTTTGTAAACTTTTAACGGAATCGCTGCATAACCCAGTTTTATTCGGTTTAATAAAAAGGCGTTCATTTTTGCTAAACGCTCGTTTTCATCCTTCAGTAATAAATATTCTTTGGCACTTGCTTCAATTTCATAGATATTAGCACTAACTCTATTTGAAGAGTTTAATAGGCTAGAGCCTTGAAAGCCATTGTTTTTAATTAAAATGAACCCACATATAATTTCTAAAAATAAAAACACAAAAAAGAAGTTGTTTTTATATAGGAAATTTAAAAGGTTTTTCATTTAAGTTTTATAAATAGAAGGTTATATAATTGTTTTTTTTTTTTTCTTTATTTTTTTTTTTTTTTTTTTTTTTTTTTTTTTTTTTCTTTTCTTTTTTTTTTTTTTTTTTTTTTTTTTTTTACTTTTTTTTCCCTTTCCCCCCCCCCCACCCCTTTCTTTCTCAACCCCCTTTTTATACTCACCAATCACCTAAAATTTTTTTTTTTTTTTTCCTTCCTTTTTTTTTTTTCCCCCCCCTTTCCCACCTCTTTTTTTTATTTTCGTGTTTGGCTAAAATGTTCTTAAAATAAAAAAGCCAGCACCGCTGAGAATTTTTAAAATTTAATAGCTACTCCACCTTGTATTGGAGTAGAATTATCCCATCCAAGCTCAGAATAAACGCCAATGTTTTTAGTAAAATAATACCTAATTCCAACAGTAAACGCATTATATAAACCAGAACGAGAAGCTGCGTAACTAGTGTAGCCATTTGGATTATCTGTTGTATGAGTTGAGGTGTTGATATTAAAACCTAATCCTACATTAGCATAGCAATCAACTTTCTCTTTTGTGAAAAAATGGTACGACCCTCTAGCACCAATTGTAATTGTTTGGTAGTTGTCTGTTTGGCTATAAGTGTAATTATTCCAACCGTTTCCATTATTCCATTTTGTTTCTATATAGGTATAGTTTACACGTGTATTACTATAGCCAATTACAATTCCTGCTCCAACTGAATGACCCCATTTGAATTTTACAATACCGTAATCTCCTTTTAAGATGATTGGACCAAAACCTCTAACGCTACGAGAACTGTATGCATTATAAGAAACTCTCAAACTTGTTCTGTAAAAATCAGGAAAGCCATAACCTGCGGTTGCTACCACGGTTCCTTTGTCAAATGCTGAATTGTCTTGTGCTAAAATTTTATTATGGAATAAAATAGCACTTACTAATGCGATTGTAAATAAAGTTATTTTTTTCATGGGACTTTTGATTTTATTATTATTTAATTAAGAAAGGGAATTTATGTACATTTTTTAAAGCGATACCAGTTCCACGAGCTACTGCTCTTAATGGATCTTCGCAAACATGAACTGGTAATTTTGTTTTTAAAGAAATTCGTTTGTCAAGTCCTCTTAATAAAGAACCACCACCTGCCATATAAATACCAGTGCGGTAAATATCGGCTGCTAGTTCAGGAGGCGTCATCTCTAAGGCATTTAAAATCGCTTCTTCAATTTTAGAAATCGATTTGTCTAAACAGTGAGCAATCTCCACATAACTTACAAATACTTCTTTTGGAATACCACTCATTAAATCTCGTCCTTGTACAGCATAATCAGCTGGCGGATTTTCAATTTCTGTCATAGCTGCACCAACTTCAATTTTCACTTGTTCCGCACTACGCTCACCAATTAAAATGTTATGTTGACGGCGCATATATTCTTCAATGTTTGCATTAAAGTCATCACCCGCAATACGAGTTGATTTATCACAAACAATACCACCTAAAGCAATAACCGCAATTTCGGAAGTACCACCACCAATATCAATAATCATATTTCCCATTGGTTCTTCAACATCTATTCCCATACCAATAGCAGCTGCCATTGGTTCGTGAATCATGTATACTTCTTTTGCGCCTGCATGTTCAGCACTATCGCGTACCGCACGTTTTTCTACCTCCGTAATTCCACTCGGAATACAAATTACCATTCTTAAAGAAGGTTTAAAAAAACGATTGCCGGTATTAATCATTTTAATCATTCCTTTAATCATCTCTTCAGCTGCCTGGAAATCGGCAATTACTCCATCTCTTAAAGGACGAATAGTTTTAATATTTTCATGGGTTTTACCATGCATCATTTGTGCTTGCTTACCAACTGCAATAACCTTTCCAGTAGTTCTGTCAACCGCTACAATACTTGGCTGGTCAACTACTACTTTTTCGTTGTGGATAATAATGGTATTTGCAGTACCTAAGTCAATTGCAATATCTTGAGTTAAAAAATCAAATAGAGCCATGTGTTATTGAATGTGTTTTAAGTTAATTTATTTAGTATGTTTCTTTGCCAAATTGTCAAATAGACTCTATGCCAAATTATTTTAGTGTTTAAAATGTCTTGTTCCAGTAAATACCATGCTCATGTTTTTTGCATTGCAATACTCTATACTATCTTTATCTTTAATGGAACCTCCTGGTTGAATAACGGTATCGATACCAACTTTATGAGCAATCTCTACACAATCAGCAAACGGAAAAAATGCATCACTTGCCATCACGGCTCCTTTTAAATCAAATCCAAAAGCTAATGCTTTGTTAATAGCTTGTTTTAAAGCATCTACACGAGATGTTTGACCCGTACCACTTGCAATTAATTGATTGTTTCTAGCAATGACGATGGTATTTGATTTTGTGTGTTTTGCTAATTTATTAGCAAATAATAAATCTTTTATTTGCGCTTCAGTTGGTGCTACGTTAGTTACTACTGTTAAATTAGTTTCAGTTTCACTTACAGCATCTTTATCTTGTTCTACAATTCCGTTTAATAGCGTTCTGATTTGTTTAGTTGGAAGTGCTACTGGTTTTTGAACCAAAATGATACGGTTATTTTTTGATTTCAATAAGGTTAATGCCGTTGCTGAATAAGAAGGAGCAATTACTACTTCACAAAATAGTTTATGAATTTCTTCTGCTGTTTCAAAATCAATTTCGGTATTGCTAATTAAAATGCCACCGAATGCTGATACTGGATCTCCAGCTAAAGCATCTAAGTAAGCATCCATTATTTTTGCGCGACTTGCTATTCCGCAAGCATTGTTATGTTTTAAAATAGCAAAGGTTGGTTCAGTGGTGAAGTCAGCCATTAAATTTACGGCTGCATCAACATCTAATAAATTATTGTAAGATAATTCTTTACCATTTAATTTTTCAAACATGGCATTCATATCACCATAAAAAACACCTTTTTGATGAGGGTTTTCTCCGTAGCGTAACGTTACACCATCATTGATGCTATGTTTTAAAATTGGTAATTGTTCAGTTGTATTGAAATAATTGAAAATAGCTGAGTCGTAATGACTACTCATAGCAAATGCTTTAGCAGCAAATGTTTTACGATCTGCTAAATCTGATGAACCATTTTTTTCGTTCAACAAATTTAATAATGATGAATAATCGTTTCTTGAAGATACAATTACAACATCATTGTAATTTTTTGCTGCTGCTCTAATTAGTGAAATGCCACCAATATCAATTTTTTCGATGATATCTTCTTCCGAAGCACCACTTGCTAATGTTTCTTCAAATGGGTATAAATCCACAATTACCAAGTCAATAGTAGGGATTTCATGTTGTTCCATTTGAGCAACATCAGTGTCTAATTCTCTACGACCTAAAATTCCACCAAATATTTTTGGGTGTAATGTTTTAACTCGACCACCTAAAATTTCAGGAAAAGAAGTTAATCCTTCTACTGATTTTACTGGTGCTCCCAGGTTTTCGATATATGTTTGTGTACCTCCGGTACTGTATATAGTTACTCCTAATTCGTTTAGTTTTTTGATAACAGGTTCTAAATTGTCTTTGTAAAAAACAGAAATCAATGCACTGCTTATTTTCTTTGTATGGCTCATAAATTGTAGTAAAACACAAAGATAATTGTTCAAAGGGCTTATAGACGCTTTGTTGAAAAGTGCTTAAAAATGGTTGAATAGCAATTAATAACAAGTTTTTAACAATTTGATTTTAATCGAAAAATCTGACTTTTAATTCTTTTTTTCTACTTTTAAAACATGTTAGACAAATTAGAATTATTTGATAGAGCTTTGTTTTTGGCTATTAATGCTTGTCATGCACCTATTTTGGATAATGTGATGTATTATATTTCTCAAATTTGGGTGTTTGCACCAGTTTTTGCTTATTGGTTATTTATGGTGTTTAAGCGTTACGGACTGAAAAAGCTGTTTATATTGCTTGGTTTTTTAGTGTTATTAATTGTTTTAACTGATCAAACGGCCAATCAAACCAAACATGCTATTAAACGTTACCGTCCAAGTCATAATTTAGAAATACAATCACAAGTGCATACCATCAATGATTACAAGGGAGGAACGTATGGCTTCTTTTCTGGTCACGCTACTAATACCTTTGGCGTTGCCATGTTGTTGTTTTTAATATTTAGCAAAGAATCGAAGTTATTTAGGAGTGCCTTTTTTGCTTGGGCAGCTATTATTTCATATTCTCGTATTTATCTGGGTGTTCATTATCCTTCTGATATTTTTGTAGGGTTAGTAGTAGGTTTATTATGGGGCTATGTGGTGTATCGATTAATACAATATACCTTTAAACAACAATTTCACGAAACCGTTGAAGTATAATGATTAGAACATTCATCATAAGTCTTTTTTTTACTCGTAGTGTTTTGGCGCAATTGCCCGAAACAGATATTTGGTTGTTTAAAATTGAGAAAAAAGAAAATGTGTACTTATACACAAACCCTTTAAATATTACTCATCGCGTGGGTTATGATAATCAACCTACGTTTAGTTTAGATGGAAAATCTATTTTATATGTAGTGATTGATTCTACAAAACAAGCCGATATTTATCAATATAATATCAATAAAAAAGCAACACTTAATTTAACCAAGTCGGAAGTATCTGAATATTCTCCAACTATATTACCTAATGGATTAGGATTTAGTTGCGTGGTAGTTGAAAAAGATTCAGCTCAAAGAGTTTGGAAGTTTAGTTTGGATGGAAAGTTTCATAGTATAGCTCACGAAGGCACTGATTCTATTGGTTACCACACATGGTTAAATAACGATACTTTATTGTACTATAAATTAACCAATCCACATTCGTTAAGAGTATTGAATGTAAAATCAAACGAAGACTATTGGTTGTGCGACCATCCAACGAGAGCTTTTAAGAAAATGGGTCTTTCATCAAATTTCATGTATGCTATGAAAGATTCTGTTCATACAGAATTTAGAATATATAGCCCCGCACTAAGAGAAAGTAAAGTATATACAACTTATCCAACAGCTAACGAAGATTTTATTTGGCATCCTGAGTTAGGGCTCATTAAATCTGAGAATGCGGATTTATTTAGATATAATGAGCAAACCAATAAATGGGACGTATTGTTTTCTTTTTCGAATTTAGGAATTAAAAAAATTACTCGTTTTGTGTTTGATAGTAAAACAAAACAATTAGCAATCGTAAGCAATCTTTAAAAGAGTTATGAGTTATAAGAGATGAATTATGAGTTGTTATACTAAATATTTAAAAGATGAGTAAGAGCATAATAAAAGATAAGAGTTTTGTGTTTGCAATTCGCATTGTCAAGTTATATAAGCACTTAGTTGAAATAAAAAAAGAATTTGTTTTAAGCAAACAGTTATTAAGAAGTGGAACCGCAGTTGGAGCCTTAGTACGAGAAGCTCAAAATGCAGAGAGTGCTAAAGATTTTATTCATAAATTAGCTATTGCTCAAAAAGAATGCGATGAAACCATTTATTGGTTAGAATTATTAAATGAAACAGAGTATATAAATCAAGTTGAATTCGAAGGATTACAATTTAGTGCTAATGAATTATTGAAAATGATAAGAAGTTCGATATTAACAATAAAACAAAAAAACTCATAACTCATATCTTATAATTTACATCTATAATTATGATCTCTGAAAAAAAAATAGACAACTATATTATCTCTACTGACCGAGCGAAGTTAGATGTTAATTACATTCACTATTTTTTGAGTAAAGAAAGTTATTGGGCAAAAAATATTCCAATAGAACTTGTAAAAACATCTATTGAAGGAAGTTTATGTTTTGGAGTGTATCATCAAGGTAAGCAAATTGGTTTTGCAAGAGTCATTACAGATTACGCCACTTTTGGTTATTTAGCGGATGTGTTTATTGATAAGAATTACAGAGGTAAAGGATTATCAAAAGAGTTGATGAAATTTATTATGGAGCAAGAGGTGATTAAAAAATTGCGTCGTTTTATGTTAGCGACATTAGATGCACATAGTTTGTATGCTCAATTTGGTTTTGAAAGTCAGGAAGGAAATAAGCGTTTAATGGGTGTTAAATTTTTTGAAGAGTATTGATTTTAGCCACCATATATTTTTTACTCTTTTGCTTTTTGATAAGTAAGCTAACTTTTTTTAAAAATGAGGTGCTCTCTCTGAAAATTATTTTCAGTATTTTAATTATTAAATGTCTTGCTTGCGTTGCTTATTATTGGGTTTATTTTTGTTATTACCCTGCGGGCTTCAACGGTGATAGTGTATCAACTTTGCATGATGCTAAAATTATGTACGATGCTTTGCCAAATCATCCAACTGATTTTTTTAAAATGGTTTTAGGATTGCACTCTGATTTAGATACGGATCCTTTATACAAACCGTATTTTCATCAAATCGAAAAATGGGGCAGGGCAGATGTAAGCTCTAACTTTTTTTTAAACGATAACCGAACACCAATTCGTATCAATGCCATTATTATGTTGTTTTCATTTGGTAGTTATGCGGTGCACGCTTTTGTGATGTTGATATTTTCGTTTGTTGGGCAGTTTGCTTTTTATAAAGCTTTTAAATCTTATTTCCCTAAAAAAGAAATTTTATTAGCTTTAATTATTTTCATCACACCTTCCGTTTTATTCTGGACATCTGGTGTTTTAAAAGAACCTATGGCTATTGGCTTACTGGGATTGTTTGTATATGCTTTTATGAAGTTGTTTGTGAATTATCAGTTTAAAATAAAATACATATTGTTATTGATTTGCTCATCACTTCTATTCTTAATCCTTAAGCCTTATATATTAATCCTATTAATTGTTCCATTATTCATTTTCGCTTTAGTAAAACGTTTTCAAATCAAAAGAGTTGCTCTATTTTACTTAACCATTATATTGTTTTTGTTTGGAGGTGTAGTGCTTACGTTGAAAATTGTATTACATAAAGATGTCATTCAAACCATTGTAGTTCGGCAAAATGATTTTATTAATTTAAGCCATGGTGGTACGTTTTTTTTAAATGACGAAAAATATGTGCGTTTCGAAATTACTGATACCACTCACTATGAAGTAGTGGATGCAAAGCGAAATTTATATAAATTAAATCCTCATTCTGCTTTTATGTATTGGCGTAATAACAATTTACGAGATACTATTTATGAAACTAATAATAGAGATACATCTACTTTTAGATTCATCAGTAGAGTAACGCCTTCGGGTTCTGCCATTAGTATGGAAAGATTAGACTATTCATTTGGCTCTTTCGTTAAATTAATACCTCAGTCTTTTTATAATGTATTATGTAGGCCTTTTTTTTATGATAGTCGTTCCATTTTAGAATTAGTAGCCTCGCTTGAGAATTTAGTATTCCTTGTTTTTTTTACGTTGTGTTTTTGGTTTAGAACCAAAGATGAAATAGAGATAAATTTACTTTTACTTTGTATTTCACTTGTTGTGACTTCTTTTATTTTAGTGGGATTAACCACCACTGTGTTAGGAGCTATTGTAAGGTATAAAATCCCATTTATTCCTTTTTTATTAATGGTGCCATTATTATTTTTGGATACTGAGTGTATAAAAAAGATTCCGTTTATCAATCGTTTAGTTAAATAGTTATATTTGTTTAAAGCATTAATTTATTTTTATGGGTTTTATTTTTAATAATTTATTACGTAGAAAGCCAGTTACAGCAATTACTGACGCTGAAAGCCACGATTCGGGATTACACCGTGTGTTAACCGTTAGAGACTTAACTTTTTTTGGTATTGCAGCCATCATTGGTGCTGGTAGTTTTAGTAGTATTGGTTCGGCTTGTTTTTCGGGTGGACCAGCCGTTATTTTTTTATTTATCATTTGCGCCATTGCTTGTGGTTTTACAGCTATGTGTTATGCTGATTTTGCCACACGCGTTCCAGCATCGGGAAGTGCATATACGTATGCGTATGTGTCGTTTGGCGAATTAGCTGCTTGGATTATTGGTTGGGCTTTATTAATGGAATATTCTATTGGTAATATATATGTAGCCTTTTCGTGGAGCGGTTATTTTGTAAATTTAATTGAAAGTGTTGGTCTACATATTCCCGTTTGGTTAACCAATAATTATTCGGATTCTCATCAAGCATTTATAGATGGTACAGCTGGTAAAATGAATGATGCTTGGAATACAGCCCCAATTGTTGCAGGTGTAAAATTCATTATTGATTTGCCGGCTATTATGATTAATATTTTAGTGACTTGGTTAGTGTATGTTGGTACTAAAGAATCTCGTAATGCGAGTAACGTCATGGTAATTATTAAACTAGCTATTATTTTGTTGGTAATTATTGTTGGCGCCTCTTATGTAGATATTGATAATTGGACACCCTTTATGCCAAATCAATTTAGCGGAGTAATGGCAGGTGTTTCGGGTGTTTTCTTTGCTTATATTGGTTTTGATGCGGTTTCTACTTTAGCAGAAGAAAGTAAAAATCCACAACGTGATTTACCGCGTGGTATGATTTATTCCTTAATTATTTGTACGGTTGTCTTTATCATTTTGGCTTTAGTTTTAACAGGGATGGTTTCTTACACGGCTTTAAATGTATCTGATCCATTAGCAGAAGTATTTGCTTTAAAAGGTATTAAGTGGATGTTATTTATTGTGTCGATTGCCGCAGTAGTAGCAATGACGAGTGTAATATTAGTATTTCAAATGGGGCAGCCTCGTATTTGGATGGCGATGAGTAGAGATGGATTATTACCAAAGAAATTTGCAGAGATTCATCCAAAATATAAAACACCTGCTTTCTCAACGTTAATTACTGGTTTAGTAGTTGGTATTCCTATCTTTTTTGTAACACCAAAATTTGTTTTAGATTTCACTAGTATCGGGACATTGTTTGCTTTTGTGCTAGTGTGTGGTGGTGTATTAATTTTGCCACGTAATATGGATGCTAAAGAGAAAGGGAAATTTAAAATGCCTTATATTAACTCTAAGTATATTGTACCAATTATTACAATTGCTTCGTTAGTTGTTATTTTTTATAATGACGCAAGTCAGATTAGCACATGGGAAGGAGATAATATTATTTACAACATTCCAATGATTGTATTTTATTTAGTGTGGATAACGATAGCTATTTTTTCTTTTATTAAAAACTATTCGTTAATTCCTGTATTAGGATTGTTATCATGTTGCTATTTACTAACAGGCATGGGCTGGACAAATTGGATGATGTTTGGAGTATGGTTAGTTATTGGCTTAGTTGTTTATTTAGCTTATGGTTACAGAAAGAGTAAATTGAACGTAGCATAATTGAAAAGATGCGAAACTTTATTGATAAAATCGGTTTTTTTAGATTGACTTTAATTCCAATAGGATTAATCATTATTATTTCTGCCTATATAAATGGTATTTGGTGCATGGGGATAGTAGGCGTTATTATTCTTGTATTTGGTGCATTAAACAAGTGTTTATTGTTGGGGCAATGTGAAGTAGATGATAAACCTGAAAATCTAAACAAACCTAATAAGTAATTAATTTAATTTCTTTGTTCTACCACTATTAGATTTTTTTCATTTTGCTATAAATCGTAGCACAAAGCGATGAGTTCTTGAACTAACTTTGTTGAATGAATCATCAACTGTTTTCTAAATCAGATTTGCACGGTAGGGCAGCCATTGTGTTTTGTGATGGCGATTATATATCATCTATTAAGCAGTATGCTTTTAAAATAAGTTTGTTTATTGTGGATGATACTTATGTAGAAGTGTTTTATAATGCCCACACCAATCAATTAGAAGATATTGCTATTATGGAACCTGATGAGCAGCGGTTGCAACTATATGCTATAGGCGTAGATATTACGGATTTGTTTAAATGAGTTTATGATTCAATTATATCATGTTGAATTAAAGAAAAATAATCATCGAGATAATGATAAGTAAAACTATCACGAAGTACGTTAACAAATGGTATGTAATTTTTCCATTTGTTTTTTTAACGATATCATCAAAGAACTTAATCATAATAAGTTTGATTATTATTTCTTAGGATAATCAAACAAAATTAATTCACTACTTTTTGCTTTCTTCCAATCATTTGTATCAAACTTAATTCCAACAATGGCACAGGTTGGCATCTCCATCGGAAGCGCCTGTGTTAATATTTGAGCAACATCGCTAATAGTTGGATTGTGTGCAAATAAGAGTACTGATTCAAAAGTGTTGTCGATGGAATCAATAACTGATAAATAATCTTGTACGGTTGATTCGTAAAGCTCCTGTTTTATAACAATGTTGTTTGCATTATAATTTAAGTTTCTTGCAAAAATTAAAGCCGTACTCATAGCTCTAATAGCAGGACTCGAAATTATTAAATCAGGGGTTTGATTAAACTTTTGCACTCATCATATTGGCATTGCTATAACCACGTTCATTTAAGTAACGTTCAAAATCTTTTAGTTCGGGGTTTGTCCAATCAGATTTAGCGTGGCGAATGAGAAAAAGTTGTTTCATTTAATATTAATTTTTAACTCATTTAAAGTCTTCCATCGTAATTACCTTATCACAAAAGCTGTATTCATCCTTAATAGAATTTGAACAAACGACAATAGTTTTATGCATGGCATAGTTTGCAATCATGCTCTTATACCAATCAATTACGGTAGCATCTAAATTAGTAGTGGGTTCATCCAAAAATAAAATAGGAGCGTCTGCTAAAATCGCCAACGTTAATTTCAAGCGTTGTTTCATGCCACTCGAAAACAATTTAATGTATTTGTCTTTGTGAGCGGCTAAACCAGATAATTCCACAATATTTTCGGTAGTTAGGTTATTAAAAAATGCTTTGTAAATGGCAGCGTGTTCTATTTGTTCCTGTAAGGTAAAATCTTCAACTAATTCTAAATAAGGCGACGCTAGACTAATATATGTGTATTGTAATTCTCCTTCTATTTTTTCTTGATTAATGGAGTAGGTGAGCTCTCCTTCGTTCAGTGTTAAGTAACCTGTTAAGGCTTGTAATAAGGTGGATTTCCCGGAACCATTTAAACCTAAGATGGCTATTTTTTGTCCTGCTACAATATCCAAATTTACCTTTCGGAAAATCCATTCTCTGCCAAATTTTTTTCCAGCACTAGAGAGTTTGATATCAATTGTATTTTGCAATCCTTTTTTTTGTGAATTTTGAGTAAAAGTAACATTTTTTAGCTGGATTTTAAGTGCTTATCTCATAACTCATACCCCATAACTTATCTCTAAAATTTGTATCTTTATGCCCTTGAAATTAATTAAACGAATATTCGCCCCTATATGGAAAACATGGTTCTTTACTTTGTTTGTCATCTCTTTTGTATTACTGTACCCGTTTTTTTACATCACCATTAAAACTCAGCATTTAAATACAACCTTTAAAATAAAACGTATTTGGTCGGCTTGTATAGCTTACGGCTCTTTTGTATTTCCAAAATTGATTTATAAATCTAAATCTAAAAAAATGCCTCAACCCTGCGTTTTTGTGGGGAATCATACGTCGTATTTAGATATAGTATTGAGTACTTTTTACATTGATCATTTAGCTTTATATATGGGTAAGGCAGAATTATTAAAAGCACCTTTATTTAAAACCTTTTTTAAAGGAATGGATATTACGGTTAATCGCAAAAGTATTAAGGATTCGCATCGTGCATTTATTAAAGCTGGCGAAGAGATTGATAAAGGCAGAAGTATGGTGATTTATCCAGAAGGAACCATTTCTACTTATGGTAAATTAAGACCTTTTAAGAATGGACCTTTTAAATTAGCGATTGAGAAACAGGTGCCCATTGTGCCAGTAGTAAATTTAAATAATTGGGAATTATTGCAAAACGGAGGCTATTTTAAGAGTAATGGATGTTTTGGTGTTGCAAAAACAGTTATTTTAGAGCCTATTGAAACCAAAGGCATGACTGAAGAAAATTTAGTAGATTTGCGAGAACGCGTTTTTAAATTAATTAACGATACATTACACGAATACAATGGCACAAAAAATTGATATCAAAACAGTAGAAGAAGTGGCGCATTTGGCGCGTTTGGAATTTACGGAAGAAGGTAAAGCTGATATTTTAAATGATATGAATCGTATGTTGGCTTTTGTAGATAAGCTAAACGAAATGAATACCGATGGTGTTGAACCATTAATATACATGACAGACGAGAAAAATGTGATGCGTGAAGATGAATCGAAAGATACTTTAACTCAAAAAGAAGCTTTGAAAAATGCTCCTAAAAAAGATTCGGATTACTTTAAAGTGCCTAAAGTAATTGATAACCATTAAGACATATTTACCGGAATACAAAACTGCTTTATTGGAAATCTTTAAAAGCAATATGCCATTGTATTTTGCAGATCATGAGTTGGGTTATTTTTCTGATTTTTTAGATAGAGATGCTAGTATTCGCGGCCATACTCCATTGTTTTTAAAGACGATGAAATTGTTGGCTGTGGTGGCATTGCTTTAAATCAGTCAACTAAATACACCGATGAGCCGCACGTTATTATGACTTGGGGCATGGTAGATAATAAGCATCACAAAGAAGGCTTTGGGAAAGTGCTTTTATTGCACCGAATTGAGCAGGCCAAAGAAATATATCCTGGAATTAAGATTGCTTTAGGAACAACTCAGCATACCTATCAATTTTTTGAGAAATACGGATTTAAAACCGTTGCCTACGAAAAAGACCACTGGGGCAAGGATTTAGATTTGTATCAGATGGAATTAGTTTAAAGAATTTAGCTTTTTATTTTTTTTTTTATTTATTTTTTTCAATCTTGCGAAGGTTCAAATTTCTTTTATCAAAATTAAGTGCTTGATTGGAATTTTTTTTCAATTCAGACCTTTTCAAAAAATTGTTTTAAAATTGCTAATAGGAATTTTCTTTTTTTGCCCGGAACAAAAAACCCCCATTATTAATTAGTCGTTGTAATAAAGTTTAGAATATTCACATTCGTAAATTAACTCAAATTCAAAATTATTGTAAGTCATATTTTTATAATTAAAATTCTATGATAAGGAAAGACACATCATCTGTTTGTTGATTGACACCTTTCCAATTAATATGTTCTTCTGTTATAATTTGTTTAATCTCATTCACTGGTTTTTCGCAATGCATTAAAATGAGTTGTTTTAACCTTGCTCTTGAAAATTTTTTATTTTTCTCTCCGCCAAATTGATCGGTTAATCCATCCGAAAATAAAATTAATCGATCGTCCTGCAAGATATCTAATTCGAAATTTTCGAACTCATTATTTAGATTTTCTCCAATAGAATACTTTCCTGCGATTAACTCTTTTAGCTCTCCTTGCTTATTGAATAAGATGGCTTTCCCGTTAGCAGAACAATAACTTAATTTTCTTTTTTTTGTAGAATAATAACACACCGTACCTTCCATGTGTGCTATAGAGTGTTGATTTGAATTAAAGGTATTATGTAATTGGTAGTTCAGTAACTTTACTAAATCATTTGGTCTTTCAATTTCAATAGAAGTGGTTAATTCGTTGAGCATTAAAGATCCTGATATGCTCAGCAAAGCTGCTGGTACGCCATGTCCTGTAGAATCTGTTAATCCAAATACAATGCCTTGTGAAGTATTTTTTATAAATACAGAATCTCCACCAATACCAATCTGCTGCATAACAGAGTAGACAGCATCCTGAAAAAATTTTTTGAATCGCAGGCAGTAAGTGCAGTTAAATCGTATCAAATCCCGAGCCCAGAACTCTCTGTTTCTTTCTTGTAAATCAAGTCTAATGTCAGTCAAGTACTTGGTAGTTCTTGCTAACATATCTTCTTTTGCACTTAATTGTTCTTTGTAAAATTCTATATCCAATTTCTATTATAGATAGATTAAAGTCGTTATTGCTTAATACAACAAACAAAGCCTATTGTTTAGATAGGCTTTGTTAGAGAGATAAAAAGAAAAACTTAGAAGGTTTAATTATTTGAAATAGTTATCTGTTTCGATAAATCCATGGCTTTTTGTTTTACCACATTTACATCTGATTGTAAATTATCGTAAGTTAATACAACTCCCATTCTTCTGAAAGGACGAGTAGTAGGCTTTGCAAATAATCGCACATCGGTATTACTGTTTTCTAATACAGCAGTTACCCCATTAAAATTATAATTAGATCCTTCTGCACTTGCTAGTAATACAGCCGAAGCACCATGTTGTTTTAATTGAATATTAGGAATAGGAAAACCTAATATAGCACGCGCGTGTAATTCAAATTCACTTAAGTTTTGTGTATTCGCTAAAGTCACCATGCCTGTATCATGAGGACGAGGTGATAACTCAGAAAAATAAATGCCTTTATCTGTTAAGAAAAATTCAACTCCCCACAAACCTGCACCACTTAATTCTTTTGTAACCTTCGCTGCCATTTCTTCCGCCTCTCTTAAATCTTTATCGCTGATAGCACATGGTTGCCAGCTTTCTTGATAATCTCCGCGTTCTTGTCGGTGACCAATTGGTGGGCAAAACAAAGTCTTGCCATTTTTTTGAGTAACCGTTAGTAATGTAATTTCAGAATTGAATTTAATAAACTCTTCTACAATTACTTCTTTATAATCGCCGCGAGAACCTTCCATGGCGTAGTTCCATGATTTTTCAACGTCAGCTTCTGTTTTGATGATGCTTTGTCCTTTGCCACTACTACTCATTAATGGTTTTACAACACAAGGAATGCCAATCACAGCAACCGCTTTTTTAAAATCTTCTAAAGTTGTTGCGTATAAATAATTGGCCGTTCTTAATCCTAATTCTTTCGACGCTAAATCTCTAATAGCTTTACGATTCATCGTGAAATTAGCAGCTTTAGCACTTGGTACTACGGTGATACCTTGTTTTTCATAATCATAAAAACGTTCGGTACGAATCGCTTCAATTTCTGGAACTATTAAATCTGGTTTATGTTTTGCAACAATAGCATCTAAAGCTTCTCCATCTAGCATATTAATAACTTCACATTCGTGAGCTACTTGCATTGCTGGCGCATCTTTGTAAGAATCAACGGCAATCACATATTGTCCTAAACGTTGTAAGGCAATAGTCACCTCTTTTCCTAATTCTCCGGAGCCTAGTAATAAAATTTTTTGACGATTCATTTTTTAAAATCTAAGTGTTAATGATGCTGGTAATTTGTCTTTCAAAATTCCAAAATATAAACCATAGCCAGCGGCTAAACCAATTGTTCCGCCAATTAATGCTTTTATTCTTCTTCTACTTCTCGATACACGCTCGTAACCTAGTATGTATGCATCATGCTCAATGTAATTTGGATTACTAATAGTTTTATGTCTTATTCTAACTTTTGGAACTCCAGTTAATGCCATGTAGCCATAAGGGAATATGGGGGCAAAAAATAATCCTAATCCTCCACTAACTAAACCAACAACTCCAGCACCAATTAAGGCCCCAGGTGCTTTAAATCCTTTTCTAGCATCACGTTCTCCATAAATGTAGTAAAGCATTTCATCACGTGTAAAATAATTTCCTTTTAAAGTATCTTGTGAATAGTAATAATCAGTGAAACCTACAGCGTATTTTACACAATAAATATCATCATATTCATAATGTAATTTTTCTGCAACGTTAGCTGGATTCACTATTGTTACGGCTCCAATAAGTGTATCTAAAACTTTTTCAACTACTACATTACCATTCATTAATAAAATGGTGTCTTTATTTTGTGCTTTGGATGAAATAGCAAAAACAATTAGCATTAACGTAAAAAATAGGCTGCGTATCATATCAATTTATATTTAACAAGTTTACAAATAATACTAAATATATACTATCAAATGATATTGACATTTGCTTCATTTTATTCAAAAAATAAGATTTAAGCTTCAAATTTAAAGCTTATAGATTTTACAGAATTTACAATAGTATTCTCGTAATGAAGGCTATTTATCAAGCTTTTAGCTTCAGGTAATTCAAATACTTCTTTTAGGTTTCTGATTTTACCAATAGGCACATCATGCTTTAAACATTCATTAAATAAAATATCAAAATTAAATGTTTGAATGCGTTTATTTAAAACTTCAAATAAGGTTTGACGATTGGTAATTCGCAATTGATTGCTTTGATAGCTAGAAGTTATCTCAATATTTAAAATATCGCATAGTTGTTTAAACTGCTTATCACTGCCAATGGCAAAAGTTATTTGATGATGATCTTTTGTAGTAAATATTTCGCCATAAGGAGCTATATTTGGATGTAAAGAACCTTGAGCAGAAGGAAGATGATGCGCAATAAGCCAATTAGTAGCTTGGTTTGCTAATGAAGCAACCGCAGTATCGAATAACGAAACAGTAAGATGCGAGCCTTTGTTTGTTTTGTATTTGTTTAAGAGTGCAACTAAAATAGCTTCTTTGAGTTGATGTCCAGCTAAAATATCAATTAAAGCAACGGGCATTTTTAATGGAGCTGCATTTTTTTCTCCATTCATAAACATAAACCCACTTTCGGCTTGTAAAATTAAATCATAGGCCGTGCGAGGATTATCTTTTCCAAATCCATTGATAGACGCATAAATTAAGGTTGGATTCAAATCTTTTAAAGTTTGATAATCTACTTTTAATTTTACATCATCCCCTAATTTGTAATTAGTAATTAAAATATCTGCGCTTTTAATTAAGTCATAAAAGCTTTCTAAATCTTTATCAATAGATAAGTCTAAAAACAAAATGTCTTTACCTGTATTTATACTCCAGAAATAAGCACTCGTTTTATCTTCTTTATTTTCTGATTGTAATTTCCAACTACGGGTAACATCGCCGCCAGTTTTTGGATTTTCAATTTTAATAACTCTTGCACCTAATTCTGCAAAAAATAAACCAGCGGATGGCCCTGCCAATACACCAGCCAATTCAATGACTTTTAAATCTGAAAAAGGTTTGTTCATGTCAATTAAAATTGAGCTTGTACCGGTTTGTTGTTTAAAATCAATTCAATTTTTTCGGTTACTTCAGGAGTAATTAACGAAACAACATCTAAAGCTTTTAAATTCTCTATCAACTGTTCTTTTTTTGAAGCACCTAAAATAGTTGTACTAACATTTGGATTTTTAATAGTCCAAGCAATAGATAATTTAGCAACTGACGTTCCTAATTCATTTGCCAATGAAGCTAATTTTTTGTTTTTTCGATTTTCGATTCTTCGCCTAAAGTGCGTTCTTTCAACCAATCCATTCCTTCAATATGTAAACGGTTATCTTCAGGAATGCCGTTATTATATTTACCAGATAATAAACCAGACGCTAACGGACTCCAAATAGTTGTTCCCATTCCAAAATCTCTGAACAATAATAAATAATCTTTTTCTAGTTTAGTTCTTTCAAACATATTGTATTGTGGTTGCTCCATGGTTGGGCCAATTAATCTGTTACGTTCCGCAAAAACAAAGGCTGCCATAATTTCGTCGTTTGCCCATTCACTGGTTCCCCAATACAAAATTTTGCCTTGTTGAATTAAGGTATTCATTGCCCAAACGGTTTCTTCGATTGGTGTATTTTTATCAGGACGGTGACAAAAAAACAAATCAATATAATCTACTTGCAAACGTTTTAAAGCAGCGTGACAACCTTCAATAATATGTTTACGAGATAAACCCGTTTGATTTGGTTTTTTATCTTCATATCCAAAGTATACTTTACTACTCACGCAGTATGAACTACGAGCCCAATTTTTTTGTTTTAAAATTTTGCCCATCACTTCTTCTGATTTCCCTGCTGCATATATTTCTGCATTATCAAAAAAGTTAACGCCATTATCGTAAGCAATGGTCAATAGTTCGTCAGCGGTATTGTTTTCTATTTGCTTCCCAAATGTAATCCACGATCCAAATGATAATGCACTTACTTGTAATCCTGATTTTCCTAGTCTTCTATATTCCATGATTTATTGTTTTTAACCGCAAAGCTCGCGAAGTATTTTCGCAAAGGAAGCAGAGTTTTTTTAAATTTTATCTTACTAATATTTTTGGTTCTAACATATCAAGTATGGCATATCTCACGCCTTCTCTGCCAAGCCCACTCTCTTTTACTCCGCCGTAAGGCATTTGATCGTAACGAATAGTAGGCACATTATTATGGATAACACCACCTACTTCTATTTGTTTAAAGCATTTATTTAATTCGGTTTCATTATTAGTAAAGACACCACATTGCAGACCAAATTTAGTATTGTTTGCTTGATCAATGGCATCTTCAATTGTTTGGTATGAATTAATGCAAATAACAGGGCCAAATACTTCTTCTGCATATACTTTCATAGTATGATTGCAATTTGTTAAAATAGTTGGCTCAACATAACTTCCATTTCTTTGTCCTCCACAAACTAATTGTGCGCCTTGTTCTATGGCTTCATTAATCCATGTTTCAACACGTGTGGCATTTGCTTCATCAATCATGTTAGACACATCAGTTGCTGCATCTAAGGGATTTCCTGAAATTAAATTTTGTGTTAATAATTTTAATTCATCAACAACTATTTGATATAATGATGAATGCACCATAAAGCGCTGAGCATGAATACAAATTTGTCCGCTATAAGCAAATGAACCCATTAATGATTTTGGTAAAGCATCTTTTAAATTGGCGCTTTGCGTAATAATAGTGGCGGCGTTTCCTCCTAATTCTAAAACCACTTTTTTCTTCCCACTTTGAGCTTTCATTTTCCAGCCTATGTCGGGAGAGCCTGTAAAACTTAATAGTTTAAAGCGTTCATCTGTTACTAGTAAATTACCAGTTGCTCTGTCCATTGGTAAAATGGAAACAGCTCCTTTTGGTAATTCTGTTCTATCAATAATTTTTGCTAATTCTAAACAAGATAACGGCGTACGACTTGCGGGTTTTAAAATTATTGGGCAACCACTCGCAATAGCTGGCGCTAATTTATGAACTGCTAAATTCATAGGGAAATTAAAAGGTGCAATACCAGCAATTAAGCCAATTGGAAAATAGTTAACAACACCTTCTCTTTTGTCTGTATTATTAATTCTATCTAAAGCGAGATATTCCGTTCTATTTGTTCTGCTTTCTTCAGCAGCAATTGAAAAAGTATATGCCGAACGATCAATTTCTGCTAATGCATACTTTAAAGGCTTCGCACTTTCTAAACTTAAAATTTCTGCTAATTTTTTTCTGTTAGCATAAATCTCATTTGAAATTTGTTTTAAGATGTTGTGTTTTTTTTGACTTGATAAATTTTGTAATTCAGTTTTTATAGATAAAGCTTTAATAATGGCTTCTTCTAAAATAAATTGATCTGCTAAATAAGTTGTGGCTACTAACGATTGATTAAAAGGATTGTGGATTTCAAGTACGTGGTTTGTGGTAATAAATTTACCAGCACAATAGATACTATAATTTTTGGCTTGCATTATTTTTTAGTCAATGCTTTAAATACATCTTCTAATTTTTGCTCTTCTTTATTCATGGTTAACACACTTAAATTGTGTTTTACCGCATAGTTAAATAACTCTTTACGAACATCATTTTCTACATCCGAAATGACTTTCCATGTTTTACCATCTATCAAAATAGCATCTTCAACATCTTGAATCGATTTTAAAGAGTTTGCCGAAACCTCCTTATCAAACTCAACGGTAATAACTTGCTTAGTGGTATTTTTTTGTAAAGTTTCAGTAGTATCGTTCGCTACAATTTCTCCTTTATTGATAATGATAACGCGGTCACATACAGCTTCTACTTCTTGCATGATATGCGTGCTTAACATCACTGTTTTTTCTTTCCCTAATTTTTTAATTAAGCCGCGAATTTCTTCTAATTGATTTGGATCTAAGCCAGTTGTTGGTTCATCCATAATCAAAACTTTAGGATCGTGTATCATTGCTTGCGCTAAACCAACACGTTGTCGATATCCTTTTGATAAAGCTCCAATTTTTTTATTTTGTTCTACTTGTAGGCCAGTTGCTTCAATCATTTCTTTAACGCGTTCTTTGGCATTTTTAATTTTATATAAACCTCCAATAAATTCTAAAAATTCTTTCACATACATATCCAAATACAAAGGATTATGTTCTGGTAAATAACCAATTTGCTTTCTTACTTCAATACTTTGATTGTTCGTGTCAAAACCGCATACTGTAGCCGAACCTTCGGTTGGTGGAATATAGCAAGTCAAAATTTTCATCATTGTACTTTTTCCAGCACCATTTGGTCCTAGGAATCCAACAATTTCATTTGTTCCAATTTCAAAAGATATATTATTTAGCGCTTTTTGAGTGCCGTATAGTTTTGTGATGTTATTTACTTTAATGGACATAGTAGTAGATTGTTATCTCAAAAATACTGATTTTTTTATTATAAATTTAGAACCAGATAACGCTGATTGTTATGATTATTTAAGATTAAGGGCTAAATTTTGAAAATTAAAAATTCTATTTTTGAATCATATTAAATCCGTGTCATCCGCGTTCTATTTATTATCTTTACGCCAATGACAGGTTTAGTTACAAAATCTACTGGAAGTTGGTATGCGGTTCGCATTGATAGCGGAGAGGTATTAGAATGCCGTTTGAAAGGTAAAATTCGATTGGATGACCGTAAAACAACCAATCCTGTAGCGGTTGGTGATATTGTAGATATTGATAGAGATAAAGATGGTAGTAATCAAATTACAGGAATTCATCCTCGTAAAAATTACATCATTCGTAAGTCCATCAATTTATCTAAACAAGCACATATTATTGCCAGTAATTTAGACCAGGCCGTTTTAGTAGCTACTTTGGTTGCACCTCGAACATCTTTAGGATTTATTGATCGTTTTTTGGTGACAGCCGAAGCTTATGAAATTCCTGCTAAAATTTTGTTTAATAAAAAAGATGTGTTGGACGAAGAGATGATAGCATTGCAAAATGATATCATGAAATTATATACCGATATTGGTTATGAATGTTATTCTGTATCATCTTTTGATAAACAGGATATTGAATTTATTAAAACTTTGTTGAAAGATAAAACTACTTTAATTTCAGGGCATAGTGGAGTAGGGAAGAGTACTTTAGTGAATGCGATAGATACCAATTTGGATTTAAAAATCGGAGATATTTCAGAAGCACATTTAAAAGGAATGCATACCACCACTTTTGCCGAATTATTTCCTCTATCTTTTGGAGGTAATATTATTGATTCACCAGGTATTAAAGAGTTGGGTTTAGTAGAAATGAAAAAGGAGGAAGTAGCACATTACTTTCCTGAAATGATGGCCCGAATGAACGATTGTAAATTTAATAATTGCATACATGTGAATGAGCCAGGCTGCGCCATTTTAAAAGCAGTTGATACTGGTGAAATTTCTCAAGAACGTTATCAAAGTTACCTTGGAATTTTGAATGGTGAGGAAATGGATTGGAAAGAGTGGGAAATTAGATAGAAAAATTAGTAATTAAAAAAAGCCCTATGTTTTATAACATAGGGCTTTTTTAATGTTTGTAATAATTTTATTTATTTTTTACTTCTTTAATCAAAGTACTTTCTTGCATTACTCTAAAAGCAGTTCTTCTGTTTTTTTGATGAGCTGCTTCAAATTCAGGACTCTTAGGAACCATATTAGCTATATCAGCATCACTTATTAATGGTTTAGTTTCTCCATAACCTGTTGGTAATAATCTTTTCTTATCAATACCTTTCCCAATTAAATAAGTTACACAAGATTGCGCTCGACCTTGTGATAATATCTGATTGGCTTTGTCGCTACCACGGGTATCTGTATGCGCATTAATTTCAATACTAAAGTTATCATTCAGAATTAAGTATTCGTAAATTTTATCAAGTACTTCCATTGATTTTGGACGTAACGTAGTTTTATTTAAGTCGTATTCAATACCTTCAATTACAACATCTGCTTCAGGTATAACGTCCAATACAAAATCTTGAATTAAATGAGCTGTTTCTGTTAACCCTTTAGTGGTTGCACTTGCCGAACTAGCTTGATAACTTTTCTTTTGTGCTTTTAAAAAGTATTGCGTATTTTCTTTTAATGGTGTTGTATAATATCCTTTGTCATCCGTAATAATAAATAATGGCTCATTTTCTCCTGAGACATCTTTAATAGTAATTAAAGCGCCAGCAATAGGCTCATCAGTTACATAGTTAGTTACAGTACCGCTAATATCAAACATGATTGGTTCATTTTCAAACTCATAAATGTCATAGCAGTTTCCTCCTGGACAATCTTCTCTATCACTTGCGAAAAATCCTTTGGTTTGAATCCTATCTAAAATAAAGTAAGCATCATCTTTGCTCGAGTTAATAGGTGTTCCTAAATTTTTTGGCATTGCGTAAATAGAATCATCTGTATTTAAAGCACTTTTATAAATATCTAAACCACCAATACCTGTATGTCCGTTTGAACTGAAAAACAAAGTATTTGATATTGTATGAAAAAATGGCGTTGCTTCATCTTTAGCAGTGTTAATGGTTGGACCTAAATTTTTTGCTTCTCCTGTTAACCCTTTTTCATCAATATTACATACATATAAATCAAAGCCACCTAAACCACCTGGTTTATTTGAAGAGAAAAATAATTTTGTGCCATCAAATGAAACATAGGGTTGAATGCTTTTATATCCAACTTTGTTAACCGTTTCACTTAATTTGTAAGCTTCATAAAACAAACCGTCTTTCATTTTAGCCATATAAATAAAAGCTTCATTTCTATTAGCATCACTCCAACGTGTAAAAAACATAATGTCATCAGACGAAATTACATTTGAACCTTCATGTAATCCTGTATTAACTGGTCTACCAAAGTTTACAGGTTTTATCCAGCCTGTATCTTTTAATTCAGTGTAGTATAAATCACATAAGTACCTTGAATCTTGTTTTTCTGGATCTAAAATTACACCGCCTTTACGAGCACTTGTAAACAATAATTTATTTGAACTATTCCAATACATAGGTGCAAAATTAGATGTACCTACATTGAAAATGGTTGTGTCCATTTTTTTGACAATAATTAATTTTTTATTGCTATTTGAATCTAAAGCAAAGTAACAAGAGCTAATACTTTTTTGAAATATTTTTTTTAATGAATCACTTTTAGTTGTTTCCATTAAAATTTCAAGCAAAAACATGGATGTATTGTAGTTCTTTACTTGTAATAAAGACATGGCGTAATCATATCTATCCTCTGGATACGCGCCGTTATCTACCACTTTTTTGTAATACTTAACAGAGTTGTCGTAATCAAAGTTTAATCTATAAGCATTTGCTAATTGATGGTTAACATAATCTAATTTTGAAATTTCATTTTTAGGTTTTGCCGTTGTTTTTTTAGCAGTATCTTCTTTAAAATCCTTAGTTTTTAAATTCACAATTTGAACTTCATAAGGCAAAACAAGTTCTTTTAATACAGTAGTATCATCTAATACTTGCTTGTAGTACATGATAGCTGTTGTATAATCTTTTTTTAAGAATGCATCATCTCCATATTTCAACCAAAGACGTTTGGATTGTCCAAAGCTGTTAAGTGTTGCAAGAAGTACAGTAACAAATAATATTTTTCTCATAACTTTTATAATCTTGGACAGTGACGCGCTTCTTTTGGTTTATGTTTTTTTGCCATATAGGTAAATGAAATTTCAAATGCGCCTCTGTATTTAGAAACATCTTTTAAAGAAGATGTATTTGCATCGTATCCTATTTTAGCTATGTAATTATTTTTACGAGCTCCAATATAAATAACTGCTGCATCTTTATTTCTATAATTTAAGCCAGCTAATAAATAAAACTCTTGTTCCTTAAAAAAGTAACCTGCATCAATTGAATACAATTGCTCTGTCGCATTTTTTTGCATCATAATTAATACTTTAGGTAATATATAAAATAACTCAGTAACATTTAATCTAAGACCTGCATGAACATAGTGTCTGATAGGCAATTTATTATTGCTGTCATAAAAAGTTTCTCTTTGATTGGTTAAGTTAAAAACAGAGTAACCAAAAAATGGATTTATTCTAGATTGTTGTTTTGAATTAAAATACATAAAACCTGCATTCACTTGTTCTGTAACAAATGATTGTCTGTTAAATGATTCTCCTGATGCTTGAGATTGATCAAAATAACCTCCGCCAGTTGTAACATATTGATTGTTGTAAGTATATAAACCAGCCTCTATTCTTTTTTGAGTAGCACCTGCTTGAATACCAAAAGAAATATTGTTAAATTTATTTTTATCTAATGGAACGGCATACGATACAGAAAATAAGCCTTGTAAAACATTATAATTACCTACACCGGCTCTCATATTTGTTATTTGTCCTCCAAAGCCCCATTTACCTTTTGGTGCATCAAAACTTATTAATGCAGTATTGTATGGCTTAAATGCAACCGATCTCCATTGATTTCTGTATTGTGCATGAACCCTATAATTAGCATCCACAACACCAGTTAATGCTGGATTTAAAAATAATGGACCAGCATCATACATTGATAAATGGAAGTCCTGTGCTTTAAGAGTTGAACTCAATAAAAGCAAAATGCAATATGGAATTAGTAATATCTTTTTCATTTTATCTTAATAGAGTAACGTCACCTGTTTTCTTAATTTTTTCGCCATTAAACATTTCAACTTCTACAACCCAAACAAAAACACCTAAAGGTTGTTCGGTTCCGTTGAATGTACCATTCCAACCTTCAAATTGATCGTTGGTTTCAAAAATTAGTTGTCCCCAGTTGTTATAAACTCTAATATTTATAGTTTTGAATGGACCACCTCTTACTAAAAATAAATCATTTTGTCCATCGCCATTTGGTGTAAATGCAGTTGGAACATCAGGCAATAATATTATGGAAATATCTTTTCTAGCAGAATCTAAACATCCATTAATATCTTTTACAACTAAAAAAACTGGTAATACACCTTGATTGTCATATACATGCGTTATATTCTGAGAATTTCCAACAGCCGAATCTCCAAATGCCCAATACCAATTAACGAGTGAGCTAGGCCCAGTTGAAAGATCTGTGAATGTAACAGTTTCTAAAGCTTGCGCTGGATTTGGGTTAATGCTAAAATCAGCATTTGGACCAGCAATTACAGTTACATTTTTTTGAATCGTGTCTTTACAACCATGCTCAGATGTAACAACTAATGAAACACTATAATTGGTTACACTTCCAAAAGCATGTTGTGGATTTTGAAAAGCAGATGTTTGACCATCTCCAAAATTCCATAACCAATTTGTAATTGAACCAGATAAGGATGTTGTTGAATCATTAAACTGAGTTACATTCCCTACGCAAGGCGTGTTTTGATAAAACATTGCTTGTGGTAAGAAATATATTTCAATCGGTTTACGTATTGTATCATTACATCCATTACTTCCGTATGCAACATGTGTTACAGTATAAGTTCCTGCATTCACATACATGTGTGTTGGACTGCTTGTATTATCAGTAGTTGCATCACCAAAATCCCAATACCAACTACTAATACTTCCAGCTGATGTAGAAGAGTTATCTGTGAATGTGGCTAAATTGTTAGCACATACATTATTGGTGTTAAAGTTTGTATTTGGTGATGGTATGAAATTAATATCGAGAGTATCTTTCACCGCTGCGCAACCTTTATTGTTTGTAGAACTTAATATGAGTGTTACATTCCCATTAGAAAGGTCTAACGCGGAAGGCTGATAAAAGGTGGTTAATAATGAATCATCTGGGATAAAACTACCTGTACCTAATGTTGTCCAAGCTCCAGTAGAGGTTAAACTGCTACTTACAGTACCATTCAATTGGATTAATTGATTATCGCAAGCTAACTGATTAACTCCTGAATTTACTAAAGGCGCTTTTGCAATTACAATTAATACAGTATCTGTTTCAGGTAAACAATTACCTCCAGTTGAAGTTAATATTAATTTTACTTGACCAGCTAATGTATCTGCTTGTCCTAAAGTATAGATGGTTGTTAAATTACTTGGGTTACCAAAAACACCATTACCCATTGTTGACCAAATACCCGAATTTGCGCTTCCAGTAACCGATCCATTAAGAGGGTAAAAAACATTGCTAAAACAAATTGTGTCATTTATACCTGCATCTACAATTGGTTTAGGCGTTACATTTACTATTAAACTATCAAATTCAGAATTACAATTACCATTATTGGTAGAAGTTAATTTTATAGTAACTGATCCTTGCGATAAATCAGCAGGACTTAATTGATATGTTGCGTTTAATGAGTTAGTTGATGGTGTAAATAAACCTGAACCCGAAGATGACCAAACGCCAGTAGTTGAGCCTAGTGTTACCGAACCTGATATTGCCACTGTTGGATTGTTTGCACAAACTGATATATCTGCACCAACATTAACTAGAGGAGGGTTTGTTAAAGATATTAGAACTGTATCTATAACTTGGTTACAATTTCCATTGTTTGTTGAGGTTAAATATAAAGTAATGAAACCCGCTGTCATTTCTGCTGAACTTGGTGTATAAGTAGCATTTAATACTGAACTATTTGGATTGTAAGTTCCAGAACCACCAGACCAAATACCCGTTGTTGTTGGTCCATTTACTAAACCTGAAAGTGTAGAAGCTGCATTGTTTTTGCAAGAAAATAAATCAATACCAGCATTTACAGTTGGAGCATTTGAAAAATTGATAACAACACTGTCAACTACCTGAATACAGTTTCCATTATTTGTTGAAGTTAATAATAAGGTAACTGAACCTGCTGCTACTTCGCTTGCATTAGGTGTATAAACAGAATTTAAAACAGAACTGCTAGGGTTATAAGTTCCTAATCCTCCCGACCATACACCTGTTGTTGTAGCTCCTGATACAAAACCAGATAATACGGTTGTTGGATTGTTTTCACAAGATGATAAATCAATACCAGCATTAACTGATGGAGCAACAGTTAAATTAATTTGAACAATATCGCTTTCGTCGTTACATGTTCCATTATTTGTAGAGGTTAAGGTTAAGAATACAAAACCTGCTGAAACTTCTGCTGCACTTGGAGTGTAAGTGGTTGTTAAAGCTGAATTACCTGGATTAAAAGTTCCTAAACCTCCCGACCAAATACCTGTTGTAGTAGCACCACTTACAGTTCCAGTTAAAACTGTATTGATATTGTTGGCACAAGTATTTATGTCGTTTCCTGCTAAAACAAGTGGCGGGGCTGTAAAAGTTATTTTTACTGTATCAATATCTTGATTACAACCCGCATTATTTGTAGAAGTTAAATATAAATCTACAAATCCAGCTGCTAATTCTGATGCGCTAGGAGTATAAGTAGCATTTAAAACAGAAGTATTAGGATTAAAAGAACCAGAACCACCCGACCAAATACCAGTTGTGGTTGGCCCAGTTACTAAACCAGAAAGCACAGATACTGCATTATTTGCACAAGGTGATAAATTTATTCCTGCATTTGCAATTGGTGGACTAGTAATTAAGATAACAACAGTATCAACGACTTGATTACAATTTCCGTTACTAGTTGAACCTAGCGTTAAGGTAACTGAACCTGCTGCAATTTCAGCTGCACTTGGAGAATATAGAGCATTTAATGTGGAACTATTTGGATTATAAGTTCCAGTTCCGCCTGTCCAAATACCAGTAGATGTTGGTCCAGAAACTACACCCGAAAGTGAAGTTGTTGCATTGTTTTCGCATACTGCTAAATCTGTTCCGGCACTTACTGATGGAGCAGGGGTTAAATTAATTTGAACAACATCGGTTACTTGATTACAGTTTCCATTATTAGTTGAAGTTAAAGTTAATGTGATCACACCAGTTAATACTTCAGACGTACTTGGAGTATAAGTAGTAGTTAAAGCAGAGCTACCAGGATTATAAGTTCCTAATCCTCCCGACCAAACACCAGTAGTTGTAGGCCCAGAAACTACACCAGATATAGCTGTACTTATATTATTGGCACAAGTAAATAAATCTGCACCTGCATTTACAACAGGAGCGTTAGTAAATGTTATTCTAACTGTATCCCGAACTAAATTACAGTTTCCATTATTAGTTGATGATAGATATAAGTCAGCAAAACCAGCAGTTAACTCTGCAGCGCTAGGTGTATAGGTTGCATTTAAAACAGACGTGCTTGGGTTAAATGAACCAGAACCGCCCGACCAAATACCAGTTGTTGTTGGTCCAGTTACTAAACCAGAAAGTACGGATGCGGTGTTGTTTTTACAGATTGATAAATTTAAACCCGCATTTACAACAGGCGCATTCGTAATAGTTATAACTACCGTATCTATCACTTGATTACAGTTTCCATTACCAGTTGAACCTAACGTTAAGGTAACTGAGCCTGCAGCAATTTCAGCAGCACTTGGAGTATATAAAGGATTTAAATTGGAACTGCTAGGGTTAAATGTTCCAGTTCCACCTGCCCAAATACCTGTAGAGGTTGGACCAGTTACTAAACCTGAAAGAGTGGCTATTGGATTATTTTTACAAACAGATAAATCTAAACCTGCATTTGAAACAGGAGCAGGAGTTAAATTAATTTGAACAATATCAGTTACTTGATTACAGTTCCCATTATTTGTTGATGTTAAGGTTAATGTAACTATACCTGCTAATACTTCAGCTGTGCTAGGAGTATAAGTCGTAGTTAAAGCAGAGCTACCAGGATTATAAGTTCCTAAACCTCCCGTCCAAACACCAGTTGTTGTTGGTCCAGAAACTACTCCAGACAATGCAGTATTGATATTATTGGCACAAGTAAATAAGTCTGCACCTGCATTTACAACAGGAGCGTTAGTAAATGTTATTCTAACTGTATCTCGAACTAAATTACAGTTTCCATTATTAGTTGATGATAGATATAAGTCAGCAAAACCAGCAGTTAACTCTGCAGCACTAGGTGTATAGGTTGCACTTAAATCAGACGTGCTTGGGTTATATGAACCAGACCCACCTGACCAAATACCCGTTGTTGTTGGCCCTGTTACTAAGCCAGAAAGAACGGATGCGGTGTTGTTTTTACAAATTGATAAATTTAAACCTGCATTTACAATAGGCGCATTTGTAATAGTTATTACAACAGCATCTGTTACTTGATTACAATTTCCATTACTAGTTGAAGCTAAAGTTAGTGTTACTGATCCTGCAGCAATTTCAGCAGCACTTGGAGTATATAAAGGATTTAAATTAGTATTGTTAGGATTAAATGTTCCAGTACCACCAGTCCATATACCTGTAGAAGTTGGACCAGTTACTAAACCTGAAAGAGAAGTAGTTGGATTGTTTTTACAAACTGATAAATCTAATCCTGCATCAACAATTGGAGCAGGAGTAAAATTTATTTGAACAAGATCAGTTACTTGATTACAGTTCCCATTATTTGTTGAAGTTAAAGTTAATGTCACAACACCTGCTAATACTTCAGCTGCACTTGGAGTATAAGTAGAAGTTAAAGCAGAGCTGCCAGGATTGTAGGTGCCTAAGCCTCCTGACCAAACACCCGTAGTTGTGGGGCCTGAAACTACTCCAGATAATGCGCTATTAATATTGTTTGAACAGATAAATAAGTCAGAACCTGCATTTACAACTGGAATGTTGGTAAAAGTAATTCTAACAGTATCTTTAACTATATTACAATTTCCATTATTAGTTGAGGATAAATATAAGTCAGCAAAGCCAGCCGTTAACTCAGCAGCACTAGGTGTATATGTTGCATTTAAAACAGATGTGTTAGGGTTAAATGAACCAGAACCACCAGACCAAATACCTGTTGTTGTTGGACCAGACACTACACCTGATAAAACGGAGTTTATATTGTTTTTACAAACAGATAAATTTAATCCAGCATTTACAACTGGCGCATTAGTAATGCTTATAACAACATTATCCGTTACCTGATTACAATTTCCATTGCTAGTAGATGATAAAGTTAAAGTTAATGATCCAGCTGCAATTTCAGCTGCACTAGGAACGTAAATAGAATTAAGAGTGGAGTTGTTGGGAGTAAATGTTCCAGTGCCTCCTGACCATATACCGCTTGTTGTTGGACCTCCAACAACTCCCGACAAGACAGCAGAAGCATTGTTTCTACAAATTGAAAAATCTAACCCAGCATTTACACCAGGTGCACTAGTGAATGTAATTGTAAGACTATCTTTTACAGCATTACAATTTCCATTACTCGTTGATGATAAAACTATGTTTACTGAACCAGTTGCAATTTCGGCAGGCGTTGGAACATATATAGCTGTAAGGTCAGTGTTATTTGAATTATAGGTTCCTAAACCTCCCGACCAAATACCAGTTGTACTTGCTCCAGTTACAGTTCCTGATATTGCAACCGTAGGATTATTAGCACATGCGGACGCATCTGGACTAACAGAAACAACCGGAGGGTTTGTCAAATTAATAATTAAACTATCATATTTATTTGGACAACCATTTAAACTTCCGGTTGATGTTAATTTGATAATTAAACTTGAACCAGCTAAATCACTAATGGATGGTATATATGTAGTTGATAAAGCACCTGTATTTCCAAATGAACCTGTTCCTGAACTTGTCCAGTTAGCACCTGCAGCAAATTGTAATGAGCCATTTAAAGGAATTGATGCAACATTATTTTTACATAATGTTAAGTTGCTACCTGCATCAACAATTGGAGATTTGAAAATATTCAAGGCTATGGTATCTTTTTTTGGAGTACAATTGCCTGTTGAGGTAAGGATGAATTTAATTTGAGCTTGATTTAAATCATTTGCACTTAGTGTATAAGTTGTATTTAAACTATTCACATTACCAAATGTTCCAGTTCCATTGGTGGTTGTCCAAATACCTGTGGTAGAACCACCAGTCACGGATCCAGTTAAAGATATAGTATTAGTGGGACTACATAAATTTTGATCTATACCAGCATTTGTATATACTTTTCTTAAGAAAGAAGACATATAATGGTATAAACAACCAGTAGTTGCTCCTCCATTAATAACACCCATTGAAAATAAATTATCTGTAGGATTCGTATTTCTTAAAAGGTTTGTAACACCAACTGGTATTTGCCCAGTTGTAAAACTTATTTGAGCACCGCTCCATAAACCGCCAGTTCCAGGAACAACAGTAAATGCAGAAGCAGGAACAAGTGTTGCATTTCCATTAAGTGTAAAGTTACCAGTAGAGGCAGTTTTACATAATACATTTAAAATAAAAGTTTGAGTGTTGGTTCTTGTAAAACTTACTTGATCTGAACCCGCACAGTTTAAAGGAGGAATAATAGCCTCTCCTAATTCACATCCAAATCCACTAGCATGAATAACATAAAATGGTTTATCTCCTGTTATATAGGTTAGTACTTGTCCAATTCCATAATAATAAGTATCGCCTTTGTTTAATAATACATTAGTAATTGTTCCGTCGTTAATGGTTATCTGAGTAAAGTTTTCTGTTGCTACAATATAAGCACCTTCAAATTCACCAGCCGAGAGTCCACCTTTATTAATAATATATTCAGTTCCTACAACTTCTACAGGTACAATTTGATCACCCATAATATCCATACAACCCGAAACTCCCCTAACGGAGTCATCGGTGACAGACACAGAAATAGGTTTATTAGATACGATAATTGTTCCACTCAAATTTTGCCCAGCAACATTGGCAAGGTTTGTTACATTTTCAATATTGTAACTTTGTCCTACATTTAATCCTACTGAATAAGTTACTCCAGCGGCATGTCCCACAACATTACAACGGGGAGTTATCCATACAACTGTTCCATTTTGAGTTGCAACAACATCAATTTGAGATTTAGCGGTTGGACTAAATGCCCAATTAATTCCCTTGGTTTGAAATGGACATACGAATTCTAATCCCATTCCATTTTGACCTTTCATAGAATAGGTTTCAGGATTATTTCCAGTACTTACTATTTCATAAACAACAGTAATAGGGAAATTAGAAGTTATTTTAATCCCTCTATTTAATACTGTATTTGCAGGAGTGTTTTCTATTTGATTAATTAAGTGAGATAAAGATTCAGAAACTAATGAGTTTGCAGGAATCACAAATGTGGTATCAAATGTAGAAGCTGGTTGCCTAACGCGCACCGTTGTGGCATTATTAAACGAAGAAAGTCTCATCACAACTGGCGTATTACCAGCATGTCCAACTGTTACCCATGGGGCAGCAAACCAAAACACTGTATCAATTTGCGATATAACTGATTTACTACTTGCGATAAGTAGAATCATCAAGATTAATCTATTTAGGACCTTCTTCATTTTGTTTTTTTAATTTGGATTTAATACTATTATCAATATCATTCAATTCTTGTTCGTCTGCGTCAAGTTTCTTTTTAGGTTTAATGAATTGATAACTTAACATAATTTCATGAGAACCGCTAGTGTATGTTCTGATTTTCGCTAACACCATATCATAGGAATAACTAATGGTAAGTTTCTCTTTTATTGTTACTCCAAATAATGCACTAGCAGATTCATTTGTACGATAAGAACCACCAATCCAAAATATATTTTTATAAATCATACGCATGCTAAATTCAGGTTGAATAGGCGCGGGTTTATTAAACTTTACTAGGGCAGTTGGTTGTAATGATACTTTTTTAGAAAGTTTAAAAGTATATCCTAAAGTAGCATACATATGTTGAGATAAATTACTTTGAGAATCTTTCCAAGTAATTTTGTTACCTATATATTGATAAGTTGATAATCCGAAAAATAATTTATCACTATATAAGTATAAACCTCCATTTGAATCGAAAACATTGTTTGATAAAATATTACCAGTTAATAAATCGTCTCCAGTATCAGCAACTTTGGCATCGTATAGCTTTATTCTATATTGAACCATACCAGCCGACACTCCTAATCCTAATTTATAAGTTTTGTTTAGTTTTATATGGTAACCAAAAGTTAGGTAACCCGTTGTTCTACTTAATAATCCTGCATTATCAGAACTAACCAAGGCACCCACTGCTACCTTTTTTTGTTTCCCAACAGTACTATATAAACTTACCATATAGGTTTTTGGAGCATCTTGGAATCCAACCCATTGATTACGGTAATTAACGCTTGCAACTGCATGAGGTTTTGATCCAGCAACAGCAGGGTTATAAGCATAATTATTTAATACATAATTTGTATTAATTGGTAATTGTTGAGCAATATTAATTTTATTAATTAGCATGCTAAATAATAAAAGAATAGATATGCGAATATTCTTTTTCATATTATCTTATTAATAAAATACCACCCTTTAATGGTTCTGGAATTGATGAGTCATTTAAGTTGATTACATAGTAATATGTTCCAACAGGTAATAATTGTCCTTTAAAGGTTCCGTCCCATGGTTCAGAATAACCTTTAGAGCTAAATAATTGTTCTCCCCATCTGCTAAAAATGTCAACTTCAGCGTTTGGATATAGTAGTTTTAAAAACTCTAGTTTCCAAACATCATTTTTACCATCTCCGTTTGGAGAGATTGCATTCGGAATTAATGTGCTTATTTCGTTTGTAATATTGTTTATCTTTATAGCAACTCTCGCTGTATCAGTGCAACCATAATCATCGCTAACAATTTGAGTTACAATAAACACACCATTTTCATAATAGATAGTAGATGGATTTTGTAATAATGAACTGCTATTATTAGCATCGCCAAAATTCCAATTCCAACCTGTAGCATATTGAGAAGTGTCAACAAAAGTAACTGTGGTTCCTACATTAATACCTGCCGATACAGCATATTGGAAACCTGCAGATGGTCTAGGAGTTAAGTTTACCTGTTTGATAATTGTATCCTTACATCCATTATTTGAGGTAGCAATTAATTTGATGTCATACAATCCTGAACCAGGGAACAACTGTGAAGGGTTTTGAAGATTACTTTGGATAATAGATGGAGGTAAAATAAAATTCCAAAGCCATTGAGTTACAGTTCCAGGAGATTGAACTGTTGAACTATCTGAGAAGTTTAGATTTAAAATATTTCCATTACAAACTCTATTAATTCCAAAATTAGCTTCAGGTAAAGGATAAACGGTAGGCGATTTTTTAATCGTATCATAACATCCGTAAGAATTTGAAACTACTAACTGAGCAGTAAATGTTCCTGATGTAGAGTAAGTGTGTGTCGTGTTTTGTGAAACACTGGTGGTATTGTCTCCAAAATTCCACTCCCAAGTACTTATAGTGCCAATTCCAGGTAACGAGAAATCAGTAAACGAAGAATTGTTATTTAAACAAACATTATTGAAATTAAAATTCGCAAATGGTTTTGGAACAAAATTTAATTTAATTAAATCGCTTACAGCGTTACAGTTACTATTGTTTGATGATGTAAGTGTTAAGTTTACAAAACCAACAGAAATTTCTGCAGCACTTGGCGTATAAGTTGCATTTAAAACCGCATTACTAGGATTAAATGAACCGGCTCCTCCCGACCAGATTCCAGTGGTTGTTGGCCCAGTTACAACACCAGCTAATACAATCGCAGGGTTGTTTTTACAAGATGATAAATCAACACCTGCATTTACTGTAGGAGGATTTGTATAGTTTATAATTACTGTATCACTTGATTGGAAGCAATTACCATTGTTTGTAGAGGCTAATATTAAATTAACAAAACCAGCAGCAATTTCTGCAGCACTAGGCGTGTAAGTTGCCGTTAAAACTGTATTACTAGGGTTATATGATCCAGTTCCACCATACCATGTTCCGGTAGTTGTTGGTCCTGACACGTTTCCAGAAAGTACAATACCTGGATTGTTTTTACAAGAGTTTAAATTTAAACCAGCATCAACTAAAGGTGTATTTGTGTAATTAATTTTAACACTGTCGATTGTTTGATTACAATTACCATTATTAGTTGAGGTTAAAATTAAATCAACAAAACCGGCGGCAAGTTCCGAAGCGCTAGGCGTATATGTTGAATTTAATACAGCACTACTAGGAGAAAAAGTCCCCGTTCCACCTGTCCAAATACCAGTAGTTGTTGGTCCAGATACAATTCCTGACAGAACACTAAACGCATTATTTTTACAAGAGAATAAATCGATACCTGCATTAACAGTAGGAGCAGTAGTAAAAACGATTAAAACATTATCATTTACTGAATTACAATTACCATTATTAGTCGATGTTAAAATTAAATTTACTGATCCTGCAGCTATTTCACTTGCACTTGGAGAGTATGATGCGTTTAAATCTGTATTGTTTGGCGTAAAGGTTCCTGTGCCGCCCGACCAAATACCAGTAGTACTTCCGGCAGATACTGAACCAGATAATACTGATGTAGGATTGTTTTTACAGGCACTTAAATTTATTCCTGCATTTACTATTGGAGATGGTGTAAAGGTTATTTTTACAGTATCCTTCATTAAGGTACAGTTTCCATTATTAGTTGAGGTTAAAATTAAGTTTACAAATCCAGCAGCTAATTCTGTTGTATTTGGAGAATAAGTAGCCGTTAAAACAGAGTTACTAGGACTAAAAGAACCTAATCCTCCCGACCAAATACCAGATGTAGTTCCACCTGATACAGATCCTGAAAGAACACTTATGATATTATTTCTACAAGTTGTTAAATCTAAACCTGCATTTACTATTGGAGATGGCGTAAAATTAATTTTTACACTATCAACGGATTGATTACAGTTTCCATTATTGGTAGAAGTTAAAGTTAATGTGATAACTCCAGCTGCAAGATCGGCAGCACTTGGAATATACGTTGCATTTAAAGTTGTGTTATTTGGTGTAAAAGTTCCAGTTCCACCAGCCCAAATACCTGTTGTAGTAGGCCCTGAAACAATACCAGAAAGAATACTTGTTGGATTATTTTGACAAGATGATAAATCAACACCAGCATTCGCAGCAGGAGCAGATGTATAAACAATTAAAACATTATCACTTACCTGATTACAATTACCATTATTAGTTGATGTTAAAATTAAGTTTACAGAACCAAGAGTTAATTCAGAAGCACTAGGAGAATAGCTGGCATTTAAATCAGTATTATTAGGGGTAAAAGTACCAGTACCACCCGACCAAATGCCAGTTGTACTTCCAGCAGATACAGATCCCGAAAGCACTGCGGTAGGATTATTCTTACAATAGCTTAAGTTAATACCTGCATTTACTATAGGTGCAGGAGTAAAGGTAATTCTTACCGTATCATTTACAGAGTTACAATTACCATTATTGGTTGATGTTAAAACTAATTTTACAAAGCCAGCTGCTATTTCAGCTGCGTTTGCGGTATATGTAGTAGTTAAAACAGAGTTGCTAGGATTAAAAGATCCAGCACCGCCCGACCAAATACCAGTAGTTGTTGACCCGGCCACAACACCATTAAGAGGAGATGCTACATTATTTCTACAAGCAGTTAAATCAACACCAGCATTAGCAGTAGGAGGATTTGTGAAGTTAATTCTTACGGTATCTCTAACTTGATTACAATTTCCGTTACCAGTAGAAGTTAAAACTAATTTCACAAAACCAGCAGTAAGTTCCGCTGCTGTTGGAGAATACGTAGCATTTAAATCAGTATTGTTAGGAGTAAAAGTTCCAGTACCATTCGACCAAATACCAGTACTAGTTGGTCCAGCTACAACACCAGATAGTAAAGAAGAAGGATTATTTTTACAAGAAGACAAATCAATACCAGCGTTAACAGAAGGCGCAGTAGTATATATAATTAAAACATTGTCGCTTACTTGATTACAATTACCGTTAGCTGTAGATGTTAAAATTAAATTAACTGAACCAACGGTTAATTCAGAAGCACTAGGTGTATAAGTAGCATTTAGAGCAGCACTATTTGGTGCAAAAGTACCAGTACCTCCCGACCAAATACCTGTTGTACTTCCACCAGAAACAGAACCTGCAAGAGCAGAAGCTGGATTATTTTTACAAAAACTTAAATTTAAACCTGCATTTACTAAAGGAGCAGGAGTAAAGGTAATTCTTACTGTATCATTAACAGAATTACAATTACCATTATTAGTTGACGTTAAAACTAATTTTACAAAACCAGCGGTTAACTCGGCTGCATTGGCAGTATAAGTAGCAGTTAAAACAGAGTTACTAGGATTAAAAGAACCGCCACCGCCCGACCAAATGCCAGTAGTTGTTGACCCTGCCACAACACCATTAAGAGGAGATGCTACATTATTTTTACAAGCAGTTAAATCAACACCAGCATTAGCAGTAGGAGGATTTGTGTAATTAATTCTTACGGTATCTCTAACTTGATTACAATTTCCGTTACCAGTAGAAGTTAAAACTAATTTCACGAAACCAGTTGTAAGTTCAGCAGCTGTTGGAGAATACGTAGCATTTAAATCAGTATTATTAGGAGTAAAAGTACCTGAGCCATTTGACCAAATACCTGTTGTAGTTGGCCCCGAAACAACACCCGACAATACAGAAGAAGCGTTGTTTTTACAAGAAGACAAATCAATACCTGCATTAACAGAAGGTGCAGTAGTATATATAATTAAAACATTGTCGGTTACTTGATTACAATTACCGTTAGCAGTAGAAGTTAAGAATAAATTGACTGAACCAGCAGTTAATTCAGAAGCACTAGGCGTATAAGTAGCATTTAAAGCAGCGCTATTAGGAGCGTAAGTTCCTGCACCACCCGACCAAATACCTGTTGTACTTCCGCCTGATACAGTTCCAGAAAGAACAGTTGCTGGATTATTTGCACAAAAGCTTAAGTTTGAACCTGCATTTACTAAAGGAGCAGGAGTAAAGGTAATTCTTACCGTATCATTAACAGAGTTACAATTACCATTATTGGTTGAAGTTAAAACTAATTTTACAAAACCAGCGGTTAACTCGGCTGCATTGGCAGTATAAGTAGCAGTTAAAACAGAGTTACTAGGATTAAAAGATCCGCCGCCGCCCGACCAAATACCAGTAGTTGTTGGCCCAGCAACAACACCAGAAAGGGCTCTTGCTACATTGTTTGTACAAGCAGTTAAATCTAAACCTGCATTTGCCGTAGGAGAGTTCGTGAAATTAATTTGTACTATATCTGATACTTGATTACAATTAGCGTTGTTGGTTGATGTTAAAGTTAAATTTACAAAACCAGCAGTAAGCTCAGCGGCACTTGGAGAATACGTTGCATTTAAATTAGTATTACTAGGAGTAAATGTACCAGTACCACCTGACCAAATTCCAGTAGTAGTTGTACCTGATACAACACCAGAAAGAGCTGTAGCGGCATTGTTTTTACAAGAAGATAAATTTAAACCTGCATTAACTACTGGAGCATTATTAATAATAATTAGAACTTGATCAACTACTTGATTGCAACTTCCATTACCAGTTGAGGTTAAAGATAAATTTGCAACCCCAGCGGTTACTTCGGCAGCGCTAGGAGTATATGTAGGGTTTAGTACTGAATTGTTAGGAGTAAAAGTTCCTGTTCCTCCCGACCAAATACCAGTTGTGGTTGGTCCAGAAATTGTTCCAGAAAGAACAGATGCTAGATTGTTTTGACAAACATAAACATTAGCACCAGCATTTACAGAAGGTGCATTTGTGAATATAATTGTAATACTATCTTTTGCCTGAAGACAAGTTCCATTGGCTGTTGAACTTAAATACAGTTTTACCGAACCCGCAGACACATCAGCTGCACTTGGAATGTATCCAGTATTTAATTGAATATTACTTGGACTAAAACTTCCAGACCCATTACTAGTCCATTTACCAGTAGTTGTTATTCCTCCAATTGTACCACTTAATGCAACTGTTGGATTATTTGCACAAACAGAAATACTTACAGGCCCTGCATTTGCAGTTGGAGCTTTAGAAATAGCAACATTCATGGTATCTCTTGCCAAACCACAAATACCGTTTGCTGTTGAAGTTAAAAATAGTTTAACAGATCCTGCTGCGGTATCAGCGCTGCTAGGTAAATAGGTTGCATTTAATGCTGTATTGTTTGGAGTAAAACTACCAGTTCCAGTACTTGCCCAAATTCCAGAAGAAGATGCGCCAGATACATTTCCATTTAATAAAACTGCACTATTATTACCACAAACAATTTGATCGATTGATGCATTAACTAATGGAGATGGTTTTACAGATAATAATAATGTGTCTTTTTGCTGAGGACATGGTCCGCTTGTGGTTAAAAATATTTTTACTGGCTTAACTGTTGTATCTAATTGACTTGGAGTATATGTATTAGTTAATGCTGTAAAGCCACCATTAAACGTTCCAAAACCATTAGTTGACCATGTTCCACTAATATTTCCACCACCAATTTGACCATTTAATGCCAGTGCACCGTTGGCACAAAGTGTGAAATCGCTACCAGCATTAATAGATGGGTAGGAAACAAATTCGGAATGATAAGCATAAGCACTTCCTCTAACAGAAGAACCGTTTAAAGTTCCTAAACCAAATACATCACCACTATTTGTAACTTCATTGTGAGATCCAACAGGGATAGTTGCTGTAGAATAATAAATTTTGGCTGATTTAATATTTCCTGATGAGCCAGGAACAACAGTAAATGCAGAAGCAGGAATTAAAGATGGATTCCCATTTAAAGCAAAGCTTCCTTCAAAGCCGGTTCTTGTAAATAAATTTAAAGCTAATGAATCAGAGGCTGTTCTTGTAAAGGAAGTAGTAAATGTTCCTGCACAAAAGAATGGAGGTAGTTGAGCCCCACTTAATCTGCAGCCATATCCAGATACATGAAACACATAAACAGGTTTATTGGCAGTAACATAAGTAACTGCTTGACTTGCTGTGTATGTGAAATTTTGCCCGAAATTAGAAACATGGGTAGTGGTAGAACCATCATTAACTGTTATTTGAGTGTTATTTTGAGTAGCTAATACAAATATTTTTTCGGTAATTGAAGTTCCTTTATTTATTATATAATCAGTACCAATAAATGTTGAGTTGGTAATTTGATCAGAAACAGAACTTAAGCAGCCAGATTGGTTTAATCCGCTAGATTGTATGGATATAGCAATTGGTTTATTAGACGAAACAATAGAGCCAGCTAAGCTAGTGGTAGCTGATCTTGCAGTATCTTGGCATGAAAATGTTTGCCCTTGTTGTAATAAAACTGTAAAAGTTGCATTAGCAGCATGTCCAATAATAGCTGTTTTAGGAGTAATTAATACGGTAGTATTATTTTGAGAAGCAACAATGTCAAATGAAGAAAACGACTTAGGCGAAGTAGCTGGAGATTGATTCCAAAATTCCTGCATTGGTACATAAAAATCAATACCTAAAGCTTTTGGTCCCTTCAAGCTCAAATATTCTTTATTAGCGGTTGATTTTATTGAATATAATGTGGAAATTTTTTGAGTTGAGGAAATGTATAGGCCATTATTAAGTATTGCATTTGGAGTATTGTTTTCAATATTGGTAATAAATGGAGTTAGATTGATTGAATCAATTGAGTTTGCAGAGATAACTTTTGTAATAGGAACAAAGGCTCCATTAGCTGGTTGTCTAACCCTCACTGTTGCAGCTTGTGCATAGGTATTAAAATATAGGTATATAGGTCTATCTCCTAAACCCTGCGAAATATCAGGTGCCACGAACCAAAATGAGGTGTCGATTTGTGATTTAACATTCAAAAAAAATGTTAAAAACAATAAGGTGGTTAAAGTTTGTTTCTTAAACATAAGTTTTTCAAAGATAGAGCAGTTTTTTTAATCGACAAATAAAAAGTTACGGATAAAAGTACAGACTTTCTACCAATTGTTAAAAGTTTTAACAATTATCAAGCCAAAATAATTTCACGGAAACTTGCAGAACAAAAATAGTTTCTTTAGTTTTGTGTCCGAATTCAAAAATGGAACCTCAAGAAAAAATATTAAAATCATCTTTAGAGTTATTCTTTAAATATGGAATAAAGCGCGTAACCATGGATGATATTGCCAAAGAGCTTGGTATGTCGAAAAAAACCATTTATCAATTTTATAAAGAAAAAGATGATTTGGTAAATCAGTTATGCATTGTTGAAATGAAAAAGCAAGAATGTATTTTCAAAAACATTGAAGAACAATCAAGATCCCATTCATGAAATTATTCTGATTTCTAATACCATGAGCGAGATGATGCAACATATTAATCCAATTTTCTTTTTAGACCTTCAAAAATTTCATTCTAACGCTTTTATTCAATTTCAAAAATTTAAAGAGGAATGTGCTTACAAAGATTTATTAAGAAATATTAAAGCTGGTAAAGATTCGGGAGTTTATAAGGCAGATGTAGACGAAGAGTTTGCTGCTAAGTATAGATTGGCACAAATTGATATGTTAATGTTTGGAAATTATTTTTCATTCGATAAAATAAGTTTTAGCCAAGCAAATCAACTATTGCTAGATATGTTTGTTTACGGTATTTGTACGATAAAGGGACATAAATTGATTAATGAGTATAAAAAATAAAAGAACAAGAATAAAATAATATATATGCTAAATTTAAAATCATACACTTTACTGCTGGCTTTATCAGTTATAGTGTTTCATGCAAAAGCTCAAGATGCAGGCTCAAATTCATTTAGTTTACAACAATCTATTGATTATGCCTACAAAAACAGCCCAAATTACTTAAACGCCCAGAGCGATGTATTAATGGCTAAATACAAGCGAAAGGAAGTTTTAGGAATGGCAATGCCACAAATAGGTGCTAGCGTGGATATGAAGAATTTTCTGGAAATCCCAACATCATTAATTCCAGGAGAAATTTTTGGAGCACCAGCAGGTTCATTTTTACCTGTAAAATTTGGAACAACTTTTCAAACTTCAGCAGCACTCGAAGGATCTTTGTTAGTATTTAGCGCCGATTATTTGATTGGGTTAAAAGCTACCAAAGAAATGATTGGCTTAATGAATATTAGTGTAGCCAGAAGCAAAACAGATGTGGTTAGTCAGGTTTCAAAAGCTTATTATGGCGTATTGGTTAACAAGGAAAGGATAAAATTATTGGATGCTAATTTAACCAAGCTCGAAAAATTACTAAGCGATACACGAGCGTTTAACAAACAAGGTTTTGTTGAGCAAATTGACGTAGATAGACTTGAAGTTTCCTATAACAACCTATTAACAGAAAAACAAAAAATAGAACGCTAGGTTACTTTATCTGAATATATGCTTAAATTTCAAATGGGATATGATGGTAAAGAAAGCCTCACATTAACAGATTCATTAGCGGTATCAGATAATACAGAAATTAGTGTATCAACTATTGATATTACTAAAAGAACAGAGTATCAATTATTAGAAGTTCAACAACGTTTAAATACTATTAATGTTAAACGTTTAAAATTTGGTTACATGCCAACCCTTGTAGCGTGTGGTAGTGTAGCTGCTAATGGTTTTGGAAATGATTTAAAATATGGGCTACATAAATAATTATTTTCAAACCCGTTTAATTGGAGCAAAACTTTCAATAAATGTGTTTGACGGAATGCAACGTCATTATAAAATCCAGCAAGCTAAATTAGATTTTAAAAAGGAGAAAATAGCATGAAGAATCTTCAGTTAGCTATTGAGTTAGAAGGAGCTTCTTCAGTTGTAAATTACAATAATGCAATTTCATCTTTACAGGTACAAAAACGTAATTTGGATTTAGCTCAAAATGTTTATAATGTTTCCCAAAAAAAATATGAGCAAGGTGTTGGCAGTAACATCGAAGTAATTAACGCTCAGCAATCTTTAAAAGAGTCGCAGGCAAATTACTTCAATGCCGTTTATGATATGTTGGTTTATAAAATCGATTATTTAAAAGCTATAGGAACATTAGTTAAATAAAAAGTAAAAATTGAAAACAAAATATAATAATACATACCTTATGAAAAATACCATTTTAATCATCGTTATTTCCGCCATATTTGCAGCTTGTTCAGCGCCAGATAAAAAAGTAAAGCTTGAAAAATTAAGAACAGAAAAAGCAGCGCTTGAAACTGAAATTGCCACATTAGAAGAAGAATTAGCTAAAGCGGATACTACTAAAATTAAATTAATTGATGTAGTTGCTATGGCTTTAACGCCACAAACGTTTAAAACATTTATTGAAATGCAAGGTCGTATTGATGCCGATGAAAACGTTTCTTTATCATCAGAAATGCCAGGAACTATTACAAAAATTAATGTAAAAGTGGGCGATGAAGTAAGTAAAGGGCAGGTATTGGCAGAAACTGATTCTCGTGCTATACAACAACAAATTGCAGATGTACAAACAAGCTTAGATTTAGCAAAACAAATTTTTGAAAAACAAAAGAATTTGTGGGATCAAAAAATTGGAACTGAAATTCAGTTTTTGCAAGCTAAAAACACTAAAGAAAGTTTAGAGCATAAAATTACAACTATGCAAGAACAAGTACGTATGAGTAAAATTATTTCGCCAATTAATGGTACAGTTGATGCCGTAAATATTAAAATAGGACAAGCTGTTGCACCAGGTGTGCCTGCAATTAATGTGATTAATTTCAGCAACTTAAAAATAAAAGCAGATGTGTCTGAATCATATGCAAACCGAATAAAATTGGTAACGAAACGTTAGTATTATTTCCTGATATGCATGATTCTATAAATTCTAAAGTAAATTATTCTTCTCGCGCTATTAATAATTTAACACGTACGTTTAGCGTTGAAGTATTATTAGATAACAAAAAAGAATATCATCCAAACATGGTAGCTAAATTAAAAATTAACGATTACCAATCTGCTGTTCCTAAAATTGTAGTGCCAGTTAAATTTATCCAAAAAGGCACTAATGATAATTTTGTATTCATTTCTGTTGATGGAAAAGTAGTTAAAAATATGATTAAAATTTCTCACGAATATAATGGCTTAGCCGAGGTATCCGAAGGATTAAAAGAAGGTGATTTATTAATTACTGAAGGTTACGATTTAATTAATGAAGGTGATAACGTAAACGTAAAAAATAAGGTTTACTTATTAAACTTTTAAACTCAATAACTTTCTAAATTTAAATATATGTTAGATAAAATAAAAGAATTTAAACCCTCAAGTTGGGCAATAGACAATAAAATGACGGTCTATTTGATTACCCTCTTTATTTCGCTTGCTGGTATTATGGCATACAACTCTTTGCCAAAAGAACAGTTCCCAGATATTACCGTTCCTACAATTTATATCAATACCATTAATGGTGGTAACTCACCAACTAATATCGAAAACACTATTACAAAACCAATCGAAAAACGATTGAAAGGTATTTCTGGTATTAAAAAATTTAATAGTACATCATTACAAGATGTATCAGTTATTGTTGTTGAGTTTCATACCAATGTTAAAGTTGAGGTTGCTAAACAAAAAGTAAAAGATGCGGTTGACGAAGCGCGCAGATATGCCAGCAACTCTTACTAGAGAGCCAATGATTAAAGAAATTGCATTTTCTGAATTTCCAATCATGTATATAAATATTGCTGGTAAATATGATTTGAAACAACTTAAAAAGTATGCCGAAGATTTAGAAGATAGAGTAGAGGGTTTAAAAGAGATTAACGAAGTAAAGTTAGTTGGCGCTTTAGATCGCGAAATTCAAGTAAATATTGATGCCTATAAATTACAAGCAGCGCATTTAACTTTAACTGACATACAACGTGCTATTGGTCAAGAAAACTTGACTATATCTGGTGGTAATATTCCTTTAAATGGCATGAAGCCAACCTTAAGTATTAAAAGTGAATTTAAAGATCCTAAAGAAATTGAAAACATTATTGTTACATCAGCGTCTGGCGCCAAATTATTTATTAAAGATTTTGCAACAGTTGTTGATGGTTTTAAAGAACAAGAAAGCTACTCAAGTTCAAAGGGTAAAAATGTAATTACATTAAATGTAGTTAAACGTTCGGGCGAAAACCTAATTGATGCAGCAGATAAAATTGAAGAAATTATTGCTGATATGAAAAAGAATGAGTTTCCTCAAGGGCTTGATATTACTATTAGTGGCGACCAAAGTGATAAAACAAAATCATCTTTAACGGATTTAATTAATACGATCATTATTGGATTTATTTTAGTAACCGTTGTTTTAATGTTTTTTATGGGAGTAACTAACGCTTTGTTTGTTGCTCTTTCTGTTCCTTTATCCATGTTTATTGCATTCTTGGTAATGCCAAGTATAGGTTTCTCCTTTAATATGATTGTACTCTTTTCCTTCATTCTCGCCCTGGGTATTGTGGTAGATGATGCCATTGTGGTAATTGAAAACACACATCGTATTTTTGATAATGGTAAAATTGAAATTAAAACAGCCGCTAAAAGGGCTGTTGGCGAAGTGTTTATGCCGGTATTATCAGGTACAATTACCACACTAGCACCATTTATTCCACTAGTATTTTGGCAAGGTATCATTGGTAAGTTCATGTACTTTTTGCCAGTAACATTAATCATCTCGTTATTAGCATCGTTATTTGTAGCGTATATTATTAACCCAGTGTTTGCGGTTGATTTTGTGAAATCGCACGAAGAAGAAAGTAAAGAGCACGGCAAGATTACTAAAAAAGCACGTTTACAGTTAATTGTGTATGGTTTAGTAGCTTTATTCTCATACTTAACAGGTCATTTTGCTGTAGGTAACTTCACTGTGTTTTTAGCATTCTTCTTAGTTTTAAACCGTTTATGGTTATACAAAGCAATCGAAGCATGGCAATTTAGAATTTGGCCAGGTTTTGTAAAACGTTATGTAAAAGTATTAGAATGGTTTTTACGTAAACCTTGGCGTCCGTTATTATACGTGGTTATTTTATTTGTATTCTCAATCGTATTATTTGCAGTACGTAGCCCTAAAGTAGTGTTTTTCCCTAGCGGAGATCCTAACAATGTTTACGTGTACGTAAAATTACCAGAAGGAACAGATCCAAAAGTAACTAATGCCGTTATGCGCAGAGTAGAGGCAAAAGTTGAGTCTGTTATTGGAAAAGATAATCATTTAGTTGAATCAATGATTACCAACGTTACTATTGGTGTAACCGATCCGGCTGATGGCGATCAAAACTCTTATCCTAACAAAGGCAAAATTGCTATTTCGTTTATTGGATTTGAAGAACGTGAAGGTGAATCTACTTCAAAATATTTGCAAGAATTACAAGCTTTAGATTGGGGAATTGCAGGTGCAGATATTGTTGTTAATAAGGAGCAAAGTGGGCCGCCAACTCCAAAACCAATTAGTATTGAAATTATTGGAGAAGATTTTAAAGACTTAAATGCGAACTCTGATGGATTAAAAAAATTCATTTCAGATTCTAAAATTGAAGGCGTAGTAAGCTTAAAATCTGACTTCGTAAATAACAAACCTGAAATTGTTTTTGATATTGATAGAGAGCGCGCTTTGCGCGAAGGAATTTCAACGTATCAATTAGCTATGGAAATTCGTGGTGCTGTGTATGGCGTTGAGGCTACTAAATTTAGAGATGTTGATGACGAATATCCAGTACAATTACGTTATAATTTTGATCAACGTATTGATATTGAAACCTTGCGTAACTTAAAAATTACATATCGTGATATGAATATGGGCGGTATGGTTCGTAGTGTGCCATTAGCATCTGTATGTGATATTCGATACGATTACACTTATGCTGGTATAAAACGTAAAAACAATAAACGAGTTATCACTTTATCATCTGATATTAAAGATGGTTACAACCCTAACGAAGTAGTTGCAAAGGTTGAACGCGCTATGAAAAACTACAAAAAAACGGGAAATGTCATAGTTAAGTTTGCTGGCGATAAAGAAGAGCAACAAGAAACAATGAGCTTTTTAGGTAATGCCATGTTAACTGCAATTGGTTTAATGTTATTGGTATTAGTAGGTTTATTTAACTCATTAGGAAAGCCATTAATTATTTTATCTGAAATTGTATTTAGTATTGTAGGTGTTTTAATAGGCGTATCTGTATTTAAAATGGATATGAGTATTGTAATGACTGGTATTGGTATTATTGCCCTTGGTGGTATTGTGGTGCGTAATGGTATTTTATTAGTTGAGTTTGCAGAGTTTGCTCGCGAAGGCGGCATGAATTTATACGATGCAACAGTTGAAGCAGGCCGCACACGTATGACACCAGTAATATTAACTGCAACGGCAGCTATACTAGGTCTAATTCCATTAGCAGTAGGTTTAAATATTAACTTCGAATCGTTATTATCTTCAGGTAATCCAAAAATATTTTTTGGTGGTGATAATGTAGCATTCTTTGGCCCGTTAAGCTGGACCATGATTTTTGGTTTATTATTTGCAACCGTATTAACTTTGTTATTGATACCGGCGATGTATTTAATAACCGAACGATTAAAACGTAAATCGGATGTGATTTTAAAACACTTTGAGTTGCCATTGGCAGTAAAATATATCCCATTCTTAATTTTAATATTAAGAGGTATTTTGGCCATACAAGGTAAAAAAATCGATTATGGTAATTTAGACCGATAATCTTTGTTTTAAAAGGGCTCACAGCAGGTGAGCCCTTTTTTTGTTAATAAAATGTATTATTTAATATAGTCAATAGATATTAGTTTCTTGTTTATTAAAAGAAGACTCTTATTTTTGTGTAACTTTAAAAAAACGTCTAATCATATGAACAAATTATTTTTTGCCACTAGCATCTCTTTGTCGGTAATTTTAACAGCATGCGGCGATAAACCGTCTGAAGAAATTGCAGAAAACGTTGTTGTTGAAACTCCAAAGGACACAACTCCAATAACAGTTAACGAGGAAACAAAGTTTAAATTTGATTTTGCTATTGCAAATATTCCTTCTCCAGTAGCTAGTATTAATGAACTATCTAATTGGGGTGTTGATTATAATAATGCATTATTAGTAGATTCTAAAACAAATTTCAGCAAGTAGCGAATTTTCAAAAGCATTAGCCTTAGGAGTATTTAATATCGATATGTCTTATGCAATGGTTAACAAATAAAGGCGAGGATGTTTTGAAATATATGAAAACAGTTGTAACAACTTCTGATGCTTTAGGTTTAAAAGGTGCAGTAGATCAGATGGTTGGAAAACGTGCTGAAAAAAACTTAGGAAATAAAGATTCATTATTAGCCATTTTAGATGAAATTTTCATTAAAAGTGATTCTTATTTAAGAACGAATGAGCGTGTGTATACTGCTTCGGCTGTATTTGCAGGTTCTTGGGTTGAGAGTTTATATTTAACTTGTAAAATTACCGAAACAGCTACTGATGCTGCTACTAAAGAAAAAGGCTACAAGCATTTATGGGATCAACGTTTTTATTTAAAAAACTTAACAGATTTATTAAATGATTATAAAGACAAAAAAGAGTGTGTTACTTTAAATGATGAATTGAAAAAAATTCATGCAGAAATTGATGTTATTAAAGACCCTAAAGAAATGAAGGAAGCTAATTTTAAAACTATTTCTGGAAAGATTTACGCTTTAAGAGCTTCTTTAATTAAGTAATCTAATACTATTTAAGTAGCCCTTCGATGATATCGAGGGGCTTTTTTGTTTAGTAGAAACGAGGATTTAATGGATGAAACAGATAGACACGGATTTAGTATTCGTAAAATGTTTATTTCTCTGATTATTAAATCTTTTATCTGTGTATATCCGCCTAATCCGTTAAATCAGTGTTCCTATCTAAATCATAATTAATCATAACCATCAGCGTTATCTACGTTCTATACTTCAACATTCATAGATTTTCCGTAAATTTGCTAACCTCATACCATGGCTAAACTTCGTAAAATAATATTAAAAACCTTATTAGTATTTGCCATCCTATTGACTGTTTTTTTTATTTATTTCATTTTCGCTGTTCAAATTGAGGTTCCTGAAATTAAAAACGACACTACATTAAATTGGAAAAGAGAAACCATTGATAAAGAGTTTTACAAAGTCAATAATAATTGGTTGCGACATAGTAAAAGTGGTTTATGGGAATTGTATGTAGAAGGTGATGGTTATGAAAGAGGAGTTGCTAATGGGATGTTAACTAAAGAACTGCATCAGTTTCAAGAAGAAGCATTTTTTCGTCAGATACAATTATTAGTACCTAATTTAAACTATTTAAAATTTTTAAAATACTTTGTCGGTTATTTCAATCGTCATTTACCCGACCATATAACTGAAGAGTATAAAGAAGAAATTTTAGGCATTTCAAAATACGCAAGCGATGAATATGATTTCATTGCACCAAAATATCATCGTATTTTAAATTACCATGGAGCGCACGATATTGGACATGCTTTACAAGATAAAAACATGACTGTTGGTTGTACGTCATTTTCGGTATGGGATAAAAAAAGTGCCGATGGAAAATTATTAGTGGGACGTAATTTTGATTTTTATAGTGGAGATGATTTTGCGAAAAATAAAATCGTTCAGTTCACCAATCCTACAAAAGGATACAAATTTGCTACCGTTACTTGGAGTGGTTTTATTGGTGCTTGCAGCGGTATGAACGACCAGGGATTAACAGTTACTATTAATGCTGCGAAAAGTTCTATCCCAACAGGTGCAGCAACACCTATTGCATTATTAGCAAGAGAGATTTTACAGTACGCTAAAAATATTGAAGAGGCAGTTGCTATTGCTAAAAAACGAGATGTGTTTATCGGAAAGTATTTTAATTGGGAAGTGCTTTGGATAACAAAACAATTAGTATAGAGAAATCTCCAACAAAAATGGATGTGTATGAAGTGCCTAATTCAAATCAAATTATTTGTCCTAATCATTACCAAGGTAAAGAGTATGAAAATGATATTGCAAATTTGAATAATCAAATTGAAAGCTCTTCTTTATATAGAAACATTCGTTTGAAACAATTACTAAGCAATAGTGATACAATTAACTATTTGCAAGCAGCAGCTATTTTAAGAAACCAAAAAGGATTAAATGACAAGAATATTGGTTTAACTAATGAGAAAGGTTTAAATCAATTGCTAGCGCATCACGCGGTTATTTTTAAACCACAAGATAAATTAATGTGGGTAAGTGCTAACCCTTTTCAGTGTGGTGAATTTGTATGTTATAATTTAGATTCAGTATTTGCAAATGCTAAAACAATTCATGCAAACAAAGCTATTAATGAAGCTAAATTTACTATTCCAGCAGACGAATTCTTGAAATCAAAAGGCTATCAAAATTTCTTGCACTTCAAAAACTTAAAACATTACATACAATTTATTACGAAAGCTTCAGATAAAATAGAATTACCCCCACAATTTGAAAATGCGTTTATACAATCAAATTCTGAGAGTTATTATATGTATCAGATTTTAGGAGATTACTATGCATCGCGACATAATTACAATAACGCCATTGAATATTATAACTTAGCACTCACCAAAGAAATTGCTACATTGAAAGAAGAAAAACAAATCAGAGAGAGTTTATCTAAATGTCAAATATCAGAAGCAAACTAATACATGGAAACATTAAAATGGTATAAAAGTAAAAGGAAGTTAGATGATTTATTAACGATGGTTTTAATAGATGATATTAAAACCTATTACGCTAAAGAAAGCACCACCGACCAAACTAAATTATACTCTGCTTTAGGAAGTTATTACATTAAAACAACTGATTTTAATAGATTACAACCGTATTTAGGCGGAACTGTTTTTGAAGAGTGTGAAAAGCCTGCAAGAAAGCATTTATCTCCACTTTAGTTTCTGGTTTACAACTAACCATTGTCATTTTTTTAAGTCATAAATTATTTTATCTTTGATTTATAAATTTAAAAAAATACAATGAAAAAACTTTTACAATTTTGTTTCGCGTTCATTATTTTATCATCAACGCATCAATTAAATGCTCAAATAATTAATCCTGGTTTCGAAACATGGACCAATGATTTTTTAGTGCCAACAGCTATGAATCCTAATAGCGGAAACGCTACAACTGGTTGGTGGGATTATAATTATTTTAATAGCTCTTTTTTAGGAAGCAGTCCAATTTCTGTCACTAGATGTTCTGATACAGTTCATTCAGGAAGTTACTCAGTGCGTTTGCAAACCAGAGCTTATACACCAGCATCTTGGAACTATTATAATGCTTGGGGAACGCCTTTTATTGGACATCCTTATAATGATACTTTGGGTATTTTATTTAACGGTAATGCGAATGTTTCTAACCAATCATATGCACCTGGTATTCCTTACACTCAAAAAATCACACAATTTCATATTTATTATCAGTACAAACCTAACGGAAATGATACGGCTGTATTTCGTGTATCGTTGGTTAAGCAAAGAAGTTTAATAGCTGGAGGTATATTTAAAACAAATGTTGCAACTGGAAATTCAGGTTGGCAACAAGCAACCATTAACATGACTTATGTTAGCGCCTTAACACCAGATACTATGTGGGTTTTAATAAGTTCGTCTTCATTAGATAAAAATCCAAAAGCAGGAAGTATTCTTTGGTTAGATGATGCAAGTGTCACGCTTCCCACAGGAGTGAATGAATTAGTGACTACTGAAAATGATATTGAAATATTTCCAAATCCATCAAATGGAATTTTTACTATTCGATCTCAAACTGCAAATAATGAAGAACAATATGTAGAAGTGTATAATATGCTTGGAGCAAAAATTCACTCATCCGCAAAAAGTAAACTATCGGCTTACACGATTGATTTATCAAATCAATCCAAAGGGGTTTATTTTTTAAAAGTTTACCAAGGAATGAAATGTACGACTCGAAAAATTGTGGTTCAGTAGAAGTTTAAATCCCTGCAGCAATAACTTCCTTGTATAATTTTTCATACATAGGAAGTATAGCTTCAATATCAAATTTTTTGGCTTGTTCAAAAGCATTTTCTCTAAACTGTTGAAATTTCTTTTCGTCAGATAATAAGGCAATGGTGTTTTTTGCCATGTCTTCATAATCACCCACTTTATTCATGTAACCTGTTTTACCATGAATATTTAATTCAGGAATACCACCAGTATTTGATGATATAACAGGGATTTTAACCGCCATTGCTTCTAAAGCAGATAATCCAAAGCTTTCAGTTTCTGATGGTAAAACAAATACATCTGCTATTGATAAAACTTCTTTGGGGTTTGCAATCTTGCCAACAGAGATAATATCGCTACACGTATTTAATTCTCTGCATAATTTATCAATAGCTGGTCTTTCTGGTCCGTCGCCTACTAATATTAATTTACAAGGAATTTCTTTTCTCACAATATCAAAAACTCTTAACACATCTTCTACACGTTTCACTTTTCTGAAGTTAGAAATGTGAATTAAAATGCGTTCGTTTGGTGCAGCAAAGTTTTTACGGTGACAAGCTTCTGTTGGATGCTGGTAATCTTCTATTTTGATAAAGTTTGGAATAACTTTGATATCGTTTGCAATCTTAAATGTTTTTAAAGTGTCTTTTCTCAAGCTTTCAGAAACAGAAGTAATCGCATTACTATTATTTAAAGAAAAGAAAATCACGGGTTCAAAAGATGGACCTTGTCCAACTAATGTGATATCAATTCCATGCAAGGTAGTAATGTAAGGCAACTTTATTTTACGCGATTTTAAAATTTGTTGTGCTAAATAAGCTACCGAAGCGTGAGGAATAGCGTAATGAACGTGCAATATGTCCAATCGTTCGTAAATAGCAACATCTACAATTTTACTGGCTAGTACACTTTCATAAGGTTGATAATCAAATAACGGATAATCATTGACGTTTACCTCATGATAAAATAAGTTTTCGTTAAACTGATTTAATCTAAATGGTTGCGAGTAAGTTATAAAATGTACTTTATGTCCTTTATGTGCTAATGCTATCCCTAATTCGGTTGCTACAACACCACTACCACCAAAGGTTGGGTAACATACAATTCCTATATTCATGTTTTTAATTCGATAATTAGTTAATGAGTCAATTCGACAATGAAAACAGATAATTTGACAAGAATAAATTCATTGTCAAATTATCTAATTGTCATATTGTCTAATTAACCTTATTTCCATTTACATCTAACTCGATGATTTCATAACCAAGTTTAGATAGTTTTTCGAAGTTAGTTGCTTTATCGCCAACAATTAAAATAACCATGTTATTATATGGTAAATTCTTTTTAGCTAAAGCGTCAATTTCTGCTTTTGTAATTGTTTTGATAATTTCTCCTTGTTTAGCTACGTAGCTTTTATCTAAATTATAATCTAAAATACGTTTTACAAAGCCTAATTTTTGTTGAGGCGATTCGTATTTTAATGCATCAGCTTGCGCCATAGCATTTTTAGTGAATTCTAATTCTTCAGCAGTAATTCCACCTTCGCAGTATTTTTTTAATTCATCCATGATGATAACTAAAGAACTATCTGTTGTGTTAGCTTTTACACCAGCACCAATTGTATATGGTGCTACAAATTTATTTCCACTAAAACCACCACGTGCACCATAAGTAAAACCTTTTACTTCGCGCAAGATAAAATTCACTCTACTATTAAATGCCCCAGCAAAAGAATAGTTCATGATATTGGATTTAAAAAATTCTTCTGTCGCATCATATGGTAATGATAAATTACCAACTCTAATTTCGGATTGTGGCGCTCCTTTTTTATCTACAAAATAGATACGTGTTTTGTCAATCTCTGGTAATTTATATTTTGCCTGAGGCATAGTATTAGCTGATTGTAATTTATTTAAAAGCTTAATTTCTTTAAAGCGTTTACTTGGTCAATATCCCCACTAACAGCTAATACAGAGTTAAAGCCAGAGAAATTTTTGTAATAAGCTTTTACATCATCTAAAGTAATCGAAGAAACAGATTCAGTGTTACCATTTGCAGAGATGGATAAATTTGAACCTTCTCCATATAATAATTTTGCATATACGTTACTAGCAATAGCTGTAGCTTGAGTTAATGAGTTGGTAATACCATCCAATTGTTCTTTCTTTACTAAGTCAAAATCTTCTTGATCAAATTTTGGCATAAACAACATTTCTTCAGCAATTTTTAATGTTGAATCTAAATTTTGTTTTAATGAAGAAACATAAATCAGATACTTCATTATCGTTTGCGAAAAACGAAACATCACTTCCTAAACGTTCTAATATACTGCCAATTTCTTCAGCACTATGTTTTTGAGTTGATTCTTCTAATAACGCAGTTAATAAGACTGCTAAACCTGATTTTGGTTCGTAACGGTGACCAATAGGCATACTAAATTGAATGTTTACTTTTGGAATATCATTATTATTAATGCCTATTGCTTTAATACCATTTTTAAAATTAGATGTCCAATAGTTTGGCAATGGAACTAGTTTTGCTGCTTTAGCTGCAGGTACTTTGCTTCTATTAAAAATATCTTTAGGTTCGGTGTAAGATAAATTTTTGTATTTAGCGTTTTCTTCTTCAATAGTTCTTTCATACATTTTCCAAGTATCAGTTTTTGCAGCTAAATCAGATTTTCCTTTAGGTACACAACTTAATATAACGCCAAATTTTCCTTTGATATAAGTGTTATAAACACGCATCACGTCTTCTTTAGTTACTTTTAAATTGTTTGCCATTTCAATTTTTAAGTAGTTAGGATTATTAGCATAGGTTTGGTAAGCCGCTAATTGTCTACCTTTACCTTGAACAGTTGTTAAGCCTTCATATAAACTACTTTGATAATTGATTTTATATTTTTTAATATCATCATCTGTAGCTCCTGTTTTTTCCCAATCTGCTAAGGATTGATTTAACATTGCTTCAATATCTGATAATTTTGATCCAGCATTAGCTCGGATTAAAATTTCAAACTGCCCAGCTAATTCACGGCTGTAGTTATAGCATTTGCTGAAACTGCTTTTGGATTTAATAAATGTATTGTATAATGGTGAACTTTTTGAAGAAGATAATATTTCGCCTAATACGTTTAATGCAACTTCATCTTTTTCCATAGAAGCTACAGTAGGGTAGGTAACTTTATACATTGGGAATTTCACATTGTCTTCATAAGAGATGTATCTATTCTCAGTTAAAGTGGCAGCTTGTTTTGCCATGTTTTTTACTTCTGGTCCGCGAGGAATAGAACCATAGTATTTCTCTGCTAACTTTACAACTTCCGCCGTGTTTACATCTCCAGAAACAGTTAGTACAGCATTATTAGGCCCGTACCAGCGCATATAAAAACGCTTCAAATCATTTACATCTACTCTGTTTAAATCTTCAATATATCCAATAGTTGTCCAAGAGTATGGGTGTCCTTTAGGAAATAATGCTTCCCCAGTTTTTTCACCAACTAATCCATAAGGTTTGTTATCATAATTTTGTCCACGTTCGTTTTTTACTGTAGCGCGTTGTACTTCAAATTTCTTCTGAGTGACAGAGTCTAATAAAAAGCCCATTCTATCTGCCTCTAACCAAAGCATTTTTTCTAATTGATTAGATGGAACCGTTTCAAAATAGTTTGTTCTATCAGAGTTAGTTGAACCATTTAAGGTTCCACCAGCTTCTGTAATTATTTTAAAATGTTGTTCATCTGCTACATTTTTAGAACCTTGAAACATCATGTGTTCAAAAAAGTGGGCAAAGCCTGAACGCCCTTGCTGTTCTCTATTAGAACCTACATGGTAAGTTACATCTACATATGCAATTGGATCGCTATGATCTTCGTGAACAACTACAGTTAAACCATTTGCTAAAACATATTTTTTATAAGGAATAACTATTTCTTTGCCAACTTTAGTAACGGTTTCTACCAATTTTGTAGTAGAAGCCGCTGGTTTTACAGCAGTTTTAGCAGCAGGTGTAGTCGTCGGTTTTGGTTTTACTTGAGCCGTCATAGATAATGACGCTATTGTAAGAATTGATAAAATGGATTTGTTCATGTTATATTTGATTTGAATAATAAATGTATTAAATAGATCGTAGTTTTTTTTCAAAAAAGGATAAATGGTAAAATAGCTTTATATGTATTTATTCACCTAAAAAGTCAGCTTTTTTAAAGTAATCAATTAAAGCATCATTCATTAATTTGCTTTGGCTCTTTGCATCTAAAAAAGGTATTTTTTCTTTTAGCTCCCAGTGTGGCCAATCTTCATCATCACGGCCTTTGTATTCATAAAAGCCATAAGGTGCTAATACAGTACAAACGCCAATATGCATGACCTCTAGTTTCTCGTCTTTTTTATAAGCTTTATAAGGTTTATCTAATTCTTGTAAGCCAATCATAAATAAAATAGCATCATGATCCATTTCTGAACCAAAACGTTCTTTCAATTTATTTTGCAATTGTTGCCACTCAGATACCATCGTTGTCGTTTTCATATTCTTCATCAAACTCATCATCGTCATAGTTGGTCGCTTTCACTCCTTTTGGTGGTGGAATAAAATATTGCATGTTTTCGCCAATGTATTCTAAAATAGCTTCTTTACCTTGTCTTTTTTCTGCACTAGTTTCAAATAATTGAGGTAATTCTCCCCAATAATCCATTAAGCGTTTTTTGTATTTGGCAAAATTACTAGCCCACTGATTTTTTCCTAGTTTATCAATTTTTGTAAAGGCTAAACAAAATGGGATTTCGTGTTGCGTGCACCAATCCATAAATTCGCCATCAATAGGTTGTAATTCTAAACGACTATCAATTAAAATAATGACACAAATTAAATTTTTACGTTTCGTTATATAATTACTAATTAACTCTTCAAATTTATCTAAATTGGTTTTACTTGTTTTAGCATAACCGTATCCAGGTAAATCCACTAAGTACCATTTATTATCTATAATAAAATGATTAATTAATTGTGTTTTACCTGGTTTTGAAGAAGTTTTTGCTAAATTTTTTTCGTTGCAAAGCATATTGATTAACGAAGACTTTCCAACGTTACTTCTTCCAATAAAAGCAAACTCTGGCTTATCGGGTGGGGGACAGTGTTTGTTATTAGAACTGCTTTTTAAAAATTTAGCATTTTTTATTTCCATTTTTGTATTTGTTTTGGTGACCGGCTTAAGAACCGCAGAATAGTGGAGTTGAGAATTGCTCCGCTCGAACTGACAATGTTAAATTCTTTCTCTAAGTTCTTTGTTGTAAGTTTCAATGTGTCTATCAGACTTGCTTTTGTAAATATCTGCGATGGTTACCAAAATACCTGTTTCTTCTACACCACCAAAGGTTGGATTAACAGCAGTTCCAAAAGATAACATAGTGCTCGATAAGTTACTATAAGCATTTACCATTGGAGGAATATTTTCTCCTAAAGCTCTTACATGCTTGTTTAAAATAGCGTGGCCAGCTTTGTAGTCTTTACCTTCAATTTCTTTTAAAAACGCAGACACATCTGTCTTAATATCAACACCATGTATTGGAGTTACTAATTTTTGAGGATCAGGAAAATAATATTTTAAGAAGGATAAAATATAATCACGAGCCTCCACGTTAAAATCTGTATACATAGTTACTTTGCCGTAATAATATTTCATGTCAGGATTATCCACAACAATTGCACCCAATCCGTCCCATAGATTATCTAAACTAAATAATCCTTTTCTAAATTGTTCGGATGGTTGATATTGAGGCTGGATAAAAGAACGTCCTAATTCAATGGTATAAGGCAAATAGGTTTTGTAGAACTCTGGAGAGAAATCAAATAATTCGGTTGTAGCTAATAATACTTTGCCATCTTTGTATTCGGCATCTCTGCACAAAATAAAACGGTAAGCGCCCACAATTTCTTTTTCAATAGGATCCCAAACTAAAAGTTGTTTATAGGGATGTTCACCAATATCAAATTCATCTAGGTCGCAAGCTAAGCCTGTTCCACCGCCAGCATGACGGAAGCTTACTTCTCTCAAACGACCGATTTCTTTCATCGTGTTTGGTGAATCGTGGTGAGTGATAATGTAAATTTCATTATCACCATTGTTGGTTTTACGTATGTAGCGCTCCTTAGTTAACTCGTTCAATAATGCTTCACGAGGTATTTTTGCTATGATGTCTTGCATAAATAATATTAAGGCAACAAGGTAGCAAAAAATGGCAATTATTGTTGATTTATAAAGGGTTTTGAATGTTAAAAGATATTAACGTTCAGGTATTTAAAATAATAGTTTTTTAATTCAAAATTTAGGTTGCCTTCACTTTATCTTTAAAGTATGTCGCCATTACTTATTATTTCATGCATAGGCTTATATTTTGGAGGATTGCTCTTAATTGCCTACTTAACATCTAAAAATTCTACTGCTGAAAGTTATTTTTCAGGAAATCATACCTCTCCATGGTATGCGGTAGCTTTTGGGATGATTGGTGATTCCTTAAGTGGAGTAACTTACATTTCTGTTCCAGGTAAAGTTGGCGGAGCTAATTTCTCATATTTACAATTGGTTCTTGGCTATTTTGTAGGTTATTTCATTATTTCAAAAGTATTATTGCCCATTTATTACAAAATGAATTTGGTTTCTATTTATACCTATTTAGAAACTCGTTTTGGGCGACATACACAAAAACAGGCGCATTCTTTTTTATATTATCTCGTATTTTAGGTGCTTCAGGGCGGTTGTATTTAGCCGCAGGTGTGATTCAGTTTTTTGTATTCGACCAAATAAAAAGTGTTCATGTGCCTTTTTGGTTAAGCGTTTCAGTGATTTTAGTATTAATGTTATTATACACTTACAAAGGTGGTATTAAAACTTTAGTTTGGACAGATACTTTTCAATCATTGTTTTTAGTTTTAGGGGTAGTTGTTTCTATCGCCATTATTATTGATAAAATGGATATTGGTTTTGGACAAGCCATTACTAATATTGCCAATTCAGATTATTCAAAAACATTTTTTTGGGATTGGCATAAACCTAATTTTTTTGTGAAAGAATTTATTGGTGGGATTTTTATTGCTGTTGCTATGACAGGACTTGACCAAAACATGATGCAGAAAAATTTAGGTTGCAAATCGTTGGCTGATGCGCAAAAAAATATTTTTTGGTTTAGTATCGTCATGGTGATTGTAAATATTTTCTTTTTATCACTTGGGGTTTTATTATATCAATATTATGCTCACGCTGCTATCGATTTGCCAATGAATGCTGAAACAGGAAAAATTATTACTGATAAAGTATTTCCTAATCTGGCTTTGAATCATTTGGGAATGTTTGCTGGTTTAATTTTTATTATCGGTTTAACTGCTGCTACCTTTAGCAGTGCCGACAGTGTTCTCACAACTTTAACGACTTCTACATATATTGATATGTTAGAGTATGATAGAAATACAGCGTTAACAGATGAACAAAAATCAAAACGTAGAACTTATATTCATATTGGTTTTGCGGTGATTTTATGGTTAGTGATTATTGTATTTGATATTTTAAATCAGCGAGCTATTATTGATACGATTTTGATGTTAGCAGGTTATACTTACGGACCATTATTAGGTTTATTTGCAATTGGCCTATTTACTAAACAACAGTTGAGCGATAGATTAGTGCCAGTTGTTTGTGTTGTAGCACCAATCATTACTTACATATTAGCAAATTATGTAGTTAAAACCATGACGACCTATGAAATTGGAAATGAATTGATTTTAATTAATGCAGGAATTACAATATTAGGATTAATGTTTGTGAGGAAGAGAATTGCAATCGCTTAAATTTTCTCTACTTCCACTGTGCAAAACAATCCCAACTGCTTACTAAATGGTTTGCATAGCCACTCCATAGCTTTTGCAAAATTATACATAAAGTAGGGTAGCATCGCACTTCTCGAAACACCACCACTTAACACATACATAAAAGGAGTATGATAAGTGATTTTATTGATTTTTAATTTTGGAAAATCTTTAGCGAATTGTTCTAAATCTCTTTCAAAATAAATATGTGGTAACGCTTGATTCGAATTACTTAAAGGATTTCCTGGTTTTATTTCGCGAGGTCCATTTTCTTCAAAAGGTTCGTGATGAAAGCGTTTATAGATGAATCTTCCTAATGCAGAATTAGCAGGCTCAATCATAATACTTTTTCCGCCAGAGATTAATGTTCGTTCTGCTTCTTGCAAAAATAAATAGGGGCGAGGGATGTGATGAAATACATTTAACATCATAATGCAACCTAATTCATTTTCTTTATAAGGCATTTCTTCGGCGCTAAATACTTTATCAACTACAGGTAAATCTAAAATATCAGACGTTACTACTTCAGGAAATTCATCTTTTAAAAATCCGCCTCCAGAGCCAATCTCCAAATAAATACCTTTACCAACTTCTTTACTTTTTTGAATAAAAATTTGATACCAATCTTGATATAACCGTTTTAAAAATGGTTTTTGTAAAATAATATCTCTATGCGCCAAGGTTGCTCTTGGATCATCTAAATCGAATGGTATGGTATATTTTTTAAACACGGTCTTTACTTGCAAAATATTCATATAAGTTGTTTCTGGTAAATTCAAAAACGTTTTTACTTTCTCTTCAGTTAATTCAATTAGTTGATTGTTATCAATTAAATAAATATAAAAATGGTTTTGTTTTAAGAAATGAAAATACTCTAACACACTGGTTCCGGCTTTGCGCATGCCATAAGGCCAAAATTCTGAAAGCATTTTTAAATGAGGACTTTGCAAGGTTTTTGTCATGCCTTTTACGGCACTCATTTCAAAACCTTGAATGTCCATTTTAATGAAATTTATTTCAGATGTTGATGATTGTAGATACTCATCCACTGAGATGGCATGAATATCAATTTCTTGATCGTACTCATCAGGCTTGTATGTTCTGTGATCTACATTTAATTTTTTAGAAGTGTAAATTTTTATGGTTTCTGTTTTATCTGAAACGGCTTTGTTATTGATGGTCACATTTGGTAAATGTTTACTTCTACTTTCTAAATGTTTAAAATTAGTAGTGTCAGGTTCAAAGCAATGTACTTTTCCTTTTTCTCCAACGATGCCAGATAATATTTCGGCGTAAAAACCTATGTTAGCGCCAATATCCAAAACAGTATCTCCTGCTTTGATATATTTTTTCATTAATGAAATTTCAAATGCGTCTTGTTTCTCCTTAAACGATTTATAGGTGAGTTTATAAATTGGAAAACAGTTTTTGTACAAAAAATTACCTAGTGCTATGCTTAAAGATGATGCCATTATTTAGTAATTTCAAAAATATAAGATTGTTCAGACAAACCTTCGGTGTGCACTAATTTTAACTTGTCGGGATACTTTTGAAAGATAGGTTGAACAATGTTGTGAACGGTATTAATAACATCCCCAGTATTTTGTTTTGGATTTATTCTTAAACTTCCAACCATGATATGTGTCACACCTTTGGCTGCAAAAAAGGCTAAAGCACTATCTGGATTAGATTGTTGAGTTAGAGAATCTTTAACAATAACGCTATAAATAGGGAAGAATTTTTTTCCTTTTCCGTACACAAAACTCATCGGTGCTTTTCTACTAGCCACTAATGTATTTGCCGGTAAACTATCCGAACACCATTGGCTACATTTCAAAAAGTTCTGCCAATCAGGTGTGTAACCATAATAAATATTACCAGATAAATTTTTCTTCACTATGGGTAAATTTTCTGAGCCGCGTTTAAATGATGACATTAAAACAGATGCCGATATGATGCCAACAATCACTAAATAAATGCCTTGACCCATGCCCGATTTTTTTACTGTATTAAAAAATAAATAATACATTAAGATTAACATTATTGGCATACAAATTAATACAATACGAGGCTGGTCCCAACGTGCTTGAAGTATGACAAAGGATAATAAAAGTTGCGCCCCTGTAAATAATCCAAAAAATAATAAGGGTTTATTTTTTTGTTTAATTACCTGAAATAAAGCAATAACTAAAATAATAACGACAAAAAATGCTAAGTATTTGTATTCACTTTGTAATTTATCAGCTTGTAATTGGCTTTCAACTGGTCTGGTGTATTCCTCTCTTAATCCAAGTAACTCATAAAAGCGTTTCCCTAAATATAAATTGCAGTTATCAAAAAAACGACCAATAAAGCCAGCTAAATCATCATTTCCTAACGACTTATCATAAGGATCTTTTAATAGTAAAATCTTACTTTGTCCGCTAAATTGATTTTGAGAACCCCAAATTAATTTTACTAAAAGCTCGTATGGAATTTTGAAAATGAGATAGGCACCTAGCGCAAATCCTACATTCTTCCATTGTTTTTCGATTAAGAAATAAAACATTAAAACGGGAACAGCAACAATAGCAACACTTTTGCAGGTAGCAATTAAAAAGGTAAACAAGCCTACCATTAACCATAGTTTATAGTGTTTATTGGTATTAGGCTCCAATTGCAGCGCATCATACAATTTAAAAAACCAAAAGAAAAACAATGATTGTAAAAACAAATAAAACGCTTCTGTAAAGGTCATGCTTGCATAATACTGTATTAAGTGATTAGAGCTTACAAAAATCATTACAGGAATAAAAACTATAAAAGGAATTCTTTTATAAAATGTTTTATAAAAAAAGTAGACTGCAAAAAAGTTAAATACAACATTAAATAACTTGAATAAAAGCAATTTAAAGCCAAAAAGTTTGGTCAATAAGCCTAAGAATAATACATATAATGGTGCATTTTGTGTGTAGAAGTAATTAGGGAATTCATTTACGTATCTCCAACCACCTTCTAAGTATAAAGCATCATCATGCGCCTCACTGATGCGCGCATTAAATAACATAAACGAAAAAAATAAGGATACGCCAAGAAAGGTAAAAAGTAGTTTATTATTATTGTTTTCGCCCCAAGAATCTATTTTGTCAAACAGGGTTTTATTATTTAACGAACTAGAAGAAGTGCTTTTTGTTGTAGTAGTCTTTGCCATAGTATATTACTCAGAATCACAAAAATAACAAATTAATTATGCTAATCTCATTTTATAACAGCATGATTTTGCGTATTTTTGACAATTTTCAGACACAAATTTTAGAAAACCATAATTACAGATAAATGTTCCATTTTATACTTCGAACCATTCCTCGCCCCATACTAATTAAACTAAGTTTAATTTTTTAGTAAAATAGCACCAATTTTATACTATGGTAATAGATTTGAAGATCCTATTAGTGGAAAAACTTACCGTAAATTTTTACCCTATGGTTACAGTAAAAATGTTGCCCGCGAAAATGCGCTTTGTCCTGGTAGTTTGTCATTAGAAAGACATCGTTTATTATGGTTATACCTAAAAAATAAAACAAATTTCTTTACAGCGAAACATAAACTATTGCATATTGCACCAGAACAGTGCTTTTATAAATTGTTTAAAGCGATGCCTAATTTAGATTATGTAACAGGAGACTATAATTCGCCTATTGCCGACCATCATTTTGATTTACATCATGCGCCATTTGCAGACAACACATTTGATGTAATCTTTTGCCATCATGTGTTAGAACACGTACAAGATGCCGACCAATGTATGCGTGAATTATATCGCATGATGAAACCGGGCGGATTTGGTATTTTTCAAATTCCTCAAGATGTTAATCGTTACGAAACGTATGAGGATAAAAGCATTACGAGCGAAAAAGACCGCGAAATCCATTTTTGGCAAAAAGACCATGTACGTTTATTTGGCTTAGATTACAAAGATAAATTAGCGGCGGCAGGTTTTATTGTTACAGTGGAAGACTACACGAAAGAAATTAGCGCCGAATTGGTAGAGAGATACCGATTACCAAAAGGTGAATTGCTTTATATGTGCAGGAAGATATAGAATTTGCTTTAACAGACAGAAAATAGGAATTAATACCACTAAGTATTAAAATAAATGTAATAAATTTACAAAAAACAATTATAATATGACTTTAAAATCAATAACTACCGTTTGCTTAATTATTTTAAGCAGTTTAGCATTTTCTCAAGCAATCATGACCAATGGGCCTGAACTTGATAATGACAGAGATAGTAAGATGAACCGTATGCTTAAAGGCGATGATAATAGTTTTTATGCTTATCGAGTAAGAAGTAAAGGTAAGGGAACATCTTTTTTTATTGAAAAATATGATAAGTCATCTTTAAAGCCTGTTTTTTCAAAAGAAATAAGTTTGGATGACGAAAGAAGAACAAAAATCGAAGATGTGGAGTATTGCCAAGGAAATGTTTTTATTTTTAGAAGACAGTATGATAAAAAAGCAGATATGATGACCTTGTTTTATCAAACAATTTCTTCTAGTGGTGTAGTGTCTGATGTTTTGAAGGAAATAGTATCTGTTCCTTCTGATCATTATGAGTTTGTTAGTTTTGATATTTACCCTAATCCTAGTAATACTAAATTTTTAATCAAATCTTCACATAAACCAGATAAGAAAACGGCATATCAAACGGATTTTATTTTGATGGATGCTTCGAATCAAAAAAAGCTTTGGACAAAAACAGTTGACGAAAAATTATTTACTAATACGGAAAATAAAACGATTAATTTTTTCTCGTCGGCTACTGGGATTGGTACTATGGTGGATTTGGAGGATGTTGGGTTCATTGGACTTCATTTTGATGATAATGATAATATTTATTTTGGATATACATCTCCAGCTAAATTGTGGTCACCTAAAGAGGAAAGGTATAAATTATCATTAGGCATTATTAATGCAAATGAAACAGATGCTAAATATGTAGAATTGGCATTTGATGATGATTATTTTGTTAGAGATATTGAATTTTCAAAAACTAATAATAATGAAATTGTTGTCGGTGGATACATAAAAGATGTTCAAGAAAGAAAAGGAAGAGATTTGATAAAGGTTGGAATTTTTAGTTTTTCAGTTGACCTAAAAAATAATACCATAAAGTCTAAGTCCGTAAAGTTTTTTGATGATGAGATGCTTGCTAAACTGGAATCAAGTTCAAAAAGGGCTAAAAAATTTAAGTATAAACTGGATTATATATTTCCTATTGGAGATGCTGTGTATTATGTTGGTGAACAATATCGTGAACAGCAGGTAATAAGATACACTAATACAACAGGAACTATGGGAGGTGTTGGTAGAGCAGGAGGAGTAGGAATGAGAACTTACGACGTAGATTATGAGTATGAATATATGGATGTAATTGTTGCGAAATTGAATAGTAAAGGTGAGTTTGAATGGATTAAAAATCTACCATTGAGGCAGGTAATGAAACTCGAAAACGCGCCTCATGTATTTAAGCAATACATTGCAGTGGCAACAAATAATAATATTTATGTATTATGCGATGATCATCCGAAAAACATTGAACGATATTCTAAAGCAGATTTTGAACCAAAAGATTTAAAATCAGTATCGGGAATTCATGGATCTAATTTTGTGTGCAATCAGTTAAACTTGAAAACTGGTGTGGTAACAAGAATAGTATTAATGAAAAATGAAGATTATTGTTTTGCTCCTATTCAGGAAAGAAACCCTTCTTTTATGCCTCCTTCTGATTGCGAGATATTTGTTTCGGGTAATAATAGCGAAATATACATATATACCGAAGACAGAGGTAGGGATAGATTTGCTAAAATTAAATTCGATTAAAAATACTAATTAAATGGAGTTAAATAATCCTCTTTGATTAATTTCAAAGAGGATTTTTATTTATATTTATATCTTAAAACTGTATAATGATAAAATACCTATTGCCTCTGGCATTTCTGTCTTTCTCTTGTTACTCTCAACAAAATTTAAAAGAAAATTACAGTCCATTAAAATCTACAGGTTCGTTGCCAGATGTGTTTACTCAAAACATACGAAATGTTATTGAAACGGATATTAAGGATTAAATAAAAACAGGAGTCTGACAACTCCCTAAAGCGTACTTATTTAACCGAAGCTAATTATGAAATTGAGAAAATAGTAAAAAGTGGAAATACATTGATTAACGATGAAGTAACGGTTTATTTGAACAAATTGGCTGATGTTATTTTAAAAGATAATCCTGCTTTAAGAAATGAATTACATATTTACACATTAAAGTCATCTGTAGTTAATGCTTACAGTTATGATAAAGGATATATTTTTATTGATATTGGTTTAATTGCTCAGGCCGAAACGGAAGCGCAATTGGCATTTATTCTGTGTCATGAAATTTCGCATTATACAAAAAAACATCACCTTGATGGTTATGTTAAAAATAAAAAGATTGATAGACAAAATTACGATCGTAATAGCGATGCTAAATTAATTGAAAAATGTCAATATTCGAAAGAGAAAGAAAGCGAAGCTGATATTGAAGGATTTAAGTTGTTTGAACAAACTGGGTATAATTTTAAACAAGCAGAAAAAGCATTTGATGTATTACAATATGCTCACTTGCCATTTGAATTATTAGAGTTTAAGAAAACATTTTTAGAAACAGAATATTACAAATTACCTTCTGGTTATTTTTTAAAAGAAGTGTCTTCTATTAGAAATAACTCTAATGAGGATGATACAAAGTTAACTCATCCAAATACTGCAAAAAGAAAGCAAGCCATTTCCGAACTTATAGCAAATAGGAGTAATAACGGGAAAGTTAACTACGTGATGGCTCAAGATAAGTTTGAATATGTTCGTGATTTAGCGCGTTTAGAGCTTTGCAGATTGTATCTTAAAAATAGAGATTATCCTAATGCTTTATATGCGGGTTATATTATGGCTAATAAATATCCTAATAATGAGTATGTTGCCGAAGTAATCTCAAAATGTTTGTATGCAATTGCTTTGTACGGGAACGGAATGATTAATTACAATAGCGATTCTCATTTAGAAAATGGGTTTGCTGATTTTAAAGATGTTGAAAGTTATCCTCAGCAATTATATCATTTAATAAATAGAATGCCTTCTAATGAATGGACAATGATGGCGCTGAATTATATTTATAGAAGTCACAAGAAATTTCCGAATAATAAAAAAATGGCCAGTTATTCGGATAGTTTATTTAAAATGATGCCGAAAATAAATTGGGGCATTCGCGATTTTGTTAGAATGTCTAAAAAAGATAATCAAAACAATACTCTTTTAGATTCTTCTAAAACAGAAAATGAATTGAATTCAAAAACAGATTTAATCGCAAATATTCAAAAAGAAAATAACTTCAAAAAATACGACACAGCCTATTATAAAGAGATGTATGTAGATTTATTTGAATCAGATAAAGAATTTGCAAGTAAATTTCCTTTAGCTGGGTTAGATGAGAATCAAAACAATTCAGGCTTTTCAGAATATTCAATAAGTAAAAATAGAACAGTAATTAAGAAAAACAAAAAAGGTAAAGGAATATATATATCGAGTGATTCAAAAATTAATAAAGTATTATTATTAGAACCCTTTTACTTGAAAATCGATGAGTCTCAAAAGGAAGAAATGACCTATATTAACTCTGACAAAAAAAAGAAAAATTTATTGTGACAGTAAATGATTGCGCTAAAAGGCAAAATTTCGAATTGGTAACATTAGATCCAGGTTTAATAACAACTACAGATGTAGATAAAATAAACGACTATTCGGTTATTAATGATTGGTTTAGCGAAAAATTTGACACTGATGATAGTGAAGGAGATCCTATATTTAATACCAACGATATGGATGATGTTATCAGCAAATATGGAACGCAATATGTTTTAAAAACAGGAATCGTAAACTATAAATCTAAGAAAGGAAGAAAAAGAACTTATTTTTATAGTTTTATTTATGACATCAAAGGCAATCACATAATTTATAAAAAACACGAAACGTTTAGAGATAAAGACTCTAAAGACTTAATCAATGCAAAGGTATATCAAACATTATACGAACTAAAGCATGCAAAATAAAAAAATGAAATCAAACTACTTTAATATCGTATTCGTTCTATTCTTAATAGCATTAAATTCTAATGCACAGTCAACTGGATACATGGGAAAAGAACTTGTGTTGAATTATGGATTTCATACTAGCCCAGTTTCATTTGGAGCGAGCGCTAATAATACAACTTTAATAGGAACTTCAGGAAGTGCAGAATCGGGCGTATTTGCTTCTAAATATGATTCACGAAGGCAGTTTGGAATTTGCTATGTCTAGTAAATGGATGATGAATTTTTCGGCACGATATTATAAAACAGTGTATGATAACGCCGAATATTTGGATTATAATACTTATGATCCTTTAAGTGGAGATAGATATTCATATTCGGGACAGCCAGCCGGATATTATGATATTACTGGACTTAGCTATACATTATATTTTAGGTATTTCGGTTCTCGTTACGTAGCGCCGTGGGGAAGATATGTGATGTTTGGACCTGTTTTAAATACTGTTAAAACAAGCTACAACCCAACTGTTATGTATTTAAAGGACGATTACAATTATAATAATGTATCAAACACGATCATTAAAGATTTTGGAGACTTTGAACAAAAATATAATGGCTTTAATATTATGTTGGGCTGGGGCAGAAGTAGAATCATAGGCAATAGAATCGTTATTGATTATGGATGTAACACTCAAATTCTGTCTGTTATAATGGGTGCTCTAAATGTAGTGTTAGATGGAGCTCCAGATGATTTATTTAGAGAAAAAACTACAAATTTAAATTATATTGAAAATACACATAAAACAAGAGTTAGAGGTATAAATAGATTTAATGTATTCTTAAAAGTGGGTGTCCTTTTATTTTGATTTATGCGCCAATCAAAACTTGCTTTAGTACTTATTTTATTTATAGTCAATATAATTTCATTATCTGGCCAAACAGCTGGATATATGGGTAAGCGTTTGGTTGGTGGTTATGGTTTTTATTTTAGTCCAGCTTTATTTGGATCAAATGGTCAAGGAAATACAATTATAGGAAGATCTAATGGCAATGCTTCTGATGGTGAATTTGCATTTAATTCATTACATGAGGGTTTTTTAGAATACGCTTTTAAAAATAGATTTTTATTGGGTATCTCCGCTAAATTTTATAAAACGACTTACGATAATGCACGTGAGGTTTCTGCTACTACTAAACAAATAGATCAATACGGGTCTACTTCCGTCGTTTCATATAATGGGACTCCACAAGGTATGTATACGATATTGGGACAAAATTACTCTCTTTATGCAAAACTATTTAATAGACGTTACTTAGCTCCTTGGGGCAGATATATGCAATTTGGGATTACCATAAGAAGATTTACCTGTCATTATAATCCAAATGAAATGATGTTAAAATATGGAGGTTTTAATAATTATGTGTATCCAGACTTTAATGATTTTGGAGAACAGAAGCAAAGTTTTACAAAGTTTGATTTTTTATTTGGTTTTGGTAGAACCAATATTGTTGCTAATCGCATTACTATAGACTACGGCTTTAATGCAAATGTTTTCGCTCTTTTATCAACTTTTTTTGATGTGGTAACTGATGGAGATGGTATTTTTACAAATAATGTAAATGGCGTTAATTATATGAAATCTACTTCGCCTTGGAGAGTTCGAGGTGTTAATAGATTCAATGTGTTCTTAAAAGTAGGAGTTCTGTTATTTTAGCTTATTGATAACAGGGTTAGCATAAAGCGTCAAAAATAAATTCTTTAAAACATCTGCTTCTCCAGTCATATCTTTTATTTTAGTATCTATATAATTTAGAAAAGATTGTTTTTCTACAGAAGTGTAATTGCTTTCAAACACGTTTGTTTTATTTAACACATCATAAGCAACATAATTGATTGGATTTAATTTATAACTCTGATAAATACATTTGTCAATATGAGAAGCTAATAATTTTATTTTTTCATTTTCATTAATAGATTTATCAATCTCCACTAAATCATTTACAGTAATGGGTTTCCCAAATGCCACGTATATTTTTCCTTTGGGCTGCTTAATACCTGTTAAAATACTATTCAAGTCTTCGCCTGGTGCTTTTACATATTTTGTATGTAACGATGATAAATATAATTCTTGCACCTTTAAATGATCGCAAGGCTCGTATTCAAAACTAATGGTAAGAGGAACGATGTTTAATTCAGAAAAACTTTTTTTGAAATCAGCATCTCCGCTTAGGTTTAGCATTTTTAATAATCCAGTTTGGGTCATGTCATTCCCATCTTTGGTTCTGCCATTGCGTTGTGCTATCCAAACACTTGTATTTTTATCCAAAATTACATGGCGAATGTATGCACTTAACTGACGAGAAATATCATATAACTCTTTTACATTTCCTTCACGTTTTACAGTAAACATGCGATTCATTCTTCCAAAGTCAGTAATAAAGCCTTGATCCATTAAGTTTGAACCAAAAGTTATTTCTGAGGTTTCAAACTCTTCTTTATCTAAAATAATTTGAAGAATGGCGCTGTCTAATAAAATATCTCTGTGATTGGCAATATATAAATAGGCTTTATCACTATCTAAATTTTCAAGGCCACTCCAGCTTAAACCTGCAGACGTTGAGTTTACTATTTTCCAAATAGCCTCGCTCATATAGCCTGTTTGAAATTCGTAAGGAGATTTTGTGTTTAGTGCTTTTTTAATTACTTCTTCTTTGCTCATTTCTGGCCATAAATAGGCCATTGCCTTGTGATAAGAATCGTATTGAGCAATACGTTTCATTACTTCATCAGACTCATTATCATAATATGGTCTTAATAATTCGAAATTAAATTCTTTAGCAAAGTCGCTAATTTTATTTGGTGGAGCTGATATGTATTTTTTCATTAATGTTTTCTTCTATCTATAAATGTAATGGGCTTCCTGCTCATTTCAGGATTTTGGCGTTTGCTTATTGCTTCAGGAGTTTCTAGAACTATTGTTGGAGCCACTCTTAGTTTTGCTCTAAAATGATCTTTTAAATCTTTGTCAAAATTTTCAGGAGGATTGATGGCGCCAATATTGATGACTATTTCATCAGTGCCGATATCGTTTGTAAAAACTTCAATAATAAAATTTTTAATATAAGGCACGGTGTTTAAAATATCATATAAAGATGGTGGATATAAACTAGTTCCTTTAAATTTTATCATTTGTTGCTTACGACCTAAAATAGGACTAATGCGCATCGTTGTTCTTCCACAACTACAGGTATCATCATGTGCTTTGCAAATATCGCCAGTTTTAAAACGAATTAAAGGCATGCCTTCTACATCTAAAGTAGTTACAGTTAATTCTCCTGCTAATCCTTTTTAAATAGGATTGTTATTATCATCTAAAAACTCAATAATTAATAATTCAGGATGATGATGACCACCTTTTCCTGCTTCGCATTCGGTAAAAGCGGCGCCCATCTCGGTTGATGCATAAGTGCTGAATAATTGTACAGGCCATTTATCAGTTATACGTTTACCTAAAGTGTTGTAGGAAAAATCTTCGTTGCGAATTGGTTCACCAATACAAACTACTTTTTTAATACTGCAATTTTTATAATCAATATTATTTTGTTCGGCAAACTCAATTAGTTTTAATAAAAAAGAAGGAACTGCAATGGCAATGGTTGGCTTTAATCGTTTAATGGTATCCCATTGAAATTCTGGCATACCATTTCCAACTCTCACAACACCAGCTCCCATTTGTTTTAATCCCAAAAAATAAGCCATTCCAGCCATAAAACGGCGATCAATAGTTGTCATTAATTGATAGATGTCGTTTTTACTTCCTCCAGCGCATGCTAACGAAATATGTTCGTTGTAGGCTAGCCTATCTAAATCTTTATCAGTTAAAACAAAAGTTAAAGGGTCGCCTAAAGTCCCGCTCGTTGTTACATAATCAATAATTTTATCGGGTGTAACGCAAATAAAATCTTGGTTGTTATTATATAAATCGTCTTTTGACGTAACAGGGACTTTTTGTAAATCTTGTATTGTTTTAATTGTTGAAATATCAATATTATTTTCTTTAAAACGAGATTGATAAAATTTAGAATGTGTATTTACATAAGATAATAAATCAGCTAATTTTTTTTCTTGAAATTGTTCAATTTCTTTGGATGATTTAGTCTCTATTTCTGGTAACAAGCCACTAATAAATATTCAGTAAATTTATACGAGTTTACATATAATTTGATAAAACACAAAGCTATTTTAAAATTTACTTATATTTATTTTCGAATAGTTTTTTATTATTAAAATGAAAGCAAAAAACACTCTTGATATATCTACAGTTTTTGAAAACAGAAACTTTAACGCAAAGGAATTGGCTAAAACTATCTTAGTCAATGATTTGGAAGAAAAGTTATTGGCTTTAGCATTAAATAAAGATGAAATGGTTAGCAACAGAGCAATGTGGGTGTTAAATCACTGTTCGGATTTGGATTTTGAAAGAATAAAACCATTTCATGTTAAATTAATCAATCATTTGAAAAATAAGCACATTCATAGCGGAGTAATAAGAAGTGTATTGCGCATATTTCAAAATCATCCAGTACCAAAAAAATTAGAGCCTTTTATGTTAGATAAGTGTTTTGAATATATTAAAAATCCTACAGAAGCTATTGCAGCTAGAGCTTTTGCTATGACAGTGGCTTTAAATATTTCAAAACCTTATCCTGAATTATTAAACGAATTAGCGATTGTACTAACACATTTAAATATAACGCAAGAAAGTGCTGCTGTAAACGCACGAGCTAGAATGACCCTGAAAGCAATTGCTAAAATCAATAGAAATAGTAAAACGCAATGAAGCCAACTTTTCAAATTGTCAAAAATAAAAAATGGTTTTACGTTGTATTACTTATTATTTTTTTAGTCCCTACTTACTTTATTCACTCTCAAAATTATCCCGATTGGGGTGATGATTTTGCACAATATGTATATCAGAGTCAACAAATAAATTCGCCTTCGCCAATTTATAATCAGGTTTTAAATGTCGAGGAATATAGCAGCCCTAAACGAAGCGTATTTTTTTCGGTTATATTAAGTGTAGTCAATCCAACTATCGAAATACAACAGTATGTGAATTTAATTTCAATTAGCTACATCTTAGCAGCGGTTTGTTTTTTCTTGTTCCTTAGCAAACATTTTAGTTTAATCATTAGTTTTTTAGGCAGTTTATGTGTGTTTTATAACTTTTTATTTTTGCGATTAAAGTCAGAGGTTGTCCCTGAATTTTTATTTATTAGTTTGTTTTGTTTGGTGTTATTACTACTGTATAGTAAAAAAAATTGGGTAAGATTTATTATCCCAATTTTATTAGGTTTACTTGTTTCTGTAAGGTTTATAGGACTTTCATTATTACTAGCTTATGCTGCTCATTTATTACTCTCAAAGGAAAATAACTTTAAAGAAAAATTAAAAGAGTTGGCGATATGTTTTGGAATATTTGGAATCGTAACGCTTTGTATTAACTATTTTTTCTTAAACGCTATTAAAAATCAGGAAGTAACATTATATGGAAATGTAGTACTTAGCAGATTAAATGTTCATCAATTTTTTGACAACGTGAGTATGTATTCGCGTTACATCACGTTGTTTTTTGAGCAAGAAATTCCTTTTTGGATGAATGCAATCATAAAGTGTTCAGTGATTTTTTTGTTTATAATTGGTATTATTTACTCAATTAAAAACAGAATCAATATTCTTCATTTTGCTTTTCTGTTTTATCTGTTGTTTTTATTAGTTTATCCATACAATGGCGATACTATTAAATACTTGATTCCAATTGTGCCTTTATTTATTTATTTTATGATTTATGGGTTTAATAAAATTATTGAAAAAATAAATTTTAAGTATAAACCTATTTTTATCGTCGGCTTTTTATGCGCAATATTATTAAGTAATAGTAAAACTATTTGGTTGGCAATGAATCATGTGTCAAATCAAATTGGACCTTATAATACAGAGGCGCTGAAAGATTTGAAAAAAGTGAAGGAATTAGTTTCGGCTGAAAAAACAATTGCCTTTGGCAAGCCCTTTATTATTAATTTATTATGCGATAGGCATAGTTATTTTGTAGGAAATAAAAATTATGTAGATGTATTCTCTAAAGCGGATTATTTTTTATCGCCCAAACAAAACGTGCAAGAATTGTTTCCTAAAATAAATGGTATTCAAGTTGCAAAAGGAGACACAATAGAGTTAAAATATTTTTATTTAATAAAATTATAGAAAGCTGTTTTCTAGTTTTTTAATAACTGAATTATATTCCGCTACTATTTCATCCACCACTTCTTTTACAGTTTCAATTTTATCAATAGCTCCCGAAACTTGACCTATTTCTAATTCACCTTCTACTAAATCACCTTCAAACATGCCTTTTTTGGCGCGACCTCGTCCTAACAAATTAGATAATTCTTCAACACTGGCTCCTTTTTTTTCTAATTCGCTCACTTTTTCTGAAAAGGAATTTTTTAGTAATCTAACGGGTGTTAATTGTTTTAGTGATAATTGGGTGTCGCCTTCTTTAGCTTCAACAATGGCGTTTTTAAAATTGATATGTGCTGATGATTCTTGAGTCGTTACAAAACGACTTCCAATTTGAACCCCTTCAGCTCCCAATGCGAAGGCGGCTGCCATGGCTTTACCCGAACCAATTCCACCAGCTGCAATTAGAGGAATAGTAATTGCTTTTTTAACTTGTGGAATTAAAACTAAAGTAGTTGTTTCTTCTCGACCGTTATGTCCGCCAGCTTCAAAACCCTCTGCTACAATAGCATCAACTCCAGCTTCTTGGCATTTAGTAGCAAATTTAACATTTGAAACTACGTGAACCACAGTAATTCCATGCGATTTTAAGTGATTTGTCCATGTTTTTGGGTTTCCAGCAGAGGTAAATACAATTTTAATACCTTCTTCGATGATAATTTTGATATGTTCTTCAATATTTGGGTAGAGTAGTGGTACGTTAACCCCAAATGGATTGTTAGTAGCTTGTTTACATTTTTTGATCTGTTCTCTTAAAATATCTGGATACATCGATCCTGAGCCTATAAGTCCCAGCCCGCCTGCATTTGAAACCGCTGAGGCTAATTCCCAGCCACTGCACCAAATCATTCCGCCCTGCACAATGGGGTACTTTATGTTAAATAATCGTTTAATTGTATCCATTATGGTATATTTTTTGGTGTAAAGTTAAAGATTTTATTATTTTTGTATACTTTAATACGATTAGTTCAATGAAAAATATTTTTATCTTAATTTTTGTTTTATGCTTAACTACTGTTTCTAAAGCTCAATGGCTTTGGGATTACGGTTTTTCGCTTGGTGTTTCTAATTATTTAGGAGACATTGGAGGGAAAGAAAAAACACGAAGAGACTTTGTGGCTGATATTAAAATGGCAAAAACTCGCTGGAATGTTGGTGGTTTTGCTCGTTATAGAGTTCATCCTAAAGTTTCAGTAAAATTAGCTTTAGATTATTTACGTATTGAAGGTGATGATAAATTATCTACAAATCCTGGTCGTAATGGTCGTAATTTAAATTTCAGAAATGACATGTTTGATTTGGCGGTAACAGGCCAAGTGTTTTTTTATGAAGACAATGATTTAGGAAATACTTACAGATATAGAAACGGCTTTAGAGCATACTTTTTTGCTGGAGTTGGTGGTTTTTATTCTAACCCAAAAACTTTAGATGGAGGAGTAAAACTTCGCCCTTTGCAAACAGAAGGTGTAAGATATTCTCCAATAGGAATTAATATACCTGCAGGTGTTGGTTTTTATTTTACTATACACAAAAAACACCGTATTGGTTACGAGTTAAACTACAGAACAACCTTTACAGATTATTTAGATGATGTTAGCGGAAATTATGCTGATCCATCTACTCAAACTCCTGAGGCTACTGCCTTAGGAAATCGTACTGGAGAATTAGATTTAGATCCTGCTTTTGCAGCTAATTTTGGTTATAACAACGAGTTAAAGGAAGGAAATAAACGTGGTGATAAAACACATAAAGATGGTTACATGACTATGAGTTTAAGCTACAGTTATGTATTAAGAGGTAAATCAAGTTTTTATAGAGGACGTTACGGACACTTTTTCGGTAAAAAACGTAGAGGTAAAGTTCGTAAGATTAGAGCGAAGTTTTAATACAAAAGAAAATCAGATATTAAAAAAGCATTTACTGATTAGTAAATGCTTTTTTGTTTTGTGATAATATCATTTCAAGATAAAAAAAATCCCCCAATATTTATTGAGGGATTTCTTATTTCTGATTAGATATCTTACTTCTTTAAAAACTTAAAGTTTTTTCCAATGTAACGAGCATTATTTCCTAATTGTTCTTCAATACGTAATAACTGATTGTATTTTGCAATCCGGTCGCTACGAGATGCTGAACCTGTTTTAATTTGTCCGCAGCTTAAGGCTACAGCCAAATCAGCAATCGTTGTGTCTTCTGTTTCTCCACTGCGGTGACTCATTACTGAGGTGTAGCTATTGGTATGTGCTAACGAAACCGCATTGATAGTTTCAGTCAAAGTACCAATTTGATTTACTTTTACTAAAATAGAATTTGCAACACCCATGTCTATTCCTTTTTTCAAGTAATCTACATTAGTTACAAATAAATCATCTCCTACTAATTGAGTTGTTGCACCTAATTTATCGGTCATTAATTTCCAACCATTCCAATCTTCTTCCGCAAAACCATCTTCAATAGAAATGATAGGATATTTTTTTCTCCAGTCAGCCCAAAAATCAACCATTTGCGCTGATGTTAATTTATCACCTGTTGATTTTTTAAAGTGGTATACATTTTCCTCCGTATTATAAAATTCAGAAGCTGCTGCATCCATCGCAATATAAATATCTTCACCAGCTTTATAACCTGCTTTGTCAATAGCCTGCATCACGGCTTTAATCGCCTCTTCGTTATTTTTAAAGTTAGGAGCAAAACCACCTTCATCACCAACATTCGTAGCTAAGCCTTGCGATTTTAAAACTGCTTTTAAATGATGAAAAATCTCAGTTCCCATTCTTAACCCTTCGCTGAAACTTTCGGCACCAATTGGCATAATCATAAACTCCTGAAAATCAATTCCGTTATCCGCATGCGAACCACCATTTAAAATGTTCATCATAGGGATAGGTAAAATGTTTGAATTAACTCCACCTACATAGCGGTAAAGTGGTTGTCTGCAATCTTCAGAAGCTGCTCTAGCAACTGCTAACGAAACACCTAAAATGGCATTAGCACCTAAATTACCTTTGTTAGGGCTACCATCTAATTCAATCATTGCAGCATCAATAGCGCTTTGATCAAAAATGTACATGCCTTTTAAACGTTCTGCAATAGCAGTATTCACATTATTTACAGCTTTTAAAACACCTTTACCTAAGTATTGAGACTTATCGTTATCGCGTAATTCAACCGCTTCGTGAATACCAGTTGATGCTCCAGATGGAACAGCTGCTCTTCCTAAAATACCTGAATCGGTTACTACATCTACTTCAATAGTAGGGTTTCCGCGCGAATCTAAAATTTGTCTTGCTACAATAGTGTGAATAAATGACATAATGTTTGTTTAAATGGTTTTATGGGTGTTAAAATTAATTATTTATTTTTTATTGGAGGTTGAATATTTTTCAATAGTAATTAAGAATGTTTTTTGTTTTTGAACCACATAGGCACATAGTTTTGTTATGTTTGTTTAAGTCGTGTATAGTTGAAGCTTCGCTTCTCATAGCACTATGTGTAAAAACTTGTTTTCTATGATGTTACTTTTTCCTTCCTTTTTTCTATGTTTCTATGTGGTTTATTTTTTTTTACCATACAGTTATCTATCATCCTGATTTCCGTTCTCTTTTATGACTTTTATGGTTCAAAATTTTAATGCCTTTTATCAATTCCCCAAAGGAGCTTATTACGAAGGGTCTCGAAAAAGTGCTGTCCTTCCAAATTAATCATATTAAATCTAAAGTCTGCTTTTTTAATGATGAGTTCTGATAAATTTTTGATGGTTTGTGAACGTGAGTCTAGCGATACATTAAAACTATCACTTCGTCCGCTTACTTTAAAGCTTAAGGTTTTGTTATTTGAAATCACAATAGGTCGCACATTTAAATTATGCGGAGCAATTGGGGTGATAATAAAATTATCTGAATCAGGAACCATAATTGGTCCTCCACAACTTAAAGAGTAGGCGGTAGATCCAGTTGGTGTCGATACAATTAATCCATCGGCAAAATAGGAGTTTAAAAAAATACCATCCACATAAGTGTCAATGTTAATCATAGCACTCGATTCTTTTTTATGAATTGTGAATTCATTCAAGGCATAATTTACTTCATTAAAGTAAGTAGTTTTATCCAGTTCAATTAACTCTCTTTTATCAAGTGTAAATTTTTCTTTGGTTAATAATTGAATGGCTTTTACGAAATCTTCTTTATAAACTGTTGCTAAAAAACCTAAACGACCAGTGTTTACACCTAAAACAGGAATACCTGATCGCCTAACATATTCAAGGGTTTCAAGCATGGTGCCATCACCACCTAAAGAAATTACATAATCTGCTTTGGCAATTAATTCTTCTGAATTAGAAAATGTGTTAAGTGTGAAAGGTTTATCGGAATCTTTATTTAAAAATTCTAAATATGGCTTAAATACAACAATTTTAAATTTTTCTATTTCCGCTAGCGCTATTAATTGTTCGAGGTAAATCGAAAAATTATCTTTGGTATTGCGCGCGTAAACAGCTATTGTCATATCACTTTTTAAAATCTAAATATTAAGAAAGTGTAAAAATTCATCTAGTTTATTTTTCATTCCGCTTTCAAAATCACTGTTTTGAAAAGAGGCCTTTACTACATAATTGTAACGGTAAAACGTTTGCAAAATTCGAGATAAATCTTCTTTATTTACTTTTAATGTTACTTCTACTTTAGTACTATCAGGAACCGATGAAACATGAGCACTTAAAATTTTGGCTTCGTTGCCTTCAATAATACTAGCAATTTGTGTTAACGAATAATCAGCTTGATTTACTTCTAAAACAATAACTCCTCCTAGGTTTTGCACCGAAGCCATGGTTGAAATGTTTTGTAATAAGCCTTTTAATGTAATACAACCCTTTATAGTGTTCTTTGTCATCTAATACCGCAATAAGCGTTAAGTTAAACGACATCATTAGTTTTAATAAATCGTATGTGTGTTGATAGTTGTGAATGATAGGTTTTAATAAAGGAGCTTTGAGTTCGTTAATTTTTTCTTCTGGATGATTATAATCCATAAGGTCGTGTTCTGAAACTAAACCTATTAATTCTCTATCTTTTACCACGGCTAAATGAGATACTTTAAATTGTTCCATCCAATCCAAAGCCATTTCAACCGTATCGGTATGTTTTAATGGAGGTATTTCGTCTGTTATTAAATCGGCAACTAGCATAAACAAAAGTACTATTTTTATTATAAAACGATTGTATTGAAAGTATATTGTTTCATAATGGTAATCAGTGTTTTACAAAATATCACTATTTTAAACTTTCTGAGTAAAGTCAAGTTTCTTTAGCTATAAAACCTTTATATTTGAGCTTAAATTTGTTTATGGTTTCTTTTGATAATACTGAAAATGCTTTTAAAGCAAAATCCAATAGTGATTTAAATCGTTCTTATTGGTTATTTAAAATGGTTGGTAATCCAACAGTTGAAATTTTGCGCAGGCGCCAATTGGTTTAGCAATTGGGTTTAAAGGACTCATAAAAAACACCATATTTAAACAATTTGTTGGTGGCGAAAACATAAATGAGTGTGACAAAACCATTGCGGAACTTGGTAAATATAATATTGGAACTATTTTAGATTACAGTGTAGAAGGAAAAGAAAGCGAAACTGATTTTGATGCATGTTGTAAAGAAACAATCGAAACAATACATAAAGCCAAAAACGATAAATTAATTCCATTTTGTGTTTTTAAAGTTACTGGTTTAGCACGTTTTGATTTATTAGAAAAAGTAAGTGCAAATGCTAAGTTAACAGATGTGGAAACTAAAGAATACGATACAGTAAAACAGCGTGTTTTTTTAATTTGTAAAGAAGCTTCCGATGTCAATCAGCCTTTATTTATCGATGCCGAAGAAAGTTGGATTCAACCTGCTATTGATGCATTAGCTGATGAAAATATGGCTAAATTCAATAAAGAAAAAGCAATTGTTTATAATACATTTCAATTATACAGAAAAGATAGATTAACCTTTTTAAAACAAACGATTGCTAACGCCAAAGCCAATGGATTTAAAGTAGGAGCAAAGTTGGTGCGTGGTGCTTATATGGAAAAAGAAAGAGCCAGAGCAATTGAAAAAAATTATCCTTCTCCCATTCAAGATACTAAAGAAGATTCGGACATTGATTATAATTTAGCTTTAGAAGAATGTGTAAAAAACCTTGATATGATGGGACTTTGCGCTGGAACTCATAACGAAAAAAGCAGTTTATATTTAGTGGAGTTAATGCATAAATATGCCATTTCAAGTTCCGATAAACGTATTTATTTTTCTCAGTTGTTAGGTATGAGCGATCATATCAGCTATAATTTAACTTTATCTAATTACAACGTAGCTAAGTATGTTCCTTATGGTCCAGTAAAAGAAGTGCTACCATACTTGATGCGTAGAGCACAGGAAAACACTTCAGTTAAAGGTCAAACTGGACGAGAGTTAAGTTTGATTATTAAAGAGAAAGAGAGAAGGAGTAAGCTTAAATAAAAAAATGACATCAAAAAAATCCCATCCGCCTGTTAGCGGATGGGATTTTTTTTAGTTTTTTATGTTATGGGTTTGGAGTTACAGGAGCTGTATCTTTATTTTGATCTTTAAAAGCATCAAAGTCAAATGACAATGTAAAACGTAATGTGTTTTGTAGTGGATTACGTTGTGTAATAGGTACTAAATAAGCAAAGTCAATACCAAATACATTGTATCTTAATCCTAAACCAACTGTAAAATATTTACGATTACCTTTTGTTTTAGCCTCGTTAAAATAACCAGCTCTAATAGCTAATGTTTTAGCGTACCAATATTCAAAACCAATACTGTAATTAATTTCTTTTAACTCTTCTTTTCCACCACCTGGTGCATCACCAAACGACTGTAACATACCTTTTGCAATACCTACATTTGTATCTTTACCATCTTCAATTATTTTTTCGTTGGTTGAGTTGTTAATTGAATCGGTTCCAGTAACTGTTTTTAAATAAACGGGTTGCGTAGGTACCAATAATTTATTAACGTCAGCATAAATACCAAATGTATTATAATCATCAATAATTGTTTTTAATCCACCACCTAAACGCAAGTTAATTGGAATAAAATCTCTTTTAACTGAATAAGAAACTTTCGATCCAATATTACTAACTACTAAACCTAAACTTGCAACGGCTTTCTTATCGTTTATTTTTAATTTTTTTGATTGGTAATATAAGCCAACATCCACGCAGCTGATGTGCCCGGTTTGCAGGCTGTCCGTTACTAAAGTGTAGTTACCGGTTATTAGAACGAATATAACGAACCGCTAATCCAGCAGAAAACGTTTCAGATAATTTTTGAGAATAGGCTAAATCTAATGCAAATTCATTTGGTCTAAACTGTCCGGTTACATTCCCAACGATATCAGTAAATGTAATATTACCTAATGAGAAATAACGCAAAGAAGCACCAATAGCTTGAGTTTTACTTATTTTACCATAACCAGCAACATAGTATAAATAAATATCGGGTACTAACTGTTTAAGCCAAGGCGTAACAGAGATAGCAGCACCACCTTTTTTTTCTGAGAAAGCCATTTTTGCTACATTCCAGTGTATGCTATTACCATCCGCAGGAGTAGCTGCACCAACTTCACCCATCCCACCTTGTTTAGAGTCGGGAGCAATCATTAAAAAAGGTACAGCAGTAGTAATTGTATTTACTCGCCCACTTAGTTCTTGTGTAGTTAAATTCGAAGAACTTGTTTGTGCCACTGCTTGAGCAGATAACATAACGCCAGTTCCAATAGTTCCTATAATTCGTTTTTGCATTGTTTTAAAATCTTTTTTCATTAAAAAGAGAGCATCAAAGATATAATTAATTTAGAATTACCAACTTTTCTATTTTATCAGCTTTTTTCTTTGAGCCATCTGTAACTGAAACCTTGTAAATATATACGCCACGGGCCAATTTATCCCCAAATTCATCTTTTTCCCATCCCATTCAATACCATCAAAACGAAAACCTTCGTTATTTATTGTTTGATTGATCGATTTTACCACTTTTCCAGTAATTGTACATATTTGAATTAACACTTTTAAGCTAACGCAGCATTGGTTATGCTCAATAAAAAACTTAGTTTTTGTAGTGAAAGGATTTGGATAATTTAAAATATGGGTTAAAGCTAAATCAGCCTGATTAGCAACTACAAAATCAGTGTAAGACGAAGAAGAGTTGTTTTGCACATCCCATACTTTTAAAGTTAACGTATGGTTTCCTTCAGGTAATTCGTTTAATGGGTAACGTATCTTACCTGATTGATAAGTATTCAAATCCGAAACGTAATAATCGTTTAATATAATAGCATCTTTTGTATTCTCATCTAATATAGCAACAATGTCGTGTCCTATACCTGTTCCAATAGTATTAATACCACTTATATCAGAAACTTTTGCATACACTTTTGGATTTTCGTTGGTTACTCCTCCTGAAACAAATTTTTCATCGTTCATGAATAAACTAATTGAAGGACCTTGATTATCGCTAATTGCATTAGGATTTGATCCTCCGATAACAATTTTATCATAATAGCCATTGGCATCATTTACTCCGTTATGGGCATAATAGCTTATTTTTCCTATTCCATAGTTGTATGAAATATCTTTCGGAACTAAAAACGAAAATGTAAAATCTCCATTTATAACTTCTGATTTTCCTTTATAAATAATGTTTTTTTGCAATAAAAAAGGTAAAGGGTTTGATGACGCATCGTTAGCAACAGTTGTAACTGTAACTGCTTTATCAAATACTGTTGGATAAACAATGCCATTGAAGTTGGTTAATTTATTTCCGTTAGCATCACCTACATAACCAGTAATTGATAAAAGAGATAATGCGCTCAAGGTGTCAATAGAAGTAGGTGTTACAGCTTGAGAATTAATAGTAGAGGTAAAAACTCTTTGTTGTGGATATGCTAACTTTAATGCAGGATCTCCTAAAATAACAAAGTTCATATACTGAGAGTTACCAGGAGCTAAGTCTCGTTTTGTTAAACGATATAGGTCACCAATGTGTGGCATTTTACCATTAGGCATTGGGCTTAGAGCGTGGTTATAAAATTTATCATTTAATATATAATTCAGTCCAGAGAAAGCTAATCTAACGGTTGTCATTAAACCTATGGCGCCACCATTCTCATTTAATAAACAATATTCACCAGCCGATGTTCGGTCGGGATCATCAAATCTACTGAACTCACATGTAGCTGTAACAAACAAAGGCATATTGTTTTTATTTTTCCAATTTAAAATTTGAGGAACATCTACAATTCGCTCTTCAGCTAGTCCTAATTCGCCGCCATGTCCTGTATAGTTTACAATTAAAGCACCCTTTTCAATTCTTCTTTCTAGGTCTTCAACAGCAAGCGGATATCTACTTCCACCTGGAGTAGATTCTTGCACGTAGGCATCTATAAATATTTTATCAACATTATAATATTTATTACCATTATAAATTTTGTTTGCTAAATTATTAGCTTGAGACACATGTTCATTACTGTCTTCATCATCAGCTACAAAACATACCCAATTTCTCCAGTCGCCTTGTGGGTAATCATTTTCGGCAGTAACACAAGATGATTCAATGGCATTTGGATTAAAACCATAGTTCAGTTTGTAATAATTTTCAATTTTATTAGTTACTGCAATTGCTTCGGCTTTGTTTCTTACTGGAAATCTTCCAACACCTATATCCACTAAATCTGGACCACCAGAAAGTAAGTCTCCCTCATTATTATCCATCATCGCAAAATAGTCATCAGTGATAAAAGAGTTTGTGTAGGAAGTAGAAATTGCTGTTTCATAAGCAGGAATTAACGCCGTATTTCCACTCAAATTAATGTCTTTGTTTTTGTATGACGCATCACCTAGTAGCAATAAATATTTAGTCGCTTCATTAGGATCTGTTGGTCTTTTGTAAAGCATTTTAACAAAATCTCTAATTCCACCAATATCTGGTGTACCAGATGAAAATTCATTATATACTTCTTGTGTTGTGGCAATGGCATATGTTAATGTGTCGTATAGCTGATGAATATTAGCAATACGTTGAGCTTCTGCTAAAAACGAAGGATGAGTTACAATTACAAAATCTGCCTGTTGTATGCCATGTAAATTTTGATTTGGAATAGAACCATATCCTTTTGGTGTGAATGCTTGACTAGCTGTAAAAATTGTAAATTGTTTTAATGAATCAGAAGTAGCAGTAAAATCCAGAATATTGGCTGAAACATTATATTGTTGCTCCTTAATATCAAATGGGTTTGTTACATCCCAAATGGTTGGAGAAATAGTATTATTATTTGTGAGGATATATTTCGCAAATGTGTTTGGACCTACAACAGTTTTCCTGTCTCTAAAATTAAATTGAGTTTGATTGAAAATTAAATTTCTTCTTGCATTATAAACAATATTATCTAACCAGCCAGTTGCGTTAGCAGTTAATTTTGATACAGAAACTGATAAAAAAGTAGAGTTAAGTATAGCGCCCTTAGAGTCTTCGCCTGGGTACCCAACATCAGCTAAGTATGAGTTTACATTGGTTGCAGGACAAGTAAAATTAAAAGAATTTGAATTAAAATTTACTCCAAAACTTGACGGACCAACTGTTGCAGCATCACTTCTTCCTAAAACACTTGCATGCACATAAACGCTATCGCCAATAGCAGCATCTGGAATCAAAAACGAAAAAGAGTATGTGGTTGTTAAGTCAAATTTTTCACCATAAAATTCTCTTCCGCTTTTTACAAGATTAGTCGCATTTTGTTCATGAAAGCCATAATAATCTTGTTTACTAGTTGTTGTATTTGGGGTATTGGAAAGAGAACTTTGTGAAGTAATTCTTTTACCAGTTCCTAAATCAGCAGTAATAAAATAAAATGAGGTATCGCTAAAATAATGTATTTGATGATCGAATGGCATTTTTGAGCCAGCCACTCGTTTCCATGTGTCTGTGCTTTGTCCATAAAAAAGAATGTAATCGCCTGCATCAAAAACACCATCATTTTCGCCAACAACGCTAATTGCATTTTCATTCAAGTCATCAAATCTAAAAGCGGCATTTTTTTCAGGCATTAATTTTCCTCCGTTACCATAAATTCTAATATTTCTTGGATCGGTATTCGCAACATCTAAACCTAAGTTAGTTAAAAATGTTTTGTCTATTTTATAAACCCCATCTTTAGTAACGCCTATTTTATACCATGCCCCAGAAGCTAAAACAGAAGAGTTGGCGGCAGTAACTTTTTTAATTTGTTTAAATGTAGAATTAGATAGAGTAGTATTGCTATTTTGTAAATCCCAAGTAGGAGTATAGCTCTCTAAAAATTCATATTTGTTTGTTGATGCATTTAATCTAACGGAAGTTATTTTTGCATACACTAAACTTTCATGTCTTGATTGTCCTGTGTAATTCACAATTTCAAATTCTGAAGAAATATATTTTTTAAAATCAGTAATTTGTTCTAGTTCTTTTTAAATTAATTCTCTCACAACACTATTTTCAATTTTAAATGAAGGAATGCTGTTATTTTTAATAATCGAATTATCTAAATAATAAGGTAAATTACCTTTTCTAATATCACGATGAACATGACTTAAAAATGATTCTGCTATTTCTTCAGAAATAACGCTCGGGTTTTTGATTTCGAGACCATTTTTAACATTTTGTTTATTTATCTGAGAATAACCTGAAAAATAGCTAGAAAATAAAAAAACTAAAATTATTAGGTTAGATTTAGTGATAGAAAGCATTTGCTTGATTTTTTTAGAAGTTATATTCATTAAAACGACAAAGAAAATGAAATATTGTTGTATAAAAGTTTTTATTTTCAAAATTAGACTGTTATATTTGTGATTAGGAATAGATTAAGTAAAATAACTTACATGGCGAAGAAACTGATATTATTACTCACAATTGTTTGTGTTACTGGCATTTGGCAAGATGTATATGCTCAAGATCCTCAATTTACGCAGTTTTATGCGAATCCTTTATATTTAAATCCAGCATTTGCTGGTACAGCAAGATGCCCACGTATTTGTATGAATTACAGAAATCAATGGCCAAATTTATCAGGAACTTATGTAACTTATAGTGCTTCTTACGATCAGCATATCGATGCTATCAGCGGAGGTTTAGGCTTAATCGTTACTCAAGATGATCAAGCTCGTGGAACTTTAAAATCTACTCAAGCTAGCATCGTTTATTCTTATTTATTACCTGTTACACGTGAATTCTCTATAAAAGCAGGATTACAAGCAGGTTTCTTCCAAAAATCGTTAGATAGAACAAAATTAAATTTTGGCGATATGATTGATGCTAGAAGAGGTTTTGTTTGGAATACAAATGAAATTATACCAGCTCAAACTAAAACAAACTTAGATTTTTCGGCAGGTTTATTAGGATATAGTAAACGTTACTTTGTAGGTTTTGCTGCACATCATATTACTCAACCTGATGAGGGTTTACAAGGTCCATCTAAATTACCATTAAAGATTACGGGTCACGCAGGAGCTATTATTCCTTTAGAAAAAGGAAATGAGTCTTTTATCTCTCCAAATGTATTATTTCAACAACAACAAAACTTTACCCAGTTAAATTTAGGTTTGTACTTTGTAAAAGGAAGTTTTGTAGGTGGTTTATGGTATAGAAACTCAGATGCTTTTATCGTATTAATTGGTGTTCAAACAGATCACTTAAAAGTAGGATATAGTTATGATGTTACAGTGTCTAAATTAGCTAGTAATACAGCTGGTTCTCATGAAGTATCTTTACAAATACAGTTTGAGTACCGTCCAAAGAAAAAGAAGTATAGAACTATTAGTTGTCCATCTTTCTAAAAAAAATTGTAACCTTTTCATTAAAATTTCGTTATAGCCTTACATTAAAACCCAAAACCATGAAGTTTAATTTCATAAAAAGTCCCAAAGCACTAGCAATCATCTTATCTATTGTTGCAGTATCATGTGGAACAGAGCGCTCACCAGTTACAGGATGGTCATATAATGATCCTGATAATGGTGGTTTTGAAAAAATGCCTTATGAAGAACAAGAAACAGGCCCAGGATTAGTTCTGATTGAAGGTGGTTCGTTTTCTATGGGACGAAATGAAACGGATGTTACTTACGAATGGAATAACGTTCCTCGTCGTGTAACTGTTTCTTCTTTTTATATGGATGAAACAGAAGTTAGTAACTTCTCTTATTTAGAATATTTATGGTGGACAAACCGTGTGTTTGGACCAACTTTCCCAGATATTTACTATAAAGCACTTCCTGATACATTAGTATGGAGAGAGAAATTAGCTTATAACGAACCTTACGTTGAATATTATTTACGTCACCCATCTTACAGAGATTATCCTGTAGTTGGTATTAACTGGTTACAAGCAAATGAGTTTTGTGCTTGGAGAACTGACCGTGTTAATGAGTTTATCTTAATTCGTGAAGGTTTATTAGATCACTTTCCAAATCCTTCTGATCAAGATTATTTCAGTACAGAAGCTTATTTATCTGGAAAATGGCAAGGACAATTAAAACAAAAATTACCTTCATTTGATGAGCAAAATCCAGAAAGAGATGTTAAAATGGAAGATGGTATCTTTTTACCAAAATACCGTTTACCAACAGAAGCTGAGTGGGAATATGCTGCTTATGGTTTAATTGGAAATACAATCGGTGAGCGTATTACAGATAGAAGAATTTATCCTTGGAATGGACATGGTGTTCGTAACTCTGATGAAAAATACATTGGTCAAATTGCAGCTAACTTTGTTAGAGGAAGTGGTGATATGATGGGAACTGCTGGTTTCTTAAATGATAACGCCGATGTAACTGCTCCAGTTTATTCTTATTGGCCAAATGATTACGGTTTGTATAATATGGCTGGTAACGTTTCTGAGTGGGTTATGGATGTTTACAGAGCTAGTACAGCGCAAGATGCGGATGAATTCAGACCTTTCCGTGGTAACGTATTTGTTACTCAAGTGAAAGACAGTACTGATGGATCAATTGCAACAAACATTGATGGTCCTGTATTCCAAAAATTCATTCATAAAGTGAATCCTCCTACAGCGCATGGTGTATCTGGTGAAACAACTGAAATTACGGATAGTGTATTAACTGTTTTAACAGCAGATGCTCAAAATTATAAAAATGCACCTTCTGATGGTAAATCAGATATACCAGGCCGTGTAAAATGGAGAGAAGTTACTTCTGCTATTGCATCTGATAACTTAGATGAGCGTAGAAACTATAAAACATCGGATTATATTAGTTATTTAGATGGTGATGTTAACTCATCTTTATACTATACTGAAGGTGAAGAAGCATACGGAGAAAGAGCAAATAGCTTAATGTACGAATATGCAAAAACATCTTTAATTAATGATAAAGCTCGTGTTTACAAAGGCGGTAGCTGGAGAGATAGAGCTTACTGGTTAAACCCTGGAACTCGTCGTTATTTAGATCAAAGACAAGCAACAGCTTATTTAGGATTTAGATGTGCGATGGTTAGAGTTGGTAGCCCAGTTGGTTTAGGAAAATAAATTTGTTGAAAACTATATAGGAAGCCCTTATCAAACGATAAGGGGCTTTTTAATTTTATAGCATGAAGAAACACGTTACTATAGAAGAATTATATCGATTGTTTATCAATTGCAATCAAAAAATAACAACCGATACTCGTAAGCTTGAGAAAGGAGCCATTTTTTTTGCGTTAAAAGGGGATAATTTTGACGCTAATGCGTTTGCGCAACAGGCTGTTGATGCTGGTTGTGCTTACTCAATTGTTGATAAGAGGAACCGTGAGTAATGACAGAAATATTTTACTAGTAAATGATGTTTTGGAAACCTTGCAGCAATTAGCGAAGCATCATCGTCAACAATTAAAATTTCCTGTGATAGGCATTACTGGGAGTAATGGAAAAACAACTAATAAAGAATTAATCCATGCTGTCCTTTCTAAAAAATATAATACGTATGCCACAAAAGGAAATTTAAATAATCACATTGGAGTTCCATTAACCCTATTGGCATTAACAAACGAACATGAAATGGCCATCGTTGAAATGGGCGCTAATCATCAGGGAGAAATTGCGATGTTAAGCGATTTGTCAGATCCTGATTATGGAATGATTACTAATATAGGAAAAGCGCACCTAGAAGGTTTTGGCGGAATAGAAGGCGTTAAAAAAGGGAAAAGCGAATTGTATAAACACATCAAACAAAAAAAAGGTAAAATATTTATAAATGGAAATGACTCTGTTTTGACGGAGCTAAGTAATGATTTAGATAAAATTTATTACGGTGAAAATTCCAACTTTGATGTGCACGGAAAATTATTTTTAAATTCTGAGTTTGTTGAATTTAAATGGAATATTAAGAGTGAGAGCCTTGATAATCAGCCATTGGTAAAGACTCACATGTTTGGACAATATAATTTTATTAATTTATTATGTGCTGCATGTATTGGTAATTATTTTGGAGTAAAAGAAACTGATATTAATGATGCATTGGCTTCATACATGCCAGAAATGAATCGTTCGCAAGTAAAAAAAACAGAATCTAATACGCTTATTTTGGATGCGTATAATGCAAATCCAAGTAGTATGAGCTTGGCAATTGATAATTTCAATAAACAAGTTTTTGAAAATAAAATTGTGATATTGGGAGATATGCTTGAATTAGGAGAGTATAGTGAACAAGAACATGAAAAAATAATTAAGCAAATTGAAAACTGTACATTTAAAAAAGTAGTATTTGTAGGATTACAATTTTTTAGATTAAAAGACAAATTCAATCATTATTATTTTTATGAAAATATTGAAGATTTTAAGAAAGATAATACTACTATTAGAATCAGCAGTTCTACCATTTTAATTAAAGGTTCAAGAGGAATTCAATTAGAGAAAATTGTAAATATTCTGTAGTATTTTTTTGTTAAATGATTAGTTAATCTATTAATAAATCTTTAAATTTGTGATATGTTGTTTAATTAAAAACCAAAATATATCATGAAAAAACAGTTACTATTAGCCACAAGTATTTTCGCTACGGGAATATTATGTGCACAAGTTGCAAATAAAGCAGCTACTACAAAAAGCAGAATACCTGCTCATTTGGCAAATATTGCAGTTAAAAAATGCTGTAGATCCAGACCAAATGTATACAGGAGTTCCTTTTCAAACACAAGCTCAAAAACAAGTTGCATCTAACTCTACTAGTTTAAAGACAGCGGCAACTACTACAGCAATTATTGGAAACACGTTATACGATTTACAATCTAACAGTAGTGTTGGAGATAGAATTGTTGTAAACGCTGATGGATCTATTGCTGCATGTTGGACAATTGAACCAACGGATGGTTCTGGATCTTATGCAAATAGAGGTACAGGTTATAATTACTATAATGGTTCAACGTGGGGTGCAGCTCCAACTGCTAGAATCGAAAACGCAAGAGTTGGTTGGGGAAATGTAGCTGATACACGTACGCAAGGTGAAGTAGTTATTTCTCATAATGGGGGAACTTCTAAACTTCAAGTTGCAACAAGACCAACAAAAGGAACAGGTGCTTGGACAAATAGTCAAACTTCATTCCCAAGTTATGCTGGTGGTAACTGGTGGCCAAGAATGGTAACTTCACATCCTGCAGGTGGAGATACAATTTATTCAATTTCAATTACAAATTCTGGAGTAGTTAATGGATTAGACGGATGTTTATTCTTTTCTAGTTCATTTGATGGTGGTTTAACTTGGAGTGCTCTTACTCAACAAACTGGCTTTACATCAGCTAATTATTTAGGTTTTGGTGGTGATGCTTATGCAATTGCTGCTAAGGGAAGCACTGTAGCTATCGTTGCTGGTGATTCTGACTCTGATGTTGGTTTAGCTAAATCTACAGATGGTGGAGTTACTTGGACATATTCACTAGTTTATGATTTCCCTTTACCTTTATGGGATTTCACAACTACAACTTCTGACGTAGATAACGATGCAGTAGCTGATACTATCAATACAAATGATGGTAACTTTGCAATTGCACTAGATAATAATGGAAAAGCTTACGTTTCTTTTGGCGCTTACCGTTTATTAAACGATGCTCCTTCTGCATCTGGATATAGCTATTTCCCATATACTGATGGTTTAATTTTATGGAGTGAAGGAGTTACTCCTTTAACGCATGCAAACGAGCCAACTTGGAGCTATGTAGCAGCTATTGAAGATTTATATGGTGATAACAATATTTTCTTCCCAACTCCTTCAGTTCAAGGTGATTTAGCATTTGGAAGATGGGGTTGTTCTTTAACATCTTATCCTAGTATGGCTTTTGATGCTAACAACCACTTGTATTTATCTTATTCTTCAATTGTTGATAGTTTAAGCTCTGTAACTAATGCTGAGAAATTAGTAAGACATCAATATGTTGTTAAAGGATGTGTTTTAACTCCAGGCGCTGAAGTTTTTTCAGCACCAATGGATATTGTTGAACAATCTTTAAGTGCTCCATACGAAGGTATTTTTGGTTCAATGGCTAAAAATATCGACGGAAATGTCCACATTATTTATTAAAGAGATTTTTATCTTGGAAATGGTATTTTTGCTGCTTCTGGTAGCACTAATCCAGATTCAGATAACTTAGGGAATCCTAACGATATCGTTTACACAAAAATCCCTGTAGGTGATTTTGTTTGTACAGTTGGTTTAAACAATTCAATTAAATCTAATTCAGTTGCTAACTTAAATTTCTATCCTAACCCAGCTTCAAACAACGCTACTATTGATGTAGCTTTAACTGAAACTGCTAAGTTAGATATCGCAATTTTAAATGCAGTTGGACAAACTATTTACACAACTTCAGTTAACGGAAACGTTGGAAGTAACAAAGTTGATGTTAACTTAAACAACTTAAGCGCTGGTTTATATTTCTATCAAGTAAAAGTTGGTAATAGCAAAGCTATCACTCAAAAATTTGCTGTAGAGAAATAATATTTAGTTCTATAGAATTTTATAAAAAGAGCTATTCGAAAGAATAGCTCTTTTTTTTTAGAAAAAAAATATCTTTTTTCTTTTTTAGAATGGAAAAAAGTATATCTTTGCACTCTAATTTTTTATAAGGAGTTTTTTTATAAAAAAGCGGGGTGTAGCGTAGCCCGGTATCGCGCCACGTTTGGGACGTGGAGGCCGTCAGTTCGAATCTGGCCACCCCGACAAAGCCTTCCAGAAATGGAAGGCTTTTTTGTTTCAAAAGATCTGTGTTTTAGAAAGGTTTTTGAGTTATACAGTTTTCAAATTAAAACATATCTACCAGCCCTTTAGCAAAAGACATAAAGCCTAATACAATAACTCCATATAATACATAACCAACAGGAGATTCTGAATTAAAGCTTATTAATGTAAAAAGTACACCTACCACAACAGTTGCTGCGCCGCCAATCATCAATTTAACGCCCTTAGCACGCTGCTCTCTTTTTCTAGCTTGTTTTATTCTTTTGATTACATCTTTTACAGCGTCTTTTGTAACTCCTTGTTCTGCAAACTGAAGTTCAATATACACATTGTCGTAGCCAGACGCATACATTTTCATAGCTTCGTCATATAGCTCCTCAGTAGTGTATTCTTTTTTCATGAACTATTTCTTTTTCATTTTATCATACAAATCATGAACAATACCATCTGATAAACCAATTTGAGGAATGAAAATATCTTCAATCTCAGCAACTTTCATGATTGTGATGAATATCTTAGAGGCGTGCACAATTACATCAGCTCTATCTGGCTTTAAACCTAATATTTCCACACGTTCTTCGTAAGTATATGAGTTTAACATGTCGTTAATGCCTTTTAGTTTACTGTAGCTCAAGTTTTTGTTTTCCTTTTTGGTCATCTTAAATATCTTATTGATATTTCCTCTCGAACCAATAGCACGTAAAGGACTATAACCAAAGGTGGTTTTCTTAATCCAATCTTTCATTAGTTCCCATTCGTCTTTTTCTACCTTATCTAAAAGCATTCGCACCGTTCCAATATTAAAGGATTTAGCAGCAATAACTTTATGATTACTGTAAAGTGTCAGCTCTGTGCTACCTCCACCAACATCTATATATAGATAAGAGTGTTTAGGATTTAATAATTCTTCAATATGATTTGAGAATACTAATTGCGCTTCTAATTTTCCATCAATAATTTCTACTTCTAAATCAGCTTCCTTTTTAATGCGAGCAATAATTTCTTCACTATTACTTGCATCACGCATAGCACTGGTAGCAACAGCCCTGTAGCCATCTACTTCGTAAACTTTAATCAATTCTTTAAAGCCACGCATGGCTGTAATTAATTTTTCTGCTTTTTTATCAGAAATTTTTCCGTTTAAAAACACATCTTCTCCCAAACGGATGGGCAAACGAATTAACTCCTCTTTACTAAAGTGCGGCTTCCCATTTACTTCATAGGCTCTGCAGAATAATAAACGCATGGCGTTACTTCCAATATCAACGGCTGCAAAAATCATATCTTAGATAGGGCTTTAGTAACAGGTTTAGTATTTAAATATAATTCTTTATCTTTTTTAAGATAATTGTAAATTTCATCTTGAACGCGAATTTTACGTTCTCCAGGCTTTGCTTTTTTATATAAGTTTTGTTGCAGTCTATCTAATATTCGCACTTTGGTGTTTCCAGATAATTGAATATCAATAATATCTTTAATTTGTTTTTTCACATCTGCATCCAAAATTGGAACAGCAACCTCGCTTCTGCTATCTAAGTTACGGCTCATCCAATCGGCTGAGGTAATGTAAATTTTTTCGTTACCTCCATTTGCAAAAATAAATACACGTGCATGTTCTAAGTATTTATCTACAATACTGTAAGCTTTTATATTGTCGCTATAACCAGCAATTTCGGTTACTAACGAGCAAATACCTCTAACAATCAATGTAATTTGAACGCCTGCTTGCGATGCTTCATATAATTTTTCAATCATATCTTTGTCTACCAAGCTGTTCATTTTTAAAATCATGGATGCTTTCTTTCCAGCTTTGGCATTCGAAATTTCTTTATCAATTAAATTTACAAAAGTTTGTCGCATAAAGAATGGTGCAACTGCCAAATGCTTGTAAACACCCGTTTTAAAATTGTTTGCGTAAAAATCAAAAACACTCGAAATTTCGTCCGTTATGTTTTTATCGGCAGTTAGTAAACTAAAGTCAGTATAGATGCGAGCTGTTTTTTCATTAAAATTACCTGTGCCAATATGAGCGTATTTAATTTCTTTTCCTCTTAGGCGAGTTGTAATTAAAAATAATTTACTGTGAACTTTCAATCCTGGTACACCATAAATAACAGTAGCACCTTCTTCTTGCAGTTTATTAGCCCAATAAATATTATTTTGCTCGTCAAAACGTGCTTGTAATTCAACTAAAACGGTTACTTTTTTTCCGTTTTTAATAGCATTTACCAATGCATTGGCAATTTTAGAAGAATCAGCTACACGGTATAAAGTAATTTTGATTGATTCAACCGTAGGGTCAATGGAAGCTTCTCTTAATAAGGTAATGGTGTGATCGTAAGTGTGATAAGGATAGTGTAGTAAAATATCTTTTTGTTTAATAACATTTAAAATACTTGTATTGATATGATATAGGTACTTATGATTTAACGGACGAGGATGCTCATACATTAATTTTTTTTCGCCAATATTTGGGAAACCAATAAAATCTTTAAAATTATGATAACGACCACCAGGTATAGCATTATCTTTTTTATCCATCCCTAGTTTTTTCATAATAAAGGCTAGCATTTCCTTACTCATGGTGCTGTCGTAAACAAATCGAACTGGCTGGCCTTTCTTTCTATCTTTAACTCCTTTTGATATTTTTTCCAACATACTTTTACTAACATCTTGGTCAATATCTAATTCAGCATCACGGGTTAGTTTAATATTGATGGCTTCTTTTGTTGTGTAGCCAAATACCGAAAACATTTCATGAACGTTATATCTGATGACATCATCTAATAAAATGATGTATTTTTTATTTTTTTCTTGAGGTAAAATAATAAAACGACTTGTTGTGCGCGAAGGAATTTCGATTAAAGCATATTTGTTTTTTTGTTTTTGAACGGTAGAGATTAAACGAACAAATAAATATCCTGATTTATCTTTCATATATGGAAAAGGCTTATTTTCGTCAACCATGATTGGAAACAAATTAGTTTCTACCTGATTGTGAAAATAGTCTTTTACATACTGTTGTTGATTTTGGTTTAATTGCTTTTCATTGATGATAAAAACATTTTGCTTTGCTAATTCGTGCAACAATTCTTGATAAATTTCCTCGAAATTTTGTTGTTGTTCAATTACTTTTCGTTGTAATTTTTGTAGTAATTCTTTTGGATCGTCACCATAAATGTCGATAGCCTTTTTGCCAAGCTTAGTTAAACGATTAATAGTGGCAACGCGAACACGATAAAACTCATCTCGGTTATTACTGAAAATCCCCAAAAACTTGAGTCGTTAGATAAGTGGAGTAGAAGGATCAGATGCTTCTTGAAGAACACGTTCGTTAAACGAAAGCCAACTTATTTCTCGGTTAATGTGCGGGATTTTTGTTTTTTTTATCATAAAATTCAACCAACTATTATAGTTACCAAATATAAGCAATAAGCGCTAATTGTTTTTTGATTTTTATTACATTTGAACTTATTCAATTTTGCAATTAATGACTTTTATCAAGAAAAATATATCACTCTTTATTATCATTGTTTTTCACATAGTGGGTTTTGTTGGCTTCGTTATAAATCCGTCCTACTTTAGATCATTAAGCCCTGTTAATTTATTGTTATCATTTGGCTTAATTGTATTAATGAGCCAACAAACAAAATGGCAATTTTATGGCGCTTTATGTTTAGTTGCAGTGTTGGGTTTTTTTGTGGAGGTTTTAGGAGTGAAAACTGAACTCATTTTTGGGTCTTATCATTACGGACAATCTTTGGGTTATAAATGGCTGTCGGTTCCTTTATTAATTGGGATTAATTGGAGTATGTTACTGTATTGTACTTCTCAATTATCTAAATTTAAAAACACATTTGTAAATGCTTTTTTTGGAGCCGCTTTAATGGTTGGACTGGATTTTTTTATAGAGCAAAATGCATCAAAGTTCGATTTTTGGTATTGGAAATCGAATATTATCCCTATTCAAAACTATATTGCTTGGTTTGTGGTTGCTTTTTTATTAAATTTACTTGTGCAAAAACATTTGGCTCAAAAACCAAATTTAACTGCTAAGGCGTTGTATGTGATACAATTAGTCTTTTTTTCGGCCCTTTATTTTTTTGTTTAAACAAATCAAAACTTAGATTGTTATTTAGTTATGGTACTTAATGTATTGATAATTATTGCAGCATTTATGGCTATGGAATTTATGGCCTGGTTTACCCATAAATACATTATGCATGGCGGTATGTGGCATTTTCACAAAGATCATCATGACCATAGCAATGAATCTTTTTTTGAAAAAAACGATATTTTCTTTCTCATTTTTGCTTTGCCAAGTTGGTTAGGAATTATGTTTGGCGCTATGAATGGATTTGACTTTAAGTTTTATATTGGTATTGGCATTTTATTATATGGAATTGCTTATTTTATGGTTCATGATGTTGTTATTCACCAACGCTTTAAGTGGTTTAGTAAATCAGAAAATTGGTATGTTAAAGGTATTAAGCGTGCGCATAAAGTGCATCATAAACATTTAGATAAGGTTGATAGTGAGAATTTCGGAATGTTAATTGTTCCTTTTCATTATTTCAAAGAAAAATCTTCTAATCAACAAAATGTTTTAATAAACAGTTAATTGTATCTTTAAGGCAATTAATATTACATGAACCCACATTACACGTATTTAGTGCTAGATATTGCTAGTGTCCTATTTCCATTAGCCTTAAGCTTTGATAAAAAAGTAGCATTTTATAAACTATGGAAATATTTGTTTCCTGCCATGTTTATTTCTGGAGCTTTTTTTATTTTGTGGGATGTGTTATTTACTGCCCAAGGAGTTTGGGGCTTTAATCCAAGATATATTACTGGAATAAACATCTTTAATCTTCCTATTGAGGAAGTGTTGTTTTTTGTATGCGTGCCATATTCGTGTGTGTTTATTTATGAAGTGTTTAATGCTTATGTGAAACGTGATGTGCTTGGAACTTGTGGTAAAAGAATAAGTATTTTAATTTCTATAATCAGTTTAATTGCATGCATTTTATTTTATGATAAAACCTATACCATTGTTAATGCTGGTATTTGTTTAGCTTTAGTTTTATTTGCCACGTTTCCCTTCAGATTTAGAAATTTGGGACGTTTTTACTTAGCTTATTTTGTATCCTTAATTCCTTTTTTAATTTGTAACGGTATTTTAACGGCTTTACCAATAGTTACCTATAATGACGAAGAAAATATGGCTATTCGTTTATTTACTATTCCGTTAGAGGATGTATTTTATTGTTTGAGTTTATTACTAAGTACGGTTTTATTAATGGATTATTTTAAAGAAAAAAACACAAGTCAATCATAGTATGGAAACAACCTTTAAATTTTTAAAACAATTACCTAAAAATAATAATAAAGAGTGGTTTGATATTAATCGTAAAACATACGAAACGGCTAAAGAAGAGTTTACCGAAGTTGTAAAAAAAGTAATTGATAAATCGGTTGTTTTTGATCCGAAATTAGCAGGTTTAGAAGCGAAAAAATGTTTGTTCAGAATAAATAAAGATATTCGTTTTAGTAAGGATAAATCGCCATACAAATTAAATATGGGTGCAAGTATTAACCCAGGAGGAAAAAAAGAAATGGGGGCTGGTTATTATCTACACATCGAACCAGGAAAATGTTTTTTAGCAGGAGGTTGTTATATGCCGCCACCAGATGTATTAGCCAAAGTAAGACAAGAAATTGATTACAATACCGCAGACTTTAAAAAGATTTTGAATGCGAAAGATTTTAAAACGTATTTCAAAGAATTGTCGCAAGACGATAAATTAAAAACTGCCCCTAAAGGTTATCTAAAAGATCATTCAGAATTAAATTTATTACAGCACAAGCATTTTATTGTCATGCATACTTTAAAAGATAGCGAAGTCATGGATAAAAACTTCCCAGCATATGCTTCTAAAGTTTTTAAAGCCATGTTTCCAATGAATGAGTTTTTAAGAGCTTGTATGGAATAGCTTATTGAACAATCTCCAACAACGACTTTACACTATAATCCGCAATAGCAAACTTAGGATTGTTATGGTTAATCTCTTCAGGTATGGCTAATACTTTCATTTGAGCGGCCTTACCTGCAATAATACCATTAACGGAATCTTCAATAACTAAGCAATGTAAAGAATCTACGCCCAGTTTTTCGGCACAAGTTAAATATACTTGGGGATGTGGTTTACCATATTGCATATGTTCTGCCGAGCACAATTCATTAAAATAAGGTCTGATATTCAATACATCAACAACAGTATTCATTAAACGTTCGTTGGATGAGGTGCCAATACCAATTTTTAAGCCTTTGGCTTTAAAAAAGTCTAAAGCTTCTAAAACACCTTTCATGGTTTTGCCTTCTTTTCTAATTAAATCACATAGGCGATTAATAACCAATTCATCAAATTCATCAACCGAAATATGAGTTATTCCATGTTTAGTAAACCAAAATTCAGCCACTTCTTTAAAGCGTAAGCCTGTAGTAATACGGCAATGTTCATCGCTAAAAGGAATGCCAATTTCGGTAAAACTTTGTATCATAGCTCTTCGCCATAGTGGTTCAGAGTCGATAATAACTCCATCCATGTCAAAAATAACGGCTTTTATTCCTGTTAGCATTGTTAATTTCTTTGTTTAATAAAAGCAAAGATAACCGATTTATCATGCCATTAGCATGGTATTTTTGCTACATGTATTTTCCTGATTTTGTTGAAATAGGGGTAGACGAACTCTTGTTAGTTGCCTTTTTTGTGTCGTTGATTGGCATTGTAATTCATTACGTGGTTAATGTTTTGCCATTAGCTAATTTAAAAACCAACTCATTAGAACCAACTCGTTCTTCTGAGCCCGTTTCAATTATTATTTGTGCTCGTAACGAAGATGATAATTTAACCGAATTTCTGCCCAAAGTTTTAGTTCAGGATTATCCTGATTTTGAAGTGGTAGTGGTAAACGACTGTTCTATTGACAGTACCGAAAATGTAATTGACGAATTTGCAAAGATTTTTCCTAACCTTAAAAAGGTTACTATTAAAGAAGACGATTACTATAAACATGGTAAAAAGTTTGCTGTAATGGTTGGTATTAAAGGTGCTAAATACGAAAACTTATTATTTACCGATGCGGATTGCTTTCCTGCCAACGAAAATTGGTTAAAGGAAATGAGCGCTGGATTCGTTAATAAAAGAGAGATTGTGTTAGGTTATGGAGCATACAAAAAAGAAGCAGGTTTCTTAAATAAAATAATTCGTTTTGATACCTTTTTAATTGCTCTTAACTATTTATCTGCTGCCATCAAAGGCAAAGCATATATGGGAGTGGGAAGAAATTTAGCCTATAAAAAAGATTTATTCTACAAACAAAAAGGCTTTTCAAAACATTATCATATTACATCTGGCGACGATGATTTGTTTATCAATCAAGCTTGCACCAATGAAAACACAAACGTGGCGGTGTCGCATGATGCCATCACTTATTCCTTAGCAAAAACTAACTTTAGCGACTGGAAACGTCAAAAACAAAGACATTTAACAACAGCACCTCATTACAATTCAAGTAGTAAAACAAAAATCACCTTAGGTTACATGTCTCAATATGCCTTTCATTTTCTGTTTTTGAGTTTGTTTTTATTTAAAACAACTATGTTAGCTGCTTTAGTTGGTTTGGTATTGAAAATATGCATACAAATGATTATCTTTAAAAAAGCGTCGGAGAAACTAAACGAGAAAGATTTGTGGGCTTTAGCATTTTTTTACGAAATTGTATTATTAACAGTGTACCCAATATTTCATATTAGTAAAATGTTTCATAAACCAAATAAATGGAAGAGTTAGACCCATCGGATAAACTAACAACGAAGGCAGTTTATGATTATAAACTCATTCAGTTAGCTTTGCATAAAGGCGATCAAAAAGCCTATGCAGAGTTATTGCATCGTTATCGCGAATCGGTTTATTTTACCATGTTACGCATGTGTAATAATAAAGATGATGCTGAAGATTTAACTATTGAAGCATTTGGTAGAGCATTTAAACGATTAGAACAATATACTCCAACATACGCTTTTAGTACATGGTTGTTTAAAATTGCTAGTAATAATGCTATTGATTTTTTAAGAAATAAGAAAAAGAATTCTGCTTTATCGTTAGACACTAAAATGGAAAATGATGAAGGGCAAGAATTCTCTAAAAATATTAAGTCTCAAACACTCGATCCCGAAGAACATATTATCAAAAAACAAAAGGTAGAGATGTTACGTGATGTAGTAGATAAATTAAAACCTCGTTACAAAGAGTTGGTGAAGATGCGTTACTACGAAGAATTAAGTTACGAGGAAATTGCCGTGAAGTTAGATTTGCCAGTTGGTACAGTAAAAGCACAGTTATTTAGAGCAAGAGACTTTTTGTATAATATTTTAAAAAATCAGGAAAAGTAAGTTATTGTGAAACCTGATATTATTCTAAAATATTTCCCAAACATTACTGCACATCAAAAAATGCAATTTGAACAATTGTACGATTTGTATATTCATTGGAACGCTCAAATTAATGTTATTTCCCGTAAGGATAGTGATGAACTTTACGAACGTCATGTGTTACATTCATTAGGAATTGCTAAAGTAATGCAATTTAAACCTGGCACAAAAATATTGGATGTTGGTTGTGGCGGTGGATTTCCTGGAATTCCTTTAGCTATTTTATTTCCCGAATCAACGTTTCATTTAGTAGATTCTATAGGTAAAAAAATTAAAGTCGTAACCGAAGTAGCAGCTGGTATTGGTTTAACTAATTTAACTGCTGAACACGAACGAGCTGAAAAAATAAACGATAAGTATCATTTTATTGTAAGCCGCGCCGTAACTGCTTTTCCTGAATTTTATAACTGGATTTCAAAAAAGATTTTGAAAGAAAATTTTAATGATTTACCAAATGGTATTCTTTACTTAAAAGGTGGAGATCTTCGCGAAGAATTTGGTAAACATTATATTAAGGCTGTTTTTTATGATTTGAAAAATTACTTTGATGAGGAGTTTTTTGAGACTAAGAAAGTGGTTTATTATAAACTTTAAAAAAAAGCCCCTACATGATCTGTAGAGGCTTCTCATAAAATTAATTCAAATTATTTCTTAGCATCCGCTAAAAATTGAGCTAAACCTTTATCCGTTAAAGGATGATTTAATAAAGCTGCAATAGCACTTAATGGAGCTGTAATCACATCAGCACCAATTTTAGCACATTGTATAATATGCATTGGGTGACGAACAGAAGCCGCTAAAATCTCAGTTTCGTAACCATAGTTATCATAAATTGTTCTGATGTCATCAATTAAATCCATTCCATCTTGGCTAATATCGTCTAAACGACCAACAAATGGAGATACATAAGTTGCACCAGCTTTAGCCGCTAATAATGCTTGTCCCGCAGAGAAAACCAGCGTACAATTAGTTTTAATGCCTTTATCAGCAAAGTATTTTATAGCTTTTACGCCTTCTTTAATCATTGGGATTTTAACAACAATACGAGGGTGTAAATCGGCTAACATTTCGCCTTCTCTTACCATTCCTTCAAAATCTGTCGAAATTACCTCGGCACTTACGTCGCCAGTGGTAATATTGCAAATATCCACGTAGTGTTTTAGGATATTATCTTGCCCTTTAATGCCTTCTTTAGCCATTAACGATGGGTTAGTCGTTACGCCATCCAATACGCCAAGGTCTTGTGCTTCTTTAATTTGCGCTAAATTTGCTGTGTCAATAAAAAATTTCATAGTGGGTTATTTTTTTTGTAAATTTAGGATAAGCTAAACTATAATTTACACTTGTTTGTAGTTTGTTTAAAGTTTATTTTTATCCCGTTAATGAAGAAAAAAAAGATAGTTGTTTTTAGTGGAGCTGGAATGAGTGCCGAAAGTGGTATTAAAACCTTTAGGGACACTGGTGGCTTGTGGGAAGAATATAAAATTGAGGATGTTGCTACGTTTGAAGCCTGGATAAAGAATCAACCTTTAGTGCTTGATTTCTATAACCAGCGCCGCAAACAGGTAATGTACGCGCAGCCTAACGAAGCTCATTTTTTGGTAGCTGAATTACAAAAGCACTTTGATGTTCAAGTTATTACTCAAAATATTGATGATTTGCACGAAAGGGCCGGAAGTAAAAAAGTATTGCATTTGCATGGAGAAATCATGAAATGCAGGAGCACAGCTAAACAAGAATTAATTTACGAGTTAAAACACTGGGAAATAAAAAAAGGAGATGTATGTGAAATAGGATCTCAGTTAAGACCGCATATTGTATGGTTTGGGGAAGCGGTTCCCGAAATGGATAAAGCAACGGATTTAGCAGAAAAAGCTGATATTTTTATTACCATAGGAACTTCCTTAAATGTCTATCCTGCAGCTAATTTAATTAATGTGATTGAAGGGCATATTCCTAAGTTTTTGGTAGATCCAGGTGATTTCAACTTAGATTATATTAAAAACCTGACTATTATTAAAGCGACTGCTGTAGAGGGAATGAAAGTTCTATCCAAAAAATTAAACGAATTAATTTAGATGATTGCCTTTTGGCAAATCCCAATAATACAAAATGAGTAATTCATCCACTGTAAAATGTCCTAATTGCAAAACCGAGTTTCAGTTAGGGGATGCTATATCTTCTGAAATAGAAGCTAAAATAAAAGCGCGCTATGTTGAGCGTTTCAATAAAGATCAGAAAGATTTAGCAGACAAAGAAAAACAATACGAATTGCAATTAGAGCAATTAAAAAAGCAACAGGAAGAACAAGAAAAAATTATTGCCGAAAAAGTAAAATTGCAAAAAGGTGTATTAGAGCAAGAGGCTATTAAAAAGGCGGCTTCCGAAATGCAATTGCAAATGGAAATGCTGAACAAAGAACTTTCTGAAAAAGAAACTAAATTAAAAGACAGTCAGGCAAAGGAATTGCAGTTTTTATTAAAGGCAAAAGAGTTACAGGAAAAAGAAGCGCAGTTTGAATTAACGCTTCAACAAAAGCTTCAAGCCGAAAGAGAATTATTGTCTGAACAGATTAAAAAACAAGAATTAGAAAAAAATTCCATCAAAGAAAAGATCATCAACTACAAATGATGGAATTAAAAAAACAACTCGAAGACTAAAAGAAGTTAACTGAAGAGATGGTGCGTAAGCAAGGACAAGGTTCGATGCAAATGCAAGGCGAAGTACAAGAGTTAATTTTAGAAGAATTATTAAGAAGCACTTTTCCATTCGATTCGATTGATGAAGTAGGTAAGGGAGTGAAAGGAGCAGATGCTATCCACACAATACGAAATCCATTAGGACAGGTTTGTGGGAAAATTATTTATGAAAGTAAAAATACTAAAGCTTTTGGCGGCGACTGGATTGATAAGTTAAAACATGATATGCGTTCCTCGCAAGCCGATATTGCAGTAATTGTTACTGAGACCATGCCAAAAGATATGGAGCGTTTTGGAATGAAAGATGGTGTGTGGATTTGTAACTATACTGAAATAAAATCACTAGCGTTTGTGTTGCGCGATAGTTTAATTAAAGTTCACGCGGCCCAAGCAAGTCAAGAAAATAAAGGTGATAAAATGAGTTTGTTATATTCTTATTTAACAGGAACCGAATTTAGACAACAAATAGAAGCGATTGTTGAAGGATTCACTGAGTTGCAATACGGCATACAAAAAGAAAAAAATGCCATGCAAAAGATATGGAAAGAGCGCGAAAAACAATTAGAAAAAGTATTACTTAATACCACTAACTTCTATGGTTCTGTAAAAGGCATAGCAGGTAATGCTATTGGCGATATTAAGTTACTGGAACTTGGTGGAGAAGACGAAGTGTAGCGATATGAGATAGTTATTTATCTAAAAGCCTGTCAGAATTAAATCCTGACAGGCTTTTTTATTTACCGAAATTTTAATGAAAGCTACCACTTATTGGTAAAAGCCAACCAGTTACCAATTGGCAATAACCTTTGGCATTTGTGGCTGTATAATTGTTTAGAATACGATAACAATCAAACTTTTTAATACTGAATATTATGAAAACTTCAAATTCAAACCCAAAAAATAACAAAACAAGCATCTTAGTTTGTTTGATTTTGTTAGCGATTTCTTCTCCTGTTTTTTCTCAAAATAAATTAGTAAGCATAGTCTCTTCTGTAAATCCGAGTTTTGCTATTTCGGTTGTATGTGTATTTGGTTTAGCTGTGTTTTTATTTACTGCTTTTATGAAGCAAAAAAATCATTAAGGCTTGTGTTTTGTTTTGTTTGGGAAACCTAGTTGGATTAGTGCTCCAGCTAGGTTTTTTTATTTAGAATTGATGGATGAAAACAATAATGACTCTAGAAATATAATTATTTTTTTATCTCCATTATCTTTTGTGCAATCAGTTAGTGCAGGTAGGTTTTGCATGAAAAACTTTTGAGAGTGTGCCATTTCTATGAGTGTACTTGCCATTGAATGCGCAAACTTGTATTTAGGATTGTGTTCTTTTATAATTAAAGAAATACGTTCACATAAATCTTTATAAGGCTTAAATAATCGATCTTTATTATCTTTACTTACATTACGAGTTAAATAGGCTTTTGAGCCTTCCCACATAATTAGTTTATAAGCTTCGTTTTCTGAAATAAAATCTGATTCAATGTTTTTTACAGGAGGCTCTTCAACTAAAAGTTTTATGATAGTTTTTAATTTAATTTCGGTGTTAGTAATATTATTTATGTAAAACACTACTTTATATTCGATATAACTCCAATACCAGTTTATTAGGTAAATTAAAAATTTATGTTTGTTTTCAAAATAGCGATAAATACTGGCTTCTGTCGTAGATATTTCTATGGATAATTTTTTAAAGGTAAACTCTTCAAAACCCAATTTATTAATTAAAATTAGCCCGTTTTTCACAATCTTTTTCCTAAAACTGATTCTTCTGGATTACGAAGAAACAGTTTTTCATTCATCTTTATTCTAATGTCTAATTCCATGTAATTTATCTATGTGAAAGTAAAGGTATTATATATTCTTAAAAAATGCAAATAAATAATAGTAATACTATCATTTAAGATATTTTTGCTATTTTTGAAGAAAATATCAAAAATGCGTAAAAATAAATCAAAACTCTTATTTAATTGGCTTTATAACGAAAGAACTGTTATTAGCAGAATATATCTACTGGCTTTATTGCAAGGTATTATGTATTTAGCTATTCCTTTGGGAATACAAGGCGTTGTTACCTACATTATGGCAGGCTCTTTTTCGGCATCTTTAATCTTATTAAGTTCGGTAACTATTTTGGTAACCTGTTTTATTGGCTTTTTTCAAATTTGGCAAATGCGTATCAATGAAACCTTGCATCAAAAAATATTTGGAAATATTGCTTCCCGAATTAGTCTTTTCTTAAATAACAATTCCAGTACCGAAGAAGTATTTAATAAACTAAATAAATTTTTTGAAGTAGTTACTTTACAAAAAGGAATCAGTAAAATATTATTAGATTTTTCCTTTTCAATTATTAGTATTGTTTTTGGGTTATTAATATTACCTATTTACAGTTCTTGGTTTTTAATTTTCACACTTCTTTCGGCAGCTGCATTTTATTTTATTATCAGGTATTATGGCGGCCAAGGGATTGAAACAAACGTAAGAGTATCAAACGAAAAATATAATTTGATTAAATGGTTTCAACTAAATGCTAGAGAAAAAAAACTGGATGAAGCTAATTTTATTAATGGCACTGAAGATATTTTGAATAATTATTTTGAAGAGAGAAAACAACATTACGGTGTTTTAGAATCACAATTTATTGGTATTATAATCTTTAAAGTTTTGTTTACGGCTATTGTGCTGTTTTTTGGAGCATATTTAGTACAAATAGGAGAATTAAATATTGGTCAATTTATAGCCTCTGAAATTATTATTTTTTTAGTGATTAACTCCGTAGAAAAATTAGTAGGAAGTTTAGGTACTTGTTATGATATTATTACTTCTTTATATAAAGTTGAGAGTATTTTTGGTGACCATCAAGAATTTTCGTTTGTAAAAGAAGAGGGAGTAGAGTTAAAATGTAACTCTAATATTTATGCTAAAAAATATTCGAAAGCTATCAAATCGTTATTGTTAGCGATTGGTGTTTCAGGAATCATTATTATGTTTATGCCTTGGACACAAAATGTGGAGTCGATGGGAAAGGTGACAACCTTAAACCCAGAGGGAAGACCTCAAACTATTACTTCTCGAATCGGTGGAAGAATTGAAAAATGGTTTATTAATGAAGGACAATATGTAAAGAAGAATGATACCATCGCTTTTATTTCGGAAATAAAAGATGAGTACATAGATCCTCAATTAATTAATCGATCGGAACAACAAATTAAAGCGAAAGAAGTAACATTAGAATCATATGAAAGCAAAGTTAATGCAGTAAACTCTCAAATTGATGCTTTAAATAAAACACTCTTATTAAAAATGGAGCAGGCTCGAAATAAAATTATTCAGGCAAAAATTAAAGTGTCTACAGATAGTATCGAATCTCAATCAGCTAGCAATAATTACAAAACCGCAGAAGAACAATTACAACGTTATGAAGATTTATTATCTAAAGGTGTGATTTCTAAAACAGATTTAGAAAACAGACGAATTAAAGTGCAAGAAGCATTGGCTAAAAAAACGTCTTCTGATAATAAGTTTATGTCAGCTAAAAATGAATTATTAAATTCTGAAATCGATTTAAATACTGTGCAACAAGATTATCAAGAAAAGTTGATGAAAGCTGAATCTGATAAATTTTCGGCACTTTCTTTTCTTTATGAAGGAGAAGGTGCTTTAACTAAATTACAAAATCAATTAGCCAATTATAGTATGCGTAAAGGTTTTTATTATGTATTAGCACCTCAAGATGGATATATAACTAAAGCTTATGTGCAGGGTATTGGTGAAATTATAAAAGAAGGAGCTGCCCTTTGTTCTATAGTTCCCAATCAAACTGAACAAGCTATTGAAATGTATATAAATCCAATTGATTTACCATTAATACAAAAAGGACAAACTATGCAATTAGTATTTGACGGTTGGCCTGCTTTTGTTTTTTCGGGATGGCCTGGAGTAAGTTATGGTACTTACAGTGCAGAAATTGTTGCTTTTGATAAAGTATTATCAGATAACGGTAAGTTTAGAGTACTTGCAAAAAACACGGGCGATCCTTGGCCAGAAGCTATTCAGATAGGAAGTGGAGTGAAAGGATTTGCATTATTAAATAATGTACCATTGATTTATGAATTTTGGCGACAAGCAAATGGTTTTCCGCCAGAATTTTATGTGCAACCTAATTCAATAATAAAAGATGAAAAAAAATAATATTGTACTCGTCATTTTAATTTTCTTTTCATTTAAAATTATAGCTCAAACAGCTCAAGTGTTGAGTTATGAAAGTTATTTAAAAAATATTTTGGAGAATAATCCTATTGCTAAAAGGCTGAAAACATTAAAAGATATGGGGAACTTCAGTATAAAGCTGCAAAAGGTAATTTTGATCCAACTATTAATGGAACCTACGATAATAAGTTTTTTAACAATACCAATTATTATAGTATTTTAAATAGCGGAGTAAAAATTCCCTTGTACTCAGCACAAAATTTGAAATTTGGTTACGAATATGGGGTAGGAACCAATATTAATCCAGAGCAATACACGTCAACCTATGGGTTACCATACGTGGGTTTAGAAGTGGGTTTATTGCAAGGATTAGTGATAGATTACAGAAGAGCTGAGGTTATGAAATCAAGAGAATATGTTGAGTATTATTCGGCTGAAAAAAATGTGCAATTAAATGGATTATTGTTTGAAGCGTCTTTAAAATATTTTGATTGGTTGTTTAGTTTAAGGCAAGTTTACTTAAATAATTATTTTTTAAACTTGGCTAAGCAACGATTAATTGGCATTGAATCCTTAGCTAATATTGGTGAACGTGCAGCTGTAGATACCATTGAAGCAGCTATCTTTTATCAAGGACGATTATTAGATGTTCAAAGTTCGCAAATTGATAATCAAAAACAGATAAATGATTTAGCATCATTTAATTGGCAAAATAATAATATTGCATCTACGACAACATACCAACCGCAAGATAGCTTAGATGGTTATTTTGAAAAAGCTAAGAATAGTTTGGTGAAACGTTTGTATCAAGATTCAGCTAATAATCCAGTGATTGCAAAGTACAACTCTATGCAATCTATTTTAGAAATTGACAATAAGTTAAAGCGCGAAATGATTAAACCTAAACTAAATGCCAATTATAATTTTTTGTCCTATAATCCAAATTCGTATAGTCCAGTGTATTCTCAAAACAATTATAAATGGGGTGTTGACTTATCCTTTCCATTATTGTTAAGGACCTCACGAAATGAGTATAAAATGGCTAAGCTTAATTCTCAAAGTAATTCATTAGAATTAGCAAATAAAAATAATGAACTAGATTTTAAAATCAATACTCTAAAACAAACCATTAGCATATTAGCAGAACAACTTCAAAATGCTGAACGTTCAGCTAGATACAGTAAACAATTAGTAGAAGCTGAAAAATTGAAATTTGATAATGGAGAAAGTTCCTTATTTATTTTGAATGCTCGTGAAAATAAATGGTTAGAAACTGAATTAAAACTTGCTGAGTATAAATTAAAATTTATCAAAACAGTTTTAAACGTTACGTATTTAAAAGGTAATCTAAATTATACATTATGATTTTATTTAATATTATACAAAGTGATGAAAAGAAAGCTGAAGAAATGTCTTCTTTTTTAATTCAAAATGCCTATGCTTTGCAAACACATATTGATGTTAATACGCTATTAACCGTAGATTCAAAAAAGAAAACGATAAGATTGTTTTTTATCACTAAGGCATTATTGTATAGCAATATTGAGAAGGACATAAAAGATCGCTTTTTTTCGGATGATATGATTATTTATGCTACACCAATCAGCCATATTAACGAAGAGTTTGGTGAAATTCATAGGGCAAAAATTAAAGTGGTGTAAATGTTTAAGTATACGCTCCTTGTTATATTTATTTTAATTGTGATTGGCTTACAATCGCAAAGTACAGATGTATACAACGTGCAATCTTTCGGTAATGGCTATTCCTCATATTACATTGGCTCAGGAGCATTTAAACGTCATTTAGATTTAAATAGAATTGGGTATAAGGTTCAAGAGTATTCTAAGTCGCCAGCCTTTGTTATTGGTGCCGATTTTTGCATTTATCCTCGTGCTAGTAATGCGTATTTGGGTTTAGGACCTTATTTTACAAGTTGGGTTGGTGTTAAAGAAACGGTGCTTGATGGAATTAAAACCGAACGATTATTTTCTAATTCAACACTTGCCATAAAATTTACCCATCATGCTTCTTTTTTTGTGCGAAAAAAATTAGATGTATGCAGTGGCTATATTGCAGGAATTAATTTGAAATATTACCATTCTTATAAAGTAGATGGGGTAGAAATAAAGTCTCCTGAAAGTAATAATGAGTTAGTACCAGCTTTAGGCATTACTATAACCATTAAATACTACGCTTTTAAAAATGTCGGATTTTATTTGGAAGGCGGAGTTGGTTACCGAATCAATATGTTGAATGTAGGCTTTTGTTATAAGTTTAAAAAGAAGATGGACGTTTAATCAATCGCTTCTTGAAACTTAATCCGAAATCTTCATGTAACTTTTTCAAGTATAGTACTGCACGCTTTTTTTGTTTTCTGAAACGCTCTTAATTTTCAAATACTCTAATAAAACTTGTGCTGGTTTGTTTTGAGAAATGGCAATTTGGCTATAGTAAATTATTATGAGAAAGGTTTCATATAGTATTTTAACATAAGATTATTTAGATTATTTCATTTAGTTTCCTAAAACACCTTTTTCCTAAAAAATCAATTTGGGTAGATGGATATATATAAGTATTAAGCCTATTTTCAATGCATTTTTCTTTTAATTCATTAGAAACGTTTGATGTAATTTTATATTCAGATTTTATTTTTAATATTAAAGGAATACAGCATTCTAATCCTTTTGAAAAGCTAAATGTATTATAATATTTAGTCACTCCGAAATGTTTTTCATATAAGCTTTGTAAATTTGGTTTTAATGTAGAGTCTGTCTTTTTTAATTGTTCATTTCGGATAGTGTTATTAGATTCCCAAATTATATTTTCATTTTTCAACTTCGCTTTTAAAATAGTCGGATTGGAGCCAAAAAACTCACTATTAATCTTATTTGAATATAGATGAATAGTGGTGTTTTTTTTATTTATTTCAATAACACTATACGATTCGCTACCTTGAAACGACATGAAAACCTTTTTTTCAACAGTGAAAAACTGTTGGTCAAAATGTCCAGTAATAATATATTTTGTATCGAATTCAAAAAGAAAAGGCCTTCTTCCATTTTGACAATGTGATAAAAGAATATCTATTTTATTTTTTTTAGAAATATACTCTCGTAATTTTGTTTTATTCTCTGTATCGAAAAAGGAAAGCCCTAGTATATTTAAGCCTTTATAAGTAACTAGTTCTCCGGAAATATCTTTTACATATTTATTTTTTTTTGATTGCATTGAAAGATTTATATAACTTTCATCTGTATCGTGATTACCCTGAATATAATAGGTAGTTATTTTGTTTTCTTCCAAATACTCTGTCAACCAGCCAAATGCTCCAAAAAAATATCGCCGCCAAAATCACCCATTACGTCTCCAGCTATAAGAATCAAATCTATTTTCGATGAATTTATAAAGCTTGTGAAGTTTTTCAGTTCATTGTTTTTTGTCAAAAAATAATTTTTGACAAATTCTTTATTCTTACGAAATAATACACTTGGAAAATGTATATCTGAAAAAACTAATATCTTCATACTTAATCAATCGCCTCTTGTATCTTATCCATTTTACCTTCCGTATATTTTCCTGAAACTACTTCTACTATTTTACCATTAAGGTCAATCACATAAAAATAAGGAATACCATCATCACCAGGTTTTAGTTGGTCTTTTAATAATTTGATGTCGGTATCGCAATCAATTACATTACCCCATAAATCTTTTTGTGTTGCTGCTTTAAAATCTGCTGCGGCTTTTTTAAATCCACTAATTAATGGAATAAAATAATAGTTTACATCAAAATAACTGGCTACATCAAAATAATCAGTGCCTTTTGGCTTAGCTACAAAAATGTCGTACATCGGTTGAATCCATGTTTTCAAATCTTCTTCGGCAGAGCGTTTGTAACAAATACCAACAATGGTAAATTTTTTAGTGCCTGCTATTGGAACTGTTATTGCTGTTCCTTCCAAGTGTATGTCCGTCTAATTTTGGAAATGGGCCTTTTTGTGCGCTTATGGTTAAACAAATTGATAGGGTTAAAATGGATAATAGATATTTCATGGTACTTGTATTTGATTTACGTATAATTTTTTTCTTTGCGAGAAGACTTTGCGTACTATGCGGTTAGATCTATAATCCACCAAGCATACAAACCCTATCAAATTCTTCAGGTTTTACAATTCCAACTGATAAACGCTGTAATTTAACTAATTGCATTTCTTTTAAGTATTCGTCTTCTTTAATTTGAGCTAAGGTTACAGGTGTTTTTAATGCTTTAAATGGTGCAAATTCAACGGCTACCCATGCTTCCTCTTTAGTGGTTGGATCTTGAAAAGCTTCTTTTACTAGCTTAGCAATTCCCACAATACACAAGCCTTCATTGCTATGGTAAAATAAGGCTAAGTCACCTTTTTTCATGGCTCTTAAGTTGTTTCGAGCGGCGTAGTTTCGCACACCATCCCAGGTAGTGAGTTTATCTTTTTTAAATTGGTCCCAGCTATATTTAAAGGGTTCTGATTTTATAAGCCAATAGTTCATATTCAACGCGTTTATTTGATGATTACACAATGTATGATTTCAATTACTAAATGTAACGATTATACCTTCTGAAAGTAACTATTTTATAGTTTTTTGGCAAGCAAAGTTTATAACATTTTACGTGATAATTTAATCGAAAATAAGTTTGAATTGTTATAGTATTTATTAGATTTGTTACGCATTTTAAAACGTACCATATGGCACATTTATCAGATAAAGTAAATCTTATTTCAGAATCACAAACAATTGCGATGGCTCGTAAAAGCCGCGAACTAAAGGCGCAAGGTATTGATATTATTAGTTTGAGTTTGGGCGAGCCCGACTTTAAAACTCCCGATGTTATTAAGCAAGCTGCCATTAAAGCTATTAACGAAGACTTTACTTACTATACACACGTAAGTGGTTATGTTGAGTTGCGACAAGCTATTGCTCATAAATTTAAAAGAGATAATGGTTTAGATTACACTGCTGATGACATTGTGGTGTCGTCTGGTGCCAAGCAAAGTATAGCAAATGCTGTATTATGTTTAATTAATCCAGGAGATGAAGTGATTATTCCGGCACCTTTTTGGGTAAGTTATTTAGAGATTTTAAAATTAGCAGGTGGTGTGCCAATTATTATTGATACAACTATTGAGAACGATTTTAAAATTACAGCTGAAGAATTAAAAGCACACATCACACCAAAAACACGTATGATGATGTTTAGTACACCTTGTAATCCTACTGGTTCAGTATATAGTAAACAAGAGTTAAGAGCGATTGCAGATGTGGTAAAACAATATGATGAATTATACATCATGAGCGATGAGATTTACGAACATATTAATTTTGTTGGTGGTCACGAAAGTATGGCTCAGTTTCCAGATATTAAAGATAGAGTGATTACCATCAATGGTGTATCAAAAGGATTTGCCATGACAGGTTGGAGAGGTGGAATTATGGCCGCTCCAAAATGGATTGCACAAGCTTGCGATAAAATGCAGGGACAATTTACATCAGGTACATGTAGTATTACTCAAAAGGCGATGCATGCAGCGATGGAATTACCATCAGAAAGTACACATTACATGCGTGATGCTTTTTTAAAGCGTAGGAATTTGGTGTTAGAATTAATGAAAGATATTCCAGGATTTAAAACCAATGTTCCGGATGGTGCATTTTATGTATATCCTGAAGTGTCTGCATTATTTGGAAAAAAGTATAATGAATACACCATTAATAATGCCACTGATTTATCTATGTTTTTGTTGGATGTAGCTCACGTAGCTTTAGTTCCGGGTGCAGCATTTGGCGACGATAAATACATTCGTTTTTCATATGCAACATCAGAAGATAAATTAACTGAAGCCTTAAAAAGAATGAAAGAAGCAATAGAAAAATTAAAATAATATATTTAAGATTTATGACCTCTGCGCACTTTGCGTATCACGCTATAGCGTGATTGCATTCTCTGCGGTTAAAAATTTGAAACAATAAAATGAAAAAATTATCTGTAAAAAAAGAACACATTCGTGAGATATTTAAATCGTTTAGCAATTTAAACGTTTTAATTATTGGCGATGTGATGATTGATAGCTACATGTGGGGAAAAGTAAATCGTATTTCTCCCGAAGCACCCGTTCCAATTATTGCTGTGAACAAAAAAGAAAAACGTTTGGGTGGAGCTGCTAATGTAGCTTTGAACATTCAGGCAATGGGTGCAAATCCTATTTTATGTTCCGTAATTGGTATTGATTATGAAGGACAAAACTTTTTGGATTTATTGAAAACTCAGAAGTTAAGTCAGAAAGGTATTTTAAAATCACGCGACAGAATTACAACTGAAAAAACCCGTGTCATTGGAAATAATCATCAGTTGTTGCGTATTGATGAAGAAATTGAAGAAGATATAACGCCAGCTGAAACTCAACAATTAATCACCTTGATTTCTTATATCATTCAACATGATAAGATTGATGTGATTTTATTTGAAGATTATAATAAAGGATTAATTACGCCTAAGTTAATTAGTAAAGTTGTAGAATTGGCAAAGAGTAAAGGAATTCCAACCTGTGTGGATCCTAAAACAAAGAATTTTAACGCCTACAAAGGAGTTACCTTATTTAAGCCAAATTTAAAGGAGTTACGCGAAGGCCTAAAAATGGACATTAGCTCTGATAATATTAATGAGTTACAGCGTGCTATCAGTAGTTTCCGTGTAAAACAAAAATTTGATACTGCCTTAGTAACTTTGGCAGAAAAAGGTGTTATTATTAATTCTCGTTCAGAAAAACATCATACGCCAGCGCATATTCGTAGTATTGCCGATGTGAGTGGGGCAGGAGACACCGTAATTAGTGTTGCGGCTTTATTAGTGGCGTTACATGTGAACCCAATTGTGATGGCTGCTATTTCAAATTTAGCTGGTGGTTTAGTGTGTGAACAAATTGGCGTAGTACCTGTTAGTAAAGAACAGTTATTGGAAGAAGCGTTGAAGTTAGATTTTGTGAAGTAAAGGCTTAACCGCAAAGAACTCAGAGTAAATGCAAAGAACGCTGAGTTTGTAATAATTAAATATCTTTTTTTCTCTTTGCGAAAAAACTTTGCGCACTTTGCGGTTAAATAAAAACAGTACTATGTCTCAAATTACACCATACAATAACACCGAATCAAAAAAAGAGCAAGTGGCTCAAATGTTTGATAACATTGCTTTTCGTTACGATTTTTTAAATTCCTTGTTATCGCTTGGTATTCATAAAGGCTGGAGAAAAAAATGCATTAAACTAATTGCTGATAAACAACCCAAACATATTTTAGATGTAGCTACAGGCACTGGAGATTTTGCTATTGCTGCGATGAAACTCAATCCAACAAAAGTGATTGGTATTGATATTAGTGAAGGTATGATGAAATTTGGCAGAGAAAAATTACAAAAGCTTAACCTTGACAAAACTATTACTTTGCAATATGGTGATGCAGAAACCTGTGATTTAGCTGACAATAGTATGGATGCTATTACTGTAGGTTTTGGAGTGAGAAATTTCGAGAACCTTGAAAAGGGTTTAACTAATATGTTACGTATTTTAAAACCAGGCGGACAATTATGTGTGTTAGAATTTTCTTCCCCACAAAAATTTCCTGTTAAGCAATTTTATAAATTTCATTTTAAGTATATCACGCCAACATTAGGCAGACTATTTTCGAAAGATACACGAGCATATACGTATCTACCTGAATCTATTAAAGCATTTCCTGATAACGAACGATTTACAGCTATACTCGAAAAAGTGGGTTATAAAAAAGCGAGTTTTAGTTCGGTTGGCTTAGGTTTAGCAGCTATTTATTTAGCAGAGAAGTAAATGATGCATTATTGATTTCTTGAAGCTTCTCCATATAAGTTTGGCCTCTTTTTTCTGCTAACACATCTAAACTTAGCATAATGCCAGCTTGAATTAATAAACCTAAGGCTAAACCCTTCCAATAGGTTTGTGGTGAAGAATAATAAATAATTATCAAAATTATTGAAGCAACAATGAGAATGACTTCTATCCATTTATAGATTGTAAAGTTATTCATTACCTTTTCCATCCTTGGTAGTTCTTCTGTTTGTATTTTTTCTGGCTTATAATTTATGAAATAGGTTACTCTTTCTATATCTTTCAAAGAGCGATTATAAACACTGATGCCAACCGTTAGTTGAATGAGACCAATCATTAATAAAGGGATAGACATTCCTTTAAAAAAGGAATATTTAATGATGAATAAAAAAAAGGCTGATAATAAAAGTGTGATACTACCAATAATGATAAAGAACAAACTCTCTATTCGTTCTTCTGTAAAATAAACGTCTACAAAATGTATAGTGTTTTCCATTTTAAACTAGAGGAATATCAATGATAACAGTTGTCCCTCTTCCAATAGAAGAATCAAAATGTACACTACCATTTAAAAATTCGATGCGTGTTTGAATACCTTTTAATCCAATGCCTTCAAAATCATCTAACTGATTCGTGTCAAATCCCACACCATTATCTTCAATCATAATGTTTAGCTCCGTTTCGTGACGTATTAATTGCATGCTAATTTGAGAGGCTTTGGCATGTTTAATAATATTGTTTACGATTTCTTGAATGACTCTGTATAAAACAGTTTCCACTTGATTATCTAATCGTGTGTCTAAACCAACTATTTCTAGATCTACTTTTAAAGTAGGAGCATTTCCTAGTTTTGTAATAAACTCTCTTACGGCACTTGCTAAACCTAATTTAATTAATGTATTAGGCATCATGTTATGAGAAACAGCTCTTACTTCTTTAACAGAATCATCCACCAAACTTAAGGCGTTTTGCATGGCTAATTTTTGTTCCTCAGTTTGAGTGGTGATTTTAGAATCTAGATTACTTAAATTTAATTTAGCAGCGCTCAATAATTGCCCAACGCCGTCATGTAAATCCTGAGCAATTCGTCGTCGTTCTTTTTCTTCAGCTTCTAAAATAGCTTTTGTTCTAATTTCTTTCTGACTTGCAATTTCTGCATCTAATTTGGCCTGTTGCTCAATTTGTTTTTTGCGATAAAATAAAAATCCTGTAATCGCTACTAACAGCATTAAAACAACAATAGCAATAATAATAATGTTTTTAATATAAGCTTGTTTCTCTTTTGTTTCTATTTCTGCTTTGTTTTTAGCTAGCTCTAAATCTTTTTTCTCAACATCATATTTGGTTTGCATTTCAGCCATCTGTTTGGCGTTATCTTCATTGTAAATAGAATCTTTTATAACTCGCAAAAGTTGATAGTATTTTAGACTCGCAGGATAATCTTTTTTTAGTTCGTAGGCCTCAGCTAGTTTAGCATAGGCTTGTTTGAGGTTTAAATAATTTTTTAAACTCAAAAATATATCTGAGGCTTTAATTAAGTAATCAATGCATTTTGTATTGTTTCCTAAAAGCCTTTCTGTTTCAGCTAGGTTGATGTATGACAAGCCAATACCGTATTTGTCTTCCAAAATCTCACGAGCTTTTAGCGCTTTTTCGTAATAATCTAGTGCTTTTTTATGATTTTGTTTAATCGTGTAAATACGCCCAATGTTATTATAAACAGCCGCTAAATTATAGGTGGCATTAATAGTGGTTAACACGGTTTCGGCCTCGCTAAAATAAATAAGGGCAGAATCTAATTCTTGTGCATTCACTAATTTATCAAACTGCACACCATATTCAAATTTCAATCCTCCAATGTTTACTAAATCATTTCCAATGGTCATTAAATGATTTGTTTTTCGAGCCAAAGCCAATGACTTTCTGTAAAACTGTTCTGCTGGTTTATTTTGTTCAAGTTCGTAGTATAGATTGCCAATATTTCCTAATGAAATAGCTTGTTTTACTTCGTCTCCAACTTTTTCAAATATCTTCAAGGATTTAAAGTTAATAGCTAGGGCTTCTTCAAATTTACTTTGACGCATTAAAACCGTTGCAATATTTGTATAAATGCCAGCAACCTTTACATCTTGTTTTAATTTCTCTCTAATACTTAAAGCTTTGTTATAATGAATTAAAGCAGTATCAAAAGAACTTTTTCTATTGTAAATACTTCCAATGTCACTTTCCGACTGAGCTATATCTGCTTCTCGTTTTGTTTTAGTAGCGAGTTCTAACTCTTTGTTAGCAAATTCAAGTGCCTTATTCATATCGCTACCTATAAATTCCCAGGCGATATCACCATATAGTTTTATTTTAACGGAATCGTGAATGGATGCTTTATTAGTTTCTTTAATTAAACTATCAATTAATGAAGTTTGAGCGAATGTATTTAAAGAGATAAAGAATAAAATAATCAACCTTTTCATATTTTAAATGTACTATTTTCTCATTAAATTATAGCTATAAAATGGTATCTTTGCCATATAATGAAGACAAAAACACTTAAAAAGAACAAGGTAAATGTTGTAACATTGGGTTGCAGCAAAAATATTGTAGATAGCGAAGTATTAATGGGCCAATTAAAGGCTAATAACTTTAATGTAGAGCACGAAAGCGAAGATGATAATCATAACATTGTGATTATTAATACTTGTGGATTTGTAGAAAATGCCAAGCAAGAAAGTATCGATACGATTTTGCGTTATGTTGAAGCTAAAAAAGAAGGCAGTATTGAAAAATTGTACGTGACAGGTTGCTTAAGCGAACGCTATAAAGCAGATTTGGAAAAAGAAATTCCGGATGTAGATGCGTATTTTGGGACACGTGATTTACCTAAAATCTTAAAAACATTAAAAGCAGATTATAAAAGGAATTAGTAGGAGAGCGTTTATTAACTACCCTAATCACTTTGCCTATTTTAAAATTAGTGAAGGTTGCGATAGGCCTTGTAGCTTTTGCGCTATCCCATTAATGCGCGGTAAACATATTTCTGAGCCAATAGAAGCTTTAGTTAGTAGAGCAAAATTATTAGCAAGTAAAGGCACGCGTGAGTTATTGTTAATTGCGCAGGATTTAACTTACTATGGATTGGATATATACAAAAAACGTGAGTTAGCTAATTTGGTCGATCAGTTGAGTGATGTAGAAGGTATTGATTGGATTCGTTTGCATTATGCTTTTCCAAGTGGTTTTCCTATGGATGTATTAGATGTAATGAATAAAAGAAGCAATGTGTGTAACTACTTAGATATGCCTTTGCAACACATTACAGATAATATGTTAACGAGCATGCGTCGTGGTATTACCAAACAAAAAACAATTGATACGGTAAATCAAATTAGAGATAAGGTTCCAGGTATTGCAATTCGTACCACTTTAATTGCTGGTTATCCAGGTGAAACAAAGCAAGATCATGAAGAAATGCTGCAATGGGTTAGTGATACTAAATTTGAACGTTTGGGCATTTTTACTTATTCGCACGAAGAAAACACACATGCACATTTATTGAAAGACGATGTGAAAGAAAAAGTGAAGAAAGAGCGTGCAGATGCGGTGATGAAATTACAACAAGAAATCTCCTATAATTTAAATCAAGATAAGATTGGTAAGACCTACAAAGTATTATTTGACAGAAAAGAGAATGATTATTTTGTTGGACGCACTGAGTTTGATAGTCCTGATGTGGATAATGAAGTATTAGTAAAAGCTACTGATACAAATTATGTGCGTATTGGAGATTTTGCGAACGTGAAAATTAATGATGCCAGCGATTTTGATTTGTATGGCGATTTAGTATAATTGATGTTTTCATTTTTAAAGAAACCATATCCTTATTATTCCTTTTCGTTTAGAGACGTGTACTCTAATTTTTTGATTGGTTGTTTTGTTGCCTTTTTCTTAATTGTATTTCAACCTTTTGGTGTTTCAATCTGGCAAACCGATTATAAAATATTGAAATTATTAGGCTTTGGTTTGGTGTCCTTTATTTGTCCCCTAGTTTTTAGACTTATTTCAACGACTTTTTTTAAAAGCAAAACCCTGAAGAAACCTGGACGATTTGGAAAGAAACTTTGGGTTTACTTTTAGTGTTAGTGTTTATAGCCTTTGGTAATTTGTGTTATGGTAATTTAATTAGAATTAGTAATGTTAATTTTCAAGAATTACTATTAGCATTAACGGCCACCTTTTTATTAGGGATTTTTCCCATAGCGGCCAATGTTCTTTTAAAATATAATCGTTTTGTAACTCTCAATCAAAAGGATGCTGAGTTAATGGAAGCGGAAGTTTTAGATTTTCAGCATCGAGTAGATGCGGAGTCTTCTTCAGAAATAAAGAATGACAGCTTATTAACACAAAAAGTATTGATTTTATATGCTGAAAATGAAAAAGATAAAATCGAGTTGAAACCAGAGGAACTCTTATTTATCGAATCTGCAGATAATTATTCAAACATTGTATTTTATAGAAACAATAAAGTCAACAAGCAATTATTACGAGGAAGCTTAAAACGTATAGAATCTCAAATAACATTTCCGTTTATAGTGAGATGTCACCGAAGCTATATTGTGAATTTGAAATTGATTAATCACATCAAAGGAAATGCTCAAGGTTACAGAATAGATTTTAAAGTTGAATTGAAGGATACCATTCCAGTTTCTAGAAATTACAGTAAAGCTCTTTTTGAAAGATTAGAATCTTTAAAATAGTAGTTATTCGTCCCAATTTTATTTTTTGGTTTGTCATTCATCCCAAACTTTGATAATTATCCCAAAGTATTGCTAATCAGCCCTTTTATTTGACTTGTGGTGTCAAGTCGTTGTAGGTTTGTTTCCATAAAAATCAATCATTATGGAAAAAATCTTCACAATTGCAATTTTAATACATGTATTAGCAGGTATTGGTGCTTTAATTTTTGGTGCATTGGCTATTATTTTAAAGAAAAACACTCCCAAGCATAAACCTGTTGGTAGGTTTTATTTTTATTGTATGACCACCATTTTTGTAACGGGCATTTTTTTGTCGGTATGTAAAGGTTTATTGTTTTTATTTTTTATTGCCATTTTCACGTATTACTCTACCATCATTGCATACAGAGCTTTACGTTTAAAAAATCTACATAATGGTCAAAAACCAGCAAAAATAGATTGGATTGTAGAAGCTATTGCAGGTGTTACCTTTGTGGGCTTAATTATTTTTGCCGTTTATTATTATATCGAAAATAGAGATATGAATGCTTTAATCCCTTTAACCTTTGGTTCTTTTGGTTTATGGGGAGTCATTAAAAACACACAGCATTTATTAACTAAGCCTAAACAAACTTTATATTGGTTAAAAATGCATATTGGTAATATGTGCGGTAGTTATATTGGTGCTATTACAGCATTTACTGTAAATCAAAGTAGTCATATTCCCTTAAACCCAATTATATTATGGTTGGGACCAACGTTAATAATAACGCCGATTATTGTTTTTGAACTTAAAAAAATTAAAACTCAGCCTTTGTAAATTATTTTAAAGGCTTAATAATGCGTTTGTCAACGCAATATTTTAAAAGACCGATCACACTTTTAGTATCTGTTTTTCTGAAAATATTTTTGCGATGCGTTTCAACCGTGCGTTCACTAATGAATAAGGCTTCTGCAATTTTAGCGTTGGTGTACTCTTTCGCTATTAATTCTACCACTTCAATTTCTCGTAAGGACAAGGTTATTTCTTTGGATTCTGAAGTTGTATTCACCTTCTTCATTTCATCCGCTACTTCATCACTAAAAAACGTTCCACCTTTCGCCACTTTATCAATGGCATTTAATAGTTCTTGTTTACCCGTGTTTTTAAAATGTAAGCACTAACGCCTGCTTTCAACATATCACTAATCGTTTCTCGCTCTCCAAACATAGATAAAGCAATGACTTTAACCTCGGGATTCGTTTTTTTTATTTCTTTAGTTAATTCAATACCATCCATTTCAGGCATGTTGATGTCTGTTAGTACAATATCAGGACAAAGTTTGGCAATTTCTTGAGAAGCGATTTTTGGTAATGTATTTTGTCCAACAACGGATAGATGCGTCTCGCCACTTAATAAGGCTTTTAACCCATCAATTAGCATTTGATGATCATCTACAATGTATATTTTTAAAATACTCACTCATTAAATATAATAAGGATTATTATATATTAAATAAAAAATTATTGTTTTATAATAACAATGATGTAAAGCAGAGAAATAGGAAAATAAAAAGTAATTATTTAAGAGTAGGAACAAAGCCTTTTTGGTAATCTTCCCATTTTGTTTTTTGGTAGTCGCCCGAACCATAATAGGTTAACACTGGCTCAAATTGTTGTGGAGGCATAAAACCTTTTAAAATATCAAGGCGCTGAATTTGATTGTTCAAAAATACAATTGATGGATAAGCTAATTGATTATCCAAAATAGAAGCTGCAAATTGATGCGGAGCTTTAGGATTTGATGCATCTGTTGACACAAAAACATATTTATCAAATTTCACACTGTCTTTACTTTCGGCATCAAATTTTACGGCGTAGAAATTTTCGTTAATGTATTTTGCGATTAATGGATTATTGAAAGTTTGAGCACTCATCATTTTACAAGGTCCACACCAAGTTGTGTAAACATCCACCATAATAGGACGTGGATTTTTTTTGCATTTAGCATATGCTTCATCAAACGTAATCCAGTTTACAGGTGAATTTTCATGAAATTCGGTATAAGTGTTTTCTGAAACAAAGGAGAAAGTAGAATTATCTTCAACTATAAAATTACTCACTTTGTTTTCGGGAGAATTAATGGAGGCTTGCAAGGTGCTTTTTTTGCAAGTGTAAAATACAATGGCCATCCCTATGATGCCTGCCATTGATATATCTTTCCAGTTAAACATGCTATTTTATAAAACAAAGGTAATGCCAAAATCTGTTAATTTGGATTTCGAAAAGCTTACCTAATTGTTAAATCTTATTTAACGCCTCCCATTAATTTTTTCATAATTGGAGAAATGGCAATAAGTACAATACCCGCAATAAGTGCATAAATACCTAACTGTTTGTATCCATCGGCGTATATGTGTAGCTTTTCAAGATTTGTAGAATTTTCAGAGGCACTGGCGATGTTTGCTCCTAATAATCCTGCAAAATACTGTCCGTAAGCACTCGCTAAAACCACATTCCCATAATAACGGCTTGTAATTTACTAGGAGATAATTTAGTCATTACAGAGGTTCCAATAGGCGAGAGGCAAAGTTCACCAAAAGTAATGATGAACCATCCAAAAGCAAAAAGCCCAAGTGATGAAATACCATTCCCATCGGCAAATAATTTACTAGAGTAAAAAATGTAAAAACCTACGGCCAAAAAGATGAATCCTAAACCAAATTTTACGATAGTGTTTGGCTCGGCTTTGCGGTTAGCCAACCATAGCCATAATAAACCTAAGGGAGTAGCAAAAATAATAACATATAGCGAGTTTGATGAGTTGTTTACACCATTTGGATCTAAGTGCATGCCTAATATAGAATCACTTAAATTATTAGCTGCAAAAATGCTTAATGAACCTCCGCTTTGTTCAAAAAATGCCCAAAAGAAAATCGAGAAGATCATGAATAATAAAGCTGCAACTATTTTTTTATTTTCAACTGCCGAAAAATTTCGCATCTCAAATAAAACATATAATATGGCTAATGGTCCAATAGTGTACATAAACCAATCGGTATATTCAGTTTTAGCTACCATAAACATAATAAGAGGAACGGCGATTAAGGAACCTGCAAAGGTTAATATTTCACGAGTAAGTCTGGTATTTTTTGGTAGGTGTAATAATGGCGATAAACCAATGTTGCCTAGTTTTTTTTGAGTTTGTGTAAAGGTTAATAAGCTAATGACCATAAATACAGAAGATAATCCAAAGGCTACATTCCAGCGCATGGCTTCAGGTACTAATGATGATATCATTTCTCCTTTACCTATGGCAATACAAGCATATCCTCCAAAAAAAGCACCAGCATTTACGCCTGCATAAAATAACATAAAGCCGGCATCCACTCTGTTGTCGCCGTCTCTGTATAAATTACCAACCATACTCGAAATGTTTGGTTTAAAAAATCCAGTACCTACTACGTTAAAAGCTATTCCTAAAAAGAAAAAATCGGTTGGGTTGATGGCTAGCAATACACTTCCAATAATCATTAAGATACCACCCCAAAATAAAGAGCGGCGTTTCCCTAAAATTTTATCAGCAAATAATCCTCCAACAAAAGTAAAAGCATACACAAAGGCTTGAGTTGCTCCATATTGCAAATTGGCAACTACTTCGTTAAAATTAAGGTGGTTAATCATAAAGAAAACCAACATACCACGCATTCCATAAAAGGAGAAACGTTCCCACATTTCACTAAAAAATAAAGGCCAAATTTGTTTCGGGTATTTCCCTTTAAAGTCTTGTATTTCTTCTATTGTTAGTTGTTTTTCCATGGGTTATTTTTTATAATGAAAAAACCTCTCTAAATATTTCAGAGAGGTTTTAATTTATTTATTGATGTAAGAACTATTATCTAACACCATGCATCATTTTTAAAATTGGTTTGTTTAAAGCAATCATGACAGCTCCTAAAACAATCACAAATCCTGCGATTGTTGCAAAAATAGCAAATGCACCTAATGCCTCTACATAAGCCGAAACGAAACCTCCAATAATGTTTGCTACAAAGGTTGCTAACATCCAAACACCCATCATTAAAGATGCTAATTTAACTGGAGCTAATTTTGTAACCACAGATAATCCTACAGGGGATAAGCATAACTCACCTAAAGTGTGAATTAAATAAGTCATCACTAACCAAAATAAACTTGCTTTAACTGTAATATCTTGATTGTCTCCACCTCTTTCCGCCACAGCACCAAGCATAAAGAAAAAACCAACACCTAATAGTATCATACCTAATCCCATTTTAACAGGAGTAGTTAATTTTGACCTATTTTACTTGTCCAGAAAATTGAAAACAAAGGAGCTAAAGCCACAATGAATAATGGGTTAACTGATTGAAACCAAGAAGTTGGTATTTCAAAACCAAAAACATCTCTATCAATAAATTTATCTGTATATAAACTTAATGACGAACCAGCTTGCTCAAATCCAGCCCAAAAGAAAATTACAAATGCTGTTAAAATGAAAATAACCGTAACACGTTGTTTTTCTTCTTTAGTCATTGGTAAATCAACTTTAGCAGGTTGATTTTCAGCAGCTGCAGCGGCTTTTGCTTTAGCTGGAGATTCTCCAATATTTCCTAAGTATTTTTTAGCCATTGCGTTAAATAATACTTGACCTAAAAGCATTCCTAAACCTGCAATTAAGAAACCATATTTGTATCCGTAAGTTAAAATTTTACCAGTTTCATCTTTTGTTGCAAATAAGTTTTCTGCAAAAATACCAATTACTAAAGGAGCTAAAAATGCACCTAAGTTAATTCCCATATAAAATATTGAGAAAGCTGAATCTCTTTTTGGATCTCCTTCCTCGTATAATCTTCCTACTAATGTAGAAATGTTTGGCTTAAAAAAACCATTACCAATAATTAATAAAAGTAAACCAATGTATAAACCAGTTTGTGTGTTAATGCCAAATAAAACAAACTGACCTACCATCATAGTCAAACCTCCAATTGTAATGGCATTTCTTTGACCTAGGAATCTGTCAGCTAACCAGCCACCGATTAATGGTGTAAAGTAAACAAAACCAGTAAAAAAACCGTAAATCAATGAGGCTGATTGTTCGTTTATACCCAATCCACCTTCTATAAAAGTTTTTGTTAGGTATAAAATTAATATACCACGCATTCCGTAATAACTAAATCGTTCCCACATTTCAGTGAAGAATAATAAATATAAGGCTTTTGGATGTCCAGTTTTTGGTGCGGTAGCTTGTTCCATATAAGTGTTTAGTATTTTTAATTAGTCGTCTAAAATAGCTTTTTTTTGTTCATTCACCTATCTTTTTGTAGAATTTTTGGGCAAAAAAAATCCCCGAATTTCTTCGGGGATAAGATTTTAAATGATTATGACCAAATTTAATGATTAATATTTATAAAAAAAACTTTTTTTGATTTTTTTTGAATTACCAATCTGATATTACATTTTAATTAATCTTGCTACTGACTTTTGTTTCCCATCAGTTACTACCACAATGTAAGTGCCATTTGCTAATGATGAAAAATCGTAGGTTTTAGAGAAATTTTCTGTCAATTTAATGTTTTCGGTTCTTACAATATTACCTAAAATATCATACACATTAATCACTGTTTTATTTTCGTCTAAACCACTAGTTGCATTAATGTCAATTTTAACTGAACCCGAAAAAGGATTAGGATACAATTGAATATTAAAATCGGCAAAGTTCGCATATTGGTTTAAGCCAGTAACAGAAGCAGTGATAGTGAAAGGTTTTTTGTTGATGTCGAAAAATACATTTCCAATACTTTCTACTTTTACACGACACGTCGTTTTGTTAACGGTGTATGTAGGTAAAGAAATACTTTGTGAACCATCGTTTGGTGTATTTGCCAACGATAATGTGAATGTTGCACCGTTATCTGTACTCAAGTAAATATTTACGTTTGCACAGTTTATTGGTGCTGCATCTGTTCCGTTAACATTCCAATTAACTGTTTGCGTTGAACCTCCTGGATAAGATGTGCCAATAACACTTTGTGAAGTTACAGCAAAAGGACCAGCTGCAGCCACAACAGTTACTTGAGTAGCTGCAGAGCAAACTCCGCCTCCGCCCATTTTATTATCTCTTGCCGTTAATCTGAAATTTAAAGTAGTGTTGGCTGTAAATGTAGTTCCTGCTGCACCTGGCAAAAATTCTCCTGCCGAGTTAGTATAAGTTCCTGCAATTACATTTGCTAATTTTGGAAATAAGCGAGTAGGGCTAGCAACTGGTGCATATGATCTAAAGAATGGTTTTTTACCTGAATTCCAACTTGCAAAACCTGCACCTAAATCTGTTTCTTCCCACTGATAAGTAAGCGCATCACCATTTGGATCAGTTGCAGAGCCAGTTAATTGAAACGGTGTACCTTTTGGAACTACATAACTAGGGCCAGCCGTAACAGTTGGCGCACTATTTCCTGATGCAGTCATTACATCACAGCTATTACCACCACCAGTTTGAATGAAGTTTGTAAGTGCATCATAACTGATACCATGAAAATAGGCAATACTATTACTTGCTAAATCCTGACCAGTACAAATTCCTGCATAAGCCATGATGGTAACACCACTGCCAGGTTCTACTGCGTTTGCTGAACTTCCATTTCCTGAACAAGAACCTGCGTTTCCATTAAACGTGTGATTACAATTAAATTGATGACCAACCTCATGTGCTACATAATCAATATCGTATGGATCGCCAACAGGATTTGGACTTCCAGTAATACCACGAGCTTTTTGCGTATTACTACAAACAACTCCTAAGCCAGCTAAACCTCCGCCACCAGTACTAAAGGTATGGCCAATATCAAAATTTGCAGAACCAATTTGGCTAGTAATTAAGGATTGACTTTTTGTAATTAATGTACCTGCATTGTTATTTTCAGCAACTGTATATCCAGTTCCAGGAACGCCATATAATACTAAGGTTGTAGTGGCAACTAAAACTAATTTTGTTGCTACTTCTGTTTCATACACACCGTCAACACGATTAATCGTTGTAACCACTTTTGCTAATATTTGAGCTGTAGTAGGAGTATTTGTTCCTGTGCCACATGCTGCTCTTGCATATTCGCCAGTGCAACCAACTGCAATACGATATGTTTTTAAATTTGCCCCAGCACAAATTGCTGTTGGAGAAGCTGTTTTTTCAACACTGCTATTATTGTCTAAATTATCAATTACACCTTCACATATTCCTCTTTCAGATAATGGTTTATTGAAATCAGATGTAATATGATATATAGTCATCAACATTCCATTTACAATAAGGATCAATATAAATATCCCCATTCGAACTGCGAATCATGCCATGAAAACCAAACTCTGTTAAGTCTAATTTTCCACTAGCATATGTATCATCAATACCTCTTACGTTATAAGTTCTAATATTTGGATAACTAAATTGTAATGCATCCTCCATTACTGGCGACTCAGTTACTTTAAAGTTTTGTAAAGTGCCATCAGGCATGGGTAAACTTATCACAACTGATGAATATTCTACCGGTATATTTTTATCTAAAGGAACAGATGCTAATAATGTTTTAACAGAATTAATATCTAAATGAAATGTTTTATATTTTTCGGGAACGATGTCGCGTTTACCAGTAATTGATATTTGATTTTCGTTTACTTCTTTCCATAATGCTTGATTTGATTGAGCATTTATTGATAAACAGGAAATGATTAAACTTGCTAGGGTAATTGTTTTTTTCATATACTTGAATTTAATCTATTAATAAATTTAAGAATCTAAATCGAAAAAAGCAAAATTCAATAAAAATACAGTTTTGTTTTTTTAACATTTAATTGAATGATAATATGACCGCCGTCATGTATTTGCAGGTAAATAAATAATATATTTGTGTATAAAATAAAACTTAAACCACATTACCATGAAAAAAGTATTTTTAATGTTAGCTTTCGCTGGATTAGTAGGAAGCGTATCTGCATCAACTAATTTTGACGATAAGGATAAAGGAAAAAAAGAGTGTAAAAAAGAAACTAAATCTTGTTGCAAAGAAAAAGCAGGAGCTGAAGGAAAAGCTTGTTCTGGCGAAGCAAAAGCTGGTGAAAAAAAAGCTTGTTGCAAAGACAAAAAAGCAGCTGAAACTAAAGCAGAAACAAAATAATTTTTGCCCATTAATTTTAAAAAGCTCATTCGCCTTTTGGTGGATGAGCTTTTTTTGTTGTGACTTCGACTCCGCTCAGCCACCAGTTAGAATTGGAACATTGATCGTAGCTGAGGTGTTTGCGTTCGATGGCTGAGCGGAGTCGAAGTCAACGATGAACAACACTATTTCCCTTGTTTATAAATCTGGTTTGAATTACTCGTATTTTTTTGCTTTATTTGTTCAACTGATTTAAAACAATTTAAACCTATGAAAGTTGGAATTCCATCGGAAATATCCCCAAATGAGTTAAGAGTTGCTGCAACTCCCAAAACGGTTAAACGATTGCAAAAGCAAGGATTTGAAGTTTACATTCAAAGTGGGGCAGGTACAAAAGCAAATTTTTCTGATAAAGATTTTGAAGAAGCAGGCGCTAAAATAGTTGCTACTGCGGCTGATATCTATGGTAAATCAGATATCGTATTGAAGGTAAAAGAACCTTCAATGGAAGAAGGTGGTTTGATGCACGAAGGCATGGTAATGTTAAGTTACTTGGGGCCAGCTCAAAATCAACCTTTGTTACAAAAGTTAGCTGATAAAAAAGTAAATGCAGTAGCAATGGATGCGATTCCTCGTATTTCGAGAGCGCAAAAAATGGATGTTTTATCATCTATGGCAAACATTGCTGGATATAGAGCGGTTATTGAAGGATCTTACCATTTTGGTCGCTTTTTAAACGGACAAATTACTGCTGCCGGAAAAGTAGAGCCTGCAAAGGTTTTAGTAATTGGAGCAGGTGTTGCCGGATTAGCCTCTTTAGGAGCAGCTAATTCGTTAGGCGCTATTGTTAGAGCGTTTGATACTCGTAAAGAAGTTGCAGAACAAATTCAATCGATGGGTGCGCAATTTTTAACTGTTGAAATTGAAGAAGACGGAGCAACTTCATCAGGTTACTCAAAAGAAATGAGCCCTGCATTTATTGAAGCCGAAATGAAATTGTTTTTAGAACAAGCTAAAGAAGTTGATATTGTTATTACAACAGCTCAAATTCCTGGCCGACCAGCGCCAAAATTGTGGTTAGATTATCACGTGGCTGCTATGAAACCAGGTTCTGTTATTGTTGACTTAGCAGCAGCAACTGGTGGTAACTGCGTGGAAACTAGAAACGGAGAAATTTATGTAACTCCTAATGGAGTTACTATCGTAGGTAAATTAAATCAATTACCTTCTCAAGCTTCTCAATTATATGGTAATAACTTATGTCATTTATTAGATGATATGGGTAAAGCCGAAAAATGGAAAATTGATATGGAAGATGCCGTTGTTTCAAGAGCAATGGTAACTTATAACGGTAAAATTAACTGGCCACCTGCACCACTTCCAGTAAGTCCAACAGCAGGAGGAGCTAAAAAAGTAGTAGCACCAACAGCTGAAGAAATTAAAATATCTGATGCCGAAAAATCTAAAAAAGCGGCTACCACAACAGTTATTAGTTTAGCTGTAGTTGGAGGTTTATTGTTATTAGTAGGGGCATTTGCACCTCCTGAATTCATTCAACACTTTACGGTATTTGTTTTAGCGGTATTTGTTGGTTGGCAATTAATAACCAACGTAGCACATTCTTTACATACTCCGTTAATGGCTGTGACTAATGCTATTAGTGGAATTATTGTGGTTGGTGGTTTATTGCAAACCAAAGATGATTTATCAAACCCAATGACCATTTTAGCTGGTATTGCTATTTTAGTTGCCAGCATTAATATTGTTGGTGGATTTGTAGTGACTCACCGTATGTTGAAAATGTTTAAAAAATAATATTTAAATAGCGGTCAGTGAGCTTGTCGAACTGCAGCAAACATTTATAACGAAATAAAATAATTAAAAACAAAAACAGTTAAAATATAAATTATGTTTTTTATCGAAAAAGAAATACAAATGGCAGCATATTTATTTGCAAGTATCCTGTTCATTTTAAGTTTAGGAGGTTTATCCTCGCAAGAATCCGCAAAGCGCGGTGTTATGTTTGGTATTGTTGGTATGATTGTAGCCATTATTGCAACCGTTTTAGGAGAAGGCGTTGCAGGTCAGGTTTATATTATTGTTGCCATTGCCATTGCATCCGTTATTGGTTTAATGTTGGCACGTAAAGTAGAAATGACAGCTATGCCTCAATTAGTAGCTATCTTACATAGTTTTGTAGGTTTAGCAGCTGTGTTGGTTGGTTTTGGTTCTTACTTAGATCCACACACACACGTTAACTGGCGCGGCACACACTATTCATTTGGTTGAAGTGTTCATCGGAATTTTTATCGGGGCAATTACTTTCACAGGTTCTATTATTGCTTGGGGAAAATTAGATGGTAAAGTTCCTTCTAAGCCTTGGAGTTTTAAAGGACTTCAAACAATGAATTTAGTATTACTTGTTGCTTGTACCATTCTTGGTGTTTTATATTGCAAAGCTGATGGAACAAGCGGTATGTTATACCTTGGTATAATGACAGCTATTGCTTCATTTATTGGTGTTGTATTAGTAATGGCAATTGGTGGTGGAGATATGCCAGTAGTTGTATCGATGTTAAACTCTTATTCAGGTTGGGCAGCAGCGGCAGCGGGCTTTATGTTAGGTAACGATTTATTAATTGTTACTGGTGCATTAGTTGGTAGTTCAGGTGCTATTCTTTCTATGCATATGTGTCATGCAATGAATCGTTCTTTCTTTTCAGTAATATTTGCAAGTGGTTCGGGTAATGGCTCTGGTGGAGAGAAAAAAGCGATTGAAGGAGAAGTAACAGCTTTAAACCACGAAGAAGTTGCGGGCTTATTAAAAGAAGCAAGATCAGTAGTGATTGTTCCAGGTTATGGAATGGCAGTTGCTAAAGCACAATATCCTATTTATGATATGGTTCAATTTTTACGTAAAGCAGGCAAGAATGTACGTTTCGCCATTCATCCTGTAGCTGGTCGTTTACCAGGACATATGAACGTGTTATTAGCAGAAGCTAATGTGCCATATGATATCGTAATGGAAATGGATGAGATTAATGATGATATGCCAGACACAGATGTAGTTATGGTAATTGGTGCAAATGATGTTGTAAATCCAAGTGCGCAAGATGATCCAGCAAGTTCTATTTACGGTATGCCAGTTATTGAAGCATGGAAAGCAGAGAAAGTTATTATCATGAAACGTTCGATGAGTGCTGGTTACTCAGGAGAAGACAATCCTTTATTTTATAAACCAAATTCAGAAATGTTGTATGGTGATGCAAAGGATAGCGTTGAAAAAATCATGGGTTTTTTAAAAGCGTAATTTATTTAAAAGAAATATTTAAAAAGCGAATCTGGAAAGATTCGCTTTTTTGTTTTTGAGAAATTTGATGATACTATCCGCTATTATTAAATAGGCATTGCTAATATGTTATTGAATTTGTGACAAGTATATTTTATCTGCTGTTGTTTCTGTCTTTAAATTGTTTACCTATGGACTTTAATGTGAAATAATGGAACACAGAGTGAAATGGAGACTTGATGTCATATCTACCTGTTGTTGTAATGTTTAGATAAATGTTTTCGTCTTGAAAGATAACAGTTATTCGTTTACCCCAAGTTAACAAACTAGTTTTTAAGTCGTAACGAATAATGTTTTGTCCTGAGTCGTCTAGTTTTAATTTAGGAAACTTATTATTCAATATTTGTATGATTATTTTTCTATTTTCTAACGGATTTGTCCCTTTTACAACTACTAATTTGTTTAAGAGTAAAAGTCCGATTAACAACCATAGCGTTATTAAAATGAACACAACGAGAAATCCAACTCCATTGTTATTTGAGTAATTGTTTTTATTTGAAAAAAGAAGTCCAGCTGTTATTAAAAAAATTAGCCAGAGGGAATTATCGAGAAGTCTTGTCATAAAAAGTTCCTTTGTCATTTTGAATGTCAATCGATGTCTTTTGATGCTTTTCTCATAATCTATTTGTGTCCTCATACAATTGTAGCTAACTTACTAATAACCGCCATAAAATGGCGGGTTTGTTGTTATAAAACTAATCAATATTTTTTTGATAAAATTTATTATATAAAAAAAATCCCCCTGTTTGAGCAGAGGGATTAAAACTTTATATAAAAACTTAAATTTTTAATTTTTGTCCTAAACGCAAAACCTTAGTTTGCTTAATGCCATTCTTTTTGCAGATGGCTTTAATTGTTGTGTGGTTACGTTGTGCAATACGCCCTAAAGTATCACCTTTTCTTACCGTATACACTTTACCGTATTTAGATTTTGAACCCGACACTCGAGATAAATTCAAATCCTTTTTTTGACGGCTATGTAATGCTCTTAAATCGTATTTAGTTTCTACATCCGATTTGGTAATCATTACCGAGTTATTTTTTAAACTGCCTGCAGCAAAATCAATAAAGTCTTCGGCATCAATGGCTTGTCCTAAATAACGCATTTCAAAATGTAAGTGAGAACCAAAAGAGTGACCAGTGTTTCCACCTAAACCAATCATTTGTCCTGCTTCTACCGTTTGTCCAGCCTCCACTAATATTTTTGATAAGTGAGCGTAAACCGTTTCTAATCCGTTTTTATGACGGATAATAACCACATTTCCGTAGCTTCTGTTTAATTTAGCAATACGTACCATACCGTCAAATGCAGCACCAACCGTATCGCCAGTTTCTAAATCAATATCTGTTCCGTAATGAGGTCTTCTTTTTCTCCAACCAAACTCAGAGGTTACATTTCCATTAAATGGTAAAACAAAGCCGCAATCTGTTGGCTCAGTTAAATTAATAGTAGCCGAATCTTTTTTAAAGCATTGTGCAAACGAGTAAGGGTGAATAGTAGCTGTATCCCAACTTGCATATAAATCGTTCGAAGGAAAAGCTAATAAAGAATCTACTTCCTCTTCTTCATGATCGTGTTCATCTGTTGTATTAACTAATGATAATGGATTGATGACCATTTTAGTAGTATCATCTCTTTTTACTATTTTCTTTTTTCCATCATCTTTAATTGGTTTTTCATCTGGATTAACCGAGTTGAATGCAAAGAAAGATTTTGGCTTAATAGTTGTGTTTAAAGTACTTGGTGAAAACGCACTTAACATTAATGATGAACCCATCATTAATATAAAAGCAGATATGTTTTTTGTTTTCACGATTGTATTTTAATTTCGAGATTTGCAAGTATATTGTTTTTATTTTAAAAAATCAGTGTTAAATGCTGTTAATACCTGATAGTTTTTAACAATTTAACAATTTTAACATTTGCTATCTAGTTCAACTGCTTAATTTCTAAAAAGTTACAAAAACTCTCCAAAAAGCTAAAAATTTAGTAGATTTTGGTAGCTGGGAATCTCTTTTAGGATTTCGGGCTTGTTTTGGTCTAATTTTAAGAAAACATGGTTTAAACCATTGCTTAAAAACACCGAAGCCACATTGAGTTCCAAATTATAGCGTAAAGCCTGGTTAACCGTTAACTGGTTAATTTCTACTTCGGGCGCTTTACACTCTATTATAAGTATAGGTTTTAGGTTTGAGTTAAATACCACTAAATCAGTACGGCGTTTGGTATTATTTAATAGTAATTGCTTTTCAACCGAAATCATAGAAGCAGGAACTTCTTTATGATTAATTAAATAATGTATAATATGTTGTCTTACCCATTCTTCAGGAGTTGCCTCCACAAATTTTTTTCGAATAATATCAAATACCTGCAAATTACCTTTCTCGTTTTTTTGAAAACGGAAGTCAACTGCAGGGAAGTTTAATACTGGTAAATTCATATTACTTATTGATTTGATAAAGATATGGTAAAATTAGTAAGTGACTAACTTTGTCAAAACTTTTGTACCTTAGCTTAATTATAAAATCAGATGACAATATATGAAGACGAAAGATGAGATAGTAAATAACTGGTTACCCCGTTATACAGGAAAAAAAATAGAAGAGTTTGGAGAATATATATTGTTAACCAATTTTGGTGGTTATGTTAAAATGTTTGCAGAGTGGAATGGCGTTGAGGTTGAAGGCCTTGATCGCCCAATGCAAACAGCTACAGCCGAAGGCATCACGATTATTAATTTTAGTATGGGTAGTGCGATGGCAGCTACCATTATGGATTTATTAACGGCCATTAGTCCTAAAGCAGTTTTGTTTTTAGGAAAATGTGGAGGTTTGAAAAAGAAAAATCAAATTGGTGATTTAATTTTGCCCATTGCTGCCATTAGAGGCGAGGGAACCTCCAACGATTATTTTCCGAGCGAAGTGCCTGCTTTACCGTCCTTTAATTTACAAAAAGCTATTTCATATACCATTCGTTTAAGTGGTCGTGATTATTGGACAGGAACAGTATACACAACCAACCGCCGTGTGTGGGAACATGACGAAGCATTTAAAGAATATTTGAGAGTGGTTCGTGCCATGGCAATTGATATGGAAACGGCGACTATTTTTAGTGTTGGTTTTCATAACGAGATTCCTGTGGGAGCCTTGTTGTTAGTAAGCGATCAGCCAATGATACCAGAAGGTGTGAAAACCGAAGAGAGCGATAAAAAAGTAACCACTGATTTTGTAACAGATCATTTACGTATTGGAATTGATTCGTTAAAAGAGTTGCAAAAAGCGGGTATTTCGGTGAAGCATTTAAAGTTTTAAAACTTTTTATAAAGCTTTGTGTTCTGAAATTTTCGATACAGTTTCCCTGGTTTTGCAGGAATACGCGCGCCTATTAAAAAGTTAACTGCCCCATATCTGGATAGAAAGGTTATTTGACTGGCGTTATACCAACTAAAATCTGATGTTGTATTGAGTAACATAAAAAAATGTTTATGGCTGTATCCTATTGATGCTCTAAAGTCGCCTGATACGGATGTGTAAAAAAGTGTTTGGCTTTTATGTGTATTTAAGTAATTATAATTTCTCCATTGTTCTTCTGGCCCTATAATTAAGGTGAAGTTCATAAACAAATGTTTCCATAATACTAAGTTTAAACTACCACCGCCATACACCGAAAAGGCAAATACATTTAAGCCATGTAAAGATTGATGAGTGTCGTAATATCGTCTTACAGGTATAGGAAAAAACGAACTGTCTGAATTTACCCTATTATAGTGGATGTTGGCAGATAGTACAAAACTAAAAGCAGTTTTTAATTGATGGTAACTACATGAGTAACCCGATTTAAAAGAAAATTTATTAGAGTTGGTAAAGAATAAAAATTTTGTTTTGTAAGATTCGGAACTGATTCGTGGATTTTGGTCGTAAATGCCGGTCGTATAAAAAGTAGTGTCGTACCTAGACGTATTTTTATTATAAAAGCCTTTGTAGCTTCTATAACTATTTTCAAGTAACCATCTGTTCCCACCAATATTTAAATTTAAATTTCGGTATTTGGTGTCGCCCTTTTTAGCCACATTATTTGAAGGGTTTTTCCAGCCAAAAGAAAAATTAAATTTATCGTAATTTATTTCGATACCCGACACTAAGTTAGATTCAGCAATGTATTCAACTTCCGATTGATTTAAACTATCTTTTACAAGCTTTTGGCTTAAGCCCATTCCATAATTTCGATAAGATTGAAAGATAGAAATAATGAGTTTGTCTTTATGTTTTACATAATAAGTAGTGTCCCAGCCTTTTTTTTGGGCATGGGCATATGTTATACTTGAAATAAAAAATAATATGACTAAAAATAAACGCATCAATTAATTACCTTCGTTGCCTAAATATAAATAAAAAAAAATGAACCTAAAACCATTAAATATTGAAAAACATATTGAACACTTTATTTCGATATTAATTGAATATACGCCAAGAGTGATTGGTGCAGTAGTAGTTTTAATTATTGGTTTATGGTTAATTAAGCGCTTATCAAAATTAGCCACCAGATCAATGGAAAACCGAGATTTAGATGTGTCGTTGCGCACTTTTTTGAGGAGCTTAATTTCTATTGGATTAAAAGTAGTGTTGATTGTAACGGTTGCCGGCATGATAGGTATTGGTACAACATCATTTGTGACTATACTTGGTGCGGCAGGTTTGGCTGTGGGTTTAGCGTTGCAAGGTTCGTTGTCAAATTTTGCGGGAGGAGTTTTGATTTTAATTTTTAAACCTTATAGAGTAGGTGATACTATTGAAGCGCAGGGCCAAAGTGGTTCGGTAAAAGAAATTCAAATATTTAACACCATCCTTTTAACAGCCGATTTAAAAACCATTATTTTACCAAATGGTGCTGTATCAAACGGAACCATTGTAAACTTTACTAAGAATGGTATTTTGAGAGGAGATGTACAAGTTACTATTTCAACAGCTAATGATGTAGATAAAGTAAAGGAACTTTTAATGGAAGCTTTATTAAAACACGAGCATATTTTAAAAGATCCTAAGCCTGAAATAACAGCCGTTAGAATCGTTGATAATTCGGTAACACTATCCATTAAACCTTTTGGCTCATCCGAACATTATGTGATGATTCATTCTGATGTAGTTCAAATTGCAAAAAGTGTTTTTGAGAAACATGGTATTACTTCTGCAATACAACAACGTATTGTATTGAATGGCTAATTAAAGTTTAATGCCAATTACCAGAATGTCGTCCACTTGAGCGTGAGCATTTCCCATCCAGCTTTGGATTTTTTTATCTAATTCATCTTGTTGCACTGGCATTGGCAAGGTATGAATTTGTAATAAAAAATCTTTAAAGTTTTTGGTCATTAATTTTTTTCCTTTTTCACCACCAAATTGGTCAGCGTATCCATCCGTTGTCATATAAAACAAATCGTTTGGCTGAATGTCGATAACTGTTTCTTTAAATATTGTATTAGAATCGGTAAAACCTCCAATAGCATTTTTGGTAGGCTTGTATTCTATTAATTCCCCATTTCTAATTAATAATAATTCTCTATTAGCACCAGAGTAGGTTAATGTATTGTTTTTTGGATCAATCATGCACAATGCCATATCCATTCCATCTCTCGATTCGGAAGTGTTTTGTTTTAAGACTTTAAAAATGCTTCTGTTTAAACTTGATAAAATAGCCGAAGGACTTGTTATTTTTTTAGTTAAGATGATTTCATTTAATAAGGAGTTTCCAATCATGCTCATAAAAGCACCAGGTACGCCATGGCCACTACAATCCACACAGGCAAAAAATGATTTGCCTTCAACCTGATTAAACCAATAAAAGTCTCCGCTTACTACGTCACGAGGTTTAAATAAAATGAAACCATTTGGCAAATGTTCCTTAATCACATTAATGTTAGGGAGTATTGAACTTTGAATCCGTTCGGCGTAATTAATACTATCCTTAATTTCTTCAATAGCCATGTTTAAGTTTAAGTTGGCATTTTTTAATTCGGAAGTACGCTCCGTTACTTTAGCTTCTAGTACTTGTTTCTCTTTAATTAACTTATGTGTTCTGTATTTAATAAAAGAAAAAATACTGGCAATGATGGTGGCGATGGACAGAACAAAAAACCACCAACGCATGTAGAATGGCGGTGTAATTTCAAAAGCATATTCTAAAATCTCACTTTCAATACTGTATTTGTTAATGGCTTTTAATTTAAAAATATATTTTCCTGGAGATAAATTGGTAAATACCGCTTCGTTATTAGTTTGTACTGACGACCAATCTTTATCATATCCTTCCAATAAAAACTGATAGTTAGTGGTTTGAGTAGATAGGGCTTTAAACTTAAAGGTAATATTGTTTTGTTTGTAATTAAAAACTGGATTGATTGGTAAATTTAATTTTGATAAAGAATCAAATTTTACTTTACTGCTATCAATTTTCGAATACTTTAAAAGTAGATCGCTAATTAAAACTTTTGGCTTTACATCGCTTACAATATCTTCTTTGGCATTATAAGAAACTAAACCTTCGCCAGTTCCAAAATAAATAAATCCATTTTGTTCAATAGAGGCGTTTTGCTCAATAGCAGAAGATTTAAGTCCATCTTCATCAGTATAGGCTTTAATACTTTTAAGAGAGAAGTCGGGATTTAGTGTAATTTTATTTATACCTAAATCTGTTCCAATCCACAAATTGTTATCTATTGATTTTTGAATTACATTAATTGAATTACTTAACAATCCATTTTTCTTGCTAATGTTAGTGAATTTGTTCTTGTTAAAAACAAATAAGCCTTCGTCAATTGAACCGATGATGATTTGGTTATTTAATTCATTAATCGAAAAAACATTCGTACTCGTAAAGCCTTCTTTTTTACTAAAGCGCTTCATGATGCTGGTAGTTGTATTCAATCTTAAAACACCTTCTCCAATAGTGCCTATCCACAAATCATCTAAGATGGAGTAGATGCACATGACATCATTGGTGGGCAATTGTTTATTTTCTTTACTATACAAACTGAATTCACCATTTTTTATTTTAATGATTCCAGTACCGTATAAGCTCACCCAAATAATGTTTTCGTTTTTTTGTATACTAGTAACAATAGTTTTTAAATCAATAGTATCAATTTTATTGATATGTTTTGTAATTGTGTAATTGTTTTTTGAAGATTCAGTTAAAACAAATAATCCTTTATTTTGAGTTCCTGCGTAAAGTGTTTTGTTTTCTAAAAAAAGTGCCGTAATAATATCTTCCGTCAATTCTTTCGGTATAGAAACTAGTTCAATAATGCCATTATTAAAATTGTTTAACCCACTTGTGGTGCTAAATAAAAAGCCTTCATCGTTTTTACAAAAAGCAATGACGCGATTATCGTTTAAGCCATGTTGTTTTGTATAAACCGATAAAGCTTCATTGGTTAATTTGTAAACCCCGTTACCAAAACACGATACCCAAATTTCTCCTTCGTAATCGCAGATAACAGATGAAATATCAACACCTGCTAATCCATTATCTTTATTGAAAATTTTATGGCTTAAGTTTTTATATATTTTCACCAAGCCATGTTCTGTAGCACACCAAATATTATGTTGTTTGTCTTCAACAATTTTCGAAATATAATCTGTATTAATTAAAGGGATATCTACTTGATGAAATACATTGTTTTCTATAAAAAAAATACCTTTACCAGGAGTCCCAATCCAAATTTTACCATCCGTACTTTCGTAAAAACAAAATGCAGAAGCGGAGTTGAAATTTTTAGATTCTTTTATGACAGTAAAAGATTTACCATTATAAAGATTGATACCGCCCTTACTAGTTCCAATCCAATATTTACCACTTTTGTCTTTAAAAACTGAAAACACTTTATCAGAACTTAAGCCATTTGTGGTGTTGAGGTAGGTGAATTTCTCATTTTCTAAAATGGCAATACCCCCTCCAAATGTGGAAATCCATGTTTTTGACCCGTCACAAAAAATATGAAAAACTTTATTTTCTTTTAGCCCGTTATCAATGGTATAGTTCGTGAATTTCTTTCTGTCGTATTTTGACACACCATCAACGGTTCCAATCCAAATAGAATTATGTTCATCCTCGGTAATGCAAATAACATCGTTACCAACTAAACCATCTTGCTTGTCGTAATTTGTAAACGATTTTCCATCAAATTTACTGATGCCTCCACCTTGCGTGGCAAACCATAAAAAACCATAGCTGTCTTGAAAGATACATTTAATGTTTGCGTTAGCAAGCCCTTGCTTCTGACCATAATGTTTGAAATTGTAATCCTGCGCTTTTAATTGACCCAGAGTGACAACACAAAAAAATATGAAAAGTAGTTTCTTTAACATTTAGCAGCATAAAATTAATAAAAAAAGGCTGCCTTGTACAGGCAGCCTTCAATTTTTAGGAAAATATCCTTATAATTTTGAAACTCGTTTAGTAATAGAACCCATTGGAGTCTTTATCACCACATAATAAATACCAGAACTAAACTCACTAATATCAATAGTGGCCTTGTCTGTATACGTTAAATGTGATGATTTTAACACACTTCCTAATTGATTATAAATTTCTACGTCAAAACTTTCAATCCCGGTTTTTAGTTCTATATCAAATACATCTTTTGTTGGGTTTGGATATAATGAGATCGCATTTAAAAACTCATTTTGTTCAGCTATAGAGGTTACAATATTAATCGTAAAGTCTTTAGTGTTTGATTTCGTCGTATTAACAATACTTTGAGCCACTTTAGCAGTAGGGTCGCAAGAGTTAGCCCAAATAACATCTACACGGTATTGTACACTATTGGCACCCGCTGGAATTCCAAAATCCGTATAAGTGTTAGCGTTAGGTGCTAGGTTATTGATTAATACAACCCAGTTTCCAGAGTTGTTAGTATCTCTTAATACTCTATAATTAATTACAGTGGCACCTTCATAAAAACTCCAGTTTAAATTCATGTTTGGTGCTGAATAGTTAGTTTGTAAATGTATTGATTTATGATAGATACTTTTTGGCCCTTCATTACCACACAAATCAACAGCTGCAATTTTATAGATATAACTAGTAACATTAGGATTAGCAGTACTATCAACTAGTCTACTTAAGTCATTATAACCAACAGTTCCAATTAATGTATCTAATATAGCTGTTTGCTCGCGGTAAACTCTAAAGCTATCTACATTAGAAATACCATTTTTTTGCCAGAAAATTTCGTTATGCACTGAAGAACTGTCCACAGTAACCACACAAATTTGTTGAGCTGGTAATCCTGAAATATTAACATTTAATACACTAGAAGTGTCGCCTGCACCACATGCATTTGTACCAACTACTTTTACGCCTCCATTGCTTGAGTTTAATGTGGCATCTAAGAAAATAGAATTTGTATTTGCTCCGCTAGCCACGTTATAACCAGCTGGATATATCCAAGTGTAACTTGTTGCATTTGCTATAGGAGCGACAGAATAGTTGATGTTTGTAGATAAAGGACATACATTGTTTGCTATAGAACCAGATATTGTTCCAGCAGCATCTGGCAACGGGTTAACCGTGATTGATTTGTTTTTAACAGGACCATCGCCACAGCCATTTGTTCCAAACACACTGATTGGGCCTGATGTAGATGAGTTATCATAGTTTACGGTAATAGTTTTTGTATTTAAACCACCCACAATATTACAGCCATTTGGGGTTGTCCAAGTAAATGATAAACCATTATTTAAATTGTTGGCAACGTAAGTAACTGTTGAAACTCCTTGACAAACAGTGTTAGTTCCGCTGATAGTTGTTGCCTGAGTTGGAAGAGGATTAACGGTTACACTTTTTGTTGTAGCTGCACTTGCTCCACAGGCATTTGTTGCCGTTACAGCAATATTACCACTTGTGGCTGTAGTAGAGAAATTGGCGGTAATTGCATTAGTATTTCCACCAGTATTTTGAGATACACCACTAGGGAACGTCCAATTATAGCCAGTTGCATCAGTCACTGTGTTTATAAAATAATTTTCGGCAGTCTGCCCTTGACAAATAGGAGAGTTACCAAAAATAGTTACTGGTGCCGTTGGAATAGTAATAACATTAATGTACGCATTTTTTATCATGGTTAACGCTCCCGCACCACTATTCATAGCTAAAGTTACTGTTTTAGTTCCTACAGTAGAGTATGTTACAGTGATTGCAGAGGCTGTGGAGGTAGAAGTTGCAGGCGTAGCTCCAGCTCCAAAATTCCAAGTATAGGTATTAACACCTACAGCTGCTACAGATGTGTTGCTAAATGTAACGGTAGTGCCCTGACATATTTGTGTGTTATTAGCCACAAAGTCTGCATAAGGAGTACAGCTTGGTGAACCAAAAATGTTAGTTACTACTACGCTTGATGTACTTGAAGGACAAACACCATTAGAAATAGTCCATGCAGCTGTTACCGTTTGATTATTTACTACTTGTAAATTCGCATTGGCTGTTGTTGTAGAAGAAAGATTTCCTAAACCAGTAGAACAAAAGTCCAAGCTCCGGTTCCTATTGTTGGAACATTTGCAGTTAATGCAGTTAAGTTATTACATATTTGCTGATTTGCTCCAGCGTTAGATGTTGTAGGTACATTATCAAAATTAACTAATAAAGAAGAACTCGTACCGTTACCACAACCATTTGTATTACTTCCATAAACAGACACATTGTATGAATTTGCTGTAATACTAAAATTTACCGTGATACTATTTGTGTTAGCGCCAGCAGTCACAGTTGAATTAGGGGGCAACGACCAATTGTAGGTTGTTGTGTTTGAAATAGTAGGAACGGAAAATACGACTCCATTTTTGACCTTACATAAAGTGGTTGTAGCTGTAGTTATTGAACCTGCCGCATATGGAATTCCTTTTACGTTTACTGTAAATTGTTTAATGGTTTGATTATTGTTGGGACCACCATCATTTACATAAACTGAAATAGTTACTAGACCAGATTGACCAGCATTTGGTTTAAATGATAATACACCAGTAGTACTAGGATTTGTATAACTAATGGTTGGATTTGGCATAATGGTCGTGTTACTAGAGTATGCCGCGAGGGAAACAGTTTGTGTTTCAGCTGCATTTGTCCCTTTACTAATACCACTTAAAGATACTGTAGTTGTTGGAGCATCTTGACAAACTGTGTAGTTTGATACTGAATTTATAGTTGGAGGAGAATTATACGTAGAGAAATAAACATAATCATAATTATTATAATAATTATAACTATTATTTGTGCTTGAACCACTTCCATTATATCCATATGCAATTGCATAGTAATTAGTTGCAGGTAATAAATTTGATATACTTACAGAGTTGTTCGCAGAATTGCTGTAAACTGAAAAATGATTTGAACCTGTGCCGCCAATTTGGTTGCCGCTGCCAAAAACAGTAGATGGTGTATAGTATGTTCCATCAATTGGATAATTAAAAGCTCCAACGCCTGCTTGATATGCAGTAATTAAATTCCAAGTACTGGAACCTGTAAAAGTTAACACAGCTGTTGTTGTTCCAGTTGATGTAACAGATAAAGATGGCGCAACTGTTGGTTCAGTTGCTAAAGAATAGTGTTGTTCGCTGTTTGAAGATGAATAACTTGTATTTGCTAAATACCCGAAGCTGACACATGAACCAAATAAATAAGAAGTACAACCATAATTATACGCATATGCTATTGCTTCAAAATTAAAATTACTTCCAAGACCAGTTACAGTAATATTACCTGCGGTACTGGTTCCCATATAAACAATATAATTTGCATTACCTAAATTGGTACCAGATCCATAATTTGAACTTCCACTATAAGAACCCATGTTTGCATTAACTGGTGCAGATCTCGTATTTGCTGCAGGTTTTAATACAATAACAACACCCGTGCACGTTGGTTTTGTCCAAGAAATTTTTAAAGAATTTGTCGTAATGTTAGTAATGGTAACATTTGAGCACTGACTTGGTGTTGAAATAGGCGTTTGACTAAAAAGATTTACCGTTAAAGCAATAAAAATAATAGATAAAAGTTGTTTCATTTTAGATGAATTTTAATTATTCATCAAAAATATATAAATATTTTGAAATAAAAACTGATTATTGTTAACAAAAATCGTTCTAAAATGTTAAAAAACAGCTATTTACTCTGCCCAACGATAGCTTTTAATATCTAAGCCAGCTAAATCTAACGCTCTATCTACCACAGTTGCCGCTAGTTCTTCAAACGTTTTAGGATTACTATAAAAGGACGGCGATGCTGGGCAAATAATGCCGCCAGCTTCTGTGACAGCTTTCATGTTATTAATGTGAATCAAACTGTATGGTGTATCACGAATCATTAAAACCAATTTACGTCTTTCTTTTAAAATCACATCAGCGGCACGTGTTGTTAAATCGTTACTAATACCAGTTGCAATACGCGCCATCGTTCCCATGCTGCATGGGCAAATAATCATGGTATTATATTTTGCCGAACCTGAGGCAAACGGCGCATAAAAATTAGTTTTATCATAAAAAGTAAAGTTGCTATAGTTTTTATAATCTTCGTTGCCTAATTCTGTCTTCCAAACATCTTTGGCATTATCGCTCATCACAATACCTACTTGCTCAATTTGCTCAGATAACTTTGAGAGTTTATCTAACAACACTTTGGCGTAAATACTTCCGCTAGCGCCAGTAATGGCTACAACTATTTTATGTTTATGGTGCAACTGTATTTTTTTTAGTTTTAATTCTATAACCTAAGGTAAATTCTAATATGTTATTGTAGTATCCTTTATTAAACGTTCGAGCAATGATATTGTTGTAATAAATAGCTTGTTTAACTCTGTTAGGACGAGTTGTAATAAATGAATTACTACTCCTAAAATTAACAAACCATTTAGGGCTAATGTTTAATCCTAATCCTACTTTTACTGAAAAATCATATTTCTGAAATGGAAACATTCCTGTAAAATTGCCAGCTTCAGAAGCTTCATAGTAATTTATTAAATAGGCAGCTGAAACTCCAATATCAAATAAAAATTTCTTTTGAGTATAAGTTACTAAAATTGGAACTTCCACATAATTGAGATTTAAATAATAATAATTCAAATCATTTTTCTCTAAGTTTTGATTTTTACGGGCTCCTTTTTGGATAAATAAAAAAGATAAATTCATACTGGCTTTTTCATTGAATACAGATTCAACGCCAACACCACCCATGCCACCTAGTTTATGAAAACCACTGTACGTATCTCCATGAACTTGTGATGGAGACACTCCTGCCATAATTAATAAGTTAAAGGCGTTCGATTTTTCTTGACCATAAACAGAAAAAGATAAACAAAAAAATATGGCAATTAATTTTTTCAAAACATCGTAAAGGTACTAAAAACTAAAGATATTGCTTTAACCAATTAATGGCGTCTTCTTTATGGTTAAAAAACCTGGTTGGTCGTTGAGGTTTATATATTTTAAGATAAAAATTCCCTAATAATTTTTGCGAAATAGAGCTTACAATAAAGGCTGCACATTTAGAAAAAGGCATGTTCTCGTTTACTGAAATATATTTTAAAGTTTCAGTGTTGGTGGTAGAGTATTGTCCTCCAAAAATTAATATTGGAGATTTAGATCCATTTAATTGCTTCTGAGTATTAACAATCAGATGAATATCATCAACGAAAATTTCAACATTATCTTTTATAGATAACTCGTAATACCCCACTTGATTGTAAGACATAATAAATTTGTTTTCCGAAATAGATTTTGTCAAAACGAATTGATTTTATGTTTAAACAAATGAATTATGAAATAGTTTTAAGCCAAGTATTAGCTTCGGCTCTGCCTTTAAAAAATTTAGTTGGTCTTTCTGGTGTTGAAATTTTTAAATAGAAATTGGCTATTATTTTTTGAGCCACAGACTTAATCACAAAGGCATCAGCTTTTGAATAAGGATTGTTTTTATTTTGAGCCAAATGCCTCACAAAGCTAGTATCTGTAGATGCAAATTCCTCACAAAGCACTAGTACTGGTAGTTGCTTTGAACCAAGAGATTCTTGTGCTTTAATTAATTCTTCTAATTGAGGAAAGCTAAACTCTTTGTCATCAAATACTTCAATTTCATAAAAACCGTCTTCGTTAATTTTTACGGAGAAATTTTCAAATAGTTTTATGTCAGACGAAGGCATTTATTTAATAGATATAAACCGTTAAATTATAGATTAATTTCCTGAAATGCAATATTTAATCTTTTTTTTAATAAAAAAAATCCCCTATAGTTTAATAGGGGATTTTTATATTCAGTCATTAAGATGCACTAATCTGCTTGTAAAAACGGATATTTATAATCTGTTGGAGGTGTAAAGGTTTCTTTAATAGTACGAGGAGAAACCCAACGTAATAAATTAATTTTTGCACCTGCCTTATCATTAGTTCCGCTACCACGAGCCCCACCAAATGGCTGTTGACCAACTACTGCGCCGGTACATTTATCATTAATGTAAAAGTTACCAGCAGCATTACTTAATTTTTTAGTTGCTAATTCAATTGCATAACGGTCTTGCCCTAAAATAGCACCAGTTAAAGCGTAAGGAGACGTTGAATCTACTAACTCTAATGTTTCTTCATACTTATCTGCATCGTAAACAAAGATAGTTAACACAGGTCCGAATAACTCCTCGCACATGGTTACATATTTTGGATCTTTAGCTACAATGATGGTTGGTTCAATAAAATAACCTTTCGATTTATCGTAATTTCCACCAGCAATAATTTCTACATTAGAGTCTTTCTTAGCATTATCAATGTATTTCGCTAATTTATCAAAGCTTTTTTCATCAATTACTGCATTAATAAAGTTTGTAAAATCTTCGGTTGGCCCCATTTTCATGTCTTTCAAGTCAGCCAACACATATCCTTTTACTTCTTCCCATAAATTACTTGGAATATAAGCTCTTGAAGCAGCCGAACATTTTTGTCCCTGGTATTCAAAAGCCCCACGAGAAATAGCAACCGCTAATGATTTTGTTTCAGCAGATTTGTGTGCCATAATAAAATCTTTCCCTCCTGTTTCTCCAACAATACGAGGGTAAGAACGGTATTTGTGAATGTTGTTTCCAATAGTTTGCCAAATATTTTGGAATACTTCTGTACTTCCTGTAAAGTGAATACCTGCAAAATCTCTGTGATTAAAAATCACTTCTGCAGCATCTGGCCCACTTGGATAAATTAAATTAATAACCCCATCTGGCACACCTGCTTTTTTGAAAATTTCCATTAATACATTTGCACTGTATACCTGAGTATTACTTGGTTTCCAAACAACCACATTTCCCATCATGGCACAACTAGTAGGTAAATTACCTGCAATCGCTGTAAAGTTAAATGGCGTTAGTGCATAAATAAATCCTTCTAAAGGTCTCCACTCTAAACGGTTCCAAACACCAGGACCAGAGATTGGTTGCTCAGCATAAATCTCTGTCATGTACTGAACATTGAATCTTAAAAAGTCAATGATTTCGCATGCGCTATCAATTTCCGCTTGAAACGCATTTTTACTTTGACCTAACATGGTAGCGGCATTTAATTTGGCGCGGTAAGGTCCAGCAATTAATTCAGCAGCTTTTAAAAAGATACTTGCTCTGTGTTCCCAGCTTAAGTTTGCCCATTTTTCTTTAGCAGCTAAAGCTGCATCAATGGCTTGAGTTATATGTGTTTTATCACTTTTATGAAAATGACCTAATACATGTTGGTGATCGTGAGGAGGGTGTAATCTAACCAATACATGGCTTTCTACTTCCTTGTCGCCAATATACATAGGAATATTAATTTTTTTACTGCGCAATTCTTTTAACATTGCTTGTAGCTCTTTACGCTCAGGGCTTCCAGAAGCATAACTTTTTATCGGTTCGTTAACCGCAACGGGTACTTTATAAATTCCTTTTGGCATAGTGTGTTTTTTAGATGAGCGAAATTACAAAAAAGTTATAAGTTATAAGTTATGAGTTATAAGATTGAATGTAAAAGTTGGTTAAAATTTGTAGAAAAGACCTTATAAAAGCCTAATTTTTGTGGTTTTAACTCATAATTTATATCTCATAACTCAAAACTTTTTCCATATCTTTGCCGCCTAATTTTTTTAAGAGATGATTTCTGTTTCTAACGTGAGTTTGCAATATGGCAAACGTATTTTATTTGATGAAGTAAATGTAAAGTTTACTCCAGGTAACTGCTATGGATTAATTGGTGCTAATGGTGCTGGTAAATCTACCTTTATGAAAATTTTGTCAGGCGAAATTGAGCCTAATAAAGGTCAAGTAAGTATTTTGCCAGGTATGCGTATGAGCGTATTAAAACAAAATCACTTTGAATTTGATGAATATACCGTGTTGGATACAGTAATGATGGGCAACAAACGTTTGTACAACATCATGAAAGAAAAAGATGCTATTTATGCAAAGGAAGATTTTAGTGAAGCAGATGGAAATAAAGCTGCGGAATTAGAAGCAGAGTTTGGAGAAATGAATGGTTGGAATGCAGAAAGTGATGCAGCTACTTTATTGACAAATGTTGGCATACCAGTTGAATCTCATTACAAAATAATGAAAGATTTAACAGGAAAAGACAAAGTAAAGATTTTATTAACGCAAGCTATTTTTTGGTAACCCTGATATTTTATTATTAGATGAACCTACCAATGATTTGGACGTTGAAACCATTTCTTGGTTAGAAAATTATTTAGCTGATTTTGAAAATACGGTTGTTGTAATTAGCCATGATCGACATTTTTTAGATGCAGTTTGTACGCACACTTGTGACATTGATTACAATAAATTAAAAACATATACTGGTAACTACAGTTTCTGGTACCAAATGAGTCAATTAGCATTAAAACAACGAAGTGATGCTAATAAAAAGATGGAAGACAAACGTACGGAGTTGCAAGATTTCGTTCGTCGATTCAGTGCTAATGCCAGTAAATCAAGTCAGGCAACCTCTCGTAAAAAATTATTAGATAAATTAGTGATTGATGAAATTCCTGCAAGTACGCGTAAATACCCAGGTATTATTTTTAAACAAGAACGTGAAGCAGGTGATCAAATTTTACATATCGAAAATTTATCTAAATCAAATGCGGATGGTATCTTATTTAAAAATGTGAACATCAATGTTTCTAAAGGAGATAAAATTGCTTTCATTGCCAAAAATCATTTAGCGATTACAGCGTTGTTTGATATCATTAATGAAGAAGATACAGCGGATAGCGGAGAGTATAAATTCGGGACAACTATTCACAAAGGTTATTTACCAAATGATAACGCTAAGTATTTTACAGGCGATATGAATTTAATGGATTGGTTGCGTCAATATTCATCAAACAAAGATGAAAGTTATGTGCGTGGATTCTTGGGTAAAATGTTGTTTAGTGGCGAAGAGGTAATGAAAAAATGTTCAGTATTATCAGGAGGAGAAAAAGTGCGTTGTATGACTAGTCGTATGATGCAAGTAAATCCTAATATGTTAATATTAGATGAGCCAACTAACCACTTAGATTTGGAAAGTATTATTGCTTACAATGATGCTTTAAAAGATTATACAGGTGTTGTGCTTTTAACAAGTCATGATCATGAGTTAATGCAAACGGTTGCTAATCGTATTATAGAATTAACGCCAAATGGTATTATTGATAAAAAAATGACTTACGATGAGTATTTAGAAAACGAAGGCGTAAAAGAACAACGCATGAAGTTGTATGGATCTTTAGCATAAATTTTTGGACTCTGAGCAGAGTCGAAGAGTTTTTAATATTCTTTAAGAAACGCATTCAAAAAGAGTGCGTTTTTTTCTGTAACTTTCCATTCACAAATCAGTTATAGGTCAATGCGAATATTCTTTTTTTTAAGTGTCATACTATCATCTGGCTTTTCGGCATTGGCTCAGTTATCTGAAACGGATATCAAGTATTATTCTGATTTAGAAGATTCCTTAAAGCATATTCAAGCAAGAGTTTTTTTTAGTAAAAAAGAAGCCAATCGCTTTGAAGCCAATAAACAATTTATTGCTTTATGGAATGTGATTTTGAAGGATGAGAAATCGATACTCTATCCATTTGATAGTATTAAGGAAGTGTCGCGCTTAATGGCTCCCGATAAAAAATTTAGAATCATTACTTGGAATATGTTAAAGGAAGATCAAACACATGCTTTCTTTGGGTTTATACAAGTCAATAATACTAAAACCATTAAAAAAGGGATGTTTAAAAAAGAAACAACTTCCCAGTACGAATATTTCCCATTATTGGATAAATCAGCATCCGTTAAAACTCCCGAAAATTATGTATCCGATCCAAGTAAATGGTTTGGGATGTTGTATTACGATGTCATAAAATCAGACGATGATTTTTATACCTTATTTGGTTGGGATGGCAATGATAAATTAACGCAACGTAAGTTTATTGATATTTTATATTTTAAACCCGACGGTACTCCAATGTTTGGAAAAGATGTGTTTAAATTTCCTGGCAAATTTGCCAAACGTATTATGTTTGAATATGCTGGAGAAGTAGCCATGTCATTAAAATATAACTCTAGTAGAAAACAAATTATTTTTAGTCATTTGGCCCCCAATACGCTGGACCCAACATTAGAAGGGCAACATCAGTATTACGGACCAGATGGTAGTTTTGACGCCTTATCCATGAAAAAAGGAACATGGGTATACGAACCAGCTATTGATATCCGAAAAGATAAAGATAGAAATGATGATGCTAAAAAACCTGAGCCAAATAAGCAAAAAGCAATTTATAAACCTAAGTAAGTTTAAAAAATGTATAAAGTAGTATGGATAAAGTCATATTATCTTGCAACTTTATCTTGACAACTTTAACATAAAACAATGAACAAACTTATACTATCCTTTTTTTTAATTTATTCTATTTCATTCTTTGCTCAAGATGAGGAGGAAGGTTCTTCTAAATTTTGTGTGGAAATTGATAACAAAAAGGCCTTAAAGCTTTATGAAAAAGCGACAGATAAAAAGAAATACAAAAAGCCTGAGCGTTTAGCATTTATTAGAGAATGTTTAGCAGAAGAACCAGATTTTGCAGAGGCTAATTTATTTATGGCAAGAGAAATTATTGTTCATTGTCGATTAGAAAATAAACCTTATGCGCCAGCTGTTCCATATTTAAAAAAGGCCATCGCTATTTGTCCGCAAATTCATTCAGAACCTTATTACTATATTGGATTTAGTTATTATGAAGAAGCTAAAAATGATTCAGCTGTAAAGTACTTACAGCAGTTTATTAAGTTTAGAGATGAGGATGGATTGAAGTTTAGTAAAGAATACGAAACTCAAATGTATAACTCAAAAGAGATGGTGAAGTTTGCGAAAAAAGAAACTGAACTTAAAAAGAAAATTGTTCCATTCGATCCGAAAGTTGTTACAGGAATTTCCACTAAAGCTGACGAATACTTGGCATATATCTCTCCTGATGATAAAATGTGTTTCTTTACTCGTAAAGTCCCCTTAAAATCAATGAATACGGTAAAAGCACTAGATGGAGAAAAAGAAGTGTTTATGGTTGCCGCTCGCGATAAAACAGGACTGTTTAATGCAGGCTTACAAATGTCGCCTCCATTTAATACAACCGATGATAACCAAGGAGGATGTACAATATCAATCGACAACAAAGTATTGTATTTTGCCATGAGTCGTTTTGAAGGCGGTAATCAGCCTAATTGTGATATTTATATGAGTAAGAATGAGGGCGATGATTATTGGAGTGATATCAGCAAAATAAGCGCTAACGTTAACCACCCTGTGTATTGGGATTCTCAACCAACCTTAAGTGCGGATGGTAATTCTTTATACTTTGCAAGCGATAGGCCAGGTGGTTACGGAGGTATCGATATTTATGTAACAAAAAAAGATCCTAAGACGGGAGTGTGGGGAGTACCACAAAATGCAGGACCTAAAATTAATACAAGAGGCGATGAAAAAACACCATTCATACACTCGGATAGCGAAACCTTATATTTTAGTAGTGGACCCAACCGTCAAGGAGATGGTGGTCATTTTGGATTTGGAGGAATGGATATTTTCTTTATTCGTAAAAATGATAAAAGCGAGTGGTTAGAAGCTGAAAACATTGGTTATCCTATTAATACGGAAGCAGATGATGTAGGTTTTTTAGTGAGTACTGATAGTAAAACGGGTTATTTCTTTTCATATAATGAAGGTAAAATGCAAGGCAAAGGAGTAGGGAAGTATGATTTATATTCGTTTGATTTGTATAAAGAAGCCCGTCCGCAGGAGACTACTTTCATGAATATTGAAATGAAAGATAAATCTGGAAATAAAATTGAAGGGGCAACAGTTGAAGTTACAAACACGGTGACTAAAGAAAAAACATTGGCAGTTGTTGATTCTGTTAAAGGAACGGCAATGGTTGCTATAAATTTAAAAAAGAAAGATGATGTTTTAATTACGGTTAAAAAAGATGATTATGCGTTTTCGTCAAAAGTGGTGAGCATTAAAGAAGCTACTTTTGAAAAACAACCAACTCCCGTTAAAATAGAAATAAATGAAGCAGCTGCCGGCAGTTCATTTGTATTAAATAATTTATATTACAATACTAACTCAGCTGATTTGAAAAAAGAATCGTTTGTTGTTTTAGAATCGTTTGCAGAATATTTAACAGAGAATCCGAGTATTACTATTGAAATTCAAGGACACACAGATAATGTGGGAGCTGCCAAAGCTAACGAGGCTTTATCTGCCAATCGTGCTTATACGGTTAAAGCTTATTTAGAAGAAAAAGGAGTAGATGGAAAGCGTATTACGGCTAAGGGTTTTGGACCAAATAAACCAATTGCCGAAAATACCTCGGAAGAAGGAAGAGCTAAGAATAGACGAACTGAATTTTTAATTACAGGAAAATAGTTATCTTTATATTAAAATAAAAATTATGAAAAAAATTGCAGCTATAGTAGTTCTTATAATTTCATTACAGGTAAATGCACAAAAGAGCTTTGAAAAAAGTGCGAATGTGGTTGCCTTTGGTTTAGATTTAGGGTATTATAATTATACGTCTAAAATTGCAACGAGTCCAACATCCGAATCAAACCCAGCGCTAAATAAAATGTTGAGCTTACATTACGAACGCGGTGTTTTAAACTGGCTAGGTATTGGCGCAAAAGTTCAATTATGTGATTATTTTACGGAAAAAGATACTGCTACAAATTCTAAACCCTCGTTTAAGGCCCTAGATGCAACTTTATTAGTAAATGCGCATTTTGTTAGATCAAAGCGTGTAGATATGTTAGCTGGATTTAATGTTGGATATTCTACTATGCATTGGGATGCACGTGATCAATATATATCTGGTGCAAAAGGTGGCGGCTTAGTGTTCGATTTACATTTGCAACCTCGCTTTTATTTTGGAGATCATATCGGTATGTTTATTAATTTGGCTTATGTACACTATAGTTATAAAAACATGGATTTTCAGAATACACAATTTAATGAGAATGATATTTTAGATTTAACTGGAGGTGGTGTAAACTTTGGATTTGGTTTCCAAGCAAAGTTTTAAGACCAATTACTGAACAACTGTTACTTTTACCTTGCAGTTTTTATTAACCCAAACAGAATCAAATTCATTTATTTCTTTGCGCTCGCCTTTATAAATGTAGTATTTGGAATTTCTTTTTGATTTATCAAGCGTAGGCATTTGATTACTAATTAACTCTTCCGGACAATCTTTAATCAATCCATTATCCATTGTTGAGGTGGCAGTGTTCTGTTTATTAGTTTTGCATGAGAATGTAGCTAGTCCTAAAAATAATGCGATAATTATAGCTTTCATTTTTTTTATACCAATTTAGTTAATTCATTCCAAACCGTGTCATCCGTTCTTGGTTTACAAGTTACAGATATTGGTTCTTGTTTAATAGGATGAATAAATTCTGTTTTATAAGAATGTAAATGAATAAAAGGTGTTTGGTTGGACCTATCAAATCCATATTTTAAATCGCCTTTAATGGGGCAGCCAATAGCAGATAACTGAGCTCGGATTTGATGATGACGACCCGTATATAAATTTATTTCTAGTAAATGGTAATTTGAGATAGAGGCAATAAGTGTGTATGATAACTCAGCCTTTAAAGCTCCGGGACGTTCAGTAGCAAAAGCTTTAGAGGTGTTGGTTTTCTCGTTTTTAATTAAATAATGGGTTAAACGTTGAGTAATATGAGGTGGTTTATTTTTCACTACAGCCCAATACGTTTTTTGAATGGTTTTATCTCTAAATAATTCATTCATGCGAGATAAAGCTTTACTCGTTTTTGCGAAAATAACAATCCCAGAAACAGGTCTATCTAAACGATGACAGACACCACAAAATACATTGCCTGGTTTATTATCTCGTTGTTTGATAAAGTTTTTTACTTTTTCGGATAAAGGCATGTCGCCTGTTTTATCTCCTTGTACAATTTCAGAAGCTTTTTTATTAATAATAATCAAGTGATTATCTTCATAAATAATCTGAGTAGCCTCAATAACTTCGGATGCAGGGAACATGTTATTTTGTAAAGTTCAATTTAAATTCTAAACGACGGTTAACAGCATGTTCATCATCACTACATTTTACATCATTACCGCAATTGTTTAATAATTTAGACTCACCATAGCCTTTAGCTACAATTCTATCCGCATTAATACCTTTGCTAATGATGTATTTTTTTGATGATTCGGCACGTTGCTGACTTAATTTTAAATTATAAGCATCACTACCTTTACTATCGCTATGAGCGCTTAATTCAATATTAAATTTTTGGTTACTCTTCATGGCTAAAATAACTTTATCCAAAGTTTGTTTAGATTGCTCAAGTAAATCAGCCTTATTAAACTCAAATAAAATATTTTCTATAATAGTGGCTTGATCACCTGCCTTGTTTTTATCAGCATTTTCTTTTTCAATAATAGATAACCATGGATCATCAACATAAACTTCAGTAAATCTGTATTGCTCTGTTTCTAAAGGTCTGTAATTAAATTTTTGTCCTTTTACTTGTGAAACAATTTTAATTAAATTATCCGCATTATCAAAAACTAAAATATTGTCAAACGATTCTAAAATACTTTTTCGTTGGCGGCATTAATGAGTAATTGCTTAGTATAGGGTAGATGCTTGAAGGAAAAATCTCCGTCTTTTGTTGTTGTTGCTGAATCAATGGTTTGATACTTTTCGTTTAGTAATAGCACTTTCATGTCAGCTAATGGATTGTTTTTGTTATTACCATATAAACGGCCATTGATATTCATTTTTAATTCAGAATCATCCATTACAAAGTCGTTAAAAGAACTGCCAGTAATTGAAATGAATTTATAAACAAACTTGTTTTTGGATAAGGAATCTAATCGTTTTACAAATTTATCTTTAACCGTAAATAAACTCATCACATAATTTGGAATCGCATCCGCACTATCATAGGCAATGCCATATTCGCGATCTGGTGAAATATTTGGGAATAAAAAGGTTCCTAAAACATTGGTTTTTGTTTTAGCTATCACCGTGTTTTTTTCATTTAGTAAGTAAACTGTTTTGTCTGATGCTACAATTTTATCAGCCCCATTAATGGCGATTAATTTACCTGCAATATTGAAACCGAAATTGTTGTCGGTTAATTTCTTAACTAAATCATTTTCTGTTTTATATTTAAACGTATATGTTTGATCGGCGTTTGCACTTGCAACATCTATTTTTTCGCCTTCGGTACTTTGTAGTTTAACTTTGTCATTATTTGGATTATCGGCGCTACTCAAAGCAACTGTTACACCATCGGCTTGTTCAGCATCTACATGCTGAAACACAAAGGCTCCGTGGTTTGTCGTCTGTGAGGTAGAGATAACCTCTCCTTTTTTATTTAATAACTTTACCGTTTTATTTTTTAGTGGTGTGTTTTTGTCGTTATCTAAACTTAACTTACCAGCTAGTTGTAAATATTCTTTTATCTTTTCAGTCGTTAAAATAGGCGCAGTCGTGTCTTTTTTAACAACAGGTTTTTTCGCATAAATGTTCTTAATGAATTTATTCATGTAAACCGTATCATCAACAAACTTTGATTTACCATTAAACATAATTTGGTGAAATGGTTTATTAAACTGAACAGTATCAATTAGGTTAGGGTCTTTTGCGAAAAAAGGAATATCTAAAGCATAAGTCATTTTTATGTAACGTTTATCTTCTGGAACACCATCCGCATAAACTCTAATAAACATGGTTTGGCATTGTTCATTTATAAAATAAACATCATACACATTTCCGAAATCTAGTTTGGTTCTAAAATCGTTACCTTTTTTTGTGTCAAACTCCGAAATGGTTTTGCCATTACTAACAACCTTAATTTTGGTATTTGTAAGAGGTTTATTATTTATAAAGTTTCTGCCAATAAATTGTAGGTCGCCATCATATTGTGCTTTTGCTAAAAAGCTGCATAATAAAAGCGTAATAAAAATAAAGTTCTCTGAATAAGCATATATAAATATATATTATTTTTTTGTTTTCTCTATGATTTCAATAATTTCTTTGCAACAATTTTCTAAAACTGAGGCATTATACTCTTTTATGGTTAAAATTAGAACTACTGTGTTTATTTTGCCATCAAGCTTGTAATACCTATCTAATGATTTTTTCAGTTTCTCTAAATAACTTTTCTTCAAGTTCTTTTCTATTAGTCTGCCTCGCTTTTGAATATTTTTTGTGAGTAATTCAGTCGTTGTATCTAAATACACTACTAATTGCGGTGTTGGTATGGTTTTCTTTAAAGGCTTAAAGTGCTTTTTGAAAAATGAAAAATCTTTAGAGGATAAATTGGCGTTTGCAAAACACAAGCATTTATCGAAATGAAAATCGCTAACAGTAATCGTTCCTTTTTTTATAGAATTAAAATAATTAGTTAATTGTTTTTGTCTGTCAATTAAAAAAGAATATTCTGTAGGAAAAGCAAAGGTTTTGTTGTCGTTGTAAAATAAAGGCAATAACGTGTTATCTTCAAACTGTTCGGGTAAATAAGTTGCTTTTAATTTTTTTGCTAGGGCTTCGGCAAGTGTACTTTTTCCTGAACCAATATTACCTTCTATACAAATGAACATATTAACGCTCTGATTTAAATAATTTAACTTCCGATTCGTCTTCGCAGTGGCTTAACAAATTAAAGATAGTTTTATTTAATAAAGGATGCAAATAGTTGGAACAAATTTCATTTAATGGGATTAAAATAAATTTCCTTAAATGTAATCGAGGATGAGGAACTGTTAACAGCTCATTATCTATCACCTCTTGATTATAGAATAAAATATCAATATCAATAGTTCTTGGCTCGTACACTTCATTTAAAGATCTTATACGGCCCAAATGCTGTTCAATCGATAGTAAAGCAGTTATTAACTCATTCGCACTTAAATGGGTTTTTACTTCTATACATTGGTTGAGGTATGCTTGCTGGTTTTCAACGCCCCAGGCTTCAGTTTCATATATTTTTGATTTAGAAGTAATTTTCCCAACTAATTGGCTTATTTCTGACAAAGCAAGGTAAATAGCTTTTTCTCTATCACCAATATTACCGCCTAAACATAAATACGTAACGTTCATATAATTATTGGTAAAAATAACAGAAAGTAACCTAATTTAGAGCCATAGTTGTGAAAATATATCAATTCTACAACTTAATAAACTTAATTTATATAGTATGAAACAATTTTTTGGAGCATTTTTTGGCTCATGTTTAGGGATTTTAATTACTGGCGTTGTAATTACGTTAATTGTTATTGCATCTGTGGCAAGTATGTTTTCTGATGCTGTAAATATGAAAAAGGATAAAGGCTATACTGCTAAAGAAAATACCGTGCTAAAAATTAATTTAGATGGTGATATTAAAGAGCGTAGTATTAAAAATCCTTTTGGAGATGTTGATTTAGGTCCTTTTATGCCTAAAGGAACAGTAGGTATTGGTGATATTATTGAGAGTTTAAAATTTGCTAAAACTGATAAAAATATCAAAGGAATTTACTTAGAAGTTAGCAATCCAGTGGCTGGTTTTGCAACTTTAGAAGAAGTGCGTAACGCTTTATTAGATTTTAAAAAATCAGGAAAGTTTATTTACACTTATTCTGAGGGGTATTCTCAAAAGGCATACTACTTAGCTACTACAGCTGATAAATTATATTTAAATCCAGAAGGTGGATTAGAAATAAAAGGTTTAAGTTCTCAAATGATGTTCTTTAAAAAAATGTTGGAAAAAACAGGTGTTGAAGTTCAAATTTTTAGACATGGTAAATTTAAAAGTGCTATTGAACCTTTTATGTTAGATAAAATGAGTGAGGCTAATAGAGCACAAGTAGAAACCTATTTAGGCTCTTTATGGAATCACATGGTGGATGGTATGGCTAAAAGCAGAGGCATGTCTTCAAAAGATATTAATGATATGGCAAATAATTTATTAATCAGAAGTCCACAAGACGCGGTGAAATATAAATTAGTTGATGAGTTAAAATACGAAGATGAAGTGTTTAGTGCTATCAAAAAAAATATTCATATTGCTGAAACGGATAAAATCACTTTTGCGTCATTGACGGATTATACGGAGGCAAATAACAATACTAAATTATCTAAAAATAAAATTGCAGTGATTTATGCGGTTGGCGAAATTGAGAGTGGAGAAGGAGATGATGAAAAAATTGGCAGCGAGCGTATTGCCAAAGCTATTAAAGAAGCTCGTTTAGATAAAGATGTAAAAGCAATTGTATTACGTGTTAATTCACCAGGAGGAAGCGCTTTAGCATCGGATGTTATTTGGAGAGAAACTGTTTTAGCTCAAAAAGCAAAACCATTTATTGTATCGATGGGTGATGTAGCTGCGAGTGGTGGTTATTATATTAGTTGTGCAGCTGATCGTATTTTTGCTCAACCAAATACTATAACGGGTTCTATTGGTGTCTTTGGAATGATACCAAATGCTCAAAAAGCATTATCCGAAAAATTAGGAATCACCATTGATACAGTAAACACAAATAAACACAGTGATGTAGGAACTATTTTAAGAGGAGCTACGCCAGCAGAATACGAATATATTCAACAAAGTGTAGAACATATTTATGATGTGTTTATTACTAAAGTTGCAACTGGCCGTAAAACCACTAAAAATAACATTGATAGTATTGGTCAAGGACGCGTTTGGAGCGGAGCAGATGCTATTAAAATAAATTTAGTAGATGAATTAGGTGGGATTAACGATGCGATTGCTTACGCGGCTAAACAAGCTAAAGTAAGTGATTACAAGTTGTTAGAATTACCTAAACAAAAAGATCCTTTACAAGAATTATTAGGAAACACCAAAGAAGAAATGGAAACTCGTTCTATGAAATCTAATTTAGGTGAGACCTATTTATATGTAAAACAAATTAAAAATGTATTACAAATGAAAGGCGTTCAAGCAAGATTGCCTTACGAGATGATTATAGAGTAGTTTTTTTGTGACACACAGAAGATTTAAATCCCATTCGCTAGATAGCGAATGGGATTTCTTTTTTTAATACTTTTCATGCCTTACGTAGAGTATATATTTAACTTTTTGTCTTGATACAAAAAGTTCTTCGATAGCTATCGAATTAGTACTTCCTTTCTTTGCCTGCCATGCAAAGAAAGGAACAAAGAAAAATCACCGCTTCTTAAATTTAACTCAAAAATTACGAAGTGCTTTCCCTCCCGATTTTAGAAACTCCCAAAACCGCTAGACAGCAAAACGCGCACAAATCCTAGCTGAAAGCCCTTTTATTTTTATCGTTAAATTTAAAAGGCGGAATCCACGTAAAAAACAATGAGTTAATTTCCTGATGTAGATATAGATGGCGAAATATAACTCTGTAAATGTGTTCACTGGCCTATTAAAATTTAGCGTATAAATCCAGTAGTATCAAAAGCGAGGGCATGAGCCAAGATAATTTGGGCTGTTCGCGAAGCGCTTTCAAATTATCAGCTTGATACTATGCAGATTTTAGCTAAATTTTAATAAGTCTTGAATTTTTGGTTCTTTTGTTTCAAGACAAAAGAACTAAGAATTACTAACATTTTTTAAGAAATCCCTTCCTTTAAACTAATTATTAATACCTATTTTCACTAAAAATTAGAACCTATGAACCGTATCTTTTTAATCTTATTCTCTTTATTAAGCTTTGTTGGATTTTCTCAAAATCCACCTTTAAAACCTGTGACTTGGAATGCTGTTTATGTTGCCACTAATGCAACTGAAGGCGAAATTCACTTTACGGCAACCATTGATAAAAAATGGCATATTTATTCTCAACGTCCTACAGATGTTGGTCCTATTCCTACATCTTTTACAGTAACACCAAGTGCAGATTTTGAATTAGTTGGAAAAGTAGAAGAGGAGCAAGCGCACGAAGAATACGTAGCAGCATTTGAAGCCAAGGTGTTTGTGTTTTCAAATCAAGCGGTATTTAAACAAAAAATTAAGTTAAAAAATCAAAAAAGCTTTACCATAAAAACGTCTTTAGAGTTCATGACTTGTAACGACGTTCAATGCTTGCCTCCCGCCACTCTTGAGTTTCAGGTTTTAGTGCCTGAAGGTGGAGCAAAAAAATAGGCTTTTAGGAATCATATAATCATGGGATTTGAATTGTAAACTCAAAGCCTCAATTATCTAATTAGTTTTACTTTTACCACATATATTTAATGGTTATGCTGAAAAAAATATCTCTTCTTTTTTTGTTTCTTACAAGTTCATTTCTAATAGCTCAGGAAACACCTGTTCATTTTAAATTCTCCATTAAAAAAATATCCGATTGTGAATATGATTTACAGTTTACGGCAGCGGTAGATGAACCTTGGCATATTTATTCATTAAGCCCAGTAAAAGACGGGCCAAATCCAACTGTTTTTATGTTTACCAAATCTGCTGATTATGATTTGGTTGGTAAAACAACAGAGAGCAAACCCATCAAAGAATTTGATAAGGTATTTGAAATGAATGTGCAGTATTTTGTAAAGACAGCCACCTTCACACAACGTATTAAATTAAAGACTGATAAAAAAATCACTATTAAAGGTAAATACGAATTCCAAGCTTGTACAGAAGAAAAATGTATTTTCCCTCCAGCAGATGTTTTTGAATTTTCTTTACAAGGAACTGCAGCTTGTGCAGCAATAGAAAGCGTAACAGCAACGGAGACTTCAACAACTGGCACTACAGTGCAGGCAGTTGTCCCTAGTATTACTGATTCTGTTTCATCAAAAGATACTATTAATACAGCTGTTGAATCTGCAACCGAAGAGGCGGTTATTTCTCAAGGTATTCTAAAAGAAACTCAAGATGTTCCAAAATCATGGTACGCTATTTTTATTGCTGGATTTATTGGTGGAGCTTTAGCATTGCTAACACCTTGTGTGTTTCCTATGATTCCAATGAATGTGAGTTTCTTTACAAAACAATCTAAAACAAAAGCAGAAGGTATTAAAAATGCACTATTATATGCCGTTTCAATTATTGTATTATATGTTGGGTTAGGCTTAGGGGTAACAGTGATTTTTGGTGCGGGAGCTTTACATTCTTTGTCAACTAATGTGTGGTTTAACTTAGCTTTCTTTGTTTTATTATTAGTGTTTGCGATGTCTTTCTTAGGTGCCTTTGAAATTACATTGCCAAGCGGTTTTGTAAATAAAATGGATGCTAAATCCGACAAAGGTGGTTACATCGGTATTTTCTTTATGGCCTTTACCTTGGCTTTAGTTTCTTTTTCTTGCACAGGACCAATCATTGGAACATTATTAGTTGAAGCAGCAGGCACGGGTAATTTAGCTGGTCCTTTTTGGGGAATGTTTGGTTTTGCTCTTGCCTTAGCTTTACCCTTTGGTTTATTTGCGGCTTTCCCAGGTTGGTTAAATTCATTGCCACAATCAGGCGGTTGGTTAAATGCAGTGAAAGTAACTTTAGGCTTTTTAGAATTAGCATTAGCATTAAAATTCGCTTCAAATGCTGATTTAGTGGTGCAAGCAGGCATTTTAACGCGCGAAGTATTTGTTGGATTATGGATTGTGATCTTTGCTTTATTAACGATGTATTTGGTAGGTATGTTTAAAACATCACACGATAGCGATTTAAAACATGTTTCGGTAGGAAGATTATTTGTCGCTATTGCCTCTTTCTTTATGGTTATTTATTTAATCCCAGGAATGTGGGGCGCACCTTTAAAATTATTCTCAGGTATTTTACCTCCATTAGAGTATTCAGAATCTCCACATGGTTTTGGAGGCTCTAGTGCAGGGGCTTCAGCGCAAGCGTCATTGCCAGCTGATGCAGAGTTTAGTAAATACATGGAAGTAAATAAAAATGGTGTTGTTCATTTTAAAAACGATTACGAGCACGCTTTAGCGTATTCAAAAAAAGTTGGCAAACCATTATTGATTGACTTTACTGGGCATGCCTGCGCTAACTGTCGTAAAACAGAAGACTATGTTTGGCCAGATCCAGAAGTAACAAAACGTTTAAATAATGATGTAGTGCTAGTATCTTTATATGTAGATGATAAACGTGCACTTGATCCAAAGGACTATATGAAAGTGCAATGGTATGGTAAGGAAAGAGAAATTACAGATATTGGCGACAAGTTTAAATACATGGAAGAAAAATTATACGGACAAAGTTCGCAACCATTATATGTTTTAGTGGATGGTAACGAACAAGTAATCGCACCAATTCGTGGTTATAATCCAAGTATTCCCGAATATATTACTTGGTTGCAAGACGGAATTGATAAATACAAAAAGTAAATCATGCGTTTTGTCATTCAGCGCGTTTCTGAAGCTTCTGTAAAAATTGACGGAGCTATTTATTCTGAAATTGAAAAAGGTTTTTTAGTATTAGTGGGTATTGAAGAAGCCGATACTAAAGAAGATGCTGATTGGCTTTGTCAAAAATTAATTGGGATGCGTATTTTTTCGGATGCGGATGATAAACTAAATTTATCGATGCAAGACATCAATGGCGATGTATTATTAGTTTCTCAGTTTACCTTATTTGCTTCCACTAAAAAAGGTAACCGACCTTCTTTTATCAAATCAGCGAAGCCAGATATAGCAATTCCTTTATACGAATACTGTATTCAACAATTATCTCAACTCCTCAATAAACCGATTAAAACAGGACAGTTTGGTGCTGATATGAAAGTGAGTTTAGTAAATGATGGCCCTGTGACTATCTTGATGGATTCTAAAAACAGAGAATAATTTCCTGAAAATTTATGGGCTTATTTTTCGGATAAATTCCCTATATTTATTTGCTGTGAGATTTATATACCTATATCTTTTTGTATTGCTTGCCTTTATTTCTTGTAAAGAAAAAGACAATCAAAACGTGCGTATACATTCCATAAAAGTTCATAAAGCAAATGGCTATGTTGTGCCCAAAGATAGTATAGTAAAACCCTCTATTGTTTTTATTGACCAGAGTAAACTTTTAGAAGTAGCCGTTGGTAAACCTACCGTTTTGCCCACTAATACGAATGTACATTTATTAGGAACCGATAAAAATGTGGCTATTGGTAGCCCGCAATTCCATGTTCCTGGAAAAGATACGTTTTCGTTACCAAAAGTTATTCAAATTAAAGTAGATGCTATTACCAAAAAAAGAGTCGGTATTCCTGAAGAAGTCATCGCCAAAGATCCTTTTACGAAAGATCAAAATCCAAACAACTTCAGCACCTTTGGTAAATTGCAAGGATTAAAGCATGGTAGTATTAATTGTTTGTTGGAAGATAACCGTGGAAACATTTGGTTAGGAACAGCTGGCGGAGGCATCACTAAATATGATGGAAAATCATTTACTCACTTTACTGTGGAAGAAGGATTGAATAGTAATTCAGTTAATACTATTTTTGAAGATAAAGCTGGTAATCTCTGGTTTGGAACAGTAGATGGTGGCGTAAGTAAATACGATGGTAAATTCTTTACTCATTTTTCAGAACAAGATGGTTTAAGTAATAAATATGTGACGAGTATCTTTCAGGATCATAATGGAATTTTGTGGTTTGGAACTGCAGATGGACTTTCTAAATATGATGAAAAAACATTTGCAAATTACACAGTTAAAGAAGGATTAAGTAATAGTGTGGTATACAGTATCATCGAAGATGCTGCTAATAATTTATGGATAGGAACAGGAGCGGGCATTAGTAAATTTGATGGTAAAACCTTTGCGAATTATACTATCAACGAAGGCTTAAGCGACAATACGATTTTATGTAGTTTAAAAGATAAGCAAGGTCATTTATGGTTTGGTACTTATCAAGGTGGTGTAACTGTTTATGATGGTAAAGTATTTAAACACTATGGTGTATCACAAGGATTAAGCAATCAAGCAGTAAGTTGTATGCTGCAAGACAATACTGGTAATATTTGGCTAGGGACTTCTGGTGGTGGTTTAAATAAATTTGATGGAAACAGTTTTACTCACTACACAGAGCAAGAAGGTTTAAATAGTAATGAGATTTTATCTTTATTAGAAGATAAGTCTGGAAACATTTGGATAGGAACAAATGCAGGTGGTTTAAGCAAGTACGACGGAAAAACCTTTACGCACTTTACAGAAAAAGAAGGCTTAAGTAACAACTTAGTTTTTTCTGTTTTAGAAGAAAAATCTGGGAATATGTGGTTTGGCTCTTATATGGGGCTAAACAAGTATGATGGAAAATCGTTTGCACATTATACCGATAAAGAAGGCTTAAATAATAACGATGTAAAAACGGTTATTCAAGATAGACGAGGAAATATTTGGTTTGGTTCTTATGGCGGAGGAGTGAGCAAATTTGATGGTTATACTTTTACACACTATACTGAAAAAGATGGCTTGAGTAACAATATTGTGTTTTCTATCGTCGAAGATAAAAAAGGAAACTTATGGTTTGGGACAGAAGGAGGTGGAGTTTGTAAATTTGATGGACGATCATTTACAAAATATACGGAGGAGCAAGGCTTAGCTAGTAATTTTATTAACGCCATGTTGCAAGATAGTAAAGGTTGTATGTGGTTTGCAACAGCGGGTGGTGGTGTTTCGAAATATGACAGTAAAGGTTTTACTAATTTTAATGAGAAAAATGGTTTCATTAATAACGATGTGAAATACATGATTGAGGACAAAACAGGAAATATTTGGTTTGCTACGTTTGATGGTGTGACGATGTATGATGGTTTTAACTTTACCGATTTTACAGAGAAAGATGGATTGAGTCATAATGTTGTTTGGAGTATTTTGCAAGATAAAATTGGAAACATTTGGTTTGGGACTCGTTTTGGTGTAAGTAAACTCACCGAAAGTAAATTGAACGAAGTCATCAAAAAAATTAAGCGCAATGCTTTATTAGAAAGCGATGTTATTTTTAAAAACTATACATACCAAGATGGTTTTTTAGGTGCAGGTATCAATGGCGGTAAAACCATGCAAGAATCAAAAGATGGAAGTATTTGGATGGCGGCTAATGATCGATTGATGGTGTATCATCCGCCTGTAGGTGGCGAAAAACCAGACACCAATGCGCCAAGTATTCAGTTAAGCAATATTGAGTTATTTAACCAAAGTATTTCTTGGGCAAATTTCGAAAACAAAAAAGACACGAGTTTTCTTTTAGGAAATGGTGTGAGAGTTGGCAATTTTCAATTTGATGGCATTACTAACTGGAATAATTTACCCGAAAAATTGAGCTTAGCTTACAATAATAATTACATCACCTTTAACTTTATTGGTGTTACTATGAACCAACCTAAGAAGGTAAAGTATCAATATATTTTAGAAGGCTTAGATGAAAACTGGAGTGCGGTTAGTAATCGTAATTCGGCACCTTATGGTAACTTACCACATGGCGATTATATTTTTAAAGTAAAAGCGATGAATAGCGAAGGCTATTGGAGCCAGCCTGTGGAATATGCCTTTACTATTCGTCCTCCGTTTTGGCAAACATGGTGGTTTAGAATTTTAGTGCTGTTAGTGATAATTGGTTCTGTTTGGTATTTTATTAAAAGTCGAGAGCGCAAACTAGTTTCCGAAAAATTAAAACTCGAAAAAACCGTTGAAGAAAGAACCGCCGAAGTTGTAGAACAAAACACATGATTGAAGAGAAGCATAAAGAAATTACAGATAGTATTAATTATGCAGAACGGATTCAACGCAGTTTATTAGCTACTAAAGAATTGCTAGATGAAAATTTAAAAGAATATTTTATTTTATTTAAACCTAAAGATGTGGTTAGTGGCGATTTTTATCGTGCAGCTAAATTAAGTAATGGTAACTTTGCCTTGTTAACGGCAGATAGCACAGGACATGGTGTGCCGGGTGCTATTATGAGTATCTTAAATATTTCTTGTTTAAAAGAATCGGTGAAGGAAGGTATTTTACAACCCGCCGAAATTTTAAACCGTACTCGTAAACTAATTATTGATACGCTTGCTTTAGACGGAAGTGTGGAAGGTGGTAAAGATGGGATGGATGCAAGCTTGACGATTTATGATTTTAAAAATAAAAAATTGATTGTGTCTTCTGCAAACAATCCTGTTTGGATAATTAGAGGAAATGAAACCATTGAAATTAAAGCCGACAAAATGCCTGTTGGTAAACACGATAAACAAGATATATCGTTTACTCAGCATGAGTTTGATTTACAAGAAAACGATGTGGTGTATACCTTAACCGATGGTTTTCCCGACCAGTTTGGTGGTGATAAAGGCAAAAAATTTATGAGTAAACGTTTGCGCGAAATATTAGCGTCTATGGCTCATTTACCAATGTACGAACAAAAAGACCAACTCGAAAAATTATTTATCGACTGGAAAGGCAATAACGAACAAGTCGATGATGTGTGTTTGATTGGTGTTAGAGTTTAACTTTGTTTTTGTAATAGGCACGCAGATAGAACGGATATAACAGATTAATGCGGATAAAAAAAATCAGTGAACATCAGCCCAATCGGTTAAATCCGTGTTCCTATTTTAGTTAAGATGCAATCTATAAAGTAACGTTACTTGAAAAATCATTCCATTTGAAAAATTAGAATTCAACTGCTGACGTTTATCCCCAATAAACGTTGCAGGTAAACCAAAACTAACTTTATCTGCTTCATCATAAACCTTATAACTTCTCCCAAACGAATGACCAAGCTTAGTTTGCAGACAGATACTTTTTGTGAAATTGAATTTTAAATAGCCAAATAATTCGTTGGTGGATTTTGCAACGTAGGTATTTGGATTGGCATCTGTAACATTGTTTAAATGATAAGAGCGAATTTGTCCGTTGAAGTTACAACCAATATTCATAAAAGGAAGCACTTGGTAATTCACATCAGCTTGTAAAGGCAACATAATGTTAGCTTCAAACTTTTTATTAGGACTTTGGTAATACAAGCCCAACATGGGCACAAAGAAGGGACCGAATAATTCGGAGTTGTAGTACAGACCTGCTTTGTAATTTAAGTTATCACGTTTTTTGAATTTGAATAAAGCAATGCCTCCTAACTGAAAATCTTTATTGGTAAATGAATTGTAATCAGAAGCAATTTTGGGTAATGCAACAACCGTGGCTGACCATTTTTCAGTCAATTGTTTATTGAAGCCTAATTTAATTGTCGTAGAACCAAAGTTTTTTACGATGCCATCTGCAAATAATTTAGTTTGCATATCTTCATAAATCACACCCGTTAAAACAGAAAAGCCTTCGTTTATTTTTACTGGCACTGTTAAGTCCACCAACAAATCATTTATTCTTGTTTTAACATCACTCGAATCAAATGTATTATTTGGAGTAGTGCTTGCGCTTACTTTTAATAAGTCAACGTAGTTTTGAGAAAAAGCGAAAGAGCCTGCTAAAAATAATCGAATGAGTAAGAGGTATTTGTTCATTGTCTGATAGTTTTGATGTTTATTTCTTCATCAAAATTAGAGACAAGGCAAGCGTTTTTATAATTGCTTCTCGCAGCCGCAACTGGCATTGTGGCTCAATGTGCAAAACAAGAAAGTTTCCATACTTATAAAGTGCATGTTTTGGGATATTTCCTAACCAAAAGCGGAGTATTTGCAAAAAACGCAAAAAATAAATTTTTAATTTAATGATTTGTGCAAGGGATGACAACCTATTTACATCCAGCTCCGAACTGAACCTGCATAACATTTTTAGCAAACCAAAATGGAGATAAAAGTTATATAATGTGAAACTGGAAAGCAATAGAATTTATTGTAGACTGTCCGCGGCATTACAAATGCAGCGGAGCGGGTGCTATATTCTTAATCAAATAACTATCAAATAAAATAGTGTTGATAATCAATAGATTGACTTCTGATTTGTTAATAACCCTAATATTTTGTCAAATAAAGAAAACTGAATTGTTAATAACTTGTTAACTCAGTCAAATGACAGTCAAATAAGTAATTTTTTGAAAATCAACAACTTATACTTAAAAATAGATGTGTTTTCATCGTACAATCAAATAAGATTATGCCCAATTTGGGATATATCTAACATATTTTCTAGACTTACTATCAGGATCTTCCTCTTTTATTAAACCCGCTTCAAATGTGTCCTTTATTATTCGTGATACCATAGCAGCATTTTCATCTGCTATTTTAAAACGTTCTCTTAAACTTTGATTGCTCATTTTTTCATTCATTACATATTTCAAACAGGCATGTTGATAACAAGCTCGGATTCTGTCTTTTTTATCCATATCGGAAAATTTAAGATATGCGTAAATAATAACTTTTGTATGTTTCTCTTGAACTTGAATATCAATTGGAGGTAATTGAAACATTTCAATAAATGAAATTACTTTGTCAATTCCGCTTCCCTTTTCTTCACATATTCTAAAACGCCTCATAATACCAGCTAAGTCTTCATTCCGCGATTGATATTCATCAATAAAACGATTTGGGGTAATAAGCGGTAGACCAGGATTTGAAATTTCTATTCTATCAGAATAAATTTCAACCATAGGTCCTGTACCTTTTTCTGAAAAATCTTGATGAATAATGGCATTTGCAACCAATTCTCTTATTGCAATTTCAGGATACATAGTAACGCTATCTCTTAATGCTTGACCAATGACTTCATTAGAAGGTAAAAGTGCATTTATGAATTTTATTAATCGTTCAAATCCTAAAGCATACCCATATATGCCTTCTTGATCTTTTAGAGTTTTTAATTTATTCTTTCCTTCATATTGAATTACTCGGACAGATTTTCTTTTGATAGCATCAAATTCAGGAATGTTTTTAGCAAACAATAAAGCACCTAAATTTGTAATTGAATATCCGTTAGTAGTAGGTTTTATAAATTTTTCTGCCTCAAACTTTTCAATTACTCCACTTCTGTTAGTAGGATAAGGGATTTTAATAAATCAAAATAACATTGAGTATCTAATAGCTTAATTACATCTTCAGCTGAATCAACATGTAAAGCAGAGGCCTTCTCAAATAACTGTTTAGGTGCTTTGCCCCAAATTTTTCTTTCTTTTTCTGGAAATTCATTTAAAGACCTTGTTATACTCCCAACTCTTATATGATCTTTATGTAAAAATTTCGTAGGTTGGTTATGCGCGGCTTGAATTTGGAAAAGGGATATAAGTTTTTCGTTATAGATTGTTTCGTAAATAATAATCTCTATACGAGGAGAAGTTCGTTGTAATAACCAATGTTCTAATTCTTCTTTTTGAACTTTTCTGCTTTAGGACGAAATGTAGTTCCTAATAGTTTTAAAGTTTTGTCGTCAATACCAAAAACTAAATAACCAAAAGCTTCATTTTGTAGACAAGCCCCATTACTCAAGGCAGAAATATACTCACCGATGTCCTCTGGTGATTGATAATTTAGTTTAAATTCTGCCCACTCACACTCTTTAGGAAGTTTAAGTAATTTTTCAATTAACTTATGTAATTCGGGTTCTGTCATTTATCTGAATATAATTTTTAATTGATATTCCATTATGAATCAATTATATCAAAATTACATAAAATTTTGACATCTTGACTGATAACTAAGCAGCCTTTATTTCTTCAATTATCAATTGAATAGAAGTAACGCCTCTAAATTCATTGACTTTTATTTTGTAAACAATGTCAACAGGTATGTTGCGTTTAAAGAAATTTAAAAAGTCACCTTTACCAAAAGCAATGGCTTCTATTTTGGTAAGTTGAGTGTTGGGTTGATACACTTCTAATTTTAAATGATTAGCACCAACCACTTTGGCAAAGCCAGTATCTAATACGCCGCGACTTATAAATACAGGTGTCATATTATGTGGGCCATGTGGCGCAAACTGATTTAAGATGCGAATCAATTTGTCGTTAATGTCATCGAGTGCAATTTCCAAATCAATTTCTACCGTTGGAATCAACATCTCAGGTTTAATACTTCTCGATACTTCATTTTCAAAAGCTTCAATAAAAGCTTTTACATTTTCTGTTTTTAATGATAAACCAGCGGCGAATTTATGTCCGCCAAATTGCTCTAATAAATGAGAACAATTTTCGATGGCTGTATATACATCAAAATCCTTGACGCTACGGGCAGATCCTGTTGCCATGCCGTTAGATTCGGTTAAAATGATGGTTGGCTTATAATAGCGTTCAATCAAACGAGAGGCTACTATACCAACTACACCTTTATGCCAACTCGGGTTAAATAATACTGTTGATTTTTTGAAAGGCGTAATAGGATCTAAATCCATCGTTTCAAAAGCTTCGTCGGTAATGCTAATATCAATGTCTCGGCGTTGAGAATTGGTTTCGTTTATTTTTTTAGAAAACTCCGTGGCTTCATCCGTATCGCTAATTAAAAGTTCTACTGCTTTAGAACCATGTTCAATACGTCCTGCGGCATTAATACGAGGCGCAATGGTAAATACTAAGGTATTTATGTCAAGCTCTCTGTCCTGTTGTTTATTTAATGCTAATAAAGCTTTTAAACCCGGACGAGGATCGGCATTTAACTTTTTAATCCGTAATGTGCCAACACTCTGTTTTCTCCAGTAATAGGAACAATATCGGCAGCAATACTCGTCACTACTAAATCTAAGTATTCAAACACTTCTTGTTCGTCAATACCGTTTTGTATACAAAATGCTTGTGCTAATTTAAACCCAATGCCACAACCCGCTAGTTCTTTGTAAGGGTATGGACAATCGTGTTGTTTTGGGTCTAATACAGCAACTGCTTTTGGAATTTCATCACCTGGTAAGTGATGGTCACAAATAATAAAATCAACGTTTTTAGAATTAGCGTAATCAATTTTATCGTTGGCTTTAATTCCACAATCTAAAGCGATGATTAACGAATAATTATTTTCGGCAGCGTAATCAATACTTTTAAATGAAATGCCATATCCTTCTGCATAACGATCAGGAATATAATAGCGCATTTCGGGAATGTATTTTTTAAAGAAACTATATACAAGTGCCACAGAGGTTGTGCCATCTACATCATAATCTCCAAAAATCAGTACTTTCTCTTTGTTAGCAATGGCTTGCACGATTCGGTCGACAGCCACATCCATGCCTTTCATTAAAAAAGGATCATGCAACATGTCTAAGCTCGGACGAAAAAAAGATTTGGCGTCATCAAATGTTTTAACGCCTCTTAGTGATAATAATTTGGCTATTGTTTTATCAACGGCTAATGCCGCTTGTAATGAAGAAACTTCTTCTACATTTTGTATTTGATGTATGTTCCATTTCTTCTCCACGAATAATTGAATTAAATTTCTAACGCGTGACGTTAGCGGTAGGATTTATGATAAACAGCCTACATGTTATGAAAACAGCTGTCATCATCATCTTCCATTTTATCAACCATCTTTTAAATTCAATTTCTTCTTCTGTTAATTCTTTTGTTGTAGTTGGGATATACGTTTTGATCGTTTCCTTAACAGTATATTTTTCTCTTCTAATCCTGCTTGCATCGAACCAAAATCAGTAAAAGCAACTTGTACAATTAATTCGTTGTTTTCATCATCCCAAGTTAAATCTTCGGCACCATAATCAATAATATCTAATTCTACGTCATCATGGTTTAATCCAGTAGAATCTATTTTAAATAAGCCTTTACGTTCAAACATAAAACTTACTGAGCCTGTAGTTCCAACCGAACCATTGGCACGGCTAAAATACAAACGTAAGTTAGCAATGGTACGTGTTGGATTATCTGTGGCACATTCTACAATAACTGGCACCCCAAAAGGTCCGTAACCTTCGTAAAGAATTTCATCAAAGTTCGATGAATCTTTTTCAGATGCACGTTTAATAGCACTTTCAACATTCGTTTTTGGCATATTTACTGCCTTTGCATTGGCAATACAAGCTCTTAATTTTGGGTTTAATTCTGGGTGAGGTCCGCCTTGTTTAACGGCCATCACAATTTCACGTCCTATTTTAGTAAACTGCTTCGCCATTTTAGCGTAGCGTTTAAACATTGTTGCTTTTCTGGTTTGAAAAATACGTCCCATAATCTGTAAATCTTAAATTATCTAAATTTCGACAAATTTAACTCAAAATCCCAATAGCTTCACTACATTTACTATAAATTAAGAACAAAAAATGAACTCCATGCACATCATCAATACTTTTCAGGTTCATATAAAATTACCCGATATATTTACCCGTCGTTTTGCCGCTTTAATTCCTCAGCAACGTGAGCGTGTTAATCAGCTATTAGAAGAGCGTGTGATTTTAAATTACGCCTTGGATATGGAACGCAGCCATTTATGGGTAACTATGCAGGCCAAAGACCAAGAAACGATTATGGATGTTTTAGCGACTTTCCCTATTATTAAGGATGTGAAAGTGGAGATTTTTGAACTAGCCTTTTTTGACTCAGCTCCAATGGGGCTTGCCAGAGTTGATTATGAATTAAGTTAATTTTTTGCCACACCAAGGACAAAATTTTATTGTAATAAATGAGTTTCCTCCATCATGAATAATAATCCCATAATCTTTATTCTTTTTTGATTTAAAAATAAGATTATCTGGACACTCAAAAGCATCCTTATGAATATCACATTTATACTCTAAATGGTATTGCATAGATTCACAACAAAATTTTGTTGTTTTCATTTACAATTCTCCTAAATTAAAACGCTTATCCATTCTGATACCTCTTTCTGTTTGAATAACCGTACAGCATTCAATGCTTGGATCATGTTCAAAAAATAAAGCCCAATTATTTTCTGCAGCTTGTTTTAAAATGTATTCTTTTTCTTTTAGTGTGTTTAACGGGCGAACGTCATAACCCATAACATAAGGTAAAGGAATGTGCCCCACAGAAGGGATTAAATCTGCCATAAAAGCTACGGTGGTGCCTTTGTAATTTAATAAAGGTAACATCATGGCCTCGGTATGTCCATTGGCTTCATACATTTTAAAGCCATCCATAAAGTCTTTTGTCGTGTCTATATAGTTTAACTGACCGCTTTCCTTAATAGGCATGATGTTATCTTTTAGGAAACTAGCTTTCTCACGAGGATTAGGATTGACTGCCCATTCCCAATGTTTTTCGTTGCACCAGTATTTTGCATTTTTAAAAGCAGGAGTTAGTTTTGTTCTGTCGGCATTATATTCAATACTGCCACCGCAGTGATCAAAGTGTAAATGCGTTAAAAATACATCCGTAATATCATCTCTGTGAAAGCCATGTTTTGCTAAAGATAAATCTAGGGTATCGTTGCCATGCAAAAAGTAGTATCCAAAAAACTTATCATCTTGTTTATTGCCCATGCCGTTATCTACTAATATCAAACGCTTACCATCTTGTATTAATAAACAACGCATAGCCCAGCTACACATATTATTGACATCAGCAGGATTTGATTTTTGCCAAATTGATTTGGGAACAACGCCAAACATAGCGCCTCCGTCTAATTTAAAATGTCCGGTGTTTATAGAGTATAGTTGCATGTTTTATTTTTTTATAAAAATAGTAATTAAAAGCTTTTTATTAGTAGGAACACAGATGAACCGCTGAATTTTTTGCGGATTTTCGTTTCTTTTACTTAAATGTGAGACATGTCCTCAAAAAAGCTAAATCCGTTTTATTGAGCCAGAAGTGTTCCCCAATTTAATAATAATTAAATTTCAATTTCCCTTCACTCACTTCTAAATTTGGAAAAGGAATTTTAATAATATTTAAACACGAAAAAACAGATTTCAGAAAACGAGATTTCGTTTTTATTCTTGTTAAATCTACATCTAACGAAAAATAACCTTGTCGGTAACGGTTAAAAGAAGTCACGTTCCCACTTTCATCTTGAATGACTATATTGTTGTATCTCGCTCCAATCATCCCGTTGGCGCCATAACCAAAAGCAACATTTAACCACTTTGGAAATTTAGTTTCCTTTTTCATAAATGAAGAAGGATTAACACTCAGCCAATAAATTTGTCCGTTATAGTCTTTTAATATTTGCATGTAAATTTCATCACCTAATAAATTTGGTCGGTATTTAGCATAGGGAGAAGCATAAAATGAAAATTTTAATTGAATGCGTTGTTCTTTCCATACTAACTTTTGTCCTATTGCCATGCCTGTTCCTAAAGCATTAGCACACATGTCGCCCCAGCTAAATCCCCATCCTGCGCTATAGCCATCCATCATTTCAACAGCGGTCATGTATGTAAAGCCACTTAAACCGCCAATTAAAATTTGTTTTTTTTGAGTGTAACCTGCCCAGTCCATGGCGCCCATCATCACTCTTGCCACCTGGTAGTTTGTAAAGTAATGACCATATTTGTCCATTTGCATCCACTCATCGTTATCATTAAAAAAATGAAATTTTCCAGTACTGTATTGTTGAAACCATGCTTGATTTAAATAAACTAACGATCCGCCTGTTAATGCAATAGTGGATGCTCCTAAGATGATCTTCCTTTTTTTGAAAACAGACAACGAATCAGATGCAAATGCACTTTGATTTACAAATAAAAATAATAGTATGACAAATTTAAAACGCAAGGTATTCTTTAAAAACTAGTCTAATTTACTAATAAAATCAGTAATAGTAGTGTTCACTTTTTCGGGATGTGTTTCCATGGGGCAATGACCAGCATCCTCAATTATCAGCTGTTGGGTATTGGGTTTACTTAAATAATCCGTGGCACTCACAATAGGAACCCATTGATCTTTTGCGCCCCAAATGATTAGCTTTGGCAATGCATTGATAATTGAATCATTAAAGTTAGGGTAATTGTAGTTAGCACCCATTCTAATCACAGCCGAACCGCTTCCTTTTGTTTCAAATGGTTTCATATATCCATCCGTACTAATTGAATCAGCATCTTGGCCATAAGCCGAACTCAATAGTTTATCAAAAGAGTGTTGTGATAAGAAATTTCTTTCTAATATGACATCAGCCCATTTTAATAGAGGTGGATACAAAAGCATTTTTTGTAAGAAAGAATGTTCAACTTGCATAAATGGTAAACCGTCAATAAATATAAGGGATTGTGTTAGTTCAGAATACTTGCTCGCAAATTGCCCAATAGTGATGCCACCCATGCTATGACCTACTAAATGCCACTTTTTTGAATTAGTATGTTTATCAATTTGTTGCAGCAAAAAATGAATGCCATTAATTTTGGTGAAGTCGTTGTAGTCTCCATCTTTCGATTTGTCGCTAAATCCAAATGCTGGCATATCGATGGCAACGACAAGAGCATGGTGACTGACTAACGAATCAATATTATTTCTAAAAGAAAAAGTACTTCCGCTAAATCCATGTATCATAACCACTTTATGTGTTATGTGTTTTGGAATAAATAATCTGTAATGAAAACTAGTGTGATTAAATTCAATAAAGTAAGAATTCTCGAAAGGTTTTGCAGGTGCTTCTTTTAAATGATCACTGAAAAAGTAGGGGATAATACTAAGAATGCAAAAAATGAAAACAAAAACAATAAGCAACCATTTAAAAAAACGTTTAAGGAATTTCATCTTGTAGTTATACTAAATCTTTAACTAACATATTTCCTTTAGACGTATTTAATACTTCATCCATATCTTTCATTAATCGATTTACGATTACTAATTCTTTACCGTTTTCAATAGGTAATTCATTCACGCCTTTTTCATCGAGTTTATCAATAATAAATTTTACTGTTAGTTTAGAATCCGAAATGTTTGGTTGATAACCTATTTCTTTATCGGTTGTCATTTTTACTTCGTTAAACACACCTGTTTCAATAAATTCATTAATGATGACTCTTGCTAATCGTAATGGTAAATCTAATTTTTGAGCAATTTCAATTGATGTTAAAGCTGTTTTTCCTTCATTAAAATTTTTTACCACCATATTGGCTATTAATAGAGCAATAACGCGTTTGTAACGATCGCTAATATTGGTAATATCACTTTCTAATTCGTAATGATCAACATTTTGATGAGCAAACGTTAATTCGGCTCCAAATAAAACTACAAACCACGAATATTGAATCCAAATTAAAAACAAAGGTAAGGCTGCAAAACTTCCGTAAATTTTATTGTATGAGGCAACACCTATTTGAGATGACACATAAGCCCATTGTAATAATTCAAATAAAATAGCTGCAATTAATGATCCCATTGCTGCGCCTTTAAATGTGACTTTGGTATTTGGTAAAGCCATGTATAAAAAAATAAACATGCCCCACATTAAACCAAAAGAAAATAGTTTTAAAAAAATGACAGTTACAGGGCTTATGATTTCTACATTTGACGCAACTGTATCTAATCCTGTTTTTAACCAAACGGTTAAGCCTCCAGACAAAATGATAAAGACAGGGCCAATGAGCATAATGGACAAATAATCGGTGATTTTTCTAGTCCATGTTCTATCACGTTTTATTTCCCAAATCTCATTAAAGCTTTCTTCTATACTACTCAATAATTTAATGATTGACCATAATAATAATACAATACCAACTCCTGCAATTAAACCACCTTTTGTGTTTGCTAACATTTTGTCAGCGTACACAAAAGCCTGTGTTAAAATATCTTTTTGGTCTTGAAATTTTAATAATAAATCTTGTTGAAGTGATTGTTCAAAACCAAACCCCTTGGCAATCGCAAATGCTAATGCAATGATTGGAACAATAGAGAATAAAGTATAGTAGGTAAGGGCTGTAGCTTTTAATAAACATTTATCTTCATTAAAGCCATTGGTAGCTAATGAAAAAATACGAAGTTGCCTGATGAAAAAACTTTGTTTTTTTTCAAGCTTATCTAATCGAACTCTCCATAAGTTATGATTCAAAAAATGAGAGATGCGTTTAAAAAGAGTAACTACGTTTGCCATGATAGTGTAAATATAATCAATCCTAGGTAGAATTTAATTGGCTTATTTAGATTTTAATTCAGCCCTTAGTTGACTAGATGTTTTGCGGCTGCCATCATGACTCCATCCCGGAGGGCCAAATACATACATGATTTTGTTTTTAAAGGAGGTTTGTTTCTTTAAATCCTCATAAATGGCTTTCCATTCGTGAAATACCATCGTAATGGGATTATAAGTTTTGATGTTAGTTGTTAAACCATAAACCACTTCTTCTTCCTCTTTAGCAAAGGTTCCAAATACTCTGTCCCAGATAATTAAAATCATTCCCATGTTTTTATCCAAGTATTTAATATTACTAGCGTGATGAACACGGTGATGCGAAGGAGTTGATAAAACCCATTCTAAAGGACCTAGTTTGCCAACTGTTTTAGTGTGAATTAAGATGCCATAAATTTGAGTGGCTGCATACATAAACATGATATCTAATGGGTCAAAACCAACTAGTGCAATTGGAATAAACCAAACGAATCTATATAATGGCTGAAATACCGAAGAACGGAAACCAACGGTTAAGTTAAACTCTTCAGACGAATGATGTGTAACATGCACTGCCCAAAAAAAACGACAGTAATGATCTACACGATGCATCCAATAAAACATAAAATCTTCTGCTAAAAGTAACACACTCCAGTATAGTATTGGATGAATAGATTTATCTATGGCTGTAAATTTGAACTGATAAAAATACCAAAGGACTGCCAAACAGATACCTCGTACTAATACATCTAAAGATAAATTAAGCGAGGTTAAATATAAATTTGATAGAATACCCTTAGTACTATAAAATCCTTTATGTTTAAAATAACTATATAAAATTTCTATCCCTATTACAATAGTGTAAATAGGGATAGAAATTAAAACAAGAAGTTCTTCTCTAAATTCGTTCATGAATTATTAAATAAAATGCAATGCAAAGATAGCAAGCCTTTTTAGTTCTCGAATAATCTTTGTTTGCTTTTTTTTTCGTGACTTTAGTCATTAAATAAATTCAAGTATCCTTTTTCGGTGGTTTTATTGTCTAATAAATCGGTATAATCTACGATGTAAAAATAAGTTCCGTCTGGTGCTTTTCCAGATTGAGCACTTCCGTCCCAGAATCCATTTAAGCCATCCCACTCATACATTTTCAATCCCCAACGATTAAAAATAACGCAACGTAAACTTTTTAATCCAGTCGAATTAATTTTAAATACATCATTTTTAGTATCACCGTTTGGAGTAAATACATTTGGAATAACAACAACCGCTTCTCTAACTACATTAATGCACTTGTAAGTTGTGTCGCTACAACCAGCAGTGTTTTCAGCTATTAAGTTAATGCAACAGCTTCCAGTATCAACAAAGGTTGCAGCAAAATTTTGGCTTGTTAAAGAAGAACCATTGCATGATATATTCCATAAATAGGTATTGGCATTAGTACTTGTATTTACAAAATTTACAAGTGTACCAACGGTTACTACGTTTCCTTCTGAAATATTAAAGTCGGCAGTTGGTCTTATTATAACATCAATTACAGGCAATGTAAAAGTGCTAGAACATCCTAATACTGAATTTGTAGCGGTTGCAGTAACTGTATAACTACCTCCAGTTAAATAGCAATGATTTGGGTTATTGATATTAGCAGTACTGCCATCACCAAAGTTGTAAGTAATTCCAGTTGCTGAAGAGCTCACTACATCATTAAAAGTTGTACAGAAAGGTGCGCATCCACTAAGCGATGCTACACTTGCTGTAATAGTAGGTGAAGGTGTTACCGATACAGTTGTTGATTGGGTAGAAGAACAGCCTCCATTGTTTCCAACAACCGAGTAGGTAGTTGTGAAAGCTGGCGATGTAAAAATACTAGCAGTTGTTTCTGTGGTATTCCAAGTAACATTAGTAGCTCCTGTTGCCGTTAATGTTACTGTTTGCCCCGCACAAATTGATGCCGAGTTAATTGTAATTGTTGGAGTAGCAGAAACGCCAACGGTTGCAGATGCAGCAGATGTGCTAACACAGCTATTTACATCAGTTCCTGTTACGGTATAAATTGTTGTTGCTGAAGGACTCACTGTTTGAGTACTTCCGCTTACACTATTCGACCATGTATAGGTATTTGCTCCAGTTGCAATTAAAGTAGCAGTTTGACCTGAACAAATGCTTGCACTATTTACAGCAATTGTTGGAGTAGAATTTACTGTAACAGTTTGTATGGCTGTATTTGTACAACCTTCAACGGATGTTCCAATTACAGAATAAGTAGCAGTTACTGTCGGCGTAAAGCTTACTCCATTTGTTACTCCACTTGTCCAAGTATAAGTTGAGGCGCCACTTGCGGTTAATGTTGTTGGATTTCCATTGCAAATAACTGAGTTAGTAGCACTAGCTGTTACAGTTGGTGTTACATTTTCAGTAACAATAATTGTATCAGAATGAGAACATACTTGTTGGTAGAAAATATCATCTAAAGCAAAGTCATTAGCTCCTGGTGCTGTAAAGTTTTGGTCAACAATCGTTATAACAGCTGAAGTACTAACACCTGAGTTCCAGTTTGTGGCAAAATTTGCCCATACGCCTGCTGTGAATGGAGCGCTATAAGTAGAACCTAATAAGCTTCCATTTATAGAAAACTGTAATTGGGCTTCGTTACCAGCTGTTGTGTTATAAACTGAGGCAACCCAAGCTGAGAAATTGTAATTCGTATTTGGAGAAACAGATATCGTTTGGCTCCAAACAATATCATTAGCTACAGCCGATCCATTACAAACCATCATATTTCCTGTTCCAGTAGTATGATCTCCAAAAGGTATAAAATTATTGTGAGCTGAATTAGGGCTCGTTGTTATTAAGTAGGTGCCTGGGTTTGTTAATAAACCGAAAGCTCCTGGCACTGTTGGAACAATATAGTTACTTGTAAATAACGTATTTCCTAAACTAAAATCGCCATTAGCTACTAAGTCATTACTTAATATATCTGCTGTGCAAATGTAAGTGCCAGTTGTTGTAGCAGTAATATTTTGTGTAGTTGCTCCTCCTGGAGTCCAAGAATATGAGTTGTAACCAGCAGGCCCGTTAATTGTAAAATTCATAGGAGAACAAAAAGCAGTATCTCGCCCTAAACTAAACTGACAAGGGTTATTACAATTAATTATAGCTACAGAAGATGTCGCCGAATTGGTACAAGTTCCATTTGCTCCAACAACTGTATAAGTTGTATTGGAAGCAGGTGTTACCGTAATAGATGCACCCGATAAGTTACCTGGATTCCAAGTATAAGTAGTAGCTCCATTCGCTGTTAAGGTTGTTGTTTGTCTTGCACAAATAGTGGTTGAGTTCGTTGCTAATGTTGGGGTAGCAGCAATTGTTACAATAGCTGTATTACTTCCGGAACAAGCTCCATTTACTCCAACAACTGTATAAGTTGTATTTGATGTAGGCGCTACCGTTACAGATGAACCAGATAAGTTTCCTGGATTCCATGTATAAGATGTTGCTCCACTAGCAGTTAATGTGGCAGTTTCGCCAGTACAAATAGTTGGACTATTAACCGTAATAGAAAGTCCCGAACCGATGGTAATAGATGCTGTTGTAGAACTAGTGCAAGTTCCATTGGCTCCTGTAATGGTTACAACAGTGTTACTCGCAGGACTCAATGTAAATGTATTTCCTATTACGTTTCCTGGATTCCAAGTATAAGTAGTAGCTCCACTTGCTGTTAAAGTGGCTGTTTGTCCCGGACAAATAGTAGATGAGGCAACCACTAATGTTGGAGTTGCAGTAACACTTACTGTTGCTGTTGTAGAGTTAGAACAAATGCCATTAGATCCTGTGATTGTATAAATTGTTGTTGAACTAGGGTTAACAGAAATAGTATTAGTTAACTGTCCGCCTGGTGACCAAGTATAACTAGTTGCACCACTCGCTGTTAATGTAACTGAACTGCCTGAACAGATTGCCGCATTTGAAACAGAAACAGATGGAACAGAAACAACAGTAACAACCGCTGTATTGCTTCCTGTACAAGCACCGCTTGTTCCAGAGATAACATAAGTTGTAGTAGTTGCAGGTGATACATTTAATGTATTTGTATTAGGACCAGTGCTCCAAGTATATGAAGTTGCTCCACTTGCTGTTAACGAAGCGGTTTGGCCTAAACAGATAGTTGGATTATTTACTGAGATTGAAATTCCTGTACCAATCGTAACAGAAACCGTAGCTGCTGTTGTGCAAGTTCCATTAGCACCTACAACTGAAACCGTTGTATTACTTGCTGGTGCAATTGTATACGTAGTTCCTGAAATATTTCCTGGATTCCAAGTATAAGTTGTTGCGCCACTTGCTGTTAATGTTGCTGTTTGTCCAGGACAAATAGTTACTGAGTTAGCAACTAATGTTGGAGTAGAGGTTACGTTAACTGTTGCATTTGTTGAAGTAGTACAAGTTCCAGTTGCTCCAGTAATGGTATAAATAGTTGTAGAACCAGGGTTTACAGAAACTGTATTTGTTAATTGTCCACCTGGCATCCACGTATAATTGGTAGCGCCAGTAGCAGTTAAGATGGTTGAATTACCTGAACAAATACTAGCGTTAGCAACAGCCACTGTAGGTTGAGCGTTAACCGTTACACTCACTGTTCTTGTATTAGTACAAGAATTTGTTGTGCCGACAACTGTATAAATAGTTAAAGAGGTTGGTGCAACAGAAATCGTATTTGTTGTTGCTCCTGTATTCCAACTATAAGTTGTCGCGCCAGTAGCCGTTAAGATGGCTGTTTGTCCAGAACAAATTGTTTGATTGCTTACTGCTACCGTTGGGTTTGGAGTAACAGTAATTGATGTGGTGACTTGCGAAGTACATGTTCCATTAGCACCGATGACAGAAACTGTTCCTGATGAAGCAGGACTTGTTGTATAAGTATTACCTGTTACATTTCCCGGATTCCAAGTATAAGTGGTTGCGCCACTTACTGTAAATGTAGCTACTTGTCCTGCACAAATTGTTCGTGAACTAGTAGCTAAAGTTGGAGTAGAAGTTATAGTAACGGATGCGGTTGTTGAACTGGTACATGTTCCTACAGCTCCAGTGATGGTATAAGTTGTATTGATTGTAGGAGTCACTACAACACTTGTCGTTAATTGCCCTCCAGGTGCCCATGTATAATTAGTGGCGCCAGTAGCTGTTAATGTAGCCGAATTCCCAGAGCAAATAGTTGCACTAGCTACTGAAATAGTTGGCGTTGAAGAAACCAAAACTTGTGTTGTTTGAGTTCCCACACAGGTTCCACTTGTTGCATTAACTGTATAAATAGTTGTAGATGCTGGAGCAACAGAAATAGTATTTGTTGTTGGCCCCGTGTTCCATGTATAAGTTGTTGCGCCAGTTGCTGTTAAAGTAACGGTTTGTCCGGGACAAATAGTTGGACTATTAACCGTAATAGTTACGCCGCTACCAACCGTAATAATAATTGGAACGCGATATAAGCCTGGGCATGAACCTGCATAAACGGTGTAAGTTCCAGTAGCTGTAAATGTTGGAGTTGTATAAACAGTACCAGAAGCCACGGAGTTTCCACCAGCGGCAGCATTATACCAAAGAACAGTAGCTGTGCCATTAGTAGATGTAGCTGTTAAAGTAGCCGATTGGTTAGTACATAAGGTTTGATTTGGAGACGCTGTTAATGAGAATGATGGAGCTATAATTTGATTATTAGTTCCAGTGCCTCCTGAAGTTGCTCCGTTCATAGGAAACTCCGTATCAAAAGCACTTGCGTTGGTTGTGCCATTAGCGCCAGCATTTACGTTTTGGGTAAACACACTTCCGTTTCCAGCAATATAACCACCGCTTCCACCACCACCTGGTCCTTGACCTTCAGAACTAGTTAGGCCAGATTTCACCTGATTTCCGCCATTTCCGCCATTGGCATTAGTTGTTATGCCAGAAATAATGCCGTTAGATTTTAAAATAATAGTTCCTCCAGCCCCAGCACCACCAGCACCATCGATACCTTGTGTAGTAACACCAGTGCCAAATGCGTTACCTCCATTTGCTCCATTTGAAACAATAGTTCCAGAACCTGAAATTGTACCATAGTTTAATAAGAATATTAGACCACCCCCTGAGCCACCTGCACACGCTCCAGCACCGTTAGATTGTCCTCCTGTGGAATGCCCTGCACCTCCACCTCCACCCATAAATAGTTTACCGGTAGAGTAATCTAAAGGTCTGCCCCCAAATCCACCGCCGCTAATACGTCTGAATGTTCCCCATGAAGTGCTATTTGGGCCAACAGAATTAATATTTGCTGTAGTAGTAGTAGAAGTTCCGTATCCACCTTTTCCACCACCACTAGATGTTACAGCTGCTTTTCCAGGCCATTCCAAATTCCAAATAGCATTAAAGCCAGCTCCTGGATTTCCATGACCATTATAATTTGTAATAACGCCTCCGTTACCTCCGCCGCCGCCGCCGCAGTTATTGGCATTTCCACCGCCACCTGCATTTCCTGGGGCTCCTTTACAATATCTTCCTAGTGAGTCAATAGAGTTATTAAGTCGATCACTTCCAATTCCTTCTCCTTTCTCAGAGCCTTTATTGGTTGGTGTAGCAGAGGATAACGGAAAAAAGTCAGTTCCCCCAGAAGTAGTAGGTAAACCGCCTCTAAAACCTAAGCCAGTAGCGGTAACTACTCCATTAATTGTTGTATTACCATCTACTTCTGCTACTAATACGCCACCAATTCCAGTTGTTCCATTCCATGCGTCAGTTGTTAAAGTTCCTGAACCGTTAACAGTTAAATCACTGTATCTTGGTACACGAACAACTTGTGTTTTACCGGCTGTTGAATAATCATAAGTTAATCCACATTCTAATTCGATTTGAGTAGCAGAAATAACTGTTTTTACTTGTGCAAATTCGTAATTACCACAGTTTTGATAACTGTATACCTGGCCATAAAGACTGTCTGTTACATATGCTTCCCAAGGATTATAAGGCTTTACCTTTATTAAAGCTCCTTGCATTTGAATAATCATCACTAAATCACCAGCAGTTAAGGTTGATGTAAAACGACTGTTAGTATTTAATGAACTTGCCGTTACATTTATAGTGGTATTACCTGTACTCGCATTAGCTGTTAAGGACGTAAATTCATTAATTCTTGTATTGGCAGCTATTACAGTGTATGATCCGTTTTTCCCCTTTTGAGAAAAAATAGTTAAACTTAATACAAGCAATGTAATAGTATATAGAACTTTCATTTTCTGATTTTTTTGAACTCTCCAAGATAAGGCTTTTTATCTTTTTTACCGCGAAATTCAGAAAATTAACAGAATCTTAATTTAGTTAAAATTCATTTCTCCAAATCAATAACAATACCCCCGATAATGCTAGTAGACAAGCAAAAACAGATTGAATCGTAATTCTTTCTTTGTAAACAATTAGGCTAATTGGTAATACAAAAAGAGGTAAAAGAGCGAAAATGGTCTGGGCAACAGCTACTTCTAATTTTTGAATAGCCAATAAAGAAAGTGTAACACCCATTACTGGTCCTAAAATGGTTCCAAAAAATAGAAATGGTAGGTTGTTTTTTTCGTTAGTGAAAATTGGTTTGCTATTTGATTTTAATTTCCCTGCCAGTAACGAAACAATAAAGGCTGCCGAAAATGCAAATAATAAACGGATCCAAACAGCGTGCATCGTGGGCAGTTTTACATCATAATAATCCATGCCGTATTTAGAAAGGACTAATCCTGTACCTTGACACAAAGCTCCGATAATGCCATAGATAATACCTCTTTTATCTCTCGTATATCCTACTTGTGTGGCAGCGTTTGAATCTTTTTTAGATAAAGTCAACCAAATGACACCCGACACCGTAATTAAAATGCCAAAAATGCCAATAAGATTTACACTTTCGTTTAAAGCGATATAACCTATTAATAAAGCAGCTCCTGGGGCAAAGGTTGTGTATAGGCTTGCTAATTTTGGTCCTAATAATTTAAAAGAATTAAAACTGCAATAATCACCAATACTAAAGCCAATAATACCCGATAATCCTAAAAAGATAAAATGATAGGGTTGAGGTGTGGTAAATAATTCAACAAAATTTAAATCATTCCAGAAAAATAAAATCACGGAAATAATAATCCACGCTAATAATAAACGGTATTGATTTAAGGGCGCAGAGTCAATACGTTTAGCGGCTTCTGTAAATGGAAAAATTCCTAAACTCCAACATAGTGTTGTGAGTAGCGCAATGACTTCTCCGCTTAAATTCACTAGTTAGATTCTTTTTTTAAACCGATTAATGCAATAAAAATCCAGCCTGCAATAAAAAACAAACCACCAATAGGTGTAATTGGTCCTAGTACTTTCAGCCCTTCTATTCCCAATAAATTGCGAGTGCATAAAAAATACAATGAACCTGAAAACATCACGATACCTATTAAAAAACTATTGAAAGCCCAATTGATATACTTGTGCGTATTTTGTTTAGAAAATAAAAACAATCCCAACATAGCCAACGTATGATACATTTGATATTTAACCGCTGTGTCAAAGCCATTCAGTAAATCAGGAGTCATTAAACCTGTTGGTATTTGATTTTTCAAAAAGTGTGCTCCTAGTGCTCCTAATGCCACAGCAATAGCGCCTAATAAGCCAATGGTGATTAATTTATTATTGTTCATCTTATTTCGAAATGTATTTTAAAAATTCCTCTTTAGTGCCTTGAAATTGAAATTCATCCACCAAATTTTTATTATTTTCTTTATCCGTTAATATGTTCAAAGCACATTTCATGTACTCAAATTTTTCTCTATCATGCGTATATAATTCGCTTATTTTTTTTATTTGAATACTTGATAAACATACATCTACCAAAAGTTTTTTAGAGATGTTTAATTTTTCGTTTTCGTAAGGCGTATTTTTAATTTTTGTATAAACTGCATTAAACTTCTCTTCACTAGCGGGCTCCTTGCAATTCAAATTCTTTTGCTTAATCGTATTTTCTTCTTCTTTTAAAAAGGCCGCATACGATTCTTTCATGGCTGGGTATTTAAACACCGATAAAATCATATTGATATTTTGCGGGTCGGTTACATGCGTATAAGCTTTCTTTGCCGAATTCAATCTATCCATATCAATAGGTGCTGTTTCCAGCAATTCTTTTAATTGCATGGTATTATAACAGTTCAAATCAATAATTTGTGTGAGGTAACGATAAGCAGCTTCTTTATCATTTGCCTTAGCCATTAATTTAATCGCATAATTTATTTCCTTATCTGTTAATACTACTTTACAGGTAGAAGTCTCTTTGTCATAATTATCATAAAACTTTGGTTTATTATTCACAGCTTGGTATAAATTCCCATAAATGCTATTATCCACTAATGGCGCGGCTTCTTTTGGTTCTGGTGGAACAGGTGGTGTTTTTGGTCCTGATAATTCTGAAACCGATTTGAATTGCAATTCTAATTTTTCTCCTTTTTCAATTAATACATAGGTAAATTCTTTATTGACGAATTTTGATTTACTGCGCAATAAAATTGAATCTTTAAATCTTAATTCTTTAATAACACTAGGGATCTTTATTTCAATTGTGTTCCAACCTGCACTTACATCAAATATTTTGACATTAGATTGGGCCACCGAATTAATGTTTTCTCCATTAAAAGTCACATAAAAAGGATTTCCTGAAGCACTAAATATCACCAACGAATTGTTTTGAGCTAAAACCGCAAAACCTATAAAAAGGAAATAAATCAGGACTTTTATTTTTAGCAACATATTATCTGTTTTGATTTCAAATTTAAGGTTATTTTTGCGTAGAATTTATATTATGAGCAAACTATTAATTATAGGAGCTGGTCGCTCTTCTTCAAGCCTAATTGATTATTTATTATCAAACGCTAAAGCCCATAGCTGGCATATTACCATTGCAGATGCTAATAAAGCAGCGGTTGAATCAAAAATTGCTCAATATAAAGATGTGGCTGCGGCAGTAGAGTTTGATGTAAATAATGCTCAATTAAGAGAAGAGTTAATTAAAAATTCTGATTTCGTAGTATCGATGTTACCAGCTTTTATGCATGGTGATGTGGCTAGAGATTGTGTGCGTTTAGGAAAACATATTGCTACGGCAAGTTATGTGAGTCAGGATATGAAAGACTTGGACGTAGAAGCCAAACAAAAGAACTTAATTTTATTAAACGAATGTGGTTTAGATCCAGGTATCGATCATGCTTCAGCTATGAAAGTGATTCACGAGATACAAGATAAAGGTGGAAAAATCACCAGCTTCAAATCGTTTTGCGGTGGCTTGGTAGCACCAGAAAGTAACGACAATCCGTGGGGTTATAAATTTAGTTGGAACCCACGTAACGTTATTTTAGCGGGACAAGGCACTGCGCAATTTATTGAAGAAGGCAAATTAAAATTCATTCCTTACAACCGTGTGTACACACAAATAGAAACCATCGAGGTAGAAGGTTACGGTAAATTTGATGCTTACGCTAACCGCGATAGTATTGGTTACAAAGAACCTTATGGATTGCACGATGCACAAACCATGTTGCGTGGAACCTTGCGTTTCCCTGGCTATTGCAAAGCATGGAATGTGTTTGTGAAACTAGGTTTGACAGATGATACGTATAAAATTAAAAATGCCAACACTTTAACCTATACCGATTTATTATCCTCGTTTTTACCAAAAGGAACTGCTTCTGTAAAAGAAAAATTAGTTGCCTTTATGGGAACTGACTTAGATGCTGAGGTCATGACTAAATTAGAATATTTAGAATTATTCTCTAACAAAGCCATCACATTAAAAGAAGGTTCTCCTGCTGAGTTATTACAAAATTTATTGGAAGAAAAATGGTTGTTGAAAGCAGGTGATAAAGATATGATTGTGATGCAACACCAATTTGAATATGAATTGAAAGGTGCAAAACATAAATTAAATTCTTCATTAGTAGTTATTGGTGATGATGAGGTTCACACCGCCATGGCTAAAACAGTGGGCTTGCCATTAGCTATTACCATTAAAAATTTCTTAACTGGTAAATTCAAATTATATGGTGTGCAAATTCCTTTAGTAAAAGAAATTTACGAACCAATGCTATCTGAATTGGAGAGTTTGAATATTATTTTTTCGGAGAAAGAGGTTTAGTTTTTTATATCGGTGACTTCGGCTCCGCTCAGCCACCATCATCTACCGATTGAAAATTGCGGACGCTGAGCGGAGTCAAAGCGTTCGTAGGGTGATTACTTCCCCATAAAAGACAAATAATCCTGTAGGATAATGGTGGCACTCACCATATCCACCGTATCTTTATTAGCACGAGCTTTCTTCTTCAAACCACCCATCAGCATCGCTTGGTGGGCGAGGGTAGAGGTAAAGCGCTCATCTTAACGTGCAATTTTTATGTGAGGAAATTTACGTGTTAAGTGAGTTACGAAAGGATCAATAAAACGTGCGCTATCAGACGCTTCGTTTTGTAAGGTTTTTGGTTCTCCAACCACAATGCACTCTACTTGTTCTTTTTTTAAGTACTCTTCTAGGTAGGCAATTAAATCTTTGCTGTGCACGGTAGTTAAACCGCTGGCAATAATTTGTAAAGGATCAGTAACCGCTAAACCAACGCGCTTACTACCATAATCTATTGCTAAAATTCTTGCCATTAAATAAAGGTAGGGAATTTATGGTTTGCATTGAGGTAAAGTAAAAAAAAGATTTATATTTGATTGAAATACAATTAAAATTATTGATGGAAGAATTTCTAGCAACGTTAGTAGTAATAGTAATTGCAATAGTTGTGCTTGAGAAAAATCTATTTCGTATAATTTATAAAAAATATGAAGTAGATTATGGAACTACTATTTTTGGTATATCAATTCTATCTTCGAGTCAAATTAAAAAAATCCCTTTAGAAGTGCGGCAAGAAATATATAAAACAAGTTCTTATAAGTTTTATTCAATATTAAGAATTATTAGAATAGTGTTATTAAGCTTGGGTTTAATTTTTGCTATAATATATTCAGCCTATATTAAAAAATAAAGCTTCAACGATCTCTACTTTTTTTGTCGGGTGTATTTGCCGGTATTTATGCTTTAGCTGGAGCTTATATCGCCTATATAATGTTAGGCGAATTTGCGGCTTCATTTAGAGATGATGTTAGTAGAGATGCTGGAATGAGTGTAAAGGAAAGGCTGTTTGGTTTGTATGTTGATTATGTATTATTAGCTGCTGCTATTTTAGTGGCCTCCATTGTAACCGCGTATGTTTTCTCCAATCGCAAGGCCAAAAGAGAAGGTCAAAATTTATTTGATCATACTGCCATTCGCGTTTTAATTAACTTATGTATTCCTTTGGTTGCTGGCGGTTTATTTTGCTTAGCTTTATTATATCACGGCGCTATTGTGTTTATTGCCCCTTGTATGTTATTGTTTTACGGAATGGCTTTGATTAATGCGAGTAAATACACTTACGATGATATTCGCTACTTTGGTATATGCGAAATTATTTTAGGATTAATCAACGCTTTTAATTTAGGGAATGGCTTACTTTATTGGTCGCTAGGATTTGGAGTACTGCATATTGTTTACGGAGCAGTGATGTGGTTTAAGTACGAGAAGAAGTCATAGCCTTTGCGGTTAAAAATTATAAAAGGAATTGAAGAATTACATACATAACTTAAATAAAGCATTTGAAAATCGAATACGTTTGGGTATTATGAGTGTGTTGATGGTGAATGATAGTGTGGACTTTAGCACCATGAAAGAAACTTTAGATATTACCGATGGAAACCTTGCCAGCCATATCACAGCATTGGAGAAAGAAGGCTACATCCATGTGAAGAAAGAGTTTGTGGGGAAGAAACCTTTAACCACTTATTCGGTAACTAAAGTAGGAATGAAAGCTTTTAATGATCATTTGGATGCGCTTGAAATATTACTGAAAGGACGATAAACCATTTTTTTTGTCCTTAAACTTTGAAATACAAAGTACTTTTAAAATAAATATATAAAATAGAAACCATGAAATAGTCAAGTTTCCAAAAGGTAAACACAAAAAAGAAAATTGGCTATACCATATGACAACTAAAAAAAATAAATTATACATATGAAAACAGAAATCAAAAAAATCAGACAAGTTGTTTTAGTGTTTATTGTATTATTAGTGTTAAGTGGAGTCACGGCTTTTCCATTAGTCACAGAAGTCAATTGGATGGTAGCAAACATTCAGTCGTTCCCCACTTTTTTTCATGTGTGGATTTATAAGGTGTATGATGCCGTTCACGCAACACCTTCTATTGTATTATATGGCACAGATTGGTTAGCCTTTGCTCACATTATCATTTCATTATTTTTTGTTGGTGTGTATCAAGATCCCATTCGAAATAAATTTAGTATTAATGTGGGCATCGCTGCTTGTGTGGCTGTTTTTCCTTTAGCCTTTATTTGCGGACCAATTCGCGATATTCCTTTCTATCATCAAATCATTGATTGTTGCTTTGGTTTGTTGGGATTGATTCCCTTATTCTATATCAAAAACAAGATTAAGCAATTAGAAAATAACAGTTCGGTAAACACGAGCAAATTAGAAACCATTTAATATCCGTAAAATGAAAACTGTAAGTAAGCAACCTAAAACCATTATCGATTATTTGTTTTGGGTACATCATAAAACATCTTCCTGGGTAGCAGGAATGATAGGGCCCATGGTATTTAATTTTGGTAGTAAAGACAAAAACTGGAATATCAGCACAGCGCAATTGATGCAATATCCTGAAGGAAGTCTAGGTAAAACCTTGGGCGAATTTTTAAAACAGCATGAAGTAGAATTATTAGCAGGAGCAGAGTACCACGATATTCATCACATCTTGTTTGATTATTCTATTTCGTTTAAAGACGAAGTAGCCTTACAGTTTTTTTTACATGGCAATGGCAATAAATCTATTGCCTCCATCAGTACTCGTATTGGAGCTTGGTGTCTGTTACCAACCGAATGGAAATACTTAAAAGCGTCTTACGAAAGAGGGAAAACATGTAAAGATATTTCAGTCATCAATTTTAAATCCATGTTAGATCAAGATTTAACGAAAGTAAAAGCTTCTCTATTTGCGTGAGGGATGCAAGCGAACACTTCGAAAACCTCAGTATCCGAAATTGAAAGGGGTGGCTTAGGCTCTCGAAGCCACGCCCAAATATGAAAATAAAAAATGACAGAAGTAACTGATAGCGACATACTCACCGTACTTTTTATAGCGATTTGTTTAGCTATTTTATTAATAGCTGTATTGACGTTAATCATATTTCTGCTCCATAACATTTGTAAATACATATTTAAAACAATAACCAAAATAATATACCATGAAAAAAAATGATTATTTATTGCTAGTAGCCACAGGTGCTTATAGCTTTTTATTTTACCAACAAAACGCAGGAATCAATTTCTTGTTATTCAATATTGTGTTGTTGGTGGTGTTAATTCTCAAGAATGTGAATTTACTGAAAAACAAAAAATGGATTTGGAGTGCGTTGATGTGTTTGGTAAGTGCGGGTGCTATTTTTGTGCATTCGAGTGCCTTGAGCATTATTGCAAACGTTGCCAGTTTATTGCTATTGTCGGCAGTATCGTTTAATGTAGCGACCTCTAGTTTGTTTTCTTTTGCCTTTAGTTGTTATTCGGTGGCGTCTTGTGTGGTGTATATTGCCATTGATTCTATTAAGCGATTACAACCAAAGACAGATGCGCCAAGCAATAAAAAAAATCATAAAGTCATAGCAACTGCAGGTGTGTTATTGTTGAGCATTTTGTTTTTCAATATGTACAAAAGTTCTAATCCTTTATTCGCAGAAAACACTAAGTGGATCAATTTTGATTTCATTAGTTTCAACTGGATTTGTTTTACAATCAGTGGCTTTTTATTGGCTTATGCTTTTTTCTATCACCGAACCATTGCACCCATTGAAGCCTGGGAAAACGAGTTGCCTTTAGCAAATGCAGAAGCTATCCAAGACGAACAAAATCAAAAGCGTTTTGAAACGGAGCGTTACGCAGGATTGTTATTATTTGTATTATTAAATGTGATGTTGGTAGTTTTAAATATTGGTGATATTCAAACCTTGTATTTTAACGGAGGCTTGCCAAAAAATGTGACGCATTCTGATTTTGTGCACAGTGGAGTAGGGATTATCATTTTGTCGATTATCATTGCCACCAGTTTAATGATGTATTTATTTAGAAGCGAATTTACATCTACCAAAAATAATAAAGCCTTAATGGCATTTGCCTATTTGTGGATTATTCAAAACGTATTGATGTTATCGTCAACCGCCTTTAGAAATCAAATTTACATTCACGATTTTAATTTCACTTACAAGCGTATTGGTGTGTATGTGTGGTTGGTTTTAGCAGCCTTTGGTTTATGTGTGTTATTCTACAAAATTTACAAAAAACAATCTAACTGGTATTTAATTAGAACTAATGTGGCGCTTTGGTTTTCGGTATTGGTTGTATCAAGTACTTTGAATTGGGATAAACTGATTACCAATTACAATATTCAAAACAAACCTTTAGCGCAAATTGACTTTTATTATTTGTTCTCTTTATCAGATGCTAATTTACCTGAGTTGTTGGCCGTGACCAAACGAAAGGATTTTAATTTAGCAGATTCAAGATTAAAGAATTACACAGGAGATTTAGAGAGCAGATATCATACGGAAACATTTGTGCAGCAGTTAAGAGATAAAGTGTATCACTTCGTTTCAGATTATAATAATGATTGGAGAAGCTTTGATTTAAGAGACAAGGAAATCACTGATTGTATTAACTTAAAAAAATAACCCTATGGATGAATATTCAACAAACAGTAACGATGATTTACTATTCTCGTTAATTGTAGGATTGTTTTTATTAGAAATAGCTGTAGGTGCTATTCAAATATTAGGTGCTTTGATAAGAACGATCATTTGCATCAATAATAAACAAGCAATAGGAAAATTAAAAACCTATTGGATTATGGTAGGCATTTACTTTTTAGTTTTTGCGGGCTTGTATTTTGCCGAAAATTACATTATTAGTCACATTACAATAAATTATTATTCAGATACTGGTAATTACTTAGATAGGCTTAAGTTGTATCAGTACTTTATGTTTGCTCATGTTGCTTGGATTATTTTGGCTTGGGGCATCGCCATTTGGTATTGCATCAAGATTATTTTTGTAAAACATAAAAGCACAATAGAAATCAATCATTCTTTAACTCAAAAATTATAAACATGAAACTATCATTCAAACAACTCATCTATTTGTTTACTGCCTTTTGCACTAGTTTATTAGTATATCGCATTTATAAAAGCGAAGGACTCAGTTTTATTTTTTTGGCTTGGAATTTATTTTTGGCTTTCATTCCCTGGTGGATTAGTAATTACTTGAAAAAGAAGGAACGTTTTGGATTTGTTCATATTTGCTCTAATTGGTATGATGGTGTATTTAAAATCCTTAAAAGATATGTTTGGCATTTTGCAGAAATATGTCAAGCCTGCTTATGTGGCCATCATTACACCTTTTGTATTTTGGTTAATTTCCTTTGGCTTGTATTTAGGAAGGTATCTTGCGTTTTAATAGTTGGAATGTTGTCAATCATCCTTTTCAATTGATGCGTCAAAGTTTTGATATTTTGTTTGAAAAAGATACCATTGCTTTTACCTTTATTTTTTCAATTTTTTTAGCGTTCTTGTACTATATTTCAAAACCATTATTAAAGTCAGAACACCATGAAGCCTAGTTTTTTTAAATCTGTTTCGTTTGCCATTAATGGCTTGAAATTGGCTTGGCATGAAAAGCATTTTAAAATTCATTTAGTAGCAGCGTTGTTATGCATCACTTTTGGTTTTTTATTAAAGATAAATAGTACCGAATGGTTTGTGATTTTAATTTGCATTGGTGCTGTTCTTGCTCTCGAAATGATTAATACTGCTATCGAGCATTTAGTGGATTTAGTAGAACCAAATTATAATCCCAAAGCTGGCGCTATTAAAGATTTAGCAGCGGGTGCTGTCTTAGTGTTTTCTATTATTTCGGCTCTTATTGGCATTATGATATTTGGGAAATATATTTTAGCTTTACTACTAGCAAACTAAAAACTAATTTCCAATAACTAACAACTTTTATACATGTCTCAATTTCCAGAAACCGAATTAATTCTTACTAAAGAAAATCGCGTCTACCATATCAATTTAAAAGCCGAAGATATTGCAGACGACGTGATAGTTGTTGGCGATCAACATCGTGTGGCTCAAATTTCAAAGTTCTTTAGTAAAATAGAATTTAAAACGGAGCACCGTGAGTTTGTGACCCATACAGGTATTTTTAATGGAAAACGTGTCACTGTTTTATCAACGGGGATTGGCACAGACAATATTGATATTGTGATGAATGAACTGGATGCGGCCGTTAATATTAATTTAGAAACGCGAGAGTTAAATCCAACACATCGTAAATTAAATGTGATACGTTTAGGTACCAGTGGAGCACTACAAGCTGATATTCCTGTAAATGGTATTGTGGTGAGTTCTCACGGACTAGGCTTAGATGGTTTATTAAATTTTTATGATAACTGGGAAAGTGTTTGCGATAACTCTATTAGTGATGCTTTTATTAAGCATACAGGTTGGAAGCCTAATTTGCCTTACCCTTACTGTGTAAAAGCTTCGGATAAGCTTATTTCTAAGTTTCAACAAGGTACTCATATTGGCATTACAGCAACGGCACCAGGTTTTTATGGCCCACAAGGGAGACAAATTCGTTTAAAAGCAGCAATGCCTAATTTAAACGAGTTTTTAACCGATTTCAAAATGGGCGAACACCGTATTACGAACTTCGAAATGGAAACTTCGGCATTATACGGTTTAGGAAAGTTATTAAACCACAATTGTTTAACAGCCTGTGTGATTATCGCAAACCGCGTCCGTAAAGAGTTTACCAACGATTACACGAAGAGTGTAGAGATATTAATACAAGAAAGTTTACAACGATTAACAGCCTAATTGTTAAGAAAATATAATTTGTACCTTAAAATAGCTCCAATTCGGGGCTATTTTTGTTTCTGTATGAAATGTTAATCAAGCATTAATAATTAATTAAATTGATTAGCATTCCATACAACCTTGATATAATATCAAAAACCTGTATGAGACCTAAGAAAAACGAAATGAACCTGAAAGAAGTAATTGCCTTAATTACTTTATTAGATGATCCGGATGACGGAATTTATTCTGAGGTAAAGAATAGGTTCATCATATTAGGTCCGCCTGCTATTCCACATTTGGAAACAGCTTGGGAAAACAGCTTTGACGCGTTGATGCAAAAACGAATTGAAGGGATTATTCATACCATTCAATTTAAGGCTTTGCAAAACGCATTAAAACATTGGTCAGAAAACGAACAGGATGATTTATTTAAAGGTTGTGCCATTATTGCGCGCTACCAATATCCTGATTTAGACGAAAACAAATTAAAAAAACAACTACATCAAATTAAACAAGATGTGTGGTTGGAATTACATGATGATTTAACGGCTATTGAAAAAGTTAAAATCATCAACCATATTTTATTTGAAGTGCATCAGTTTGGTGGTAACATCACTAACTACCATGCTCCTCAAAACTCTTTTATCAATGTTGTATTAGAAACCAAAAAAGGAAATCCTGTGATGTTAAGCGTAGTTTACGCATTAATCTGCAAGGAGCTAGCTATTCCTATTTATGGTGTTAACTTACCGCAGCATTTTGTATTAGCTTACGTGAATGATTTTGCTAATTTAATTGACCCTTCAGATAAAACGCTTTCGGATAACATTTTATTTTATGTAAATCCATTCAGTAAAGGATTAATTTTTAATAGAGGTGATGTAGATGCATTTATCAAACAATTAAATGTAGAGCCAGAAACGAAGCACTATTTACCTTGTTCAAACTTAGACATCATTAAACGTATTTTGAATAACTTAATTTATTCTTTTGATAAAATGGGTTATGCTGAAAAAGTTCAGGAATTAAAACAATTAGAGAAGAATTTGTAGTACCGGTTACGTTTATTTTAATTACACAAAAAAGGAGATACGCAGTATCTCCTTTTTTTTTTTAAGATTAAATTCATTTGTTACTTCCCCACTTTCACTCTAATACCTTCACTATGGCTTGTAAATTCAGGAGAATACATACATTGAATAGTAGTAATACCATTACTGAAATCTCCATAGTGATTCACTACTAAAGGATATTCAAAAACATAGGTTCCTTTATTTAAATAAGAGAAGAAGAAGTTGGTAGCCGCATCTCGGGTACTTTCATAATAACCTAATCCATCTTGGTATTTATATCCACTCATCACGTTGGTTGGTTCAAAACCTGAAGCGCGCATATCTTTCATGTGAACGTAACTCATATCTCTATCCACACGCAATTCGATTCTTACTTTTATTTTATCGCCTAATTTTAATTTGGTGTCAGGTGTAATTGGTTCAATCACAATGCCACTAGCCGTATTTTTTTGAAGGAATAATTGTTTTTTGAGCTTTAAAGGAGTTTCGTGTGGTGTAATTTTATCTAACTGCTCAAAGTATTGCCAATACATAGCGCCATAACTTACACCCACGTCTTTTTTCTCTACTTTAATTTTACCCATCGTTGCAGGTTTAATATCAGAACCATTCCATACTTTTTTAAAGTAACCTGTTCCAGGTTCAGCGTTTAAGGATTTATCATTTTTAGGGTCTAATTTTATGTCGCCCACAGTAATTTCTACATTAGGCTCCGTTGCTAACCAGTCGGTACCTTTTAATAATAAAGCATACACGGCATCGGTGGTTGAACGAGTGGTTCCCCAATGTTGGGTTTGTTTACTTTTTACTAACCATGTTTTTAAATCATCTACCGATTTGGTGTCGTTATTAATTTCATCAAACGCTTCAATCATTAAAGCTTGCATTTCAATTGGAGCTTCGTACCATGAGTAGCCATAGTTTTCTTTCCAATACATTCCCATTTCTTCGCTATTGATGCTGTTTTCTTTCAATGATTTTAAAATGTCTTTTGGAAGAGTTGCATCTTTATATCGGTGTAAACTTAAAGCAATCATACCTTGCATATAGCGGCTATTTTGCAGCCAGTAGGTTTGCTCTTGTTTTTTGTAATAATCAAAATGCTCTTTGTGGCGTTTGTCTAAATTAATATCTTGAAAATTACTACGCATGTATAAATACTGAATTGCCATATAACTCAAATGATTTTCTGTTTTATATTTTGGATTATATTTTTTAACCCATTCATATTCTTCGCGCATGCGATTATCGCAATACTCCACCGCTTGAGTAATCATGCTCCAAACTTCACCATTTTCTCTGGCTTTAATCACACCTAACTTATCTAAGTGAGAAAAACCAGTCACAATATGTTGAGTAATGTACCAATCATCTGGTCCGCCATCAAACCATACAAATCCACCATTAGAAGATTGTTTTTTCTTTAATTTTTTAAAGGCTTGAATTTGTTCATTACTCATTTTATTTAAGTCGAATAATAAACCAACACGTTTTTTATTTTCGCTTTCACTTTTTGATTGCAATACCCAAGGAGTTTCTTCTAAAACAACGGCTTTTAATTCTTGGTTTTTCTCTAGGTTAGATAAAAAAGCATCGGGACTAGAAGTTTTCCAAGCATCAAAAATGGCTTTGATCTTTGGTTTAGAATTAACCACATAAGTGGCTAAACTGTTGGCGTAATAACGAGCAAAGGTTTGTTCTGCACATTCATAAGGATATTCCATTAAGTAAGGGAGCGCTTGCACCGCATACCAAGCTGGATTGGCCGTGAACTCTAGGGTGTAAGAATGATTCTTTAAAGTCGTAGAATTTTTATTTTGATTCGTAAACTTTGTGAAATTAAATTCTTTGGTTTGATTGCTTCTAATTGGCATTGGCATGCTCTCTGTCACTAACATTCGATTAGTTAATACAGGAACCGCTGTTTCTTCTCCATCTGTAAAATTATTGGCTTTTGCTACCACTTTATATTTAATTGCCGAGTATCCTTCTGGGATATGTAAATTCCATTCGATTGAAGTACTTAATCCTTTTTTAACGGTAAATTCTCTAAAGCCAATAGTAGGGAAGTTGCCATGCATGGCTTCTATCATGCTGGCAGATATTTCTTTATCCGTTAAAGCATCATATAATTTTAATTCGGCGTTGCCTGTTAAATCTTTATCAGATAAGTTTGATACTTTACTAATGAAGGTAATGTTATCACCTTCTCTGAAAAAACGAGGTGCATTAGGTTGAACCATCAATTCTTTTTGGGTGATGACTTCTTTTTCAAACTGACCATATTTTAAATCTTTGGTATGAGCAAAGCCCATCACCTTCCATTTCGTTAAGCTTTCTGGAACAGTAAATTTAATTTCAACTTCTCCTTTATCATTGGTTTGTAAGTGAGGGAAGAAGAAAGCAGTTTCATTAAAGTTAAAACGTGCTTTTACAGCAGATAAGTCATTAGATTTAGTTCTATTATCATTTTCTTTAGAAACTCCTCCAACCACATTTCCTGATTCTCCTGACATTGTTGTAACTGGCGAATTTTTGGAATCTTTATCTTCCGCTTTCTTTTCGCTCTCCTCCATGTTTTTCATCAATCTTGGAGCAGCAGCACTTTTAGTTTGACCAGCTGGCATTTCATCAGCTAAAACAGAAGAAGATTCAGAATATGCCATTACCCCATCACCTTCTCCATATCCATCTCGGTAATAATAGTTGTTATTGTAAAAACCTAAGCCGAAATAATTTAAAGCATCATATTGGCGTGTAGGTAAAGAATAATAGTCCACAGAAATATTGTTGAGTTCATTTGAATTAACGGTTTGTGAAATTCGTGACGACCAGTTTAAACGCGCATAATAACTTTGTAAAATATTAAAATACCAATTGTTTGCTCTAAAGGCATCTAAAGAAGCATCATACATCGTTGCTACCATTTCAGCAGCAGCTTTTTCACCTTTTTTATCTTTTAAAATTAATTTCCATTCTTCAGCTTGTCCTGGTAATAATTTATTACGGAACGTTTTAAACTCAATGTCTAATTTTTTATTGGTGTATGGCACTGTTACAATACTGCTATGATAATAAAAGCGATTGTTTTTGATAAAGCTGGTGTGAAATGCAAAGTTACCTCTGTGAATTTCTTCTACTTGCAATTCATTGGATTTCATAGAAGCTAGTTCTGTTTTTGAACTAACCAATTTACCTTGATGCTCAAATTCAAATAAATAATTCACATTGCTGTAACCAGAAGCTAAAATATAATTTACCTTCTCTCCAGGCTCAGCCATGGTTTTAGGATAGTAAAACCAATCAGCTGTTTGCTCAGGAATTTCATTATTATTTTTATTAAATACAGTAATGTAGCTAAAGGCTTTAATGTCTTCTCCAAACTTATCTTTACAATTGGCTTCAATCACATATACACCTGGTTTAAATGATTTGAATTCAGCGGATAAATCATAGTCCGTTTTTAGTCCAGTATCAAATGCTTTATCTAATACTTTCGCTTCTTTTTCCCATTTATATTTATTGTTTTCGTCAGCATACAAATCATTCGGGAAAGTTGTGTAGTAATCTTCTTTAGTTAAGCTATGTCTATCTGCTTGTTGCCATAAACGACTTCTAAAAACTTTGTTTGGTTGTTTTAATTTGTAGATGGCAAAATTTCCTTTGGTGTTTTCTTTAACACCATTTAAGTTATTTGTGGTGATGTAAATTGGTTTTGTATTATTCACTTCAACAATAGCATCACTCGAAACCGCTAATTGTAACGCTTGATAACCAACGGTGACATTTGTTTCGGTGCTATGGGTTTCTCCATTAATATCGGTGACATCAGCTGTTACTTTATAATTATAGGTCGCGTAACTTGTTTTTGAAACCGATTCGTCAGGCAAAGCTTTAAACTTAATAATATATGTTCCTGTATCATTACTTGTAATTTCTCCATTGGTAATTTCAGTTTCGGTTGAACCTACATTATAAGGTCTGTACCACCAATACCAATATGGATAGTTCACATTTCTGACTACGCGGTATTTTACCTTAGCGCCATCAATTACATTACCAGCATAAGCTTTTGCTAAACCAGTAACGGTAACTTCATCATTAATTTTGTAGCTGCCTTTTACAGGATTAAAATCAGTTTCAAATTTCGGACGCTTATAATCTTCTACTGAAATATATGCATTGCGATGTCCATCTGTAATATGCATTTGTCCGTTTAGTCCATTTTGCGGTGCTGTAAACGAACCATTAACCGTTCCAAATTCATTTGTCACTAATGGCAATGAACTTACCACTTGATAGTTTACATCATAGAATGTAACCGTAACAGGGTAGTTTGTTTTTAATTGATGGTTCTTTCCATTAGTGGATTCTAATACAATAGATTTGAAATAAACCGTTTGACCTGGGCGATAAATTCCTCTATCTGTAAAGATATGAGAACTCACAACGGTGTAATTCTTTTCATAAGGTTTGTAAGTATAGTAGCTATTGTTGTTAAAGTAATGATCACTACCATTAATAAATTCGATAAAAAAACTTTTGTTTTCGATGGTTTCGTAACTAATGTTTAAAAAACCTTTATCATCTGTTTTGTAAGACGGCCCTTTTTTTACAACGTACTCTCTCACTTTATAATCGTAATTTTCGTACCATACTTGAGCGGTGATGTTTTTTAAAGCTTCACCAGTTTGACGATGTAAAGTGTAAAAGTCATAAGATCCATTATCTCTTCTTCTTTCTGTTGAAGCCAAATCTGACATTATACAAGTGCTATATGCCGTGATATTATTGGCGTATTTAAAATCTTCGCTTAATGAAGTTAAGATCACATAATAACCAACTGCTAATTCAGGTAATTTAATTTCCGTTAAATGATTTTGATAATCACCATCATCAATAAAATCTTACGAGAAAATGGTGACCTCTGGAAAGGTTTTATATTTTGCATATAACTCTTGTCCGTATTTTTTTCTCGACAACTCGCGTAACTCCTGACTAGAAGTTTTTACAATTTTGAAATAAATTTTATTAATGTTTTGAGAACTCACCAACGCTCTAAAAGGCTTATTTGGTTCATTAACTTCTTCAATAGTTAAATTAAACGATTTTGAGTGAATGGCATTTAGGGTGTTTTTACATTCTAAGGCACCATACGATTTTGGAAACTTAGCAATAGCCGATTCACAAATTTCTTTAGCTGTTTTTTTATACCATTTATAGCTATCGCCTTCCAATAGTTTATATTTTGAAGCTTTTTGTAAATACCAGTTAGCAATTCTAAAATCAATTTCGGTAACACGTTCGTTGCTTGGGAATTTAGTTTGTAATGCTTTTAAGGAATTAAAATACAATGTGTCTTTCTTAGCATTTTGAGAATTAGCATAGATGTAATCTAAACGTAATAATTCAATGTCAATTAAGGCATTTGGGTTTGCATCATTTTTATGAAACACGGTTAAGTCTTTCATAATGTTTAAGGCGTAGTATTTTGTCTCTAATGAATCTGATGGATTGGTAATGTTTAGATTTACAAAATCTACATAAGGTTTTAAATAATCATCGCTATTTACGGTAAAACGATTCGCAGGTCTTGAAACATCTGGTTCTGAACTCATTAAAAAACCTAAAGCACGGTGCGCTAAAAAATCATATAATGTTGGTCGCCATGCGCGACATTCAGCTGTTCCTTTGTCGATGATATCGTCATAAATATCAACTTTGGTGCGTTTTAAGCTATCTACATTTGTTAATGATGCTTTGTAGTTACTAATCACAGCATTGGTAATAGCTTTTAAATCCCAGGTTTCAATATCATCGTTTTTAAAATTAACAGTAGTCGTTCTATTGTAAAATTTCCAGCGATTATTTTGAAAATATTGCCAAAAAGCATCTGCCAAAACACTCTGCAAAACAGGTTTAATTGGGTATTTAGCTTCGTTTGCTTCATCTCGTAATTTGAAAATGGATTTCTCTAAAGAAAACTCTTCTTTGTAGCTTTCAAACTTCATGCGATGTAAAATAGCTTTCACAAATTGAGAAGCATTATTATCTAATTTAGCTTTTGTGTAAATTCCGTTTACTATTTTCAAAGCAGATTCTGTTAAACCCTTGTTTTCACAACTATCTACTCTTTTCCATAGCTTTTCGTAACTATCTCCTTTATTAAAACTCAATAGAGTTTCAGAAGGTTTAGTAAACACGTTTGAAAAGTAACCCAACGAAATTAAAGTGCTGGCGATACACAATAAAGCAACGGTAGTGATTTTTTTAAGCTTCATAAAATTTAAATTTTAATGTTTAGATGCAGAATAAAAAATATTCCATAAAAAACACGATATTTATTCTGGAGCGGCCATGTTCCAAGCGGCCCATTCTTCTTTACTTGGACCATATACACCAGGGACTGGTAAATTATTTAAACGCATTAAAGTAGTTAATTGTCCGCGGTGATGGGCTTCATGTTTAATCAATACAGTTAACACAATGCCTTTTTTCCAAGTATCACCATACATTTCTACTTCATCTAGTAAATCAGAGTCTTTCCAGTTTTTTTCAACTTGTTCTAAAACTGATTTAGCGGCGGTTTCATACGTTTTGTAAATGGCATCTATATCATTTAAAGGACTTGAATGCTCATCCGGACAATCAATCGTTAATCCTGCTTTGCCTAACATTTCACCTAAAGTGATGGTAATATGCCACACTAAACGTTGCATCGAACGTACAGAATCATTTGGTTTAAGAATTAAGGTTTGGTTTGTAATGTTTTTAAATACCTTTAAGGTTGTTTGCGATTCGTATTGAAATGCTTCTTTAAAATCTTGAATTGTTCTGAACATAGTTTTATTTTTATGAGTTATAAATAACCCTTTATTTTATAGGTTAGATAACCAGCCATTTCGTGTAAAATAAGGTTAAGACTAAAAACAGCTTCTACATTTGGTATGAAGCAATAGTCAAATTCAAATTTTCGTTCTCCAGTAATTTTATTGGTAACAAAGGGAGTTATGTTTTTATAGCCAGCTTTATTAAAGATAGCTAAGGCTCTACGCATATGAAAAGAAGAAGTTACTAATAAAACCGACCCTTTAAATTGCATACTATCTAATATGTGTTTGCTAAATACAGCGTTTTCGTAGGTGTTTTTGGAGTTACTTTCAATAATAATGTTACTATCAGGAATCGCTATGTTTTTTAGATATTTTTTGATGTAAAGGGCTTCTCTATGTTCGGGATGACTAATGCTACCAGAGCCTCCAGTAATAAATAGTTTTTTTACTCTCCCTTTATGATACAGTTCTAAGGTTTGAAACAAACGATCTCCCGAAAAATTGAAATCAGCTTTGTTTTGACGTTCATCAATTCTACTCATGCCTCCTAATACAATCGCCATATCGTATTGTGTGTTTTTTAAGTAAATGTCATCATCACAATATTCCCAAGCTCTTACAATTTCATCCATTAAAAAAGAGTTGGATATCACATAAGTAAATATAGTTAAGCCTAACACCCATTTTTTAAATGGTGTATGCCACACTTTTTTTAGTGTAAATAGTAACCCAAAAAATAGCCAAGTATAGGGCGCAATAATGAATGCTAATATTTTAGATAGAATAAAAAACATGTACTAATTTAACTAAAGTTTTTGAATTCTTGGAATCAAATAAATGAATCCAGATATGCATAAAACGTCAGTTTTTATGATTAAAATCAGACAATACGTCTACTTCAATCATCTTTTCACGACTTTATTTCAGATAACTTCACTTGGACTATAATTTGAGGTCTCTAACAAAAAAAATACTATTATGAATTTAAATAACTTTACAATTAAATCACAAGAAGCCATTCAACAGGCAATGCAAATTGCAACCGTTAATGGTCAACAGGCAATCGAAAATGGACATATTTTAAAAGCTATTTTGGAGGTAGATGAAAATGTAACGCCATTTATATTAAAAAAATTAGGGGTTAATCAATCTATGTTTTCTAAAACGGTTGATGCCATTGTTAGCTCTTATCCAAAAGTAAGTGGAGGTCAGCCTTACTTATCAAACAACGCTAATAAAACAGTATCAAAAGCTACTAGCTATTTGAAAGAGTTTAAGGATGAGTACGTTTCGATTGAACATTTATTATTAGGCATCTTAGCTAGTGGAGATTCTGTTGCTCAGTTAATGAAAGATAATGGAATTAAAGAGAAAGAGCTAAATGCTGCTATTACTGAATTAAGAAAAGGTTCAACAGTGACGAGTCAATCGGCAGATGAAAATTATAATGCTTTAAATAAATACGCTGTTAATTTAAATACACAGGCTCGTAATGGTAAATTAGATCCAGTTATTGGTCGTGATGAAGAGATACGAAGAGTATTACAAATATTATCTCGTCGTACAAAAAATAATCCTATTTTAGTTGGTGAACCAGGTGTTGGTAAAACAGCTATTGCAGAGGGGTTAGCGCATCGTATCATCGCAGGTGATGTCCCAGAAAACTTAAAATCAAAACAAGTGTATTCATTAGATATGGGCGCTTTAATTGCAGGCGCTAAATACAAAGGTGAGTTTGAAGACAGATTAAAATCAGTTGTAAAAGAAGTCATTAGCAGCGATGGAGATGTAGTTTTATTTATTGATGAGATTCACACATTAGTTGGAGCAGGAGGAGGCGAAGGAGCAATGGATGCTGCTAATATTTTAAAACCAGCATTAGCTCGTGGAGAATTAAGAGCCATTGGTGCAACTACTTTAAACGAGTATCAAAAATATTTTGAAAGAGATAAAGCTTTAGAACGTCGTTTTCAAAAAGTAATGGTAGATGAACCAAGTGAAGAAGATGCAATTTCAATATTACGTGGTATCAAAGAAAAATACGAAGCACATCATAAAGTGCGTATTAAAGACGAAGCCATTATAGCAGCGGTAGAATTATCTCAGCGTTACATTAGTGATCGTTTCTTACCAGATAAAGCTATTGATTTAATGGATGAGGCTGCATCGAAATTACGTATGCAAATTAACTCTATGCCTATTGAGTTAGATGAATTAGAGCGTAAGATTATGCAATTGGAAATTGAACGTGAAGCAATGAAGCGTGAAGAGGAAGATGTAAAAGTGGAAACGTTAAATAAAGAGTTAGCTGATTTAAGCGACAAGCGTATTGCTTTGAAAGCTAAGTGGCAAAGTGAGAAAGAAGCGATTGAAGGTGTTCAAAAAGTGAAAGCGCAAATTGAAGATTACAAACAAGAAGCGTCTAATTATGAGAAACAAGGTGATTTTGGAAAAGTAGCTGAAATACGTTATGGTAAAATTCAAGAAGCAGACGCGATGTTAACTTCATTGGAAGATAAATTAAGTGAAGCAAAAGCAAATGGTTCTCAGTTATTGAAAGAAGAAGTTGATAGCGAAGATATAGCGGATGTGATTAGTGCTTGGACTGGTATTCCAGTTTCGAAAATGATGCAAAGTGAAAAGGAAAAATTATTGTTTTTAGAAGATGAATTACATAAACGTGTGGTTGGTCAACATCAAGCTATTGAAAGTATTGCCGATGCCGTGAGAAGAAGTAGAGCGGGATTACAGGATGCGAAAAAACCAATCGGTTCTTTTATTTTCTTAGGAACAACTGGTGTTGGTAAAACAGAGTTAGCAAAAGCATTAGCAGATTATTTGTTTAATAATGAAAATGCCATGACTCGAATTGATATGAGTGAGTATCAAGAGCGTCATGCGGTGAGCCGCTTAATTGGAGCGCCTCCAGGATATGTTGGTTTTGATGAAGGAGGACAGTTAACAGAAGCGGTGAGAAGAAGACCATACTCTGTGATTTTGCTTGATGAGATTGAAAAAGCGCATCCCGATGTATTTAATATTTTGTTACAAGTGTTAGATGACGGTCGTTTGACCGATAATAAAGGAAGAACCGTGAATTTTAAAAACACAATCATTATTATGACGTCAAATATTGGTTCTCATTTAATTCAAGAAAATTTTGATCACTTAACGGAGATTAATAAAGACGAAGTTTTAGCTAAAACTAAAATGGAAGTGTTTGAGTTATTGAAAAAAACAATTCGCCCTGAGTTTTTAAATCGTATTGATGAAGTGATAATGTTTGAACCTTTAAATAGAGAAGACGTAGCGGATATTGTGAAAATTCAATTCAAACAAATTGCCGAAAGATTAGCAGAGCAACACATGACTATAACAGCTACCGACGAAGCGATTGAATGGTTGGCGGAATTAGGATATGATCCTCATTATGGAGCGCGACCAGTAAAACGAGTGCTTCAAAAACAAGTGTTGAATGAACTATCAAAACAATTGTTATCCGATAAGGTAGATAAATCTAAAGAAATTGTTTTAGATGTTTTTGATAAACAGTTTGTTTTTAGAAATAAATAATAGAAAGCCCTCGGATATATTATCAGAGGGCTTTTAAATTATTGTATTACTCTAAATGGCAATTTTCTAATCCGTCTTCAAATACATCGTTGTTCGCTTTGCATGACTCTTCGGCGGCTTTTTTTACAAATGGACCTGCTTTAAAGTGATCTCCGTAACTTTTTTTCGCCAGTTGCTTTTTCGGTGCAAACACACACATAATCTTTTTTACAAGAAGTTATACTGATACTGAAAATTGAAATGACTGTGATGATTAATGTTTTCATAGTTATTGTTTTATTATTTTTTTGTATATAGATAGTTATTGTTTTTAATGGATAAATTATATATCCCACTCGGCACATGGTCTAATTGAATGCTTAGTTTTTTCTCCGTGGTTGTCATTTCAAAAATTGTTTCTCCTAAAATATTGGAAATTATAATCTGGTATTCAGTAATTTTTAATTCATCAGTTTTTATATGAAATGTTCCATTAGAAGGATTTGGGAAAACAGTAAAGGTTTCGTTTTCACTTATGTTATCCTTCAAACTGTTTAAGATTTCGCAATAATTTGCAATAAATGCTTCCGGATTGCTGCCGTTAGCAGTTAAACTGTATGAAGTGGTTGGGCTAATGTCGAAATCTACAGTCCCTTTATATGTGCCGAATATTGAAATGCAATTATTCTTGTCTACATATATACCATTTAGGGTTTCGTTAAGTTGGTTTCCTATTTGGTTTGCACCCATAAACGTTCCATTGTTGTCAAGCTTTAACATATAAATTTCAAAACTTGAGCCTCCATTCAAAGTAAAAGTGCTTGTTGGACTAGGATCAAAATCGACACTATTTTTAAATATTCCAACATTGTAGATATTTCCATTATGATCAGTAGAAATATCAACTCCATAATCTAGACCAGGTCCTCCAATTTGTTGCACCCAAATAAAATTACTTCCAGAATCTAATTTTAAAATATAGCCATCATTTGTTGCTGATGTTAAATTTTGAATGCCAGAATTTGGATCAAAATCTGTTGTACCGTTAAAAAGGCCCGTTACATAAATGTTATTGTTAATTGTGTCTATAGCTAATCCTCTTGCATCCTCGTTTGATGTAGCACCCATATCTTTTGTCCATACATTTGTGCCGCTAGTTGTATGTTTCCCAATATAAATATTGTTAGATGAGCTATAATTGAAATATCCTACTGAATAAATATGATCGTGATTATCTAATCCTATTTCATTTATAAATTGATCGTATCCTCCATTAACTTGTTTAGACCATCTATAGGTTCCTATACTATCTAAACTTAGAATGATGGCATGGCCATTTGATGGATTTAAAGTTACTGTGCCTGAGTTAGGATCAGCATCGGTATAGTCTTTTATATATCCTGCAGCGAAAACATTTCCTTGTTTGTCAACTACAATTCTATTAAAATAGTCATCAAAAGCTCCCCCAATTGATTTTACCCATTTAAAGTCTCCGTTTGAAGAAAGTTTTAAAATGAATGCGTCTGCGCTATTTCCTGCAACTGTGTATGTAGCGGTTGGTGATGGATCAAAATCACAGTTTAAACTCTTAAAAGAACCAACTATATAAATGTTCCCAAAATTATCGGTTGCAACATCATATGCAGTTTCTTCTACAGTTCCTCCGATTTGTTTTGCCCATATAAAATTATTGTTTGAGTCATGCTTGCGAATAAAAATGTCATTTGATCCAAAAACAGCTTGCATTGTGTATGTTGCTGCACTCTCATCAAAATCTGCGGTATTGTCAAAATACCCAACGCTATATAAATTACCATTGTTGTCATTACAAATGCCTGAAATTATTTCATTCCCAGGTGACGATATAGTTTTGGCATAATTAAAATTTAAGTTTTGAGAGGAAATGTTGAATTGAGATGTGACGGCTACAAAAAGGAGTATTTTTTTCATAAACTGTTTTTTATTCAATAATTATTTTTTGTGTTGATTGTATACCTTTGTTGCTGATGGTTACAAAATAAACACCACTAATTAAGTTACTTGTATTTATCGAAAATTTGTTACCTGAAGATGTTTCACTTAAAACAACTTCTCCTAATATATTTGCGATTGTTACTGTTTTGTTATCGTTTAATAAGTTATCTAATTCTATGTTTAGGACATTTTTAGCTGGATTAGGATATAACATGTAATTAATAGTTTTATTTTGAGATTCATTAATTGATGCTGTTGACCCTGATAAAGTTCTGTCAAATTGAGCAATTGCTATATCAGTGCCAGGCATATTAAACGGTGAATTATAACGTGTATAAAATGATGTATTTTTATCATTTGCTTTTAAGATGGTTCCATTTATATTTAATGTAGATTGGGTACTTGGATGCCATTCAATACCAACAGCTACTTTATTTCCATAATTACTAATTGCATCTTCTGCCAAACTATTATTTTGATTAATTAATGGAGCTGCTACAAAATATGATGGTGTTAAATTTTGATCTAATTCAAACCACGTAAAGATACCTCCACTACTAATGGAGTAAGTTTGAGTTCCTGCTGACAATGTATTGCCATTTGCATATTTTAAAGTACCTATTAATTTAAAATTCCCTATAGGAAGTATAGACTCATATCGATATTGCAAAGAAGGTGTTTCGGTTGACTTTTTTATAAAATTGCCTAATGAATCAATAGCAATAATACCCGCATATGTTTGAGCAAAAGTTCCATTATTAGTAGAAATCATATTCATAGGAGCAATATTATTTTGTCCCCCATATTGTACCCAATCTAACAATGTATTGCCTGTTGAAGCCTCCACTGCTAAATCAACCATGCTTCCTCTAAAACCTTTAAAATATTTTTTATTCCCATTAGCTCTAAACGCAAATAAAAATGACACTCCAGAATGTCCGCTATTTGAAATTTCAACACTATCAAAAGGCGTTGTTACTGAATTTGTAACTGTACTTAATTTAAATTTAGGAATAGCGTTGCTATTTACTGAATTATAATATAAATAAAATGCTCCTGTATTATCAATAAAGCAATTGTTTTTTGATGTTGAGATACTTGAAGTACTTCCATTTGAAGTTATTTTGTACTCTTTGTACAATAACTCATTTCCATTAGCATCAATTTTTATGTAGGCAAAACGAGTTGTTTCTTTTAAAACAGCAACAACATCACCATTTGGCAAACATTGTATATACCAAGGTTTTGTTGTAAATGAACTCATATTAGGATTTCCAAAATTGTACATTTTAGCCCATTGTGCCACTCCGCTGTTATTGTACTTAGCAATCATGTAGCCTTTATCAGAAAGCGTAACTCCATTACCAAAATCATGCCCTGCGGATGTTGCTCCTACAACAATTATATTGTTATTAATATCTAAATTAAAATCACTGAAATTTGAAAATACATTTGTAGCGCCGTTTCTACTTTGAAGTAAAATTTGCGAAGTGCCATTTGTATTACGTTTTCCTATATAGTAATTGGTTGTAGGATAGCTTCCAGAAGGTAAAGCAGTTACAATATTTCCACCAAAATTAGCACTGTCAGATGCACTCGCCATTACTAACAAATTTCCTTGAGAATCATAATGTAATGCGGATAAAAAGTTATTATTTGCACCTGGATTAAATGACCAGTCAAATGCTTGAGCATTATTTTGGGCATTAATAGTTATATTTAAAAGGACTGCAAAAGGGAGTAAAAATTTTTTCATAATAATTTGTTTTTTTTAATTAATTCAAAATTATTAAAATTCTTTACTTTTTACAATCCCCACTGGTACGGATTTTAGTATCCATATATGTATGGATGTTATTTGATGTAACCTGATTGGATAGCGTATTTGATTAAGCCTACTAGGGTTTTACAGTCTGTTTTTTGCATAATATTAATACGGTGAGTGTCAACTGTTTGCTTGCTTATAAAAAGCTTTTCAGCAATTTCTTTACTAGTATATTCTTGTACAATCAATTCTAAAACTTCTTTTTCTCTTTGACTTAAAGCATTTTTGAGAGTTTCTTTTTTTTCCTTTTGGAATAAATTTAAAATAATTGGTAAAATATCTTGGCTAAAATAAGTACCATCTCCTAAAACACGTTCTATGGCTTTAATAAATTCATCTTGTCCGGTATTTTTTAGCATATAGCCATCAGCTTCAGAATTTAGGGCGTCTTTTATAATGGTGATGCTATTATGCATACTTAATATCAGTACTTTAATATGAGGATATTGCTCTTTAATTATTTTGCATAGTTCTATTCCCGACATTAAAGGCATAGTAACATCAGTTACAACTAATTGGTATTCATTAGGTTTGGAGGTAATCATCTCTAATGCTTGTTGGCCATTTAACGCTTCGCCTTTTATGACATAGTTTTTTTCGTTGGCAAGCATGCTTTTTAGACCATCAATAACCAATTGATGATCGTCTACTAATAGTATGTTGATTTTGGTTTTTGAATTACTCATATTGGTATTGATATTTGATATTGAGTTCCCTTTCCATTTTTTGATTCAAGTTGTATGTTCCCACTCATTTGTTGAACACGGTCTTTTATGTTTTTTATTCCTAAACCGTCTTTTTTTTCAAGTGAATTAACGTCAAATCCTACACCGTCGTCGGTTAAATTTAGTTTTAAAAGATTTTTCTCGCAATCCATATTTATATGGATGTTTCTCGCCTGCGCATATCTAATAGCATTATTTAGTAATTCTTGAATCATTCGATAGATAATCATACTATTTTGTTTATTTATAACTAACAAACGAACCGCATCCGTAATATGAAGATGAAGTTGTAAAGTATTTGACGACAAGTTAACTTGTTCACTCATGTTTTCGACGGCAGTAATTAGGCCTTTGCTTAAATCTGTGGGCATTAAATTATGCGATACATTTCTTACATCTTGTATAGCTTCGTCAAGCAAATTACTGGCCGATTGTGTATCTGCGTTTTTCATAGACAGTTGCATTTTTACTACTGAAAGTTTTTGCCCCACACTATCATGTAAATCTCTTGCAATACGCTCTCGTTCTTGTAGTTCTGTTACGAGTGTTATTTCATTTAGTTGTGCGTTTTGTTCTTTGATTAATTGTTGTTTTCTTTTGTACATCATGAACCAGATTGAGAAAGATGTAAATGCTGTTAAAACTAATCCAATAAAAATTACCCATTGGTTTTTGGTTTTCTGTTTATTGTTTTCAATTATTAATTCTAAATTTTCCTTGTCTTTTTTTTCACTTTCATATTTTGTTTGGTAGTTAATAACAGCTCTGTTCTTTTCTATTGTAAACAAGCTATCTTTAAGTATCATATATTTAGATAAATATTTGGTTGCTTCTTCATATTGATTTGTTTCGTTTCTCAGTTGATATATATAATAGTATATATCTAATAATTTTTCTGGGCTATTACTTTTTTTTGCATATTGAATAGCAAAATCGACGTATTTATTAGATAAAATGTAGTTTTTTCTTATTCTATAAATGTCAACTAAGTTACTTGAAATAGTTGCTATATGATAAAAATCTAAGGAATCATCATTAACCTTGATGCTAATTTCAAAGTATTTTTCTGCTCTATCTAATTGATTAATTTTTTTTGACGTATTCCCTAAATTATTGAAAGAGTAACTACTATCGTTTCCACTGATAGCGAATTGTAGTGCTTTTAAATGCGCTTCAGTTGCTTTGGTATATTGTTTACTGTCATCATAATTAATCCCTAAATTATTATAACAATACCAATATCGAATTGGTTGATTTCTTTTTTGTGTTTATCTAAAACATTTATTGCCTTAAGAGCATAGTCAATGCCTTTTTTATAATCACCAAAATCATGATATGCTAATGAAATGCTATTGTAAGCGATACTGATTTTATTATAATTATTTGCTTTTTCAAAATCATCTACACTTTTTAATAGATACGGAATGCCTTCCTCAAAATTATATTCAGCTATTAAAATTTTTCCAATTGTCTGGTTTATTACCCCTATTTCTAAATATTTTTTTTGTAACGTTGATTTATTTTCAATGTTATTTCTTAATAGATATTCGTTGTATATTTTTAATGCTTTTGCAAAATTTTCTATAGCATCGCTAGATTTATTTTGTTTTATAAGTTTTTTTCCAAAATCTAAATAGTGTTTAATTAATATTGTGTCTAATTCATTATTTTGAGCTGTAATGCATGTAATTTGAAAAAAAAGAATTGTGATGTATATTAATATTTTATTCATTTAAAGAATGCTTAATTATTAGTTTTTAATATTCAGAGTATAGAATTGTTTATTTCAAAATTTTCTTCATTTTAAATACACATATTCAATTCTTTTTAATTCTTTATAAGAAAGTGTTTCATGTTCTTTTTGAAAATCTAAAGGATTTTCATAATACATCAAACTTGCTATGGGGTAGATATTATTGACATAGGTACCAGAGCGTGTTTTAGGTTTTAGTAAATAAATGTCACTAGGTGCATCTTCGTTATATATTTCTACTAAATAAGTAACCACATCATTTTTTAGAAAATATTTTTTCAATAAACGCGCTCGTTTATTTGTTTGTATTTTGGATAATTTTTTATTGATAGGGCAAATTGTAATGTCTTTTCCCATGTATTGGATAAACTGAAATTCTTTTTCATTTTCTCCCCTTATTTTAAATGCTATTCCTAAAATAGAAAAATCTTCATCGTCGTTTGTTGTATAATGAATGGGCATTTGTATTTTGACAGGAAAATATTTTCGTTTATTTATTTTTAAACGACTTGCTCGTAATGCTACAATTACTAAAACAACACCCTCCTGAATCAAACTGGCAATCAAAGCCTTGATCGCAAAGCTTATGTCATGGTAATAATAATCAAATATGAAAACCAAAACAACAATAATAACGTACCAAGTAAATATGGTTTTGTATAATTTAGTAATGGATGATATTTTTTGGTAATTAAAAAACGGAGAAAAATTAATACAATTATTAATCATTTGTAACCAAAAGTTTATACCAATTAAGTACACGACTGTTGCTAATAGCGATGTATAAATCCCTAAAAAAGGTTGGACTAAGAAAAAATCAAATAACCCATGTGAAGCAATTGCAACGCTAATTCCAACAACAGAATTAATATAGGTATTTCCTTTATTAAAGAGTTGAAAGCGATATAAGCCATACACACAGATGCTTGTATTGATGATGTGTACTAAGCAAGAAATTAAAGTTCGGCCAGTTGCAATTTGCGCCCCGTAATTGTTGTAATAAATAAAGTTCTCTCTTACTGAAAATCCTAAGGCGACGATGCCCGCAAAAACTAAATAATCTATTGGTTCGTTGATGCGTTTTTTTAGAATTTTAAAGACGATGACGACCCCTAATAATTTTGATAACTCTTCACGGTAACAAATGCAACAATCACATCGATGGTTCGTTCATGTTCTAAGATGTCAATTTTCTAAAATAGCCTATCCATAACATCGCACCGCAAACCAGCAGCAGTATGGCAAAAACTAAATAAATTTGTTGAGGGTTGAACATATATCATCTAAAAAAAATCCCCTTCGCCAGTTGGTGAAGGGGATTTTTTAATGGTTAAAACAATATTAGTTATTGATGCTGATTTTTTTATCTAATTCTTCAATATAAGCTTTAAAACGTTTGTCAGTATCCATTAAGTTGTTTACTGTACGGCAAGCGTGTAATACAGTTGCGTGATCTTTACCACCGCAGTGCATACCAATCGTAGCTAAAGAAGATTTAGTCATACACTTAGCAAAATACATAGCAATTTGACGAGCTTGAACTACTTCACGTTTACGAGTTTTAGATTTCATTAAGTCGATGTTTAAGTCGAAATAATCACAAACCACTTTTTGGATATAATCAATAGAAACTTCGCGAGCTGTTGACTTAACAAATTTGTCAATCATTTGCTTAGCTAATTCTAAAGTAATTACTTTTTTGTTTAAAGAAGATTGTGCTAATAATGAAATTAAGGCACCTTCTAATTCACGTACGTTTGAAGTAATGCTATACGCTAAATATTCGCAAACTTCTTTTGGTAATTGAATTCCTTCGTTATAAACTTTTTTCTCTAAGATAGCGATACGCGTTTCTAAACCTGGAGTTTGTAAATCCGCACTTAATCCCCATTTGAAACGTGATAATAAACGTTGCTCAATTCCTTGCATTTCAACTGGAGCTCTATCAGCCGTTAAGATGATTTGTTTTCCTAATTGGTGTAAGTGGTTGAAAATGTGGAAGAATACATCTTGAGTTTTTTCTTTTCCTGCTAAGTACTGAATATCGTCAATAATCAATGTATCAATCATTTGGTAAAAATGAACGAAATCGTTTTGATTATTGTTTTTGATTGAATCAATAAATTGAGAAATAAATTTTTCTGATTGAACGTAAAGAACTGTTTTATTTGGGAAGTTCTTTTTAATATCAATACCAATAGCTTGCGCTAAGTGAGTTTTACCTAAACCAACACCACCATATAATAATAATGGGTTAAAAGCAGTACCACCTGGTTTTTGAGAAACAGCATAACCTGCAGAACGAGCTAAACGGTTACAATCGCCTTCTACGAAATTATCAAAGCAGTAGTTAGGGTTTAATTGAGATTCAACAGATACTTTTTTAAGACCTGGAATAATAAATGGGTTTCTAATCGATCCACTATCAATTGGCATTGAAACTGGATTATTTCTTAAATTAGTATTAATGTTTGGAACTTTAAGCATAACTGCTTTTTCTGATTTACCAGTTCCATTATCCATAACGATGCTGTATTCAATTCTTCCTTCAGCACCTAATTCTTTACGAATTACTTTTTTAATAATTGTGATGTAGTGTTCTTCTAACCATTCATAAAAAAATTGAGATGGTACTTGTATGTTTAAAACGTTGTCTTGAATTTTAATGGCTTTGATTGGTTCAAACCAAGTTGCAAAATTTTGAGGGCTTACATTATCCTGAATTACCCTTAGGCAATTCTTCCACACGGTTTCCGCTGTCTTTTCCTTCATAGTCTTAAATAAGTTATTAAATATATAGTGTTTAGTATTATTAACAAGTCCGAGTTTGTAAATATATACTGATTATTTAATCTCGCAAGGAAAAAATGAATAAATAATTTCAGAAAATTTTCGTTTTGGGCTTGCTTTTTTAAATTTTTCTGTTATTTGAATTATGGGAGATTTTTTTCTTATTATAAGAAAAATACACATCTAATTTCCCTAACCAAATTCCAGCCCAACCAACTTGTGTTACATATACTTCTTTGCCCACTCTGTTAGCTAATTTTACAGGGTGTTCCAAGAAAGTGTGAGAGTGTCCTCCAATGATTAAATCAATGTTTTCTGTTAATGGCGCCATGCTCATATCGCTCAATTTTTTGTCTGGGTAAGAAAACCCTAAATGAGATAAAGCAATCACATAATCGCAGCCTAAATCTAGTTTTAATAATTTGGCAGTTGCGTTGGCAATTGGAAGTGGATCTTGATAAATGGTCTCTTTGTACATTTTTTTGTCCACCAAGCCCTTTAATTCAATTCCGTAACCCAATACCCCAATTTTTATGCCTTGCTTCTCAAATATTTTATAGGGGATTATTTTGTCGTGTAAGCTTGTATTACTAAAATTATAATTGCAGTTAATAAAGGCAAAATTGGCATGAGGCATTTGTTTGGTAATATTATCAATACCTAAATCAAAATCATGATTACCAATGGTTGTCGCATCATATTTCATCATACTCATTAATTTATATTCCAATTCACCGCTATATAAATTAAAATAAGGAGTGCCTTGAAAAATATCTCCTGCATCTAATAATAAAACATTATCATTTTCTTTTTTTAATTCATCAATCACGGCCGCTCTTCTAGCAAAACCGCCTTTTCCAGCAAATTTCGGGTCGTTTTCAGGAAAGGGTTCAATGCGACTATGGATATCGTTAGTATATAAAATTGTTAAGCGAGATAAATCTTTACTTAATAATACTTCCTTGGATAAAGCAGGAAATCCAGCCAATACAGCCGAAGTGCCTACAAAATATTTTAAAAAATCGCGTCTATTTTGATAATTGAATTCTGCCATCTAGCTTGGGTTTTATAGTTTGTTCTAGTTTGGTAATATCTTCACAGTAATTGATAATCATGTTTCTTAAAAGTACATTCATGATTTTTCTTTCTTTCGCATCTTTAAAAAAGTTGTAGCTATCACCGCCATTAGCAAGGTAATCGGAAGTGACAACCCAATAGTCTTTTGTTTCATCAAAGGCTTTTCCGTTTATAGTAATATCCGTTGGCGTTGTTCCTTTCATGGTTAAGCGCATGCCGCCAATGGGAATGCCACCTTTTTCAACAATTTTATAACACATGTCTTTAAACTGTGCTCCACTTAATTTCAGTAAAACGACTTCATTATCAAAAGGCATTAATTCAAAAATATTTCCAATAGTAATGTTTCCTTTAGGTAAGGAATTTCGTAAACCTCCTTTATTAAAAATGGCCACATCTAACATGGCAGAATCTTTTCCTAGTATTTTTTTTGTTTCATAAATGACCGCATCACAAAAAAAGTTTCCTAAGGTACTTTCTACATCTGCTTTTATTAAAGCATCTTCACTTTTAGCAATAACGGCATACATTTGCTCATCATGCGTTTTTTTGTAAGGAAGCATGGCTTTGTATATCGTACTATCAATTTTGGGATTATTGACAATAATATGTGATTCTGAAATATTAGTGACAGATGTTTTTTTAGAACAAGCATATAAACTAATGAGTGCTGAAAAAAAGAGTATTTTTAAAATAGATTGCATCGCAAAAAAACTAAATTAGATGTCTTTAAATATAATATTTTATTTGTATGATTAAAACAGAAACAACGTTAAGAGTACGTTACGGAGAAACCGACCAGATGGGCTTTGTATATTATGGTGTTTACGCTCAATACTATGAAGTGGGAAGGGTAGAAGCGATGCGTAGTTTAGGTTTTAGTTATCGTGAAATGGAAGAAAGCGGCGTTTTGATGCCAGTCATTAATTTAACGGTTAATTATAAAAAGCCTGCAAAGTATGACGACGAAGTGAGAATTGTGACAACCGTAAATGAAATGCCCGGAGTGCGTATAACTTTTCATTACGAATGTTTTAATCAAAATAATGAATTACTAAATACAGGTTCTGTTACTCTCGTATTTATCGATAAAGAAAAGAATAAACCGATGCAACCTCCTGCTTGGTTTATGGAAGGCTTTATGAAAAAGTTTGTTGTCTAAACGCAGAGAGGCGGAGATTTTTCGCAAAGTGCGCTGAGAAAAATTTGAATTATTTTTGCGATCTCTGCGCTAAAACTTTGAGTTCTTTGCGGTTAGGTTTTAAAACCTAATTTCGCAGCCAGGTAATAGCGCTTTCAATTCCTCAATATATTCTTTACTGAAGCCATTGCCCCTTACGTCCAATACTGTCAAGTTTTCTAGCTGGCAAATCGTATCAGGCATTTTTTGTAGATGGTTATTTTTAACGGATAAGAAACGTAACTTTTTTGCTTTGTAAATATCAAAAGGAAGTGTTTGCAATTGATTACCATCCAGCACTAACACTTCTAAATTTGTAAAACGCTCAAAATGTTTGGTTACATAAAACACATTGGCATTGGTGATATTTAAAAAATTAAGATTCGGGATTTTAAACAATTCTTTCGGAAAGCTATCTAATACACAATTTTCAATGGTTACGTCTTTTAAATTCTTTAAATACTTTAGAGTAATCGGTAGTTTTAATGTGTCATTTGAAGACGAAAATTTGAATGTTTTTAATTTGCCTAAATAAGCAATATCCGCAGGAATACTATCGATTTTACTTCCAAAGAACTCTAAGTAATTTAAGTTTCCTAATTTTTTTAAATCAGCTGGAAAGCTTGTGAATTCATTATTGTAGCTTGCAAAGTATAACAAGTTGTATAACTCACCAAAATTTGGTGGAAAGGTGTTTATTTCATTCCCACTTAGTTTAAGAGCTTGCAAATCTTTGAGTTTGCTAAGTTTTGCGTATAATTTTGGTTCCAGTTTTTTGTAGCTCAGGTCCATTTTATAGACGTTTTTCTCAACGTCTAAAGCTACTTTTAAGTCTGTAAATACTTGCGAACCAAAAGGGCCATATTTATCAAACTCATTATGTTGAGCATAACAAATACTTGTTACTAGTATAAATATGAAAAAAAGTTTAGTCATTTGTACTTAAACGAATATACAAACTTATCTTTACAAAAAAATAAATCTGATATTTTTATCCTTATGAGCCATTTAAAAGAATTTATAACTGCTTTAACTCAATCGCTTGAGGATAATACCTTTGTGAAATTATCGTTAGGTAATTATAAAGGCACTATAGATGGCTTAAAGAACTGTTATGTGAAAAGGGTTCACATTAAACAAGAAGATAAACTGAGTTTTACTTATCGCTACCAAACTAAAGATATCGTTAAAAATTATTCCATTACTGAAGGCGTTTCAATCATTCAGAATTTTATAGAGACTGCTGAATTTAAACATGGGACTTTATTTACATTAGAATTTGACGCTGTATTTGAATGCATGAGTAAGGATAAAACTTCTTTTAAAAAAAATAAAGCTACTCAAACTGAATTACCAACTTTAGAACATAACATTCAAAAAAACAGATTGATTGCAGCGGAAGGTAAATCGTATTTACAGCAGTTGAAAATAACGGATGCAAAAGGACAAGTTATTCCAAGTTCTCAAGATAAGTACAAACAGATTAATCATTATGTGGAATTGTTAAGTCCGTTGATTAAGAATTTACCGAAACACCAAACTCTTGAAGTTATTGATATGGGAGCAGGTAAAGGCTACTTAACTTTTGCCTTATATGATTACCTAACCAATGTATTAAACTTAAATGCTAAAGTAACGGGCATAGAATACAGAAAAGATTTAGTGGATTTGTGTAATGATATTGCGAAGAAATCAAATTTCAAATCTTTACAATTTCAACAGGGAACCATTATTGATGCAGATACAACGCAAGCTAATGTATTAATTGCGTTGCACGCTTGCGATACTGCTACGGATGATGCTATTTATAAAGGCATTACATCAAATGCTGATTTAATTGTGGTTGCACCTTGTTGTCACAAACAAATACGAAGAGAATTAGAACAACATAAAACTAAAAATGATTTGGATTTTTTAGTAAAGCATGGCATATTTTTAGAACGTCATGCCGAAATGTTAACAGATGGTTTACGATCATTGATATTAGAATACTGTGGCTATAATACAAAAGTGTTTCAGTTTATATCAGATGCGCACACACCAAAAAATGTAATGATTGTTGCTGAGAAGAAACCTAAAACAGATGCTCAAAAACAAGAGATTTTAAATAAGCTAAAAGAAACAAAAAAATATTTTGGTATTGGCTCTCATTATTTGGAGAAGTTGATGGGACTATAAACCCATCTTACTCAATACCTCAATTTTGTAATGCATATCTAAAGAATAGGTGAGTGTTGCATTTTCTTTAAGGAAGAGGTATATTGAATATGCTTTTTTATAGCAATGAGTTGCTTCTAATTCTTGAGATTGATTTAAGTAATATTCTGCTTTTTCATACATCAAATCAGCTAGCATTTTTAATTGCTCGTCATTTAATTTTTTCTCAGCAGTTAGAATAGTAATTAGTTGATCATCATCAATCGATTCAACAAACTCTAATTCTGTTTGGGTATATTTTTTTACAGATTCATTTATTAAATCTAAATATTCAGGGAAGTTACCGTCTTTTTTTAATCCTAATAAAACAGCCATTACTTTACCAAACTCTTCAAACTGCTTTACTAAATAATCTCGCTTATGCATTTGATTTTAGTTGTTGAATAATTGTAACTACCTGTGGAATCAATGCTTTTATCCCATCATTAACAATAACAAAATTAGCTAAGGGTGCTTTTTGTTCATCAGTCCATTGAGCAGACATTCGTTTTTTGATATCTTCCTCTGAAGTTGAATTTCGTTTTTTAACCCGGTTAATTTTTACTTCTAACGGAGCAGTCACTAAAATAGTTTTCTCTAAGTCTTTATAAATACCCGTTTCAAATAAAATAGCACTTTCTTTAATGATAATTGTTCCTAATGGCAGCTTTGATTTAAAAAGAATGAAATCCGAATTTACTGCTGGATGAATAATATGATTTAATTTATGAAGTAGTTCTGTATTTGAAAATACTTTTTTTGAGATATACTCTTTATTGATTTCGTTTTCATTTAGGTAAGCCTCAATACCTAATAATTCAATAACTTGACGTTTTACCTCAGATTGAAAATAGACTTCTTTTGCTTTGTCATCAGAGTTATAAATTACACAGCCCATTGTTTGAAAAAGATGAGCAACGGTTGTTTTACCGCTTCCTATGCCGCCTGTTAAACCTACAATCATTATTTGTAAATTAAGTATGAAATAGTACTTGGAGTTGTTTTTATGATTTTTACTTCAGATGGCGTTCTAATAATTTCTACCTGTAAGTTTTTTTGTTTCTCTTTAATGTGTTCAAAATTCACAACCGCTTTAAATGAATTCTCGTTAATATTCTCGTAATCCTTCATCGCTACCAAATACTTAATAGTAATAAAATTAGGAAGTAATTTGATAGTTTCGTTTCCTGTATTATTCATGATTTGAACAGGAATTTTGATACTTGATTCTATTAATTTATCTACATTAAAACTCAACTGTACATCTTTTACATTATAGTTGATAGATGTGTAAGGTTTTTTTAATTGAACTGGTGACGTGAAGTTTTGATGTACATCTTTTAAATTTAAAAAGTAAGTGTACACGGTATCCATTTTTTGAAGAGAAATGCTATCTCCACTTACAGTCACATAAGCTGGTGTAATAGTTGGCTTAGATATAATGGAATAACCTGGTAGGCAATTCACTTTTAAATTAGCTTTAACTGGTAATAATTTAGAGTTACTTTTATTAATGGAGAAAAATAAAGTATCAGGGCGAATTTTGATTAACTCAACATCAAAGTTGATGGAGTTTTTTAAATTGAAATAAACGTTATTGATAGAGTATGCTTGAGATTTAGCATTATTCTTCATTAAGTTAAAATCAACAATAACTTCGTTGTAATTTTTTTTAAGAGAAATAAACAGCAATTTTAATCCGCTTGTTTTAATCTCAACGTCTAATTTTTCAGGTAATTCTCCAACAATTAATTTGTTACTTGGAAGATTTAAAAATTTGACTGGAACCTTTAGCGTGTAGGTATAATTTCTGTTTAAAGCATGCACCACCCAAAGGAGTGATGCAATGCCTAAACAAATTAAAAAAGTACCAACTTTTTTACCAAGGAGTAATCGCCGAATGCGAGTTATGGCATTTGACGAATTCATGGTTTATGTAGTTTGGTTTAAAGTAGAAGTAGCATCTTGAGAAATAGCACTTTTTGCTATTTTCATTTTAGAACCATCTTCAACAGCAATGATAATTGTACCGTCATCATTCATTTTATTGATTGTTCCGTAGATACCACCAATCGTTAAAATTTTGTCATTTACTTTTAATGCCTCAATATATTTTTTTGTTTCTTTTTGTTTTTTCATCTGAGGACGAATCATAAAGAAATAAAATACGACTACGATTAAAACTAAAGGTACTATTTGAGTTATTGGATTTCCTCCAGCTGCACCGCCACCCATTAAAATTACTAAGTTGTTCATGTTTGTTTTTGTTTTATGTGATTTATTATTGGTTTATTTTTAATGTGCTGTTGGTAATTCACTAGCATTAGCACTCGTTGGCACAATAATATTTGCTTTGATATAAATAATTTTTGTGCTTGGTTCACAGTTTGTAACAATCGTTACTGATTTTTCTACAATACCTGATTTCCTTTCACTTGCAAACACTACGTCAATTACACCTTCTTCACCTGGTAAAATAGGTTTTTTAGGATATTCAGGAATTGTACATCCGCAACTACCGTGAGCAGAAGATACTATTAAGTTGGAACTCCCTGTGTTTTTAAATCTGAAAGCAAATGCCACTTTTTCACCTTGAGTAATGCGACCAAAGTCATGCGTTTCTTCTTCAAACTTCATATCTGGCAATGCCGAATTACTGCTTCCGTCTGCGGATTTTGTATTCATCACATCATTTGTGGTAACTTCTGTGCTATGTTCTTTACAAGAACTAGCGAAAATTAGAAGAGATGCAACTAATATATAAATTGTTTTCATTTTTTGATTTAATTGATAGCAAATTTAGGATTTTATACTGATTTACAATATATAAATTTTGATAAAATATTAATCAGAATTCACTCAATAACTGCCTTATAATAAGGATTTTAAGTGTTCAATTTTTTGAACTAATTTTTCTGATTCAATGAAATTAAGGGTCTGTTGCCCATCCGACAATGCCTCCTCTGGTTTTTCATGAACCTCATAAATAATGCCATCTGCTCCAGCCATTAAAGAGGCTAATGCTAATTTTGTTACATATTCTCTAATGCCAATTCCATGAGAAGGATCTGCAATTACTGGTAAGTGAGATTTATCTTTTAAAATCTGAATGGCATTAATGTCGAAAGTATTGCGATATATCGTTTCAAATGTTCTAATTCCTCTTTCACACAATAAGAGTTTTTCATTTCCTTTACTGAATATATATTCTGCCGAATTTAATAACTCTTCAATTGTTCCGCTGATTCCTCGTTTAATCATCACTGGTTTATCAATTTCTCCTAATGCATCTAGTAAATTATAATTTTGAGAATTCCGAGCTCCAACTTGAAAAATATCCACATATTCCATCATATCTTCAATCTGAGACGCTTGCATTACTTCGGTTATGATTTTAATGTTGTGAGGTTTGCATTGTTCGTGCATCATTTTTAATCCGTCAATTCCTAAGCCTCTGAATGCGTATGGTGAACTTCTTGGTTTATATACACCGCCACGCATAATTTTAATATTGTTCTTTAAAAGGTGCGCAACTATTTTAGAAACCTGTTCTTCATTTTCAATAGAACATGGTCCTGCCATTAAGCTTGGGTTACCATTTCCAATAATCACATTATCTCCTAAATCAATTTTGTATTTTCAGTTTTCCATTTACGACTTACCAATTTGTAGTTGTCAGATACTCGATGAATATCTTTCACTCCTTTTAAATGTCCAATAATTCTGATATCAAGATCTTGTTTACCGATGCATACTAAATAGTTTTCGAATTGTGTTTTGACTTGTGTGATAGAATATTGATTGCTTTCCAACGTTTTGAAAATAGATTGTAAGTCTTCTGTACTAATGTTTTTATGTAGTTGAATAATCATGGTTAAAATTGTTTAATAGTTGATATAAACTCAGGAATATCTTTTTGGAAATCAATTGAACTGCCAAGCATTTTAACAAAGGATGAACCAATAATAGCGCCGTTAGCCAATTCGCAGGCTTCTTTAAATTCTTTATGTCCTTTGATGCCAAAGCCGATTAAAATTTTATTTTTTAATGGTAAAGAAGTGATTGTCTTCAATGACTCAAATGAATTTTGATTTGTTGTTTTAAAATTTCCAGTAGTTGAATTTGATGAAACCAAGTACAAAAAACCAGAGCTTTTATTATCAATTAATTCAATTCGTTTTATAGGTGTTTCGGGACTAATAATCAATGCAACTTTTATATTATATTTTTCAGATAGAGGTTTGTGGATTTTATCAAACTCATCTAAAGGCAAATCAGGAAGTATTATTCCATCAATTCCTGTTGCATGGCATGAATTATAAAACTCTTCTACGCCATACTGCATAACAGAATTTATGTATCCCATTAGTAATATTGGTAATTGAGATACTGTTCTTAAAGATTGTAATTGCTCAAATAGAACTTTTAGCGTCATTCCATTATTTAATGCAGTCATACTACTTTGTTGAATAATTGGGCCGTCGGCAATTGGATCAGAAAATGGTATACCTATTTCTAATAAATCCACATCTGTCTTGTCTAATATTTTAATAGCAGAAAGTGTATCGTTTAAATTTGGATAACCAGCAGTTAAAAATATGGAGAGAATGTTTTCTTTTTTTCTCTCAAATAAAGTATCAATTCTGTTTTGCATAATCGTTGTCTTTTAAATAGTTTATATAAGTGGTTAAGTCTTTGTCGCCTCTTCCTGAAAGGTTCACAACAACTGTATCTGTTGATTTGAAATGTATTTTATGTAATGCCGCTAAAGCATGCGCACTTTCCAAGGCAGGAATTATTCCTTCTTTTTGTGTTAAGTTCACTACAGCCGCCATAGCTTCAGCATCCGTTACATGCATATAGTTTGCTCTTTTTACATCATGCAAAAAAGAATGAATAGGACCAATGCCCGGATAATCCAAGCCTGCCGAAATACTATACGGTTCTGTAATTTGCCCATCATCGTTTTGCATTAAATAGGTTTTACTTCCATGAATTATTCCTGGTTTGCCAATTGTTAATGTTGCTGCTGTATGACCAGTATCAATTCCTTTACCAGATGCTTCTACACCAATTAATTGTACTTCTTCATTATTGAGGTAATGATAAAAAGCACCTGCGGCATTACTTCCACCGCCCACGCAAGCAATCACATAATCTGGATTTTCTTTTCCAACTTGTTGTAATAACTGACTTTTCATTTCATGACTAATCACCGATTGAAAACGCGCTACCATGTCGGGGTAGGGGTGCGGACCAACAACCGACCCAATGATGTAATGAGTTGTATCTGTGTTATTAATCCAATCTCTTATGGCTTCATTGGTAGCGTCTTTTAATGTTTTACTTCCAGATAAGGCAGGAACTACTGTTGCACCTAATAATTTCATACGAGCTACGTTTGGAGCTTGTCTTTCAATATCAACTTCGCCCATGTAAATAATGCATTCTAAGTTCATTAAGGCGCATGCAGTGGCGGTTGCAACGCCATGCTGGCCAGCGCCAGTTTCGGCAATGATGCGTTTTTTACCTAAACGCATGGCTAATAAAATTTGCCCTAAGGCATTATTGATTTTATGAGCTCCTGTATGGTTCAAATCTTCGCGCTTCAAAAAAATGTTTGTGTTGAATTGAGTCGATAAATTTTTGGCATGATACAATGGTGTTGGCCGACCGACATAATTTTTCAATAGTTCATCGAACTCCTTTTTAAAGGAATCGCTTTCCATGATTTGTAAGTAGTTGTTTTTTAATTGCTCTACATTATTGAATAATATTTCGGGGATATAAGCTCCGCCGTATTCACCGTAGTATCCCTTTTCGTTAACGTTGTATTGATGTATCATGAGTTTAATTTTAAAATAAATTGTTTTACTTGTTCTGTATTTTTTAATCCGGGTTCTGTTTCAAATTTTGAGTTAATGTCGATGGCTACTAATTGAGGAATATTTAATTGTTGGATATCTTCTATGTGTTCCTCGTTAATTCCTCCGCTTAAAAAGAAAGGAATATTATAGTTGTAATTTTTTAATAGTTGCCAGGTAAATGTCTTTCCACTTCCACCGTAGTTTTCAGTTGGACTATCAAATAAAAAGTAGTCCACTACTGATACATAATTTTCTAATTGCTTAAAATCAAAATCATCTTGTATCTGAAAAGCTTTCATCACTTTAACGTATGGTTTTAACTCAGCACATAATTCTGGAGATTCATTTCCGTGTAATTGAACCATATTTAGATTGTAGCGCTCAACATGATCAAAAATGGAGAAGCTACTTTCATTGACAAAAACTCCTGTTTTTTTGATGTGTTTTGGAATGGTTCTCATAAAATCAAAACTTAAATTCTCTCCTACAAATCGCGGCGATTTTTTATAGAAGATGAATCCCATATAATCTATAGGCAATTGCATTAGCTCAGTTATATTATGTTCGTGCTTTAATCCGCAAACTTTTAGTTTCATGGTATTATGATTTTAGTTGTCTGAGCGCAGCCGAAGACAATTCATTAATAAACTCTTTACATGCTAAATGTGGGTGGGGTTGTTTCATAAAATGGCTTCCAATTAAAAATCCTTGATACCCTACTTTTTTTAAGTCAGCAATGGTTTGAGGGTTTTCAATTCCACTTTCCGAAATTTTAATCATATTTTTTGGAAGTAAATCTGCCATTAAGAAGGATTGCTGAATATCAATTTTCATGGTATTTAAGTCACGGTTGTTTATGCCAATCACATTTACTTTATTATACACTTTAGAAAGTTCATCGGGATGATGTAATTCTAATAGCACTTCTAATCCCAATTGATGAGCGAAATCTGTTAACTGAATTATCTCTTCTTTGGTTAAGACCGCCGCGATTAATAAAATAGCATCAGCACCAATAGATTTGGATTCAATGATTTGGTATTCATTAATGATAAAATCTTTACGTAGAATAGGGCAGAAGTTGTATTTCCTTGCAGTACTTAAATCTTCTGAACTTCCTCCAAAAAATGTTTTATCAGTAAGGATAGATAAAGCACTCGCGCCCGCTTGCATATAACCGATGGATGTTTTTTCTACACTTAAGTATTTATTAATTACTCCTGCTGAAGGCGATTGCTTTTTGAATTCAGCAATGATGCCGCTTTTATCAGTTCTTTGTAAATAGGCCGATAACGAAACAGTTGGTGATTTATAATAGTTGGATTGTTTTAATAGTTCAACGGGATATAAAGCTTCACGCTCTTTGACTTCAATTCTTTTGTGAGCTATTATTTTCTCTAAAGTGTTCATATTAGTTAGATGTTAGGTTTTTAAATAAGGTGTATGTTTTTTTTGATTCGATTGTTTCTTTACAGATGTCTATGCATTCTTCTATAGATTTTTTTGCGTCATAAGCATTCATGGCCAAAGCACTATTAATGATAACGACATTCTTTTGTGCTGCTGTGCATTCGTTCTTCAATACATTGATGAAAATATTGGCAGCTTCGCTAATTGTTTTCCCTCCAAATAAATCCTCTTGTTTTAATATTTTAAAACCAAGGGATTCTGGCTCTATTGTTTTTTCAGTTGTTTTAGTTATGTATTTAAAGGGAGAAGTCAAACTCACTTCATCGTAACCATCTATGGAATGTACCAAGCAATAATTAGCTTTATCCTGCTGTAAAATATAATTATAAAGTCGTGCTACTTCTAAACCATAAACACCTACATATCTAAAGTTTATGTTTGCTGGATTTACCAATGGTCCCAGTAAATTAAAAAAAGTTTTGACTGCTAATTCTTTTCTGCTAGTAGCCACTGTTTTTAGGGCTGGATGAAATAAGGGTGCATGCATAAAACAAATGTTATGTTGATTAAACTCACGATTTAAATCATCAGAATTTGTCTTGAATTCATATCCCAAATGTTTTAAGATATCGGATGAACCGGAAACAGAAGAAGAACCATAATTGCCATGTTTGGCAACAGGAACTCCTGAGGCTGCTAACACCAAAGCAGATAAGGTTGAAACATTAAATGTGTCCTTTTGATCGCCACCGGTTCCGCATACATCAATGGCTTCTTTATCTAGTTTTACCTTAATACAAACATCGAGTAGAGCTTTTCTAAAACCCATTAATTCGTTGACGGTGATTGGTCTGGCAATATAAAATGCCATAATCGCTGCTATTTGTGAAGCATTGAATTGATTTTGACAAATTTCTAGAAGCAGTTGATAGGCTTCTGTTTCGGATAAGGTATGTCCATGACATAATAGGTTAAATGATGTTTTCATTTTTTAATTTTTTGATTGGAAAGAAAATTGATTTCGTGCTTTTCGCACTTCGACTCCGCTCAGTGTGACAGCTCGGAGTTATAGAACAGAAGGTTAATTAGGCTTTAATCCAATTGTGAATCATCATTTCACCGTATTCTGATAAAATAGATTCGGGATGAAATTGAACACCACGGACATCATGTGTGCGATGTTTCAAAGCCATGATATTTCCTTGTTCATCCGTTGCAGTTATTTGCAATTCTGTTGGAAGTTGATTGTTATTAATTACCCACGAATGGTATCGTCCAACGGTAAAGGTTTTTGGGCAACCATTAAAAATAGTATCTTCCGATATAATATTGATTGGAGTGGCAATACCATGAAATACAGTCTCTAAATTTTTAAGACTTCCGCCATAAGCTTCGCCGATGGCTTGTAAGCCCAAACAAACTCCCAAAATGCTTTTTGAAGAACCATATTGTTTTATCAGTTCAGGCATGATGCCAGCGTCCTTTGGTAAACCAGGACCAGGAGATAATAAAATCTTATCATATGCTTTTACTGCATCAATAGAAATTTTATCGTTTCTAATGACATCAAAAGGAATCTCACTTACCTTTTCAATTAAATGAACCAGGTTGTAAGTAAAGCTGTCGTAATTATCAAGTACTAAAAGTTTCATTCATTAGTTTGAGATTGTAATGTTATTAAATTTTTCGGCTTGTTGTATCGCTTTTTTTAAAGCGGACACTTTATTGTTGATTTCTTGTAATTCACTTTTTTCGTTGGAAGTAACAACGATACCTGCGCCTGCCTGATAATACAAAGTATTATCTTTGCTTAAAAAGGTACGTATCATAATGGCATGATTTAGTTGATCGTCGTGACTGATAAAGCCAATACATCCACCATAAAATTCACGAGATTCAGTTTCGTATTGGTCAATTAATTGCAAAGCTTTGTATTTTGGTGCACCTGATAAAGTTCCTGCCGGAAAGGTTCCTAATAAGACTTCAAAAGGATGAAAAGCTGATTTCTTTTTACCTATTACTTTACTTACCAAATGAATAACATGTGAATAGAACTGTGTTTGCTTGGAAATTTTTAATTCGACTCCCGAACAATATTTACTCAAATCATTGCGTGCTAAGTCTACCAACATATTATGTTCTGCCACTTCTTTTGGGTCGTTTAGTAATTCTTTGGCTTTCATTAAATCTTGTTCATCATTTCCTGTTCGTCTGTAAGTTCCAGCAATTGGATGAATTTCGGTGATATCATTTTGAATGACTAACTGTGCTTCAGGAGATGAACCAAAGATTTTAAAACTTCCTAAGTCAAAATAAAATAAATAGGGTGAAGGATTGATGTTTTTTAAAGCACGGTACACATTAAATTCATCACCCACAAAGGATTGCGAAAATCTTCGTGATAATACTAATTGAAATACATCTCCTTGCTGGCAATGTTCTTTAGCTTTTGCAACTAAATGTTTAAAATGCTCATCCGTTATTGGAGAAGTAGTCTCATTGATGGTCGAAAAAGAAAATTCAGTTACACCTGATAATTGTATTTTTTCAGAAACGTCTTGCAATTGCTGTTTTGCTTTGTCTTCCGTGTAATGGTGACTAATCACATGAAGTGTATTTGTGGTATGGTTAAACACTAAAATAATCCCGTACACATGGTATAATAATTCAGGAATATCTAATGTCTTGTGATTGGTATTTAAACGTATATCTTCAGCATAATTCACAATATCATAACCTGTATAACCAAATAAGCCTGCATAGCAAAATGGTAATGCTTGCGTGTTATACTCAAATTTATTTTTGAAAGTAATTAAATGCTTTAACAACACTTCTTTATCAAAGGTGATAGCTGTTTTGGTTGTTGTTTCATTAACAGTCATTTTTAAAATACTATTCTTTAAGGAAACAGAAGCCAAAGGATTTAAGCAGATGTAAGAGTAATGTCCATCCTTGCTATTGTAATCCGAACTCTCTAATAATAATGCATTTTGGTACTGATCTCGCAACGCTAAATATAAAGCGACTGGAGTTTTGGTGTCTGCTAAAATTTGATTGATACGTATGTAGTTTCATTTAATATTTAATTTTTTTGTGAATGTGATTAAAAACAAAAAGCCCGCTGTTGTATGAACAGCGGGCTTTGTAGATGCCTTATAAGTATATATAAACTTAGCTATTCATGTGTTTACATGAAGGCCACCAAGATTTATTTACAGAAATATTTTTCATTTTATTCTACAAATGTAATGCGAGTTTTTGATTAAGCAAATTATTTTTTGATTTTCACAAATAAAAATTTGTTTTGAATGTGCAGTTTTTTGTGTGATTGCTGTTTGCTATGTTCTTACAAAGAACTTATGAGCAGCTAGTAGTTTGGCACATTAAATACCCATCTTAAAGAATTTATATAGCTTATCCAAGTAATGTCTTCGTGGCGAGTATGGTCTAATACCTCATAGCTTACTTCGACTTTATCGGAGTCTTTTAAAGAAATGTTTTTAGTAAATTCTTTTAGTATTTGCCAATGATTTCATTAAAGCATAACAAGAGAAATAGCCCGCTAATGAGTGCCCAAATAATATTCTATTAGTTGTATCAACTTGATAGGTTTTATCAATTAGCGGCGAAAGGTCATTAACCATAAAGTTATAAAATCCTTCGGCGCCGTCTCCAAGTTCAATACTGTCAAAAAGTGGAAGCATGCATTTTGGGTAACACAAATCGTTTAATCGTTGATTCATTAAAGTTCTGTTATCCTTGTATCCTACACCAACAATAATCATTTTGGGTAATATTTCAAATTCACTATATTTCTTGCTAATAGTTTTTAGTATTTCAAAATTATTATTTCCGTCTAGTACATAAACAACAGGATACTTTGCATTTGACTTTAGATAGAAGCTATCGGGTAAATTAACAGAAATATAAAAAGTGTCTTCTGCCGTTTTAGAATATAATTTAAATGCCTTGTCAAGAGTTTCTGGGTCTTTAAGTATTGTTTTGTCAGCGTTGTCTTTACAGCCTATGAATAGAATTAATATAGAAAGTTGAAATAGTTTTATCATAGGTTTATTTTATATAAAAAGCGATTAAATAAAAATTGGATAAGGATGTCTTCCAAATATATGAATTTAGAAATAAAAAAAGCCCACTTAAACAAGAGAGCTTTAATTTAATAAATATGAGATTGCTTCTCACGCTATGGCGTGATCGCAATGACGATAGAACTAATTCCCTTCCATCAAACCTCTTCCGGTTTTTTGGATTTTGTTATCACGTTTTAAATCGGCAATAATTTTATCCAAAACCCCATTAATAAAGGTCTTGCTGTTTGGTGTGCTATATTCTTTAGAAATATCGATGTACTCGTTTAATGATACTTTTACAGGAACATTACTCACGTGCATGAATTCTGCTAAAGCCATTTTAATTAGTAACACATCCATAGATGCAATACGTTCTAATTCCCAGTTTTTTGTTTTCTCGTCAATTAATTTATCATACTCTTTATCACCTGCAATGGTTTTACGGAATAGGGTAGAGATGAAATTAGTATCGTCTTCTTTATCTTTATACAATGGCACTAAACTTAATGTTCCTGTAAAGTTTTCAAAGGTTCTAGATACCATAGAGAAAGCTCCAAAGGTATCATCCGCCCAATGGATATTTTTTTCTTCAAATAAATGGTTTAGTAATTCGTGTTCGTATAAAAACTCAGTCGCAACCGAAATTAAAAACTGTTTGTCTTCTTTAGCTGATGGCGTTGGAGATGACATATAGTTTTTATATAAATCAGTCGTTCTTAACTCGGCATATAATTTACGCACCAAATCAAAATCACTTTGCCAAGAAATTTTACGGTTCAATACTTCTTTTTTTAATTCAGAACTATTAGTCAAATTAACTAATACAATGTTCTCAATAAAACGTAAGTTGGGTTCTAAATCTTCTTTGGTTGGGAGACGCTTGTTTTTGTTTTCTTCCGTTACTAATAATGCAGTATGGTGCATATCGGTAAACAATACTAAAACATAAATGTAGAGGTCGTAAATTTTATCTAAACTCTTAAATAATTCTTTTTCATGAAATCCAATATCTGCTTTCTCGTGTTGAAAGAAAGAATACAAGCTTTGCATGGTTTTAATTCGAAGGTAACGTCTGTTTAGCATAAAGAACGAAGGTTAATTGTTTGGTTTTATTTTTTAGGACTGATTTTATTTTTTGTCAATTCGAGCGTAGTCGAGAACATTTATCGCATCTCGACTACGCTCGATGTGACATTACATTACCGCATTAATTCTAGCAATACTTTCTATACGTTGTTCTGCTATTTTATTAGCAGCCGCGTAAGTTGGTATGTTTTGAGCTTTTGCTGTTTGAATAATATTCCAAGTTGTATCGTAAATTTTTTCAGCATGAGCTAAAGCTCTTTCTCTGTTATATCCATCTAGTTCATAATACACGTTGATAATACCACCAGCGTTTACTACAAAATCAGGCGCATATAAAATGCCTTTGCTCATCACTAATTCGCCATGCTTTTTCTCATCAGCTAATTGATTGTTCGCTGCACCGCAAATAATTTTACATTTTAATTTTGATAAAGTTTCATCATTTACCGTAGCACCTAAAGCACATGGAGCATAAATATCAATATCCAAATCAAACATTTTATCAGCAGCTACAAATTCAGCTTTGTAAGTATCTACTACCATTTTAATACGTTCTTCAGTAATATCGTAAACATAAACTTTAGCACCTTCTTTAGTTAAATGTTCAACTAAGTGCATTCCTACATTTCCAATACCTTGTACTAATACTTTTTTGCCAGCTAAATTATCTGTTCCAAAAGCTTCTTTAGCAGAGGCTTTCATACTTACATAAACACCGTAAGCAGTAACTGGAGAAGGATCTCCACTTCCACCCATATTTACAGGTAAACCACTTACATAGTCAGTTTCCATTTTAATAATTTCCATATCGCGGCTGCTCATCGCCACATCTTCTGCAGTAATATATTTACCGCCAAGGCTGTTCACGAACTTTCCAAAACGACGTAATAAAGCTTCTGATTTTAGTTTTTTAGCATCACCAATAATCACGGCTTTTCCGCCACCTAAGTTAATACCAGCAACAGAAGATTTATAGGTCATCCCTCTTGATAAACGTAAAACGTCTGTCAAGGCTTCCATTTCGTTATTATAATTCCACATACGTGTACCTCCTAACGATGGCCCAAGAACTGTGTTGTGAACAGCAATAATGGCTTTTAAGCCAGTTGCATTATCATTACAAAATAATATTTGCTCGTGGTTATGCAACATCATTTGTCCAATAACCGGATTTTGAGCTAAACTTGTGTCTTTAAGATCTTTTACTTCCATAATGGAGTGGTTTAAATTCGCGGCTAATTTAGGGTTTATTTGTATAGAAATGTCAAAATCTATCATTAAATTCGGGACTTATTTTGCTAAAAAACCTTACATATCTATTTTTAATTGTTACATGTTTCGCTCATGCTCAAGAGCGTATGACTGGGACTAAAGACTTTTACATAAAAGTAGCACCTACTTATGGTTTTATTTTTGAACATAAAAGTACTATCGGTAATCTGGTGAAGGGCTATATTCCAGGTATTGAGGTAGATTTTGTAAAACCAACTACTGGAAGTAAGCGTTGGCACCGAGAAAATAATTTCCCTGAAGTAGGATTGTCGTTTAACTTTATTGATTTTGCTAATCCTAAACAATTAGGTTATTGTTATGCATTATCTCCTTATATCGAAGTACCGTTAAATAAAAAAGTACGAGCTAGTCGCCCTGTTTTACGTATTTGTTGGGGAGTTTCTTATCTCACTAAAAAATTTGATATTGATAATAACCCTAAGAATATTGCGATTGCTAGCCATTGGAACACATTTGTTCAATGGAAAGTATTATGGCACTTGAATTTAAGTAATAAATTTAGATTAGAACCAGGGTTGTCTTTTGCTCACGCTTCTAATGGACGTTCGCAAGTGCCTAATTTGGGATTAAATGTAGTGTCCTTAAATATGGGGTTAACTTATAAAATTAATGGAGAGGTAGTTAAATCAGATTTAATAGATTCTGGTTCTGTTTGGAAGAGTAAACATGAAATTTTGGTTTGGGATGCTGCAGGATTTAATGAACATGAGCCTCCGGGAGGACCTAAATATTTTTCAAATACTTTTGGCGCTAATTATTATTATAATGTTCGTAATACACATAAATGGGGCGCAGGTTTTGATGTGTGTTATGATACACAAAACGAATACCATTTAAGAACTTCAGGAAATCCTGCGAATGGTTGGACAGATATTTTGCAGTTAGGTGTAAAAGCTTGTTACGCCTATAATGTAGGGCAAATTAGTTTTCCTATCGAAATGGGCTATTATGCAGTTTCTAAACCAAAAGAGGATGGTCCAATTTTTCACCGAATTGGTATCAGATATTATTGTAAGAATGGATTAATGGTTAACTTTACTATGAAATCACATTGGGCGGTTGCTGCGCATTTTGATTATGGTTTAGGTTATAGATTTAGCTTGAAAAAGAAGAAAATAAATGCCATATAAATTAATCATATCAATAGTTTGCCTTTTGGCATTTGTTTCTTGTAAAAAAGAAAGCATGTGTGATTGCGTTAAATCATCAGGACCAACAAATACTATTTATCATGATGTGGCTGATTTTAATTGCATTTATTTAAGAGATAAAATGGATTTGTACATTACTCAAGGGCCTACTTTTGAAGTGCGAGTTGAGGCAGGGCGGAATTTACAGAAGTTAATTAAAACGGAATTAGACGGAGAAACATTAAAAGTATTTAATAACAACCGTTGTAATTGGGTAAGAGGCTATAAGGGAAAAATAAATGTATACATAACAGCACCTTATTATAAACATATTAGGCATGCAGGATTAGGCACAATTCAAAGCGTTGGTGCAATTACTCAAGACGAAATTTCTGTGAGAACAGAAAATTCAGGAGATGTAAAATTGGATTTAAATACTGGACGTTTTGTTGGAAGTGCACATGGCAATGGTGATTTATATTTAACAGGAGTTACAGATAGATTGGAAAGTGATTATACAGGAACAAATTACATATACGCATCCCAACTTACTATTAGAAATTATGTGTATTTGCATAGTGTAACCATTGGCCATACATATATTAATGCTCCAGAAGGTGGATTAATGGACATTGTTATTGATAGAGCTGGCAATATTTATTATAAGGGTAATCCAAATACAATTAATTTAACGGGCACAGGTAAAGGGAATCTTATTCATCAGTAATCCATTTTTCTTTCAACAAATTTTAACTTTAGTGTCCGCACTAAAAACAGTACATTTACGTTATAAGTTAAATGAATTTCAATAAAATATATTTCAGTTTTTTATTTTTACTATTAGCATTTCGGTTGCTATCGCAAGATGATTATGTAAATGATAATCAGATGCGCTATGAGGATTGGACTTACAAGCCATATATCAAAACAGCACAGTTGCACGAATCAACCTTTGATGTTAATCCTGCTATTCTTAGATTTAATGGAACTGAACAATTGGAATTAAGTTTTGATGATTTAGAAGCCGATAAAAAAGATTACTCTATTGCTTTTGTTCATTGTGATGCTAATTGGGAGCCTTCTAATTTGATGAGTTCTGAATTTATGAATGGGTTTTATGAAGCTAATATTTTAAATTTTAATTTCTCAACTAACACTATTCAGAAATATACACACTATTCTATTTTATTTCCACAAAGTAATATGCAGTTTTCTAAAACTGGCAACTATATGGTATTTGTATATCAAGATAATGATAAAGAGAAAATTATTATAACCAAACGTTTTATGATTTACGAAGATAAGGTAACGGTTGTTGCTAATGTTCGTCAAGCAATTGGTAATGATGAACAATACGAAAAACAACACATCGATTTTAATATCATTAATAGTCAATATGAACTAACAAATCCCTTCACGGATATGAAAGTAATTATCACACAAAATAACCGTTGGGATAATGCCGTTAATAATATTAAACCAACTTTTACAGAGCCACGTCAGTTAACTTACTCTTTAGATGACAAATCAACGTTTAATGGAGGAAATGAATTCAGATTTTTTGATAGTCGTTCTTTAAGAACTTATACCGAACGAGTTGCCAATATTACTCGAGATAGTTCGTATACATATCATATTGAATTAAAAACAGATGAATTAAGAACGTTTAAAAGTTATAGTTTTTATAATGATTTGAATGGTGGTTTCTTAATTAAAAATCAAGATTTAGCTACGAACCCTGACATAGAAGCTGATTACGCTTGGATACATTTTTTTCTTCCCTATGACACACAAACCTCAGGTAATTTTTATGTGTTAGGAAAACTAACTGAGTGGCGTTTAAATAAAAGTAATCGTATGACATATAACTATAAGAAAATGGGTTACGAATGTGACTTGTTTGTGAAACAAGGTTATTATAATTACACGTATGTGTTTTTAGCTGATGAGAAGAAAGCGGCAGATGAAACTTCATCAGAAGGTAATCATTGGGCAACAGAAAATGATTATACCATTTATGTGTATCATCGCCAACGAGGTACCTACTACGATCAACTTGTTGCGATTAAACGATTTAATTCGTTTAGAAGATAAAAACTTTAACTTTTTGTCTTGATACAAAAAGTTTCAAAAAATCAAGGCTTATTAAAATTTAGCTAAAATCTGCATGGTATCAAGCTGATTGTTCGAAGCGCTTCGCGAACAGCCCGAACAATCTCCTCTCATGCCTACGCATTTGATGCCACTTGATTTATACGCTAAATTTTAATAGGCCGTAATTCTAAAGTCGAATTTTAATTATTCTAAAGTACATATAAGTATTAGAAAATTATGGGAGGAAACTTCAGTTACTTCATACGTTGGTAATAGTGCGGCTGTTTTTGGCGAAACGGTGCAGGGCAAAGGAAATAAGCTTTGAGCCAGCATGTGGGTAGACAATTTTTCGGTGACATTGCGCAGACTTTTAGAGCGAGAAAAGAATTGGAGTTGGCGTTTCGTCTTGAATTTTTGTTTCTTTTTGTTCAAGCAAAAAGAAAAGAAGTAATAAGGAAAATTACCTTCTTTGTAAAAAGTAATTGCAAATCATTTCAAAACTAGGCCTCTTTAAAATCTCCTCTTGCATGCAAGAATCTTTTAATTGAATCAAAGAATCTTTTAAGGAATTTGTTGTTTCAAAATTTTGATTTAACAAATCCTCCATCAAACAACCAAAAGCTCTGACATCCAATCTTTCAAAATAAGAAGCATTTTTGTCATTCAAATCATATAGTGTTGCGGCACCAAAATCTCCGAAAATAGTATTAGCCCTATCATCAAATAACGTATTGTGAGCGTACAAATCACCATGCATAATTCCTTTTGAATGCAAATGTTTTGCCGCATCGGCAATTGATTGAGAAATTTTTAAAATGGTTTCACTCGAAAATTGAGTCCCTTCTTTAAAGGTATCTCGTGTGCAAGTATCAAAACTTGGTGGCCAGCAAGATTTTTGAATGAAGGAGGAATTAATTCTAATACCAATCCCATTTTTTGTTCGGGATGATTTTTTAGTTTGCCAATAACGGTTACTAAGTGATTGTGATTTCCAGCTGCAATGCAAGCATTCATTTCTTCTTCAGGAAATCCATCACTGGTTACTTCTCCTTTAAATACTTTAACGGCAATTTCTTTTTGTGTTAATGAAGTCTGCCATGTTGCTTTTGAAATAACACCAGAAGCGCCTTGTCCTAAAATTTCTTTAAGCGTTAAATCCTTCCATTCAATTAATGGTAACTCATCTTTAATATACTCTGTTTTACTGAAAGGATTTCCCGCATACGCCAACCACGATAAACGAGGAAGCGATAATAGCCATTGAGGAAACTCAGTTAATTGATTGGCTGCAATACGTAATAATTCTAAGTTCTTGCAATTAGCCATTTCAACTGGCAACGCTTTTATTTGATTTCCTGCAAAAGCCACTTTTTGTAATTTATGGGCTTTGCCAATACTTTTTGGAATTTCTGTAATGCAATTATTTGTTAAGATAAGCCATTGCAAATCAACAGGGAAAGCATTTTCTGGTATATGATTAATTTTATTGGATTTAAAACCAATCATGGTTAAACTAGGGCATTTAGCTAAAACTTCAGGAAAGACTGTGAAATTATTATCTGAGAAAAAAGCAATCTTTAGTTTTTTGAAATCACTAAAATTATTTGGTAAAGAAGATAAGTGATTGTTTGATAAATCTAAAATTTCTAAAGTATCTTTTAATTCAAAAATTTCTTTTGGGAACTCTGTTAACTCACAAGATAACTTTAAGGTTTTACTTCCTTTTAATTCGCCTGAACGTAATTGTTGAATGGTTTGCATTTACAAAAAGCTATACAAGATACGACCTACTAAAAAGTAAATAGAAATACCAATGATGTCGTTTAAGGTTGTTACAAATGGCCCAGTTGCTAAAGCAGGATTTACCTTAAAACGATTCATCATCAAAGGCACAAAGGTTCCTAAAAAAGAAGCGCATAAAATTACAGTAAATAAAGCTACACTTACAGTCGCTGCTAATGCCCACGATTCGCTGATTAATAAATTATATCCTAAAATTAATCCCGAACAAATTAATCCATTAATCAAACCAACCCCTAGTTCTTTAAATAATTTAGGTGCAATTTTATCTACGATTAATGTATTATTTGCTAATCCTTGCACAATAATAGCAGATGATTGTACACCTACATTACCACCGGTTGCACCAATTAACGGAATAAAAAATGCCATCTCAGGACGAATTTGAATTTGATCTTCATAGCCACCAATAATTCGTGACCCTACAATTCCACCACACATACCAACCAATAACCAAGGAATACGAGCTCTTGATAAACGCCATAAACTATCATTACTATCAACGTCGTCGGTAATACCACTCATTAACTGAATGTCTTTTTCAGCTTCTTCGCGCATTACATCCACCACGTCATCAATAGTAATTCTTCCAACTAATCTTCCTAATTGATCAACAACAGGTAATACAACTAAGTCATATTTTCTAATTAACTCTGCTACTTCTTCACTCGATTCGGATGTCTTCACAGAAATGACATCGCCATCGTATATTTCTTCAATTCTAGCTAATGGATGAGATACAATTAATTTTTTTAGAGATAACATTCCAATCAACTTTTCGTTATCATCTACAACATAAACCGCATATAGTACATCAACATTTTCAGTTTGTTTTCTGATTTCATCGATACAAGCACTTACCGTTTCATGAGCGTACACACTCACTAACTCCTTCGCCATTAAGGAACCTGCAGTTCCTTCTTCAAAGCTCATCAAATCAGCAATGTCGCTGGCTTGTTCAATATCTTCAATGTGAGATAGTACTTCATCCTGAATCTCTTCAGGTAATTCGTTGATAACGTCAGCCGCATCATCCGAATCCATGTTATCTAATTGCTCGGCAATTTCTTTAGTAGAAAAGGTTGCTAATAAAGCTTCACGCTTTTCTTCTTCCATTTCCAATAACACATCTGATGATAGTTCTTCATCAATTTGGTCGTATAAATAAATGGAATCTTCTAAATCTAATTGGTTTAAAATTAAGGCAATATCAACCGCGTACAACTCGCTGAGTTGCGCTTTTAAAAACGCATCGTTTTGTTCAGCGATGGCTGTTTTTAACTGGTCGAGGTATTCTGAGTTTAACTCAAATTGCATGTCTTAATTTTTAGCTGCGCTAAAGTAAGGTTTTTATGTTTGAATTTGATTATCCTTTGTTAAACTTTTGCTTCAATAAAGCATTCAAAAATATCACCGCAAGGATTATCCCAAAACCTACATAAAAAGTAACAGATAAATCCTTGTTTTCATGAAATAAAATCCCAGCAAGGATAATCCCATATACTCCTTCTAAATTTACAGTAAGGTTAATCGTATATGGCGAAAGATGCTTCATTAAATTAACGGAGGCAATAAATGGATAAACTGTACAAACGCCTGCTAAAATGGTAATTAATAAAATATCTTGATTGTTAATGGCAAAAAACTCGGTGGAGAAACTTCCGTTAAATAATAGGAAAATACTTAAACCAACCAAAGCCATCGTTAACTCTATAAATGATAACACGGGAGAGGAAATGGGTTGTTTTTCATCTTGAATTAAAACGCCATTCAATACACTAAATACGGAAGCCGTAAAAGCCGCTAAAATTCCTAATAGAATTCCCATACCATATTTTATCTCTACTGAAAAAATAAGTCCAATAGCAACAATGATAATTAAGCCAATGACTAATTCGTACCAAATAAATTTTCGTTTGTAAATTAAAGGTTCTGTTATAGCTGTAAATAATGTGCCTGTACTAAAAGCAGCCATGGTTACTGATACATTAGAAACTTTAATAGCACCATAAAAACACAACCAATGCACACAAATAATAAGTCCAATGGCAGTGAGTTGCCACAGTTTTTTAAAGGAAACTAATAAATTAGCTTTAATGTATATGAGATAAAATGCCATTAAAAAAATGGTAATGGCAATTCTAAACCAAACTAATTGTAGCGCATCAGCACTTATACCTTTACCAAGTATGGGCGACCAGCCCCAAATAAACACAATAAAGTGTAATAAAAAGTGATGTTTACTAACGTTTTTAAGCACGCGTAAATGTAAGGTTTTAGCTTAATATTTGTCCTTTTTTATTATGGATCTATTATAAAACATGAATTTTAATGATAAAGATCCATACGTTTTGTTTAAAGATTGCTTAATTTAAACATTTATAAATGCTACTAAAATAATTAGATGTCTTCCAATAATTTTAACATAATAGGTTTAACTTCTGAGCAAGTAAAAGAGGCAAGAGAAAAGCACGGACAAAATAAGGCAGACTATAAAAAGGAAAATGTATTTATAACCGCTATTAAAAGTTTAGCTACCGAACCCATGATTATTTTGTTGTTGGTGGCTTCGTGTATTTATTTTATAAGTGGCAAAATAGGGGACGGTATTTTTTTAGTGTCTGCCATTATTTTTCAATCTATTATTTCTTTATATCAAGTATCGCGAAGTAAAAATGCATTAGAGAAACTTAAAAACTTTATTCAACCTAATTGTAAGGTGATTAGAAATGGGGAAGTAATTGAGATACCAAGCGAAGAATTAGTCATAGGTGATAGCTTGATGATAGAGGAGGGGACGCTAATTTCTGCAGATGGAATAATTACCTATGCAGCAGATTTTTCTGTTAATGAATCTATATTAACGGGCGAGTCTTTGGTTGTTTATAAAGATCAAACAAAAGAAGATAAGGTCGTGTTTCAAGGAACAACAGTATCGAGTGGCTTGGCAGTAGCAACTATTACAGCTATTGGCAATGAAACCCGATTAGGAAAGATTGGAAAGAGTTTAGAAGATATTGAAGAAGAAAAAACACCATTAGAATTACAGATTGGAGATTTTGTAAAAAAGATGGCTATTGTTGGAGCGATTGTGTTTGTGATAGTTTGGGGCATTAATTATTTTCAATCGCGTTTAGTTTTAGATAGTTTATTAAAAGCTTTGACTTTGGCTATGAGTATTTTGCCCGAGGAAATTCCCGTAGCTTTTACAACCTTTATGGCGCTTGGTGCTTGGCGTTTAATGAAAATGGGTGTAGTTGTTAAGCAAATGAAAACGGTAGAGACATTGGGTAGTGCTACCGTTATTTGTACTGATAAAACTGGAACTATTACCGAGAATAAAATGAGTTTAGCAAAGTTGTTTACGTTATCTACTCAAAAAATTTCAGACCCTGAAGCAGACTTAGATGAAGCAGAAAGAGAGCTCATTACATTATCCATGTGGTCGAGTGAACCTATTCCTTTTGATCCAATGGAAGTAGCAATTCATAAAGCCTATGAAACCATCGTAAAAGAGGATAGACGCCCACAATACAAAATGTTGCACGAATATCCTTTAGGTGGTAAGCCACCAATGATGACGCACATTTTTGAGAATGATAAAGGAGAACGAATTATTGCCGCTAAAGGTGCTCCCGAAGCTTTAATGAATGTATCTGATTTGAGTGCAGAACAAAAGCAGCAAATTAAAGACGCGATGAAAACTTTAGCAAAAGAAGGCTACCGTTTGTTGGGTGTTGGTCAAGCTACATTTTCGGGAACTAATTTTCCTGAAGAACAACAAAGTTTTAAATTTCTATTTAAAGGATTGATTGCTTTTTATGATCCTCCAAAGAAAAATATACAATCGGTATTAGAAAGTTTTTATAAGGCAGGTATCTCCGTTAAAATCATTACTGGTGATAACGCTGAAACAACAGCTGCTATTGCAAAACAAATTGCTTTTAAAGGCTATGAAAAAAGTTTGTCAGGAGATGAGTTAATGAAATTGAGCGATGTTGAGTTAAAAGAAAAAGTAGGTGAGACTGCTATATTTAGTCGCATGTTTCCTGAAGCAAAATTAAAAATCATTAATGCGTTAAAATCAAATAACGAAATTGTTGCGATGACTGGTGATGGCGTAAATGATGGGCCCGCTTTAAAAGCAGCGCACATTGGTATTGCGATGGGTAAAAAAGGAACTGAGATTGCGAAACAAGCAGCTTCTTTAATTTTAGTAGAAGACGATTTATCTAAAATGGTAGATGCGATTGCCTCGGGAAGAAAAATTTATACGAATTTAAAAAAGGCCATCCGTTATATTATCTCTATTCACATCCCTATTATTTTAACGGTGTTTTTACCTTTAGCTTTGGGTTGGATATATCCTAATATTTTTTCTCCAATACATATTATTTTCCTAGAATTAATTATGGGGCCAACTTGCTCTATTATTTTTGAAAATGAACCTATGGAAAGTAACACCATGCTTAGCAAGCCAAGGCCTTTTACAACCACTTTTTTTAATTGGAAAGAATTAGCTTCAAGTGTTATGCAAGGCTTAGTCATTGCTGCAGGAACTTTAGTAGTATATCAATATGCGGTTCATAATCAGTATAACGAAGCTGTTACGCGCACGATGGTTTTTACCGCATTGATTGTGGCAAACATATTTTTAACCTTGGTCAATCGTTCTTTTTATTATTCTGTGCTCACTACCATTCGCTATAAAAACAAGATGATTTTATTTATTATCGGCATCACTGTTTTCATTTCTGCCATGTTGTTATACTTACCTCCAGTAACTCATTTCTTTGAATTTGAACAACTGAATTTATCTCAATTAGGAGTGAGTTTTGTAATTGGGTTTATATCAGTTGTATGGTATGAGTTGGTGAAATTGAGAGAGAGGATGAGAAAAAGTTAATTTGACATCGGAATATATTGCTCGTAATCCTCAATAAAATCAACGAATTTTAAATTATTTTCATTTTTATTTGGAAGTAATGCAATAAATGCTTTAAATTTGCAACAGAATTACTACCCACCTATGTGTGTATTAATTTATTAAGAAGTGGCGAGAGAATAGGCTCACTGACCCACTGGCAACCAACTAAAAGTTTCGGTAAAACGAAATTGGAAAACAGGTGCCAACTCCTACTCTGATGAAAAGCAGAGAAAAATAAATTAAAAACAAAGAAAATGAAACACACAAATTCAAAAAACAAAGTAAGAGTTGCTCAATTAGAGGCAAACACTGTAGTTAATTCTGTTCTCATTACCATTTTCATGATGGCTTGTTGTATGTGCTGTTGGTGCATGTGCTAGGCTATTTTTCGTTTTAATCTTATCGAAAAATTAACCTTGGCAAATCCGAGGCTCTTTTGATGTATTCTTTATTTCAAGAAATTTCATCAATCTCAAATTTTTCAATACAAACAAATTAAAATTAAACATCATGAACTCAAATAAATATACTCAAACAACTACACAAACTACAACTAACTTAATCGGCGAAGCTCGTCACCGTCACTTTTTAAAACTACAAGCGGCTTTTGGTTTTTCTCAAAGAGGAGGAGTTTCCTTTCCTCATGCAAGTCAAGAACACAGTAAACGTTTGGTGAGCGACGTTAATATATTAACATCATCAGAAAACAAACATTTAATTTTTTCAGAATCCATTTTTAGTAATTAGTTAGAAAGTCAAAATGAGAGTAACGAAACGTTTTTTTTAAGTTTTCGTTTTGTTGCTCTCACAAGACAATAAGAAATCATGAGTCATACGACATTTACATACAAAAAAAGATTTCCATTAGAGAATGGTTTAACATTACCTCAATTAGAAATCGCCTATCACACTTACGGCTCATTGAACGCCGATAAGAGTAATGTGATTTGGGTTGCTCACGCGTTAACAGCTAATAGCGATGTTTTTGATTGGTGGCCAGGCCTATTTGGCGAAAACGATTTATTTAATCCTAAAGATTATTTTATTGTGTGCGCTAATAACTTAGGTTCTTGCTATGGCACAACTGGTCCTTTAAGCATTAATCCAGATACAAATGAGCCTTGGTTCAGTTATTTTCCTCACATCACTATTCGTGATATGGCTAATACGTTACAAGTTTTGAAAAATCACTTAGGTATTGATAAAATTCATACGTTGATTGGTGGCTCTCAAGGAGGACAGATAGCACAAGAATGGGCATTGCAATTTCCTGAAGTAACAGAGAATTTAATTTTGATTGCTACGAATGCGCAGCATTCTCCTTGGGGAATTGCTTTCAATGAATCGCAACGTTTAGCTATTAAAGCGGATAGAACTTATTTTGGAAATACAACTAATGGAGGAGAGAAAGGGTTACAAGCTGCTCGCAGTATTGCATTGTTAAGTTATAGAAATTATAATACGTATAACAGTACTCAAAAAAATAATGGGAATAATAATATCAATAACCATGCAGCCTCTTCATACCAACGTTATCAAGGAGAAAAATTAGTAAAACGTTTTAATGCCTATTCATACGTGCGCTTATCTGAGGCAATGGATTCTCACAATGTAGCTCGGGAAAGAGCTTATAGTGTGGAAACTGTATTAAATGATATTGAGGTTCCTACTTTAGTCATTGCTGTTTCTTCAGATGTTTTGTTTCCTGTTAACGAGCAACAATTATTAGCAAAAGGAATTAAAACCTCGGTATATAAAGAAATTGATTCTTTATACGGACATGATGGATTCTTGATTGAAACAAAACAACTGGCAGAACATATTAAACAATTTTATCAAACACAAAACGTAAAAACTCAAACAGTAACTATATAAAACAGAAATTATGAGCAAGAAATTAAAAATAGGATTATTCGGATTTGGATGCGTGGGACAAGGTCTATATCATGTGTTAAATAATAGTACGGGCTTCAAGGCTGACATAGCAAAAATTGCAGTCAAAAATAAAAATAAACCTCGTACGGTAGGAGCGGAGTTAATTACATACGATAAATGGGAAATTTTAAATAATCCTGAAATTGATGTGGTTGTTGAGTTAATTGACGATGCCGACGAAGCATTTCATATTGTTAGCGAAGCATTAAAAAGAGGAAAGCATGTGGTAACGGCAAATAAAAAGTTATTGGCTACTCATTTAGAAGAGTTATACCGTTTGCAACAAGAAAATAATGTATCGTTATTATACGAAGCATCTGCTTGTGGAAGTATTCCAATTATTCGTTTGTTGGAAGAATATTTTGATAACGAAGAATTAGAAAAAGTATCTGGTATTTTTAATGGAACGACTAATTATATTTTAACTAAAACCATTGCAGAAAAACTATCGTATGCAGATGCTTTGAAGCAAGCTCAAGATAAAGGCTTTGCGGAGTCAGATCCAACAAATGACGTGGAAGGATATGATGCTAAATTTAAAGCAGTGATTATAGCTTTACATGCATTTGGTTTAATTATAAAACAAGAGGAAGTATTGAATATAGGAATTACAACCTTGCATGATAATGATATTAAGTACGCTTCTGAAAAAGGGTATAAAATAAAATTAACGCCTATTATTCAGCGTTTAGGAGATGACAAAGTAAGTGTATTTGTGGCACCACGTTTTATTAAAGAACACAATCATTTATATAATGTAGATAACGAGTTTAACGGAGTGATTGTAGAAGGTAAATTTTCAGGTGAGCAGTTTTTACAAGGAAGAGGAGCTGGTTCTTATCCTACTGGAGCAGCTGTGTTATCAGATATTTCGGCCTTGTCTCACGGATATAAATATGAGTTTAAAAAATATGCACAAAAAAATGCGCCAACATTTACAAATGACGTCGTTATTGAAGCTTATTTCAGATACAATAACGCTGATGATTTAAAACAAATTGTATTTGATGAGATATCAGAAAAATATACGAGCAAGGATTATCATTATGTGGTTGGTAAGGTCAATTTGACTCATTTAATAGCTAACCGTGATTACATCTTGAAAAACAACTTATTTATTTCATTAGTTGATGAGAAGGTGAGTTTAGCAAAAATGAAAACAAGAAAAACAGTTTTAAAAAGAATTAGTTAATTATTAATTTATGTTACAGAAAACAAAAGTTTTTAGCATATAATGTGTTGTTGCATGCTTCCTGAAGTTTCTAACGGAAGAATATTGTTAAAATTTAGGCCATCCATGTAAGCAAGGTGGGGCTTTTTATAAAAATTAAAAAGGCATTAAAACTAAAAACCAATTTAAATATTTATTAGTGAAACAGGACCAGAAGTATCAGCAGCTATTTACGGATTTTGGAGATGGAATACCGCAGCTTTAGCCAATCAAAAAAAGATTGAAGACATTGTACGTTATAATTTAGAGTTAGGTGTTAATACCTTTGATCATAGCAATAACTACAATAATGGAAAGATTGAAGAATTGTTTGAAAGCCATTGCATCCAGTTTTTTAAAAACGTGAAGATATCATCATTTCAACTAAAGCTGGCATCAGAAAATTTTCTGATAAATCAACGAAAGGCGAATACTACGACTTAAGTCCTGAACACATTACCAAAAGTGTAGAAGATTCTTTAAAACGTTTAAAAACAGACTATATCGACATCTTTTTGTTAGAGCATTATGATCCGTTATATACTGTTGAAGAAACTGCCTCTGCATTAATTAAATTATTACGCAGCGGTAAAATTAAAAACATTGGTGTTTCTAATTTCAATGTATTTCAGCACCGTTTATTGGCTAGCCATTTGTCTCAACCAATTGTAACAAATCATATTGAGTTGAACTTATTGCAAAGTTCAGCTATTGATGATGGACGTTTGGATTTTATTAAAGAGCAATATAGCAAGCCAATGGCGTTTGCGCCTTTAGCTGGTGGCCGTATTTTAAACGGAAAAGATGCCAAGGCTGTAAAAGTGAGAAAAGTTTTAACGGATATTGCTAAGAAGCATTCCGTAAACGTAGAGCAAGTAGCCGTTGCATGGTTATATAAATTAGGCGCATTGCCAATCATTGGAAGCCCTGATAAAAAACGTATTAAAAATGCTGCTAGTGCTTATGCAATCAAGTTAAGTAATGAAGAATGGTATAAATTATATAACGCAGCAAAATAAGCGCCATGCAAAGTTTTAGAACAGAATTAGAATTAGTCAATCATTCAGGCAAAGCCTTGGTTGAGAAAGATATCATTGATTTGGATAGAAAAATTAGAGAATTTCGTGAAGGTAAAATCAATGACGAAAAATTTCGTAGCCTTCGTTTAGCGCGCGGTGTTTATGGCCAACGCCAACAAGGTGTACAAATGATTCGGATTAAATTGCCTTTTGGAAAAATTTCTACCAAACAATTATTACGCATTGCAGATATTAGTGATGAGTACTCTAATGGAAATTTGCATTTAACCACTCGTCAGGATATTCAAATTCATCATGTGAGTTTAGACAGAACACCAGAATTATGGGCTAAGTTAGAACAAGATGATATTACCTTACGTGAAGCTTGTGGAAATACCGTTCGCAATATTACGGCTTCGGCAGAAGCTGGAATTGATCCTAACGAACCATTTGATGTATCTCCATACGCACATGCTTTGTTTAGTTATTTTTACGTAAACCATTTGGACAAGAATTAGGTCGCAAAATTAAAATAGCTTTTTCAAATAATGATAAAGATACCGCTGTAACCTATATTCACGATATTGGCTTTATCCCAAAATTAAATGAAGCAGGAGAAAGAGGTTTTAAAGTTTTAATTGGTGGGGGTTTAGGGGCTCAACCTTTTTTAGCTCAAACTGCTCATGAGTTTTTGCCAGAAAATCATTTAGTGCCATTTGTAGAAGCTACGATTAGAGTTTTTGATAGACATGGAGAACGTGTAAGCAGACATAAAGCACGAATCAAGTATTTGATTAATAAAATTGGAGTAAATGAGTTTTTGAAATTAGTGGACGAAGAACAGAAAGCGGTATTAAATAAGACATTCTTAATTGATTTAAACGCCGTTAAGTTTTCTATTCCTGTTAATTCAGTTAAGAAAGAAGAACCAGTTGTATCCAATCGTTTAGAATATAATAATTGGGTGTCTACTAATACATTCGAACAAAAGCAATCAGGTTTTTATGGAGTGTATATAAAAGTTTTACTAGGAAATATTTCTTCTGCAACTGCTCGCAAATTAGCTAAGATTATTAATGCTTATGCGTCTTCGGAAGATGTACGATTAACTATTAATCAAGGGATATTATTGAAGTTTGTTACGAAAGATGCATTGCCATATTTATTTAAAGAATTAAGTAAACTTGAATTAGCAACACCCGGATTTGATTCGGTAGCTGATATCACTGCTTGTCCTGGAACTGATACGTGTAATTTAGCGATTTCGAATAGTACTAATATTACTGTTGAGTTAGAGAGAGTTATCTATGCGGAGTTTCCTGATTTAATTCACAACCATGATGTCAAAATTAAAATTAGTGGTTGTATGAATTCTTGCGGACAACATGGCTTAGCGCATATCGGTTTTCATGGTAGTTCATTTAAAGTAGTAACAAATGTAGTGCCAGCGTTGCAGGTGTTATTGGGAGGCGGAACACTAGGAGATGGAAAAGGAAGGATTTCTGAAAAGGTAATTAAAGTAGCAAGTAAACGCGGTCCAGATGTTTTGAGAACATTATTTAAAGATTTTGAACAAAATGCCAGAGAAGGAGAATATTTTAATTCATACTATGATAAGCAAGGCAAAGATTATTTCTATCAATTATTGAAACCATTGGGAGATAATAGCACTTTGAAAGATTCTGATTATTTTGATTGGGGCTCTGATGAAAAATTTGCAACAGCTATTGGAGTAGGAGAGTGTGCTGGAGTGATTATTGATTTAGTAGCTACTTTGTTTTTTGAGGCAGATGAAAAATTAGCATGGAGTGCCGAAGCTTTTGATAACGGACAGTTTGGAGATAGTATTTATTATACCTATGCATCTTTTATCAGTGGAGCAAAAGCATTATTGTTAGATAAGCAAGTACAAGTGAATACACATCATACGTTGATTGCTGATTTTGATAAGCATTATGTAGAAACTGGATTAGTTACACTGCAAACTAGTTTTAAAGAATTAGTACTTCAAATTAATAAAAATGAACCTAGTAAAGAATTTGCTGAAGCCTATTTCGCTGAATCGCAATCATTTTTAAATCAAGTAAAAACATTTAGAGAAACCAAAGTATTAGAATTAAAATAATCTCATTAAAAAAAAATAAATATGTCAAATTATATAACACCAAAAATCACTTTAGTAGGCGCAGGTCCTGGTGATATAGAGTTAATTACCTTAAAAGGTATCAACGCATTAAAAACAGCTGATGTTGTTTTATTTGATGCTTTAGTAAATAAAGAATTATTGCAATATGCACCAAAAGATGCTGTGAAAATTTATGTTGGTAAACGTAATCATCAACATACCTATACGCAAGAACAAATCAATACGTTAATTGTAGATATGGCTTATACTTATGGTCATGTGGTACGTTTAAAGGGAGGAGATTCATTTGTATTTGGTAGAGGACAAGAAGAATTAAATTATGCCAATGCATTCAATATCGAAACGTCTGTTGTGCCTGGTATTTCCAGTTCAAT
>JADJFB010000007.1 GCA_016708845.1 Bacteroidota bacterium | reverse complement strand
ATAGTTTTGGACGTTTCATCGTAGATTTTATTGATGCATTGTAGGGTACAGGATTCTAGCACGCCCAAATTGAGATTGTATAATTTTAATAATAATAGGAGTACCTTCTTTTAAATGCAGTTTAGTTAAAGGAATAGCAAATGCATTTCTTTGTAATTGCATGTAGTTTAATACCAAACTGTCATTTACTAATACTTGTTGAGCTGTAAAAATAGTATCTTTTCCAACGATGATTTGTGGATTTTGCACATATATATCTTTTCCAAAGAAACTACCTCTCAATAACATAGTGTCTAATTTAATGGTTTGAGATTTTAAATGGTTGTTTAATAAAACAACCATCAAGATAAATAATATGCGACTAAATGGATTCAAAGATTATCAATAAGAGTAAAGTTAATCTATTTTTAGTATTACATAAAATCTACAAGAAGAAATTCATAACTTAGACTAACTAATCAAATTACCATGAGAAAAATTTACTCGATATTCATAATTGCATTTTTTAATCAAATGTCTTTAGGGCAAACAGTAAATATTACTGTAGATGCTAATGCTGGAAGAAAAATAATATCTCCTTTTATTTACGGTAAAAATAATAATGTGTCAGATAATCCTTCTTCCCCAACATCAGCGGCTCAATGGAAATTTTTAAGAGATGTTGGTTTGCGTTTTTCGCGAGAGAATGGTGGGAATAATGGGAGTAAATATAACTGGCGTAAAAAAATTACTTGCCATCCAGATTGGTACAATAATGTATACACTCACAATTGGGATTACGCTGCCCAAAAATTAGGAGATAGTTTGCCTAATGCGCAAGGGATGTGGGGCTTTCAGTTAATTGGAAAAGCGGCTTCCAATAATTCAAATAATTTCAATGATTGGGCATATAATAGTTCTAATTGGTGGAGTGGAGTACAACAAAATTTAGCAGGAGGTGGTGTTCCAAATGGAGCAGGAGGAAGTAACGCAACTACTAATGGTAATCCGAATTTATATTTACAAAACTGGACAGCAGATTCGACCGTTAATATATTAGATCATTGGTTTGGTTTTGGAGGCTTAGGATTAAACAACAATAAGATTCAATATTGGAGCATGGATAACGAACCAGATATTTGGTATGGAACGCATGATGATATCATTCTAACTCAACCTACTGCCGAAGCTTTTATGCAATTATATTTTTCAGTGGCTAAAAAAGCGCGCGCTAAGTTTCCTAATATTAAATTATGCGGACCAGTGCCTGCTAGCGAATGGCAATGGTATGCATGGAATAATACCAAAATCACCGCTATGAATGGACTAAGTTACACTTGGTTAGAATTTTTCATTAAACGTATTTCGGAGGAGCAAACAGCAACAGGTATTAGGTTGTTAGATGTAATTGATATACATAGTTATCCAAACGAATCGAATGGTGCTGATGTAGTTCAATTACATCGTTTGTATTTTGATACTACTTACAGCTATCCTGGAGCCAATGGAGTTAAAACTATCGCTGCATCAGGCTGGGACAATTCTATTACTCAAGAATTTGTATTAGAGCGTTGCAATCGTTGGTTAAATCAATACATGGGACCAAATCATGGTGTAGGAACTGCTGTTTCTGAATATGGATTTACGCATGTCAACGCTAATATAAGTTCGGTAAGTTACGCTTCTGTTCTTGGCACATTTGCAGATAATGGTGTCTCATTTTTTGCGCCATGGTACTGGAATATTGGGCAGTGGGAAACCATGCACTTGTTTAGTCGCTATGCAAAAACGACACGTATAAAATCATTGTCTAGTCAAGAGTTAAATGTATCCGCGTATTCTTCTATTAATGCGACAAATGATTCTGTAACAACGGTATTAGTAAATAGAGCATTAACTACCTCAAAAACTGTGAGTATGACTGTGAGTAATTTTAATATTCCGAATGGTATTTACACGTTCAAACAATTAAATGCATTGCCTTCAACCGAAACTTTTATCTCGCATACTAATAATGCCTTATCGTCGGGCACAGTTCAAGTAACCGCTAATACATTTACTGTTAATTTACCAGCGTTGTCTACTACGGCTATTATTTTAAAAGGAGTTGGTGTTGTTACAAATATTGATAAGCAAATCACTCATTCTATGCAAGTGAAATTATTTCCTAATCCATCTTCTACCGAAAATACGTTGATTGATTTATCAGGAGAAAAAATAAATGATTTGAATTTAAAAGTATATAATATTCAAGGCGAACTCGTGTATTCAAATTATTATTTTGGACAAAGTCCAAAAGTTATCGAAATACCATCCATTCATTTTTCTCAAGGATTATACATGGTTAATCTGAGTTCGGCGAAAGGGAAAAATTGGACAGGTAAATTAGTAAAACTATAAAATAGAAAAACTTACTTTCTTAGTTTTGTAATTAATATAGTCGCTACTATAATTGCCACAATAGCTAATACAGAAATAGGATTAGCAAAGTTCACGGTCCAACCAAACTGAGCGATTCGTTTAGGTGGAAAAATACGTTTGTCTTTTCTGTTGAAATAAAAAATACCTAAAATCCAATTATCTGGATTTTTACTCCATTCTTCTAGAGTTTCTTTACTTGGTTTATTGTCTTTATCTGCCATGATATTTACAAAGGTAAAAGTTTTTCTTTTTCAGTAATCATTTTGTTTCCTATTTCTAAGCGTGAATGATGTAAGTATTTTTAGAATTTATGTAACATGTTTCATTGTTATTCTGACACCTTTGTATTATAAATTATACAATTAAAAAAAACAAAATGAAAAAAACAATTTTATTAGCAGTAGTTTTATTAGCAGCTGGAACTTCAATGACTTCATGTAAAAAAGACTACGTATGTAAATGTTCTAAAACATACTCTAGTGGTTCAGGAAGCGCAACAAATGATTATTCTCAGTATACCTACAAGGATACAAGAAAAAGAGCTGAAGATAGATGTAACGACAATACAGATTCAGGAACTGATTTTTTCGGAAACTATAGTGTAAACTGTCAAATTCAATAAAACACAAAAAAGGCTTTCAATTATTTGAAAGCCTTTTTATACTTTAACTCCGATAATTAAAATATCATCTACTTGTTCTAAATTACCCCTCCACTCCTCAATGGTTTGATTTAGCATTGTTTTTTGCCTTTCTATGGGTAGTTTACTTACATCAGATAATAACTGACGGAAATTTCCTGCCATGAATTTTTTACCTCTCGGTCCACCAAACTGATCAGCGTATCCGTCAGAGAAAATATAAATACTATCCCCTTTTTGTAATTGGATGCTATGATTGGTGAAATTTTGTTTTTCTCCAATAAACATACCCACAGGGAATTTATCTGCTTTATATTGTATTAATTCATTGCCACGAATAATATATAATGGATTGTAAGCACCAGAAAATTGTAATTCTAAAGTATTATAATTTAAAGCGCATAATGTCATATCCATACCATCTTTGGTTTGTTTACCAGAGGTAGTATTTGTATGTAATGTATTTGCAACACCATCATTCATTTTATCCATGATAATAGATGGTTGTATACTATCAGTATTTTTTAAAATATCTTTTAATAAGTTGTAACCCACAATACTCATAAAAGCACCTGGCACACCATGTCCTGTACAATCAACTGCAGCAAAATAACACCAGTCCTTCTTTTTATCAATCCAATAAAAATCCCCACTTACAATATCTTTTGGTTTATATAATACAAATGATTCGGGTAAAATTTGTTTCACTAAATTGTTTGGTGGTAAGATGGCTTCTTGTATTCTTTTCGCATAGTGTATACTATCTGTAACTTGTTTAAATAGTATTTCAAGCTCTTTTGTTTTTAATTCAATCTCTTCTTTTTGTTTTACAACTTCTTCGGTTCTTTCTACTACTTTTTGCTCTAGTACTCTTTCGTTTTCAGATAAGCCGTCACGCATTTTTAATAAAGCATGGCCTAATGTATCATCTTTACTAAGAGGTTTATAATAAGCGTCAAAATTTCCTTTTCCAGTTTGTTTAGCAAACTCGGTAGTACTTTCCATTGACTCAACTAAACTATTTAGTGCAATTCCCATTTCACCAATTTCATCTGTGCGATAGTTAATGCGCTCTTTAGGTAAAATACCTAAGCCCATAGATAACAACATTTTTTTTAGTTGTTGAATTGGTTTTGTAATAGAGCGAGTTGTGAAAATGGCAATTAAAATTCCTCCAATAAATAAACCAATCCCTAATAGTTTTACAAAACGATCCAAGAAATTAAAGGAGCTAAACATTTGTTCTTTTGTTTTCTCGGCATTTAATTCTTTTTGGTTAATCAAATCATTTAATTGCACATAAAGCATTTTGATTTTTTCTTGACTATCCTCAAAAGGTGAGGTAACTAAAAATTTGACACTAGCGTCTTGATAGCTTTCCCAAGAATTTAAGGGAGTCATAATCTCTTCTTGATAAACTTTAAATAATTCGTCGCTAAATTGAATAATGGTTTTTATTTTTGATTTTTCTTCTTTAGTCCAATCTTCTGATAATGTTTTTATTTCGGCTTTAATGTGAGGATAATCTTTACTTATCAAATTTCTTAATTCAGTTTTTGAAGGATCGGTATCTGGAGATTGATTAAAATACCATTTTGAAATTAAGGTTTGTGATTTTTGAAGAACAAAGTTAAATTCTTTCAATGCCGATACAGATGGAGTTACTTGTCCTACAACCGAATCAGTTTGTTGTTTACTTTTTGTAACAGTAACAATTGTAAAAATAAAGGCAATAAGTGTCAGCAAAAGCAATGCGCCAAATCCTGTTCCTATTTTTCTACCAATGGTAAATTTAAATGCCATACGCTAGCCTCTATTTTTTATTTAAGGCCTCTTTTTTCTGTTTAAACTCATTTGCTTTTTCATCATCCAGTAAGGCTGAATAAATTCCTTGCAAACTTTCTAATGCCTTCTCTGCTTTAGGGTCTAACTCGTAAACCTTAATCATAAATGGTAAAGACTGTTTAAATAATTTTTTAGCATTTTCTTGTATTACATCTAGCTGCGCTAAATCAACATCATAATCCATCATGCGCATTAAGGTAGCTCCTTGATTGTAATACAATATACCAAGATTAATATTAGCGCTAATGTTTTTACTATCAATCTCTAGAACTTTTAATAAGGCTGTTTTAGCAACGTCTCCATATTTTTGATTGAAGTTATTACGCATATACAAGTCTTCAAAAATACTTCCAGTTGTGTTATAGTATTTAATATCTTGTTGTTTGAAATCAAATGTTGGATCAAATAGTTTAGTGCTCTCTTTGTACTTGTTATAATACTCCTCAGATTTGACGTTATTAAGAGAATCTTGCAATAAAATGGTACTAATTTTATAGTAAGTATTTGCACCATTTTTTATAAAAGCGTTATTGTTTTCTAAATAACCTTTCTCAACATCTAATTGTTTAGAGACCAAGGCAGAAGAAATAGCGGTATCTAATAAATTAATTTTAGAAGTATTTGCAGGGCCAGATTGTTTGTATGCTTGAATATAAGCATAAGACCTAATATGCCAAGATGCAGGATCATTTTTTGTTTCAGTATGCAGGATTACTTTTTCAATTAATGGAATTGCTTGATCAAATTTCTTTTCATTACAAAGTCTTTGAGCCTCAAATAACAAATCTGTTTGAGCATAAAAATTATGACAAACACATACCAATAAAAAACAGATGCTGCTTTTTAGGTAATGATATGATTTTGATACTGTTAACACTTATACAAATTTAATAATTAATTTAATCAACCGCAATAGCTAAACTGTTTAGTCCGTCACTTGTTTTTAATCCAGCTTTTACTGCATTTGCCTTACTATACTCAAATTTTAATTTACTATCTATCGCTACAAAGTTAATGGCTGAGCCCGCTTTGGCTAATCCATTCTTTTCAGTAACAACTAATGTGCCCTTTCCTTTATATTTTGAAGTTATTTCCTTCAACATCTCCGAAGATTCGTTTAAAAGAAAAATAATATGTGGTTGAATTGATGCGTCAACAGAAGTCGTGTTTCTAATCTCAAGTTTCTGATTTCCAACTTGTTTAGAGGTTGCCATTTTGTTTAATTCACCATTAATACCAGCATTATTACCAATAACATTAATAATAAAATTACCAGTTCGCATTTTCTGCGGCCACTCAAAATATTTAGTAAAGTTGTAAAGGAATACGGCTTTTTGGCGAGCAACTAATTGATTTGAATCAAAAGGTTGCTGCTGAAAACTCAGACTTGAAAAAGCCAAGAGAAATAATAAGCTATATTTTAATAAAAATTTCAATTAATGCGTCAGTTAAACAAATAGTTTGCCAATGTTCGTGAACCAACAAATATAACATTAACAAAGTATTAAACAAAGTTAATTTTAACATTTTAATCCTAATCAAAAATTAATACATTTATACTGAATAAAATATTTGTGATTTATAACGAAAAATACAACCATTTCTCTGATAACGAATTGATTACAGAGTATAAAAACACTAAAAATAATGTGTTTGTGGGTATATTATATAAGAGATATTCACATTTGGTTTTGGGTTTATCCTTTAAATATTTGAAAGATGAAGATGAAGCTAAAGATGCCGTGATGCAAATCTTCGAAAAACTTCTCTCGGATTTATTGAAATTTAATATCGAATATTTTAAAAGCTGGTTGTATACCTTTTCAAAAAATCATTGCTTGATGATATTAAGAGGGAAACAATCAAAGCTAAAGAAAGAGATTGATATACAGATACATGCCGATTCGTTTATGGAAACAGAAAACGGAATGCATCAAAATAAGGCAGAAGAAAAAGAAGCGCAATATACCTCATTAGAAAAAGCGATTGAGGAATTAAACGAAGATCAAAGAAAGTGTATTGAATTATTTTACCTCAAAGAGAAATCGTATAACGACATTGTTGACATAACAGGTTATACGATGAATGAAGTAAAAAGCTTTATACAAAACGGAAAACGAAATTTGAAAATTAAATTAGAGAAAAACAGTGAGCAACCCCGATAAACATAAACCATTATCTGCTGAAGAATTATTTAAGTTGTTAGATAACACATCTAACAAGGCCAGTGATTTTGATGAATTGGATGATTTTGAAAAGAAGCTTTAGAAGGTTTTTCTACTCATAGCGATGCTCAAAAAGCAAAAGCTTTAACAGATGAATTGAATTTTGCTATTTCTAAAAAAGCTTCTGAATCAAATAAGGGCGGAGCTAAAAATAAGATTATTTGGTTTAGTGCAGCGGCATCAATTGTTTTAATTTTCATGGTTTCTATTTTCTTTTTAAATCAATCTAAAGAAGATTCAGCAACCAACATTGCACTAAACGAATTAAATAAAGATGAAACGGTTGCGGCGCCATTGTTAGAAGAATCTAAACCGCTAGAAACTACTATAGAAAATGCAGCTCCTGTTGCTGATGAAAATAAAAATGCTGCTCAAAATCAATTAAAGCTACAAGAAACAATAGTTAGCAGAAAAATTACAAGTGAAAGCGCGGCGGGAGCTGCTTCAGGAGGAGAAACAAAAGTTAATGCCATAGATGTTCTTGCTAAAGATGAATCAAAAGCAAGAAGTGAAAGAGATGATAGAGATCAAGAAAATTATCAGAAGTATTAGCAGACAAAGTAGATGCTAAGAAAAAAGAAAAAAATAGCTTAGAGCAAGAGCAAACTTATAGTGATTTACAAGTTAAGCAAAACGCAGTAACACTTTCTTCTAAAGAATTAGCAGAGAATACCAAAGGTACCAAAGAGGAAGATTCTTATTATAAAGCAGATGCAGATAGATTAGCTGTAGCCAAAAAAAGTGTGGAAAAGGAAAAGACTGCAAAACCAGTTTCATCTTCGTATGATAATTCTAATGCTGTTACTGAAACTGCCTCTGGAAAAACAGCAGCTGTGCCTTCGTCGGCTGCAGTTGGTGGAAATTCATCTTCAAATGCTTATTATTTAGGAAGCGAATTAGCAATTAGAGATTATGTATTAGAATTTTTAGCAAAAAAATCAGGTTCTGTAATAATTACGGGGAAGTACAAAATAACTGGTAATGTGAGTGCTAAAGGCGAGTTGAATGTAGTTACAATTAATCAAATCAGTAGCGAAAATTGTCATTGTATTGAGCAAATTAAAGAAGCGTTAAACGCTATGACTAAATGGAATCCAGCAGTAGAAGATGGTAAAAAAGTTTCTTCAAAGGTTGATTTTATTTTATCATTTTAAGGTTTTATCAAACCTTGTTTTTCTCGTTTTCCGTAATCTACAATTAAGAAATAATACATCAAAACACCAAAAGCATATAAGGCCGCGGTGATTAAAAATATATTCACATAAGGAAAACCTTCGTGAAACATAATCTTTACCATATAACCACTAATAACCCAACTGCCACTCCATATAGCCGCTGTCAAAGCACTCGTAATCTCTCTGTTTTTTTCTCCAACATAATTCATTACTAATTCTGATGTCATTGGCCCCGCCATATTCATTAATGGTTGACGTAATAAATAACATACAATAGCAATGTAAACGGCAATACTATACTGACTGTAAAATTGGGTAGTTGCTAAAGCTACTAATGAAATAACCGCTAAAGATTGTGTTGTTGGAATGGCAATTTTATAGCCAATATTTTCTTTAATGCGAGGAACCATTAAAGCACCCCATACTACTAGTACCGCAGCAATGGCACTAACAAAACTAAAGTCGCCTTTGCCCATATGATGTACTTTATCAAAAAATAAACTAATGAAAGGAATGGTTAAACCTGCGCCAGTAGCAATAATGAGAGTAGGCACTAGTCCTTTGAAAATTAAGAACCAATCATTTTTATGCGTTTTTGTTTTTACAATAGATGTCTTTGCATCATCTATTTCTTCTTTTAAATTTACTTTACTCATAAAGTAAACACCTCCAAAACCTAAAATAGAAAATAGAATTAGTATTTTTTCTTCATCAAAAAACCAGGGATTAATTCTGTCCAAAAAAGCAATAATTACACCGCTGGCAATACCTGCAAAGCTCCAAGTGCTATAGCTTAATGCAATACCAGATGTATGATGTTCTTTATGTTCATTTCTTAAAATGTAAGGTGTAATGGGAATTTGCATAAAAGTAAAAGACGCGCCCCATAACAAAAGCGAAACGTATATCCAAGTTGTTAATTGAAGATTTACGCATAATACAATGCATAAACCAAATAGTGGAACTAGAATAGAAGATAAATAAAAGAAAGGTTTCATCACGCGACCTTTAATGATATTACCAATTGGCAGAGCTAAGGCAAAAACGCCTAAAAATCGAAAGGTAATAAATAGTGCGATTTGCTCTTCGCTAAATCCTTTTCTATCCATATACAATGGAAGAATTAACATAAATGTTGCGTTGACTAATTGAATAAAAAACTCGGCAATAATTACATTGATAATGGCAGGTTTTAATTTTTTATAGTCTTTGATGAAAGCAAACATATATTATAAGTACTGATTAACGATATCTATATATGCTTTTATTTTCTCTAAATCGGTTGGAGCAAACGTTTCAAATTCTCCTTGATGATTAAACCAAGTTAACTGACGCTTTGCATAACGACGAGAGTTTTGTTTAACCATATTAACCGCTTCTTCTAGAGTGCATTTACCATCTATAAAATCAAATAGTTCTTTATAGCCAACTGTATTTAATGCATTCAAATGTTTGTATGGTAATAAGGCTTTTACTTCATCTAATAAACCTTGTTCCATCATTAAATCAACACGCATATTAATACGTTGATATAGAACTTCACGTTCGGCATTAATTAATAAATTAATGGTATCGAAAGAGCGTTCTTTTTTTTCTTTTTTTCTGAAACTAGAGTAGGGTTTATTGTTATGAATGCAAACTTCTAAAGCTCGCATGATGCGTTGTGGATTATTTAAGTCCACTTGATTGTAATATACTTCGTCTCTTTGTTTTAATTCTTCTTGTAAATACGTTATGCCTTTTTCGTTATACTCTTTAATTAATTGCTCCCTTATTTCAGCAGGAATCTCTTCAAATTCATCTACGCCATTTAAAATAGCATTGATGTATAAACCTGAACCGCCTACTAAAATTAAGGTTTGATGTTCTTTAAATAAAGATTCAATAAGTTCTACGGCATCTCGCTCATACTGACCAACATTATAAGTATCATGAATACTGATATTGTCAATAAAATAATGCTTTACACCTTGCATTTCTTCACTGCTAGGCTTGGCTGTACCAATACTCATTTCCTTATAAAACTGGCGAGAATCGGCAGAAATAACTGGGCATAAATAGAACTTTGCTAGTTCAATGGACAAAGCTGTTTTACCGACAGCTGTTGGACCTGCAATAATTATTAAAGTTTTAGCCATTAAAAGTTAAATTCTACTTTGCTATTTGGATTATTGACTTTGCTACTTTTTTTAACCCCGTTTATCTCTGCATGAATAATGCAAGATTGTTGTGGTAAAAAATCATATAGAAGCTTAGTGTCAATTTTTATGTTTTTTGGTGTAACTACTTTTTTAATTTGTAAATAAGTCCAGATAGCATCTTCTTCTTTTTCGTAACCAACAAAATCAAGTGTAGTAGTTTTATTGTTGAGGGCGATGGATAGTCGTTTTTTTGTATAATTCATCAATTCGGTTTCCATTTCAGCTTTGTTTTTTGGATTCAACAAATCAATAGATTTGGTCGTTGTTTTTTTAAGAGCCTCTTCAATATCGTTGGTAAATAATTTAACACTAATATTTAAAGTGTGTTGTTTAACATCATGCTTTATATCAATTACACTGATATAAAACGGGTGTTTTAGAGAATGAAAACCAAATGCTAAAACAATGAATAGCCCAAAAAACAAGGATTTTGCCGTTGCTGTAATAAATTGCTTAAAAGTGGCTATATTTTTTAATTTTAGCATACGCAAAAGTAACAAATTATATGAATGAATTTTGGTTGTGGTTTAATACTGGTACCGAACATATTTTAGATTGGAATGGTTACGATCATATTTTATATGTAATGGCTTTATGCGTTTTGTTTTCTGTTAAAGAATGGAAGAAACTGTTAATATTAGTAACAGCTTTTACTATTGGTCATTCTTTAACCTTAGCTGTAAGCGCCTTGAATATATTTACAATGAAACAAGGGATAATAGAAGTATTAATCCCATTAACTATTTTATTTACCTGTATAGTTAACCTTTATTACAAAAACAGGTTAAGCAGTACTAGTAGGAATCAATCTAATAATTACACATTTAATTATGCCTTAGCGCTAGTATTTGGCTTTATTCATGGCATGGGCTTTTCTTATTTGTTAAGGTCGATGTTGGGGAAAGAAGAAAGCGTTGTTTTTCCATTATTATCCTTCAATTTAGGCTTAGAATTAGGACAGTTAATAATCGTTGCTGTAATGCTTTTATTTTCTATTTTTTTAACTAGATTTACCAGAATAAAAAAAGGAGATTATGTGTTTTTTATATCCTCCGCAGTTTTTGGAATTGCATTTTTATTATTTGTACAACGATTAAAAGATTTATAATATGACTCGTTTTTTTACACTCACTACCTCATTATGTTTAGTAGCTTCAGTTGCTTTAGCTCAAAATACTAAAAACAATCCTATGTCAAATCATGGGAATAAGTTTGAACAATTAGGAACTATTTTGCCAACTCCTAATGAACAAAGAACAGCTTCTGGCGCACCTGGCGCTAAATATTGGCAACAAAAAGCCGATTACAATATTGAGGCTACTTTGGATGAAAAAAATCTGATGTTAATTGGTAAAGAAGTTGTGACTTACCATAACAATTCACCAGATAAATTATCTTATTTATGGTTGCAGTTAGATGAAAATCAGCATAATCCAACTAATGATGCTAATTTTTTTGATAACAATAAAATGAATGCTCCTTATGATGAAGGCACTGCTAAGGCTATGAATACAGAGGAGAGATTGAAAGGCTTAGGCGATCAAATTTTATCTGTAACGGATGAATTAGGAAAGCCGATTAAATATACAGTCAATCAAACCATGATGCGTATTGATTTACCAAAAACATTAATGCCAAATAGTAAAGTGAAATTTATTGTGAAGTGGCAATATAAAATGGGAAATCGTATGGAAATTGGTGGACGTGGTGGTTACGAATTTTTTAAAGAAGATGGTAATTATTTATTTACCATGACTCAATGGTATCCACGTATGTGTGTGTATAGCGATTTTCAGGGATGGCAAAATAAACAGTTTACAGGTCGCGGAGAATTTGCTTTAGCATTTGGAGATTATACAGTAAAAATGACTGTACCTGCAGATCATATTGTTTGTTCAACAGGTGAGTGTCAAAACTATGCTCAAATTTTAAATCCAACACAAATGGCGCGTTGGACAAAAGCATCAACAAACTACAGCGATGTAACAGAAATTGTAACATTAGACGAATGTACAGCTGCCGAAAAAAATGCTTCGGCAAGCTCAGCAACCCTAAAAACGAAAACATGGATATTTAAGGCTGATAGCGTAAGAGATTTTGCTTGGGGTTCTTCTCGTAAATTTATGTGGGATGCGATGCCAATTAAAGTAGAAGGCAAAAAAGTAATGTGCATGAGTTTTTATGGAAAAGAAGCTGCTGGTTTATACAGAAAGTATTCAACTAAAACAGTAGCGCATACGATTAAAACCTATTCTAAATTCACCATTCCATATACTTATCCAGTTGCTCAAAGTATTGAAGCTTCTAACGGAATGGAGTATCCTATGATTTGTTTCAATTTTGGTCGTACCGAAAAAGATGGAACCTATACAGAAGGAACGAAGTACGGAATGCTTGGCGTTATTATTCACGAAGTAGGACATAATTTCTTTCCAATGATCATCAATAGTGATGAGCGTCAGTGGAGTTGGTTAGATGAAGGTTTAAACACCTTCACTCAATTTTTAACAGAACAAGAGTTTGATAATAATTATCCATCAAATCGTGGACCTGCTCATAAAATGGTGGATTACATGCGTTTACCGAAAGATCAATTAGAACCCATTATGACCAATAGCGAGAACATTAATAACTTTGGTGCTAACGCCTATGGTAAACCTTGCACGGCTTTAAATATTTTACGTGAAACAGTTATGGGCCGTGAGTTATTTGATTTTGCGTTTAAACAATATGCCACACGTTGGGCTTTTAAACACCCAACGCCCGCTGATTTTTTTAGAACCATGGAAGATGCAAGTGGCGTTGATTTAGATTGGTATTGGAGAGCATGGTTTTATGATATTGAACCAGTAGATGTATCAGTTGATTCTGTGAAGGCTTATACTTTTATTAATAATAAAGAAGTGCCAGTAAAGAATGATACCATTAGAATTTACCCTAGAACAAAAGACACATTTGAACCAATTTCTAAAATTAGAAATAAGCAAGAGGGATTGAAGTTCTTAGTAGATGTAGATACAACCTTACGTGATTTTTACTTCCACTACAAACCAGAAGTAAAAACAGCGGTTGAGAAAAAAGCGATTAACCGTTATGAAAATTTAGAGGCCGTGAGTGATTCCTCTTTTGAAAGTTTAAAAGGAAAATATAACTACGAAATTTATTTTACTAATAAAGGCGGTTGCGTAACGCCATTAATTATTCAATGGAACTTTAAAGATGGAACTTCTGAGATTGATAGAGTTAATGCTTATGTATGGCGTAAGAATGAAAAGAATGTTGTAAAAACGTATTCTAAAAATAAAGAAGTAGCCTCTATTTTGTTAGACCCTTATAAAGAAACATGTGATATTGACGAAAAAAATAACACTTGGAATATAAAAGAAGCGCCTAATCGCTTCGATATATTTAAAGTTAAATCGGTTGGTCGCGGACAAAGCACTGGCGGTAATCCTATGCAAAAGGCTAAGGAAGGGAAGTAGGAATTAAAAGATGCAGCTCCTTAAAATAAGATTCTATCAACTTAAACGAGATTTAGGGATTTTATTTTTTCCGATTTTGGCTTTAGCTTCTTGTATTTCTTTTTTTGCTTTTAATCATCCAGAGAAAGTTGGGCTTTATGTTGTAGCTATTATTGCCTATTTGTTTTATAGTTTCCATAAAAACAGAGGAGATTTAGCATTTGCATACAAGCATTTTAATTCAGCTAAAGCTCAAATAATAACAGAATATCAATTGTTTTTGTTACCATTTTCAGTTCCAGTTTTGTTTACAGAATATTGGTACAGTTTTTTTGCTTTGCATACATTAGTTCTGGCAATTCCTTTTTTAGATACTTCTCGCAAAATTCAATTTAAGTTTTTGTTTATCACCAAATATTTTAAAAATGATTACATTTTTATTTCAGGCATCCGAAAAAACATGTTTGTATTAATCCCTTTAATAGTCATTGCTTGGCTTTGAGTCCTTTAAAACTTTTTCCTTTAGTCACCTTATTTATTTTTAACGCCGTTGTGTTTTCGTTTTATGAAGTCAACGAAAGTGTACAGATGATACAAGCATCTAATAAAACTCCAAAGCAATTTTTGTCAAGTTTATCAAGTTCTGCGGCGCTTAAATTAGTGATTGTAAATGCTCCAGTATTGATTATTAATACTGTTTTTAATTTCGATTTATTTTTATTTAACTTTTATTTTTTAATTTATAATTTATTGATGTTGGCAACGGTTATTGTTTTAAAGTATGCCGATTATCAATACAAAAAACAAGGTAACAGTATTCAGATAAAATTAATCATCATGATTTTAGGGTTGTTTATTCCTTATTTATCGCCTTTAACGCTTATTTTTTATGTTCAATCAAGAGCAGAAGCCATTAAAAATTTAAATAATTATTTAGATGATCGCCATTCATAATTTATCGTTTAGTTATAACGAAAAACCTGTTTTACAAAATATCAATATTAGTTTTGAAGAGCATCTAACGCACGGTATTGTTGGATTGAACGGAAGCGGCAAAACAACTTTCTTTAATATTTTATCAGGCTTTTTAACCGCTGACGAAGGAAGCATCACTTTAAATGGAGTTACTATAAAGAAGAACGATATTGCTTACATAGACGCAGAATCCTTTTTTTATCCGAAATTAACTGCTCTGGAGTTTTTATCTGTGTTTCCCAAAACAAATTTGAATTATAATGAAGTGGAGTTGGCTAATATATTTGATTTACCTTTGGATGAGTTTATTGATAGTTATTCGACAGGAATGAAGAAAAAAATATTAATTATCTCTCAGTTAAAACAAGATAAAAAAATATTTATCTTAGATGAACCTTTTAATGGATTGGATATGGAGTCCAACAAAACATTACAAATGATCATTGAACTCTTAAATAAAAAGCAGAAAACTATTTTTATAGCTTCGCATATTATTGAACCATTATACACCATTTGCCAAAAGATACATCATTTAAAAAACAAGCACTTTACGAAAAGCTATTCTTCTAATGAGTTTAATCAGCTCGATGCTGAGGTTTTTGGCGACTTTAATGAGAATTTAAAAAACACCTTAAGCAAATCATTATGAGAATTTTACTTGTTATAGTTGTTTTATTTGTTTCAGAAATTGTATTTTCTCAATCGAATGTACTAACGAAAGAAGACACATTAATAGGAAGTAATACATCATACAGAGCATGGTGGGATGTTAAAACCTACATGTTAAGCGTTAAGCCTGATTTTGAAACAAAAACGATTGTTGGCATCAATATTATTGGATACAAGGTGGTTGCCGATTCATTGCCATTTGTTTTGCAATTAGATTTACAAGAACCCATGCAAATGGATAGCGTATATCTTGATGGAGCCTCATTTTCAAATTTTAAAAAGGAAAAAAATAGATGGCTATTAACCTTACCTAAACAAGAAAAAAAATCGGTTCATTATATTTCCACATTCTTTTCAGGAAAACCAAAAGTGGCAAAAAATCCACCTTGGGATGGCGGTTGGGTTTGGAAAAAAGATTCATTAGGAAATCCATGGATGAGCGTTGCTTGTCAGGGAGCAGGAGCAAGTGTTTGGGTTCCTTGTAAAGATATTCAGAGTGACGAACCAGAAAGTTGCACTTTAAATATTACTGTTCCTGACAGTTTAGTAGGTATAGGAAATGGAAAATTAATAAAGAAGTATAAAACGTTAGCACAAAATAATTTCACCACCTATGAATGGGAAGTGACTAATCCAATTAATAGTTATGATATCATTCCATATATTGGGAAATACACATTACTGCACGATTCCGTGCAAGGAGAGAACGGAAAACTGATAACGGATTATTGGGTGTTGAATTACCACGTCGCAAAAGCTAAGTCTCACTTAAAACCAAATGTCATTAAAACACTCAAATGCCTAGAGCATTGGTTTGGGCATTATCCTTTTTATGAGGATAGTTATAAAATTGTGGAAGCACCTTATTTAGGAATGGAGCACCAAAGTAATGTGGCTTATGGTAATTCCTATTTGAATGGTTATGCAGGAATGGATAGATCAAAAACAGGTTGGGGTTTAAAATGGGATTTTATTGTGGTGCATGAAACAGCCCACGAATGGTTTGGGAATAGTGTAACCGCTAAAGATGTTGCTGATAATTGGATTCATGAAGGTTTTGCTTCTTATGCTGAAGCGTTGTTTACAGAATGTGAGTTTGGTAAAGAAGCAGGGAATGATTATTGCGCTGGCGTTAAAAAATTTATTGATAATGATATTCCTTTAATAGGACAATATGGAGTAAAGAAAGAAGGAAGCGGTGATATATACAATAAAGGTAGCCAGGTGATACACATGATTAGGCAGTTAGTAGATGATGATGAGAAATTTAGATTGTTATTAAGAGATGTGTCTAAACACTTCTACCATAAAATTATTTCTACTCAAGAGTTTGAAGAGTATTTAATTTTAAAAACGGGCAAAGATCTAAAACCCTTTTTTAATCAGTATCTACGAACCACTCAAATCCCACGTTTAGAATATAAACTCACTAAGAAGAATCTTCAATTTAGATACGTCGAATTGCATCGATGGATTTAACATGCCAGTAAAAATTAAAACGGATAAAGAATTTTGGATTTCACCCACGACGCAATGGCAAACGATATCATTAGATAAAGCTCATAAATCTATTTCATTGAATAGAAATGTGTACGTAGAGTTGGTTAAATAGTTAAAACAATCTCCCTTCAACAGGTCCCGAATGTTCTATTTCATGTTTTAATAACCATTCTTTTTTATCAAGTCCCCAAGCGTAACCAGTTAAACTGCCGTCGGAGCCAATAACACGGTGACAGGGAACGATAATGGCGATTTTATTTTTGCCATTGGTGGTGCCAACAGCTCTAATACTTTTTATATCTCCAATTTTATGCGCTAATAAAGAGTAGGTGCAAGTATCGCCGTAAACAATTTTGTGTACTTCGTCCCACACTTTTTGTTGAAAGTCAGTGCCGATTTGAAAAATAGGCAAATCAAACTGTAAACGAGTGCCAGCAAAGTATTCTTTTAATTGCTTGATACATTCTTTGTTTAAAGGCGTATCAATCGTAAATGGTTCTGTTTCTTTTTCTACAAATAAAACTGAACATATTTTTTGATTTACACTTTTTATTTGAATCAATCCTATTGGCGATTCGTAATAAGAAATATCAAAGGAGTCGTTCATTTATTTTAATGACACGCTATCGGCAATTTTATTGTTTTCGCATAACAAAGTACGAGCTGGGAATTTACTGTATAGTAATAAATCGTGAGTTGCAAATAACACGCAGCGCCCTTGTTTGCTAATATCTAATAATATTTTCATAATGCCTTCCGAGGTTTCTGGATCCAAATTCCCCGTTGGCTCATCAGCTAAAATAATTTCAGGTTCGTTAATTAAGGCACGAGCAATACTAATACGTTGCTGTTCTCCGCCTGATAATTGAAAAGACATCACTTGTTCCTTGCTTTCTAAACCAACTTTAGCTAAAACGTCTTTTACTCGACTTTTTATTTTGGCTTCATCTGTCCAGCCAGTTGCTTTCATGACGAAACGTAGGTTTTCAAATACATTTCTATCGCTTAATAACTGAAAATCTTGAAATACAATACCCAATTTACGACGTAAAAAAGGAATTTCCTTACGTTTTAGATTATGCAATTTAAATCCTGCTACTTCTCCAGCACCGTGCTTTAGCTCAATATCTCCATAAATAGTTTTTAGTAAACTACTCTTTCCACTTCCTGTTTTTCCTAATAAATACACAAACTCACCCTTATTAAGGTTAAGGTTTAAGTTAGTAATCACTGGAACATCGCCTTGGTAAATCGTAGCGTCTTTAAATTCAATAACCGAATCGTTAATCATAGCAAAATAATTGTGTTGTGAAATTAGAAAGTAATTAGCTTCATTCGGCAATGGTTGGCTTCAAGTTTTAACATGCTTGGGTTAATAACTACATAATCAGCGTGTTAAGGGAGCTTATTTGACTGTTATTTTTAAGAACGAAAATTATTGAACAAAAAAGTCGCTTTAAATTTTTTATGAAATTTTTTGTGACAAAATTATTTATATACGATTATATACTACATGATGATTAAAAAATATTTCATAAGTCTTTTGCTTCTAACGTTCTCAGGATTGTTGTTTTCTCAAAAAACACAATTTTATTTAGATAAAGATGCTAGCTATAAAATGGGACTAGAATTGTTTGATAAAAAACAATATACTGCAGCTCAAAAAACGTTTACAGATTATATGAATTCTGTAAAAGGAAACACCTTACTAAAAACAGATGCGGAGTATTATGCCGCTGCTTGTGGTATTGAGCTTTTTCACAAGGATGGCGAATGGCGCATGAAAGAATTTATTGAACGTCACCCAGAAAGTAATAAAGTTAAATGGGGTTATTTTTATTTAGGAAAATCAAATTTTAGAAAAAAGAAATATGAAGATGCGATTAAATTTTTGGAGAAGGTTGATATCTATGAATTAACCAAAGATAATTTAGCAGAGTTATATTTTAAAAGAGGTTACAGTTACTTCATAACTAATAACAACGAAAAAGCAAAATTAGATTTATTTGAAATTAAAGATGTCGATAATAAATATGCTCATCCTGCAAATTATTATTATTCGCACATTTCTTACCAAGAAAAAAATTACGAAACAGCTTTACAAGGCTTTAATCGCTTACTGAATGATGAAACATTTAGTGCTGTTGTGCCATATTACATTACTCAAATTTATTTTATTCAAGGTAAATATTCTGAGGTTGTGAAAAATGCTCCAGCATTACTAAACGATTCCTCTAAAATTCAAAAAGAAAGTGAGATTAACCGAATGATTGGAGAGTCTTATTTTAATTTAAAAGATTTCGCTAATGCCTTAACCTATTTTAAAAAATCGGAAACAACGGGTGGTGGTTTTAATGAAAAAGGAAATTATGAGATTGGATATTGTTATTACCAAATTAAGGATTATAAAAATGCAGCACTTAAGTTCGAAAAAGTAACTTATGGTGATGATAGTTTGGTTCAAAATGCTTGGTATCATTTAGCAGATTGTCATGTGCAGCTTGGTAATAAAATAAAAGCACGTAGTGCATTTTCGGCGGCAAGTAATATGAATTATGATCCGAAAATTACAGAGGATGCTTTATTTAGTTACGCTAAATTGTGTTACGAATTATCATTTGCGCCATATAATGATGCGGTGATAGCCTTTCAAAAATACATCAAGCAATATCCAGATTCGCCAAGAAAAGCGGATGCTTATAATTATTTAGTTAATGTGTATTCTACTACTAAAAATTATTCGCAAGCTATTGCCTCCATTGAAAAGATTCAACCTTTGGATCCAATCTTAAAAATTACCTATCAAAAATTAATTTATTTTAAAGCGGTTGAGTATTTTAATAATATTGATTTAGATAGCGCTAGTAAGTATTTTAATAAATCTATTTCTGTTAATTTTGACAAAACATACAATGCCTTATCTCAATATTGGTTAGGAGAGATTTCTTATATTAAAAAGGATTATGCTACAGCTATTCAAACATGGAAAAACTTTCAATTAAACGAAGGTTCTTTTAGTTTAAAGGAATATGATTTATCTAACTATAATATTGGTTACGCTTATTTTCAGCAAAAAAATAAAAAAGATTACGAGAATGCCAACATTGCTTTCCGGAAATTTTTACTGACTAAAAATCAATACGATGCCAAAAAAATAGCAGATGCCAATGTGAGAACGGCGGATAGTTATTTTATGAATAATGTATATCCGCAAGCAGCTGATTATTATGAAACAGCGATTGCTTTAAATCAAATGGACGTAGATTATTGTATTTATCAAAAAGCATTATGCAGCGGATTATTAAAAAATAATAACGAAAAAATCAACGATTTAAAATTGCTAGCGAGCAAATATCCTAAATCTAATTACATCGCAGCTTCTGTGTTTGAAACAGCTGAGACATATAGTAAAGATTTAAATGATCCAGATAATGCGATTGTCTATTATCAAAAAGTATTAGATGATTATCCTCAATCATCTTATGTTAACTCTGCATTAGCTGGTATTGGATTAATGTATTTTAATAAGAAAGAAGATGACAAAGCATTTGGTTATTTTGATCAAATCGTTAAAAAAGATCCAAAAAGCACTGAGTCAAAAGAAGTATTAGAAACCATTAAAAAGATTTTTGATGCTAAAGGCGATGTTGACGGTAAAGAAAAATATTTCGCATCGATTGGTAATCCTTTAAGTACAACAGAATTAGAATCATCTTTATATGACGCGGCTAAAGAAGCTTATTATAATCAAAAGAATTGTGATGTAGCCATGCCTAAATTTGAAAGCTATATTTCTAAATATCCTGAAGGAAAATATATTGCGGAAGCTCATTTCTGTTTTGCTGAATGTGCATATAGTAAGGATTTATTTGAAAAAGCAATTCCTTCATATAAATACATTGTTAGTAGAGCAAGAGGAATTAATACAGAAACGTCTTTATTGAAGTTATCATATATGTTGTATAAAGATAAAAAATATGAAGAGGTATTACCTTATTATCAAAAATTAGACGAGTATGCCGAAGCACCAGCTAATAAATTAACTGGTAGAATAGGAGCGATGCGTAGTGCTTTTTACTTAAAGAATTATGAAGTGGCATTAGATTTTGCAGGTAAAGTTTTAAATACCGAAAAGATCACACCACAACAAATTAATGAAGCAAAGTATGATAAAGCAAAATCGTTATATGAGTTAAATCGTTTTGATGATGCTTTAATTGAATTTAAAGCCATTCATAAAACGGCTAAAAATGTGACTGGTGCCGAAGCTTTATATTTAATTGCTAAAATTCAATTAGCGAAACAAGATTATACAGCAGTTGAAAAAACAATTGGTAGCTTAATTAGTTACGAATATTCTAACGATGACTGGAATAACAAAGGATTGTTATTATTGGCGGATTCATACATCGCTAAGGGAGAAGATGCAGACGCTGAGTTGATGTTACAAACAGTCATTGATGGTAAACCAAGACAGGAATATATTGACGAGGCTACTAAAAAGTTGGAAGAATTAAAAGCTAAACGTGCTGCTAGAACTATTCAAGAAACAACTCCAAGTAATGATATGAAAGTGGAGTTTAAAGAATCAAAAGGCGATAAAGATTTATTTGATCAATTATATGAAGCTAAACTAGATTCATTAAAAAATAATAAATAAATATTCGGTTAAAGTACTATTATGAGAGAAACAAAATTATTTAATAGCGATACCTATTCTTTCTTCAAGCAAGTATGGTAATTCGTTTATGTACGAGCAAGAACAACAAATACAAAAACGTCGTATTAAAAAACTGCAATGGTTTTTTGTATTGCTTTTGGTTTTAGGCTATTTTGCTGCAGCATTAGTACTAACTATCGGAACTTCCTATAAATATACTGCAATTAGTGTTTTTGAACCTACTATTAAAGATGCTGTTAAATTAGGTGATTTACCAGAGATTAAAGACACCGTTAAAAAGATAGCTAATATCAATTATGGCATTGTTTCAACACCACTTGTATCCAAATATGAAGTAATTCCAATTGATGCTGCTAAAATGCAAAATGAGCCTTTATCTAAATTGTACCATTCTTTATTAAAAGTGGGAATGGGAACATATACAACGCCTTATGGTGAATTTTGGATCAATAGTTTAAGAACGAGAGATGTAGCTTATGGATTGCATTTAAAGCATTTGTCCTCTTCCTCACATTTAAAAGATGTTGGTTACAGTGGCTTTAGTGATAACGAAGGAGAGATTTACGGAAAGAAATTTTATAAAAAACATACTTTATCTGGTGAGTTTAATTATAAAAGAAATGTGAGTCGCTTTTACGGATATGATACTACTGAAAATAAATTAGATAAGGATTATACTAAGCAACGTTATCAGTTATTTGAACCTGTTGTGAAATTACAAAGTCATTATACCGACAGTAGCAAAATTAATCACGCTATAAAAGTGGGTTATTATAATTTAAAGGATTTGTATAACGTAGCAGAAAACAATATTAAATTAAATACAGTATTCAATACATTTATTAATAAAGAACGTTTGTTTGTGGCTTTTGATGCCGATTACTACAATCATAAATTACCTAACGATACATTTAATGATGTTATTATTAAGTTGAATCCTTATTTTGAAACCCATGGTAAAAAATGGATGTTAGATATTGGAGTTGCTGCTACAATGGATGTATTTACAAATCAAAGCAGCACTAAGTTTTATTTTCACCCACAGTTAAATGCTCAATTTGATGTGTATGAAAGCATTATTATTCCTTATGCTGGTGTAAATGGAGGCTTACAAAAAAACTCATTAAGAAGTTTGTCTAACGAAAATCCTTTTATTACAAATACATTAAACTATAAAAACTCTAATACTAAGTTTAATGTATTTGGAGGATTAAAAGGAAATTTGAGCTCTAAAACGAGTTATGACGTAAAAGCAAGTTATAGTGTGGTAGATAGCATGCACTTTTTTGTGATTGACTACACTAAAAATGGAACATTAGACAACCAATATAAAGTGATTTATGATAACACGAACTTGTTTAATGTATCAGGACAAGTAAAGTATCAATACAAAGAAAAAATACATTTTATAGCTAAAGGGAACTATTATATGTATAAAACTAAGAACTTAACTCGCGCGTATCATAAACCTGATTTTGATTTAACCTTTTCGGCTCAGTACAATTTAAAAAGTAAAATTATTATCAAGGCAGATGTATTTGTCATTGGAAATCAATTTGCTTTAACGCAGGTATCTGATGCTAATTTTAATTACACTACAGAGCCTAAATTATTAAAAGGCATTGTGGATGTTAATTTAGGAGCTGAATACCGTTACAGTAAGATGCTATCTTTCTTTGTAAACTTTAATAACATAGCTAATACGCGTTATTACCGTTGGGAGAAATATCCTAGTCAGCGTTTTAATTTAATGGCTGGTTTAACTTTTATCCCTTTTTAGTTATTACAGTATTATTTTATTTAAAAGCTCTATCATAAAATGATAGAGCTTTTTTTGTAAAATGGTCTTGCTAAACCCTAGTCTCGATTATCAGCATAAAAACTATGAAATAAAAATGCTGATTTTTTCGACTAAGGTTAGCAAGCTTCTTTAGCATTTGGTTTGGATTATCTCCAACCACCACCTAGTGCTTCAAAAATAGTTACCATGGCATTCATTTGTTGTTTTTTAGTTTCAATCAATTCAAATCTTGAGTCTAAAGCATCACGTTGTGTTAGTAGCACTTCCATGTAATCCGCTCTGGCAGATTTGAATAAGGTATTAGCGATGTCAATAGATTCGGTAAGCGCTTTAATTTGTTTTGTTTTTAAATCGTAGCTCTTTTTAAGATTACTGATATTTGAAAGCTGGTTGACTACTTCAATATGTGCATTTAATATAGTGCGTTCGTAATTATACATGGCTTGCACTTGTTTTGAACTAGCCGAATAGTAATTTGCTTTGATCACATTTCTATTGATTAAAGGCGCTACTAAATTTCCTGCTACATTATAGACTAAAGACCATGGTGTTTCAATAATGTATTTTGGATTAAATGCATTATAACCAGCACCAGCTGCGATTTTTAATGCTGGATAAAATTCAGCTTTAGCAGATTTTACTTCTAGTTTCGCAGCTATTAATTCGCGTTCTGCTTTTTTAATATCTGGTCTGTTTTCTAAAAGTTGAGAAGGTATACCAGAATGAATAGTATCAATAGCCAGATCAAAAAATGTACTCGAACTTCTCACAATTGGTTGAGGGAAACGACCCATCAAATAATTCAAATGATTTTCAGTTACAGTAATTTGCTATTCAATATAAAATTGACGACTTTGGTTTTTTAAAACCTCTGCTTCAAATCTACGAACGGCTAATTCTGTTACTCTTGCGGCACTTTTTTCGAGTTTCACTATTTCAAGTGAGCTCTGATACAGTTCGATATTTTGTTTTAAAATTTCTAATTGATTATCCAGAGCCAATAATTCATAGTAGGAATTAGAGATCTCAGCAACTAAATGTGTTACCATAAAGTTTTTTCCATCCATACTCGCGAGGTATCTGAATACAGCTGCTTTTTTAGCATTACGTAACTTTTTCCAAATATCAATTTCCCAAGAGATATTTGCACCAGCAATATAGTTTGATAAAGGCGAAGGATTTTTTTGTCCTGATACAATATCATTTGCCTCTTCGTTTGCCCCTTTAATTGTATAACTGCTAGATTTGTCAAGTCCAGCCTCAATGCCAACTTCCAAATTTGGCATGTATGCGCCTTTCTTTGCTCTTACATCATTTTTAGCGATACTGATTTCCTGCATCATAATATTCAGCTCCTGATTATTTTTTAGAGCAGTATCAATGAGTGCAATTAAATTTTGATCCTTGAAAAATGTTTTCCATTTAACTCTGGCTGTATTGAGCGTATCTTTACTTGTGTTATAACTTGCTGGAACTGTTTTGTTTTCTGTCCGCTTAATGATAGACGGCCCCAGACAGGCAGTATACATAAACGATAGACCTATTAGTCCGCAATATATAGCTATTTTTTTTCTATGCGTTGTCATCATTGTCTTCAGTTATTGAGAAATTATCTATTTGATGAACTAAATCTTCAGTTAAAGGATTGTCATTTTCGTATTTAATGAGTTGACGCCCATCGGCTAGTTTGGCGAATATGTAGTATAATCCGGGTATGATTATAACGCCGAAAATGGTTCCGAATAACATCCCACCTAAAGCAGAAGCGCCAATGGTTCTGTTACCTATGGCTCCGGCTCCATGTGCCATAACTAATGGGATTAACCCAGCAACAAAGGCAAATGAAGTCATTAGGATGGGTCGGAAACGAACTTTTGCTCCTTCAATAGCAGCATTAAGAATGGTTTCTCCCTGTTGTCGTTTTTGAATAGCAAATTCAACGATTAATACGGCATTCTTCCCTAATAAACCTACCAACATAATCAATCCGACTTGGGCGTAAATATTGTTTTCGAGCCCCATTAGCTTCAGCATTAAAAACGAACCAAATACCCCTACAGGAAGTGATAATACAACGGCAAAGGGAATGAGAAAGCTTTCGTACTGTGCGGCCAATACAAAATACACAAACAATAATACGATAAGGAACACATAAAGTGCCTCATTGCCCCGTCTTGATTCATCATACGAAAGTCCTTCAAAAGCAATATCGTAGCCTTTAGGTAAAGTCTTGGCAGACACCTCTCGTATTGCCTGTATAGCATCGGCAGTGGTATACCCTTTAGCGGGAAGACCTTGGATAGCTGCTGAGTTATACAAATTGAAACGGGTAATCTCATTTGGCCCCTGTCCTTTTATAAGTTTCATAAAGGATGAATAAGGTACCATTTCTCCACGATCATTTTTTACATACAGATTTAAGAGATCAGAAGGAAGTCTTCTGAATTTCGGATCTGACTGAACATATACTTTAAAAAACTGGTTGAACTTAATAAAACCTTGTTCATATGTACTTCCTATTAATATATTCAGGTTTTCCATTGCCTTTCCAATAGATACTCCTTTTTGCATGGCTAGGTTGTTATCTATTTCTAGCTCATACTGGGGATAATTGGCTGCGAAAAATGTAAACAAACCAGTGAGTTCTTTTCGTTTACTAAGGTTACTCATAAACTCCTTATTTATTTTGTCAAACTCGTGGTAATCCGTTTCAGTGTTTTTATCTAGTAAACGCATAGAAAATCCTCCGGATGTACCAAAACCAGGTATTGCGGGCGGTTCAAAGAATTCGACAATAGCTCCAAGATCTCTTGTTTTAGCTTCTAGTTCTTCCATCACTTCTTTTACGGTATGATGACGTTCCGACCAGTTTTTGAGATTGATTAGACAAGTACCAGCATTTGATCCTCGTCCTTCTGTCATAATCTCATATCCTGCCAATGAGGAAACTGATTCAACTCCATCAATTTTTTCACAAATTTTCTGAAGTCTCTGAGATACCTCATTGGTTTTTTCAAGTGTAGAACCTGGAGGGGTTTGAATAATGGCATAGATAGTTCCTTGATCCTCATTAGGAATAAAACCTGAGGGCACAATTTGACTTTCAAAATAAATCCCCGCGCAAAATATGATCAATATTGTAAACGTAACAGTTCTTCTGTGAACAATTAATTTTAGCAGCCATACATATTTTCCTGTCAATTTCTCAAACCCTCTGTTGAAACGGTCAAGTGATCTTGTCAGTATGTTTTTCTTTTTTGGATGCCCATGATGATTTTTTAATAGCATCGCACATAATACAGGTGTAAGTGTAAGTGCAATTAAGGCTGAAATCACAATTGAGCTTGCCATCGTAATTGAGAACTGACGATAAAATGTACCTACAGGACCCGACATGAATGAGATAGGAACGAAGACAGACACCATTACAAATGTGATAGCGATAATAGCTCCGCTGATTTCACCAAGCACTTTCTTTACTGCATTGTAAGGAGAGATATTTGGATCTTCGTCAAATTTTGCGTGCACGGCCTCGACGACGACAATGGCATCATCTACCACAATGCCAATAGCAAGCACAAGTGCGAAAAGCGTTACTAGGTTAATTGAAATTCCAAAAAACTGGATAACGAAAAACGCACCAATCAATGAAATTGGAACAGCTAGAATTGGAATCAATGTTGAGCGCCAGTCGCCCAGAAATATAAAAACAACCAGAGCAACAAGTATAAATGCGTCACGCAGCGTGTCAATTACCTGTTCTATAGATGCGTCGAGGAATTGAGAAACATCATAGCTGATCTTATAATCGAGACCAGGAGGAAAAGATTTTTTCATCTCTTCCAATGTTGTTTTAACTTCTGCAATTACATCACTAGCGTTACTACCATAATTTTGCTTTAATACAATTGCTGAAGAAGCATTCCCATTAAGATTTGAATAAATATCAAAAAATTCACTGCCTAATTCTACTGTAGCAATATCCCGCAGGTGAATACTTTCACCTTCAGCGTTAGCGCGAATAATAATACTTTCATACTCTTCGGGTTTGTTGAACCTTCCTTTATAGGTGAGCACATATTCTAGTGACTGTGCAGCGATTCCCGAACTCTGTCCTATCCTGCCAGGCCGACCAATGATACTTTGTTCACTAATCGCATCCATCACTTCTTCTACAGAAATTTTATATGCACGCATACGCTCAGGGTTTAACCATACCCGCATAGCGTATCTCCGGCTACCCAATATTTGTGCTCTTGCCACACCTTTGATTCGTTGAATTTCACGAATCATGTTTACAGTAGCATAATTGAATAAAAATTTTTCGTCCATGCTCTTTTTGGTGGAATAAAGATTGACATACATCAACATACTTGGCTGAATAGGTGTGATAATTACTCCTTCACGTTGTACTAGTTCAGGTAAAAGAGGCATAACCTGATCTACTCTTGTCTTTACCCTAATAACGGCATCGTTGGGATCTGTACCTGGCTCAAAAATGATACGCATCGTAGCCTCACCAGCACTAGTTGCGTCAGTTGCGATATACCTCATATCCTGTACACCATTGATGGCCTGTTCCAATGTAATCAGAGTAGATTTCACTAATACGTCTGCACTAGATCCAGGATAGGCTATAAATATATTTACAGTCGTAGGGGCAATATCTGGAAATTGGGAAATAGGAAGTTGCTTAATTGCCAATGAACCTATAAAGAGGATGACGATCGATATCACAATAGCAAATACCGGTCGGCGTATAAATTTACTAAACATATTTTTTATTTTTTAGAGATGGATTATTCAGCATATAAATTTAAATGTGAAATTAGAGAGTCAGGTTTTACGAACTTGTACTCTATTTTTTGATTTTCTTCTACTTGACGTAACCCTTCAAGAAGAATTTTGTCGTTTTCCTTAAGGCCTTTACTAATAATAAAAATATGCGGCAATTCGGCGGCAACAGTAATTTCTCTCGACTTAACCTTATTGTCTTTGTCGATTACATATACAAACTTTTTTTCCAAAACTTCATATGTAGCTTTTTGAGGAATAATGATGGCACCTTTAAGTGGAATACCCATTTGTATATTACCCGTTTCGCCATGTCTTAATAGGCTTTTAGGATTGGGGAAGGTTGCTCTGAATGCAATATTACCTGTTTCGTTATTAAAATCTGCTTCAATAGCTGTTACTACTCCTGGATATGCAAACACACTGTTGTTGGCCATTAACAGATTTACTTTTAATAAATTTTCTTCTGTTGCATGCGATTTATAATTTAAGTACTCAGACTCAGGAACATTAAAATAAACCCACATTTCGCTATTGTCGGATAATGTCGATAGTAAATCACCTTCATTAATAAGGCTTCCAAGTCTTACTTGAAAATGATCCATGATGCCGTCAAAAGGCGCTTTGATATCCGTAAATTGTAAATGTGTTTGAGCTAAAGATTGTTCGGCTTTCGCTTTATCTAATTTGGCTTTAGCTAATGCTAACTCATTTGGAGAAACCACATTTTTTTCGGATAGCTGCTTCGTGTTTTGATATTCTATTTCTGCAAAATTGGTTTCTGCTTGTGCTTTTTGCAATTCGGCATTATAAATTTGCGGCATAATTTTAAACATTTGTTGCCCTTTTTTTACAAATTGACCTTCATCCACAAATATATTTTCCAAGTAGCCTTTTTCCATGGCTCTTAACTCGATGTGTTGTATGGCGTGTATCTGACATACATAGTCTCTTATTATTAAAGTGTCTTTCTTTAAAGGACTTGTTACTAAAAAATGGGTTTCTTCTTGTTTCTCACTTTCATGATGTTGGCAACTGAAGTGTGATAATGCTGCACACATGCTAATTAATACGATACTTTTTCGCATAATAAATTAAGATTAATGGATTGGATAATAGAAAAGTTGATATGATTTAATAATCACATCTATTTAAAAAACAACATACAGTATAGAAACTGTATATCTATAAAAATCAAATACGGAAATTACAAACCTCAATATAAATTGGGGTAGTTAGTTTTTCTGCTAAAGGTTGTGCAGAAACGAGCTTAGGTTCAACAGACTCGTATTGAAAAAAAGTAATGAAAAAAGGAAGTATGAAAACCTGAGCTGTAAAATCATTTTCGGTTTCAGTTTCGTTTTCTTCAAATAAAAAATCGTTGCTGGAAGAATTGTTTTGTTCTTTATTAGAAAGCGAAACACTTTTATTTGTGCTGAAATGTGACTTAGAATATACAGTTTGTATATTTTGATAGGTATTAGCCGAAAACGATGCTATAAAGCAAAACAAGAAGAATAAAGAAAAATATGTGGACTTGTTAGTTTTCATTTTCAACTACAAAAGTACACAAAATTTAATACGTCATAAAAATACTTATGCTTTTAACAGGATTTAATAATTGATTAACATCATAAGGGGCATACCTTATTATATGTATTAATTTTTATTTTCCCCTTCTTTTAAAGTAGGCGAACGTAATTCCACAGGTTTATGTTGTTTTCTTACTTTTAAGTTAATTAACTCTACTGCAAATGAGAATGCCATCGCAAAATAAATATAACCTTTAGGTATTTCTATTTTATCAACATGAACTCCTTCAACAACTAATAATACAGCTATCAAAACTAAGAATGATAATGCCAATACTTTAAAGGTTGGATGCTTATGAATAAAGGCAGAAATTCTTGGAGCAAAATAAAACATCACTGCCATACTGATGATCACAGCAATCATCATAATAACGATATTGTTAGCCATACCAATTGCCGTAACAACACCATCAATACTAAATACCATATCAATTAAAATCATTTGAATGATAATAGATTTAAAAGAAGCAGGTTTTTTCTTTTGTGCATTTAATTCTTCATCAGGATCTTCTCCTTCTAATTTATTATGTATTTCAAGGGTTGAGTTTACTAATAAAAATAAACCTCCAGCTAGCATAATCAAATCTTTTAAAGCAACAGAGTGATTAAATATGACAAATAATTCTTGTTCTCCTTTTATTAAATAGCCTAAAATAAATAGGAATAATAAACGCATGATAATACCAGTAACCATCCAAATCAATCCAGCTTGTTTGGTTTTACTTTTATCTAATCGGCTTAAAACAATAGAAACAAATATGACATTATCAATGCCTAATAATATTTCCATTAAGGTTAATGGTATTAAACTAAGGAGTGCTTCGGTAGAAAATATATCTGACATCATTATAATTTTTAGAGTATAAAAATAGGAATAAAAAACAGTGAAATTATCGCCTTATTTTCCAAAATAGGATATTGCAAATCAGCAAATTTTTTCGACATTTTTTTTAAGATTTTAAGTGGCTTTTTTATTAACATTTGTTAGTAAAATGCTCGAAATAAATTGCCCAAAAACCTAATAAAATCGCTATATTTAAGGAATATATACTTAATAAGAAGATCTCAGAATTTATGGAAGAAAATACAGCGATTGATAAGACGAATTACGGTGCCGATAACATTCAAGTATTAGAAGGATTAGAAGCAGTTAGAAAAAGACCTGCCATGTATATTGGCGATATTGGTGTAAAAGGTTTACATCATTTAGTATATGAGGTGGTTGATAATTCAATTGATGAGGCTTTAGCTGGTCATTGTGATACAATTTCGGTTATTATATTAGAAAACAACTCAATTAGAGTAAAGGATAACGGTCGCGGAATTCCTACAGGTATTCACCCTAAATTAGGTGTAAGTGCTTTAGAGGTTGTAATGACTGTTTTACATGCTGGTGGTAAATTTGATAAGGATACCTATAAAGTATCTGGTGGTTTACATGGAGTAGGGGTAAGTTGTGTAAACGCCTTATCTGATCCATTGATTGCTGAAGTTCACCGTGATGGTAAAATAACCATGCAGGAGTTCAGAAAAGGAATTCCTCAATATCCTGCTAAAGTTGTTGGTGATACAACCGATAGAGGTACTACAGTAACTTTTACGCCTGATTTAAGCATATTTACCACAGGAGAATACATTTATGCTACCCTAGCGAATCGTATGCGCGAATTAGCCTTCTTAAATAAAGGAATTACAATTGTATTAACAGATGACCGTCAGAAGGATGAAAATGGTGTTTCTTATGCAGAAACTTTCCATAGCGAAGGTGGTTTAAAAGAGTTCGTTCAATACATTGATGGTGGTAAGGAAAAATTAATGGATGACGTGATTCACATCGAGGGTGAGAAAAACGGAATTCCTGTTGAAGTAGCGATGTTGTACAATCACTCTTATAGTGAAAGTATTCAAAGTTATGTAAACAATATTAATACACACGAAGGTGGAACTCACTTAGCTGGTTTCCGCAGAGGTTTAACTCGTACATTAAAAAGCTACGCTGAAAAGAATGGCTTATTTAAAAATATTAAGTTCGAAATTAGTGGAGATGACTTTAGAGAAGGTTTAACAGCTGTAGTTTCAGTTAAAGTACAAGAGCCACAATTTGAAGGACAAACAAAAACTAAATTAGGAAATAGCGAAGTAACTGGGGCTGTTGATTCTGCCATTAGTGAAGCATTAAGTAATTATTTAGAAGAAAATCCAAAACAAGCACGTTTAATCGTTGATAAAGTAGTATTAGCTGCTACAGCCCGCCACGCGGCTCGTAAGGCTCGTGAAATGGTGCAACGTAAATCAGTCATGTCTGGTTCAGGCTTACCTGGTAAATTAGCGGATTGTGCTAATAACGACCCAATGGCTTGTGAGTTATTCTTAGTAGAGGGTGATTCGGCAGGTGGAACAGCAAAACAAGGTCGTAACCGTGATTTTCAAGCTATCTTACCTTTAAGAGGTAAAATCTTAAATGTAGAAAAAGCGTTAGAATATAAAATTTACGAAAACGAAGAGATTAAAAATATTTTTACAGCTCTTGGAGTTTTTCGTGGTACCAAAGAAGATGATCGTGCATTAAACATTGATAAATTACGTTACCATAAAGTGGTGATTATGTGTGATGCCGATGTAGATGGTTCTCACATTACTACTTTAATTTTAACGTTCTTTTTCCGTCACATGAAAGAATTAGTTGAGAAAGGTCATGTTTATATTGCTGCGCCTCCATTATATTTGGTGAAAAAAGGAAAAGAACAAGTGTATTGCTGGAATGAAACGGAGCGTGCTGAACAAGTGAAAATTTTAGGAGGAGATAAGCCTGAGAGTGTTGGTATACAACGATACAAGGGTTTAGGAGAGATGAATGCGATTCAATTATGGGAAACAACTTTAGATCCATCAACTCGTACCTTACGTCAAGTAACCATTGATAGTGCTGCAGAAGCTGATCGTGTATTTGCGATGTTAATGGGTGATGAAGTTCCTCCTCGTAGAGAGTTCATTGAACAAAACGCGAAGTATGCTAAGATTGATGCTTAGGTAAAACACTTCGACTACGCTCAGTGTTCGGGAAAAGATTAAAAAAATAAACTAAAAACATAAAAAAACATAATTAATCATGACAAAAGTATCAGTTATCGGTGCCGGAAACGTAGGCGCAACATGTGCAGAATATATTGCACAAAGAAGAATTGCTAGTGAAGTAGTAATTTTAGACATTAAAGAAAATTTTGCAGAAGGAAAAGCATTAGATTTAATGCAAACAGCTTCTTTAAATGGTTTCAACACTCGCATTAGCGGAAGTACAAATGATTATGCTAAAACAGCTAACTCTGATGTAGTAGTTGTAACGTCTGGTATTCCTCGTAAACCAGGTATGACTCGTGAAGAGTTAATTGGTATCAATGCAGGAATTGTAAAAACAGTAACTGAAAACGTTTTAAAACATTCTCCAAATGCAATTATCATCATCGTATCTAATCCAATGGATACAATGACTTACTTAGCATTAAAAGGAAGTAAATTACCTAAAAATCGTATTATTGGAATGGGTGGTGCTTTAGATAGCGCACGTTTCAACTGTTATTTATCTCAAGCATTAAATGCGCCAGCAAGTGATGTACAAGGTGTTGTTATTGGTGGACATGGTGATACTACTATGATTCCTTTAACTCGTTTAGCAACTCATAACGGTGTGCCAGTTTCTCAAACATTAGATGCTGATACATTGAAAAAAATTGCTGCTGACACAATGGTTGGTGGTGCTACATTAACAGGTATGTTAGGAACGTCTGCTTGGTATGCTCCAGGTGCAGCAGTTGCAACGATTGTTGATAGTATTTTAAACGATCAGAAAAAATTAATTCCTTGCAGCGTTATGTTAGAAGGAGAATATGGTCAATCTGATATTTGCATGGGTGTTCCAGTAATTATTGGGAAAAACGGTTGGGAAAAAATCGTTGACTTTAAATTAAACGACGAAGAGAAAGCATTATTTGCTAAAAGTGCAGATGCAGTAAGAAGCATGAACTCTGTGTTATCTTCAGTTACAGCTTAATTTTAAATTACACATATATTAAAGCGCGAGTTAATTAACTCGCGCTTTTTTTAATGCATTTTATTAAACAAAACCTGTATTTTAACGTTTCATTTTTATTCAAACAATATCCATTATGAACGGCTTAGTTAAAACCATTTTCCTTTTAATTTTCACATTAATAGTTGTACCCATTGTTACTTTCTATTTAGATGATCCTTTAATGCCTTTGCAAAAAGAAACCTTACAACATTTGTTATTTGGAACTTTAGCCGTTGCGTTGTTGTGTTATAGTGTGAGTGAAATAACGGGTAATTGCTCTCAGGTAGATAAGTTGTGGAGCGTGGTTCCTATTTTTTATGTTTGGTATATGGCTTACAAAGGCTCATTTGATACAAGACTAGTATTAATGGCAGTTTTAGCAACGGTTTGGGGCATTCGTTTAACTTATAATTTTTCGCGCCGTGGTGCTTATAAATTAAAATTTTGGACAGGTGAAGAAGATTATCGTTGGGAAATATTACGCCAAACACCTGCGTTAAAAGGTCGTTTGAAATGGAGTCTATTTAATTTATTTTTTATTTCACTATATCAAAACGGATTAATTTTATTGTTCACGTTGCCAATGTTGGTAGCATATAAAAGTATTGGACAGCCATTAGGTGTGTTTGAATATTTGCTTGCCTTGGTATTTATTGTTTTAGTTGTGTTAGAAACTATTGCCGATCAGCAACAATGGAATTACCAAAACGAAAAGCATCGTCGTTTAAAAGCAAACATAGCGCCAGAAGGAATTTATGCGAAAGGATTTACACATACTGGCTTATGGGCTAAAGTACGTCACCCAAATTATGCTTGCGAGCAAGCTATTTGGATTGTGTTTTATTTATTTTCGATAGCAGCAACGGGACATATTATTAATTGGAGTATGGCGGGTTGCTTGTTATTATTAATTTTGTTTCAAGGTTCAGCAGATTTTTCAGAAAATATTTCGGCAGGTAAATATCCTAGCTACAAAGATTATCAAAAGCAGGTGGGACGATTTTTACCAAAACTGTTTTCATAAATTTAGGTTACACCTGTCAGGTTTATAGCAATCTGCTTACAAAACCTGACAGGTGTTTATATTTTTCTGGAAGTTTTACTTCTTCAACATTTCTGCCATCTCCACTAATCTGATGAACTCAGCTCTGTAGCCTTCGTCGTCCTTTCCTTTAGCTTCTTTAGCCATTGTTATCACAGTTTTAAAATCAGAGTCTCCTTTAAATTTCGAATCTCTTAACAATAAACCAAACTCTGCAACAGCGCAAGCAAATTTACAATTTTCGGTAGCTGCCGAGAAAGGTGTTTTTTTATCCAACACAATATGTGAAATTAATTGTGAGGTAGATTCTTTCGGTTCTTTGTATCTAAATTTAATAGTCATTACTTCATTGCTTTCAGAAGCATTTTGATTACTTACTTGTTGGTATTTTAAGTTATCAATGCTCGCCACTAATTCATCCGAACCTGCTGGAATAATTTCGTAAATCGCTGTAACGGTATGTCCTGAGCCTAATTCGCCCGCATCTTTTTTATCGTCGTTAAAATCTTCGTTGTTTAATAAACGATTTTCGTAGCCCACTAAACGGTATGCTTTTACTTTAGCAGGATTAAATTCAATTTGCAATTTCACATCTTTAGCAATGGTTAATAACGTTCCGCCCATTTCTTTTACCAATACTTTTTTTGCTTCTAAGATATTATCAATGTAAGCATAGTTGCCATTGCCTTTATCTGCTAGTTGTTCCATCTTACTGTCTTTATAATTTCCAATACCAAAACCCAATACACTTAAAAATACGCCGTCTTCTCTTTGTTTTTCAATTAAGCGAGTTAATTCCCCATCGCTACTCACGCCCACATTAAAGTCGCCATCGGTGGCTAAAATAATGCGATTATTTCCTTTGTTTAAAAAGTTTTCTTTTGCTGTTTTGTACGCTAATAAAATGCCTTCGCCACCAGCGGTTGAACCACCTGCTTCTAATTTTTCGAGTGCATCATAAATTCTGTCTTTATGATCACCAGAGGTTGATGGTAATACAACACCCGCTGCACCAGCGTAAACCACAATTGCTACTTTATCTTGTGGACGCATTTGTTCCACCAATAAACGTAAACCAGATTTTAATAAGGGTAATTTATCTTCTGAATTCATGGAACCAGATACATCTAATAAAAACACCAAATTGTTTGCTGGTAAATTATCCAATTCAATTTCTTTGCCTTGTAAACCAATGTGAATGAGTTGATGCTTTTTGTCCCAGGGACAATCCGTATATTCTGTCGTAATAGAAAAAGGTTGATTGTTGATTGGTTTTGGGTAGTTGTAGCTAAAGTAATTAATCATTTCTTCAATACGTACTGCATCAGGTTGAGGCAATTGATTTTGAGTAATAAAACGACGAACATTACTGTAAGAAGCTTTATCTACATCAATACTAAAAGTAGATAATGGATCTTTTTTAGAGTCTTTAAATTCGTTATCGTAAATGCGGCTGTACTCTTCGGTGTTATAGTCGGGAGTAGGAGTAGCTCGTCCGCCTCGCATATCGTATTTGCTTTTTTTGTAAACACCCGCGGTGGTTCCAGCAACAGAGTTGATGTTTCTGGTTGAAATGGTTTGAAGCTCTTCTCGAGTAACGGTAGATCCTGATTTTACATCATAATCTGCTACTGGTTGATTGTACATTACTATTTGAACTTCATCTAAGTGAGCACCATCGTTAGACAAACTAATATTGGCTTCTGTAGCTTTATGATCGAGTACTTTTATTTTTGAAATGGCTTGAGCCTTATATCCAACATAAGTGGTTTTAATTTTATAAAGACCCGCACTTAAATTTTTAAAACGATAGTTACCGGTCATATCAGTGGTGGTTGCTCCAACTTTTGCGGTATCATTTATATAAAGTAAAACCATCGCAAAAGGAATTTCCTCATTGGTGGTTTTGTCTGTTATTTTACCGAAGATGGAGCCTGAGTTACTTGGCGATTGTTGTGCAAAGCTAAAGATGCTTAACAACATCATACTAAGGAATGAAAATTTTATCATAACAATGGATTTAAAGGTTTAAAATTTGGGAATCTGATATTAAGACGCCAAACTTTTACTTATTCCATAAATGATGTGAAAATTTATTTTGATGTAGTAATCATCTTCATATAACTAGCATCATCGCCAGCGCGCAGTTTAATCCAAATGTTGGTACGCTTGCGCAGGTTACATTCCATAGCGCAAAAAAAGGGTAGGTCTTTAATAGAGCCAGAAGAAATGGCGGGTAACGTTTTTTGAAAACTAGTTTGCTTACTAAGCATCATCGATTGATGAACTGGTGCCACATCATTAGCGTTGAAAAATAATAGGCGACGAGCAGGGAATAATGTTTGCTGCGCTTTTACAGAAAAGCAAAGGCCGAAAAATAAAATCAAATATGTGATGCTCGTTTTGATATTGAAAGGTAGTCATTTTTAGTGTAAAGCTGAGACTTTGATGAATGACAAAATCTCTTAACTTTATATCTCAAAAAATAAAGCGTTGATGAAACACCTTTTTTATATCCTACTCGTTTGTAGCCTATCGGGGCAAGCTCAAAACTTTGCCAAGTTATGGGAACCCATACAAGCGCGTATTGATAAAGGTGGTTCGTTTAGCAATGAGGAACTCAATGGCTTTTTAAAAACTCATGATAAACTCCTACAACAAAACTTAATCGAAAAATCCATCCTCATTGATTATTTGGCTGTCAACGCTTTTAAAGCCGAACAATATCAGGAGTCGGTTGATTATTTTGACCAAGCGATTGCTATTTGCAATAGTATAAACGATACCGTTTACCGTGCGTTTTATCTATACGATTTGGCTTGCCTCTATAATCACATTGGTTATTATACCGATGCCGAAAGTTTGTTTATAAAATCATTGCCTACTTTAGCAGCGGTGTATGGCGCCAATAGCATTGAATATACCATGCGCTTTAAAATTTTAGCCGAAATGTACGTCGAGATGGGAAACTATGTTTACGCCAAATCAATGAACGATGCTCTTTTGGCTTATTTTAAAGGCACCAAAGGCGAAAAAGACAGAGAGTATTTAATTGCTTTAAATAATGATGCGCGCATTAGCCAAGGGCAAGGCGATTATAACAATGCCTTAAATACTTTTAATAAATTATTAGAGATACATGCCTCTATTAACCCAATGGATACAGCTGATTATGCTACGACCTTAAATAACACCGCTGAAGCCTATCGCTTAACGGGTAATTATAAAGATGCGATGGCATTGCTCGAAAAAGGATTGGCGCTTGCTACACACATGGCTGATAAGGATGAGTTAAGTGTGGCAACCATGTATAATAATTTAGGGCTGTGTTATAAAAATGTAGGAGATTATAAATTGGCCGAAGAGGTGAATGATAAATCCATAGCTATCTATCAAAAATTAAAATTAGAGAATTCGCCCGATTATAGCACCACTTTAAATAATCAAGCAGAGTTGTATCGAAATTTAGGTCGCTATAAACAAGCGCTAGATTTATTGAAACAGGTATTGCATAATAGAGAGCAATCGATTGGAACTAAACATCAAAATTATGCCAATGCCTTAAATAATTTAGCCTTGTTATTTTTTGATATGGGTTTGTATGCCGAAGCAGAACCTAAATTATTAGAAGCCAAAACTATTTACAAAGAAACGCTTGGCGAAAATCATCCCTTTTATGCTAACTGCTTAAATAGTTTAGCCATGCTATACATGCAATTGCGCCGCTATAAAGAAGCCGAAGCCTTAAAGCTGGAAGCTATTAGTATTATGAAAAATACGGTAGGCGAAAGTCACGAACGCTATGCGTATTTTTTAGGAGGTACCATTAGCTTGTACGATATTTTAGGAAACTATGATAAGGCCATCGAAAACACCTTAAAAGCCAATGAGATTATTAAAGCTAAGTTTGGCGATCAACACATGGCTTATATAGATGGCTTGTTTAACCTGGCGTATTTATATACTAAAACTAAAGATTACAAAAAAGCGCAAGCATTTTATTTGCAATCCTTAACGTATTATCGCGGTCAGTTTGCCGACTATTTTGAAAGCATGAGCGAGGAGGACCAAATGGCTCATTATACTATTTTAGGCTACCGCTTTGATAGCTTTAATAGTTTTGTGATGAACTATACAAAGTTGTTTCCAAAAGAAAACCATCAGCAGTTATTAGCTAGCTGTTTCGATTACCAATTATTTATTAAATCCCTTTTATTAAATAGGAGTATCAATACCCGCAAAGCCATTGCTAACAGTAAGGATACTGCTTTGATAAATACCTACAACCGTTGGATAGCAATTAAACAACAAATTTCGCAAAGCTTTAGAGATTTGGATTTGCAAGGCAGTTATTGGAACATGGCTGAGATGGAAAAGCAAGCCAATAGTTTAGAACAAATTTTAAAAGCTAAAAGTCAAGGTTTTGCTAGTAATAAAGAACTGAGCTATAAAGATATTCAACAACAACTAAAAGCAGATGAAGCGGCTATTACGATTATTAAAGAAGATCAAACGCTTAGCGATACAAGCTACGTAACAGAATATGTGGCACTTATTTTAAAAAAGACAGATGCTTTTCCGACTTTGATTCGAATTGCCAGTAGCAATGATTTTGAAAGCACTTATGTAAACGACTATATCAATCACATGTATGATAGAGTTGAGGATGTTGATTCGTATAACCGTTTTTGGAAACCCATAGCCGCTAAATTGCAAGGCATTACTAAAGTATATCTATCAGCCGATGGCGTTTACAATCAGGTGAATTTATATACACTACAAAATCCGGTAACAAAAAAATATGTGTTAGATGAAGTCAACGTGAGCGTGTTACCGAACTTAAGTTATATGTTAAACGACACAAAAAGTAATCCCCAATACAGTGCAGAGTTGTATGGTTTCCCCGATTACGATTATGATTTTACTAAAAAAGTCAGTGCGCCTGTTGCTAGCGAACTTATTGCCAGCAGCCGTTATGGTTTATTTAAATTAGTGCCCTTACCAGGTACTAAAATAGAAGTAGAAAATATTGCTCAGTTTTTACAAAACACTAAATGGAACGTGAACATGTATCAAAAAGAATTGGCTTCAGAAGAACAATTCAAGAAAACCGTTTCGCCAAAAGTATTACACATTGCCACACATGGGTATTTTTTAAAAGACATTTATGATAAAGAGGATAAAAGCTTTTTAGGCTTTGAAGAATATAAAATAAAAAGCAACCTCTTATTGCAATCGGGTATTATGTTAGCTGGTGCTTCTAAATCTGCTAAAGATACTACCAACTCTATTGCTCAGGATGGTATCTTCACCGCCTACGAAGCTTCCTTATTAAATTTAAGTAATACCGATTTGGTGGTGTTGTCTGCTTGCGAAACAGGTTTGGGACAAGATATGAATAACCAAGGCGTTTTTGGTTTGCAACGTGCCTTTTATATTGCAGGTGCTAAAAATTTAATTATGAGTTTGTGGAGTGTGGATGATGATGCCACACAAATTTTAATGACGGAGTTTTATAAAGAGTGGAGTGTAAACCCTACACAACAATTCATTGCGAAAGCGTTTAATAAAGCGCAACGCGAAGTGCGAAAAAAATATTCTCATCCTTATTATTGGGGGGCTTTTGTTTTGTTGGGGAATTGATTTTATTGTTCTTTTTTGGAAAAAGAACCAAAAAATCAAGACGAAAGACCAACCGCCATTTACCCCGCAGAATCTTCGCAGAATGGCGGTTCGCTCTCTTTCGTCAAAATCAGCCGCACTATTACCAACGTATGATAGACGTAATTAGTTATGATGATTATTTTTCAATATAAAGTAGAGGCACTATTTTCTCTAAATCTATGTGTCTATGTGGTTAAATATTTTTCTGTTATTTTTATAGCATCATTATGAAACTAAAAGCATTACATCATATCGCCATTATCTGTTCTGATTATCAAATTTCAAAACAATTTTATACTAAAGTCTTAGGTTTTGAAATTCAACAAGAAGTGTATCGTAAAGAACGTGATTCCTATAAATTAGATTTAACGCTAAACGGTACTTATTTAATTGAGTTGTTTTCTTTTCCAAATCCAAAAGCTCGTCCCACGCAGCCAGAAGCCACAGGCTTAAGGCATATTGCTTTTGCAGTTGATAGTATACAAGATGCCGTTACACACCTTCAAAGCTTTGGTATTGAGGTTGAACCTATCCGCCTTGATGAATTTACAGGCAAGCAATTTACCTTTTTTAGAGATCCGGATGATTTACCGATTGAATTGTATCAAAAATGATTTAAGAGATTAGAGGGACAAAAGAGATAAAAGGGACTTATCATTATGCTAGTTAAAACAATATCAATACTTTATCTTATCTTTATCATTAGAAATTAATCAATCCATCAAATGAAAACATTCGTTAAGTTATTTTCTGTTGTTATTCTGCTTTCTTTATTTTGTTTAAATACAAATTGTAAAAAAACACGACCTATTGCTTATGAAGGTTATGTGTATGATTCGTTGAGTAGTAAAAACCCAAAAGGAGTTGCTGGGGTTGTTATTATATTATCAGCCTGTAACGGAAAAGAATCAGGAAGTACTTCTCAATGTTTAGGAGATTTGTATACGATTGAAAGTGCCACCACAGATGCCAATGGACGTTTCAGTATTCAATCGACTACTAAACTTAAAAATCA
>JADJFB010000008.1 GCA_016708845.1 Bacteroidota bacterium | reverse complement strand
GAGTTGAAATAATATCCGTTTTACTGTCACAAAATAAAATGCGAACTCTTGCTGTGTTAATGAACTTCCGCTACCTAGGTTTATTGAATTTATTATAAACAGTTTGAAAAACGAAGGTGTTATTACCGAGCGAATCCGTATAAAAACTTTGTGGGAAGTTAGCAAAGGTGTTAGTTATCTAATTTTATATCGGGATATAGAGATAGTGCTTTTATGATTGCCGTGTATTTTTTATTTCATTTTCAGCACTTATTATAAAATCTTGTTTCGAAATTTTTAGGAAAATGTTGGTTACATCTGGTATTTTTCCATAGCTATCTTTTGGGTTGATACCAGACAAAAGCAAGTTTAACTGATTATTCTTATTGTCGAAATTAAACTGCCCTTTAATAGAATAAGTTGGATTATTTAAAAAAATTAAGTTTGATGTCTTGTATGTGTTTTGTATCCATATTAAATTTTAATATCGATGCGATATTTTGTGGAATATAATGAACCTCCGTCACCTTAAACCAACCTTTTTCTTCTGAATCTTTTGGTTTAAACTTTCTGTCAACAAGTAAGTAAATACTTTCGTTATCCATAATAGCGTCCAATAAATCTAGATGGAAATAATTGTCAAATTTTTTTGAATGTTTTAATAGGAGTTGGTTGCTAGCTGAATTATAGACGGTGATATTTAGATGATATTGATTATCAAGTGATGAACCAACAATAATGCTGTATTTTGTTTTAGTTTGGTTTTCGATAATTTTAAAAAAGGATAAATCACGATTAAAGTAGGTGTAATCTTTTGGCAGATTAAATGAATAACAAATATCGGTATGTGTTTCTCCGGTATTTTGGTTTATAGATAATTTATAGAGATTAACAACACCATCTTTGGCTGCAGCATAAAACAAAACGGCATTTTTATTTAACTCTATAAAGTCGATAACATATACACTATTAATGTCTTTAATGTTTTCTAGTTTTGTTTTTTGTGGAGACTCTTTCCTCGTGGTTGTTATCATAGATTTTTAATAGTAACCTTCTATCTTAGGCTCCATTTGAATCAAAACAGTGTTCCCACTATTTAATTCTAGAATAAATGAATTATAGAAATGCGAAGTAACCTCAATTTGTTTTTCGGATACAGTATAAATTTGAGCGCAAATAATATTGCTTATAATTATAAAAAGAAAACTTAATTTTTTCATCATCTGTTGTTTATTGAAATTCTTATTTATATAAAAGCCTCCACTTTTAGCGGAGGCTTTCAAAATAAATTAATTTATGTTATTTCTTTTTAGCAGCGGCTTTCTTTGCTGGAGCTTTTTTAGCAGCAACTTTTTTAGGTGCTGTTTTTTTACTGGCGGCTTTTTTTACTGCTGCCTTCTTGGTCGAAGTTTCTCCTGCTAGTTTTACAACTTTTGCTTTTTTTGGAGCAGCTTTCTTAGCACCTTTTTTATCAAATGCTTTTGGTACTTGCGCAATAATCATTGCTTTTACTTCATCTAAAGTTAAAGCAGTTAATTCATCAGGCGTAAATTTACCACCACCATTTTTAATCAGTTTTAATTGCAGTTTGCCAAATTTAATTTGGGGACCCCAACGTGCATTTTCAACAGAAATTTTTTCTTCAGGCCAGTTTTGAATATAACGGTTAGCTTCTTTCTCTAATTTTTTCTCAATTAATTCATTGATATCATTTTGAGATAAATTATCAAAATCATAAGCTCTTGGTACATTAATAAACATACCATCGTATTTAATAAATGGTCCAAAACGACCTTTGCCTTTAGTAACTCCTTTACCTTGGTAATGTGCTACCGGAGCATCTGCCTCTTCTTTTTCTTTAATAATTTCAATCGCTTTTTCCATATCAACCGTTAATGGGTCGATGGTACGAGGAATAGAAATAAAAGCTTCTCCTAATTTAATGTAGGGTCCAAATCTTCCCACAGCAACTACCACTTCCATACCATTGTATTCTCCTAAAGTTAAAGGAAGTCTAAATAAATCTAGAGCTTCTTCTAAAGTAATAGTTTCAATACTTTGGTTTCTTCTTAAGCTGGCAAATTTTGGTTTTTCTTCAGAGCCTTCAATTGTTTCACCAATTTGTGCTAAAGGACCAAAGCGTCCAACACGCACCGATACTGGTTTTCCGCTTGCAGGATCTACTCCTAATATTTTTTCGCCACTAGCACGTTCACTGTTTTCAGATGTTGTTTCAACTGTTTTGTGAAAAGGTGTATAAAACGATTTCAACATTTTTTGCCAGTTCAAATTACCATCTGCAATCTCATCAAATTCCTCTTCTACTTTAGCCGTGAAATTAAAATCTAAAATAGTAGGGAAGTATTTCAATAAGAAATCATTTACTACCATTCCAATATCGGTTGGGAATAATTTTGATTTCTCAGCACCTGTATTTTCAGTTTTTGTAGCTTTAGTTAAATTTTGTTTTACTAAAGTTAATTGCACGTATTCTCTTGGTGTACCTTCTTTATCAGTCTTCTCCACATAGTTACGTTTTTGAACCGTACTAATTGTTGGAGCGTAAGTAGAAGGACGACCAATACCTAATTCTTCTAATTTCTTAACTAAACTTGCTTCCGTATAACGTGCTGGGTGATGCGTAAAACGTTGAGTCGCTGTAATTTCTTGGCTATCTAATTTTTCGCCCACTTTCATTGGTGGTAACATCGATGAATTTTCTTCGTCAGAATCTTCATCATCTGTTCCTTCCATATATACTTTTAAGAAACCATCAAATTTTAATACTTCGCCTTGCGCTACAAATAATTCAGAAGCACCACTTACATTAACTTTTGCAGTTGTTTTTTCTAATTCAGCATCGCTCATTTGAGAAGCAATGGTGCGTTTCCAAATTAAATCGTATAAACGCTGTTCGTTACGTTCCCCATCAATTACCGTTCTATCAATGTATGTAGGACGGATAGCCTCATGCGCCTCTTGTGCACCTTTACTCTTGTTTTTATATTGACGAGGATTGTAATATTTAGCACCGTAATTTTGATTAATAGCTTTGTTAGCTTGATCCATGGCTGTTTCCGATAAATTCACGGAGTCAGTTCTCATGTAAGTAATCTTACCAGCTTCATATAAACGTTGTGCCACTTGCATGGTTTGCGCAACCGAAAAACCTAATTTACGAGCAGCTTCTTGCTGTAAAGTTGATGTTGTAAAAGGTGCAGCTGGCGAACGTTTTGCAGGTTTTGTTTCTAAACTTTCAATCGTGTAAGAAGCTACTTTGCATTTTTCTAAAAAAGCTTGTGCTTCTGCCTCTGTACTATAACGTTTATCTAATTCCGCTTTTAAAATTCCAGTTCCTACTTTAAATAATGCAGAGACTTTATAAGCTGATGTGGATTGAAATTTTTGAATTTCTCTTTCGCGTTCTACAATTAAACGAACAGCTACAGATTGCACACGTCCAGCGGATAAACTCGGACGAACTTTACGCCATAAAATAGGTGATAATTCAAAACCAACTAATCTATCTAATACACGACGAGCTTGTTGTGCATTTACTAAATTGATGTCGATTTCACGTGGGTTTTCAATAGCCTTTAAAATAGCGGGCTTTGTAATTTCGTGAAAAACAATACGTTTAGTATTTGCTTTTGTTAATCCTAATGTTTCGTATAAATGCCAGCTAATAGCTTCTCCCTCTCGATCTTCATCGGATGCTAACCAAATCATGTCTGCTCCCTTTGATAATTTTTTTAATTCAGCTATTACTTTCTCCTTATCTGGCTGTACTTCGTAAGTTGGGGTGAAATTATTTTCTATATCTACACCGAATCCCTTTTTTACTAAATCTCTAATATGTCCAAAACTAGATTTAACCGTAAAATCTTTACCTAAAAACCCTTCAATGGTTTTTGCCTTTGCAGGGGACTCGACAATAACTAAATTTTTTGCCATGTATATATATGTATATTAAAAGTTCGCGTTTTAAAGCTAAAAAATGACGAATTTGATGGTTTTTGAGTCCGAAAAATTGAGTTCTGTTTGCTTTAAAAGTTTGCAAAGGAAAAAAATTTAATCCGAATAAACCTAATTTTTATTTTTAGAGAGACTGTTTTTGAGCATTTAATGGTTGTTTTTGCTCTTAAATAGTTGATTATTAGTAATTTAAAATATTTCAAAAAAATATTGATTTCCTACTGTGAAAAATGGTTAACGTGTCATTTTGTCAGAACAAAGCCTTATCTTTGCGTTTTTATTGATATACATGGAGAACAAAATAATTGACGAATCAAAACAAGGAGAAGCATTAGTAAGAGAAACCGAGAATAAAGGTGGAAAGAAAATGTTTTTGGAGAGCTACGGTTGCCAAATGAATTTTGCAGATAGCGAAATCGTTGCTTCTATTTTGATTGATAAAGGATATACCACAACAACCGATTATAAAGAAGCAGATTTAATATTTGTAAATACCTGTGCTATTCGCGAAAATGCCGAATCTCGTGTTCGTCAGCGTTTATACGATTACAAAAAAGTAAAAAAGACCAATAAAAATCTATTAATTGGAGTGTTAGGTTGCATGGCCGAACGATTAAAACATCAGTTTTTAGAGCAAGAAAAGTTAGTGGATATGGTTGTTGGCCCTGATGCTTACCGCGATTTACCAAACTTAATTGCTGTAGCCGAAGGTGGACAACAAGCTATTAATGTGATTTTAAGTAAAGAAGAAACGTATGCAGATATTTCCCCAGTACGATTAGATCATAATGGCGTAAGTGCTTTTGTAAGCATTATGCGTGGTTGTGATAATATGTGTAGTTTTTGTGTGGTTCCATTTACAAGAGGAAGAGAAAGAAGCCGTGAACCAGAAACCATTGTAAAAGAATGCCAAGAAGCATTTGATAAAGGCTATAGAGAAGTGACTTTATTGGGGCAAAATGTAAACTCTTATTTATGGAGCGGTGGCGGATTGAAGAAAGAAAATTTAACTGAAGAACAAAAAGCAAATTCTAAAACGTTTGCTGAGCTATTAGAAATGGTAGCATTAATTAATCCTGATTTACGTGTGCGTTATTCAACTTCGCATCCAAAAGATATGGGTGATGATGTGTTGCACATGATGGCGAAATACGAAAATATCTGTAAATATGTTCACTTGCCAGTACAAAGTGGAAATAGCGATGTATTAGAAAAAATGAATCGTGGTTATACTCGTGAATGGTATTTAGATCGTATTGCGGCTATTCGTCGTATTATGCCAGATGCCGCTATTAGTGCGGATATTATTACAGGTTTTTGTGGCGAAACAGAAGAGCAACATCTAGATACTTTATCTTTAATGGAAGAAGTAAAATATGAATTTGCTTATATGTTTAGTTACAGCGAACGCCCTAAAACATTAGCAGAGCGTAAGTATGAAGATGATGTTCCCGCAGAAATAAAAAGCAGAAGGTTAACAGAAATTGTTGACGCGCAACGCAGGCATAGTGAAATTAGAACGAAAGAAGGACTAGGAAAAGTTTACAAAGTATTAGTAGAAAACGTTTCTAAAAAATCAGCAGACATGATGAGCGGAAGAAATTCACAAAATACCGTTTGCGTGTTCCCAAAAGGAAATTTAAAGAAAGGGGATTATGTGAATGTTTTGATTACTAGCTGCACGAGTGGAACTTTGATTGGAGAGTGCGTTTAAGATTTTGAAGTATTAAGAAGTAAGTATAAAGTATTAAGATTGGTTTAATATAAATTTATGGCTCATAACTACAAAGATTTAAAGATTTGGCAACGATCAATTGATTTGGTTGATTTATGTTATGATTATGTTGGAGACTTACCGCAAGATGAACGTTTTAATCTGAAATCACAAATTGTTAGATGTGCCTGTTCTGTTCCTGCAAACATAGCAGAAGGTTGTGGAAAAAGAACAAAGAAACATTTCGCAGAGTTTGTTACACATTCATTAGGTTCTTGTTTTGAATTAGAAACTCATATAATTATTTGTGATAGAAGAAAATTTGGCAAAGAAGAATTAAGAAATAAAATATTACTGGAATTATCAGAATTAAAGAATATGATTTTCTCTTTCAGAGAAACTTTAGAATAGAAAGTAAAATCAATCTTTAATCTTGATACTTTAATCTTATAGTACTAAAAATGACATTACAAGATATAAAACAACGCTTCGGAATAATGGGAAATAATCCCTTATTAGAAAGAGCAATTGATGTGGCTCGTCAGGTTGCACCGACAGATTTGAACGTTTTAATTAACGGAGAAAGTGGAACTGGTAAAGAAGTATTTCCACAAATTATTCATCAAAATAGTTCTCGTAAACACGGACAATACATTGCCGTAAACTGTGGTGCTATTCCTGAAGGAACAATTGATAGTGAATTATTTGGTCACGAAAAAGGATCGTTTACAGGTGCGCATGAAGCACGTAAAGGTTATTTTGAAGTAGCAGATGGTGGAACTATTTTTTTAGATGAAGTTGGCGAATTACCACTAACGACTCAAGCGCGTTTATTACGTGTTTTAGAAACAGGAGAATATATTAGAGTAGGTAGTAGTAAGGTTCAAAAAACGAATGTGCGTGTCGTTGCAGCTACTAATATTAATTTTAATGTCGCTATTGAAAAAGGAAAATTTAGAGAAGATTTATATTACCGTTTAAATACTGTTCCAATTAATTTGCCTCCATTGCGCGAACGTAAGGATGATATTTATTTATTGTTCAGAAAGTTTGCAAGCGATTTTGCAACTAAGTACAGAATGCCTGCAGTGAAGTTAACATCAGATGCTGAACATGCGCTCGTAAATTATTATTGGCCAGGAAATATCCGTCAGTTAAAAAATATTACAGAACAAATTTCTATCATTGAAAAAGAAAGAGAAATTAATTTAGAAGGCATCTTACAATATCTTCCAAATTACCACACAAATACATTGCCTGCTTTATCAAATTCAAGCATTGGTAATTCTTCTAGTTCGTCGGACATGAACGAGCGTGATTTGTTGTACAAAGTATTATTTGATATGAAAAAAGATTTGAACGATTTAAAAAAAGTGGTTCACGATATTGTTCAGGTTGGAGGAAGTGCTTTAGGATCATTACCAACAGATGATTTACAAACAATAGATCGATTGTATAACAACGAAGGAAATTTTCCAGTGGTATCAAATGAAGTGAAAATTCATAATCCAATTATTGTAAAAGATACCAATGGATTCAATCAACCAATTGTAGTTGAAGAATCGTTATCACTTCAAGACAAAGAGATTGATATGATAAAGAAGGCATTAAAAAAACATAAGGGTAAACGTAAATATGCTTCTCAAGAATTAGGAATTAGCGAACGTACCTTGTACAGAAAAATTAACGAGTATAATATTGAAGAATAAAATGAAAAATATAGCCATAGTTTTTTTGATATTGATATCTTTTGCTTTTAAAGCTCAAGTTACACCTTCTTATGAAACTTTTAATTTAAAAAATGGATTGAAAGTGTATTTGTTACAGTATGGAAATATACCTGCAATTAATGTAAAGTTAGTTTTGAATACAGGAAAAGTTAATGAAACGCCTGGCCAACAAAATTACAGCGATATGGTTTCTAATGCAATTTTGATGGGTAATGCAAAATACGATGCAGAAACTCAAACAAATAAAGCATTTGCTTTAGGAACTTCTTTATCTGCGTCTTCATCAAATGATAATACAACTGTAGAAATGAATATTTTGAGTAAAGATTTAGATGCAGGAATGGATTTAATGTCGGCAGCTGTTTTAACTCCTACATTTCCAAAAGATAAAATTGATTTACTGATTTCTAGAAATATTGATTTTAATAGCCCTACTAAAATGGATATTGCTGAATTATCTTCGGTATTTAGTAATTATTCTATTTTTGGATTATCAAATCCATTAGGAAGATATTTTTATAAAACACAAATTCAAAAAATTACTCCAGTTATTATTAAAGAATATTATGATTTTAACTTTACCCCAAAAAATGCCAACTTAATTATTTGTGGAAGTTTTGATGTAGCTGCCATTAAACCTATTATCGAAAAATATTATGGTTCGTGGAAATCAGAATTTGGTGGTGCTAATGGAGTGAGTTTAGAATCGCCGTCGATTAAAAAACGAGAGATAGGTTTTGTAAATAGAACAGGAGCTACACAATGCGCTTTGCAATGGAATAAAATAGCTCCTGCAGTTACAGATAAAGATCAGTTAGCGTTTTCGTTAGCCAATAGTGTTTTTAATGATGTATTGTTTAAAGAAATTCGTGAAAAAGGAGGTAAGACATATAGCATTGGTAGTTCACAAAGAAGTAGTAAGTATTCTAATTTATTTTCGATTGCTTGTTCAGTAAGAAGTGCCGAATTAGTTAATACGATTGAGTTGTTTGATAAAACATTAGCAAATTTCAATACCACCTTAATTGACGAAGCAAAATTTAAAGAAACGGTTTATAAAAGAATTATTGCCATTAAAAAAATGGAGAGCCCAGATGAAGTTTCCAATTTTTATAATCCCTTGGTTTATAATTTTGAGAAAAGAAAAAATATCATTACTGATTTGAATACTTTGACCGTAGAGGATCTGAACAAAGTGATTAAAAAATACTTTACACCAAACGTATATAAGTTAGTAATATCAGGCGATGAATCAAAAGTTGCGGATCAACTAACAAAAATTAACAGTTTACAGAAGTTTACTGCTTCTGATATTGAAAAAGATAATTGATATTTACTACTTTTAAAACTCAAATCATTATAATTATGAAAATTTTCAAAATTTCTTCTTTAGCAGCAGCAGTTCTTATTGTTGCAGCATGTCATTCAACAAAAAAAACTGAGACTACAGCGTCAACTCCTGTGGCGCCAGCTACTCCTGAGGCTCCAGTTAGCGAAGCCGTTAAATCTAAAAATGGTGTTTTTGCGCCAGGCGAAGAACAAGTTACAGCAATTCAATCTAAATATCCAGGAGCAACTTTGGCTGTATTAACAGAAGGACATACTATTTACACTGGCACTTGCATAGGGTGTCATGGTGCTAAAAGTATTTATAGAATTCCAGAAGCTAAATGGCCTCATATTATCGATGATATGGGAGAAAAAGCAAAATTATCAGCTACTCAAAAAGAAGCTTTAACAAAATACATTTTTGCAATTAAAGCAACTCAACCTGCTTCAAAATAATGCGTTAATGAACGAAGCATTATTGCATACTATTTGGAAATATAAATTATTAGAGCAAACTCAATTTATAGGTTCTAAGCAAGAGCAGATTGAAGTGGTTTCAATAGGTGAACATAATCAGGACTCCGGTCCTGATTTTTTTAATTCAAAAATTAAGATTAATGATATTTTATTAGCAGGTAATGTTGAGATTCATATTAAAACATCCGACTGGCTAAAACATAATCATCAGCAGGATAAAGCTTATGATAACATTGTATTGCATGTGGTGTATGAACATGATGTAGAGGTACCGCAAAATGAACAGTTTAATGTGTCGGTGTTAGAATTAAAGAATTACATTAAACCTTCTTTGTTAGAACAATACAATCAATTGCAACTTTCTAAACAATCCATTGCTTGTGGCAAATCAATTACCAAAGTTTCTGATATAGTTTGGAAATCATGGTTAGATAGATTAGCAATTGAACGTATAGAGCAAAAAACTGCTTACATAGAACATTTATTTGAATATGGTAAACACAATCATGAAGATGCATTATATGTTTTGCTTTGTAGAAACTTTGGTTTTAAAATAAACAATGATGCTTTTGAACTATTGGGAAAAACGTTGCCTTATTCCATACTAAAAAAATACGCAGATAATCCAATTCAAGTAGAAGCTTTGTTGTTTGGTGTTGCTGGTTTTTTAGACGAGTTATTTGAAGATAAATATGCCAAGCAATTACAAAACGAATTTGAGTTTTTAAGACATAAGCATCAGCTATTACCAATTAAAAAAGAAAGTTGGAAGTTTTCTAAAACACGTCCCATTAATTTTCCTACGATTCGAATTTCACAATTAGCAAATAGTATTGCTAAACAAAAATCATTGTATCATTTGATCGAAGAAAAACCAGATTTAAAAACCATTAAATTGTTTTTTGATATTGAACCTAATGACTATTGGAAAACACATTTTAAATTTGATGTTTTATCTGAAGAAAGTTCTAAATCATTAGGCGAAACTGCTTTTCATTCGATAGTAATTAATACTATTGTTCCTTACTTGTTTTTTATGTCAAAACATAATTTACAATCTGATTATGTAGAATATGCTTTAGATTTATTATCGCAATTACCACCGGAAATAAATACGAAAACAAAAGAGTTTTTGAAATTGGGAGTCAAAACAGAAAATGCCCTAGAAAGTCAGGCGCAAATCCAACTGTTTGATACACTTTGCACAAAAAAATTATGTCTTCAATGTTATGTGGCAGAATTTTTGTTGAAAAACTCTCGATAATGCGAAAATTCGCTTTCTGAATTTTGTACCTTTGTAGCACATGATAGATAAAATAAGATATTGGTTTGAACAACACGCCTTTGGTGTATGCGAATGGTGGGGCAAAAAATTAGGTATTAGAACGACTCACATTCGTATGTATTTTATCTATTTGTCATTTTTTACTTTTGGTTCTCCCATTATTATTTACTTCATTATGGCTTTTATTTTAGAACATAAAGAAAGTTTTAAGCCAAATACCTATCGCCGTCGCCGTAGCGTTTGGGATTTGTAATATAATTTCAATTATTTTTATTAATTTGGCAATGTTATGTTCAACGTTTTCAAATCCTATTATCGATTTTACGCACCTTTATTAATTCTATTGTCTGTATGGGTAATAGGAACTATTGGTTACGTTATAATTGATGATTACAATTGGTTTGACGCCTTTTACATGACCGTAATTACAGTTGCTACAGTTGGTTATGGAGAAGTAGCTCCTTTAAGTCATGCTGGTAAATTATTTACGGCATTTCTTATTATCACAAGTTTTGGTACATTTGCTTACGCAGTTTCATCCATTACTAAATTTGTAATTGATGGAGAATTTAACGAGTTTTTTAAAAATAGAAAATTGAACGCAACCATTGATAAAATATCTGATCACGTTATTATTTGTGGCTATGGTCGTAATGGACGCCAAGCGGCTCAAGTTTTAAAAAAACATCATAAACGTTTTGTAGTTATTGAAAATAGCACAACACTTACGTCTACTCTTAATCATAAATTTAGCGAGTTGGTTATAACGGGTGATAGCACACAAGATGAAGTATTAATTAAAGCAGGGATTTTAAGAGCAAAAGCCATTATTACTACTTTGCCAGTTGATGCAGATAATTTGTTTATTGTACTTTCTGCCCGTAACTTAAATAAAAACTTAACTATTATTTCACGTGCTAGCGAAGATAATTCGGATACGAAATTAAAAATTGCTGGCGCTAATAATGTAATTATGCCTGATAAGGTAGGAGGTGCACACATGGCCTCTTTGGTAATGAAGCCAGATGTGATGGAATTTATTGACCATATTACTGCTGAGGGAGGTGATAATATTAGTTTAGAGGAAATTTCCTTTGAAAGAATTCCTGATGAATTAAAAAACAAAACACTGAAAGATTTAGAAATAAGAAATCGTTCGGGTGCTAATATTATTGGATACAAAACTGCAAAAGGGGAGTATATTATTAACCCAAGTGCCGATACTTTAGTGATTCCAGATTCTAAATTATTTGTATTAGGGACACCAGAGCAAATAGCTGCTCTTAAGCAAATCCTGAGTTAAATCAGTTTTTCTGAACAAATTATTGAATTTATCGACAAATCCGAGTTTTTTAACAAATAAAATATTCGATTGGTCTGTTAATTGCATTCAATTTTCTGATTTTTTTGTATAATTTTAACAGTTGAAAAACATGGTTATCATTTTACCAGAAAACTAAACAAATATATTTTAGATCATCTAAAACGGAATCTCAATTCGTCTTACGAATTAAAAAACAATAAATAACTACATATGAAAAAACTTTTATTTACTTTATTAATTGGCATCACAAGTTTAGCTTATTCACAAGCGCCACAAAAAATTAGTTACCAAGGGGTGGCACGTAATGCATCAGGAACAGTATTGGCAAATCAGCCTATTGGAATAAAGTTTGATATTCATCAAGGCTCTGCCTCTGGTGCAATTGTATTTACAGAAACGCATACTGGAGTTTCAACTAATGGATTTGGATTGTTTACTACTTACATAGGTTCAATAAGTAATTTATCAGTAATAAACTGGGCCACAAATTCATATTTTATTGAAGTATCTATTGATCCAAATACAGGAACATTTAGTTCTTTAGGTTCTCAACAATTAATGAGTGTACCTTATGCTTTAAATGCTGGTTCAGCTCCAGCACCAGCGGTTTCTTTTACCAATAATATTTTATCTGTTGGAGGTAATACAACAACAATTCCTGCAGGAACAACTTATACTGGAGGTACAGGAATTAATGTTGCAGGAAGTACTATAATAAACACAGCACCTGATCAAACTATAACGATTACACCTGCTGGTTCTGCATCTGTAACAGGAACATATCCAAATTTTATAATTAGTACGCCTATCGTTCAAACATATACGGCAGGAAATGGTATTGATATTAATGGAACAGGAGTTATTACGGGAACAGCAAATATTTTGGGAACTGGTGCAACTAGCGTAACTGGTACTTATCCAAATTTAACCATTAATACTCCAACCGTTGCCCCAGATCAAATTGTTAGTATTACTGGTGTGAATAGTGCAACAGTAACTGGAGCTTATCCAAACTTTACAGTAAATGTTCCTAGTGGTTCAACTTTGCCAAACGCTTTAAGTGGACAGTTTTTATACAATACAGGAACAGTTTGGGATACTTTACCAAGAAATAACTTATATTTTGATGGAACTAATTTTGGTATTGGAACAACTTCTCCTCAAGCAAATTTTCATGTAGTTGGCGCTGGTAAGTTTGATGCAAGTGTTTCTACTCCTCATGTATTTACAAATACATTAACGGTAAGTGGTGGTACATTAGGTCAAGTTTTAACAAGTGATGCATTAGGTAATGGTACCTTTCAAAATTTACCCGCAGCACAAACGCCAACAATTACAAGTACTGGGATAGCGGTTGTAACTCCAACTACTGGGAATACATTTAATGTTGATGTGCCACAACCAACTTTAACTTATAACACTACCGGTAATGTTTTAACTTTAACTCAAGGTTCATATTCTACTACTGCAGCTTTAACAGGAACAGGATCAAGTACTATCAATATGGCCGCTACGGGTATCGCGAGTGTTTCTCCAACTTCGGGAAGTGCATTTACAGTTAGTGTTGCTTCGCCAACGTTTACTCCAAATGGTCCAACAACCATAACTGGTTCTTATCCAAACCTAACCATAAATTCAACAGCAAGTCCTTCAACTACTTTAGTGCAAGGAAATAATATTTCTTTAAATCAATCTGGAAATACTTACACGGTAAATGCGCCAGCATATTCTATAAGTTCAAATTCAAATACATTAACATTAACCAATGGTACGGTTGTTTCTACTGCTACTGTTCCTGCTAGTTCAAGTTATTCTGGCACACCAAATAATATATCTATTACAAGTAATAGTATAAACTTAGTTTCAACAGGTGTTGCGGCAAACAATTATGGGGCTAATGCTACCAATGCTGTTCCTACATTTTCAGTAGATAATTTTGGAAGGTTAACAACTGCAGCTCAATATACACCCAACGTTGCGGGAGATGTAATTGGTTCAATTAATACATCAACTGTATCAAAACTAAGAGGTGTGAACATTTCAACGGTTGCCCCAACAGCAAATCAAGTATTGCAATTCAATGCTGGTTCATGGGCACCATCTTCAATTGCTTCACCAACGATTACAGGAACAGGTGTTGCAACTGTAAACAATGTTTCTCCAAATTATACAGTTAACGTTCCAATGTCCATTTACAATAATAATACTGGTGTATTTACTACAGGAACACAAACTATTGCAGTAACGCCAACATTATCATTAACAGGAACAACATTAACTTCAGGTCCTGCAACTAACTCTGTAAACTTAGCTACATTGCCAGGTCTATGGACTGCACCAACAGCAACTTCGGTTGTAACAACAAACTCAATTAGTCTTGTTGGCATAGGTACAAATAATCCAACATATAAGCTAGATGTTTATGGCACAGGTTCGGTGCCAGCAACCATACATGGTTATAATTCGGGAGCTACAGTTTCATCAACAGGTGTTTTCGGTGAAAATCCTAATAACGGTATTGGTGTTTACGGTCAAAGTGGTTCGGGTGCTGGTGTATGGGGGAAATCTACTACAGGTGCAGGTATTTATGGTGAATCTACAAATGGAGATGGAGGAAAATTCATTTTATCGAGTAATACAACAACTGCTAATGCTGTAAATGCTCAAACGAATGGTTCCGGTGTAGCATTATTTGCTAAATCATATAACGCCACAGCTTTAGCCGCTAAGTTTGAAGGAAATACAGAAATTCTTCATTCTGCAACTACCGCTAATCCAACGATGCATTTAAGAGAAACATCAGGAGCATTAAGTAGAATTAAGTTCTCAAATACAGGAGTAGCAAATAAATATTTTGAAGTTGGTGCAAGTAATAATGCAGCGAATAATTTTTCGGCATACAGTGTTAGCTTTTTTGATGGCACAAATTATAAATCAAGATTTTTGATTTATGGTGATGGAAAAACATCTATCAACAATATGCATTCAGCATTAACTACTTTTCATGTCATGGATGATAATGCAACTTCACCTGGAATTGCGGCAGAAGGTTTTGGTTTTTCTGGACAAATAAATTTGACTAGAAATAATCCTTTAGGCGTTTCGCCTACTTATACAAGAGGAGCTGTTATTGCAGCACAAGAAATTGGTAAAATAAATTTTTCAGCTTATGACGGTACAGGGTATGGAGATGGAGCTAAAATTTATGCTAGAGCATCCGAAAACGTAACCAATACAAGTAAGGGAACTGATTTGTTTTTTGCAGTTGTACCTAATACTACAAATAGTAATCAAGAACTTTTAAAATTAGGTAATGATGGAATCGTGACAGTTAATCCAAATAACATTTTTAATAAAGCAGCATTAGATGTAAAAGGTAGATTAAGAGTGGATTCTTCTTTAACTATGGCGGCTTATAATACTCCACCGAATACATCTTTTGTAAATGAAGGACGTATTTATTACGATAGACCAAGTAATAAATTTAAAGTATCAGAAAATGGAGGTGCTTTTGTAGATTTAATTTCAGGCGCTGGTCTATCTCCATGGATTCAGGGTTCTGGTATTGTTACTCAAGCTAATTTAACGGATAAAGTAGGAATTGGAACTAATACTCCAAATGCATCATTAGATATAAAAAATAATGCTGCTAGTTTAGATGGATTAGCATTAGATATTAATAACGTTTCAAATGGAAGTAATGGATTGCAATTAAGACATTTTGGTGTTGGTAACGCGGCTTATATCGAAGTTAATAATACTGGTAGCAGTGCAAAAGCAATTGAAGCATCTACAAATGGCATTGGTGCAGCTATTGGTGCAACAAACTTAGGTTCAGGTTCGGCTGGTATTTTTACGATAAGTAACGCTACAAATACAGCTGCAGCATTATATGTTAGTACAAATGGAACTGGTAATGCTATTTATGCGGCAAACAATAGTTCAACAGCTGTAACTGCTGATTTTGCAAATTCGAGTGGAGATGTTGTTAGAGCAATTTCTTCGGGTGGTGGAAGAGCATTGATCGCTTCCTCAAATAGTAATGGAACTGGTGCAGTTGATATTACAAACACTGGAACAGGAGCGGCTTTAGTTGCGTATAAAAATTCAGGTACCACTGGAGGTAATGTTGCTAATTTTGCAAATAATTCAAATACAAACGGAGCAGATGTTTTACGCGCACATAATACAGGTACTGCCGCCGCTATACATGCTTCAAATAATGCCGTTGATCCTGCATCTGCTTTATCTTTATGGGTTGAAAACGGACATGTTAAAGCTACGCAAGCAACAGCTGCAGTAGTGACTACAGTTACAGCAACCGGTGGTTTAAGCGCTACAGGTGTAACACTTACATTAGGAACTTGTAATGACGTTAAAGGTTCTTTATCGGCAGTTTGTACAACTACAGGAATGATAAATCCGGGAGGGCAAGTCACCTTCAGAGTATCTTTTAATAAATCTTATAGTGTAAATCCTACGGTTGTTGTTACACCAAATACGGATCCTGGTCAAATGTCTTACTATATTTCAACCATAAATACAGGTTTTTTTAACGTTACATTTAAAAATAATACAGCCGCCAATTTATCTGGACCTTCTTTTACTTTTGGCTTTAATTATATGGTAATTGAATAACATGAAATATTTAATCATTATCATATTTATTTTTGGAATTGTTGTCAAACAGTTTGCTCAAATCGCTCCGCAGGTTATAAATTCTGCTGGAGGAGGTGGAGCTGTTGGCTCTTCGGGAGTTGAGGTGTATTATAATATTGGTGAGCCAATTATTACAACTATTAGTAATTCTAATAATGTGATTACTCAGGGTTTTTTGCAGCCAGACATTGTGGGTAATTTAGATTTAAGTATAACAACATTGCATCAAAACGAAAGTTGCTTAAATAAAAATGATGGTTTCATCTCTTTAGTTTTAAATACAGCACCTAGTTCCGCAATTCAATTAAAATATATTTGGTCTCCTTCAACGCTTTGTCCAAATCAAAATTGTTTAACTATTGATAGTTTAGCGCCTGGTAATTATAGCATTACTGTTTTAGCAATTAATTCGAGTAGTGTTGTTATTGATTCCGTTTTATTTAACTACACCGTTTTGCCTAGCACCGATCCTTGTCAAATAACTGTTTATAATGGTTTTACACCTGATGGTGATGGATTAAATGATAATTGGTTAATTGAAAATATTGAAAATTTTCCAAATAATACGGTTACTATTTTTAATAGATGGGGAAATAAATTATGGGCTACCGAAAATTATAATAACTCGTCTAATGTCTGGGATGGTAAAACACAAAGCGGTGCCGTGTTAACTAGTGGAACTTATTTTTATATTATTGAATTAGAAAACGGAACTGGTATTAAAAAGGTTGGGTAGAATTAACAGGTAAATAATAAAATGAAAAAAAATAGTTGGGTCATATTATTACTGATATTAATTTCAATAGGAAGTTATGCTCAAATTCCTAATCGCGGTTGTGGAACTCATGTGCCAACAACTCAATATGATTCTTTATTTCAACAGAAAATAATTGATTATTTAAATACGACTACGGCAGCTAGTAGGGTTCAATCAACCTTTCAAATCCCTGTTATTTTTCATATCATTCATGGTGGCCAAGCAATTGGGACTTATCCAAACATTAATCAAGCTCAGTTAAATTCCCAGATACAGGTTTTAAATGATGATTATTCAGGAATTGGTTTTAATACCGGTACGTATCCAGCAACTGCATTTCAAGCATACGCAACTAATACTGCTGTTGCGGCTGCAAGTAAAGATGGATTAGGAAGAATAGGAATTTCTAATACAGGTATTTCATTTTGCTTAGCATTAAAAGATTCGTTAGGAAATGTGTTACCAGAACCTGGTATCGAAAGAAGAAATTGGAATAGTATTTCAGGAGCCACCAACCCATCATCGGCTGCTACGGCAGCTAATTTAACGACTCTAATGGACAATATAATCAAGCCTGCGACGATATGGAGTCCTAATAAGTATTTAAATATTTGGGTGACTGATGTTGCCGCTGCAGTCGGTTTATTGGGCTACGCTACATTCCCCCCTTTATCTGGATTGACTGGAATTTCAGGTGCAGGAACTGCCACTACAGATGGTCTATGGTGTTGGGCCAAAGCCTGCGGCTCACAAAATATTTTTGCTTCTGGAGTTTATTCTGCACCATATAATTATGGTAGAACTTTAACTCATGAAATATCCCATTATCTAGGTATTAGACATGTTTGGGGTGATGCGAGTTGTGCAAATGATTTTTGTATTGATACTCCTCCTGCACAAACCGCTTCTTATGGAACACAAACTTATCCTTACTTACCCAATAATTGTCCAACAAATTCGCCTCCAACTAGTGCCGAAGGCGTTATGTTTATGAATTTTGCTGATTATACAGACGATGCTTTTATGTATATGTTTACCGAAGATCAGAAGATAAGGATGCAAACCGCTATGACTAATAGTCCTTATAGAAACCAATTAGGAACTCATGGTTTTTGTTCTCCAACTGCCACCATTCAAGCTAATTTTTCTCTATCAGCCACCATCATCAATCAAGGACAATCCGTAAATATTACAGATTTATCAACAGCATCTAACGCTATCACTTCATGGAATTATGTTAGTGTGGCATCTACACCTTCATTAAGTACTCTACAAAATCCAACACTCACCTTCAACACAACGGGTATTCATACTATCTCGTTAACGGTAACAGCAGCTGGATTAAATTCGTCAACTACGAAAACGATACAAGTTAACGCTTGTCCTATTCCAACAGTCAATGTTAATTCAATCAATCCAACTTGTGCAGGAGCCTGTAATGGTTCTGCAACACTCATATCTGTAGCAGGAAGTGGCGCTCCATATACTTATTCATGGACGCCAGCAGTTTCATCGTCTTCAGTTGCATCAGGATTGTGTGCTGGAGTTTATAGTTGTGTTGTTACAAATAGTTGTGCTACATCAGTAACTAAAATTATCACTATTAATCCGCCTCCTGCAATTTCGCTTACCATTGGTGTATCAAACCCAACAGTTTGTGCAGGTAATTCAACAACATTATCTGCAACAGTAAGTGGAGGTACTCCAAGTTATTCTTTTAACTGGAATACAGGCTCAACAACTACTAATATCATTGTAAATCCAACTATAATTCCAGTTACAGGGTACACTGTTACTGTTAGTGATTCGCAAGGATGTGTAAAAACAGCTTCTATTGGCGTAACGGTTAATCCTATTCCTTCAATTACTGTAACGCCTGCTAACCAAATAATATGTGCTGGTAAAACTGCAACCGTTAATTTATCAGGAGCATCTGGTTTTACAACTAATCCAGGAGGAATTATATCAAACTCATTTACGGTTAATCCTACATCAACTACTATTTATACCATTACTGGAGTAAGTCCTTTTGGTTGTAGTAGTTCTAAATTGGATTCTGTTAAAGTTGTTGCTCTTCCTAGTGTGTTTACAAATGTTAACACAAATACGGTGTGTATTGGAGGGTTAGTTACTTTTTCAAACTTAGGCGCAAATACATTTACATTATTTCCATCTGTAGCAACTGGAAGTTTAATTTCAGTTCCAGTAAATACTCTCGGGACAACTAATTTTACGGTAGCTGGTACTGGTAATTTTGGTTGTATTAATACCAAAACGATAAGTGTTACAACCTTTAGTTTGCCACTTGTTTCCATTACCCCATCTAATACAACTATCTGTGCTGGTCAGTCTGTAATATTAAATGTGAGTGGAGCCAATACATATACTTGGACAACAGGTTCCTCGCTCAATGTTGTTTCTGTGACACCTGTAGCATCTACTTCTTATTCTGTTATTGGGGCAAATTCTTTTGGTTGTCAAAATTCAGCAAGCGCTACAATTAATGTTTTAAATACGCCCGTTGTAACTATTAATTCGCCATCAACCAGCGTTTGTTTTGGATATACGATGACGGTAGTGGCTAATGGCGCATCAAATTATAATTGGTCGACAGGTGCTACAACAAATACAACTATCATTCAACCTTTCTCGAATACAACGTTTAGTGTCGTAGGTACAAATGGCGGCTCATGTTCTGACACGGCATTTTTATCTTTAACTGTTTTGCCATTGCCTTCAGTTTCAGCATCTGTAAGCAATACAATGGCTTGCGTGGGGCAAAGTATAACCTTAAATGCTAGCGGAAATGCTACGCAATATTTATGGAATCCAGGGACACTCATAGGACAAAATCACACGGTTCAAGTATTTACTCCTACTACATATACAGTTTATGGACAAGGAAGTAACGGTTGTGCTTTTTTTAGTACCGCTTTTGTGGATGTTCAAAATGGAAATGCAGTTATTCCTGTAGTTACACCAAGTGCTGTTTGTGTAGGTGATACTGCCATATTATCAATTATTGGTGGAACAATTCCTTTGTGGAGTACAAATAGTATTCCTAATACAAGTTTTGTTACACCAGTTACGCCTACAAACTATACATTTAGTGCTACTGATTTTGCTGGTTGTGTATCTAATGTTGTATTTACGGTTGATATTAATTCGAGTTGTGATGTTCTTGTTTACAATGGTTTTACTCCTAATGGTGATGGAGTGAATGATTTTTTTGTGATTGACAATATTGATAAATACCCAAATAATAATGTTCAAATTTTTAATCGATGGGGAGATAAAGTATTTAAAACATCAAGATATGATAACACTACGAATAACTGGGATGGAAAATTTAATGGTAAACCTGTTACATCAGGCACTTACTTTTATTTAATATTAAACGACAATGGTAAAGTTTTGAAAAAAGGTTGGTTAGAACTTACAAATTAAAAGATATTATGAAAAAATTATTATTATTATTTACTTGTGCTTTTGCTTTGCCATTGTTGGCTCAGCAAGACCCACAATACAGTCAATACCAATTTAATCAAATGGTAATTAATCCTGCTTATGCAGGCACAAAAGATGCCTTAAGTGCAGTACTTGATATTAGAAAACAATGGAGTGGGTTTGATGGTGCTCCTTCAACTCAATCTTTTAGTTTTCATGGACCATTAAAGAAAAAAAGAATTGGTTTAGGCTTAAGTGCCTATAATGATGCGGTTGGACCTAAAAGAGTTACGGCAGCATACGGTAACATTTCTTATATTTTACCTATCAACAGTAAACTAAAATTGTCTTTTGGGTTGAGAGCAGGAGTTGTTAATTATGTGTTTGATTTTAATAAAATTAATTATAGAGATCCAGGTGAAGTAAATGCTATTGCGAATATTTCAACTAATAAATTGAAACCCGATTTTGATGCAGGTTTATTTTTAAAATCAAGTTCGTTTTATGCAGGCTTTAGCGCTACTCATTTAAATTCGGCTTATGTATATCAAGATAAAATTTCTTACACCAATGTCTCTGGTGCACAAACCGAATACGATTTAACTTACAGATTAAGTACACATATATTTGGGATTGTAAGCAAGGGATTTTCTGTTAATGACAATTTAGTGATTAATCCAACCATTATTTACAAAGGAACAAAGTCGATTGCTAATATTGATGTGAATTTAAATTTTTTAATTAAACAAAGATTATGGTTAGGAGTTTTTGCTAGGTCTAGCGGTTCGGTTGAGGCTTTGGCTCAGGTAATTGTAACAGATAATATTAAAATAGGTTATTCATTTGATTCTGGTATAGGTAACGTTCAACGGAAATTAGGTAATGGGCATGAGATTATGATTGGATTTGACTTAAATACATTTAAATCTAAAATGTTATCACCTCGTTATTTGTAAAATTGTTCCTAAATATTCTATGAAAAAAATAAAAATTTATATATCCATTTTCTTTTGTTTTATTGCCATTGTTGGTGTATCACAAATGAAAAAAGCTGAAAAGGATTTTTCGAAATTTAATTACGCAAAGGCAATTCCATCTTATGAAAAAGTGATTAAAGGTAATTCAAAAGATAAGCAAGAGGCTTTAATTAAGTTAGCCGATTGTCATCGCATTTTAAATAATTATGCAAAAGCCGAAAGTTACTATGCACAAGCATTGAGTTTAGGTAAGGTTCCAGTAATTGTAAATTATAATTACGGAAATGTTTTAAAGTCAAATAATAAATACAGCGAGGCATTGAATCAGTATTATGCTTATTTAGAAGATAATGAAACTAGTAAAACTGCTCAAAATGCTGTTAAATCTTGTCAAGAAATTAAATATTGGGAATCAAAACCAAAAGAATATGAAATAGTAAATATAGAATCCATTAACACAAAACGTTCCGAGTTTTGTCCAGTACTTATTAATGGAAAATTAGTATTTGTAGCTGAACGTGTTTCTGATATTGTGGATTTTGAAAAGTCTTTTGCAAATAACCAACCATATTTAAATGTGTTTTCGGCTGAAATAGAAAGTAATGTTATTAAAAAATCAAAATTACTTTCTAAAAAAGTAAATTCTAGTTTTCATGATGGGCCAATAAGCTTTACAAATGATGGTAAACTGGCAGCTTATACAAGAGTAAATTACCTAGTAAATAAGAAAAATAAAGATTTTGTAAATAGAGCAAAAATATATTTCAGTGAAATAGAAGGAAATTCATATTCGAAATCAAAACCATTTATTTATAATAGTGATGATTATTCGTGTGCACACCCTTCTTTAAATATGGATGGGACAATTCTGTTTTTTAGTTCGGATATGCCAGGGACCTATGGTGGACAAGATATTTGGATGTGCAAAAAAGTAGGAGACAGTTGGAGTAAGCCTATTAATTTAGGATTTGATATTAACACATCTGGTGATGAAGTTTTTCCAACCATCAGAAAAGATGGGATGTTATATTTTTCCTCTAATGGATTAGCTGGCTTCGGTGATTTAGATATTTTTTCCGCAAAATTAAAAGGTGACATTTGGTTGTTAAACAGAAATGAAGGGTTGCTGCTAAATAGCAAGTCAGATGATTTTGGTATTACTTTTTTGAATGATACGATGGGTTATTTTTCTTCTAATAGAGAAGGAGGAAAAGGTGCCGATGATATTTATAGCTTTAAATTTACAAATAAAAGTGTGTCTCTTGATGGAACGGTATTGTTAACTGAAAACATTAATGACCCGGCTAATGGTGTTAAAGTTTTTTTATTAGATAAAAACAGTAAAGTGATTGATTCCACCAGAACTAATGCGAAGGGATATTTTGTGTTTAATAATTTGAATGCCGAACAATCTTATATGGCAGAAATTGAAAGCTCTGATTTGAACATGAAAAATAAATCACGGTATTATTTAGCTGATAAAAATGATAAAATATCCCGAATAACTCATGATAATGGAGGAGGGCATAAGTTTGTTTTTAAAAATTTACCAGTTGATCCAAATGGAATGCCTGATCTGTTTAATGATGATGATTTAAGTATTGCCGGTAATTTATTGTATGGTGAAGATCCTAGTAAACCAATTTCAAATCGAAAAGTAATTATTAAAAATGATTTTGGAGATATTATAGAAGTAACTAATACCAATGAATTTGGAGCTTTTGCATTTAGAAATTTACCTCATGATCAAAATTATTTATTAAGTGTTGATGGTGATGATTTACCAATAGAAGCAAGAATTGTTTTAACTAATAAGGTTGGGAAAATTGTCAAAGTTCTGAAATCTGATGGTAAAGGACATTTTAATTTTGTGCTGTTAGAAAGTGATAAAGTTACTATGTCTGATTTGATAGTTGATGATGTTGATTTAGTCATGGGATTAACTGGCCATTTATATGATCAAGATAAAAAGGCTCTCAATAATGCTAAAATTACAATCTTTAATAAGTCGGAAGTTATTGCAAATATTATTACGGATGAAAAAGGAAAATTTGCTTTTAGAAATTTAAGTGCTGATAAAAACTATTTGTTTGGAATTGATGAATCAGATCCACGATTTACAAGTATTACAAAAATCTATTTAGCGGATGCAAAGGGTAGAATATATAGAGAAATAAAACGTAATGCCAATGGTAAATTTTCTTTTGACTTATTAGATATTGATAAATCAGCAATGGGAGATTTTTCAGTTGAAGATCCTTGGTTAGAAGTGTTATCTTTGAAAAATAAAAATAAAGAAATTAATCAATCTCCAATAACGATTATTGAAAGTTTATATTACGCTTATGGTGATTATAAAATTGATCAAACGGGGTTTAATATTTTAGATAAAGTAATTACGGTTTTAAACTCTAATGCCAAATTAACCATTGAAATTAGTTCACATACAGATTCAAGAAGTTCAGATGTCTTTAATTTAACCTTATCTCAAAAAAGAGCAAAAACGGCTGTTGATTATTTAATTTCTAAAGGAATAAACAAAAACAGACTTAAAGCTGTTGGTTATGGGGAAACCCGTTTGTTAAATAACTGTAAAAATGCAGCGCCTTGTAACGAAGAAGAGCACGCCAAGAACCGAAGAACCGAATTTAAAATTGTGGAGGTGGGAAAATCGTAAGATTTTGGCATAATAATTATTAATTTTGAACATAGGCCTTTTGGTCTATGTTTTATTGTTTTAAACAAAGTATTCAAATGAAAAAACTTTATTTTTTAATAGCATTTTCAATTTCGCTGATTAGCGTTTCTCAAAAAGATTATTCTCGTTATTATAATTCTTGGCGCTTGGGATTAAACCTTGGTGGAGCATGGCAAACAGCTGATTATAGAAGCTGTTGGGGAATGGCAGGTGGCATAACTTTAGAAAAGGGGTTTCATGAAAATGCCACTAACATTTTTCATTCGCTATTCGCGGACGTTATTTAGCTGCTAATACTTACGGGATGGATTTCAATCGTAATTATGATGTAAAAGGAAACGATGCTTATAATGGTAAGTATGATCCAAAAGTAAATTTTGTTGATAGCGTTTCTTTTGGAAAACAATATGTGTACGATAATTATAAAATGAAATTAGGCGAAGGTTCTTTAGAGCTTCAAATAACATTTAATAGATTAAGAGAAAGAACGCACGTGTTATTTAATTTGTGGGGAGGTATTGGTTTTACAGCGTATCAAACCAAATCTGATTTGTTGGATGGTTCAGGGAAAATGTACGATTTTAGTTTAGTTGATTCAACGGGCAATAAAACAAAAGCATTAAACACATATAATGGTTTGATTGATAAAAAGTATGAGTCTTATGCTTACGGAAGTAAAAATGGAAATTTATTTACTTTTTCTCCATCATTAGGTGTTGGTTTAGGTTATCAGTTTTCGCCAGGTTTTTCTATGTTATGGGAATACAAAGTTACTTTTCCTCAAGGTACTAATGCCGATTTGTTAGATGGTAAACTAGCGGCTAATGGAGACTTTTTTGGAAGTAATGATTATTACCATTACACAGGATTGAATTTATTATTTACCCTGAGAGGCAAAAAGAAAACTAAGACTCCAAAAGATGAAACAGTTTATACTAATACCGTTGTGCCAACTCAAACAGTTGTTGCACCTACTAACTCAGTCATAGCGCCACCAACTAATACGGTTGTTACAAATACTCAGCCAACCGTTACAGCTCCTAAACCTATAATTAGTTTTATTACACCGCCAGTAAACGGACATGTTGTAACAGTGGCTCCTTATAAAATTTCTGCACAAATTTTAAATGTTGCTTCTGCAAATCAAATTCAGTTTAAATTTAATGGAGTTGCATACTCAAACTTTACTTTTAATGCACAAACACATATTTTAGAATATAATAGTACATTAAATAATGGTAGCAATGCTATTCAAATCATAGCAACTAATGCAGGTGGGCAAGATAATAAATCAACAACGGTTGTTTACGATCAACCAAAACCAACCGTTAATCCTCCAATTATAACTTATGTAAATCCTGCACAGCCTGGGTATGTTTCTTCCACTCAAAATTATACGGTACAAGCACAAGTATTAAATGTAACTGCTCAAAATCAGATTGCCGTTTATTATAATGGAATGTCAACTCCATTTATTTATAATGCTACTACAAAACAAATTGCATTTACAGCAAATTTAAATCCTGGTTCAAATGCTGTAAGTATTACTGCTAGTAATGCAGGCGGAGTTGATACTAAAACAACAACCGTGGTTTATAATAAGGCAAGTGCAGTTGTTAATGCTCCAATTGTAACTTATATTAATCCTGCTCAACCTGGTTCTGTTTCATCAGTGCAAAATTATACTGTTAAAGCGCAAGTTTTAAATGTAACTGCTCAAAAACAAATTACAGTCTATCAAAATGGGATTGCTGTTGCATTTAATTATAATCTTGCAACCAAACAATTAGAGTTTGATGCGAACTTAATAGTAGGTACAAATACAATAAATGTAACTGCTTCAAATAGCAGCGGTGCAGATACTAAAACAACAACGGTTATATACAATCCACCAGCAGTAGTTGTTGAGCCTCCAGTGGTTACTTTTTTAAATCCTTCTCAAACTGGAACGGTTGTTTCTACTTTAACATACACAGTAAAAGCAAAAGTGTTAAATGTAGGAGCCCAAAACCAAATTGTAGTCTATTTTAATGGTACACCAATACCATTTCAATATAATAGTACTACAAAACTAGTTGCGTTTGTTGCTAATTTAAATCCAAGTTCAAATGCGATTAGCATCACTGCAAATAATACAGATGGTTCAGATACAAAAACAACAAGTATTGTTTATAGAGAATTAAAAACAACAGGTATTCCACCAGTTGTTAGCTTAATTAACCCAGCTACTACTATAAACGCTTCTGATGATGCGAATTATAATTTCAAATTAGGCGTTATTAATGTCAGTGCAAAATCAGATATTGAAGTGTTATTTAATGGAGTGGCTCAAACCAACTTTAATTATAATACAACAGTTAAGGAAATGTTTTTTAATACAAATTTAATTCCTGGTAATAATACCTTATCTGTAAAAGGAACAAATCAGTACGGTTCGGATATTAAAATTATTACAGTTAATTATACGCCGCATGTTGAGTTAAAAACTCCACCTATGGTGAATATCACAAATCCATTAACTACAACTACAACATCAAATAGTAATTATATCTTTAAAGCAACTGTTGCTAATATGCCTACTAATGTTGGTATTGTTGTGAAGTATAATGGAGTAGTGGTTACTAATTATAGTTATGATGGGTTTAATGTAACTTTCAATACTACTTTAGTTCAAGGTAATAATACATTTGAAGTAACTGCCACTAATATAGATGGTACGGATTCGAAATCAGCAAATGTTAATTATAAAATTAAGGCAGCACCAGTTTTTCCAATTGTAAATTTAATTAACCCTGCATCACCTACTAATTCTAGTAACGCAGCTAATTATAATTTTAAGTTATCAGTGTTAAATGTAAATTCAAATGCAGATATAGAAGTAACATTTAATGGAGTGGTACAAAATAATTTCACCTATGATGTGAATACCAAAGAGCTAGGTTTTTTAGCAACCTTAATGGTTGGAAACAATACTTTAATAGTGAAAGGTACAAATCAGTTTGGAAATGATAGTAAGCAAATTGCCGTTATATATACTCCAAAAATTAAATTAAAAAATCCGCCGCTTATTACCATTTCTGCCCCAGTAAATGCTAATGGTAGCAGTCAAACTACCAATTATAATTATTTAGCTACTATAGTTAATGTAGAAAGCGCATCGGGTATTACAGCAAAGTATAATGGCATGGTAATAACGAATTTTACTTTTGATGGACTTAATTTCGGATATGCCGCCATATTAAATATAGGTGCAAATAGTTTAGAAATTACGGCTACGAATCAAGATGGCAATGATGTTAAAACGGCAATTGTAACCTATAAACCAAAGGCTATACCAAAACCTCCGGTAGTTACTATTTTATCACCTTCCGGCACACCAACGGTTGCAGCAAAACAATATAGTTTCTCCTTTAAAGCAACAAATGTAACTCAAAATCAAGTGCAAGTAGTTTTAAATGGTACAGCTATTACACCATTTACGTTTGCAAACACTGCAGGATCATTTGTAGCAAATTTAGTAAGCGGTAATAATACACTGGTAGTAAAAGCTACTAATGCTGATGGTACTGATAGTAAAACTGAATCCATCTATTTTAAAGAATCGGCTACTACTACAGATACAACTACACCTACATCTGTAGGTACAACAACTGCTGCTGTAATAACGGGTACAAATAACACAAACCAAACAGTTGTTGTTTGCCATAAAGTGCCTGGTGCTGATCCAGTAACTAGAACAATACCTATAAATATGTTATCCTTGCATTTGGGTCATGGAGATACTCAAGGAGCATGTCCAGTAAAAACAGATTCTGTAATTGTTAATCCCGTAAAACCACGTACCATTCAATTAAATAATAATAATAATAATAATAACTCCATTGAGATACCAGATAGTACTCAAAAACCAACACCAGCTAATACACCACGAAGACCTCGCTAATATGAACTATATTTTATTTGATGATCACACTTGGCAAAACTTATTGCCACTAACTTTTACAAAACCAGTTGCCGAAATTCGTATTGGTATTTTAACTATTACCGAAAAATGGGAGCATTATTTAAATGGTAAGTTGACATTTCAAACTCAGGATTATTTAAATCAAAAGTATAAAGCAAGCTATACGAACAATGCTGTTTTTATTAATGGAAAAATTTGCCCAACTCCTGAGTTGTTAGCACAAATCAATAATTTAGAATTCAATACAGGTATTAAAAAAGGCAATACATTAATTGCTTTTAGAAGCAATATCGCCTCTCCATTAAATATTGGAGATGCATTAACAAGTTCGGTTGAAACTACCACTAGTTATACTTCTTTAGAAAATGTATGGGATATCTTCTCTAAAAATGGTGATGCCATTAAAGCAGATTTCGAATTAATTACGAGAGGTAGAACATCTCAACCTTTATCTACTTCTAATACAGTTATTGGTGATGCAAAACAAATTTTCTTAGAAGAAGGTGCGGTTGTTGAAGCTACTATTTTAAATACAAATGCTGGACCTATTTATATAGCTAAAGATGCTGAAATTATGGAAGGCTCTGTTGTACGTGGTCCATTTAGTTTAGGTGAACATGCAGCTTTAAAATTAAGCACTAAAATTTACGGACCAACCACCGTTGGTCCACATAGCAAAGTAGGAGGAGAGGTAAACAACTCTGTTATTTTTGCTTATAGCAATAAAGGCCATGATGGATTTTTAGGAAACTCTGTTATTGGTGAATGGTGTAATTTAGGTGCTGATACCAATAACTCGAATTTAAAAAATAATTACGGCAACGTAAAGTTATATAACTACTCACAAGATAAAATGATAGACACTGGTTTACAGTTTTGTGGTTTAATTATGGGCGACCATAGTAAGTGCGGCATTAATACGATGTTTAATACAGGAACTGTAGTAGGAGTAGGTGCTAATATTTTTGGCGGTGGTTTCCCTCCAACGCACATACCAAGTTTTAGCTGGGGTGGAGCTGATGGTATGGAAGAATACAAATTTGATAAAATGATTGAAACCGCAAACCGTGTTTATGCCCGACGTAACTTAACGGTGGATGCCGTTGAGAAAGATATTTTAGAAACGGTATTTAAGAAGACGGAAGGAGCAAGATAAGTTTTAGGAATAAATATCGTTATTCAAAAAATCCCCACATTGATGTGGGGATTTTTTGCATTCTTGAATGTCATAAAATCTATTAAATAATATTTACTTATAGTGGTGAAGATTAATCTCCAATTTTCACAATCGTTATGGAAACAGATACTTTTGTTGTAGGTGCTGGAAGATCTGGTCCTACATATGAATCTACTTCATTAGTTAAATTAACGTTTGTTGCAACTTGTAAATTAATATAATCATTAGCTGATAATGTTGTTATTACTTGAGTAGATAAAGGATCCTCCTCATTGCTATCACCAGAAATTGGAGACGCGACGGTGTAGCTTCCTAGAATTTCATTTGAACCATTTTTCATTAACCTAGAAACTCCGTGGTGTGGAAAGTTTTGTCTTCTGTAATGAATAACATATTGAATAATGTACGTGCCGCTAACTCCAACTGTAATTCTTTCAGGATTTACACTTGTACTATGAACAACATTAATTAAATTGCTTTCTCCACCATCTAATGGAAGATTAGTCCAAGTAGATACTAAGGGAATATCAAATGCATTAATACGATAAATCATTCCATATGCTTTCGATTCTTTTGCTTGCCAAGTGGCTAAACCAGTCGCATCAGAAGTAAGTACTTTATTTAATCCTTCTGTACCGTCTGCTATTTTTATATTTCCAGCAACTTCTAATTTTGCTCCAGGTGTTAATGTTCCGATACCAACATTACCATTCGTAGCTAAAGTTAATTGCTTCCAAAAATTTGTTCCTGCACCTGTAGCATCGAGAACTAAGCGTCTTGCAGATCCAGTTCCAGTTTTACTAGTTCCAATAATAAAATTATTTAAAGTGTTTTCATAACCAAGCGATAAAGCTTCGGTATTTGTAGTGTAATCTGAGTTGTGATAAATTACAAAATCAGCATTTTGTGTTCCATTAGGTGCTAATGCAAGTAAGGTTCTAGAGCCAGGAGTTTGATTTTGAATTAGCATACTATTCATCCCCCAGATTGTTTTATTACTAAAACCATAGGTTTCAACTTGAAATTTTGAGGTAGGAGTAGTAGCTCCTAATCCAACATTACCTGTCGCAAAATCCCCATAAATAAGTGGAGTTGTAGTATTACTATTTGCTATATATAATTTGTTTGAACCTGTTTCATAATAGCCGGCTTGGTATCCAATAAAAACGTTAGATGAACCAAGATTCTCTCTACCAGCCTCTTCTCCTAAAGCAGTGTTTTGATTCCCTGTTGAATTTGCATATAAAGCGCCTTCCCCTATACCTGTGTTATGACTTCCTGATGTTAAATAATATAAAGCAGCATATCCATTTGCTGTATTTTTATCGCCGATCGTATTTCTCATTAGGGCAAAGGTTCCTAATGCAGTATTATAGCCTCCACTAGTATTTACTGATAGATTGTTTAATCCTAATCTTACATTATATTGTCCAATCCCACTTCCTTTTCCTACTGGAACTCCATTGATTTGAGCATCACCAGATACTTCAAGTTTATAGGTAGGAGAGGTAGTTCCTAAGCCAACATTTCCTGATACAAAATCTCCATATATTAATGGAGTAGTTGTGCTACTATTTGCTATATATAATTTATTAGAGCCTGTTTCGCTATATCCTGCTCGGTAACCTATAAAGATGTTGCCGGTACCGGAAAGATTATTGTATCCCGATTCAAAACCAAGTCCAACATTATTAGACCCGTTAAGATTTCCCTTAAGGGCATACATACCTATACCAGTGTTCGCATCTCCACTTTGATGATCTATAAGTGCACCATAACCTAAAGCTGCGTTTGCCGCTGATGAAATATTACCTTGTAGAGCAGTTCCTCCGATTGCCGTATTATGCGAACCACTAGTATTAGTAACAAGAGCACTTGAGCCAACTGCTGTATTCCATTCTCCTGTTGTATTATTTAACATGGCATGCGTACCTACTGCTGTATTTCTACCTAATCCATTATTTACTCTTAAAGCTTTATAACCAATAGCTGTATTAGCTAGTGATAATGGATTATTGGTTAATTGTAGTGCTTGAAAACCAATTGCGGTATTTTCGGTTGCTGTATTATTACTTCCTGCTTGGTATCCTAAAAATACATCACTGTTTGCATCTATTCTTCCTGCTTTTTGATTGTTTACTTTAAAGTTTAATGCAACATTATCTGTTGTTCCAATAAAGTTTGTTCCATTTACAGTTCCAGCATTACCGTTTAAGCTCCAAGCATTTGTTGCTGGTAATTTTGCAAAGCCTCCATTGCTTAAATAAATTGTATCGTTACTAATTCTTAATGTTTGTAATTCGTTAGTTACAGAGGCATCTGTTTCAGTAAATGAAGTTAAATAACCTGCATCGTTTGAAAAAGAACTCACTGCAGTTGGTGTATTTGTTAAGCTATTATAATTACCATCAAATCCTGCTGGTAGTTTTGTAAAACCACCATTGCTTAAATAAATTGTATCATTACTAATACTTAAGGTTTGTAATTCATTTGTCACAGATCCATCTGTTTCAGTAAAGGATGTTAAATAACCTGCGTCGTTTGAAAAAGAGCTTACGGCTGTTGGAGTATTTATTAAGCTATTATAATTGCCGTCAAAACCTGCTGGTAATTTAGCAAAACCATCATTGCTTAAGTAAATTGTATCGTTACTAATTCTTAATGTTTGAATCTCATTTGTTACTGAGCCATCAACTTCTGTATCTAATTTATTATTCCAGTTGATGATGTTAGTAGATGTAATTCCATTTGCAGGAGATGCAACAAACACTGGGTCAGTTTCGGTAATACCACCAGTAATACTTTCTGCTGTTTTTGAATGCAAGGCATAAGGTACACTTAGTAATTCGCTTATGCCAGAAATGGTGTATAATGTTCCTCCTGTTGGGTCGGTTTCGGTTTTAATAAAGTATGGACCATTAGCCCAGTTTATAGTTGCAAATGTTCCAGTAACAACCGTTCCATTTCCAATTTCTATACTCACTAATCCATTGGCATTAGTATTGGTAGTTTGTGTTTCAGTATAAACCACACTACCTGTTATTGAACCTTGTATGATGCTAATTTGCATGCCTACTGGCGATGATATTATTAGTGCATTACTCGTGTTACGAATTACTGCTTGGTAGCTCATTTTTTGTGGAGCTTGAGCCCAACTATTTACAGTCAAAAATAATGCGATTACTAGGGTGTATATATTTCTCATTGATTTTAGTTTTTAATGATTTTAAATGTTTTTATATCCTTATTTAATTCAGTTATTTTTAAAAAATAAATGCCTGACGCTAAGTGCTCCATAGAAATAGTTACATCTAAATTTTCTATTTTTTTAGTTTCTATAATTTTGCCGTCTAATTGATATAGGTGATACGTCAAATTTTCGCTTTTATAATTTTCTAGTTTTAACTTTAAGAAATCTTTAGTTGGATTAGGATACACTAAAAACTGAGACTAATGTCTTTCGCTTCTTTAACTTCCGTAACAATTGAAATTTCGTAAGGTTGTTGTACACCTTGAGCAACCGAACCATTTGTTCCAGTATAAGTGTTATAAGCGCTTTGTCCAATTGAATAACTAGCAGAGCCACCACTTCCAGAAGCATTGCCTCCTGAGGCGTCTGTGGTTTCTTGAGCGCTAACAGTGCATTGAGTAATACTCATAAACAAGATTGCTGTAAGTTGTATTTTGTGTAGTCGCATTACTAAAATTTTATGAATTTCACTTAGTAAAACTACTTTAGGAGTTTATTTAAATAGATGACACGTGTCAGATTATAGAATGATATTTATCAATCAAGCCATTTATCTAATTTTCTTTCTACCTTATAATTTTATATATTTACTCTTAAAAAAAAGATAAGATGAAGAAAATTTTATTGCTTTTTGGTTTTGTCATTTCTCTAACTGCCTGCAAAAAAAGGATGTTGTTACCGAACTTGCCGGAACTCCAGTTGCTGGAAATGGTTTAGTAGATGTATTATGGACACTCGATAAGCCACATGGTAGCGTTTGCTGGGAATCCAACTACTTAGATTACTCCGTTGGTAAATTAACGGGTCGTTTCAATAATTATGGTTTCTCTCCTAAATTTATATTTGATGAGGCTAATCTTTCTAACTGTAAAATTAACGCTTGGGTTACTTTATCTTCCGTAGATTCTGGAGAACCACTGCGCGACGCTGTTGGAAAATGTATTCGCAATTATATGGGTGTTACCTATTTAGATACACTTAAAACCATTGTAAATCCTGCAAGTGACACTGCTTGGTTTCGCAGTACAACGGTTGTAAAATCGGGAACGGGTTATGTGGCTATCGGTAATTTTTATTTTAACCGTTACCGCTCGCCTAGTGGTTTTCCTGATGGAACGCCAATTTCTAAACCTGTTAACTTGTATTTTAATTATAATGGCACATCCGATTTTGATACAGATGGCGATTTTATAAACGATAAATACAGAGCATCGTTTACGGGGCATTTTTCTTTTTTGCGATCAAACCACATGGATGTCAATGCAAGTATTAAATATGTACCTGTGCCAGCATTAATTGATTTACCTGGTAATAGTATTGCTGCTAATAATAAAACATATGGTGAGTGGACAACCAACATTGCCGATGAAATGAATTTCACCTTGAACCTTCAATTTTTTAGAAATCACTAATCATGCGTATGAAACAAATTATTATAGCTTTTATGATTTTAGTGTTAGTGTTGCCCGCATGTAAAAAGGAAGCAGGAATTGGAGGCAAAAAAACGATTTACGGCTCGGTAACTTATAAAAACGGAGCAAGCTCTTCTTTCGAAAATGCAAGCACCGCCATAGTACATATTGCTTATGGAACAAAAAGCACTACTTCATCTTTTGATCAAAGTGTTGCTGTTGACGAAACAGGGCTTACCACTTTGATGGGTTAAGAAAAGGAGACTATTTTATCTCTGCCGAATTTACCGACGAACATGGATTTACGTATACAACTGCCGGTTATGGTGTGACGGTAAATAACAAAAAAGAGAAACTGGCGGTTGATATTAAGCTTCAATAAATTTCTTATCTTTAAATTATAAAAAATAGTATATACATATGAAATAGCCATGTGCCGAAACGCACAAAAACCAATGAAGATACATGGCGTATACCATATGACAATAAAAAAAACAATAAATATCTACATATGAAAAAAAATCTACTTTAAGTTTATCGCTGTTTTTATTTTATTTGGATTTTCATCTTTAGTTGCACAAGTGCCTACTTGGCAATTAGCATTTTCTGCTGGCTATAATGGTAACGAATCAGTATCAGCAATAGCTGTGGATGCAGCTGGCAACAGTTATATAACAGGTTCATATACTTCTTCATACATCAATTTTGGAACGTTTTCATTACTAAATAGTTTTTCAGGAACTTCGGATATATTTTTAGTGAAGATCGATCCAGCAGGTGTTGTTGTTTGGGCAAAAACTTTTGGAGGCGCGGATGGCGATCAAGGAAACGGCTTAGCAGTGGATGCTTCAGGAAACGTAATTTTGACAGGGTGGTTTGCAAGTGCTAGTATAACTTTTAGTGCAACGGTTTTAAATAATGTTGGAACTGCAAGTAGCGATTTATTTGCGGTGAAATATGATTCGGATGGAAATTTAATTTGGGCTAAAAGTGCTGGTGGAAGTGGAAACGATCGCGGTTATGCCGTAAGTTGTGATGCTAACTCTAATGTTTTTGTAACAGGTTGGTACACGAGTGCAACCATTAATTTTGGAACTGGTAATTTAACTAATGCAGGTTCTGCAACCACTGATATTTTTATAGTTAAATATGATGCCAGTGGATCTACTCTTTGGGCCAAAACTATTGGAGGAACCGCTGCAGATGGCGCCAGAGCCTGCGCAAATGATGCATCTGGAAATACCTATGTTATAGGTAGCTTTTCAAGCACATCTGTTAATTTTGGAACAGGTGCGCTTACCAATGCAAGTGCCGGAACTTACGATTTGTTCCTAGCTAAATACGACCCTTCGGGAACTGCATTGTGGTCAACTAAAGTAGGTGGCATTTATGATGAAATGGGAAATGCCATCGCTGTTTCGGGAAATAATATTTACTTAACAGGTAGTTTTACAAGTGCTAGTATAAACTTTGGCAGTTTGCCAGCATTAACGAATGCAAGTGCTGGAACATCTGATGTTTTTTTAGCAAGTTATTCTTCAACAGGTACAGCTAATTGGTCAAAAGCAAGCGGTGGTGCCGACGCTGATGAAGCTAAATGCATTTGTGTTGACGCGTCAGGAAACGCATTTATTTCAGGTTCTTTTATTAGTTCAAGCATTACTTTTGGTACTAATACATTAACAAATAGTGCCGCAGGAACTAAAGATATGTTTATAGCAAGTTTTGATAACACAGGTAATTCACCTTGGGCTTTGCAAGCTGGAAGTTACAGCGAGGAAGTTGGGAATGGTATTGCAAATTCTAATACCTCAAGTGTAATTCATTTGGGGGGAATGTTTAATAGTAGTTCGGTTAGTTTTGGTACGAGTAACGTTTATAAAGGCTGTGGCGACGATGTGTTTTATGCAAAACTCGATGTTACTACTGGTATTAACGACGCTTGGCATAGCTTAAATGAAAATGTGGTCATATTTCCAAATCCTTCTTCTACAGGAATTTTTACCATAAGCGATGAATTAGAAAATGCCGAAATTGAAATTTATAATGTACTTGGAGAAAAAGTATATTCAACTAAGCATTTTCAAAACACCATTGATTTATCTTCCCAAGCAAAAGGGGTTTATGTGATTCAATTTAAATTGAAAGCTCACAAACATTCTCAAAAAATAATTATTGAATAATCCCCAGCTTTTTATAATATGTTATAGTATAAATTGCTGTTACTAAAAATGGAATGGTAGATGTGATGATTTTAAAATTTAAGATCAATATTCCTACAATAAATATAAAGCTAATTTATATTCTGTAAATCAATCCTATACCATTTATTGACGTTGTTGCCTGAATTTTATTTTGTCGCTTTAAATGGATGCCTCTAATAAGAAGAATGGTTCCGGATGATAGAAGCAAAGTGGAAATACTAGCCATTTGAATTTGTGTATTCCTTCTACTGGCAGCAGTTTCGTAATTAGTAGTTGGAAGAAAAGTTTCTACCATTCCTTCAGCTCCAAGCAATAAAATGATGCTGCCACCAATGATTTTTCTTGTGGAATGTGTATTCCAGCGTTCTTTCCAATCAAAAAAGCCAGAACGAGCATTTTTTGAAAAGAGGTTTACCTGAGAATGGTTTAAGGCAGTTAGCGAGAAATTTTGACCAAGCAATTCGTTATTAATTTCTTTCGGTGTTATACTATTTTGAGAAAAACTAATCCCAAAAAAGATTATAAACGTTGTAGCCAGCAATATTTTTCTAATCGTCATCTTAGTTTTCTCTTACTATGTGCTTATAAATATAATAAAAGACCTTCATCTATTTATATACCAAATGATACTTCTCTCCTAAAAAAGAAAGAATAATATACTTTCCTGTGCGCATATTTTTGTAAGGTAGGATGTCAAAAAATAAAGTGGTTTTGTTTTCGGCTTGGCAGGGCTTGCTATCTTTATCGTAACGCAATAAAAAGTTAAGGGTTAAGTCTTGGGTTTCTATTAATTTACCGTCGGTTACCAATTCTAAATTAGCGGGGCAGTCGCCATAAAAAACGCCTAACTCCAAACAGTTATTAGTAATCACGGCATGGTATATTTTTACACGAGGCATGGTAAGCGTATCCATTTCATCAACGGTTTGCACTTTGGCGCAATCAAAACTAATAGGCTCTCCATTAACCCTTAAGTTTTTTTGTGCGCTTAAGGTAAAAGATAAGATGCAAAGGAGTAGGAGAGTGATTTTCATTTTGATATAACGGTAGTTTTGAAAGAATGTTGTTAGCTGCGGTTTATTTAGATATTTCGTTTATGCTCTCAGTGAGCCATTCGTCATACCATTCTGTGAAAGTCATTTTTTGTTTTGTTGTTTTTGAAATTGCTGGATATAAACCCATATCATTTGCCCTGTCGTCGACCCAGACATATCCAGCTTCTTGTCCAGTAATTATTAATAAAAAGTAAATTGCACAACCATAATGACATACTCTTATGCTACCTGTTATATGTTTATTACTGAAATACTCTTTTCCCAATTTTCAAATTCTGACGTTAAGTAATGGTCGTCATTATTTGTATCGCCGGTAAACTGCATATTCCAGTTTTCTGTTTGCGGGAATGGAGTCGATAGAAATTTATTGTCAATTATATCTAATTCACAATTCCAATCGGCAAGTTGAAAAAGTCCATATGAAGGTCCTGCCCCACCATTTGAAACTCGGGTCAAAAAAAGTTTATAGTCTTCTGGAAGTAATACGCAATGAGTTTCCTCGAAAGTTTTGATTTGCTTGTCAGTTAAAGTTGGATTTAGAGTGTATTGATGATTGTCAGAACCAAATATTTTGAAATAATTTCTTTTAAATAAACTTTTGTCGTCAAGGTTGCGAAGCCTTTTTAGTTTATCTAATATTTCTGTTGTCGTCATATTATTACCGCTAACGGTTTGTAGCTAGAACTTGTGTAGATTTGAAACACTCGTTTACCGAAACGTTTAAATAAAGATAAATGTTTAATAGACTTTTGCAAAGCGAAAATTAACTAATTGTCTACCGCTTTTGCAAAAGCCGAAGCCGAATGCCCAAATGGGATTTAGGTTGTGTTATTAGCAGATTGCTTTATTTGGTATTTCCAACCACATAAATCATAATGTCGTTTATGTCTTGGTCAGATAACAAGCCTTCAAATTCGGTCATTCTTTCTTTTGGATATTGTGTCCTTAGTTTTTTAGCGTAAGAGTCCCCAGATTTATAAACTTTAGTACTACTTAAAATATAATTTTTAAACCACTCTGTTTTTGGGTCAGGAATTCTTTGATAGAAACCATCAAGTCCTGCGGCTTCTGGTCCTTTATAATTAAGTGAGTGACAAACGGCACAATTTTGTTTAAATAATTTTTGTCCGTGATTACCATCACCGTCAATTTTTAGTTCTTTGATAGCCCAGTCATAGTTTTGGGAATCCATAACTGCATTTCCGCACCATTGTTTTTCTGAAACTTCGTCTATGATTTGGTCGGAATTATTGTTGTCTTCGTGAATACCACTTCGAGGCCCACACGAAAACGTTGTCAAAGCGATACAAAAAAACAGAGTGTAAATTCTCATATTGTAAGATTTATTTTCTACGGTGCTGTCCTGCAATTTGCTTATAACGGTTTCAAGCTAAATTCCCGTTTGGATTTTGAAACTTTGTCTACCGAAATGTTTGTTTAAAGATAAATGTTTAATGGACTTTTGCAAAGCGAAAATTAACTAATTGTCTACCGATTTTGCAAAAGCCGAAGCCAAATGCCCAAATGGGATTTAGGTTGTGTTATGCGATCGCCCTTTAAAATGGTAAATCTTTCCAGTCAGCCTGTTGTGTCTGCTTGGTTGCTTGTATTTTGTTTTCTAATGTTTCAATGTATTTTATAGTATTTGAAATATTATTAAAGATTAAAATACTTTCATGATAATTTAAAATTGGATTATCATGGGCAAAGCTTTTATTGTTTCTTACGTCATTAAACGCATCTATGATGTTAATTGAAAATTTTAAAATTTTCTCTGCCATTAAGGAGTCAATTAGTTTATTTGTCACCAAGTGTTTTACATACTTACCAAATAAACTATTTATTGGCTCATCCTTGTCATGAGACAAACCGTGATTTTCACAAAGCTGTCTTACATATTTAACAACAAATGTATGCAATCTGTCTAATGCAGCTTCGGGTTCATTCTTTTCTATACTCTCTTTTATTGATTTTGCAAGTAATGCAAAATCTTTGTCTTCAGAATTTGGTTGAATTGCTTCAATATTTTCAACTATCTTTTCTTTGTTTAATCTCTCTACTATTTTTAAGCATTCTTTATAAGCGTTTTCATCGTCGCGATAATCAATTTCTTTACTATGAACTTTAGAAAGCCAATAGTCACAAAATGCAGATAATAACTTTGCGAAAACATAATTTGATTCAACTTTTATGAAACCTCTTAATCTATTTGCTTTTGAGTTACTTCCGTAATAATACTTTTCTGTATCAATGTCTAGACCAGTTGCGCAACCAACAAATTCATTAAATGTCCTATCTGAAAAGTCCATTACATAACCACTTTTCATTCCAAGAAAATTTTCTATTGTTGCTTTTTCAATATATGTTAGGTCTGCCATTTAGTATTTTGTCTTTTGTGTTGCTTGTCTAAGGTTGACGCATAACTTACATATAGGAACCATTTTATGTTGCCAATATTGCTAATTTAGCAATATTCCGCCAGTTTTTATCTTTCTATGTGTTATTCAAATATAACAAAAAAGCCTTTCGTTTCCGAAAGGCTTTTTTAAATTAAGCTTTATTAAAATCCCAAGTCTCCATAAACTTGGTAGTATAGTTACCGGCTTTAAAATCCTCGTTTTGCATTAATTTAATGTGAAACGGTATAGTTGTTTTAACACCTTCAATTACATACTCACTTAAAGCACGGTGCATTTTCGCAATCGCCTCTTCACGTGTTTGTGCCACAGTAATTAATTTACCAACCATACTATCATAGTTTGGTGGAATTGTATAACCGCTATACACATGCGAGTCAACACGAATACCGTGTCCACCTGGAGTGTGTAAAGTAGTTATTTTACCTGGAGATGGTGTAAAGTTTTTAAATGGATCTTCTGCATTAATACGGCACTCAATAGCGTGTAATTGTGGGTAGTAGTTTTTACCACTAATAGGCACACCTGCAGCCACTAAAATTTGCTCGCGTATTAAATCGTAGTTAATTACTTCTTCCGTAATTGGATGCTCCACCTGAATACGAGTATTCATTTCCATGAAATAGAAATTGCGGTGTTTATCAACCAAAAACTCAACAGTTCCTACACCTTCGTAACCAATAGATAAAGCAGCTTTCACAGCCGCATCACCCATTAATTCACGTAACTCAGGAGTCATAAATGGAGAAGGAGTTTCTTCCACCAATTTTTGGTGACGACGTTGTACTGAACAGTCACGCTCACTTAAGTGGCAAGCCTTTCCGTGTGCATCGCCCACAATCTGAATTTCGATATGGCGTGGTTCTTCAATATATTTTTCCATGTACATAGCACCGTTTCCAAACGCAGCCGTAGCTTCGTGTGTAGCACTATCCCATGCATTTTGAAAATCTTCTTCTTTCCAAATAATACGCATCCCTTTTCCACCACCACCGGCAGTAGCTTTAATAATAACAGGATACTTAATACCTTTGGCTAATTCCATGCCTTGAGCAGCACTTTCTAATAAACCTTCAGAGCCAGGAACGCAAGGAACACCAGCTGCAATCATGGTTGATTTGGCGTTACTCTTATCTCCCATTTGGTTAATCATCTCTGGAGAAGCACCAATAAACTTAATATTGTTTTGGCGGCAAATTTCAGAAAACTTAGCATTCTCGCTTAAGAAACCATATCCTGGGTGAATAGCATCTGCGTTAGTAATCTCAGCAGCAGCAATAATGTTTGCCATGTTTAAGTAACTGTCTTTACTTGGCGGAGGCCCAATACAAACAGCTTCATCAGCAAACTTAACGTGCAATGATTCTTTATCGGCTGTAGAATAAACCGCAACGGTTTTAATTCCCATTTCCTTACATGTTCTTATCACACGTAAAGCAATCTCGCCACGATTGGCAATTAATATTTTTTTAAACATCTCTCGATTTACGATTTTACGATTTACGATTTGCGATTTTTGAAATCTTAAACGGTAAATCAGTTTACAAATAATTTTAACTGTGGTAAATTTTCAAATCGTCAATCTACCTTCTTAATTCGTCGTTCTTACGATGGATCTACTAAGAATAAAGGTTGATCGTACTCAACAGGAGTAGCGTCATTTACCAATACCTTAACGATTTTACCTTTTACTTCGCTTTCAATTTCGTTAAATAATTTCATCGCTTCAATGATACAAACTGGTTTCCCAATTTCAATATCATCACCTACGTTCACAAATGCAGGCTTATCTGGCCCAGCAGAGCGATAGAATGTTCCAATCATAGGAGATTTAACAGTTACATATTTAGTCTTGTTAGAAGCAGCAGGAGTAACTGGAGTTGTAGTTTCAGCAGCTGTAGTAGTATTTGCTATCGGAGCAGTAATCATTTGTGCAGGGGCTGTTGTAATTTGAGCTGGTGCAGCTTGGTACATAACAGGAGCAGCTTGCTTACCAGTTTTAATAACGATTTTAATCTCTTTAGTCTCTAGTTCAACTTCGTTTACCCCGCTCTTTGAAACAAATTTAATTAAATCTTGAATTTCGGTTAATTTCATTTATGTGTGTGTTTTAGTTAGTGGGGGCAAAAATACCATTTATTTATAAAAAATGATATAAATCAACGCTTTTTGGTCGAAAATGACCTAAATGTTCAAAAAAAGCACTAATTATCAACAATATAAAATTTGGATTGGGATTTACGAACGACGAGGTACGATTTATGAATTGGGAATTACGAATTTAGAACTTTTGAATTCGTAAATCGTCATTCCAAACTCGAACTTCCTATCGGATTCTATCCGCACTTCTCACTAATTGCTCATCTTTTTTGATAAAATGAGCGGCTAAATAGGCGAAAATAGCAGAAATAATTGGTAAAAATGATCCAACTTGGTAGTTTATTGCTCCAGGAGTTCCTTCTTTTATATAAGAGAATATAAAAAATAACCCTACAATAAATACATTAAACACCATTAATAGGTTGGTTAACTTAAATTGTAGCACTCTGTTTTTATATAAAAAAATAAGAGCTACACTTAATATAAGGATGATGATGTTTAAAATCATAGCTACATATATATTATTTCCCATCACATCTGCACTGCAACCAGGCATTAAACAAATCGACCAGCTTTTATCTTCAAAAGTTAGGGTTTGAAAAGGAATAAAAAACTGAACAATAGCAATAATAACAACTGCTAATAAAAAAAGGGTTTGTTTACGTTGAATCATGGCGCAAAAGTACTTTTTTAACCGCAAAGAGGCAAAGGTTTTTCACAAAGTTCGCTAAGAATAATTTCACCACGTTTACATTTTGAGCTCTTTCTATTTCACTTAGCGTTCTTTGCGGTTAAATAATTATTAATAAATCTAAATTACTTACTTTAACACTTTGTACTGTAATCCAAGTAACTTACATTTGTAGTATGGAAAACAAATACCAAAACCTAATTGAGCAAACCTTCGATTTCCCACAAGAATCATTTGAAGTAATTGATAACGAATTATACTTTAATGATATTCCCTTAATGGATATCATTAAACAATATGGTACTCCATTGAAAATCACGTATTTACCTAAGATATCTTCACAAATACAAAAGGCAAAACGTATGTTTAATGTGGCTATGGCAAAAGCCGATTACAAAGGTAAATATGTGTATTGTTATTGCACCAAAAGCTCGCACTTTAGCTTTGTTTTAGACGAAGTGCTAAAAAATGATGTACATATCGAAACTTCTTCGGCCTATGATATCCAAATTATTAGAGAGCAAATAAAAAAGAAGAAAATCACGAAGGATACCTTTATTATATGTAATGGTTATAAGAAAACAAACTACAAACAATACATCTCAGAACTACTAAATGATGGTTATAATGTAATCCCAGTTTTAGACCATTTAGATGAGTTTGATCACTATAAAAAGAATGTTAAAGTGCCAAAATGCCAACTCGGAATTAGAATTAGTACCGAAGAAGAGCCCTCTTTTGCCTTTTATTCATCTCGTTTAGGAGTACGTTACACGGATATTGTGAGTTTATATACTGAGAAAATACAAAACAATCCTAAGTTTGAACTAAAATTGTTGCATTTCTTTATCAATAATGGCATTAAGGATACCATTTATTATTGGACAGAATTAAATAAGTGTTTAAATATATATAAGGAATTAAAGAAAATTTGTCCAAGTTTAGATTCATTGAATATTGGCGGTGGTATGCCAATTCGCACCTCTTTAAGTTTTGATTATAACTACGATTATATGGTAGAAGAGATTATTGCGCAGGTGAAATCATTTTGTACCCAACATGAGTTAGATGAACCCAATATTTTTACTGAGTTTGGCTCGTTTACAGTAGCAGAAAGTGGAGCTACTTTGTACTCTATTATCGATCAAAAACAACAAAACGATAGAGAACAATGGTACATGATTGATAGTTCATTTATTACAACTCTTCCTGATACTTGGGGTATTAACCAACGCTTTATTTTATTAGCAGTTAATAATTGGGATAAACCTTATGTACCTGTAAACTTAGGAGGTTTAACCTGCGATAGTATGGATTATTACAATAGTGAGGCTCATACTAACCAAGTGTTTTTACCAAAAGTTTCAAAAACAGATAAGCAACCTCTATATGTAGGATTTTTTCATACTGGTGCATACCAAGAGGCTTTAAGTGGTTATGGTGGAACCCAACATTGTTTAGTACCTGCACCCAAACACGTTTTAATTGATAAGGATGAAGATGGGAAATTAACTACCAAGTTGTTTGCAAAGGAGCAGAGTTATAAATCGATGTTGAAAATTTTAGGTTACTAGTAGTTTCTGGTAATTATATCTTGCCAAACGGGTTAAAAAATAATTTAACGAAATTTAAGAGATTAATTTGTCGGTTTAAATCAAATGATTATCTTTCGATTTCTATAACTTATCTTTTTGAGAACAACAAAACGAATACTGTCATTCTTCTCTCTAGTTTCATTATTGATACTTAGCTCTTGTGGCGACTCTAAGAGAACTGAGAATTCTTTAACTGAAGGTTTAATTGAGTATAATGCTGAGGTCGTAGATCAATCTCATCCTATGGCGGGCTTAGCTCCAAGCTCAGCAACCGTTAAGTTTAAAGGAAATAAATTACAAGTTGAAATGAGTACCATGGGTATTTTTAATACCACTTTTATTAGCGATCCCGCCAAAAAGACCCTGAGTCAAATGGTGAAGTTTATGGATATCAAAAATGCTTGTATTCAAAATGAAGCTGATTTAATTCAAGAAAATAAAGGCTATGAATTAAAGTTGGAAGAAGTAAAAGGAACGAAGAAAATAGCTGGCTACGATTGCAAAAAAATAAAAGCCACAATGGTAAGCGATCCAAGCGTTACGTTTGATGTATATTATACAGATGAATTAGGCTTAGATAGTATTAATAACGTGGGTCCTTATAAAGATATTAAAGGAATGTTAATGCAATACCGTTTAAAGAAACTAGGATTAGAAATGTGTTTTACCGCAACAGCAGTAAAGAAAGAAGAAATAAAAGATGAGGATTTTGAAGTTCCAGCTTTTTATAAAATAGTAACTCGCACCGAGATGGAGAAGCTATTTGAAGATATCCAAAAGTAGTTTAATAACTAACTCGTTTTTTCTACAATTCATCAATTCATTTTACCATTTAGCATATTTTTGCATTTCAAAACTATCAAATTGGTAACTTGGCATACCAATTGAAAATATAAAATCAAATTTTTAAAATAAATCAAATGAACAAATTATTCTCTACACTAGCTGTTGTTGCATTATCAGCATTATCATTAAATGCACAAATTAAAGAAGGAGCTATTACTTATGCTATGACGATGGAAGGTCTTCCTCCTGAGCAAGCAGCCATGATAGGTGATATGGAATTAAAATCAACATTTAAAAACACTAAGGTTTTAACAGAAATGTCGTCAATGATGTTTACAAATCAAACTTTAGTAGATGATAAAGGAATGGTGATGTTGATGGAGCAAATGGGAAATAAAATTGCTGTGAAACAAACTAAGGAAGAAATGGAAAAAGAAGAGGCTAAACAAAAAGAAAAGCCTGCTGATCCAAAAATGGAATATACTACTGAAACAAAAACAATTGCTGGCTATGAGTGTAAAAAAGCGATCGTTACTATGGTAGGTAAAGATAAAAAAGAAGAAAAAATGGAAATTTGGTATTCTGATAAATTCGAAAACTTAAATAAAGAAGGTAAAGGTCGCGGACAAAGTTTTATGAAAGGTTTAAAAGGTGTTCCTTTTGAATATTCAGGAGCTCAAGGTCCAATGAAATTTAAAATGGTTGCCAAAGAAGTATCTATTGAACCAGTGGCGGATTCAAAATTTGAATTATCTACGGAAGGTTACAAAATGATGACGATGGACGAATTAAAAGCAATGCAAGGCGGAAAATAATTTTCCTCTTAAATTATTAAAAAGGCTCGGTTAAACACTGAGCCTTTTTTGTTTAAATCTATTGATTTTTATGGATAAATAATGGTTTGCTAATTGGCTAATTAATTCTATAAAGTTAACTTTGTACCTTCAAAAATCTCACAAAAATCACTACATATGATTCATTTCTTCGGAAACCAATCCAACATTGTTTTTGCAGTTCAAGCACAAGATTCCATCTCATCAGAAAACATTCAAAAATTAAATTGGCTTTTTGCTGATGCACATAAAATAGAGAAGTCCGTAGTAACGGATTTTTTTGTTGGCCCACGTGCCGCTATGATTACACCTTGGAGTACTAATGCGGTTGAGATTACCCAAAACATGGGAATTACTGGCATTATCCGAATTGAAGAATTTGAAAAAGTTGCAGCAGACTTTACTGCTTTTGATCCAATGTTGTCTCAAAAGTATAGCGAATTGAATCAAGATATTTTTACGATTAATGTAAAGCCTGAACCAATTTTAGATATTACAGACATTGCCGCTTATAATAAATCAGAAGGTTTAGCTTTAAGCAGCGAAGAAGTAGATTACTTAAATAACTTATCTACCAAGTTAGGACGTAAATTAACCGACTCTGAAATTTTCGCGTTCTCTCAAGCAAATTCAGAACACTGTCGCCATAAAATATTTAATGGAACATTTGTGATTGATGGCGAAACAAAACCAACTTCTCTTTTTAAGTTAATTAAAAAAACATCAGAGACGAATCCTAACGATATCGTTTCTGCTTATAAAGACAATGTGGCTTTTGTGAAAGGACCTAAGGTTGTTCAGTTTGCGCCTAAGACTTCAGACAAACCAGATTTTTACCAAGAAAAAGAATTTGATTCGGTTTTATCTTTAAAAGCAGAAACACATAATTTCCCAACAACAGTTGAACCTTTTAATGGCGCCGCAACTGGTTCGGGTGGAGAAATTCGCGACCGTTTAGCAGGAGGCCAAGGCTCATTGCCTCTAGCAGGAACAGCAGTATACATGACTTCTTATTCTCGTTTAGAAAATGGAAGAGAGTGGGAGGCTGGAATGAAAGAAAGAAAATGGTTGTATCAAACACCAATGGATATTTTAATCAAAGCGTCTAACGGTGCTTCTGATTTTGGAAATAAATTTGGTCAACCATTAATTACTGGTTCGGTATTAACCTTTGAGCACGACGAAAATAATCGCAAGATTGGTTATGATAAAGTAATTATGCAAGCTGGCGGAATTGGTTACGGGAAATTAAATCAAGCTATTAAAAAAACGCCAAGCAAAGGAGATAAGATTGTTATTTTAGGTGGAGAAAATTACCGTATCGGAATGGGTGGAGCAGCTGTTTCATCAGCTGATACAGGTGCTTTTGGTTCGGGAATCGAATTAAATGCTATCCAACGTTCTAATCCCGAAATGCAAAAACGTGCCGCTAATGCTATTCGTGGTTTAGTAGAAAGCGATAATAATCCAATTGTATCTATTCACGATCATGGTGCTGGCGGACACTTAAACTGTTTATCAGAATTAGTAGAAGCTACAGGTGGTTTAATTGATTTGGATAAATTGCCAGTGGGCGATCCAACATTATCAGCTAAAGAAATTATTGGTAACGAATCACAAGAACGCATGGGCTTAGTGATTGGTGAAAAAGATATAGCGACTTTACAACGTATTGCCGATCGCGAGCGTTCGCCAATGTATCAAGTAGGTGATGTAACGAACGACCATCGTTTTACTTTTCAATCAAAATCGACTGGTTTAAAACCAATGGATTATGCTTTGGAAGATTTTTTTGGAAGCTCTCCAAAAACCATTATGACGGATAAAAACGTTCAACGCAGTTATGCAGAGTTAACGTATTCAACAGCTAATGTTCCTGCATACTTAAATCAAGTGTTGCAATTAGAAGCTGTTGCTTGTAAAGATTGGTTAACGAATAAAGTTGACCGTTGTGTAGGCGGACGAGTTGCCAAACAACAATGTGCGGGTCCATTACAATTGCCTTTAAATAATGTGGGCGTCATGGCATTAGATTATAAAGGTAAAGAAGGTATTGCCACAACTATTGGTCATTCATCAATTGCGGCATTAATAGATCCAGCAGCAGGCTCAAGAACTGCGATTGCAGAAGCTTTATCTAATTTAGTTTGGGCACCATTAAAAGATAATTTGCAATCGGTTTCATTATCGGCAAACTGGATGTGGGCTTGCAAGAACGAAGGCGAAGATGCTCGTTTATACGAAGCAGTAAAAGCTTGTTCGGATTTTGCCATTGAATTAGGAATCAATATTCCAACAGGAAAAGATTCTTTATCCATGAAACAAAAATATCCTAACGATGAGGTAATTGCTCCTGGAACGGTTATTATTTCAGCTGCAGGAAACTGCTCAAACATTACTAAAGTGGTTGAGCCGGTTTTGAAACGTAATGGTGGTAACATTTATTATTTGAATTTATCTCAAGATACATTCAAGTTAGGAGGTACATCTTTTGCGCAAATATTAAATAAAATTGGGACTGAAGTTCCAACCATTAAAGATGGTGCTTACTTTAAAAAAGCATTTAATGTATTACAAGATTTAATTAAAGAACGTAAAATCAAAGCAGGTCACGATGTTGGCAGCGGTGGTTTAATTACCACTTTATTAGAGATGTGTTTTGCAGATGTAAACTTAGGTGCGAATTATGATTTATCTTCTTTAAAAGAAAGTGATACCGTAAAAGCCTTATTTAATGAAAATATTGCTGTTGTTTTCCAAGCAGATGCTTCTGTAGAGGCAGAGTTTGCAAAACATAAGGTTGAGGTTTTTAAAATTGGTTCGGTTGCTGAAGGTAATTCAGTAACGATTAAGAATAATGCAGATACTTTTACGTTTAATGTTTCTGAAACAAGAGATACTTGGTATAAAACCTCTTTCTTATTAGATTCTAAACAATCTAAAAATGGAATGGCGCAGGAGCGTTATACTAACTATAAAAACCAAGCTTTAGAGTTTACTTTCCCTAAACAGTTTGATGGCAAATTACCTGTAATTGATTCGTCAAAACCTCGTCCTAAAGCAGCCATCATTCGTGAAAAAGGTTCTAACTCAGAACGTGAAATGGCCAATGCGATGTATTTAGCAGGCTTTGATGTGAAGGATATTCACATGACCGATTTAATTTCGGGTAGAGAAAATTTGGAAGATGTTCAGTTTATTGGAGCAGTTGGAGGTTTCTCTAATTCAGATGTATTAGGTTCTGCTAAAGGTTGGGCAGGTGCATTTTTATATAACGAAAAAGCAAACACCGCTTTAAAGAATTTCTTTAAGCGTGAAGATACTTTATCAGTAGGTATTTGCAACGGTTGTCAGTTAATGATGGAATTAGAATTAATTAATCCTGAACATGAAGTTCATGGAAAGATGAAACATAATACCTCACAAAAGCATGAGAGCGGATTTACATCAGTGAAGATTCAAAAAAATAATTCAGTCATGCTTTCAACTTTAGAAGGAAGTACTTTAGGTGTTTGGATTTCACATGGAGAAGGTAAATTTAAATTACCTTATGCAGAAGACAAATATAACATCGTTGCAAAATATGCTTATGTTAATTACCCTGCTAATCCAAATGGTTCTGATTTCAACACAGCGATGATGTGTGATATAACTGGTAGACATTTGGTAATGATGCCGCATATTGAGCGTTCTACGTTTCCTTGGAATTGGGCTAATTATCCTGAGAGACATGATGAGGTTTCTCCTTGGTTAGAAGCTTTTGTAAATGCAAAGAATTGGATTGAGAAGAAATAAGATTATTAAAAAGGTTCAGCATTTGCTGAACCTTTTTTTGTTCTAATAATTCCACAAATCATGTTCCCAAGTAAAGATTCCCATCTTTATTTTATCAGCTTCTACTAAAGCATCAATGCCTTTTTGATATTGATCAATATAACGATCTTGCACATTCGATTCTTTGACGATGAGACTTGAAAATTGTCGTTTCCAAAAGATATCATCTAGACTTCTGCGTTCAGCATCATTTTTAAAATTGTACACATCGTTGCGGGCAAAGTAGGGGCGACAAGAAGGAAAGTAAACCCAATACACTTCTCTAAAATAATCACGTTCGGCATTGTATTCGAAAGCGGCAATACCAACAATACGAACTTCTAAACTCGATTTTTGTCGATCGAAAAACCAATCTTCTTTTAATCTGAATTTTAAGATACGTTCGTAAATGCTTGTAGAATCATAAAAAGGAACATACTCTGTGGTTTCATTACCTAAAGGATCATAAACGATATTGGGAACGGTGTCGATTTTTACAATTCTGTTTTTGAATTCTGATAAATTATATGGAATTAAAAATTCTTCGTCTTTAAAAGCAACAATGTTTCCGTTTAAAATCTGTCGAGTAATAGTCTGAAATAAAGAACTACGACAGGCATTAAATTCTAATGGATAATACAAAGGCTGATTTTGTTTTTCTCGCATATCAATATCTCTCCAAACGCGTTTTTCCCAAGCTACATCACCTTCTCGTAAACTCGTGTAGTTAATCGCTCTTCTGTTACCAACGTTTTTGTCATGCACGCCACAGGGATTTATTTGTGTGCTAGGGTAGGTTGGAGGATTGAATGTGTCTTGTGCTTTTAATACAGCGTTGGTTGCTATGAGTGAAATAGCAATCCATAAAATTTTAGTGGTTTTCATGGCGCATGAGTTTAGTTGGTTACAACTATAACTGATGACCTTAAGAAAAGATACGAGAAAAATATAAACTTACTTCTTACCCTTCTTTTTATAGGTAACGGTAGCGGCAATAAAGGTTAAGTTAATCATAGGAATTTTAACCCATTCGTCCATAATACTTTCTCTGATTAATAAATCGGTAGAACCGAACATAGCAGGCTTAGCGCCAATATTCATCTGTGAATTCGAAGAATAAATACATTCTAAAGCAATAATGAAATCGTCGGTTACTTGGATATTTTGTTTAGAAACATCAATTTCATGAACTTGTGTTTTACCAATTGATTTGATGATAATAGGTTCTTTTAACTCATTATTAGAATTAACCACTTTTACCATTCCAATAGGTGTTAACACTCTTTTTACGGTTTTACCTTCCGAATAAATATTGATTCGGAAAATGGCAGTATCGTTTTCTCCTAAACAAGCTTTAAATTGAATCTTATCAACAAAGGTTTCTTGTCCCTTTTTAATAGAGATTTTATTACCTATTTCAATTCCGGCCGATTTTTCGCTAATACCTTTTTCTTTATAACGACGAACAGAAGCAGTGTCTTTTTGTTTTAATCCGCTGAGGTTTACACATTCTAAATCGGCAACGCTTGTTGTGCCTAATACCTTAGTTTCATATTCATCAGGTCGCACAACGGTTGTGGCTAATTGATACACTTCTTCGGTAACAATAATTGGAGTGTTAGCTTGGCAAGCCTTTTTAAAATCGCCAACACTCATTACTAGAGGATAATAACCAATCGAAGTAATTTGTAAAGTGTCTGTTTCTTTTTCGGAAGTAATTTTTAATTTAAAATTACCGTTGTCATCGGTAATAATACCAAAGGCTTTGGCAGGAATGCCAATATTGACATAAGGTACGCCTTTTTGATTTTTATCCTTTACAACGCCTGTTAATTCTTGGGCATTAATTGTTAATGCTGAAACATATAAAAGTCCCAAGCCTAAAATAATAGATTTCATAAGTTGATGTTATTGTTTTTAATTGTCTTATGGTTTAGTCATGTTATTTTTATTTGCTGTGTACTGAAAACAACATGACTAATTAATCATATTGATTAGCTTTTTGCTCTGAAATAAAATGAAACAGGAACACCAGTAAAATTAAAGGATTCGCGAAACTTGTTTTCTAAAAATCGCTTGTAAGCATCTGTTAAATACTGCGGCGAATTACAGAAGAATACAAAAGCACAAGTATCTTTAATTTGAGTTACGTATTTAATTTTTACAATTTTCCCTTTCACTGCTGGCGGTGGAAAGTTTTCAATTAATGGTAAAAAGTATTCGTTTAATTTACTTGTAGGGATTTTTGTTGATCTGTTTTGATAGACTTCCATTGCCACATCAATCACTTTCATGATACGTTGCTTTTCGGTAACAGATGTAAAAATAATAGGTACATCTTTAAAAGGCATCATGCTAATTCTGATTTGCTCTTCAAAGTGTTTAGTAGTCATGGTGTTTTTTTCTTCAACTAAATCCCATTTATTTACTACAACAACAATACCTTTATGGTTTTTTACAATTAAGTGAATGATGTTCAAATCTTGTGATTCGATACCTTGTGTAGCATCTAACATTAATACACATACATCAGATGTTTCGATAGCTCTGATGGTACGCATCACACTATAAAACTCAATATCTTCGTGTACTTTAGCTTTCTTACGCATACCAGCGGTATCAATCAATAAGAAATCATGTCCAAATTTATTGTAACGAGTATGAATGGTATCTCTTGTAGTTCCTGCAATAGCAGTCACAATATTTCTTTCCTCGCCTAATAAAGCATTGGTTAAAGAAGATTTACCAACGTTAGGGCGGCCAACAATAGCAATTTTAGGTAAATCACTACCTTCAATGGCTCCTGTATCATCCGGAAATGTTTTTACTAAAGCGTCCATTAAATCACCAGTTCCCATTCCACTATTGGAAGAAACACAGTAAGGATCGCCTAAACCAAGGCTATAAAATTCAGCAGCATAAGAGTTACGCTCACTGTTATCTACTTTATTAACGACTAATAAAACGGGCTTTTTACTTCGACGCACAATATTTGCCACGTCTTTATCAAATTGAGTAACGCCATCAGTTACATCTACCATAAAAATGATGGTTGTACTTTCGTCAACGGCAATTTGCACTTGTTTACGGATTTCTTCTTCAAAAATATCGTCGCTACCTTTAATGTAACCACCGGTATCTACTACCGAAAATTCAACGCCATTCCAATTAGACTTACCATAATGTCTATCACGGGTTACACCAGGTTCATCATCAACAATGGCTTCACGCGACTCGGTTAATCTATTAAAAAGTGTTGATTTCCCAACATTAGGGCGACCAACGATTGCTACTAAATTTGACATGGCGCGAAGGTAACAAAAAAAGCCTAAAATTAAAGGTTTTTAATGCTAGATTAGCCAAATTGGGCTATTAGTAAGAGGAATTACTTTTTTGAAGCCTTGATATTGCTCACAAAATCATCAAATAAGTAACGAGAGTCTAATGGACCAGGGCAAGCCTCTGGATGATATTGTACTGAAAAAACTGGTTTATTTTTGATACGAATCCCTTCAATAGTGTTATCGTTCAAATTTACATGAGTAATTTCAATCGCTGGATTTTTGGCAATATCCTCAGCATTTACAGTAAAACCATGATTTTGAGAGGTGATTTCGCTTTTACCAGTAATGATGTTTTTTACGGGATGGTTAATACCGCGGTGACCTGCATGCATTTTATAAGTCGAAATCCCTTGAGATTCAGCTAATAATTGGTGTCCTAAACAAATACCGAAAACTGGTTTTCCAGTAGCTACTACTTCTTTAATTAAAGCAATCTCATCTTTCATCACACCTGGATCTCCAGGACCGTTACTTAACATGATGCCATCTGGGTTAAAATCTAAAATATCTTTGATAGAAGATTTCATTGGGAATACTTTTAAGAAACAATCTCTTTCAGCTAATGAGCGAAGAATGTTTTTCTTTACTCCAAAATCTAAAACAGCTACTTTGTAAGTTGCTGTGCATTCTCCAAAATTGTATGCTTTTGTTGTTGCAACTTTAGAAGATAACTCTAAACCTTCCATTTTTGGAACCTTAGCTAGTAATGCTTTTAAAGAATCGATATCAGCATTGTCAGAAGAAATGATGCAATTCATTGCACCCTTATCTCTAATATAACGAACAATGGCTCTTGTATCCACATCGCTAATGGCAACTACACCATCATTTACAAAATAATCTTGTAAGGATTGTTGAGCACGTTTACGAGAAAAACCATCATTAAATTTCTTGCAAATCATACCCGAAATTTTGATGCTGTCGCTTTCTACTTCGCTTTCTTCAATGCCATAATTTCCAACATGAACGTTGTTCATCACGACTATTTGCCCGAAATAGGAAGGATCCGTGAAAATTTCTTGGTAGCCAGTCATACCAGTATTAAAACAAATTTCTCCGGTAGTAGTTCCAATTTTTCCGGCAGCTTTGCCTTCAAAAATTTTACCGTCTTCTAATAAAAGGATGGCTTTTGGCTTAGTTTGATATTTTAGTTGCATAGATTTTTAGAAAGGTTTTTCTAAAAATCAAAAGTGCGAATAATTTAAAGAATGGAAAAGCGTTGTTAATAGGTTTTTAAAAACTTAGATTTTCTCTTTCAAATACCTAGCCGTATAACTAACTTTATTTTTCACAATATCTTCAGGTGTTCCTTGGGCAACAACCGTTCCGCCTTCTTCGCCACCTTCAGGACCTATATCAATAACCCAATCTGCACATTTAATAACGTCTAAATTGTGTTCAATTACTACAATGGAATGTCCACGGTCAATTAAGGCGTTGAATGATTTTAATAATTTAGCCACATCGTGAAAATGCAAGCCTGTGGTTGGTTCGTCAAAAATAAATAAGGTTTGAGTTGTTGAACTTCCTCCAATTAAAAAGGTAGCTAATTTAATACGCTGTGCTTCGCCACCACTTAAAGTACTAGATGATTGACCTAATTGCACGTAACCTAATCCAACTTCCTGTAATGGTTTTAAGCGTTCAATAATGCGTTTACAAATCCTATCGCTTTCATATTGACTAAAATAAATCACCGCATCATCAATCGTCATTTCCAATACATCAGAAATGGATTTACCTTTATATAAAATCTCTAAAGTTTCTGCTTTAAAGCGTTTACTATTACATGCCTCGCATGGTAATGAAATATCCGCCATAAACTGCATCTCAACAGTGATGGTTCCTTCGCCTTCGCAAACTTCGCATCTTCCGCCATCTACGTTAAATGAAAAATGAGAGAGTTTATAGTTTCGAACTTTTGCAAGAGCTTGTTCCGAAAATAAATTACGGATTTCATCGTATGCTTTTGTGTAAGTGACAGGATTACTGCGAGAAGATTTACCAATTGGGTTTTGATCAATAAACTCTACATGTTGAATTTGTTTTAAGCTTCCTGAAATTTTATCACTTTTTGCATTCGCAAAATAACCTTCTAGATGTTTTTTGACATTGGGGTATAATACTTTTTTAACTAAAGTTGATTTACCAGAGCCACTTACGCCCGTTACACAGCACAAGGTATTTAAAGGAAATTTAACAGTAATGTCTTTTAAATTGTTCTCCGTAGCATTATGAACTTCAATAAACTCTTTCCATTTGCGGCGTGTTTTTGGAACTTCAATTCGTAATTTATTAGTTAAATATTTTGCGGTAAAGCTTTTCGAATCTTTTAATAAATCTTTTTGATTGCCTTGAAATACTAGCTCTCCACCATTGGTTCCAGCTTCTGGACCAATATCAATTAATTGATCAGCAGCTTGCATAATTTCCTCATCATGCTCAACAACGATGACCGTATTACCCTGTGCCTTCAATGATTTTAAAACACCGATTAAACGTTCGGTATCTCTCGAATGTAAACCAATACTTGGCTCATCTAAAATATATAAACTCCCAACAAGACTACTTCCCAAGGAAGTTGCTAAGTTAATACGTTGACTTTCGCCGCCGCTTAAGGTATTAGCAACACGAATCAAGCTTAAATAGCCTAAACCCACATCTAATAAAAATTGTAAACGACTATTAATTTCTATCAATAATCGTTTAGCAATAGATGTATCGTGTTCGCTAAGTTTTAGTTTTTTAAAGAAAGAAGCAATATCTGAAACTGGCATTAACACTAATTCGGAAATGCCCATACCGCCGATCTTCACATAGTTAGCGTCTTTACGCAGACGTGTACCATTACAATCGGGACAATTTGTTTTTCCGCGGTAGCGTGCTAACATCACACGGTATTGTATTTTGTAGCTTTCTTTTTCTAACATTTTAAAGAAAGCGGTGATGCCTTCAAAATATTCATTACCTGTCCATAATAAATTGTATTGCGCTTTAGTTAATTGAGCAATAGGTTTATGAATTGGAAAATCAAATTTATGAGCACTCTTAACTAATTGATTTTTGTATTGAGACATGGTTTCTCCATTCCAACAAGCAACTGCGTTATCAAATACAGAAATACTTTTATTTGGAATTGCTAAATCAGGATCAATGCCAATAATACTTCCAAAGCCTTCGCAGGTTTTACAAGCACCTATTGGATTGTTGAAACTAAAAAAATTCATGTCAGGTTCTTCAAACGTTATTCCATCTGCTTCAAATAAATTAGAGAAATGATGTTGATTGTATGACTTATCATCTTTTTCGATAAACACATCACATTCGCCATTGCCTTCAAAAAAGGCGGTTTGCACACTATCCGCTACACGGTTTTGAAAATCTTCATCCGTAATATCAACAACAATCCTATCTACCAATAAAAAAATAACATCTGTTTTTTTTGATTTTTTGGCATCAAAATCAGATATTTTAGTGATTTGATTGTTAACTAATATTCTTGCAAAGCCTTGCTGATTCAATAAATCTAAATGTTTGGCTAAGTCTCTGTCTTTTGGAACAATTAACTTTGATACAATTAAACAGTTTGTTTCGTTGCTTAATGTATTTACAAAATCAACCACATCACTTACCGAATCGCGCTTAACAATTTTACCAGAAATGGGACTGTATGTTTTTCCAACACGTGCGTATAATAATTTTAAGTAATCATAAATCTCTGTAATGGTACCAACTGTACTACGTGGGTTACGAGAAATTACTTTTTGTTCGATAGCAATAGCAGGAGAAATTCCTTTGATATAATCTACTTTTGGTTTTTCTAAACGCCCTAAAAACTGACGCGCATAGGCAGATAAACTTTCTACATAACGTCGCTGACCTTCTGCATATAATGTATCGAATGCCAACGATGATTTACCAGAACCTGATAAACCAGTAATGACAATAAATTTATTTCGAGGTAATGCCACATCAATACCTTTAAGGTTATGCATGCGAGCACCTTTTATAATAATAAATTCTTTAGGATTGAGCGTAGTGATGTCTTTTTGAGTAGCCAAAATTGTAGTTTAAATCAGTATCAAATATAATAGTTTGTGAGCTGAATTATCAGCTAAACTATTAACAAGAGCACACTTTTTTAGTTTAAAATTTAAGCTAATCTTTTAGAAATAATCTTAGAAATATTCCCAAACACTTGTCCCGGAGAAAATTTACGCCATTCATAGTCGTTCAATTCTCCTCCAGTGATAAAATAGTAATACAAATTAGCTTGCTTAAATTCTTTTAACACGTGTTCTTGAAAATTGATAAATGTAATCCAGCCATCATTGTCTTGCACATCTTCAAACCATTCTTCATAGTATGAATCATCAGAGTGATGGAAGTTTAATACATTTTCGCCGATGATGATGTATTTATTGATACCATGGAATGCTAATTCATCAATAATATCACGTTTTAACAGCATGATATCGTTATTAATCGCATCGTTCCATTCGCCAATTAACTCTATGATGGCGTAATGCTCATCGTAATCCACAAATAAAATTTTGAGGTATAAGGTTTCGCTTCCCATATCATCCCATTGCGGATGGATATAGTAATTGTAAACGGTGTTGCTAAATGTAAATTCACTATACTCAGCCCCATAAAATGGCGAATCCTCATCTTCCGAAGCGATGTATAAATGCTGCCAATTATAAAATGGTTCTAATTCGTGCATATACTTTTACTTCATGCTCAAACGAATTTGAGTAATAATTTTTTTAGTGTATAAAGGAAAATCGCCTTGCATCATCCAGTTATAGTAGGATGGTTCCTTGGTGAATACTTCTTTTACTGTTTTATCTTTATGCTTTCCAAAACTAAACACTTCTTCACCTTTTTCGTTGAACACAATTCTACCTGCTAAGTCCGCATTTTTAGTACGAGTCGTTAAAGTACTTAAAACGGCCATGTCGTTTTTTACTGGCTTTGTTTTATTTCCTTTATCATCTTCTACTTCCGTGTTTTCGTAACGAGCAATTTGTGCTTTAAAAATTTCGTAAGTAGCTAAAGTATCTGCTTCTGCAGAGTGGGCGTTAATTAATGGTTTTTCGCAATAAAATTTATAAGCAGCTGTTAAATTGCGTGGTTCCATGGTATGGAAAATGTTTTGCACGTCAATTAACTTTCTATTTCTTAAATCAAAATCAATATCCGCACGCAAAAACTCTTCTACTAAAACAGGCACATCAAATTTATTGGAATTAAAACCCGCTAAATCACAATTGATTAAAAACTGCGCTAATTGTGGTGCTAACTCTTAAACGTAGGACAGTCTATAACATCTTTATCATAAATGCCGTGTATTTTAGATGTAAATTCTGGAATTTGAATTGTTGGATTTACTTTTTTAGTTAAAATATCGGTTGTATTATCAATGTTGACGCGAACAATAGAAATTTCTACGATACGGTCGCTACCAACATTTATGCCTGTAGTTTCTAAATCAAAAAAAGCGAGTGGTTTAGTTAAATTTAAGTTCATGTTAGTTAGATAATTGTTTGATTGCTTCTTCCACAGGCTTTATATCTGAGTAAAAACTATTTATTTTATGAATAACACCTTCTATAACCGAATCAGGACAAGAAGCTCCGCTGGTTAAGATAATATGCACAGGTGTTTTGTTCGGTAAGAAATTGGAACTCGTTAAATGTTTTTTATTGGGGTAATCAAAATGATTGATGGTGTTCTTGTCGGTGATTTCTTTTTCAGAAGAAATAAAATAAGTATGGAATTTACGTTCACATAATTCTACCAAATGAGACGTGTTACTGCTATTATAACCACCAACTACAATCGCTAAATCAGCTTCAGTTTCCAATAAACCATAAGTAGCATCTTGATTTTCGTTTGTAGCATAACACAATGTATCGCGAGTGTCTGCAAAATGATTTGTAATATTAATAGCACCATATTTTTCTAACATCACAGTTTTAAAATAGTCGGCTATTTCTTGTGTTTCGCTGGCTAGCATGGTGGTTTGATTAATAACGCCCACACGTTGTAAATCTTTTTCTAAATCTAAATTTTCAGAATAACGCCCTTTAAAATCAATGGCAAACTGTTCTTTAGGTTTAGTTCCAATTATAAAATCTGCTAAAAGTTTTGCTTCGGTAATATCTCTCACAATAATGGCTTTGTTGTGCTTGTCGCTTCTCGAAAAAGTTGCCTTGGTTTCTTCGTGATTATGTTTTCCGTGAATAATAATGGTGTAATTATCTTTTCCGATTGATTCTGATTTTTTCCAAACACGTTCAACAAACGGGCAAGTGGTATTGTACGCTTCAGTTTTGATGTTTTTAGATTCCAATAAAGCAATAATATCTAAAGGTGCGCCAAATGCAGGAATAATAACCACGTCATCAGGTGTTAAAGTGTCAAATGAAATGAGTTGATTACCGTTGGTGTCTTGTAAAAATTGTACACCTCTTTCAATCAAATCATTATTCACATCTGGGTTATGAATCATTTGGCTTAATAAGAAAATACGTTTTCCTGGATTTTCATCTAATGCTTTAAACGAAATTTCGATGGCATTCTCCACACCATAACAAAAACCAAAATGACGAGCAATTAAAAACTGAACAGCACCAAAATCCAATAGAGTAGGCGAGTTGTCTCTCTTGCGAGGATCTTGCAACTTACGGTATTGTTTTATTTTACTAATAATCGGACTTCTGTAAAACTTCGGTACGTTAAATGCTTTCATTGTTTAATATTTCTTAACTGCAATGTGAGAACTATATTAAGTTTTTCATTTTTTTAATGTCAAGGCTCATGACTCATTTTTTATTTAAGAACAAGTTCCTTAATTAATCTTTTCCCTACAAATTTATTTACTTTCTCAATAATGGTTTCTTTTACATACGCCGTTTCGTTTCTGATGATTGGAGAATCTATTGATACAAACAAAATACCTTGCGCATAGTTTATTTGTGTGGTATGTTTTGCTACGGTTTTTCCAACAATACCTTCCCAGCCATTTCTAATAGCAAAGATGCTGTATTTCTCATCCAACTTTTCTTCTTTGAAAATTTGAGAAATAGCATCGCCTAGCTTTATGAGGTTATTGTTCTTAGCCATGTTTATGTATGATGCCGTTGTTTACTTCATAAATAATATGTTCCGAATTATTTTGCTCAAATAATTCTTGTATTCTTCCTGGATGTGTATCGGTTATAAATACTTGCCCAAACTCATCGCCACTTACTAACTCAATTAATTTCTTAAAACGTGTTTCATCCAATTTATCATAGATGTCATCCAACAACAATAAAGGCTTGGTATGTTTTTTCTCTTTAATAAATTCAAACTGAGCTAATTTTAAGGCTAACAAGTAAGATTTTTGTTGACCTTGAGAAGCAAATTTCTTTAAGCTATTCCCCATCAATTTAAAATCCAAATCATCTCGGTGTGGACCTACGGTTGTATGATGAACAGGCTCTATCTCTTGCAAGACTGGCTGTTAATACAGTTTTGTAGGATAAATCTTTAATAGAGGATTCATATTCTAAACTTACGTTTTCATTACTTCCACTAATAAACTGGTAGTTTTTAGTGAACAATGGAATAAACTCTTGTAGGAAATGCGTGCGAATTTTAATAATTTCTTCACCATGAATAATGAGTTGATCATCCCAAATCTCCAAGCTCATATTATCAAAAGTTCTGCTTTCGTAAAACTGTTTTAATAAAGCATTGCGTTGCTGTAAAACATGATTGTAAGCAATTAGTTTTTCCAAATACACTTTATCGTATTGAGAAATGATACTATCCATAAATTTACGGCGTACTTCGCTTCCGTCCCAAATCAATTCAATATCCGAAGGAGAAATCATGACCAAAGGATATAATCCAATATGTTCAGATAAACGCTCGTATTCTTTTTTATTATGTTTAAATTGTTTTTTAGCTCCACGTTTTACACCACAATAAATTTCGTGCGTATCTCCATTTTTATTAATCCAAGCTTGAATAACAAAAAAGGGTAAATCGTGTTTGATATTTTGGCTATCAATAGCATTAAAAAAACTTTTACAGAAAGACACGTAATGTATAGCATCTAATAAATTGGTTTTACCCATGCCATTATTACCTACAAAGCAATTAAATTTCGAACAAAACTCGAGTTGAGCTTCGTCGTAATTTTTAAAATTGATGAGTGATAATTTCTCTAAAATCATTGCACCTTAAAGGTACGAATGAAATACTGATTTTTGGTTGACTGTTAATTAATTTAATAAATACGTTTTTTTGTCAAAGGATATTAAAAAATACTGGTATAATAAATCAGTTGTATTTAACTTCTTTTATTAGTTTGCCTTTTTTATTGTACGTTTTCCAAACTCCAATTTTTATTGATTCTTCTACTTCTTCACCTTTATATTCAACCTCTTTTTTTATTTTTCCGTTTGAGTAGTAATAATACCATTTACCAATTTTTTGATAGCCATGATTCCTACTCATTTCACCTTTAATAATATTATTACCTTCTCGGTTAAAATAAAATATTTTACCATAAATGCTTTCATAATTCCAACTGCCAATAAAGACCTTTTTACCATTTGGTCGTCTGAATATTATGATTTTATTAGTTATAGAACTGCAGGTATAAAGTACAGAATCACCAGTTTTTAATTTATTTTTTTTATATCGCTTGTAATATAAAGTGTCATTTGAAAGAAAAAAATCAAAAGGATCTATTTTTTCAGCTGTGAAATAGGAAAAAGTTGTATGCTTGGGAACTATAGCAATGATTGTATCTGTATTTTGTGCATTTGAAGTCCAAGTGTAAAAAAATAGTATCAATATAAATCCAAAGTGTTTCATATATACTAATATACTAAATTTCTATAAAACAAAAACGCCCCATCCGCCAGTTGGCGGATGAGGCGTTTTTAAAGATAATCTTATTAATTATTTCCTTTTATCAAAGTCAACAACAATTGGTGTTGAGATACATAATGAAGAGTATGTACCAATGATACGACCAATTAATAAGGCGAAGATAAATCCACGAATACTTTCTCCACCAAAAATAAAGATTACTAATAATACGAAGAATACAGTTAACGAAGTTAAAATTGTACGACTTAATGTACTATTTAATGCATAGTTAATTAATGAGTTACGTTCTTCAGTTGTAGAATCTGCTTTTTCGTTTTCAGCTAAACGCTCACGGATACGGTCAAATACAACAACTGTTTCTGTCATCGTGTAACCCATAACCGTTAAGATAGCAGCAATAAAATCTTGTCCAATTTCTAAAGAGAAAGGAACAATACCATCTAAAATTGTATAGAATGATAATACCACTAACACGTCATGGAATAAAGCCACAACCGCACCTAAACCATATTGCCATTTCTTGAATCGAACAACGATGTAGATAAACATCACTAAACAAGAGAATAAAATAGCAGCGTAAGCGCCATATAAAATATCTGTTGCAATAGTAGGTCCAACTTTTGTTGACTTACTAATTCATGTTTAGCTTCTAAAGTGTTTAAACCATCGTTTAATGCTTTTTCAACTTCTGTATCAACTGTTGGAGAGTTATCCGTTACACGGTAAGAAGTGGTGATTTTCATTTGGTTATTACCACCAACTGTTTTTACTTCTAATGACGCGTCTTTGAAAGCATCTTTTAATGATTGTTTAACATCTTCGGTATTCATTTCTTTATCAAAACGAACTTGGTAAGTACGACCACCTTTAAAATCAACTCCTAATTTTAAACCACCGTGAGCAAAATACATCACAGTACCTAAAACAATAATTACAGTAGAGATTGCATAATATACTTTTCTACGTCCAACAAAGTTAAAGGCTACATTTTTAAATGAATTACGAGTAGCAGAGTTATCAAATGGAATTTCCATTTTGCGAGATAACATCCAATCAAAAATAACACGAGTAATTAAGATAGCAGAGAATAAAGATGCTCCAATACCAATTAATAATGTTGTAGCAAAACCTTGAACTGGTCCTGAACCAAATACCATTAAGATAATCGCTAAAATAGCTAAGGTAACGTTAGAGTCAATAATAGAACTCATAGCGTGTTTAAAACCTTCTTTAATAGCTTGTGCGGACGATTTACCTAGAGCTAATTCTTCACGAATACGCTCAAAGATAAGGATGTTAGCATCCACCGCTAAACCAATGGTGAGGACGATACCGGCAATACCAGGTAATGTTAATACCGCATTCATAGAGGCGAGAATACCCATAATAAAGAACATGTTGGCAATCAACGCAACGTTGGCAACCATACCTGCTTTATTGTAGTACATATACATAAATACTAAAATCACTAATAAAGCAAGCATTGTAGATATTAAACCTGAATCAATTGCTTCTTGACCTAAAGTAGGACCAACAACACTTTCTTCAACAATACGAGCAGGAGCAGGTAATTTACCAGCACTTAATACCGCTGCTAAAGTTTCTGCCTCTTCAACAGTAAAGTTTCCTGTAATTTGAGAGTTACCACCTTTAATTTCGCCATTAACTGTTGGAGCGGAATAAACCATGTTATCCATCACTACAGCAATTGAACGACCTTTTTTGTCTCCTTGTGGAGAATTGTCTTTTGTCAATTTAGCCCATTTAATAGCTGCTTCGCCAGTCATTTGCATACTAATGTATGGGTGACCACCGCTTTGCGCATCAAAATCTTTACGAGCATCTGTAATAATATCACCATACATTGCAGCTTTACCGCTTCTGTCTGTAATTTTAATAGCATATAATTCGTAATAAGCACCAACTACTTCACCAGCTTCGTTTTTCACTTCTTCTGGTTTAGAACCCCACATAAATTTCAATTTATTAGGTAGGTATGATTTTAAAGCTGGGTGTTTTAATAAAGCATTAGCTTTCGCAGTATCTTCTTTACTATAAGCACGCGCTACAACTGGGCCTGGTAAAAATTGCTCAGGTTGTTGTGTTTGTTGATTAAAAGATACGTTTGCTTTTAAAGGACAAGGTACATTCCCTACATAAATTAATGGGAAACGCATATTAAATGAATCTAAAGAAGTTGGTACTGCTGAATTTGTAGTAACAGATGCAACAGCAGATGTGTCAATTTTTCCAGCTGCTGTATCCGTATTAGCAACTGCTGGTTTAACTACATTAGTTGTATCAGTTGATTTTGCAGCTGTATCATTTTTAGTGTTAAAATTTGGATATAATGCTTTCGATAATTTATCGTTAGCGCCAATTAATAAGTTTCCTAATTCGCCATTATCATAAGTTTCCCAAAACTCTAAGTTTGCAGTACCTTGTAATAATTCACGAACACGCTCTTTGTCTTTTACACCTGGTAATTCAACTAAGATACGCCCGCTGTTTCCTAATTTTTGGATATTTGGTTGAGCTACACCAAAACGGTCGATACGAGAACGGAATGTTTTTTCGGAGTTAGAGATTGACTCGTCAACCTTTGTACGTAAAAATGTAATTACTTCTTCGTTAGTAGCGTTATAAGCAACTTTACCTTTTAATTCAATCGTTTGAAATAAAGGAGCTAATTGTCCTGAAGGTGCGTTTGCTTTATATTTTTTAGCAAATAAAGTTAAGAAATCATCGTTGTTACCAACTCCCATATTATCTTGAGCATCTTTAATCGACTTATTGAAAGCTGCATCAGGATTTAAGTTAGATAAGTTTTTAACGATATCAGCAACCGAAATTTCTAAAGTTACGTTCATACCACCACGTAAATCTAAACCTAAGTTGATTTCACGCTTTTTACATTCTTCGTAAGTATAGCTTGCGATGATTAAATCGTAAACTGGTTGAGTTTTTAAAGAATCTAAATACTTATCTGCTAACTTTTCTTTTAAAGAATCTACATAAAATAGTTCTTTTGTAGCGTCTCCGTTAGCATATTTTTTAGCATTAGCTTGAACTCCAGCTGAACTAGAAATGCTTTCAGCATATTCTTTTGCTTCAGTTTCTACCCCACGAGTTACCCAAGTAAAGGATAAGTAAAAAATACAGGCAAGCGCTAAAAGTATAGCGAAAATTTTAATGGCACCTTTGTTTTGCATAAAATTGATTTAAATCGAATAAAATTAAGGGTGCAAATATAAGTTTATGGCATATATAAAGCAAATTAATTTAATGCTGAAAATTAAGCAGTTAGCAATTAATTTAAAGTTTAATTCGTATTTTTGCTAATGTATGAGCCGTGTTAAAATTTTACTCTTTCTTTTGTTGACTCTGAAACTGAGTTGGTCTCAAACTAATGTTTATAGAGATACTATCCCTGTTTTTGAATCAAACAACCGCTTATTGATGCCTTGGGCTGGAGGAATTAATTTTAGTTCTTTTACTAACATTGATTTAAACGGAGATGGAGTAAACGATATTGTAGCTTATGATAAAATAGGAGGTTCAGGAGGACGATTTAGAGCTTATTTAAATGTTGGAGTTGTTGGTGAATCTAAGTATAAACATGATTTTACTCACCAAGAACAATTTCCGGAGGTTTCAGATTGGGCACTTTTTTTTGATTATGATTTTGATGGTAAATCTGATTTGTTTACCTACACACCAGGAGGAATAAAGGTTTTAAGAACAATACCGTTGGGCAAACTTTAAGTGTTTACTTTAGTGAACTCATTGTTGCGAAGTGATTATAACCCCTTTGGTGCGCCTAGCTTAAGTAATATACCCGTGAGTTCGGTTGGGATACCAGGAATTTCTGATTTAGATAATGACGGGGATTTAGATATTTTGACTTTTTCAGTTATTGGAGTAAAAGCTGAATATCATAAAAAATGAGTCAGGAGTTATACGGAACTGCGGATAGTTTAGTGTTTGATATGATTGACGATTGTTGGGGAGATGTTAATGAAAGTGGCTGCCAAGTAAATATGAATGTTTGTCCTTTTATGAAGCTATATCAAAATAGTATTGAAAATAACGTTGATAAAGTATTACACTCTGGTTCTTGCTTAATGTGTTTTGATAGGGATGGAGACGGTGATAAAGAGATTATTATGGGAGATATTTCTTGTAGTAATGTGTTTTATGCCGAAAATACAGGAAGTACTTCAAATGCACATATTGGAGATACTACTATTTTATATCCTAATTATCCGAATAAAGCTAGTACAAGCATTATTAAGTTAAATACTTTTCCATGTACCTATAATTTAGATGTGGATAATGACGGATTCAAGGATTTAATTGGTAGTCCAAATGCAATTTCAGGTGCAGAAAATTATCAAAGTGTTTGGTATTATAAAAATGCATCCACTACGCCAACAGTAAATTTTGTGTTTCAAAAAAAGAATTTTTACAAGAAGATATGATTGAATTGGGAGAAGGTGCTTATCCAGTTTTGTTTGATGCTGATGCAGATGGTAAAAAGGATTTGATAGTTGGAAACTTAGGTTATTACACCGTCAATACTAATAAATCTAAGCTAGCGTATTATAGAAATATTGGAACAAATACATCGCCATCTTTTTCTTTAATCACAAGAGATTACCAATCCTTATCAAGCTATAATATATTTTCGATGGCCCCTACTTTTGGTGATTTGGATAGTGATGGAGATATGGATTTAATTGTTGGTGGAACTAATGGAAAAGTGCATTATTTTGAAAATACTGCTGGAGCTGGAAACCCAGCTGTTTTTGGAAATTATGTGGCAAATTATCAAAATATTTTAGGAAACAATTTTGTTTTCCCACAACTATATGATATTGATCAAAATGGAACTTTAGATTTAGTTTTAGGCTCCACTAACGGAAGATTGACTTATTATAAAAATGTTGGAACAACAACTGTCCCTAATTTTACATTAAAAACTGGTTTTTTGGGTGGAGTAGATGTGAAACAATATGGTTGGACAACTGGATATAGTATGCCATTTATGTATAGCGATGCGGGTGTAACAAAGTTATTAGTTGGCAGCGAAATTGGTAATGTTTATTTGTACGATAATATTGACGGAAATTTAACTGGAACCTTTAACGAAGTTGATACAGCATTATTTCATGTAAACGAAGGACCACGTTGCGCACCCTTTTTTGAAGATATAACCAATGATGGCTTACGTGATTTGTTTGTAGGAAATTATGCAGGCGGTTTGGCTTTTTTTAATTCAACTAATGTCAATCAAGTGGGAGTGAAGGAGTTGTTTACTGAAGAAAATGTAACGGTATTCCCTAATCCCGCATCTGATAAAATTACGATAGCTATTAAAGATAATAGCTATCAAGAAATGACTATTAGATGCTATGATGTTTTAGGTAAAGTTGTTTTTGAAAGAAATACGTTTAATAAAATGATTGATATAAATGTCTCTCAATTTAGCAAGGGTGTTTACTTTATTCAATTACAAAGTAAAGATTCAAAGCAATTTAAGGCTGTTACTAAAAAGGTTGTGGTGCAGTAATTGTTATTACTTGCAGTTTTTCTTTGCCATGCTTTTTGCATCTTTGTTTCCTAAACTTTTAGCTTTTTCGAGATCCTCACAAGCGCCAGTTAATTCTTTCATTTCTATTTTGCACAATGCTCTGTTATAAAAGAAATCTCCATCAGAATTATCTAATTCAATGGATTTTGTGAAATCATCAATTGCATTTCCGTAATCTTTAAGCTGATATTTTGCAAGACCTCTATTGTTATATTGATCTTGATTGGTGGCATTTATCTTTATAGCCAAATTATAATCTGTTATGGCAGATATATAATCTTCTATGTTGTATTTTGTATTGCCTCTGTTATAATAAAAGCTTTCATCAGTTGTATCAAGCTCAATAGCTTTATCATAGTCTAGTAGCGCATAGCTGTATTTTCCAACTTCATCCTTTGCCATTGCACGGTTGCAGTAATAGTTGGCAACTGTCGGGTCTACACTTATGGCACTATTAAAATCATCAATAGCCAATTCGTATTCCTTTAATTCGTATTTTGAAGAGGCCTCTATTATAAAAATAATCGCCATCTTCCTTATCTATTAAGATCGCTTTTGAAAAGTCTTCTATAGCTTCTTTATAGTCCTTTAGCTCATTTTTTGATAAACCTCTGTTGAAATAATAGTAATCATCTTCATTGTCAATTGAAATAGCTTTTGTGTAATCAACAATGGCTCCCTTAAAATCTTCAAGTTCATGTTTTACAAGGCCTCTATGATTATAGTAATCTCCATCTTTAGGTTCTAGCTCTATCGCTTTTTCAAAATCGACAAGTGCCTCTTTGCAGTTGCCCATTTCATATTTGCCTAATCCTCTGTTACCATAGTATTCAGCATTACCTTGATTTAAAATATAGCTATATCATAATCTGCAATTGCTCCTGTATAATCTTCTAATTCAAATTTTGCATCAGCCTCTATGGTTGAATAATGTATCATCTTTTGGAGTAAGTTTAAGAGCTTTCGAAAAATCTTTTATAGCACCATTATAATCTTCTAGTTCATGTTTTGAGAGTCCTCTGCCTGTATAATAATTAGCCTTGCTAGAATCAAAAGAAATGGCTTTTGTGTAGTCTTCAATGGCTCCTTTATAATCTTCCAAACTATCTTTTTCAATAGCTCTTTTAAAGTAATATTCAACCGGTGTTTGAGCGATGGAAATATTTATAACAAATAGTATATAAATAATAAATGATCTTTTTTTCATATTAAGGTTGGTTTATTTTCGAAATCTCAGCCGCTATTTTATTATAAATAAAAATCAAAGTAAACACACATAATCCCGGAAAAACCACCAACCACCATGCTGAAAAATGATCTCTGGCTTCGTTTAATAAACTTCCCCAACTTACAGTGTTACTTGGAATTCCAATTCCAATAAACGACAAAGACGCTTCAATTAAAACAGCCCCTGCCATTCCAAAAATAATTTGTACTAAAATGATGGGGAATACATTAGGTAAAATATGTTTTCTCATAATTGCAAAATGACTCATGCCAATAGCTTTACTAGATGTGATATAATCTAACTGTTTGATTTTTAAATATTCGGCACGAGTTAAGCGAGCAATGGTTGTCCAACTTAAAAAACCAATAATTGAAATTAATAAAATGTATGATGGTTTAGTGATGGCTGATAATGCGATGATGAGTAATAACGAAGGAATAGAATTTAATATTTCAATGATTCTCGAAACGATTGCATCTAAAGGAAAATTTAATATGTTATCTGTTTTTAATATGACATCAATTTTGTTTCCAACTTTCAATAGACCTTTAATAACAACGTAAGATAAGTACAATAAAAGAAAGACTCGTAAAATGGCTAAAGTACTGCCATTTGTAAAAGCCGCTGCTAAATTACTCCCTCGCACAACCACACTATAAAAATAAGAAATGAAAATTCCTATTAATAAAAATAGTAATTGAACATACCCAATTTTAAGTGTATCGTTTTCAAAATAACCTGCGCAAGCTCCTAAAATAATGCCAATGATGGAGGCAATGAGCATCGAAAAAAAGCCAACGCTTAAGGATATTTTTGTGCCATGAATAATACCAGACAAAACATCGTTTCCGTTTTGCGTCGTCCCTAACCAATGTCTGAATTGAAATGGTAGTGAAGTTGTAGTGTTATTTTTTAAAACAAATTCTTGTGCATCAAACGGACTTTTTCTTGGAGCATTAGCTGCGTCAATCGTATTTGGAGAGTAGGCGCAAGGTGCAAATACACTGAAATCTGTATTTAAAGTTTTCCAGTCATTACCCATATTGTAATTAATGATATCATCTTCAGAAATAATTTGTTTATTTTTTAAAGAAAAGCAGGAAACAACCATTGTCCTTTGTATTTGCAAATTAAGGGTTTATCGTTTGCTAAAAGGGCGCTAGCAATGCTATGCATACAAATATTAAAAATACACGCAAACACAGCTTCAATGCTCGGTTTTTTGAGAGCAATGTTTTGTAAGATAGATATGTGTTTTTAATGTTCATTTATTTTCTAATTCTCGGATCAACCCAAGCGTATAATATATCGGCTAACAAATAACTAAAAATGGTGAGTACAGATGATAATGTAATAACTGCAATAACAATTGGATAATCTTGCGAAATGATAGCTTTTACGGTTTCTAATCCCATTCCTGGAATTGTAAAAATGCTTTCGATAATGACGGAGCCGCCAATAATGCTAGGAAATACAGAAGAAAAAACGGTAATTAAAGGTAAGGCACTATTTTTAAGAGCATGTTTCCAGATGATGTTGTTTTCGCTTAAGCTCTTTGCCCTTGCAGTTTTAATATAATCTAAACCCAATTGTTCATTGATAGAAGTCGCAGTTAATTTTGATATAAATGCCAACGAAGAGTAGGTATAACAAATCAATGGTAAAATCATGTAGGGAAAAGAATCAACGAATTTTGAAAGTAGAGAAGCATTTTCATCATAACCTTCAATTGGTTTAATGCCTGAAGGCGGAAAGATGGAAAGTACATCAGGATTTGCAAACAGCATCAATAATAAAACACCTACAAAAAATGAGGGCATAGAGTATAATAAAAACAAAGTAATCTGTGTGATTTTACTTGATTTACTTTCAGGCTTTTCTGCCAATTTAATGCCAATGGGAATACTTATCACGTAAGCTAAAAGAATAGAAACAACCGAAAAAAATACCGACCAAATGAGTTTATCTTTTAAGATCGCAATAACGGGTTCTTTCTTTATAAACGAAATGCCAAAATCGCCGCGAATAATACCTTTTGAATTAGCTCCACCAAACAACCAATGATGATATTGGTTATGATAACCATACCAAATTATTTTTGGGATAAAGTTTTTGTAGCCACCATTTTCTTTCAGGTCTTCTTTGATTATTTTGAGTTGTTGTTCATCATAAACTTTATATAAGGTATCAGGCTCTGATAAAGTGGTAATCGAAAAGTAAAATAATGGTAAATCTAAACCTAATTTCTTGCGCCAAAATGTTTTTTGTTCCTCTATATTACCACTAGCTTTCGCGCCGTTACTTAATAAATTTACAGGATCGCCTGGAGAATTAGCTAGTAATATAAATCCAATGATTGTTACTGCAAAAAGAGTAGGAACAAACCAAAGAATTCTTTTTAATACATAGCCTAACATGTATTAGTCTTTTAGCTTTAAAGTGTTGAGCAATACGCCCGGATATTCAGTATATATCTCTAAATTATCCCAACGCTTATTGACAATAATTCTTCTTGTTTGGGTGAATAAGAAAATATAAGGTTGCTCATCATACACTAGTTTTTGAAAACGTTTCGATAAAGCAATTCGTTTTTGTTCGTCAACGCTTACATTAATACTATCAATCAATGCATCTGATTGAGGTGTTCCAAATCCTGTAAAATTCAATCCGTTACCTGTCCAAGCTGCAGAACTCCATAATTGAGAAAAATCTTCGGGCGTAGCACTACTTTGCCAAGCGCCTATGCTCATATCAAATTCGTGACCTGTTACCGAACTAAAAAATCCATTATAATCTAAAGGATTAACATCGCATAGATGTTAGCTTTACTCATGCTTTCGGCTAATTGTTTGGCTAAGTCTTCCCAAACTTTAGAGCCTGAAATAAAATTGATTGCGAATTCAAATTTCACTTTTTTACCATCAATTAGTTTATCTAAAATCTGGTCGTTATCGGTATCTGTCCAACCAGCTTGAGTTAAAAGTTCTATGGCTTTTTTTACATTATATTCCACTGGTTTTAAATCGGCATTAAAATCTATTTTATTTGGAGAAATAGGACAAACCACACGCTTGTTGTGATTTTCATACAATGTTTTATTTATTTGCTCGTAAGGCGTTAGTAAAGCCATTGCTTTTCTTACTAACACATCATTAAATAATTTCTGATGCTTTTGTCCATCTGGCTTCATGTTCATAGCCACATACGTATAATTATAAGTATCAGCTAATTTTAAAGTGTAGTTTTTAGTGAAGTTTTCGTCGTGAGATAATTCGGTAAACGAGGCATAATCAATCATTCCAGATACATCCATGATGCCATTTTTTAATTCTAGTACAGCAGATGCATTATTGGTGTTTAATTTTAAAATAATTTTATCTGCATTTGCTTGGCAATACCAATTTTCCTGGCAATTTTCCGACCAATGATCTTTTTTCTTTTCAAGAGTGATACTCACGCCTTTATCCCATTTAGTAATTTTATATGGACCAGCACCGCTTAAAAAGTTAGGGTCGGTATAATATTTTGGACTATTAAATTCGTCTGCCCATTGTTTAACGTCAGCTTTTGTTTTTAGGAAAGTAGAATCCGTTAACTGTTCTTCGGTGTATTTTGCAAGCGTTTTTTGTTTGTCATAAAATCCCTCTTGAATAATAGGAAAATCCGTCCAAAACCAAGTGTTTAAAATATAAGGACGTTTCATCACAATGGTGAATTTTTGTTTATTAGTCCCGTCTATTTTAATTTCTTTAATGTTTTCCCAATAGGGTTTTAGCCCTGGGTTGTTGGTGTATAAGCACTTACTTGCCTTTGTAGTAAAGGCAATATCAGCAGCGGTGATGGGGCTTTTATCATCCCAAGAAAGACCATCTTTTATTTCGTAAGTATAACTCAAGCCATCAGAAGAAACCGCAGGAAGAGCTTTTGCTAAGCAGGGCAACAATTCGCCTGTTTTATAATTAACGCGTAATAAGCTTAAATTGGTGTACAGATTAATTTCGGCTCTAACAGCTGAGGCTCCGTTAGTTGGGTGCATATCATCAGGTTCGCTTAATAAGTGAACTACTAAGGTATTATTTTGCGCTTTTTTGCAGCCAATCTGAAAGCAGCAGATTAATAGGATTAGGCTAGAGTAACATAAAAACTTCATGGTACTAAATGTACAAAAACATGAGTAAAAAATTATTTTTTTTATCGAAGATTTACATAATTTAAAATAAATAGTTACATTTACGGACTCAATTTTTAATATTGAGTTGGAGAGGTGCCTGAGTGGCCGAAAGGACATGTTTGCTAAACATGCGAACGGGAAACTGTTCCGAGGGTTCGAATCCCTCCTTCTCCGCAAGTATCTTAAAGATACTAACTAAAATCCCCTAAAACGTATGTTTTAGGGGATTTTTTGTTTTTCCAATAATGTATTCATTCATTAAATCGTATCGCTAAGGTGGTCAATTCGGTGCTCCCGATTTTACCATACAAAAAGGACACCGAATTTCTCTGTAGCCCTTTTGTATCAAGCAGTACAGAAATTGTAGGTCTTGACTGGCGTATTGAATGAACCTAACTTTAACAAATATAAAAGGTTGTCAAAATGCAAAATAAAGTATCAGTTCTTTTCTACATAAAAAGGACGAAAATTTCGGCAAATGGTCAAACTCCAATTTACATGCGAGTTACCGTTGGAGGTAAAAGAATCGATAAAAGTACTGGCGAATCAGTAGAGGAAAAACGATGGATTGCAAATGCAGGTAAAACAAAAGCCAGTAATGAAGAATGTAAGAGAATTAACGATTATTTAGACGTTCTCAAAACCCAGGTTTATGATTACCGAACCCAATTTATTCGTGAAGGAATACCAGTAAATTATGATAATATTAAAAACAAGATTTTTGGCATTGAAGAACGCCCATTATCACTTGTAGAAATATTTAGTGATCATAATAAAAGATTCAAGGCATTAGTCGGAAAAGAATTTGCAGCAGCTACTTTACAACGCTATGAAACTACCTTAAAGCATACTCAACAGTTTTTAAAATGGAAATACAATAAATCTGACATTGACATCAGAAACATTGATTTTGGATTTATAACTGAATTTGAATTTTTTCTCAGAAGTGAAAGAAATTGTGCAAATAATTCAGCAGTAAAATATTTAAAAAACTTTGGTAAGATTATTAAAATTTGTCTGAATAATCATTGGATTAGCAGAGACCCATTTGCAAATTATAAATCTAAGCTTGTTGAAGTTGATACAGTTTTTTTAACTGATGATGAATTGCAAACTATCATTGATAAAAAGTTTTTTACTACAAGGCTAACTCGTGTAAGAGATGCTTTTATTTTTAGTTGTTTTACTGGCTTGGCTTATATTGATGCAAAAAAAGTTGAAGATAGTAATGTTATAAAGGGAATTGATGGCGGTAATTGGCTATCAATAATGCGACAAAAAACCAAAATTAAGTGTAACATTCCTATTTTACCACAGGCTCAATATGTTATTGATAAATACGCAAACGACCCTGAAACTTTAAATACAGGGAGGCTTTTATTTACTCTTAGTAATCAAAGATGAATGAGTATTTAAAGGAAATAATGGACGTTTGTGGTATTGAAAAAAAAGTAACATACCACTCAGCTCGTCATACATTTGCCACTACCGTAACGCTTGCTAAGGGTGTGCCAATTGAAACGGTAAGTAAAATGATGGGACACAAAACATTAAAAATGACGATGCATTATGCTAAAATTATTGATTCTAAAGTAAGTGTAGATATGCAACAAGTAAGGGCATACTTTAAACTTTCTCAAATTCAATCCCAATTAGTTATTTCAAATGAAAACACTTTAATTCCTCAAATGATAATACAGCCGCAAATTCCTGTTAAAATTGCAAGTAACTTTTAGTTACTTGCTGCATTATATACCAAAATAATACAATATTTATTTAATAATACTGTTATACACTTAGTATAAAGCTTTCCTTTTAAGGTCTGTGTATTTTAAAGCACAGTTGATGTTGGTTGTATATTAAGGGGTAGTTCGTACTTTAAACATACTGTTTTATGAATTACGAATTCCAATTATTCGACCAGATTATTCAAGGTAATCTGTCTCCTTTTGCAATCCAACAAAACAGTACTGAGCAGTATATTAATGCATTGAAACTTAAACATGAATTTTGCTATAATTATGTTGTAGCATCATTTAGTAAAACTAAATCCAAATTTGTTTTACAAAATAAAAAAGTGCTAAACTCTTTGCATCCTTTGGCGGCAAAGCTTTCAGACAATCAATTAGATTTGTTTCAAAACATGCAGCTCAATGAATTATCTAATGATGTTCTCAAAGCTTTGGAAATTAATAAAAAGGAGATTTTGGATATTCATTATTTGCAAAAGCCAAATGAAACAATCCTCCATATTAAAATGGCTTTAAATTGGGAAGAAATTGATATGAAGGAAATAAAATACTATTACTATAATACCATTTTGCATAATGAAGTTTTGAGATTAAAAGAAAGTATAAAAGAGGAAGTATTTAATTTTAATTCAAATGATAAAACAGAACACTTTATCCATAAGTTACAGCAAGCATTGATAAACCTATGCTTTAGGTTAATGAAGCTTTTAAATTCTAAGGAGCAAAACAATATATATTTACCTTCGGTAAACTTTTCAAATACAGATATTTTAAATCTTACCTTTATTTCTCTCGAAGAATTAATCCGATTTGTTGAGAAAAACTATTTAAACTATATCGACAAAAATATTCAAATCCCTTATCGTTCCTCACTTTTAAAGATTTATAATATTGATGAAAAATTGAATTTGGTAAAATCTGTTTTACTAAATTCTGTGATTAATCAAAAACTATTGCAAATTATTTATATTCCGTTTTTAAAGCTGAGTGCTTTAAAAATTGAAGAAAGAATGACCTATAAAGATTTAATCTATTTAAACGTCTATTTGCAGGCGTTTTACGATGAGATAAAAGAAAATGATAATACAATAAATGAAGTACAGGTCAATGAATTACTTTACCGTATTAATTACAATTCTTTTGAAATTCAATTTTATAAAACAGCTTTAATAAAAATTGAAGTGGAAGCAATCGAAAGTATTTCTGATAAAATTGATTTTCTGTATCACAGTTTAAAAATTGTAAATCAGCGAAGGAGCAAGGTAAACATTGCTTTTGATTCATCCTTAATGTCGCTAAAGGATCAATTAATTGGTTGGTTAGAGGAAGAAATAAATTACCTAAGTAAAAAAACACAACTACAAACCAAACAACCAAGCATTAATTTATTTTCTGAAAATGATAAACTAAAACTTGAAAGCGGTTTGACTGTTGCACAGTTAGCATGTTTTTAAACTTCAATCAGACGTCGGTATCATTTCACATAAGGTTCAACAAGATATTTTCAAACACTTAGCCGACAGTTACCAAACCACTAATGTTTCTGATATTTCGCAAGGAAGTATTAAAAATAAATTTTACAATTTTGATAGTTCAACAATTGAAATGATGAAACAAAAAATCATTGAAATGCTTAATCTCATTAAAGCCCAGTAATACCTTTGGTATTGTTTGGGTTAAATAAATGATTTAATAATCTATAGCCAAAGCCGTCCATTTTAAGCAATTTACTAGGCTCAACTTTTAATACATCTTCAATGTTTTCAAAATTGTGTAATTCCATAAACCGTTTAAGTTCATCTTCAATTTCTATATGATTGTTTTCTTGATGCATTTTTTTGCAGTAAACCAGCTACAAAAAAGTAGCGTGGGACATTAATAAAGCTTGTAATAGAGGTACCGCCAGGCACCCAAACCCCAAGTTAAACTAAAGCCCACGCATACCGTGGGCGATTAGTTTATTTCTTCTTGGGGTTAGTTCAGAATTCTGGCGGTTTTCTATTACCCTAAAAAATAACTATTCGCTATTTAATATTTTAATGCTTAAAGGTAGGTAATTTCTGCCAAACAACTATAATTCAAATTTTATCCTTAAAAACTTTTTTCAAATAATTGCTTGTATTTCAATAAGTTAAAGAGGGTGGCGCAACCCAAGCCACCCTATTTTTTTATATAGTTTAATTCTATTTGCTGTATAAAAACAAATCAAATGGCATTAGAAATTATTACAAAAGAAGACCTGCAAGATTTTAGGTTCTTACTACTAAACGACATTAAGGAATTAATGGGAAAATCAACAGAACAAAAGGAGTGGCTAAAATCTCCCGAAGTTCGAAAGCTTTTAAAAATCTCGCCCGGCACATTACAAAATCTTCGTATCAATGGTACGCTTCGCTTTACCAAAATCGGAAGTATCATTTATTATAGGCAGCAAGACATTCATAAATTACTTGAAAGCGGCATGAACTCATGAACTATATAAGACATCTATCAGGTTTTTTTAATAAAGTGAGTGCAGATGAAAGACTCAATCCTACACATGTGAGTTTATATGTTTCATTATTTCAATTTTGGAACGCTTGCCGATTTCACAATCCAATTAGTATTTCACGACAAGAGGCAATGAATGTTTCCAAAATCAGTTCAAAAGTAACTTATCATAAATGTATAAGGGAGTTGCACCTATTTGGGTATTTAAGATATGAGCCTTCTTACAATCCATTTAAAGGGAGCCTTGTGTATTTGTTTGATTTTCAAACAGGAACTGAACTAGCTAAAAAAATTAATCGTACCAAAATCGAAACTGGTTCTGAACTGGTAGCGAACAGCAACCATACTAAAATAGGGTCAGGTGCTGTACAAGTTCTGATACCATATATAAACAATTCAAACAATAGTAAACAGAAAACAATAGTAAACGCAATCACAAAAAAAAATAAGAATGAAAAATTTAGTAATTCAAAAAGTTCAATTGATAAAATTGACTTCGAAAAAGAAAAAAAAGAAAGGTTGCGCGCAAAGAAAAAAAGTGAAACTGGTTTCCAAGAAACTCAACCAAACACCCAAACCGAAATTGCCATCTTCAAAAATGAAGAAGTCAGCCCCGACACAAAATCAACAGAACGGAAACGATCGTTTGAGGGATTCAAACGGCCGCTTCTTAGCGAAACCAAAATCTATTTCGCACAAAACCAATGGCCTGAAAACGAAGCCAGTAAATTTTACAATCATTATGAAAGTAACGGTTGGATGATTGGTAAAACGCCTATGGCCAATTGGTTTGCAGCAGCCAATAATTGGATTTTAAACTCTCAAAATTTCAACAATGACAAAACCAAAACACGACCAGGTAACCTCCACACCTCAACAGGGAAAAACTACAACGAACCACTTTAATCCTGTAAATCCAATTGAAGTTGAGAAGCTTTGCTATGATTACAACAAAGCCATTGCATGGCTTCAAGCCCAAGGCAAAAAGCAATTTGGCAATCATTTCACAATTTGTGAAAATGATGTTTTGTTGCTTCGCAAAATGCTATCCTTCTTTTTTAAAGATTCTGAAACGGCTTTGGCTTTAGGAATCAATTTTAATAAAGGCATCATGCTTTCTGGTCCAATTGGTTGTGGCAAAACGTCGCTTATGCTTTTACTTCGTTGTTTCATGCCTCAACAAAATCAGTTTATTGTAAAATCTTGTCGAGATATTAGCTTTGAATTTATTAAGGAAGGTTATGCAACCATTAATAAATACAGCCATTCAAGTTTTAAAAATCACGAACCAATTGTGTATTGTTTTGATGATTTAGGCACAGAAAACAACCTAAAACTTTACGGTAACGAGTGCAACGTCATGGCTGAAATTCTCCTATCTCGTTACGATTTATTCGTTTCTCGCAAGCTCATAACTCACTTAACCACCAATTTATCAGCCTCCGAAATTGAAGCTGCCTATGGCAATCGGCTTCGCTCTCGCTTACGCGAACAATTTAACCTCATTGCTTTTAACAACAATACTTTAGATAAACGTATTTAACATGATAATGACTCAATCTAAATCATTTCAATACGTCTAAAAATAACTTAAATTGTATTCCTAACATAATTTTGCATTAATTTTCAATGTTTTAAAAACAATATTTACTATATTTGGCTTTAATAGTAATATGCAAAAATTTCTAGTAATATTTTTTCTATGCTTTACCTGACTGTAACGTCTGGTATTACTATGAATTTACACTATTGTGGTGGCAAATTAAAAACAGTTTCCTTTTTTTCTAATAACGAAAAAGGATGTTGCGGTACCAAAAAGAAAAGCAAAGGATGTTGTAAAGACAAAACCAAGCTAATTAAAGTTGAAGAAAATCATAAAGCAAGTAAAGTAACAGAAGCATCTAATCCCACGGTTCACTTAGTTGCGCTTTTATCCAGTCAATTACTTTTTAATTTATCAAATGATAATAATGTTGATATTACATCAAAGTATTATTCTCCACCCGTCTTATATGACAATCCTTTATACCTGAAAAATCAGGTATTATTAATCTGATTTTATTTTATTGTCTTTAATCTACAACTGTTATAAGTTGTGGATTTTCTGTGCTTTTATCTTAACAAGCGCAATTTCCTTTATTAATTATTAAATCTAAAAAATCGAATATGAAAAAATCAATTTTCACTTTTATTGCGGCTACAACTATTTCTGTAACGGCTTTTGCTCAAATTCCAAATTCTGGTTTCGAAAACTGGACAGCTGTTAGCACTTACTCAGTTCCAAATGGTTGGGGCACTTTAAACAACACTACTACTTTAGCAGGTGTTTATACTGTTACTAAAGCTACTCCGGGTAGTCCAGGAGCATCTTATATGAAAATAACTTCCAAAACTGTTGCAACTAGCGTTGTAGGAGGTATTGCTGTAAGTGGCGTTTTAGATTCAATGACAATGACGCCTAAATCTGGGTTCGCATATAATATGCGTCCTGCAAATTTCACAGGCAAATGGCAACACATGATTTATGGTTCAAGTCAAGGTTCTATACAAGTTACTTTAACTCGTTGGGATTCAGGATTAGGAATGAGAATGCCTGTTGCTTCCGGAAACGTTACACTTTCAGGCATGGCAATGGCTTGGGCAAATTTCACTATTCCATTAACTTATACAGATGGAAACAATCCTGATAGCTGTATTATTGTGATGAAAGCAAGTGGTAGCGTACCAACAAATAATGATTATTTATGGGTTGATAATTTAGCGTTTTCAGGTGTAGTAACTGGAATTGAAAATCAAGATTCTTTTTTATCCAACATGGCAATTTATCCTAATCCAACAAGTTCATCAATTAATTTCATTTTTAATTTAAAAACATCTCAGCAAATAGTAATTGAATTAACGGACATGAACGGTAAATTAATTCGTTCTAAAAACATGGGTAAAATTGATGGAGATGCCAGACAATTAATGGATTTATCAGGGATTGCAAAAGGCTCTTATATTGTTAATGTTATTGGTGAATATAAAACCGAGACTAAAAAAATAATTCTTGAATAACAATTTTAAAAATAAACAAAATGAAATTTTTATTAAATATTGGTTTAATGCTATTAGGATTTAATACTATTGCGCAAACGTTGTTACCAATTCCTGATACATTGTCGGGCCCAAATTATGTTTTAAATATGCATAAAGATAGTGTGCAGTTTTTTCCTACAGGAAAAATCTCACACACCTATGCCTTTAATCAGTATAAATATTTGGGACCTACCTTAATTTTAAATAAAGGCAGTAATGTAAATATGTCTGTGAGTAATCAAATAGGCGACACAACAACTGTTCATTGGCACGGATTACATCTTCCATCTATGATGGACGGTGGCCCGCATACAATAATTTTACCAGGCGCAATTTGGACTCCTTCATTTACCGTAATGGATAATGCAGCAACCTATTGGTATCATCCACATTTTATGGGTAAAACTGCTAAGCAAGCTATCAAAGGAGCAGCAGGATTAATTATTGTGCGAGACCCAATTGAAGCCGCATTAAATTTGCCTAGAAAATATGGTATTGATGATTTCCCTTTAATAGTGCAATGTCAGCAATACGATTCCGTTAATCAGGCTATGCCTTTAGGTATGCAAGACAGCACAATTTTGGTAAATGGAGCAAGGGCAAGTCATGGCTATACGGTAAACGCTAATTTCCCTGCACAAATTGTTAGAATGCGTTTATTAAATGCTTCAGGAGAACGAACATTTAATTTTGGGTTCACTGCAAATAAACAGTTTAAAATTATTGCAAGTGATGGAGGATTATTAAATAGCCCTGTAACAACAAATAGAATTAGATTATCCCCTGGCGAGCGCGTCGAAATTTTAATTGATTTAAATGGCATGAATGGTCAAACACTTCATTTAATGAGTTATGCTTCCGAATTAGCCATGGGCGTCCAAGGTGGCCCAACTATGCCAATGCCTGTTGGAAGTCCTCCAATGGACAGTCCATTAAACGGAATTGATTTTAATATCATGCAAATTACTGTTGTCCCCCAAACGGCAAACCCTGTTACAACAATTCCAACAATATTAACAACTAATACACCATTCACTGCTGGTCAGGCAAATATTACACGTACTATTCGGTTTACAGCTGATAGCTTAATGGTAATGGACGGTCCATTTTATTTTAATGGTAATTCATTTGACATGATGCGTATCGATTATGAAATCCCTTTGGGCAGTATTGAAATTTGGAAATTAGTTAATGAAACAATGGTAGCACATCCTTTTCATATTCACGATGTACAGTTTTTTTTAATTGATAGAAGTGGAAATGTACCTTCAGCAGAAGAATTGGGAAGAAAAGACGTTGTACTTGTTCCGCCTTTTGACTCGGTAATGTTTATTACCAAGTTCGAAGATTTTGCCGATACCACAATTCCATTCATGTATCACTGCCATATTTTAATGCACGAAGATGATGGTATGATGGGACAGTTTATTGTAAAGCCATTGAGTGTTGGCGTTAACGAATTAAAAAATAATAACAATTCACTTACTATTTACCCAAACCCAACTAGCAACCTTGTAAATATTGATGCAAAAGATATGACAAGCATTTCAATTTATAATGTATTAGGAGAAATGATTTATACTCAAAATAAAACAAGTACAAACTCAATGCAAATAAATACTTCGCAATGGAGCAAAGGCATATATACAGTTCAGGTAAACAGTAATAATCAATCTATTACAAAAAAGTTAATTGTAAATTAAAAATGCCTAAGCAATTATACATAGCAATTTTATCTGTTTTTATTTCAGTTATAAACTATGCTCAAATTCCAAATACTGGTTTTGAAGCTTGGACAAATACTGGAAGCTATCAAACCCCTGATAATTGGGATAACTTAAATCAGATGACTAATAATAGCGGTATTTATACTTGTATTAAAGGTACACCAGGTTATTCAGGTACTTCTTATTTATTTTTGAGTTCTAAAGCAATTGCAGGTAAAGGTATCGTTCCTGGCATTGCAGTTTGTGGTATAATAGATACTATAACCTACAAACCAAAATCAGGATTTCCTTTTTCTAACCGACCACAGTATTTAAGTTCTTATGTACAATATATGCCTTCCGACCCAGCTGATTCATCAAACATTAAAGTTCTGCTAACAAAATGGAATTCTTCTCTTTTACGAAGATATACAGTTGCATTTGGAGTAAGTTATTTTAATGCAATGGCTCATAGTTGGTTTAATAATGGCACTCTTTTAAATTATAAGAATGGTGAAAATCCTGACAGTGCCATTATTGTTATTTCTTCGAGCAGTAGTGTTCCAAAAAATGGCAGTTATATATACGTAGATAATTTGCAATTTATAGGCAATGTTGTAGGAATAAATGAATACAGTTTAAATTCTAATACCATTTCTGTTTTCCCAAACCCTTCAAGCGACATTGTAAATATTGGTTTTAATTCTGATCATGATAAAGCTTCGACTTTAATGATTTTTGATTTTAGTGGTAACCTTATATATAAAACAAGAGAATTAAGTAAAAACAATACGATAAATACTTCTTAATGGAGCAAAGGCATATATACCATACAAATAAATAGTAATAACCAATCAATTAATAAAAAACTAATAATTAACTAAACTATGAAAATATCTAAATACATCGTAATCGCTTTTATAGCATTTGCAATAACATCTTGTGGTAACAAAGCAGAATCTGAAACAGTAGAAACATCAACTGTAGTTGCAAATGGCTTAGCAAATTCAACATTTAAAGTTTGGGGTAATTGCGAAATGTGTAAAGAAACCATAGAAGGGTCTTTAAAAGTTGAAGGTGTAACAAAAGCAGATTGGAGCACAGAAACAAAAATGATTTCTGTGACATACGATACAACAAAAATAACCCTCGACAAAATTCAGAAAAATATAGCGGTAGTTGGTTATGATAACGAAAAATATAAAGGAGATAATACAACTTATAGTGAGTTGCCTGAATGCTGCCAATACGATAGAAAACCATAATATTTAGAACGTAGCTTATGTTGATTATACTTTCCTCATAGCTTGTATTTTCAAAACGCTACGTTCTATAATTATATTAAATACAATAACAGATGAAAATAAAAATTTTAATAATTACTGCACTTTTTGCTAATTTCATTACAAAAGCACAAAATAATGAGCCTTGTTATTTCGATAAATACCAACGAACAAACAAAGCGGTCATCGAAAAAGCAGAACTTGAAATTCAAAAAGGATTACATAAAGCAGAAAAAAAACTGCTATCACATAATCCAAATTTAAAAGTAATACCAGTTGTAGTTCATGTTATACACGATGGAGGTACTAATAATATATCTGATGCTCAAATACAAAGTCAAATAGATGTTTTAAACGAAGACTTTAGAAGAAAAATTGGAACTAATGGCTTTGGTGCAGGTGTAGATACAGATATTGAATTTTGTTTAGCTAAAAAAGACCCACAAGGGAAATGCACTAATGGTATTGTTAGAGTAAATAGCCCCTTATCTAATCATCAAACCTATCAACGTAGTCAATTAAAATTATTGAGCTATTGGGACAATACTCGTTACCTAAATATGTACGTAGTAAAAAACATTAATAATGGTAGCGGTATTTTAGGTTACTCATCCTTTCCGGGTGGTCCGCCCGATGAAGATGGAATTGTTGTTAGACATGATTATTATGGAAAAACAGGGACGGCATCTGCTTCTCTTGGTAGAACTACCTCGCACGAAATTGGACATTGGTTTGGTTTGTATCATACCTTCAATAGTGGATGTGGCGTTGATACATGCACAGATGGAGATTTAGTTTGTGATACGCCACCTGCAGCAAATCCAAATTACGGTTGCCCAACTATTAACAGTTGTTCAAATGATATTCCAAACGTAAACGACCAAATTCAAAATTACATGGATTACTCAAATGATAATTGTAAAAGCATGTTTAGTAACGGTCAAAAACAACGAATGCAAGCTACATTAGTGAGTTTAAGAAACGATATTTGGCAACAATGGAACTTAGACTCAACAGGCTGTGATAGTGGTTTTGTAAATAGTAATTGTAAAGTAATTGCAGATTTTGTTACCCTAAATCAAAATATATGTGTAGGAAACTCAATTATATTTTACAATAAATCTCAAAATATGCCAATTTCCTATCAATGGTATTTTCAAGGTGGAACTCCTGCAATATCATCAGTTGCAAATCCAACCGTTAGCTATTCTGCAATTGGTAATTTTCAAGTAAAATTAGTTGCAACTAATAGCAATGGTACAGATAGCTTAATTATAAACGGTTATGTAAATGTTACAACGCCACCTATCGGACAAGCGTTGCCTTATTTCGAAAATTTTGAATCAGTTACGTTTCCAACTAACGGCATTACAATTGATAATCCAGACGGAGGTATTACTTGGGAACGTGATACTATTGCTACCGCTTATCAAGGTTTGGCAAGTGCAAAAATTAATAACTTAATCAATATTAATTACGGACAGTCAGATGCTTTAGTATTACCACGTTTTGATTTTACTTCATTTACTGGTACACCATATTTAAACTTTAAATGGGCTTATGCTAAATCAGACCCAAGTTACTCCGACGAATTAATTGTTTTAGCCTCAAAAGATTGTGGAGTGAACTGGTCACAAGTTTTTTATCGTACAGGTACAGCCATGATAACAGGTACAACGCAAACAACGCCTTATGTGCCAACTGCCAGTACAGTTTGGAAAATTGCAAATATTAGCCTAGCTACATATACAACTTATCCTAATGTTCAGCTTAAAATTGTAAATGTTACCGATGGTGGAAATAATTTATACGTTGATAATATAAATCTTGGCGCACTTATTACAAGTGTAACTGAAATGGAAACAGCAATTAATGATGTACTTATTTATCCAAATCCAACAAATGGTAATTTTTCAATTGAATATCAGTTAACTAAAAACGAAGATATAACTATTGAAATTACTGATGTTTTAGGAAGAGAGATTTATAAAACAGTACATTCTTATCAAATAATTGGAACAAATAAACAAGAAGTAAATACATTTTTAGAAAATGGAGTATATAATCTTAATCTAAAAATGGGAAACTCTACAACAAACAAAAAAATTGTTATAAATAAATAAATTAATCAAGATGAAAAAAAATAAAATAATATACATGCTTTTGGCATTAGCAATAAACACTAGTGCCTTTGCTAATTTTATAAATGCAAAAGTTAAAGTAACTGGCATTACTTGCAGTATGTGTTCAAACTCTGTAAACAAGGCATTAAGCTCACTTACCTTTGTAGATAAAATTGAAGTTGATTTAGAAAAAGCGATTTTTACAATTTCATTTAAACCAAATCAAACGGTTAATATTGATGAAATAAAAAACAAAATTGAAGGAGCTGGCTTTTCCGTTGGCGAACTAATAGCCGACTTTAAATTTGAAAACGTTTCTGTTACAAACGATTTTCATTACCAGTTTCAAAATAATATATACCATTTTGTTAATGTAAAAAACCAAAACTTAAACAATATAGTTGCAGTTAAATTTGTAGATAAAGGATTAACCTCTGCAAAAGAGTATAAAAAATACACGTCTTTAACATCATTAAAGTGTATTAAAACAGGAAAAACCGAAGCATGTTGTAACTCAAACACTCAACAACGAATCTATCACATAACAATCTAATGAAATCTATATTAATTTCGGTTCTAACAGTTTTTATTATTTCTAATCTAAATGCCCAAGAACTATACCCTAATTCTGAACCTGCTAGTATTAATCCAAAAAACACACTTGGCATAAGGCTAATGAATGAAGCCTATTTTACAAGTAATGTTACACGAACTTGGCATGGTGCAATGTTTATGTATGGTGTAAATTCAAAGTTTATGCTAAGTGCGATGTTTACAACATCAAATCATCATTATAAAAGCCTACCTGCAAATTTCATCCAATCAGATAGTAATAATGTTGAATTTGTTCAAAATAATCAAACATTACAAAAATACAATTATGCATTTGAAGCAATCAATTTAGGTTTTCGTTACCGTTTTTTGAATAAAGATGGAGATCACAAACATTTTCGTATGGCGTTATACGGCAACGGGGTTTACGCTTTTCAACCACACGACGAAGCAGAAACTACATTGATGGGTGACAACAAAGCCATTGGTGGAGGTATCATTTCAACGGCACTAATAAACAAACTAGCAATATCTTTTACTGGAGGCATTATAAAGCCTTTTGCTTATACTCAAAATCAAATGGCTATAAACTATGGTAACGCCTACAATTACAGTTTATCTTTTGGCTATTTGGTTTATCCGTTTAAATACAAAAACTTTAATCAAACCAACATTAATTTATACGTCGAATTTTTAGGTAAAAGCTACGATGCCATGTCTATAACAAACAATCGTAAAGATGTTGTATTACAAAACAATAAAGCTTATGATAATGGTAATTACATTGAGTTTCGCCCAGCTATACAATTTATCGTTAAATCAAATTTGCGTATAGATTGTTCTACGGCCTTACCTCTTGTAAATAAATCATATATCCGTAATTACCCACTGTATATGTTAAACTTACAGTACTATATTTTTCTATAATTAAACATTTAAATAAATAATGACTATTTACATAAAAAATATGGTTTGTAACCGTTGCATAGCTTTTGTTAAAACTGAATTAAAACAATTAGGTTATCAAAAAGTAAATGTAACGCTTGGTGAGGTTCATTTTGAAAAAAAAGAACTTTTAGATGATGAAATTTTGAAAATTAATGAAGCTCTACTTCCACATGGATTTGAAGTAATTGACAATAAAATCAATAAATTAATTGAAAAGATAAAATTGCTAGTAATTGAGCAGATTCATTACGGTTCAAAAAATTTAAAAGTTAATTATTCTGAACTTATTTCAAGCACATTAAATAAAGATTATGGACATCTTAGTTCTATGTTTTCTGAAAGAGAAGGCCTAACAATCGAACAATTCATAATACTTCAAAAAATCGAAAAAGTTAAAGAGCTACTTGTCTATGACGAATTAAACCTAAATGAAATTGCCGATGAACTAGGTTATAGTAGTAGCGCCCATTTATCATCTCAATTCAAAAAAGTAACAGGTTTAACGCCTACATTTTACAAACAACTAAAAGGAGAAAAGAGGTTGGCAATAGATAAAGTAAAACCAAATAATTATGTAGATTAAACAGATAATAGTATAACTAGAATTGTAAAAATAGGTGGAAATTTGTTTCATAATTAAAACTTTAAAAATATGAAATACCCATGTTTGCATTATGCACAAACACAAATAACTAAACTGGGTAAACCATATGACCGTAAAAAAATAACATATGAAACACACTTATAAAGTATCAGGAATGACTTGCTCAAGCTGTCAATCAAAAGTTCAGTTCTTACTATCACAAGTAAAAGGAGTAAACAATGTGAGCATTGATTTAGAAAAAGGAGAGGCAGATATTACAATGGAACATCACATTGCAACTTCTGAATTAAAAAATGCTCTAAAAGAAAACCCAAGATATCAATTAACTGAAAAAAGTGTAGAAATGCCAAAAGTAACCTCTACTGGGTTTATTGAAGAAGAAAAAAGTTGGTTAGAAACGTATCGTCCCATTTTGTTAGTGTTTGGTTACATAACAGGCATAACACTTTTGGTGCAATTTGTAAGCGGTTCTTTTAATTGGATGCAATGGATGAATCATTTTATGGCAGGATTCTTTTTAGTGTTCTCGTTCTTTAAATTATTAAACTTAAAGGGTTTTGCCGAAAGCTATGCAATGTATGATATAGTAGCAAAACAAATAAAGAGTTATGGTTATCTCTACGCATTTATTGAATTAGGCTTAGGTATAGCTTATTTAGTAGGCTTTAATCCTTTCGTAACAAATTTAGTAACAGTAATTGTAATGAGTATAAGTATTATAGGAGTTTTACAAAGTGTATTAAATAAGCAAAAAATTAAATGCGCTTGTTTAGGTGATGTGTTTAATTTGCCTATGAGTACAATTACAATTATTGAAGACGCATTAATGATAGGAATGAGCTTGATAATGCTTATAAAAATGATATAACAACCCAAAAATAATTAACTAAAAAATAAAAAATCATGAAATCAATAACAAAAATAGTATCAGTAATTATTGCAGTTCTATTCTACACAAGTAGCATAGCACAAATTAAAAATTCAAAAACAGAAACCGTAAAAATTTACGGCAACTGTGGCATGTGTAAAACAACTATCGAAAAGGCAGGAAACAAAAAGAAAGTATCAAATGTGGTTTGGGATAAAGACACAAAAATGGCAACTCTAACTTACGATTCCAAACAAACAAGTCAAGATGCTATATTAAAACGTATTGCTTTATCAGGTTATGATAGTGATAAATTTTTAGCTCCCGATAAAGTATATGATAATTTACACGGTTGTTGCAAATATGATAGGGTTAAAAAGGCAGTTACTAAGCAAGAGCCTGAAACCGAAAACAGTTCTATTCCAGTAACATCAGCAACTAATCAACAAACATCTCCTTTAAATTTAGTTTTTGATGCTTATTTTTTAGTAAAAGATGCTTTAGTGAAAACTGATGGAAATACAGCTTCTGCAAAAGCAAAAGATTTATTGGCAGCTATTAATGCTGTAAAAATGGAAAATCTAAAATCAGAAGAACACACCGTTTTTATGAAATATTTAAGCGATCTTAAAACAGATGCTGGTCATATAGCTGAATCAAAAGATGCAGCACATCAAAGAGAGCATTTTACAACACTTTCAAAAAACATGTATGAATTAATAAAAGTGTCAAAACAATCCGAAACTATTTATTATCAAAACTGCCCAATGTATAATGACGGGAAAGGTGCAAATTGGCTAAGTAAAGAAAGTACAATTAAAAACCCTTACTATGGCTCACAAATGATGAGTTGCGGTAAAACAGTAGAAACAATTAACTAATTTTTAATAATAAGTAAATTGAATTATAACAACAATTCAATATTAATTTAAGTCCTAAATGCATTTCAAAATAACAACCTTCCCAAAAGTATTATCAATAGCATTAATGCTATTGATAATACAAAATATATTTGCTCAAAAAACTGTTCGGTACGATTTATATGTAAAAGATACAATTGTAAATTTTACTGGTAAAGACAAAAGGGCTATTGCCGTAAACGGTCAAATACCAATGCCTACATTAACATTTACAGAGGGAGATACAGCCGAAATATACGTGCATAATGAGTTAAATGAAACAACATCGTTGCACTGGCACGGTTTATTTTTACCAAATAAGGAAGATGGAGTACCATACCTTACCCAAATGCCTATAAAACCTCATACTATACATTTATATAAATTTCCCATCATACAAAACGGCACGCATTGGTATCACAGCCACTCTGGTTTACAAGAGCAAATAGGAATGTATGGTTCTTTTATCATGAATAAGCGTAAAGACGATAAAACATTCAGAAAAGGAATAGATGATTTACCAACGATACCAGTTGTTTTAAGTGAGTGGACAAATTACAATCCTAAAAATGTGCATCGTATGTTACACAATGCAACCGATTGGTTTGCTATTAAAAAAGGAACTACTCAAAGTTATGTCGAAGCAATAAAACAAAAACATTTTAAAACCAAACTCAAAAATGAGTGGAAACGAATGTTGGCAATGGATGTAAGCGATGTTTACTATGATAAGTTTTTAATGAATGGAATAAACGAACAACAGCTTTCGCAATTTAAAGGTGGAGATAAAGTGCGTTTGCGAATTTCAAACGGTGGAGCATCTACTTATTTTTGGTTAACGTATGCAGGAGGAAAAATAACTGTTGTGGCAAATGATGGAAATGATGTAGAGCCAATTGAAGTAGATAGATTAATTATTGCTGTTTCCGAAACATACGATGTGATTGTTACCATACCAAATGATAGTACTTCTTACGAATTTTTAGCAACCTCCGAAGACCGAATAAATTCAGCATCCTTGTATATAGGTAATGGAATTAAACAACTTACATCTCCATTGCCTAAGCTAAAATATTTTGAGGGAATGAAGATGATGAACGGAATGATGAAAATGAACGGAGATTTAGACGATATGAATATGCAAATGAGTCTTAATCAAATGGATATGAATGTGGTTATGTACCCCGAAATTACAGGAGAAGACAAGCCGAAAATGAGCGACATGAAAATGGGTGCTGAACAATATAATAGTAATAAGCTTTCGGATATTGTTACATTAAATTATGCGATGCTAAAGTCTCCAACTAATACAAGTCTTCCAAAAGATGCTCCAGTTAAAGAATTACGGTTTGAACTTACAGGCAATATGAATCGTTATGTATGGAGTTTAGATAATAAAGTGATTTCAGAAACTGATAAAATTTTAATTAAAAAAGGAGAAAATGTAAGAATTGTAATTTACAATGGCTCTATGATGCGCCACCCAATGCACTTACACGGTCATGATTTTAGAGCACTTAATGGGCAAGGAGATAATGCGCCATTAAAAAACATCATCGACATTATGCCAATGGAAACAGATACATTAGAATTTAATGCTAATGTTGAAGGCGACTGGTTTTTTCATTGCCATATTTTATACCACATGATGAGTGGAATGGGAAGAGTATTTACTTACGAAAATCAAGCAAAAAATCCATTAATCAAAAACCCAAAATATGCTTATCGTAAATTAAAAAGCGATGATAGAAAGTTTCATGTAATGGCAGAAAATGATATTGCCTCTAATGGAAATGATGGGCAATTGATGATACAAAATACTCGTTGGAGCATTGGTACAGAATGGCGTTTAGGTTATCACGATATGCATGGTTACGAAACCGAAACACATATTGGACGATATATTGGCAAAATGCAGTGGTTAATGCCCTTTGTTGGTTTTGATTGGCGTTACAGAAAGTTAGGTATTGATGAACAAGAAGAAAATATCTTTACACAAACTAACACCAAAGATAATAGAGCTCAGGTAAGCCTAGGTGTTAATTATACTTTGCCAATGCTTATAATAGTTCAGGGAGAAGTTTTTTTAGATGGTAAATTTAGGATACAATTAGAAAGAATGGATATACCCATAACAAAACGTATGCGTTTCGGTTTTATGCTAAATACTGACAAAGAGTATATGATTGATTTAAAATACATATTAAATAAAAACATGGGCATTAGAACACACTATGACAGCGACATGGGATTTGGAGTAGGACTTAGTTTGAATTATTAAGAGGTGTTAATTATACAGCTTTTCACTAAAGTTGTATAACACTTTAAGATAAGCAAACCATGTTCTTTATGACGTGAAAATTCTTTCACAGATAAAATTTAAGAAAATGAACAAACAAAATTGTATTGACGCTTGCTTAGCTTGCGTGGTAACTTGTGAAACATGTTTAACAAGTTGTATTAATGATGGCCGCAAAGAATGCGCTGCATTATGTCGTGATTGTGCCGATATTTGTGCATTATATGCAAGATTATGTGCAAGAGATTCGCAATATTCAAAAGAGTTATGTGCTTTATGTGCTAAAGTTTGCAAAGCTTGTTCTGAAGAATGTGCTAAACATGCTTCTCATCACGAAAGTTGCAAAGCTTGTGCTGAAGCTTGTAAAAAATGTGCTGAGGCTTGTTCATAATAAAGCATAAGGGAGGGTTCAAATCACCCTCCTTTTTTTTGAATATAACGGGTAACAGCGAAACTGACGAATGGGAAACAGCTTACTGAATAAATTGTAAAAAATGTAATTATTATGAAAACTAAAAAAACAATTATTACTCTATTTACCTCATTGTTTATGATGGTATTATGCTTTGCTTCAACTAATTTATCAGCTCAAGCAAAAAAAGAAACAGCAAAAACTAAAGAGTGTTGTATGATGAAAGATGGTAAAATGATGCACCATAAAGATGGTGTAACAATGCCAATGGAAAAGAATATGACTATGAAAAATGGCACTGTATGTATGGTAAATGGCGAATGCGTTATGAAAGACGGAAAAAAAATGACAATGAAAGAAGGAGAATGTATGGATATGAATGGCAAAATGGATCATTGTAAAAAGCAAGACCCTAAAGCAACTATTTATACTTGTTCTATGCACCCGGAAGTAACTTCTGATAAGCCAGGAAAGTGTCCGAAATGCGGAATGGAGTTGGTAAAGAAAAAATAATTTATTTATTTCAAGTTTGAAGAATTGATTAGAAAAGAGGGTGTAACGCCTTCTTTTCTAATCAATTGCATTTAGTCATAAAAAATGCATAGTTTTTAAATCCAAAAAATAGTTATATTTGCTTAGTTGAAAAAAGCATTTCACATATTATTTTGCATCTATTTTATCGCATTGGTTCTTGTACCGTGTGGTGATAAAGATGATTGTAATGAAATAAACCATTCTGAAATTTCACAAGCAAATGATCACGAAGAACATTCGGGAGAAATTTGTACTCCTTTTTGTAGCTGTGCTTGTTGCTCTTCACATTTTTTAAGTAATGATTTGCAACCAACCCTTGAAATTATTGCAGTTATAAATACTGTATATACAATTCACAAAGAATCCAAAATTACTTCTGCCATTATTCCTATTTGGCAACCTCCTAAATTAGCTTAGTCTTTTTTCTTTATAAAATTATAAGTGGGCAAATTCTGTCCGCTTATTTCAGTTTATTTATTATTTACCGCTATATAATTTTATAATATATAGCATTAACTGTATAACATTATGTTAGATAAGATAATTCACTTTTCTATAAAAAACAAAATCGTTATTGGGCTATTTACAATAGCACTAATAATATGGGGGAGTTATTCATTAACTCAATTACCCATCGATGCTGTACCAGACATCACTAATAATCAGGTGCAAGTAATTACATCATCGCCATCATTGGCAGCAGGAGAAATAGAACGATTAGTAACATTTCCTGTTGAGCAAACAATGGCAACTATTCCAGGCATAGAAGAAGTACGCTCATTTTCGCGCTTCGGCTTATCCGTTGTAACCATTGTTTTTAAAGATAATATTAATGTATATTGAGCAAGGCAGCAAGTAAACGAACGTTTAACCGAAGCCAAAACAATCATTCCTGATGGTGTTGGCTCTCCTGAATTAGCACCTGTTACAACAGGTTTAGGAGAAATTTACCAATACGTTATTCATACAAAAAAAGGATATGAAAATAAATACTCAGCTACTGATTTACGAACTATTCAAGATTGGATTGTACGCCGTCAGTTGTTAGGAACAGAAGGAGTTGCAGATATTAGCAGCTTTGGTGGTTTTTTAAAGCAATACGAAATAGCTTTAAATCCCGACAAATTGCGTAGTATGAATATAAGCATTAGCGAAGTGTTTACAGCATTGCAAAAAAATAACCAAAACACAGGAGGCGCATATATTGATAAAAAACCAAATGCTTATTTCATAAGAAGCGAAGGGTTAATTGGTAGCATTGAAGACATTGAAAAAATTGTAGTGAAAGCAAACCCTAACGGAATTCCTGTTTTAATGCGTAATGTGGCTAAAATTAATTTAGGGCATGCAACTCGTTATGGAGCTATGACACGTAATGACGAAGGCGAAGTAGTTGGAGCAATTGTGATGATGTTAAAAGGCGCAAACTCATCAAAAGTAATTGGTAATGTTAAAGAACGTATTACTCAAATTGAAAAAACATTACCCGAAGGTGTTGTTATTGAGCCTTTTTTAGATAGAACCAAATTAGTAAACAATGCCATTAGTACCGTTACAAAAAATTTAGCAGAAGGTGCACTGATTGTGATTTTTGTATTAGTGCTTTTGTTAGGTAATTGGAGAGCGGGATTAGTAGTTGCCTCTGTAATCCCATTAGCCATGTTGTTTGCGATTGCATTAATGAATATGTTTGGCGTATCGGGTAATTTAATGAGTTTAGGAGCAATTGATTTTGGTTTAATTGTAGATGGTGCTGTAATTATTGTCGAGGCAACTTTACATCACATTACAGGCAGAAGATTATTTGAAAAGTTTGGAAGTACAAAACTAACGCAAAATCAAATGGATAGTGAAGTGTACGAATCCGCTTCAAAAATCAGAAACTCTGCCGCCTTTGGCGAAATCATTATTTTAATCGTGTACTTACCAATATTAGCTTTAGTTGGTATTGAAGGCAAAATGTTTAAGCCTATGGCACAAACAGTTTCGTTTGCAATATTAGGCGCATTTATTTTATCATTGACTTACGTTCCAATGATTTCTGCTTTATGTTTAAGTAAAAAAACACAACACAAACGCAATATTTCCGACAGAATTATGGATTTTTTCAGCGTATTTACACACCTTTAATTGAAGTCGCTTTAAAAGGAAAATGATAATTTTAATTCTGCTATATTATTATTTGTGTCAAGTTTAATTCTGTTTATGAATATGGGAGGAGAATTTATTCCCTCTATAGACGAAGGCGATTTTGCGGTAGAAACAAGAGTGTTATCAGGTAGTTCAATTTCTCAAACCATTGAAGCATCTTTAAGAGCAGGTAAAATTTTGAAAGAAAAATTCCCTGAAGTAAAACAAGTAATTGGAAAAATTGGATCAGGCGAAATTCCAACCGACCCAATGCCTGTTGAAGCTTGTGATTTAATGGTTATTCTTAAAGATAAATCTGAATGGACAAGTGCATCAACACGCGATGAATTAGCCGAGAAAATGTCAGAAGCATTAGAAGTTATACCTGGTGTAACCTTTGGCTTTCAGCAACCTATACAAATGCGTTTTAACGAATTAATGACAGGCGCAAAGCAAGATGTTGTTATTAAAGTATATGGCGAAGATTTAGATATGCTAACACAATATGCAACTAAAATAGGCAAATTATCTTCTACCGTTGAAGGCGCACAAGATTTATATGTAGAAAAAGTTACGGGGCAACAACAAATTGTCATCAAATTCGATAGAGATAAAATTGCTCAATTTGGTTTAAACATCGAAGACATCAACCAAGTTATTAGAACTGGTTTTGCAGGCGAAAGCGCAGGCTTAGTTTACGAAGGAGAAAAGCGTTTTGATTTAGTGGTACGTTTAGAAAAAGAAAATAGACAAAGTATTGAAGATATTAATAGTTTGTTTATTACAGCACCAAACGGAAATCAAGTTCCTGTTTCGCAATTAGCCGAAGTTGAATTTAAAATTAGTCCAAATCAAATACAACGTGATGATGCCAAACGAAGAATTACAGTAGGTTTTAATGTTCGTGGCAGAGATGTTGAAAGCGTGGTAAAAGAAATGCAAGCTAAAGTTGATAAAGATATTAAGTTTAGTGCAGGCTATTATCCTACATATGGCGGAACATTTAAAAATTTAATAGAAGCTCGTCAGCGTTTATCAATTGCCGTTCCTGTGGCTTTACTCTTAATTTTCATGTTATTGTTTTTTACATTCAAATCATTCAAACATAGCTTATTAATATTTACAGCAATTCCTTTATCCGCTATAGGTGGCATTTTTGCACTTTGGTTAAGAGGTATGCCTTTTAGTATTTCGGCAGGCGTTGGCTTTATTGCCTTGTTTGGAGTAGCTGTACTAAATGGTATTGTATTAATCGCAGAGTTTAACAGTTTAAAAAAAGATGGTATGACAAATTTAAAAGACATCATTTTAAAAGGAACAAGCACACGTTTACGTCCTGTAATTATGACAGCCTTGGTTGCTTCATTAGGTTTTTTACCAATGGCACTTTCTCATGGCTCAGGTGCAGAAGTTCAAAAACCATTAGCAACAGTAGTTATTGGCGGTCTTATTTCGGCAACTTTATTAACGCTTTTAGTTTTACCAGTATTGTATTTGTTTTTTGAAAAAATGGGTAAACCTAAATTAACACCTTCAACTACAATTATTGCTATTTTATTATTGCTATTGCCTTGTATTAACTATGCACAATCAGTAAATACAGGCATTACAGTTCAACAAGCTGTAGCCGAAGCATTAAAAAATAACGCAACTATTAAAGCAGGTAATTACGAAATAGATTATAGCAAAGCTTTAAAGCGAACGGCTACTGATATTGGTAAAACAAATGTATCACTTACTCTTGGGCAGTTTAATTCAATTAATACAGATAATAATATTAGTATTAATCAAAGTATTCCTTTTCCAACAGTTTTTACAAGTCAGGCAAAATTAGGTGCGGCAACTATTAAAAGTAGCGAGTTAAAATTAAAAGTAACTCAAAACGAATTAATCAATCAAGTAAAATCTGTGTATTACTATCTGCAATATTTACAAGCAGAAAATAAATTGCTAATAAGTCAAGATAGCATATACGGTTCGTTCGCAAAAGCATCCGATTTACGTTTAAAAACAGGAGAAAGCAATTTGTTAGAAAAAACAACAGCCGAAACTCAATTAATGGAAGTTCGTAATTTATTGGCTCAAAATCAATCTAACAGTTTAATTTATCAGTCGCAATTGCAAGCTTTAATGAATAGTAAAAGCCCTGTTCAAATTACCGAAGCTACAATTTCAAAATTAGATTTAAGCACGCCAATGGATAGTACATCATTTAATAAAAATCCAATGTTGGCATACTTAAACCAACAAATAGAAATTAGTAATAAACAAAAGAAAGTAGAAACTGCAAAAGTGTTACCCGATTTTACAGTTGGTTATTTTAATCAGTCGTTAATTGGCTATCAAAATATTAATGGAATAGATCAGTATTTTGATGCTTCTAAACGTTTTTCAGGATTTCAGGTTGGCGTGGCTATTCCTTTGTGGTTTGTTCCTCAAACAGCTAAAGTAAAAGCCGCCAGTATAAACGAAAAAGTGGTACAAAGTAATTATGAACAATATCAAATTACTATGCAAGGTCAGTATAACCAATCCATTCAAACATTTTTACAACATAAAAATACTATCAATTATTACGAAAAAAATGCCTTACCAAATGCCGATTTAATTATTAAACAAGCTGACAAAGGATTTAAAAGTGGCGATATTGATTATGTAGAATTTTTACAAGCACTAAAAAGTGCTCTATCTATAAAATCAAATTACTTACAAAGCCTCAATCAATACAATCAAAGCATTATTACATTAGAATTTTTATTAGGTAAAAATTAATTTTAAAACATACAAAAATGAAAAAATACATCAATATATGTACAGCAATAGCAATACTGTTTTCTACTTTATCAATAACATCATGCGGAAGTAAGACAGAAGAGGTTAAACAAGATGAACATCAGGAAGGCGAACATCACGAAGATGAAAGTACCGTTGAATTAACCGATGAACAAGCAAAAACAGTTGGCATTACTCTTGGTAAAATTGAAATGAAGTCTTTGAGTGGAGCAATTAAAGTAAACGGTATGTTAGATGTTCCGCCACAAAATTTAGTGAGCGTTTCTGCACCAATGGGAGGCTTTTTAAAAAGCACTGAGTTGTTGCAGGGCATGAAAGTAACTAAAGGACAAGTTATAGCTGTATTGCAAAATGCGGATTACATTCAATTACAACAAGATTATGTAGATAATAAAAGTCAGTTAGAATTTTTAGAAGCTGAATATAAACGTCAACAAGAATTAGCAAAAGAAAATGTAAATTCTCAAAAAATTCTTTTACAATCTAAAACACAATACCAAAGTATGTTAGCAAAAGAAGTGGATTAAAATCTAAATTAATGTCTTACTAGGAATAAATGGACAACTCAAATCGAGAGTGGAAATTTTCAAAGTACCATCAGTTTAACAGCTCCTATTAGTGGCTATGTTACACAGGTAAATGTAAACATTGGTATGTTTGTGAATCCAACCGATGTCATGTTTAAAATAGTTGATACCGAACATTTACATGCCGAACTAACCGTATTTGAAAAAGATGTACCTAAATTAAAAATAGGGCAAAAGGTACGATTTACATTAGCTAACGAAACAGTTGAAAGAATTGCTACTGTTTATTTAATTGGTAGAGAGATTGGCGAAGATAGAACCGTTCGTATTCATTGTCATTTAGATAAAGAAGATGGCGAATTATTACCAGGTATGTATTTAAAAGCTTATGTAGAGGCAGGAACACAAAGTTTAACGGCTATTCCTAACGATGCTATTGTTGTGTTTGAAGGCGCTAATTATGTTTTTGTAACTATTCCATCAGACGAAAAAGGAACACAGCATTTTAAAATGATACAAATTACAAAAGGCGTAAGTGAATTAGGTTACACCGAAATACAATTACCAAAAGATATAAATAATGAAACGTTGTATTGTAATAAATGGCGCTTTCGATATTTTCGCAAAAATGAAAAATAGTGAAAGAAGGCGGACATTCTCATTAAAAAAATAATAATGGGCGGAGGCTTGGTTTCTTTTCCTTGTAAAGGGATTTTTTCATAGCCAAGTTCTCTCGCCCGCCAAATTAAAATATATTATGATAAACAAAGACCCCAACCACAAACACTCTTATGATGCAACAGGTAAAATGACTTGTTGCTCCTTAGAAGAAAAAATAAATGATAAAACAGAACATTCACACGATGATGGACATAACCATTTACACGAAAGTGAATCAGTTTGGAAAGAATATGCGCCAGCATTAATTAGTTTTGTACTATTAATGACAGGACTTGTATTTGATTATTTTATTAAACCTACATTCTTTCAAAATTACATTCGTTTGGTTTGGTATATCGCAGCCTATATTCCTGTTGGTATTCCTGTTATAAAAGATGCTGTAAAATCAATTTCAAAAGGAGCTTTTTTTTCCGAATTTTTCTTAATGTCAATTGCAACTTTGGGTGCATTTTTTATTGGAGAATATTCAGAAGGTGTTGCTGTAATGTTATTTTATGCCGTTGGCGAATTGTTTCAAACAGCAGCTGTTAATCGGGCGAAAAAAAGTATCAAAGCTTTATTAGACATTCGCCCCGATACTGTTTCGGTAATGCGTAACGGTGCATTACAAGTTGTTTCGCCTATCGATGTAAAAATCGGAGAATTTATACAAGTAAAAGCAGGAGAAAAAGTAGCATTAGATGGTGAATTAATTTCAGAATCAGCGTCCTTTAATACAGCAGCTTTAACAGGCGAAAGCAAACCCGATACTAAAAGAGAAGGAGAAAAAGTATTAGCAGGAATGATTAACCTTGCTACCGTTTCGGATATTAAAGTAACAGCTTTATTTAAAGATAGTAAACTATCTAAGATTTTAGAAATGGTGCAAGATGCAACCGCTCGTAAATCGCCTACTCAATTATTTATTTCAAAATTCGCAAAAGTGTACACGCCAATTGTTGTGTTTTTAGCATTAGCAATTTGCTTATTGCCGTATCTTTTTGTGTCTAATTATGTATTTAACGATTGGTTATACAGGGCATTAGTATTTTTAGTAATCTCTTGCCCTTGTGCTTTGGTTATATCAATCCCATTAGGATATTTTGGAGGAATTGGTTTAGCATCTAAAAATGGTATTTTATTTAAAGGCTCTAATTATTTAGATGTGATGACAAAAATAGATACGGTTGTAATGGATAAAACAGGTACATTAACTAAAGGCGTATTTAAAGTTCAAGAAATTAAAGCGGTTGGTATTGATGAAAAAGAATTATTAAAACTAACTGCATCTATCGAAAGTAAATCTACCCATCCCATTGCATTAGCAGTTGTTCTTCACGCAGGTGATGTTATAAAAAATGTTAGCATTAATAATATTGAAGAAATTTCGGGACATGGTTTAAAAGGCACAATTGATGGTAAAGAAGTTTTAGCAGGAAATTTAAAACTCTTAAAGAAATTTAATATTGAGTATGATAAAACTATTGAAACCATTGTAGAAACTATTGTTGTAGTTGCCATAAATAATAAATACGCAGGTTACATAACTATTGCCGATGAAATAAAAGAAGATGCTTTACAGGCTATTAAAGATATGCATAGCCTAAACATTAAAACAGTTATGCTTTCGGGCGATAAACAAACCGTTGTAGATAAGGTGGCTAAAGCATTGGGTATTGATAATGCCTATGGCGATTTACTACCCGAAAATAAAGTAGAAAAAGTACAGGCTCTTAAAAACGAAAACCGAACTCTTGCATTTGTGGGCGATGGCGTAAACGATGCACCTGTGGTAGCCTTAGCTGATGCAGGAATAGCTATGGGTGGTTTAGGTAGTGATGCAACAATTGAAACAGCAGATATTGTTATTCAAAACGACCAACCTTCAAAAATCGTAACTGCCATAAAAATTGGAAAAATTACTAAGAAAATTGTTTGGCAAAATATTATCTTAGCAATGGGCGTAAAAGTAATTGTTTTAATTATTGGTGCAATTGGTATTGCAACACTCTGGGAAGCCGTTTTTGCAGATGTAGGCGTAGCATTATTAGCAATATTAAACGCAGTTAGAATACAAAACAATAAATTAATATAAAAAAAGCAATCACATGAAAACAATAACAAAATCAAACATTACAAAAATTTCAATTGTCTTTTTACTATTTTTTTCAGCATCAATCTTTGCTCAAAAAAAGGATAATATTAAAACAGCTGTTATTAAAACGGTAATTCATTGCGACCATTGTAAACAATGCGAAACCTGTGGCGATAAGTTTAATAAAGATTTATATAATGAAGATGGTATCAAAAGAGTAGATGTAGATGCAAAAGCCATGACAATTAGTGTAGTTTACGATTCAAGAAAAACTGATTTAGATAAAATTAAAGTATTGATTTCTAAACTTGGCTACGATGCTGATGATATAAAAGCATCGCCCGAGGGAATTGCAAAACTAGACGGTTGTTGTAAAAAATAAAAATTAAAGCAAAGTTTGCACAATTATACTTTCAGCAGCTTTAGGGCTGATGCCTACCTCTTTTTTCTGACAAATTAAAATAATAGAATTGTCAAACTCTTCTATGATTTTGATACTTATTGATGCACCAATAACCAATTGATGCTTTTCTAAGTATTTTAAAAATGCTGTTGAATGGTCGGTAACTCCCATTATTTTATAACTATTCTTTAGCTTTGCTTCGGATAGTTTTATAAAATTACTTTTTTGAATCTTTCCTTTTTCGTCTGGTATTGGGTCGCCGTGTGGGTCAAAACTTGGGTTTCCTAACTTCTCTGATAATTTTTTAATGAGTTTATCATTTTGGATATGTTCGAGTTCTTCAGCTATTTCATGCACCTCGTCCCAACCAAACCCTAGTTCGTTAGCAAGGTAAGTTTCCCAAATACGATGCCTTCTTACAATACTTAAAGCCGTTTTAGAACCTAAAGATGTTAATCGTGTACCATACGATTTTTCGTAAATCACAAACTTTAAATCGTGAAGCTTCTTTACGGCTTCTGTAACTGTTGCAGGTATTACGTTTAACTTATCTGCTAATTGCTTATTATTTACAATTGTTCCGTTACCTCCCGAAAGATGATAAATAGTTTTTAAATAGTTTTCTATAGTTTCCGACTGCATAAATAATAATTTTGGTCTTGCCAAAAATAATAATTATAAGTTAATAAAGTGTAATCATATTTGTCATAAATTAATAAGTAATGAAAAAAAGAGTAATAGCATTAGGGTTCTTAATTCTTATTGTAATAAGTTGCAGAAAAATAATGCCTAAAAGTCCAAAAGAAGATGAGCTATTAGATGGCCCATTGAGGGGCTTACAACACAAGAAACAGCACAATTTTTAAAAGGCGATGTTGCTTTTAATGATGATGTTTTTACACCGCAAAATGGTTTAGGACCTTTATTTGTAGCAACATCTTGTGGAAGTTGCCATGCAGGAGACGGCAAAGGCCATCCATTTACTACATTAACTCGTTTCGGGCAAATTGATAGCACAGGAAATCAATATTTAAGTTCAGGCGCACCACAATTACAAAATCATGCCATACCAGGTTATCAACCCGAAACACTTCCTGTTGGTGTTGGCTTTTCAAAAATACTTCCGCCTGCTAATACTGGCCTAGGTTTTTTAGATGCTGTAACAGATGCCGATATTTTGGCAATGGCAGACCCAAACGATGCAGATGGAGATGGAATTTCGGGTGTTCCTAATTGGGTGTTTGTTCCATCATATTGCCAAGATAGACCTAACTACTATTTCTCAAGGAGGCAAATATATTGCTCGTTTTGGTAAAAAGGGAGCTGCTTACGATTTATTACAGCAAACTGCCAACGCCTATAATCAAGATATGGGTGTAAATTCATCATTTGAACCTTATGATACTTATACAAAATTAGAAGTTGATCCCGAAGTAAGTAACACAACTATACATGATGTTGTGTTTTATTTAAAGACTTTAAAAGCACCAGTACAACGCAATCAAAACGATGGAAATGTACAATCAGGTAAGCAAATATTTATGGCTCTTGGTTGCGATAAATGTCATAAATCTCAATTAACAACAGGCACCTCAAATATTTCCGCATTATCAAATAAAACATTTTACCCATACACAGATATGTTATTACATGATATGGGAAGTGGTTTAGATGATAATTATACAGAGGGTTCAGCAAAAACATATGAGTGGAAAACACCGCCATTGTGGGGCTTGGGCTTAGCTAAAAATTCGCAGGGAGGTAGTTATTTTTTAATGCACGATGGAAGAGCAACATCAATTGAAGCTGCAATATTATTACACGGTGGCGAAGCACAACATAGTAATAATAACTATCAAAACTTATCTGAAAGCGATAAACAAAACTTAATTAAATTTTTAGAAAGTCTTTAAAATGAACAGAAGAAAATTTATTAAATCAACCTGTTTAACTTGTGCTACTAGCGTGGGCGCACTGTGGTTGCTACAAGCTTGTAAATCAACAAAACACGTTACTAACTTTCAATACAATCAAAATAAAATAACCATTCAAAAAACTGAATTTGTAACTATAAAAAATGATAAAACCATACAACGCAAATTTATCATTGTTAAATCTGAAAATCTTCCGTTTCCTATTGCTATCTATAAATTAAATGATAACGATTACAAAGCTTCACTTTTGCAGTGTTCGCATCAAGGCTGTGAACTATCTCCTTACGAAACAACAATGGTTTGCCCATGCCACGGAGCAGAATTTAATGCAAAAGGAGAGGTTAACCAAGGTCCTGCTGAAACAGGATTAAAAACTTTTGCAACAACTTACGGTAACGATAATATTTATATTCAAATTAATTAAAATGCAGTACAAACTATTTACCATTACTTTTTTAATTTTCATTCATACAATTGTTGCTCAAAACGACAGTACAAAAATTAAACGAGTTCCGATAGACACTATTAAACCACAATTAAATATGGATGCGGTATATAATCGTCCGTTTTTGCAATATGGCAAGACCCCAGTTGCATTGGGTGGTTATATAGAAGCAAATTCACAATATGCAGTTACAGATGGCGTAACAGAAGGCTTTTCATTTCAAATGAGAAGAATGACTTTGTTTGTTGCATCTACAATAAGTAAAAAAATAAAATTCCTTTCTGAAATAGAATTTGAAGATGGAACAAAAGAAATAAATATTGAGTTTGCCGCTTTAGATATTCAATTTCATCCCTTATTTAATTTTAGAGGTGGTGTAATAATGAATCCTATTGGAGCATTTAATCAAAATCATGATGGCCCAAAATGGGAATTTGTAGATAGACCAATTTCGGCAACTCAATTATTACCTTCTACTTTTAGTAATGTTGGCTTCGGCTTATACGGTAAATTATATAAACCAAAAATTGTTTGGGCTTATGAATTGTATTTAACTAATGGATTTAATGATAATATTATAGGTAACTCTGAAAACAAAACCTTTATTCCTGCTACAAAATTAGACCCTAACAGATTTGAAGAAAGTTATAATGGCGAACCATTAACAAGTGCAAAAACATCATTACGTTACAAACGTCTTGGAGAACTTGGATTATCATACATGGGTGGTGTGTATAATAAGTTTGAAGATGATGGATTAATATTAGATAAAAAGCGGAGAGCAGATATTTTTGCAATTGACTTTAATACAACAATACCAAAGGCAAATACAGTAATCACAGCAGAGTGGGCTTGGACTTTTGTTGATGTACCTAATACATACACACAGCAATACGGAAATAAACAACAAGGTGGTTTTATTGATATTGTACAGCCTATAATTAAGAAAAAAATGTTTGGTTTTGAAAAAGCAAGTTTTAATGCAGCATTAAGAGTTGAGTACGTTGATTGGAACATAGGAACATTTAATGAAACAGGGCAAAACATTTCTGACGATGTGTTTTCAATTGTTCCTGCAATCAGTTTTAGAACATCACAACAAACGGTATTGCGTTTAAATTATCGTTACCAATGGCAAACAGATATTTTAGGAAATCCAGCTTCAAAAACAGCAGCTATTCAGTTTGGAATAAGCAGTTATTTTTAATTTAAGAACAGGTAAGTAAACTACATTATTAATTCAATAAATTTTATTTGGGCATTACCCGCAAAAAAGCGGGTCGGGCTTTATGCCTGTATCTTTTTTGCTTGGCAATTATGCAATCTCGAAATTTAGTCATAAAAAGGATACTGGCAACAATCCCTAATGCACGGCTAAGCATAATAAAAATATACTTCCGCTCCGTAGGTGCTCAGCATATTTTCATTAAGCTTAGCCTTTAAAAGTAGCGGTAAAAGTTTAAGCGAAGCTTAAACCCTTACCAGTTATGCACCTCTCGTTCCACTCAGTCACGGTGCAGCCACAGGCGTAATGTTTTGTTTTTTATTATTGAATAATACTAACTAAAATATCCTACACACGATACTCTTTATACGGCTCGGTGCAGTTCCTCTGCAAAACCTCTGCAAACTGCCCCTGTGGTATTGCTGCCGTTTTTTCACATAGTTTTTGTGCCACCCCATTTAGCACATTGTCGTCGTTTCCGCCAACAACAAGCTAAGCCAAATACAAAAACTATATAAAAAAACCGTCAGAAGCTAAGTAACATAATGTGGGCTTATAGTTTTTTGCTCTATCCCTTGCAAGCATCAACCCTCAAAAAAGACTATAAGCACATTATATTAAATAGCCAATACCACACAGCACTCTCAAGGCAAGCAAACGCTTATGCAAGCATCCAACCCTTTTGCCTTAATAGTGCAGCCGTATAAAAATTCCAACCCAAAATTATTTTAGCATCAACTCTCAAAATGTTGAATATTATCATCAAAAACAATCCTTCTGAGTATAATACTCAACAAATAGCATTTAGTATTCCATCAAAATAAAAAAAGAAAAGCAAGTTAAGTCTGCCCACCGTCAGGTTTCAAGGTCAAGCCCTACGGGTTTTACAAAAACAATCTCCACACTTTAGCGGCATAAGAAATGGAAGTAATTTTTTGTTTTTGCCGCACAGGTAGTATTCTTTTTGTAAAAACCTTGCAACCCTAGGTGTTCAGCCTTTTCAATAAGCTTTCTTTTTTCATTTTTTTTCTGGGCTTTTAGTTCAGTTTTTTTGGTTTTTTCTTTGTTTTAAAATTAGGTTTTAGGTTCAATTAGCAAACAGGTTCAAGTCAAAAATGAGAAAAGGGAAACAAACCCTTAAAAAAATAATCATGTTAAAATCAAAAATCAAAACACACACGCAAGGCAAAGTTTACAATCAACCTCACTTCTTTATTTTAAACAAAGGTTTAAATTCTGGCAAACCATTCAATCACTATGTTTGCAATTCATTTGTATTTCTAGCAGATGATGAAAATGAAAAAGAGTATTTCTATTTTCTGCTTTTAGGTTTATGGGAGCTTCGTTTGTTCCGTCCTTATTTAAAAGGCACAGCCATTGAGTTTGTGCGCTTAGGCGATGTTGTAGATGTAATTGAAGAAACAATTAATTCAATTAATACAAATGAACGCTCATTTATGGATATAAAGCCATCGTTAGCACAAATTGAGGCTTTGCAATCAAATCTTCATTTACAATTAAATTACTTAATGCAATTGCGTAAGGCATTATTTAGTAAGTATCTAAAAAAGTAATTCATAAAAAATGTCGCTCATTCCATTTTTTTGTATTTAAGTATTTGCTTAAATAATGAAATATCTATATGTTTGTAGCGTAAATAATATTGATAATATGGAAAGCAATACTTGTATTCGTGTTTTAGCCGACCCGATTCAAATAAAGGAGTGTAAGCAAAAATTAAAAGATAATGAAAAATCATTACTTCAGTTATCAAATGTTCTTGCTCTTGCAGGAAATGATGTAAGGTTGAAAATTCTTTATTTGATGGGAGAGGAAAAAGAGTTATGTCCTTGTGATATGAGTGATATTCTTGTAATGACTATACCTGCCGTTTCACAGCATCTTCGGAAACTAAAAGATGGAAATATAATTGAAGCTCGTAAAGTTGGACAAACGATTTATTATTCACTTAAATCAGAACATTTAAAAATTTTACGCCCATTTTTCAAGTATGTAAATACTGCTAAAGAAACAGTATGACAAATAAAACATCAATAATAGAACGAATAGGGGTTGTAGGCATTATTTTGACTGCATTAACCTCTCCGTGTTGTTTTCCATTATTTGGAATAGCTTTATCAGCGCTAGGATTTGGCTCTTTTGAACTATTTGGAGGAATAACAATGTATGTATTTTTGTCATTAGTGATACTTTCCGTTATAGGCGCAGTTTTTTCTTATCTCTACCATAAAAAGGTAATTACTTTAATCATAGGAATATTAAGTAGCGCATTGATATTCTATAATTACCTTTTTGATGAGGATAGCAATAATACTATGTATATCGGTATGATTGGTTTAATGATAACCAGTCTAATGAATTATTATGAAACAAAAATATTTAACCTTATGAAAAACAAAAGCGTAATCCTAAAGTCAACAATCACTTGCCCTGACTGTGGCCACAAAAAAGAAGAAACAATGCCAACGGATGCTTGTCAATTCTTCTACGAATGTGAAAACTGCAAAAAAGTATTAAAACCCAAACAAGGCGACTGCTGTGTTTATTGTTCATATGGTTCTGTTCCTTGCCCCCCTATTCAGGGTGGTGGGAAAGGTAATTGTTGTAATTGATGGTAAAACTTAAATAAGCTAGACAGCTTTAAAGAGTGATTCAAGAAAGTAATTTGATATAAAGATTAAAATAATTTAAATATAACAAAAAATGGTCGCTCCATTCGGGGCGACCATTTACTTGAATTTTTAAAACAAATTATTCCTTGATTTTTTTAACCAACCACTTCAATAAGAGAGAAACACTAAAACTAACTACCGCACCAAGTGAAGCAAGAATAACTGTTTTTAATATATCTGATGAACCCACGTTCACAGCTACGGTTAAAACCGTTCCGGAAACAGTACCCAAGATTGTTCCGCTTTCTATGTTATTGTGTGTTGACATAATTTAATTATGCTTTGCCAGCATCCGCTTTAGTTAATTTTGAACCACATTTTGCTAAAACATTCGGAAATGAGAAGCCTTCATCTGTTCTGAAACCATCAATTTTAATTTCCATATTATCCTTGATAATAACTGTATTTTCAGGCTTATTTGTCTTAATGGCTTTTGCATTTGCATCAAATACATCAATCATTCGACTGCTTTTTTTATCGAAAGCTTTAATTTTAACTTCAACTTCTAAAGTTGCAGTTTCTTTGTTTTCTGTTTCTCTCACTTTTTTAAGTTTTAGTTTTTGCCTGAATCGGCTTTAGTTAATTTAGAACCACATTTTTCATGAACATTCACATCAATGTCAGTAATTTTGCCCGAATCAGCTTTGGTCATTTTTGCTGTAACCCACACCTCTTGTGTAAGCTCAGAATTATAACCTGCATCTGCTTTGGTTAATTTTGCGCCATCACAAGTGATGTTCAAAATGATTTTGCCACCGCAAGGAGGATCATCTTGATTTTCGTGGTTTAATACTACTGCTTGTTTATCAATTGCTACATTTTTTTCGCAAGGGATAATTTGTAACTCAACTTTTGTTTGAGTTTTTTCGATTTTATTTCTTTCTTCTGTCATTTTGATAATGATTTTAATAGTTATGATTCAGTCTTTTTTTACTACTGGCGAACCTTCAGTAGTTGTTACGGCTTGGCTTATTGCAGTCGCTACGCTTCCTGCTACAATTAAGTAACCACCTATGGTTACAATAAGGGCAGGAATTGCAATTGGGGATGCCACAATTACGCCACCTGCGGCGGCCAATCCTAAGCCAACATTTCTTAAAATTTTAAAAAATCTTGGTGTTGGTGATTTTAATCTGTCAATGAGTTTCATTGTTTTCTTTTTTTTAATGATTAATAATTTTTGATTTTAGGACACTTCCACAATGCTTAGCGCATTGAAAGCCCCATTTTTTAGTGAATACTGTACTGCATTTACCATTTGGAAGAACTCAATTTGTAAAACAAATAAATTCGTTCCTGCACCAACTGGCGGTGCAGTTGGAGTTAAAATAACATTTGTAGATACTGCATTAATTGGCAAATTAATTACGTTCGACAATTTTACATCTGAAATATTATTTGTGAAATCCACCTTTGCCCATGAGCCTTTTAAATTGATATGTGTTGCACCTGTGGGAAACGCAATATCATTTATTGGCACAAGCCCATTAATGGTAATTACTCCAGTTGCAGGAGTAACAACAAATGGTTTAAATAAGATACTGCCCAAAATAGCCTTATTATTGAAATTAAAGCCTTTTAACAATGCTTTTGCAGGCGCAAGCGCTATCGCAACGCCAACTGCTCTTTTACCTCTTACAGAGGTTGCATCGAGATTTTTCACATCCGTCATTAACTTCGTTAATCGTGCCGTCACACGATTATCTGAGGCAGTCATTAACATTGTTCTTAGGGTACTTCTTACTAATTTCCCTGAAATGGCAGAAGAACCAAATTCAGCGCCATTTTCTCGTGTTCGAATAAAAGCAGGATCGTTTGCGATGCGTGAAGCATCAACGCCTCCTTTTTCACGAGCCAAATGGCCATCTTGTGTTTTGTAAAAGGAAATATCTCCGATTTTCCCTTTTAACTTTATAATGCCTTTTTGCTGAGCCATTTTTTAAATTTTATAGATTAATACTAATTGAATTGTTTGTGTTGCAACACATCAAACATCATTTTATCGCGAATAAATTTTGTTTGACAATACAAAAGTATTTCAGCTTGTAGCCATTGGCAATACTGGTGTTCCGCTTAATACGCATTGATTCGTTTTATGCTGTTTTTGCCGTTTTATATTCAAAAAACTTGAAATATATTTGTATGCAACAAAAGGGAGTAAAAGGCAGGTAAAAGGATAAATAAACTATAGATAAAGCATAGATAGAGTATGATAGCAACCAAAAGGATATGTATTTATCCAAAAGATATTATGAAGGTTACAGGAAAAGGGGAGAGGTATTGCCGAAAGCTTTTAGAAATGATGAAAATAAAATACTCTAAAAACGAACATCAATTTATTTCTGTAGAAGAATTTTGCGAATTCACAGGATTAAAAATTGAACAAGTAAAAGATTTAATAATTTAGTCAAATTCTAAAAATAAGGCACCAAAATTAACTCGCTATTGTTAATAAAATCAACACTTAACAAGTACAAATAACTATCTAGTTTATTTGTTTTTAATTGAAATTAAGCTTAAATTTGAGGTAATACGTTTTAACTTAGTTTGAATATACATAGGAGGTAGTAAATTCGGTGCTCCGAAAAATTAGACCTTCTGTAATATAGGAATAACCGTTGAAAGAGAGAAAGTTACAAATCCCTCCTTCTCCGCGATAAATGCAAAAGGCGTCCAAAGGGCGCCTTTTTTGTTTTCATAGAGTTCGTAAAGCTTGCTTTAAAGAACGAATAGGGAAACAAAAAAGAAATTATGCGCAGCAGAATTACTTTTGCATTATGACTCTCGAAGTTGGAGGGATCAACGAGTTAATCCCGAACTTGTTTTCAATGACATGAAAGAAAATAAAAAAGCCAAATGCATAGCAGTTGGCTTTTTTACAATTGATGGTGGGATATTGTTTAAATTAACATATCCTTGTATAAATCATTAATTGTTATCTCCACCAAAATAGGTCTTTTCAATAATATCTGCATTGGTTGCTATATCCCAAATCACCTCATTTAAAATCGCTTCAGAAGTTAACTCTACTGGCTGAATAGCATGAACAACAATGGTTTCGCAAGGCGAACCATCTTTGCGCTTATCAGTAGTAATAATAACTGAACAATAAGTACAATAACTACTTTCCTTCATCATTTGATAAAGATTTAAGTTTAAATTGTATTCGCCACAACGGCTGTTAAAGTAGAAACAGTCTTTACCCATGTAACGCCCCTTAATTAGCCAAGCGTATACATATTGATATCTTATCGAACCATCTTTTTGTTTCATTGCCACGTCTAGTCTATATACACCAGGAGATGTTTCGTCCATTTTGTATTTCCAGCGTTCGCAAATATTTGAAAGAGCAATTTTTAAATCCATCATTTTTAGTTTTAAGGTTATGAATAAAGGGCAAACTAAAATAGTAAATTATTTAATTTCTAGAGTGGTTATTAAACAAATAAAGTCAATATCTTTGCTATTTGTTAGCTATTTTTCTTAATACTATAGTTACATTTACTAAATACACCATTGAATAAGGATAAAATAATCATAGACCCAAACTTAAGTTCATTCTTTTCATGGAATGATCTCGTTAGATATAAAAGTTTACTGAATAATTTAGCTAAAAGAGATTTTTTAGTACGTTATAAGCAAGCTTTTGCTGGAATTATGTGGGCTTTAATTAAGCCTTTAATGAGTATTTTGGTATTTGGTTACATCTCCACTAAAATTAGTAATTCGGAAAATACAGCCACTAATTTTGTCTATGTAGCGTCGGCCATGTTGCTGTGGCAGTTGTTTTCAAATGTTTTTAATGATGTAAGTAATTCTATTATTGCAAATTCTAATTTATTTTCCAAGGTTTATTTCCCTAAAATTATCATCCCTTTAAGTACTATTTTAGTGTGTTTGGTCGATTTTTTTATTTCACTGATCATATTAGTTGTTTTGTTTGTTATTTCTGGACAGAGTTTGCATTGGCAAATAATATTAGCCCCATTGTTTATTTTATTAACCGTAATTAATGGATTAGGATTAGGACTCTATTTTGCAACTATTAATGTGAAGTTTAGAGATGTAAAGTTTATTGTTCCTGTTATCCTTCAGTTTGGGATGTATGTTACTCCAGTTATCTTCAATACAACTTATTATTTAGATAGAATGCCTGCTTGGTTGCATTGGTTATTTTGTTTAAATCCTATGGTAGGTGCTATTGATGGATTTAAATATGCTTTATTTGGCAGCGACTCTATTTACAATATCTATTATTTTTCTTTATCAGTTTGTGTTTCTTTTTTATTCCTATTTATAGGAGTGAAATATTTTTATAAGTTCGAACGTAGTTTTGTAGATTATATCTAATGAGCAATAACACCATCATAAAGTTGAGGGATTAAGTAAGCATTATTTACTTAATAAAAGTGTTATTCAAAAAAGCGACACGTTGTATGGAAATTTTATTAATGGATTAAAAAACATTAAAAACATTAATCAAAAAAGGGAAACCACTGATTTTTGGGCACTACAAGATGTTGGTTTTGAAATTCAAAAAGGTGATAGAGTTGGTGTAATAGGAAGAAATGGTGCTGGAAAATCAACCTTATTAAAAATATTATCACGTATTACACCGCCAACTAAAGGAAGGATAGAATATATAGGACGTATGGCTTCTTTATTGGAGGTTGGTACTGGATTTCATGGTGATTTATCAGGTAGAGAAAATATCTACCTGAATGGTTCTATTTTAGGAATGACTAAACACGAAATTGATCGTAAATTTGATGAAATTGTTGATTTTTCTGAAGTTGAGAATTTTTTGGATACACCTGTAAAGCGTTATAGTAGCGGAATGTATGTGCGTTTAGCATTTGCTGTTGCCGCTAACTTGGAGCCAGATATTTTAATTGTAGACGAAGTGCTAGCCGTTGGCGATGCTGCTTTTCAAAAGAAATGTTTGGGGAAAATGAATGAAGTTAGCAGTAAGGAAGGTCGAACGATTTTGTTTGTGAGTCATAATATGGGTGCTGTTCAAAATCTTTGTAACAAAGGTTTGTTTTTGCAAAAGGTAGAGTGATGGACTATGGAAATATTTCTGATACAATTAAAAAATATTTGGATGTAGGAAATACTATTTCAAGTTCGGTATTTACTTTCGAAGACAGTCCTAATTTCAAAACTTCAAAAGCTTACTTTACAAAAGTAGAATTAAGGGATAAAAAAGGAGAGCTTTGTTCTGATTATCCTGTGGGCGATACAATTGATATTCATATGCAATTTGAGTCAACAATTCCTCTAGAAGGAACAGTTGTTGGATTTGGAATATTATCAGCAACTGAACTGCCAATTATCACGACCTGGTCGAGACCAGAAAATTTCAAGATAGGCTTAAATGAAATTGTCTTCACTTTTGAAAAAGTGTATTTAGTGCCAGGTATTTATAAATTGGTAATTGGTATTTCTAGAGGAAATGAATCTTTAGATTATAATACTAGTACAGTCTTTTTTAATATTTCTGATATTATCAATATGCCCGAATCAAATAGGGTAGTTAATACAAATAGTGGGATTTTATTAAATCAATTTCCCTATAAAATTTCGTAGTTATATAAATAGAATTTAATGCATTATGTTTAATAGAGAAAAATATATAAATAGTCCTATTGAAATTGAATTTGAATTGCTTTTACTTCTTGAAAAAGATAAAGTGAAATCGGTTTTTGATATTGGAGCTTGTGAGGCAGAAGACTCTATTCGTTACTCATTGTTATTCCCAAATTCAACGGTATATGCATTTGAACCTCGTCAAGATAATTTAGCAATAGGGTTAGAATCTATCAAAAAATATAACAGACAAAATATTGTTTTAGAAAACATTGCATTAAGTATTGAAAATGGAACAGCTGAATTCTTTTTATCAGAAGGTGAACCAGGTGATTTAAAAAATAGTGAAGAGTGGGACTTTGGAAACAAATCAAGTTCGTTATTACCTCCATCAGAGGAAATGAAAAATTATGCAGAAAAATAATTTCGTTAATATTTTAGATACAGTAAATGAAGTTGCTGGTGATCAATTATATGCTAACTTAAATTATTTTGATTCAAAAAAAATAGAATCGTTTAAAAGAGCCAGAAGAAATAAAGCTCGTAAAGAGAAAATAAAATCATTTTTTGGTCTTAAATAACTATAATGAATCATATCAAATATTGAACGATAATTTAGATACTCAAATTACGGTTTTAATGCCTGTTTACAATGCATCTCTGTTCTTGAGAGAAGCAATTGAGAGTATTTTAAATCAAACTTATAAGAATTTCGAGTTTATTATCATAAATGATGGTTCAACCGACAGCTCATTACAGATTATTGAAAGCTTTAAAGATCCCAGAATTAAACTTGTCAATAACGAACGGAATCTTGGCATTATAAAAACCAGAAATAAAGGTTTGCAATTAGCAAAGGGAAAATATATTGCTAATATGGATGCAGATGATATTAGTTTGCCAACTAGATTAGAAAAGCAATTTGCATTTTTAGAAAAGCATCCAGACGTTGCCATTTTAGGTTCCAAACTTGTTCTAATAAATCAACACAATGATGAAGTTGGTATTTGGCCAGAAGATTTTGGTGTGGTTTCAGATCAAGATATTTTAGAAACACTCCCGTATGTTAATTGCGTTGGACAGCCCACAGTAATGATGCGTAGGGATGTCGTTATCTCCATTATGTATAATGATTTGTATGTTCATAATGAAGATTGGGGACTTTGGTTGGATGTATTGGCTTTAAATTACCGTATTTCTAAATTACCTGAAGTATTACTGAGGTACCGTCAGCACGAGGCAAGTACTACTGTTTCTACAAATAAACTAGGAGTTAATAAGAAAGTACTTTCCTTTAAGTATAAATACATAAAGTATAAATTAAGTCATTCTAAGTTCAAAAGAACAGATAAGAGAGTATTAAAGTCTTTGATTAAAGATTTTATTAAATATGCTTTCGAATCATTATCTCCTAGATTCTATTCTATCGTTTTAAGTTTAATAAAATTAAATAAAACTAATTTCATTAAACAATATTTTGCCGCTAAGAAGATATTCAAGAGTACTCAAGATCCAGTTCGTGTTGTTTATTTCTTTCCTTCATTTCATACTGGTGGTGCTGATAGGGTTCATGCGTCGATATTAGAAGCTGTGAACCAAAAAAACAGTTTAACGCTAATAACATCAAAATCAGATAACGATGCGTTTTATAAGCATTTTTCTCAGTACTCAACAGTAATAGAGATTTATGATTTAATAAAATTAGAATTTGGAAAACGTTGGCTCTATAAAAAATTGAACAATATCTGTTCTGAAAATACTTCAGTTAATTTCTTTGGTTGCAATTCTAAATTTTTTTATGAGACTATTCCGCATTTACCATCTCAAACTAATTGTTTTGATTTAATTCATGCTTTTGTGCATAAATATGAATCTGGGCCTGAGAAATGGAGTTTGCCTTGTGTTAGTCGATTGAAAAAAAGAATTGTGATTAATCAAAAAACTAAATCAGATTTTATAGAACTTTATAAAAAACATCATATCTCTGATAGTTTTATATCTAATATTGTAACGATTCCAAACTTTGTTGAATCTCAAAATCAATTACCTCAAAAAAGAAACAAATGTTTTTAAAATTGGATTTGTTGGAAGAGGAAGTGAAGAGAAACGAGTTGACTTGATTGCAAAACTTGCCAATAAAATGTCAAACTTAAATTCAACAATACAATTTCATTTTGTTGGAGATGTAAAATGGGCAATTCCATTAGACTTACAAAAATCTTGTGTTTTTCATGGTGTGGTTTCTAATGAAAAGCAATTGCAAAAGTTGTATAAAGAGTTTCATGTTATTTTGATAGCTTCTTCAAGAGAGGGATTTCCAATGGTAATTATGGAGGGGATGATGAATGGGGCTGTTCCTGTAAGTACAAATGTAGGAGGTATTTCAGAACATGTTATACCTAACGAAAACGGATATTTGATAAATTCGTTATCGAAATTAGATATTATGAATGAGTTTGAAGAAAAGCTGAACTATTTAAATAATAATAGAGAAGAGTTACAGAGATTATCATCTAATGCTCATCAATATGCATTGACTCATTTTAGTAGAGAACGCTTTTTTAATTCATATTCCACTTTATTAAACACTCATTCAATTAATTAAAAAGATGGCAGAGTTTAAACAAGAACCATTAGTATCCATCATTATACCTTGTTATAATTATGCTCATTTCTTGTCGGAGTGTTTTGAAAATCTTAAAAATCAGTCGCATACCAATTGGGAATGTTTAATCATAGATAACGCTTCTACCGATAATTCTAAAGATGTTATTCATTCATTTGCAACATTAGATAATAGAATAAAATATTTATATCAACCAATCAAGGGACCGTCTGCTGCCAGAAACCTTGGAATTAAAGAGGCAAAAGGAGATTACATTCAGTTTTTAGATGCTGATGATTTATTGCAAGTGAATAAATTAAAGAACGGTATTTCTATTTTTAATAATAATCCTGATACGGATATAGTTTATTCAGACATGAGGTATTTTGCACATGGCAATAACAATGAACTGTTTTTCGCCATGCAGCTAAATAAAATTCATGATAAACCATGGATGTGTTATGCGCAAGGTCAAAAAAAGGAGATGTTACCAGACTTGTTAAAAGCAAATATTATGGTCATTAGTTCTCCTCTTATTAAAAAAAGTACCTTGAATGAGATAGGTAATTTTGATGAAACTTTGGCTTATAACGAAGATTGGGAACTTTGGTTTAAGATTTACTTTCGCCGATAAAAAATTCATATTGGATAAAGAAAAAGATAGTATGACATTAATCCGAGTTCATAAAACAAGTCATAGCAGTAATAACGCTTTTAAAATGTTTTTGGCAGGATTAAGAATAGGATACAGATATGAGAATTTAATAGAAGATTCTGTTTTAAAAAATAAGTTCAAACAAAAAACAGCTTATGCTATCTATTCTTTGGAGAAGATTATTTTTGAGAAAAGGAATGATTTGAGTTTCTTAAAAGAGTCGTTAGAATTATTAGTAAAGGTTTTACCTGATAAAAAATATTTATCTTGGTTGAGTCTAATTGAACAAGGAAAAAAATCAGCATTAATCAATTCCATTAGATTTAATTATTTGATTAGCTATTTGAAATTTACAATTAAAAATGTCTAAGGTTATAGTTTCGATATGCATACCTACTTATAATCAGGTTGAATACTTAAAAAAATGTATTCAATCCATTCTTATTAAAGTATTTAGATTATGAAATAGTGATATCTGACGATTCTACAAACGATACAGTGAAATCTTATATAGATTCTCTTAGCTTAAACGATAAAATCAGTTATTATAGAAATTCTCCTTCACTAGGAACTCCCGAAAACTGGAACCATTCGATTTCTAAGGCTCAAGGTAGATATATTAAAGTCCTTCATCACGATGATTTTTTTACTGAAACCAATAGTTTAGCTCAGTTTGTTTCCTTATTAGAGAATAATCCAAACGCAGACTTTGGATTTTCGGCTACCTTAGTTTGTAATATAAAGACCAATAAAAACTCAATACACACTTGTTCCCCACGTTTATTAGATAAACTTAAAAACGAATATCATTATTTGTTTTTTAAAAATTTAATAGGAGCTCCAAGCGCTACTATTTATAGAAAAGAAATGGCAGTGAAGTTTGATAATAGATTTAAATGGTTAGTTGATATTGATTTTTATATATCGGCTTTAACAAAGAATAATGGGGTTCAATATATTGATAAGCCTCTTATTTGTACCATTCACGGAATGGAAACTCAAGTGACACAGCAAATAGAGTACGATAGGCAAATACAAATTAAAGAACATGTATTGTTGTTTTCTAAAATTGTTAATCAAATTAAATCTCGGAAGAATTATTTTGCTTTTTTTGATGAGTTATTTTTGAGATATGACGTTAATTCGATGGAGGATTTGAAACAAATTTGTGAAGTACCAGAGAACTTAAAGGAATTTTTCAATCAAGTGTTTCAAAATTTGCATAAATTTAAAACGCTGAAACGAATAAAATATAGGTTGCTAAATAGTAAGTACAATAGACGTTATTTTAAAATAGAAAAATATTAATTGTGATAGTTGTTAAATTAATGGGTGGTTTGGGTAACCAATTGTTTCAGTACGCAACTGGAAGGGCCTTGGCATTGAAATATCAAACCGAACTAAAATTAGATTTAAGTCTTTTAAATGCAGATCCGAAAAACGTTTATACTAAACGAGAATTAGAATTACATGTATTTAATATTACAGCATCAATTGCGTCTAATAATGAATTAGAAGTATTTTATAAACGAACCTTTTTCCAAAAGGTAGTTACTAAGTTGTTCCCATCATTTCCTTCAAAATATTTTATTAGGAATCAAAAAGGTTTTGAATATGATGATGCTTTTGAATCATATCCCAATAATTCATACTTAAATGGCTATTGGCAATCTGAAAAATACTTTGATTCTATTCGAGAAGTTTTATTAAAAGAATTAGTCATTAAAAAAGAAATGACGGCGCATTGTAAATCAACCAAAGACTTAATTTTAAATTCTAATTCAGTCAGTTTACATATTAGAAGAGGGGATTATGTTTCTGATAAAAGCGCTAGTGTATATCATGGTACTCTTCCTTTAGATTATTATGATAAAGCAATGGCTCATCTTAATGGTTTATTTAAAGATGTAAAAGTATTTATCTTTTCGGATGATATGGATTGGGTGAAAGTTAATTTAAAGTTGATTAATGAATGTTTTTATGTTGATTTTAATACGGGAGAGAATAGCGTTTTTGATATGTATTTGATGAGTCAATGTAAACACAATATCATTGCTAATAGTAGTTTTAGTTGGTGGGGTGCTTGGTTAAATCAAAATCCACAAAAAACTGTTATTGCACCCGAAAAATGGTTTGCAGATAAAAATTTAAATACAAAAGATTTAATACCGAATTCATGGCTAAAGATGTAAATCCTTTGATATCGGTTTTAATGCCAGTATATAATGGTCAGCAATATCTAGCGGAGGCTATTGAGAGTATTTTAAAGCAAACCTATAAGCACTTCGAGTTATTGATATTAGATGATGGTTCGTCTGATAATAGTGAATCAATCATTAAAGGCTTTGAGGATTCTAGGATTGTTTATATAAAAAATGAAACTAATAAAGGTTTAATCTTTACGCTTAATAGAGGAATAGGATTATCTAAAGGTACATTTATTGCTCGTATGGATGCAGATGACGTTTCTGTTTCTACCCGATTTGAAAAACAAATTTTGGAATTTGAAAAAGATGAAAATTTAGTTATTTGTGGCTCTTTTATCAAAACATTTGGTAATGGTTCGGAGGAGTATATTAGTCATATTCCAGTTACTAATGCTCAAATTTTGTCATCTATATTTTTTGTCTGCCCTTTTGCACATCCTAGTGTGATGATAAAGAAAGAATCTTTACTTCAGTTAAATGAGTTTTATAGAGAAGATTATAAGCACTCAGAAGATTATGATTTATGGAGTAGATTAGTGTTTTTGGGTAATAGTAAAAATATTCCTGAATTTTTATTGAATTATAGAATTCATGATAAGCAAGTATCAACCGTATTTGAAGATCATAAATATCAAAGTGTTTCAAAAATTCAAACCAATTTGTTATCTCAATTCAATATTTTTCCAACTGCGATAGAGTCTAAATTTCTATTGAATTTGTTTAAGGGTATTAGTAAACAAGATGAAGATTATTTAAATTCAGGTGTAGCATTTTTAGATAAGTTACACCGTCAATTTGCTATTAAATATCCTAATTATCTAGAAGAACATTCAAGGGTATTAGTATCCAGATGGGTTAAAGTATGTGGTAATTCTGGCATGGGCTTATTGAATATAAAATTAGCCTTCAAATTGCCATTTTTTAAAGTAAAATATCTTAAATTTAAGGACTTTATAAAGCTTTTTTACAAAACGATAACAAAGTACAGTCAACTAGATAAAAAATAAACTAAAATGGGTAAGAAATTATTGTTAATAGGAAATCACTCTATCCACGTCAATAATTATTATCATTTGGTAAAGCCTTATTTTGACGAAGTTTTATTAATCACCAATAAATCCAACGAAAAATCTCCTATTGAACCTGTTGAGTTTGTTGATTTTTCGTACAAAAAAATAAGTAACTTTTTCTACACGATAAAAAAAATCAGATCTGTATTTCGTGAATTTAAGCCAGATGTCGTTCATGTGCATCAGGTTAATTCAGTGGCATTATTTTCAATACTAGCATTAAAATCATTTAAAGTTCCAATAGTTTTAACAGCTTGGGGTAGTGATATTTTATTGTCGCCTAAAAAGAGTTTCATTTTAAGACAAATTGTAAAATATTGTTTGAAAAATGCAGATGTTGTTACAGCAGATGCTGAGTATTTGGGACAGGAAGTTTTGAAGTATATGCCGAGTAAAAAAAGCAAAGTGGTAATTGCTAATTTTGGAATGGAGCTGCATGATGAATTATTTGTAGAAAAAGAAAATATTATTTATAGTAATAGATTGCATAAACCACTATATAATATTGATGAAATTATTAGGGCTTTTAAAAAGTTAGAAGACACTGGTAGAAATACGTATAGATTAGTAATTGCAGCTACAGGTGAGGAAACTGAAAATTTAAAAAACTAACAGCTGATCTAAAATTAACAGATAAAGTTACGTTTGTTGGCTGGCTATCATTAGCAGAAAATTTGAAATGGTATGCAAAATCAAAATTTTATGTTTCAATCCCAGATAGTGACGCTACTTCAATTAGTTTGTTAGAAGCAATGTATTATGGTTGTTACCTATTGTTTCATCATTACCAGCCAAAAGAGAGTGGATTAGTGATAGAGTCAACGGTGCTTATTATAAATCAGATTTTAATTTTATTTTGGATAAAGACCAAAAAGTTTTAGATCGAGTGGCAGAGATTAATAAAAGTGTTATTCTAAAAAAAGGAACTGTAGAAGTTGCTTATAATAAGTTTACTAATATTTATAAGGAACTTGGTATTTAATGATTAAAGTTTGTCACATATCTACTGTTCATCCTGATAATGATGATAGAATATTCTATAAAGAATGTGTTTCTTTATCAGAGGCAGGCTATGAAGTGTATTATTTAGTTCCTTCAGAAAATGAACGCATTGAGAATGGAGTTAAAATAGTTCCTTTAAAAAAGGCTAGTTCTCGATTGACTCGTGTATTTGTTCTTTCTTGGATTGCATTTTTTAAAGCTTTAAAAATTAACGCAAAGATTTATCACTTTCATGATCCAGAATTAATGTTTATTGGTGTTTGGTTGAAGTTGTTTGGTAAGAAAGTAATTTATGACGTTCATGAAGATTTACCCAAGCAAGTTCTATATAAACCTTGGATAAAATTTCAGGTAGTAAGAAAAATATTCTCAGGTATAATTTATTTATGTGAAAAATTTTGTTGTTTATTCTTTGATGCTATTATGCCAGCAACGCCAGATATTGCCTCTAAGTTTAATCCTAAAAAAACGTGCATTATTAGAAATTTGGCCATAGTGAAGTTAATAGACCGGATGCCAGTTTATCAAAATGATAATGATACGTTTAAATTAATTTATGTAGGTGGTTTATCTGAAATTAGAGGTATTAAGGAAGTTGTAAAAGCATTAGAAATTCTTAATGATTCTTCTATTGAGTTTTGGTTATTAGGCGATTGGTCTAGCGAAACATATAAAGCAGAATGTGAAGCATTGGAAGGTTATAAATATGTAACTTATTTCGGACAATTTAAATTAGAAGATGTTTATCCCTATATAAAACGTGCAGATGTTGGCATCGCTTTATTGTATCCAACTAAAAATCATGTGACTAGTTTGCCAGTGAAAGCTTTTGAATATATGGCATGTCGTAAACCGATGATTATGTCAGATTTTGAGTATTGGAAGAAGATATTTAATCACACAGCTATATTTGCAAATCCCATGAATGCAGAGGAAATTGCTAATAGTATTAAAAAACTTAAATTAGATAGTAGTTTAAGACAAAGTATGGGAATAACAGGAAAACAATTAATCGATCAAGAGTTTTCTTGGGAAGCAGAAAGTAAGTTGTTAGTAAAACACTATCAGCAATTAGTGTAAGAAATTTAAATAAATTAAAGTGATTTTAAAACCAATAGATAATATAGATTTTTTTTGCGAAAAAGCAGAATCGCACATTGGTGTTTTTGCCAGCAAAAAATGGTTGAGTATTTATGGAGACACTCTTACTCTTATTGGTATATATAAAGATGAACATCAATTAATTGGCGGCTTTTATTTTTTGGATACAAAAAAGTTTGGATTTAAGTTTATTAAACTTCCACCATACACACCGCATTGTGGTTTGTTTTATGTTTCTGATAGTAAGAATAACGCTTCCATTAATAACTTTTCGAAAGAAGTGATGAATGAGCTATGTACATTTTTTACTAATCAAAAAAGTGCATTAACTATTATCGCTTTTCCATCACAAATTATCGATTTACAATCTTTTATTTGGAGTGGCTATAAAGTAATACCAAATTATACGTATCGTATTAATCTTCAACAATCCATTGAGACTATTAAATCTAATTTTGATTCAAAGAATAGAAATGCGATTAATAAAGCTATTAAAGAAGGCGTTGTTGTTGAAGATAGTATATTGACTAAAAAAGAAGAGTTTAATTATTTCAAAACCACATTAAGTGCAACTGGTGCTAATATTTACGAACCAATTTTAGAAAATATATTTTTAAAGTTTTCAGACTTCTCTAATTCTTTTTGCTTAGTTGCTAAAAAAGACAATGCTACGTTAGGTATGGTTTTTTGTGTGTATGATCAACATAACTGTTATTATATGTTAGGTGGCGTTGATAAAAAATCAGGAATACAAGGCGTTAATAATTTATTAGTTCAAAAATGTATTGAAAAGTCAAAGGATTTGGGATGTACCACATTTGATTTTGAAGGTTCTATGCTAAAAGGGGTTGAGAAATTTTTTAGAAGCTTTGGACCAGAATTATTTCCTTATTTTACCGTCAACAAAGCAATTTTACCTTTAGAGATATTATTGAAATTTAAAAAAAGAGAGCTTTTTTAAATGACTATTACTCGCATTCAACATCAGGATATTGATTTTAAAAAGTGGGATCAAACGATTCTTTCTTCAGCTACTCCTTTTGTTTTTGCTCAATCCTTTTATTTAAATGCAACATGTCCTCAATGGGACGCTTTGATTATTGGAGATTATGAAAGTGTATTTCCATTAACTCATAAAACTAAATTTGGGTTTACTTATTTGCCTCAGCCTCCTTTTACTTCGCAATTAGGTGTGTTTGGTAAAGTGAATTTAGAAATTGAGCAGTTGTTTTTTAAGTATATCACTCAACATTATAAGTTAATTGATGTAGAATTAAATATATCGAATAAGATTGCTTCTGAATTTATTACTCCCAAAAACACTTATATTTTAAATTATCAATCCGAATATAAGTTTAATCAAAACACGAAACGAAACATTAATAAAGCAATTGAGAATGGACTTATTGTTGAACGAGTAGAGGATAAGGATGTAATATCACTATCTCAAAAATACCTTAACCCTTTTCTAGAAGGAGAGGTGAATTTAACTAAGGCGACGGTTGCTTTATTAGATGATTTATTAAAAAATAGTATAGAAAGTAAAACGCTCTATACTTTTAAAGTGCTTGATAAAAATCAAATGATTAAAGCAATGGGTCATTTTATTTGTAATGGTAAACATGCCTTATATTTAAAAGGAACTAATTTCGATAAGGTTGATAATTCGGGTAGTATGCATTTATTGATGAAATATGCTATTGAGTTTTTGGCTGATAAATCTACTTTTTTTGATTTTGGAGGTGGCTCTAAACAAGGTTTAGCTAACTTTTCTCGGTTAATTAAATTTATTAAAAACAAAAAATAAACACCCTCTTTTTGTTATTTTAGTCTTCTAGTATGAAGGCTATTGTTTCTCACGATATTGATCACTTAACACTTTCTGAGCATTATTTTCAGGATTTAATAGTTCCTAAGTTTTTGTGCGTAGTAAAATTGAATTACTGACAGGAAAAATTTCCTTAGCAAATTTTTTTATAGAATAGGAGATGTTTTTAAAAATCAATGGCAACATATTGAAGAATTACATGCGTTTAATCAAAAACATCATGTGCCAACCACTTATTTTATTGGAGTAAATAAAGGGGTTGGTTTGTCATATAGCACTGCTCAATCTGCTTTTTGGATAAAAAAAATGCTGGAAATGGGTTGCGATGTTGGCGCTCATGGAATTGAATTTGAAACTTTTGAAAAAATAAATAAAGAATATTCTTTGTTTAAGGATTTGTCTCAACAAAGTACATTTGGTACTCGTATGCACTATATCAGAACTAATGACCATACGTTTACAAATATGGCAAAAGCAGGTTATTTGTTTGATAGTAGTGAAATGGCTTTTAAAGCGCCATTTAAAATTGATACGATGTGGAATTCCCATTTCAAATAATGGATAGCTACATTATTGAGAAACCAAAGCAATGGCAGAGTAAAAACTTCTTTCAAAGTTGCGAGGAAACCAAAAAAATAATTGATAAAGCCGTTGATTTAAATTTGCCATATCTAGGAATCGATTTTCATGATCGTTATTTTTCACATTCTCATAAAACATGGAAAGATTGGTATATGTGGCTGATAGAGTATCTTTCGGAAAATAAAATTGAGTTTGTGAATTTTAAAATGGCCGTTAAAGAATTAGAATCGAAGTAAATTGAAAACAGTTGCTATAGTTATCCCTTGTTTAAATGAAAAAGACTACATTTTACGTTGTCTTCAATCTATTGCACAGCAAAGCTATAACAAGGATTTAATTACAACTTATGTATGTGACGGAGGTAGTAATGATGGAACGATTGAAATAATTAAGGATTTCGTTAAAAGCAGTAATCGTTTTTTGATTTTAAATAATAGTAAAAAAACAACTCCGTACGCTTTAAATTTAGGAATTAAAGAATCAACAGCAGATGTTGTTATTATTCTGGGGGCACATTCGGAAGTAGATAACCATTTTGTAGCTAAAAACATCGAGACTTTTTCTGAAAACGAATCCATTATGTGTGTGGGAGGAGTTTTAGAAAATGTTTACGAAAACGAAACCTCTAAAATTATTGGGAGTGCCATGTCTTCATCATTTGGTGTAGGTAATGCTCATTTTAGAACGGGAAATAAGAAGGGGTACGTTGATACTGTGGCTTTTGGAGCCTACAAAAGGGATATATTTGATAAGGTAGGATTGTTTAATGAAGAATTAATTAGAAATCAAGACGATGAATTTAATTATCGTATTACTTCAGCTGGTTACAAGATTTTTTTGAATCCTGAAATTAAATGCAAGTATTTTGTAAGAGCTTCTTTTAAGAAATTATATAAGCAGTATTATCAATATGGCTATTGGAAAGTGTATGTCAATGTGTTGCATAAAACAGTTACAACAACTAGACAGCTTGTGCCAGCAGCTTTTGTGAGCTACTTATTTGTGTTATTACTGTCTTTGTTTGTAGGAATTAAAGTGTTTTTCTTCCTTAGTTTATTTTTGGTTTTGTATGTGTTGATGGCCGGTTTTATGGCTTTCCGACAAAATGCAAAGCCAATCATAGCTATTAACATAGCCTATACATTTTTTATTCTTCATTTCAGTTATGGTATGGGTTATTTAAAAGGAATTTTTTACTTTATTTTGCTCAAAAGTCTATCAAAAAACACGAAAGTTTATCTCGTTAAAGCATGTTAGCAAAACTTAAAAACACATATTTACATTTTGGGTATAATTTACCTTTACTGATTGCATTTTTTTTTGCCATTTGGTATTAACCATGCCATTTTGATTTTGATTTGGGCTTTGATTTTTTGCTTTTGATAATGTAAAACAAGGATTTAAAAATGTATTTCGTAATAAATGGTCTTATGTGTTATTGGCTTTCTTTTTCATTCATGCATTGGGTATTTATTTTCCTCAGATAAATCAGACGGTTTAAATGCCATTGAAATTAAACTTAGCTTTTTAGCTTTCCCAATTTTAGTTTTCTCAATTCAAAGAAATTCAAATAAAAAAAATAGTCATTTCCTTTGTTTCTGGCTGTGTGTTGGCTACTATTATCTGTTTGTTTAGAGCATTTTACTTATACTTTTTTGAAGACGTTAATGCCTTTTTTTATTCTGATTTCAATTTCTTTTTACATCCTAGTTATTTTGCCAAGTATTTGGTTTTTGCTCAATTGATTGTGATGATTTTTTATCCAATATGGTTATCACACTTAGCTTATTTAAATATTAAAATAGGATTTATCTCCTTTTTATTATTGTTTGCTACATTTTTATGTTCTTCAAAAAGGGGATTGATTACAGCATTTCTTTTAATACCAACTGCATTGTTTGTGATTTTATACAAAAACGGATATAAGAAATTAATAATAGGGTCTTTAATTGTATTTGTTTTGGGATTATTTCTGTCCTTATAAACTATTACCAACACCATTTGAAAGAATTAAAGTGGCTTTTAAAGTAACGGCTTCTGCTGAAAAAATTGATAAAACAGATGCGGAAAGTACAGCTGTTCGTATCCTTATTTGGAAAGAATCAACGAAATTAATTAAATCTCATTTTGGTTTGGAACAACTGCTGGCGATGCCAATGATAAATTAATCGAAGCTACGAGAAAGAAGGCTTAACAGGAGCTTTGATCAAAAAATTAAATGCTCATAATCAATTTTTGCAAACCTTTATAGGAACAGGTATAGTTGGATTTATTCTTTTATTTTTAATGACTTTTGGAGCGATAATCTATGGTTTTGTAGTGAAAAATTATCTGCTAGTAGCATTTAGTATTTTAATTATTTTTAATTTTCTAGTAGAGTCTATGCTTCAGGCCCAAGCTGGGTTTATTTTCTTTGCATTTTTCTTTTGTATCTTAACACAGTATAATTTTCATAAACTAAATAAAACATCATGATACCATTTTCGCCACCACGTATAGATGATAAAATTATAGCCGAAGTAACAGCAGCCTTAAAATCTGGTTGGATTACAACAGGCCCACGTACTAAAGATTTTGAAAAGAAACTGACTGCTTATTGTGGTAATCAATCAACGTTATGTTTAAATTCAGCAACCGCTGGTTTAGAAATTATGTTACGTTGGTTTGGAGTAGGAGAGGGTGATGAAGTAATTTTACCAGCTTATACGTATTCTGCAACAGCTAATGTGGTAATACATTGTGGAGCAAAACCAGTATTTGTAGATGTGAATGCAGATGATTTTAATATCAATGTGGCTAATATTGAAAAAGCCATCAATGAAAAAACAAAGGTCGTAATGCCAGTTGATTTTGCTGGTTTCCCGTGTGATTATGATGAAATTAACGCTTTAGTGGTAAAACACAAGAATCAATTTAAACCTAATTCTAAAAGTCAAGAATTACTCGGAAGAATTATGGTTTTATCTGATTCTGCGCATTCGTTTGGCGCTGATTATAAAGGTAAAAAATGTGGTTCTTTAACAGATGTATCTGTATTTTCATTTCACGCGGTAAAAAATTTAACCACGGCAGAAGGTGGTGCAGTGGCTTTAAATTTCCCTGCTCCTTTTGATAATACAGAGTTATATAATTATTTATGCATGTATACGTTGCACGGACAAAATAAAGATGCCTTAGCAAAAACACAAAAAGGTAATTGGAAGTATGATATTGTAGAAGCTGGTTATAAATGTAATATGACCGATATGTCAGCTGCCATTGGTTTGGTTGAATTGGAACGTTATGATAACGACACACAACTAAAACGTAAACTTATTTTCGATACTTATCAAGCAGCGTTTTTAAAAGACAATCGTTTTCAGGTTCCAGTTTATCATACCGATTCAAAAACTGGGTGCTATCATTTGTATCCATTGCGTATAAAAGGAATTACGGAACAACAACGTGATGCGATTATGAAAGAAATTTTTGATTGCGATGTATCAGTCAATGTTCATTTTATTCCCTGTTCCAGCTATGACGTTTTATAAGAATCTTGGATATGATTTAAAAAATTATCCTGTGACCTATGACAATTTTAGCAGAGAAATTTCTTTACCAGTGTTTTATAATTTAACCGATGAGCAAACTCAAACTGTTATTAATGCAGTGATTAGTTCGGTAAACAAAGTACTTGGCTAATTAGCTTATTGGTTTAGGTAAATAGAAAATTTTTTTTTTTTTTTTTTTTTGAATTTTTAGGAAAAAAAATGGGATTATTTTTTTTAAAAATCTTGGTTGTATTTTTTTTTTTTGCCGAATATTTACAGCCCTTGTTTAAACGTTTATTCGACATATTTGCATCTTTTTTTGGAATTTTAATTTTGCTTCCTTTTTTTATCATTATTATTTTTTTAATGATTGTAACATCTGGATTCCCAATATTTTATTTACAAACGAGAGTCGGCAGAAATGGTCGAGATTTTAAGCTATTTAAATTCAGAACCATGCATACAAATGCTGATAAAAAAGGCTTATTAACTGTGGGAGGTCATGATCCCAGAGTTACCAAGATTGGTTATTATTTACGCAAATATAAATTAGACGAGTTGCCACAACTATTTAATGTGCTTTTTGGCACCATGAGTTTAGTTGGACCTAGACCAGAAGTTAGAAAATACGTTGATTTATATACCAATGAACAACAAAAAGTGTTATCTGTAAGACCTGGTATTACAGATTTTGCTTCTTTAGAATTTATTAATGAGAATGATTTGTTAGCTAAATCTGCCAATCCAGAACAGACTTATATAAATGACATCATGCCTGCTAAATTGAACTTAAATGCAAAATATATCGAGCAACATGGCCTTTTATTCGATTTTAAGATTATTATGAAAACGATATTAAAAATCGTTCAATAGTCTTTAATAAATTTTGATATTCTTGTGAATTTATAACAGTATTCTTCGACTGTAAATATTTATATTTACCTAATTAATTCAAATATAACGTATGAAAAATCTTTCTTTAATTATCAATGGTATTTTAGCAATAGCCGTAGCTATTTTATTTTATCAAGTACATTCTTTAAAAAATGGAGCTACTGTTTCGTCTAGTGATGGAGGAACTGAAAAAACAGAAGTAAAACCAGTAGTATTAAGTAATACAACTTTAGCTGATTCAAAATTGCTTATGTTAATACGGATAGCATCAACGAACACTATCAATACATTGCAGATTTCACAAAAGTAATTCGTAATAAAAAAGCGTCTTTAGAATCGCAAATGCAAAGCATGACTGCTAAATTTCAATCTGAATACGAGGCCTTTCAACAATCAGCACAAGCTGGCGTTGCCCCTCAATCTGAATTACAAAAACAACAAGCAAGCCTAGAAAGACAACAGCAAGAATTGGCTAATAAAGAATTGCAAATGCAAAATTTAGGTATCGAGTTGGAAGAAAAGAACATGGAGTTAAATAAAAGTGTAAAAGATTATTTAGTGAAAATTAATAATGGACGTTTTGATTATATCCTGTCTTATTCGGATTTAATGCCAACTATCCTTTTAACTAATCCTAAATTAGATATTACTGCTGAAGTTTTAAAAGGTATTAACGAAGAATATAACGCTAAAAAGAAAAAATAATCATGGAAGATAGAAAAGCACTTTTAAATAAAATTATGCATGTGCATCATTTCCATGAAACATTTCAGATTGGAAATGCAGATGCTCCTACATTAATTGATGAACGTGATTATACATTACGTTACAATTTAATTAAAGAAGAAAACGAAGAGTATTTAGATGCTTGTAAAAATGGAGACATTGTTGAAATTGCTGATGCTTTAGGCGATCAATTGTATATTTTATTTGGAACTGTTTTAAAACATGGCTTACAACATAAAATAGAAGAGGTATTTGACGAAATTCAACGTAGTAATATGAGTAAGTTGGATGAACAAGGACAACCAATCTTTAGAGAAGATGGTAAGATTTTAAAAAGTAATTTGTATTTCCGTCCCAATATTAAAGATATTTTAGAAAAATAATTTTTATGTTCACGATTGATCAAATTAAAGCAGCTCATTCAAAGGTAAAGAGTGGCGCTGATTTTCCTAAATATATTCAGGATTTAATAGGATTAGGCGTTGAAGCTTATAGTACATATGTTATTGATGGTCACGCTGAATATTTTGGAAAAAACGGCTATCAAATTAAATCAGATGCTAAATACGCTGATTTGAATATCGCTGAAAAGAGTGATTCACAAATATTTATCAATCGATTGAAATTTCATCAACAAGGTCAAAGCGATTACATGACATTTTGTAATGATTCTGCAAAGGCTGGGGTAGAAAAGTGGATTGTTGACACTCGAAAAATGACTTGTACGTATTATGATTTAGCTGGAAATAGGATGTTGGAAGAGCAAATCCCTACTGTATAGTATAAATAATGCCCTCTAAATACCTTTTATTTTTTTGTATAAAATACAGCAAAGCCATTTTCCTCAAAAGCGGCTTTATATTTTGGGTTTAAATAAATGCAATAAACTTTCCTTGGATGTTGCTTTACACTTTCTTTAATATTATCAATCACCTTTTGTAAAACCTCTTCGCCAAAGGGATAAAAAAAATAGAATACGTGAGCGTTATCTGGAATTAGATATTTCGTAGCATCTTCAAATAAAAAATCGATGTTGCTTTGACTATTCTTCCTCACATAAACAGCTTTATTAGCATTGGCATCATCAATTAATTCTTTGGCAATATCTACTCCAATTAAATTTGTGAAACCACACTGTTCGGCTACAAATAAAGCTCTGCCTTTTCCGCAGCCATAATCAATTAAGGGAAAGTTTTTAGTTTCAATTGGTAGTTTCTCAAAAGTAGAGAACAGGATATAGTAACTGGCTCCTTGGTAATGGTGATTCTGGTCAGAATTTTCTCCCGCAAGGGTTAATTTATCAAGGTTTACAATGCTATGGGTGTTTATTCCCAATTGTTTTTCATATTTTCCTTCATAGCTTAATAACTTAAAAGTATTTACAAAACCCCTATAATAAAGCGATCTAGAAAAGTAATAGATATATTGAAAAATTCTCATCACATCAAAAGTAAGATTTTTGAAGAATGATTATCAAAAATCTTTGCTCTTGAAATATCTCTGCCTCTTTGCGGTTAAACTTAAAAATATGTACCTTCATACACACAAACCGTATCTATGCAAATTGACCTAGAAGCAGAAAAAAAAGAGATTTTAAATCGCTACAAAAATTTAATAAAAGCCTGTAAACGTCGCTTAGAAAAAGGTGATAAAGAAATTATTCGTAAAGCTTTTGAAGTTTCGGTTGAAGCTCATAAAGAAATGCGTCGTAAATCTGGCGAACCTTATATTTATCACCCAATTGCGGTGGCGCAAATTTGTGCCGAAGAAATTGGGTTAGGAACAACCGCTATAGTATGTGCCTTGTTGCACGATACGGTAGAAGATACTGACATGACTTTGGATGATATCAAAGGAATGTTTGGAGAAAAAGTGTCTCAAATTATTGATGGTTTAACAAAAATTTCTGGCGTATTTGATCATACATCTTCTATACAAGCTGAGAATTTCAGAAAGATGTTATTGACTCTTTCGGAAGATGTTAGGGTGATTTTAATAAAGTTAGCCGATAGATTACATAACATGCGCACGCTTGATCACATGAAGCGTGACAAGCAAATGAAAATTGCTGGAGAGACTTTGTATTTATATGCTCCATTAGCTCACCGTTTGGGCTTAAATGCTATTAAATCGGAATTAGAAGATTTAGGATTAAAATACACCAACGAAGATTGGTATAGCCAAGTAGTACAAAAGTTAGAAGAAACAGAGCCCGTTCGTAAAAAATTCATTAAAAATTTTATTGATCCTTTAAATGATATTTTAAAAGAACAAGGATTTAAGTTTAAAATATTTGGACGTCCAAAATCTATTTATTCTATCTACAATAAGATTAAAAATAAAGGTGTTCCTTTTGAAGAGATTTACGATTTATTCGCTATTCGAATAGTGATTGATACACCTGCAGAAAGAGAGAAAGCCGATTGTTGGAAAATTTATTCCATCATTACCGATTTTTATCATCCAAATCCTGATCGATTAAGAGATTGGATTTCTACTCCAAAATCTAATGGTTACGAGAGTTTACATACAACGGTAATGGGGCCAGAAGGTAAGTGGGTGGAAGTACAAATTCGTACAGTACGTATGGATGAATTAGCAGAGATGGGATATGCGGCACATTGGAAATATAAAGATGCGGCTGCAGAGAAAGAAAGTAATCTAGAGAACTGGTTACGCCGTATTCGCGAGATGTTAGATAATCCAGATCCTAACGCTTTAGAGTTTATTGATGATTTTAAATTAAACTTATTTGCCGACGAAATTTTTGTATTTACTCCTAAAGGCGAAATGCGTAATTTACCTACAACTGCAACGGCTTTAGATTTTGCTTTTGAAATTCATACCAAGGTTGGAGAACAATGCATTGGTGCTAAGGTTAATCATAAATTAGTACCATTAAGCTATCAATTAAAAAGTGGAGATCAGGTAGAGATTTTAACGTCGAGCAAGCAAGCGCCTAAAGATGATTGGATTAATTATGTGGTTACAGCGCGTGCTAAATCAAAAATTAAAAGTGCTTTAAAGGAAAATAGGCGCAAGGTTTCTGAAAGTGGCAAAGAAATATTAGAGAAGAAATTTTACAAATGTAAATTAGATTATACCATTCAAAATGTAAATGAATTTGTAACATTTTTAAAATTACCATCATCAGGCGAATTGTTTTATAGAGCAGCTTTAGGAAATGTAGACGTAAAAGAAATTAAAGAATTTGTTGATTTTAAATTACACCCTGAAAAATATAAGCCTAAGAAAAAAGAAAATAAAATTGAGGAATTAGTTACTAATGTAAGAGGAAGTTCCGACATGTTGGTAATTGGTGATGATATGCAAAAATTAGATTATGGCTTGTCGCCTTGTTGTAGTCCAATTCCTGGAGATGATGTGTTTTGGATTTGTAACCGTAAATTGAAGGAATTAAAATACATCGAGTTAATTGCCCAAATGCGCTCCAATTACTTGCAAATTATGCATACCGTGTTGTAAAAGCTAAATGGAATAATGACCATTTAATTTCGTTTTTAGCAGGTATTAAAATTAAAGGAACGGATGAGTTAGGCTTGGTAAATAATATTACAAAAGTTATTTCGAGTCAGTTAAATATTAACATGCGTTCTATTAGTTTTGATACAGAAGATGGTATCTTTGATGGAACAATAATGGTGTTTGTGCACGATGCCAAACATTTGAGCCATTTGATTGATAATTTAATGAAAGTAAAAGGAGTAACCAGTGTTACACGTATAGATAATAACTAATGGGAGATAAAATGACAC
>JADJFB010000006.1 GCA_016708845.1 Bacteroidota bacterium | reverse complement strand
CTTCAAGGGAAAAATATCGTTACCGAAAATAGTACCATCATCAGGCCCTCTTTGTGGGAAAATGTAGTGATTACAAATTCTATTGTTGGATCGCATGTATCTATTGGAGCTGAAATGAAGTAAATGATGCTGTTTTAAAAAAACAGTATCATTCAGGCTAACAGAAATTAAGTCATACAATTATAGCAAATGGCATGATTGGCGAAGGTCCTTAAGTAAAAGGAAAAGCGTTAGACATCAGTATGAGTGATTTCACAACACTTTCTTTGTGAAATCAAAATTAATATTATTGAAATTTGAAATCAATATAATTTTTAGTACTCTAATTTTACCATTATTGGTAATCTTTATGTTTTCTTGTAAATCAAAAAAAGAAACAATTACTTCGTCAAAAGAAGTAAGCAACACTTCAACAAAAGGCATATCTGAAGAAAATCAAACAAAATTTGCTTTTTATTTTATTGACGGATGTAAAGAGCGAATGAAAGGCAATATTGAATTAGCCGAAAACGCATTTAAAGAATGTTTGAAAATCGACCCTTCTTCGGCAGCCGTAAAATACGAGTTAGGAAACATCTACCGATTTAATGGATTATATGATAATGCTCTAAAGTACGGCAAAGAGTGTGCTAACGCCGATCCTAAAAACGAATGGTATCAACTTTTGTATATCGAGTGTTTACATAACAAACGCCAGTTTTTCATCAAGCCGCAAGTTTATGCCCGATTAATTAAAAGTATCCTAACCGCTCAGAGTTTTACGAAAGCCTAGCTGCCGAATATGTATATGGCGGTAACTACGAAAAAATCTTTAAAACATTTGACGACTTAGAAAAATTCGGACAAAAGCAAAAGCCTTTACGCTCAATAAAATAAAATTACTAAAGCAATTAAAAAAACGGATGAAGTAAGCTGAATTCAAAATTGATTACAGCAAACCCAAGTGAAATAAGATATTACACGTATCTGTCAGAATTTTATCAGGAAACTAATCAAAATGAAAAAGCATGGCTAATTAACAAAAGCGGCTTTAAAATTAGATTCAAAAAATCCTATTATACATCTAGCATTAGCAGACTATTATAAATCATTGAACGACAATGCTAATATGTTTAAAGAACTTAAAATTGCATTTGAAAGTTCTGACTTAGAAGTTGAAACAAAATTAAAAATTTTAGCGTCTATTACGAACTATCTGAAGTGAATGAAGAATATAAAAAACAAGCAGACGAATTATGTGACATTGCATTAAAGAGTAAACTCAAATTCTGCTGAAGTTCATAGCATCAAAGCTGATTTTTTATTGAAAGATAAAAAAGTAAAAGAAGCACGTGATGAATACGAACTAGCTATTAAATTAGACAAGAGTAGCTATAACATCTGGACACAATTAATGGGAACAGAAGCTGAATTAGGGGAATATAAATCGTTGGAAGCTCATAGTTATGAGGCGATGGAGTTATTTCCTAATCAACCATTACCTTATTTTTTTAACGGCATTTCAAACACAACTTTAAAAAACTATACTAAAGCCATCGAATCATTTACGGATGGATTAGAATTTGTATACAATAATAATCTATTATTAATCGACTTTTACTCTAGCTTAGGAGAAGCCTATAACTGCAATAAACAATACGAAAAATCAGACAAAGCATTTGATGATGCTTTGAAAATAGATCCGGATAATGCTTCTATTTTAAACAACTACGCTTACTATTTGTCACTAAGAAAAGAAAAGTTAGAGAAAGCTGAAAAATTTTCAAGAAGAAGCAATGAGTTATCTCCAAATAATCGTTCTTATTTAGATACCTATGGTTGGATTTTATATCAGCAAGGTAAATATAAGGAAGCAGAAGTTTGGTTAGCACGTGCTGTGAAAATTGGCAGTAAAAGTGCTATTGCCGAGCATTATGGTGATGTATTATACAAATTAGATAGAAAAGAAGAAGCCTTAAAATATTGGATAGATGCTAAGGAAACAGATTCAGGTTCAGAATTTTGGATAAAAATTGCGGAAGAAAGTTAAATGATTAAAAGAACCATATTTCTATTTTTATCTGTGTCTTATTGGTACATTGCTCGTTATGTTATCATGTAAATCAAAAAACATGTTCAGCAGACAGCTATTCAAACTCAAACAGAAGATTCCACAGGTAGATGTAGATTACAATTTAAAAGTGCAAATCATTATCAAAACATATCAAAGAAAGTGAGCTTAAATATGACTGGCTATACGCTAAAGCAGATGTAGAAACACTCATAGATGGCGAAGATCATAATTTAGATGTAAGAATAAAGGCTAGAAAAAGATAGTGCTATTTGGATATCCACGCTTCAAGCAGTAGGATTAATTGATATTGCAAAGCTGTTGATTACTCGCGATTCGGTTAAAATGGTGGTATATGTTAAAAACAATATTTTAAGGCGATTTCAACTACATCAATCAATTATTAAATGCCGATTTAGATTTTGACCTTATACAAGCTGACTTTAATTGGAAATAGTGCTGATTTTGATGACGATGACTAAAAATGAAACGGTCATTGACCGTGAAAACTGTCAATATTTGTTAAGTACCGTGCGAAAACGCAAATTACATCGCATAAACAGTGGTCAAGATTCATTAAAACGCTCTTTACAAATCGCGAATTAAATCCACAGTAACTTTAAAATCATTAATAATGATTTTGAAGATGTAATCAACTCAAACAGAAGTTTTCATGCGAAATACGAGAAATTTCTAGCGTCCGACTCTGTTTTTACCACACAATGTTAATATGTGAGATAAAGGCAGAGAAGAAAATAGACCTTAAAATTAACTATGTTCGCATAGAGATAAATCAGCCACAAAAACTAACGCTGAACGTACCAAAAAGCTATGAACCTATACCTATGAAAAAAGAACAACACTAGCATTATTTATGCTTAATATTCTTTTTACTAGCATTTCATTTCACACCTTTTCTCAAACAAAAGGGCAACCATCACAAAAAGATTTACTGAACAAAAAAAATAAGTTGAATGATGACATCAAACAACTTAACTCTCAATTAAGTCAAACTAAAGCCAGCAAAAAATCGCAAATTAATACCATAGTGGTTATTAATACCAAAATTAAAGTGCGCGAAGAATTAATTAGCACTATTAATAGTGAGTTAGCGCAAATTAATTCTCGAATCAAAAAAAATGTAACAGAGATAAATGCCTTAAAAGCTAGCTTAGATAAATTAAAAAGCGAATATGCTAAGATGATTTATTTTGCGCAACGTAATCAGGACTCGTATACTAAAATCATGTTTTTGTTTTTCGTCGAACGATTTAATCAAGCATACATGCGTATTAATACTTTCAGCAATACGCTACATTTCGTAAAAACAAGCTGATGAAATTGTTGCTACGCAATTAGTCTTGGGCACAAAATTAAAAGAACTAGAAGGGCAACGACACGAAAAATGTATTACTAGGAAATGAGAAGAGAGAAAAACATCCAATTAGATGGTGAGAAGCAGCAACAAGAAATTGTGTTAAGTGAATTCAACAACAAGAAAAGAATTAAAAGAAGAATTAGAAAGAAAAAACGCGATGCCGAAAATTTACAAATTGCCATTAAACGTTTAGTGAAGCAGAGATAAAACGTAAACTAAGAAGAATCTGCTAAAATTGCTTCAGCTAAAGCCCGCCAAAGCAGAAAAAATTGCAGAAAAAATAAAACAAAGCCAAGACCAAAAACTAAAGCAGAAACTAAAACACAGAAGTAAAAGCAACAGCTCCTGAGTTAACAGAAGAAGCGGAAGCGCTTGGCACGCACTTTTCGAGCAGTAGGGTAAAATTACCTTGGCCTGTAACAAAGGTGTTATTTGTCAATCTTATGGCGAATATGAACACTCTGCAATCAAAGGATTTATGATGAATAATAATGGTGTAGAGATTTGTGCGAATAAAGGCTCACAAGCGCGTGCTGTTTTTGAAGGTGAAGTCACTAGTATTGCTATCTCTCAACTGGCGGAAAATTAATTATCATTCGTCACGGTGAGTACTTAAGTGTTTACAGTAATATTGGCGATGTATTTGTTAAACAAGGCGACAAAGTAGCCATTAAAAACAGGCAATTGGGGTATAATGGATGAGGGCGGCTAAACGAGCATGAACCTTCAAATTTGGAAGGACAAAAAACCATGGACCCTAGCGGATGGTTATTTAACACGCAAGTAGTTTTTTCTAGAATAATGAAAAATAATTTTCAGTGCGCTCATTTATCTTGTGTTGGTTTGCATACTAAGATTTATTGTCATTCCCGAAAAATATATTTTAGGTCATCAACACGATTATAAATTTTAGAATTTTTATTAATTACTGTTGCTATTCCTGCAGGATTAATGGGGTTATTTTATATCCCAAAAACGGCAAACAAAGATAAAGCACTTGCCATCGGAATTTTATTTTGCCATTTAGTTTTGTTGGTCTATTACTTAGCACGTTTATTGAAAAAGTATAGTGTCATACCAAATCCGCGACCATGGTAAAACCATTAGCGGAAAAATGTAGTATACATATTTAACGAGATCCGGTTCACGTTCTTCTGGTAGATTACAATATAATTTTATTGTAGTATTGACGTCAATAACAACAGTTATATTCTATACCAGGATGTTACAGACGAAGAAAAAAGATAAAATAGGCGACACGATACTTGTTAAGTACTTGGGAAAACCCCTTTTTAAATAAGATTTATTATAAAGATTGATTGGTTATTGCATTTCATTAAAGAAACTACTGCATTTTTATCAATTGACTAACTAATGGAAAACTCTTTCTTTTAATTTATTATATTTGATAAACTAGTAAAATTATAAACCCTAAGCATATCTTGCAAAAACAACAAGATATGCTTATAAAGATAAGCTTATAAGGTAGTTAGCGGTAATTTTATGAATACTATGAAGACATATTTTTAATACTTATAATATTCTACTTACTTGAAATCTCAAAAGGAAGATAGGATTTGGTACTTTGGCGGTACCCTTTCCAACACCACAACACCTGGGGCTGGTTTAGACTTTAATAGTGATAGTCCAATTCCATTGTCAAATAGTGCTATGGGGTTGACAGAAGGCTCAGCAACACAATGTGATAAAATGGTAATTTACTTTTCTATTCAAATGGAATGACAATTTGGGATAAAACACATAACTTATAATGTTTAATGGAAATGGTCTCGGAGGCCACTATTCTGCTGAACAATCTGTTATATTTATTCGATTTCCTTGCGATACAAACAAATATTATTTATTTGGTCAAGATGGCAAACCAACCTGTCCAGGGACTGGCCTATACTATTCAATAATTGATATGAGTTTAAATGGAGGATTAGGAGGTATCACTTCAACGAAAGCTGTGCATTTATTGTCGGGAACAAATGAGTGGTTAACTGGAACAAAACATACTAATGGAACTGACTTTTGGGTAGTAACTGCAAAAATTTGATTCGACAATTTTTATTCATTTCAAGTGAGTTCTATAGGAATTTCCTTGATTATATCGAATGTTGGATTAGATTCAACATTAGCATATTTTAAACTAGTGTTTAATAATAAAGGAGATCAATTAACTTTCAAGGCCAGCACCTTAGGTGCTTCAACTTTTTTCCACCGTCGTTACCTTGCAAATTTTGATAAAAATCTTGGCTCTATAAACACGCTAATTCAATTAGATGTTGAAGGTCTAAATGATGGGGCGTGCTTTTCGCCAAATGACAGTTTATTATATGCAGCATCTCAATCAGATTTTAAAATTCACCTTTATTGTATCGGTACAAGGTAAAACAACCAAATATCTTTACTAATAAAACTATTGTTAAACAATTTCAAATTATCCTCACGCTGATATGAAATTAGGACCTGACAATAAAATATATGTATCAAGCCCTAGTTATGATTCCCTAGATGTAATTAATAATCCTAATATAATCGGCATTGGATGCAATTATCAAACAAATGCATTATATTTAAATGGAAAGAAAGTGCGATTTATTTTGCCTAGCCCATTTAGCCATTAATTGCAGTATGTTGAATACAAATCAATATGAATTATTCAAAGCATTAAATTATTCCCTAATCCAACAAACGGTGAGTTAAATTTAATATCCAATAATGGTATAACAAAATACATTGTTTATAATTTACAAAATGAGATAGTATTAGAATCTGAAAGTGAACTAATTTTTAATATTACAATTAACTTAGAATTAAGTAAAGGAATTTATATTATCAAGTTTATTGACAATAATAATTATGCTTTTGTAAAAGATTTGTCGTAAATTAAAACTACCGCTAACACAACTTAATCCCATTTGGGCATTCGGCTTCTGCTTTTGCAAAAGCGGTAGACAATTAGTTAATTTTTGCTTTGCAAAAGTCCATTAAACATTTATCTTTATTTAAACATTTCGGTAGACAAAGTTTCAAACTCTAAATGGGAATTTAGCTTGCAACCGTTATACCTAATGCGCCCAACGGTCAAATAATGATTTGACAAAAATATCCACCTTTTTAACATTCATACTATGACAAAATAACTATATTAGACAAGCAAAATTCACAAATGAAAATATTAATCTTAATAGTCTCTTTCATTACGATAAATTTAAAGGCTCAAACTCCTTCATTACAATGGGCAGAAACCATGGGTGGGCCTTCGAGCGATTTGGGACAATCAGTTGTTGTAGATGCCGGTGGGAATATTTATACTACTGGCTATTATGAGGGAACGGTTGATTTTGACCCTGGTATTAATGTAAATAACTTGACTGCCTTAGGAAGCTATGATATTTTCGTTTCGAAATTCGATGCTTCAGGAAACTTAATATGGGTAAAAAGCATGGGCGGTCGCTTCATGGGATAACGGATTTTCCATTGCTGTTGATATTAGTGGCAATGTATATTCAACTGGTGTATTTTCTGGAACAGCTGATTTTGACCCTAACTCAAATGTAATAAATTTAACTTCTGCGGGTAGTTATGATATTTTTGTTTTAAAATTAGATACTTATGGAAACTATTTATGGGCAAAAAAAATGGGGGGAACATTAACGGATAATGCACTAGCTTTAACAATAGATGCATCATGCAACGTTTATACAACCGGGACTTTTTTTTGTTTGGGCAAAAGCATGGGAGGAGCTTCACCGGAAAATAGTCGCTCCATTGTCGTTGATGCATCCAGGCAATATTTATACAACCGGCTCTTTTATGGCGCCACGGATTTCGACCCTAATGGTGGAATAGCTAATCTGGTTTCAAACGGGAGCTACGATATATTTGTTTCAAAACTAGATTCATCTGGAAATTTTATTTGGGCAAAAAATATGGGTGGAGTTTCTGCAGATTTTGGATTCTCTATTGCTGTAGATGGAGTTTCTAATGTTTATACCACCGGCACCATAGAAGGGACTGCAGATTTTGACGAACATAGGAATAATTAATCTAACATCAAATGGCGGAGACGATATTTTCATTCAAAACTAAATTCGCTCGGTAATTTTCATGGGCAATAAGTATGGGAGACACCGCACGTGATGTTGGATATTCAATTTCAGTTGATGGAATAAATAATGTTTATACAGCTGGTTGGTATAATGGGACCGTAGATTTCGACCCAAGTGCAAGTGCACTTCATTTAACTTCAGTTGGTTTCAAACGATATTTATAAACAAATTGAACCAATCAACAACTACAATTAAAGAAAATGATATTAAAAATAGTTTTATTATTTATCCAAATCCAACAAGCGACCAGTTCTTCATTGTGGCAAATACAACTGACAAATTAGTCGTAGACATGTATGATGTAAACGGCAGACATGTATTTAGCAAAAGCGTAAGTGACAAATCAAATATTGATGTGACAACCTTAATTGAAGGCATTTACAATTTGACAATTAAAACGGTAGACCGCGTAATAAATAAAAAGTTAGTTATACTCCGTTGACAAATTATCCTTAGCTTGTCGAACCGGTAAACTTTTACTGTGTATGCAGGCACATGGATGCACAAGGTATAACAATGTATTACTAAGAGGTTATTTTAAGAAAAAAAAGGAAGATAAGGAGTAATTAAGTTCGTTTATATAGAAAAACGATTGGCTGTTTAATGCAAGGTAATTTCTGTATAATTTACTATATTTGATTAGTAGATTATGTATTATGAAAAAAGCTCTTATCTTATTTATTTTGATTTACACAAAAATTACCTGTCAAGTAAATTTAATACAAAACCCCAGTTTTGAAGACACTTTACATTGTCCTACAAATGTTGGCGAGATAACAACAGATATTTGGAATAACAACGCCTATACGCCAGATTATATAATCCTTGTGCCACAGATATTTTTCGGCACCCTATAATTTTTCTGGTTATCAAAATGCAGCAAGTGGTCAATCGTATGCTGGATTAATAACTTATACTTTTGATTCACCAAGTTCATTATACGACTATCGCGAATACATTGGAACATATTTATTAAATCCTTTAAATATTGGTACAAAGTATTATTTTTCTATAAAAGTGTGTGTAACTTCTCAACCGGATATTACCCTAAACTCATCGTCAAACAACATTGGTGTAAGATTTTCAGTAGGAAATTCGGGGATTTAACATCCATAATAATAATGCTGATATAAACTTTAACACTATAGTTAGTGATTCAGTAAATTGGACAAAACTTACTGGCTCTTTTATTCCAGATTCTTCATATAATTTACATAACAATAGGTAACTTTATAATAATATTAACACACAATTAATCAATCTAAATAATGATGTAGACAAAAGTGCGTATTACTATATTGATGATATTTGCCTTTCTACAGATTCTATATATGCTGGAACATGGACTTACACGGAAGAACCAGAGAGAAATATTAATTTTTTAAAAATATATCCAAACCCTTCAAATGGTGAAATAAATATCAATTTGAACAATTTTAAAATTAGCCGTGTAGCCGTTTATAATATTATGGGGCGAGTCATAAAAGAAACTAAAATCGAAAATAACATTCGTTTAGATTTATCATCATTAAATAATGGATTTTATTACGTCTACTTCTATTCTGATGATAAAATAATTTCTGTAAATAAAATAACTATTAATCATTAATTAATCACTTCCCCCAATTCATCAAATCTTTTCCAATATCACTTCGGTAATATTTACCATCGTAGTTAACAGTTTCGGCAGCTATAAAACTTTTAGCAATAGCGTCTTCAATGGTTTTTCCAAAAGAGGTAATAGCAAAAACTCGTCCGCCATTAGTTACCACCTCATCATTTTTAAAAGTTGTACCTGAGTGAAACACTTGGCTATTCGTAACCTTGTTTAAACCTGTTACTACTTTATTTTTTTCATAATCTTCAGGGTAACCACCGCTCACTAATACAACGGTTGTGGCAATATCTGTGGTTACACTAAATTGTTTTTCGTGTAAGGTTTGTGTCGCCACTCCTTGTAATAAATCTAATAAATCCGATTCAATACGTGGTATTACTACTTCTGTTTCTGGATCGCCCATACGGCAATTGTATTCAATCACGCTTGGTTCACCATCACAATTCATTAATCCATAAAAATAAAACCACGGTAATCAATGCCATCTTTTACTAAACCATTAATGGTTGGCTTCACAATTTTTTCTTCAACCTTTTTAATAAAAGCTTCATCCGCAAATGGCACTGGGCTCACTGCTCCCATTCCACCTGTATTTAGGCCAGTATCGCCTACTCCAATGCGTTTATAATCTTTAGCTGCTGGTAATATTTTATAGGATTTTCCATCCGTCAACACAAATACAGATAGTTCAATGCCTTTTAAAAATTCTTCAATCACAACCGTATTTCCTGCATTACCAAACTTAGCATTCAAAATCATATTTTGCAATTCTGCTTTAGCTTCTACCGCATCATCAATAATCAATACGCCTTTTCCTGCCGCTAAACCATCTGCTTTTAAAACATAGGGCGGAGTTAAGCTATCAATAAAGGCAGCTCCTTCGGTAATATTATCTTTGGTAAAGCTTTTATATTTAGCAGTTGGTACACCATGTTTAAACATAAATTGCTTACTAAAATCTTTACTGCCTTCTAATTGCGCGCCGTCTTTTTTAGGGCCAATCACAGGAATTTCTTTTAGTACCTCATCCGCTAAAAAATAACCATGCACCCCTTTTACTAATGGATCTTCAGGGCCAACTAATACCATATCAATACTCTTTTCCCACACTAAATTTTTAATAGCATCAAAATCAGTTGCTGATATATTAACGTTAGTGCCACATTGAGCAGTTCCAGCATTTCCTGGGGCAATATATAAGTTTTCTAATTGCTTACTTTGAGCTAGTTTCCATGCAAAAGCATGCTCTCTTCCTCCTGATCCTAAAATTAATACGTTCATAGATTTTAATTAATGCGTAAAAATAAAAAATCCCACCTGATTAGATGGGATTGATTAAAAAGTTTTAAAAACTATTTTAGTGCTTTCGTTTACTGAAACTAGAGTTTCCTCTTACACGTCTCATACTACGTTCTCTATTTTGTTGAGCGATGATACCATCTGTAAAACGTTTACCTTTAGTACGGTTACGAGTAAATAATTTATGCTGCTCTTTCTTTTGTTTTTTACCAGGGTTTGTTTTGTGATAAACCCATGGTCCATTGCTTTTATTTCCTTTAAAAACTCTAGCTAAAAACCCTCTTTTGTGTCCACCTTTTGCAAAAGAACTAGCATTACCTCTACTTTTATTGCCAAAAAGCTTCCCTCCACCTCGTTGGTTACGATGTTCCTTTTTACGTCCACCTCTTACCTGAGCCATCATAGGAGTGGTAACTCCTATAGATAAAAGCAGAATTACTAGGGTAAAAAGTTTTGTTAGTTTCATTAATACAATATTATACAAAAAAAATCACAAAATCCAACGTATTTAGCTTTATTTGTCGAATAAAGCCATAAGATTTTAACAATTTGATAGTGAAAACTGTTCACTACAATAAAACTACAAAATGTAGTTCTTTAAAAATTAAACACATTCATTTTCAATAAATAACTGTAGTTTCGCTGTAATGACTGTTGATGCCATAAATGTAAACGACTTTTTAAGCAAAAGTAAAGCTGAACTCATTATAGATGTGCGAGCGCCTATTGAGTTTTTTAAAGGTCATTTACCAAATGCTATTAATATTCCCTTATTTGAAGATAGCGAGCGAGCCGAAGTTGGCACCTTATACAAACAGCAAGGAAAAGATACCGCTGTCAATAGAGGATTAGAAATTGTGTCTCCTAAAATGACTTCTTTTGTTAATCAGGTAAAAGCACTATCAAAAAACAAAAAAGTATTTGTGTATTGTTTTAGAGGTGGCATGCGAAGTAATAGTTTTGCTTGGCTCATGAATACTTCAGGTTTAGATGCCGTGATTATGAAAGGTGGCTATAAAGCTTTCAGAAATTATGTATTAGATTATTTTGAGCAAGACAGAAAAATAATTTTATTGGGCGGAAAAACTGGTAGCGGAAAAACAGACATCTTAAAAAAACTAAAAAAACAAAATTTACAAATTGTTGATTTAGAAAATATCGCTCATCATAAAGGATCTGCTTTTGGAGCCATTAACGAACAAAAACAAAATCCTCAACAAGTATTTGAACATCAATTGTACCATCAATTTTCTGAACTCGACCATTCACAATATGTTATATTAGAAGACGAATCTCAAACCATTGGGTTTAATAAATTACCTCAAGGTTTATGGCAACAAATGAAACAAGCCTCGATCATAAAAATTGAAATTCCATTTGAATTGCGCGTTCAAAAATTAGTAGAAGATTACACCACGGTTGACATCGATGCTTTAAAAGCCTGTGTTGGAAAAATAGCACAACAATTGGGAACCTTAAATACAAAATTATGTTTACAATATTTGGATGATAGAAATTTATCCGATGTAGCTCGTTTGTCGTTGTTATATTATGATAGAGCTTATGAATTTAATTATAAAAATAAAAAACAACCGATTATAAATATAAACTCTGATTCAATTGATGCAGAAGTAAATGCCTTAAAAGTAAAACAAGTTATAGATACCTTGAACTAAAAAACATGTCAGTAAAACTTACACAATTTAGTAAAGCATCAGGTTGCGGCTGCAAAATTGCACCAGCCGTATTAGAAGAAATTTTAAAAGGCTGTAAACAAGATGTTGTTTTTAAAAATTTATTAGTTGGCAATGAAACCAAAGATGACGCTGCTATATACGAATTAGAAGATGGCAATTGCATTATTAGCACAACAGATTTTTTTACTCCTATTGTTGATGATGCCTTTGATTTCGGAAAAATTTCGGCATGCAATGCCATTAGCGATGTTTACGCCATGGGTGGAAAACCTTTAATGGCTGTAGCAATTTTAGGTTGGCCAGTAGATAAAATTCCGACAGAAGTTGCTCAACAAGTAATAAAAGGCGCACAAGAAATTTGCACAAAAGCAGGAATTCCTTTAGCTGGTGGACATAGCGTAGATACACAAGAACCCTTATTTGGGTTAGCTGTAACAGGTTTAGTAAAAAAAGAACACATCAAAAAAAATAATGCGGTTAAAGAAAATGATATTCTTTATATAACAAAACCTTTAGGCATTGGTGTATTGAGTACTGCTTTAAAAAGAGGATTGCTAAACGAAGCGCACTATCAATTACTATTAGAACAAACCACCATACTAAATTCGATTGGCGAAAAACTAGGGGCATTAACTTATGTGAATGCTATTACGGATGTGACTGGTTTTGGTTTTGCTGGTCATTTATTAGAAATGTTAGCCGATACTAATTTATCAGCAACAATAAATAAAAACTCACTTCCTATCATGGAAGCCGCTAAAGAATATGCTAAACAATTTGTGTTTCCTGATAACACCACTCGCAACTACAATGCACAATCTAAACACATTATAGGCATGACAGATTTAGATTTTATTTTTTATTGCGATCCTCAAACTTCGGGTGGTTTATTATTTAGTGTGGATGCTTCTTATGAAAAAGAAATTGACGAAGTATTAAATTCGCATAATCAATACTTTGCTAAAGTTGGCACGATTACAACTAAGCAAGAGAAAGAAATCGTGTTTGTATAGAACAATTGGAACACGGATTTTATGGATAGAGCAGATTAAACCGGATTTATATTTTGTTCTAATCCGCGAAAATCAGCTTAATTAGCGTCATCCGCGTTCCTATTAAAAAACAGGACCTTACGGGTGCACTCTATCTTTGATCAGTTTCATCTGCGTTCCTATTAATAATAGATTCTACAAGCCAACCAACACTTTTAAAGATTGTTTCCACGATAAACTTCGGGAGCGACAAGCAACAATAAAAGAAATTAAAAAACTAGAAGCGATGTTTATTAAACCAATATAAATAACGCCCAAAAACACCGTAATAATTAAATCTAATTTATAAGAATGATCGCTTCCTAAAGCAATAGCAAAATTACCTGAAGAAATAGTCACATGTCTAATATCAAAGGGAAGGCCTATAAACTTTCCAATATTGCCTGCCATCCCTAAACAAAATCCTAAAAATATATTTCCAACAATACCACCTAAGTTTTTTTCTACAAAGGCTGCAATCTTTTGTCTTTTCTCTATACTATATTTTCGAATTAACTTAGGATGCTTTATAATGCGTTGAGCTATTTCGGAGTAAACAACTTTATTATCAAAATAACCAATCACTATTCCCGATAAAGATAAAAACACACCTGTAATAGTAGCGTAGATTAAAGAGGCGCTGTAAATAGGATGATTAGAATACATCTGCGCTTTAGATTCAGTGAAATTAAATATGGAATAATGCATATAGTGATTAATTAGCCAGGCCGATAAAAAACATAAAGGCAATACAATTACTAAATTCCCTATTAAAGATACAAATTGACTTCTGATTACTTGTTTAAACATTACCCAAGGTCTATTACCGGAATCATTTCCACTATCTATACTATCTGCAATAAAAGCTGCCGTCATAGCGGGCTGCTTAGTAGCTAGGGTTAAATGCGTTAAATACATAAATACAAAACCAGCACTGTAATTTAATCCAAACAAAAATCCTTCAATAAATAAAGGTGCATGTAAGTGATGAATAAAATGTTTAATGTAAACTAATAACACAACCACTAAACCACCGCCCATGGCAGACTTAAATAGTTTGTAGTTTTCTTTTTTAGAAAAGCCAATATAATGCTCTCCTTTTTCGGAAGTATGACTTACAATACGATGTGCCAGTAAATTAGTGGTTTCCTTAATAAATCTTCGAACTCTGTTTTTAGTTTGTTCTGCCTTTACTAATTCAGTTACTAGTTGAGAAATAGTTAATACTCTATTCGTTTTTTGTTTAGTCACAAATAAATTCAACAACAATCTAATTCTACAAATATGCTGTTGAGCTCTTTGCAGCAAATAGGCCGAATGAAGACTTGTACCTATCTCATCTTTCTTTTCTTGAATTGAATTAAATAAACTCTCGACCTTTGCAATACTTTGCCATATAGATTCTAATTCTTCATGATCAATATCCAGCGTTTTATTTTCTAAATGTTTTTTTACAAATAAAGAAACCTGATGATTTAATTCAAAGAAAGGGGAATTACTATCGTCTATTTCAGGTAATTTACTAACTAAATAGGGGTCAATACCAATACTAGCCAATCGATGACATAAAATTATAATGGCATTATGAACTTGATGCGCTAATTTTTGAGAGTGTAATGCCAATTGTTTAACATCTATTAAATCTGTAATCGCTTCCCAACTTGAATAATTTATTTTTTCAAGCCAAACAAAATCATCAGATGTATTGAAAAGAAAGTTAATGAAATGACTTAGTTCGTTTTCAGGTAAATTACTAGGTAAAATTTTATGTTTTAAACGTCTTGCTATTTCTGGAAAAAATCCACGATTAGAATTAATACCATATTCGGTAAAGGCATTTACAAAAAAGGCATGATCTAAGGTTAAGTAACAAAAATCAGTTAACTCCTTTTTAAATTGTTGATCAATCGATTTTTTAACAATTAACTCTTTTAGTAACAGATTAAAATCCTCGTCATTCTTATCCGAAATAAGTCTTATTTGGTTAATAAAGGCTGTTACTTGAGAAAAATTATGATTTGAAAAGTCCATGTGACTAAGTTAACAGAATACCTTAAAACATTCATTTTAAACTATTTTGTTTAACGTTTGTTAACCTATAAAACGGTAATAAAGTGTTAAAAATCACGTTTTTACAATTAATAAAATAGTTTATCTTTGTTGTAATGGAAATTGTTAAAGGTTCAGGTGTTATTCCTGGTGTATTATTGGCAAAGGTTAACTCCCCAGCCGATTTAAAGAAAATAAAAGAAGAGGAATTAGAGCAGTTCTGTGCAGAATTGCGTCAATTCATTATCGATATTGTATCTGTAAAAGGCGGCCACTTTGGTGCTTCTTTAGGCGTTGTTGAGCTTACAACTGCTTTACACTATGTATTCAATACACCTTACGACCAATTGGTTTGGGACGTTGGCCATCAAGCATACGGACATAAAATTATTACTGGTCGAAGAGATATTTTTCACACAAATCGTGTTTACAAAGGTATTAGCGGTTTTCCTAAACGTTCAGAAAGCGAATATGATACTTTTGGCGTAGGTCACTCTTCTACTTCTATTGGCGGTGCTTTAGGCATGGCTGTAGCAAGTCAATATTTAGGATTAAAAGATAAACAACACATTGCTGTTATTGGTGATGGCTCTATGACTGCTGGTCAAGCTTTTGAAGCATTGAATCATGCAGGTATTTCAAATAGTAATTTATTAGTGGTGTTAAATGATAATTGCATGAGTATTGACCCTAACGTTGGTGCTTTACGAGATTATTTAACTGATATTACAACTTCTCATACATACAATAAAACAAAGGATAAAGTTTGGGAATTATTGGGGAAGATTAGCAAGTTTGGACCAAATGCTCAAGAAATTGCTAGTAAGTTAGAGAATGCTGTTAAGACTTCATTATTAAAACAAAGTAATTTATTTGAGTCGTTGAAGTTCCGTTATTTTGGACCAGTTGATGGGCATGATGTAGTTCGTTTAACGAAAATCATGGCCGATTTAAAAGATATTCCAGGTCCAAAAATATTACACGTTTTAACTAAAAAAGGAAAGGGTTATAAATTCTCGGAAGAAGGAAATGAAACGGTTTGGCACTCGCCAGGTTTGTTTAATAAAGAGACTGGAGAAATTATTAAAGTAGTTCCTAAAGAACCTCAGCCTCCAAAATACCAAGATGTATTTGGTCATACCATTGTAGAATTAGCTGAACAAAATAAAAAAATAATGGGTATCACACCGGCAATGCCAAGTGGTTGCTCATTAAACATTATGATGAAAGCGATGCCAGATCGTGCATTTGACGTTGGTATTGCCGAACAACATGCAGTTACTTTCAGCGCAGGTTTAGCAACCCAAGGCATGATTCCATATTGTAACATTTACTCTTCGTTTATGCAACGTGCATACGATCAAGTGGTACATGATGTAGCTTTACAAAATTTAAAAGTAGTATTGTGTTTAGATAGAGGTGGAATTGCTGGTGCCGATGGACCAACCCACCACGGAGCATTTGATATTCCTTATTTCCGTTGCATCCCCAATATGATTGTGAGTGCTCCAATGAATGAAGAAGAGTTGCGCAACTCAATGTACACTGCTCAATTAGATGAAGTTACTGGGCCATTTAGCATTCGTTACCCACGTGGTAATGGCGTGATGGTAAATTGGAAAACACCATTTAAAAAATTAGAGATTGGAAAAGGACGCAAATTAAAAGATGGAAAAGATGTAGCGATTTTATCGTTAGGTCATCCAGGAAACTTTGCAGTGAAAGCTATTGAAAAATTAGAATCAGAAGGTATTACGCCCGCTCACTACGATTTACGTTTTGCGAAACCGTTAGATGAAGCGATGTTACATGAAGTATTTGCTCGTTATAAAAAAATCATTACCATCGAAGATGGAACTATTGTAGGCGGTGTTGGTAGTGCTATTTTAGAGTTTATGGCCGAAAATAATTATAGTGCTCAAGTAAAACGATTAGGTATTCCAGACAAATTTATTGAACACGGTGAACCAAAAGAACTATATACTGAATGTGGTTTTTCTGAAGAGCAAATTTATTCAGAAGTTTTAGAAATTCTGAAAGAAAAGAAAGAAGTGAAAGTAGGGTAATTCCTTCTAGATATAAATAAAATGCGGTTTAACGATGAATTAAGCCGCATTTTTATTTTAACACAAATTTTATTTTAATCCTCCCTTGTTTTCGCTAAATTTGTGTAAACACCAATAAATTGGCTTCAGAACAAAATATCCTAATATTAAAACTAGATGAGTTTATACGCAAGTATTACAAAAATCAACTCATCAAAGGTTTACTTTACACAAGTGGATTATTAGTTGCTGCTTTTTTGTTTTTAGTAGTAGCAGAATACTTTGCCGAATTTGGAACAACGACAAGAACTATTTTATTCTATTTGTTTTTAGCAACTAGTGGTTTTGTGTTATTCAAATACATTGCCATTCCTGTTTTAAAATTAAATAAATTAGGCTCAGTAATTTCTTATGATGAAGCGGCAAATATTGTCGGCACACATTTCAATAATATAAACGATAAACTATTAAACACGCTTCAGCTGCAACGTAATTCTGGTTCTATTTTATCTCCAGATTTACTTACGGCTAGTATCAACCAAAAAATGGAAGAGTTAAAACCTATTCCGTTTACCTCGGCAATTGATATTGGTGAAAATAAAAAATACTTAAAATTTGCTTTGCCGCCTATTGCTTTAATGTTAATAGTATTGGCAATTAAACCAAGCATTATTACGGATGGAACGGAGCGCATGGTTTTTCACCAAACCTATTTCGAAAAAGCGGCGCCTTTCCAATTTGCTATTAATAATAACTCCTTAGAGGCCATTCAACAACAGGATTATGTATTAGAATTAAAACTCAACGGAAACGAAATCCCAAATGAAGTTTTTATTTTAGTAGATGGTGTAGAACATAAAATGGAAAAAGTTGATAATGTAAATTATACCTATACTTTTAAAAATGTTCAACAAAATCAAGACTTTGTATTTACAGCCGCTGGCTTTAATTCTAAATCTTACGAATTAAAAGTATTACCAAAACCGATGTTGATGAAGTTTGATATTCAATTGAGTTATCCTGCTTACCTCAACAAAAAAAACGAAACCGTATCAAATATGGGTGATATGCAAATACCTCAGGGCACAAAAATGCAATGGGTATTTCACACAAAAAATACGGATCAGATATTTTTAAATTTTACGGATACCTTAGTTGATATTTCTAAATCATCAGAAGATGAATTTTCTTTTTCAAAACGTATGATGCAAAGTATGCCTTACAGCATCAAAACCATGAATCATTTCTTAAAACAAAATCCTGATTCAGTAAATTATAGAATTAATGTGGTCCCAGATCAAGTTCCATTAATTGATGTGAGCGAAAAAACAGACTCTTTAAATCCTAAAAACATTTATTTCTCCGGCACTATAAAAGATGATTACGGCTTTACACGATTAACTTTCAAATACGCATAATACGCAAAGATTCAACCGGTAAAACCATTGTGAAAAATGGAGAGCAAATCATGGGTGTAAACAAACATCAAATTACTCAACCCTACTATTATTTTTAGATGCCTCTCGTTTTGAATTATTACCTGGCGATAAAATTGAATATTATTTTGAAGTATGGGATAATGATGGTGTTACAGGTTCTAAATCTGCTAAAACACAAACCATGTTGTTTAAAGCGCCAACCATTGATGAAATGAATGCGGCGACTGACAAAAACAATTCAGAGATTAAAAAAGATTTAGAAGACGGCGCTAAAAAAGCAAAAGATTTACAAAAAGAAATTAATGACCTCAGTAAAAAACTGACTGAGAAAAAACAAATGGGTTATGAGGAAAAGAAAAAACTTGAAGATATTTTAAAGAAACAAAACGAACTCAAAAATAAAATCGAAGAAAGTAAACAAGAAAATCAACTCAACAATCAGCAGCAACAAGAGAATCAACAGATGGATGAATCTCTATTGGAAAAACAAAAACAACTAGAACAGTTGTTTGAAAATATCATGACTCCTGAAATGAAAAAATTATTTGATGAGTTAAATAAACTATTGGATAAACTAGATAAAAATCAAGTACAAGAAAAACTCGAACAATTAAAACTGTCTAACAAAGACATGGAGAAAGAGTTGGACAGAACGTTAGAGGCTTTTAAACAAATGGAAGTAGAACAAAAGCTACAGCAAGCCATTGATAAATTAGAGGATTTAAAAAACAAAGAAGATGCCTTGAAGAAAGAGACTGAAGGAAATAAAGATACTAAAGAGAATCAAGACAGTAAAGACAAAAAAGACGATACTAAATCAGATAATAAAGATTCGAAAAACGATAATAAAGATAGCAAAGACAAAACTGATTCAAAGGATAAAAAAGAAGCTGATTCTAAAACACTAGAGAAAAAACAAGACGAATTAAACAAACAGTTTGAAGATTTAAAAAGACTTAAAAGAAATGCAAGAAAAAAATGCAGTTCTTGAAAGTCCGAATGAACTTCCTAAAACTGAAGAAAAGCAAAATGAGATTAGTAAGGAGATGGAAAAAAGTTCTGAGCAATTAAATCAGAATAATAAAAAGAAAGCATCACAATCTCAAAAAGAAGCTTCTGATAAAATGGAAGAAATGAAACAACAAATGCAGCAAGCGATGGAGAAGATGCAAAAAGAAGAGGAAGAAGAAGACATGCAAACTCTTCGTCAGATTTTAGAAAACTTATTAAACTTATCTTTTGCTCAAGAAGATTTAATGGGCCAACTTTCTAAGTTACGTTCTGATAATCCACAATATTTAAAAATCACCCAAACACAAAAAAAATTACAAGATGATTCAAAAATTATTGAAGACAGTTTATTAGCAATCAGTAAAAGACAACCTAAAATTAGCGCAACGGTAAACAGAGAAATTTCTGCCATAAATATGAATATGGGAAAAGCTGTTTCTGAATTAGCAGAACGTCAGCAGTCTAACGCCCAAATGCGAATGCAATATTCGATGACTTCTATTAATAACTTGGCCCTACTCCTAAACGAATCTTTAGAGGACATGCAAAAGCAAGCCAAAGAATCAAAGAAAGTAAACCAGGAAATGGCAGCTGCAAAAAACCAGGAAAAGGTAAAAAACCAAGTTCATCAAGCAAACCAGGAAAGGTAAACCTAAGCATGGCAAACATGAAGCAAATGCAGCAAAAATTAAATGAACAATTAGCCGAACTTAAAAAACAATTAGAACAAGGTCAGAAACCTCGCGGGCAAAAACCCGGGGACAAATCGGGACAGAAACCAGGTGGTCAAAAACCGGGAACAAGGCATGGGTCAGCAAGGGGACAGAAGGTATGATGCCTGGACTACAAGGCCAAGGAATGAGTGAGCAATTAGCGAAAATGGCGGCTCAGCAGGCAGCTTAAGACGCCAAATGCAACAAATGATGGATAAAATTAAAAAAGATGGCGGTTCAAACCCGGGCGGCAATATTGCTGACATGATGGAACAGACTGAAAGAGACATCGTTAACCGCCAAATTACTCAGGAAACGATGAAACGCCAGCAAGATATCATAACTAAACTTTTAGAAAGCGAAAAAGCTGAGCGCGAACGTGAGCAGGACGAGCAAAGGAAAAGTAATGAGGCAAAAAATCAAGTTTTAAGTAACCCTACGCAATTTTTAGAGTATAAAAGACTTAGAGAAAAAGAACTGGAGTTGTTAAATACGGTTTCGCCAAGTTTAACACCTTATTACAAGCAAAAAGTTAATGAATATTTTAATAGCGTAAACAAATGATACCAGCTAAAGGAGAAAAATTGGATATCCCATCATCATCAGAAAATATAAGATTAGTAGAGCGTTTAGTAGAAGATGTATGCGATGTATTTAATGTAAACGAAGATAGTTATGGCAATATATTAATAGCCGTAACAGAAGCAGTAAATAATGCCATTTACCATGGTAACAAAGGTAATCCAGATAAACATATTAAAATAGGGTTTGAATCACACGAAAAAACATTTGTTTTTCGGTAGCTGATGAAGGTCGTGGATTTGATTACAATAATTTACCTGATCCTACAGACCCAGCAAATTTAGATAAGCCAAACGGACGCGGTGTTTTTTTAATGAAAAACTTAGCTGATAAAGTTGATTTAATAATAACGGTCAAGAAGTTTTATTGACCTTTAATTTGAATTAATTTTCCATGGCAATTTCCTTCAACAACCAAAGCATTGCTTTTAAATTTAAAGCAAAAACAAAAATAAAGGCCTGGATTAAAACTATTGCCGAAAAGGAAAAACACAAACTCGGAACGATTAATTATATTTTTTGTACAGATGATGAATTGCTTGAAATCAATATCAAGCATTTAAATCATAATACACTTACCGATATTATCACCTTTGATTATACAGAAGGTAAAACCATCAATAGCGATATTTTTATTAGCATTGAAAGAGTTTTAGAAAACGCTGAAAAATTTAAAGTAACATTTGATGAAGAATTTCACCGCGTGATGATACATGGTATTTTGCACTTATGCGGATATAAAGACAAAACCAAAGCAGATGCTGAGTTGATGAGAAAGAAAGAAAATGGGGCTTTGAAAATGTTAGCTTCTAACTAATATCATGATTAAATTGCTTAGCGAGTTTAGTTCTTAATCTTTTGGGAGTTTTAGCATCAATTAAACCTATGGTTTCTTCAATCCAAACAAAATTCTTCCAAACCTTTCCTGATGAATGCAATTTGTCATCAATGTTACTGTTAAGGAAAACCAATTTGGCATTTTTCTAATTTTGGTTTAATTCCCATTTTTCTTAGTTTTGAAAAGCAATAAAATATCGTTTTGGCTTGATGCGTTACTTTTTTAATTCAATTAAATCCTTCAAGGCTCATAAATCAATTATTGTCTTCTAACTCTTCCGTTTTAATCATTCTAAAGAAAAGCAAATTGCCAATTGAGTCAATAAACACTTATTAATTCACATATCCAGCAAAGTGAATTGAAATAAGAGGTTAATCAATTAAATTTTTCTACATATTTAAATAATTTATCTGTCTTCTTATAAAGGTATTTATCGACAATGGAATAACTGATTGAAAGCAATAAAGTCTAGTCATTTTCATTTTATGAGGAATATAGTTAGTTCTTCAAAATCTAAAACAATTTTAACAGTCACATTCTCGTGGATGACCGTAAATATTAACCTCTTTTTGAACTACAAACTAAATACTTTACCTAGAAAGATTTAAAATGTCAAATATTTTTGATTTCACATCCTAATTTAAAAATTGAAATCATTATCGAACAAATTTTCATACACTAACTAAACCTAATTCAACTCGTACTGTAACTTGCTCAACTTCTGATAAAGCCCTGAATCGTTAGCCATTAATTCTTGATGAGTTCCCATTTCTACCACTTCACCTTTTTGTAATACCACAATTTTATCTGCTTTTCTTATAGTTGATAAACGATGCGCAATTACAATAGAGGTTCTGCCAATCATTAATTTATCTAAAGCATCTTGCACTAGGCGTTCGCTTTCACTATCTAAACTACTGGTAGCTTCATCTAAAATTAAGATAGAAGGATTTTTTAAACGCTCTGACTATTTGCTACACGTTGTCGCTGCCACCAGATAATTGAATACCTCTATCTCCTACTAAGGTTTCAAATTTATCTGGGAAACTCATAATAAAATCATAGGCATTAGCTTGTTTCGCAGCTTCAATCACATCAGCATCAGTAGCGCTTGGTTTTCCATATAAAATATTTTCTTTAATCGTGCCACCAAATAACAACACATCTTGTGGTACAATCGCCATTTGATCGCGTAACTCAGTTAACTCATAATCTGTTGACTTTTTTCCATCAATGGTGTATTCTCCACTCGTTGGCTCGTAAAAACGTAATGCCATGGATGCTAACGTAGATTTACCGCTTCCACTACTACCAACTAGGGCAATAGTTTCGCCAGCTTTTGCACTAAATGAAATATTTTTTAATACAATAAAATCTGGACGAGTTGGATAAGTAAATTGAATATTTTTAAATTCTAAATCACCTTTTACTCTGTTCAGATTTAAGTTATTACGATGTGCTAAATTTATTTCCTCGTTGGTATCATCAATAATATCAAACACTCTATCTGTTGCCCCAAGTGCACGCTGTATAGACGCCAACTGTTCTGGTAAGCCGCCTAATGATGCAGCCACAAAAAATGATAGCATCATAAAAATGCCGAAATTTTCAGGACTCAATAAAGGCTTGCCATCTGGTCCAATTTGATTAAGCAATAATAACATTTGGTATAAAATAAAAAATATTGAACCAAACACGCACATAATAATAAAAGCAAAAAAGGCACCTCTCATCACGCCATATTGAACACCAAATCTTCTAATTTCATTGGTTACTTTATCATATTTGCTAATTTCTAATTGTTCGTTAGTAAATGCTTTTACACTAGTAATACCTGTTAATGCTTCTGAGACAATAATTCCCGACTCGGAAATTTTATCTTGAAATCCTTTTGAGTATTTGCGAATTTTTCGTCCGTATATAATAGCAATAATTGTAATTGGAGGAATGATTGCTAGGAACCATTTAGCAACATCCCAACCCGTATAATAAACTAATAAAACTAATCCTCCAGTTCCAACAATTGTTTGACGGATAACTTCGGCAATGTTAACCGCAAAAGCATCTGAAATAACGTTAATATCAGTGGCTACTCTACTACTTAAATCGGCTACCTGATTTTTTGAGAAAAGCTCATAGGCATTTGTACCAATTTATTAAACGTATCTGTTCTTAACCCTTTTAATATATTTTCTGTGACAATTGAAAACGTATATACTCTGCCAAAGGATACTAAACCTTGAATAATTAATAATACAAAAAGCTCAATACCTGTTCCAGAAACAGCGTCTTTAAAAAGACTAGGCGCCATGGTAGTTTGTCCTAAATATCCAAACATTTTACCAGCCATAATTGGAAAATACAAGCCAACAATAGCCGTT
>JADJFB010000005.1 GCA_016708845.1 Bacteroidota bacterium | reverse complement strand
GTAAAAACAAAAGAAAGAGCAGCATAAATTATTTTACTCGTAACCGTACTAAAGGTAAACGTTTTACAGATGGTATCATCGCTCAACAAAATAGAGAACGTAGTATGAGACGTGTAAGAGGAAACCTAGTTTCAGTAAACGAAAGCATTAAAATAGTTTTTAAAACTTTAATAATCCCATCTAATCAGGTGGATTTTTTATTTTACGCATTAATTAAAATCTATGAACGTATTAATTTTAGGATCAGGAGGAAGAGAACATGCCTTCGTATGGAAACTTGCTCAAAGTGTTACAATTAGAAAACTTATACATTGCTCCAGAAATGCAGGTAATGCTCAAATGTGGTACAAACGTCAATGTATCAGCAACGATTTTGATGCCATTAAAAACTTAGTGTGGGAAAAGAGTATTGATATGGTATTGGTTGGCCCCGAAGATCCATTAGTAAAAGGAGTGCATGATTATTTTTAGCGGATGAGGTACTAAAAGAAATTCCTGTGATTGACTCCCAAAAAGACGGCGCGCAATTGAAGGCAGTAAAGATTTAGTAAGCAATTTATGTTTGTACATGGTGTACCAACTGCTAAATATAAAAGCTTTACCAAAGATAATATTACTGAAGGAGCTGCCTTTTATTGATAGCTTAATTCCGCCCTATGTTTTAAAAGCAGATGGTTTAGCGCGTGAAAAGGCGTATTGATTATTGATGATGCGGCAGAAGCTAAAGCAGAATCAAAATATGATTTTGAATCGCCAAGTTTGGTAATGCAGGAAACACGGTAGTAATTGAAGAATTTTTAAAAGGCATTTGAACTATCTGTATTTGTGTTGACGGGATGGAAAATCATACAAAATATTACCAGCCGCCAAAGATTATAAACGTATTGGAGTAGGTGATACAGGTTTAAATACTGGCGGAATGGGAGCGGTGAGCCCGGTGCCATTTGCTGACGAAGCGTTTATTAAAAAGGTAGAAGAAAAAATTGTAAAGCCAACTATTAATGGTTTAGTAAAAGATGGCATTGATTACCGTGGATTTATTTTTATTGGTTTAATGAATTGTGATGGTGAACCAAGCGTGATTGAATACAATTGCCGCATGGGCGATCCAGAAACAGAAGTAGTAATACCACGTATTGAATCAGATTTATTAGATTTATTACAAGGCGTGGCGACACAAACCTTGCACGAAAAACAATTTAGTGTAACCACAGATATTGCAACTACGGTTGTATTAGTAAGCGGTGGTTACCCAGAAGATTATGAAAAAAATAAAATTGTAACAGGTTTAAACAAGGTTACGAATAGCCAGGTGTTTCATTCGGGTACAACTTTTAAAAATGATGAGGTGGTAACTAATGGCGGACGAGTTTTTGCTATTACCTCTTTTGGAAAAACCATTGAAGACGCTATTGCTAAAAGTTTTATAGCTGCCGAAACTGTTAACCATGATGGTAAATATTACCGAAGTGATATTGGAAAAGATTTGATGAATTGGGGAAGTGATTAATTAATGATTAATAGTTATTTTATTTACAGAAATTATTTTATCATCAGAATAGAAGTAGACGTAATAAAATCCATTATTTAATGTTGATAAATCTAAACGAATGTTATTTTCGATTTTAGTTTCTTTTTATGATTTCGCCCCATAATATTATAAACGGCTACGTTCTGGCTAATTTTAAAATTGTTCAAATTGATATTTATTTCACCATTTGAAGGGTTTGGATATATTTTTAAAAAATTAATATTTCTCTCTGGTTCTTCCGTGTAAGTCCATGTTCCAGCATATATAGAATCTGTAGAAAGGCAAATATCATCAATATAGTAATACGCACTTTTGTCTACATCATTATTTAGATTTATTAATTGTGTGTTAATATTATTATAGAAGTTACCTATTGTTATGTAATTATATGAAGAATCTGGAATAAAAGAGCCAGTAAGTTTTGTCCAATTTACTGAATCACTAACTATAGTGTTAAAGTTTATATCAGCATTATTATTATGGATGTTAAATCCCGAATTTCCTACTGAAAATCTTACACCAATGTTGTTTGACAATGAGTTTAGGGTAATATCCGGTTGAGAAGCTACACACACTTTTATAGAAAAATAATACTTTGTACCAATATTTAAAGGTTTAATAAATATGTTCCAATGTATTCGCGATAGTCGTATAATGAACTTGGTGAATCAAAAGTATAAGTTATTAATCCAGCATACGATTGGCCACTTGCTGCATTTTGATAACCAGCAAAATTATAGGGTGCCGAAAAAATATCTGTGGCGCAAGGATTATAATAATCTGGCGTATAGGCGTTGTTATTCCAGAATTTTGCTGCTGTTATCTCGCCAACATTTGTAGGACAATGTAAAGTGTCTTCAAAACTGGGGTTTTGTATTAAATTTACTTGACAGGTAATTTTTGTGTAAATCAAAATAAATAAGATAAGAGCTTTTTTTCATAATACATAATCTACTAATCAAATATAGTAAATTATACAGAAATTACCTTGCATTAAACAGCCAATCGTTTTCTATATAAACGAACTTAATACTCCTTATCTTCCTTTTTTTTTCTTAAATAACCTCTTAGTAATACATTGTTATACCTTGTGCATCCATGTGCCTGCATACACAGTAAAAGTTTACCGGTTCGACAAGCTAAGGATAATTTGTCAACGGAGTATAACTAACTTTTTATTTATTACGCGGTCTGCAGTTTTAATTGTCAAATTGTAAATGCCTTCAATTAAGGTTGCCACATCAATATTTGATTTGTCACTTACGCTTTTGCTAAATACATGTCTGCCGTTTACATCATACATGTCTACGACTAATTTGTCAGTTGTATTTGCCACAATGAAGAACTGGTCGCTTGTTGGATTTGGATAAATAATAAAACTATTTTTAATATCATTTTCTTTAATTGTAGTTGTTGATTGGTTCAATTTGTTTACATAAATATCGTTTGAACCAACTGAAGTTAAATGAAGTGCACTTGCACTTGGGTCGAAATCTACGGTCCCATTATACCAACCAGCTGTATAAACATTATTTATTCCATCAACTGAAATTGAATATCCAACATCACGTGCGGTGTCTCCTAATATTGCCCATGAAAAATTACCGAGCGAATTTAGTTTTGAAATGAAAATATCGTCTCCGCCATTTGATGTTAGATTAATTATTCCTATGTTCGGGTCAAAATCTGCAGTCCCTTCTAGGGTGCCGGTGGTATAAACATTAGAAACTCCATCTACAGCAATAGAGAATCCAAAATCTGCAGAAACTCCACCCATATTTTTGCCCAAATAAAATTTCCAGATGAATCTAGTTTTGAAACAAATATATCGTAGCTCCCGTTTGAAACCAGATTAGCTATTCCACCATTAGGGTCGAAATCCGTGGCGCCATAAAAAGAGCCGGTTGTATAAATATTGCCCGATGCATCAACGACAATGGAGCGACTATTTTCCGGTGAAGCTCCTCCCATGCTTTTTGCCCAAACAAAATTTCCGTTTGAGTTTAATTTTGAAATAAATATGTCATTCGCACCAACTGAAGTTAAATTAGCTATACTTATACTTGGGTTAAAATCTGCTGTCCCATAAAAATCGCCCGTAGTATAAATGTTTCCTAATGCGTCTACCGTGATTGAATATGCAACATCAGTTTGACTTCCACCCATGCGTTTTGCAAAAACATAATTTCCGGCGGAATCTAATTTGGAAATGAAGATGTCATCTGCTCCGACAGAATTTAGATTAACTGTTGTCGCACTTGGATCAAAATCGGCGGTTCCCAAAAAGTCCCGGTTGTATAAACGTTGCATGATGCATCTATTGTTAAAGCTAGTGCATTATCCGTTAATGTTCCCTTCATTTTTTTTGTCCATAAATAGTTTCCATAAGTATCTAATTTTAAAACAAAAATATCATAACTACCCGCAGAAGTTAAATTTATTACATTTGAGTTAGGGTCAAAATCAGCTGTTCCAGAAAATACACCAGTTGAATATACATTGCCACTAATATCAACAGCAATGGAAAATCCGTTATCCCATGAAGAGCCGCCCATGCTTTTTACCCATATTAAGTTGCCTAAAGCATCGAATTTCGAAACGGAAATATCATAGCTTCCTAAGGCAGTCAAGTTATTTACATTAATACCAGGGTCAAAATCAACCGTTCCCTCATATAGCCAGTAGTATAAATATTCCCACCGGCATCTACAACAACTGATTGTCCCAAATCGCTCGAAGGCACCACCCATGGTTTCTGCCCATTGTAATGAAGGAGTTTGAGCCTTTAAATTTATCGTAATGAAAGAGACTATTAAGATTAATATTTTCATTTGTGAATTTTGCTTGTCTAATATAGCTATTTTGTCATAGAATGAATGTTAAAAAGGTGGATATTTTTGTCAAATCATTATTTGACCGTTGGGCGCATTAGGTATAACGGTTGCAAGCTAAATTCCCATTTAGAGTTTGAAACTTTGTCTACCGAAATGTTTAAATAAAGATAAATGTTTAATGGACTTTTGCAAAGCAAAAATTAACTAATTGTCTACCGCTTTTGCAAAAGCAGAAGCCGAATGCCCAAATGGGATTTAGGTTGGGTTATGCCCTAGTGATTTATTCTATCATTAATGTACCATTAGAGATTACTTCGTTATCTGATTTCAAAACATAGTAATACAAGCCATTTACTAATGTGTCTTTTTCAATGATAACTTTTTCTGATGTAATATTATTTATTGTCCGAATTACTTTGCCAAATATGTCATAGATAATTAGTGCATGTATTTTCTTATTTAAATTACTGAAATTTAAAGTAGCATAATCATTTATTGGGTTTGGATAAACTTTTATATTGTTGCTATTACTGTAATTATTTATACCAGTACTTAAATCAGGTGTTACAGATATCATATCAAAATACACATATGTTACATTTTTGTTCCAACAGTTTAAAGTATCTGTATGAGCATCATCATAAAAATTTCCAAGAACAATATACTTATAAGAAGAATCAGCTACAAATGAACCACTTATTGTTACCCAATTTATGTCATCTTTTAAAAGTGAGTCAGTATGTATATGTGAAAAATTATTTACTAAAGAAGGATTTGTCCAGCCACCAAAAGCATAAAAAGTTGTAAATTTTGCTCCTATTTTATTACACCAACAACTTTTAGTAAAGTCGTCCGCTAAAGAAACATTGAATGAAATATTATATTTTTGTCCAATAGTTAATAATTGAGTTAATTGGATCCCAAAATGTTCTCTCATATTTGCTGCCTGTGGTCGAGTTTGCATCATGGCACCAGCATAAGATTGACCATCAAACGCATTTTGATAGCCTGCAAAATTTGACGGGACGCCTAACTGCCCAATGTCACAAGGATTAAAATAATCAGGATTTCCTGACAAAGTGAACCAACCTGTTGCATAGTTAATTAAAGTTGATGTATGAGGACAATGAACTGAATCTTCAAAACTTGGATTAGGGACTAAATTTTGTCCTTTTGCAAGCGTTGTCAAAATTGTCAATATCAGTATTACGTATTTGTTCTTTATCATATTTGTCATAGCATTAGGCATAACTACCTTATAAGCTTAACTTTTATAAGTATATCTTGTTGTTTTTGCAAGATATGCTTAGGGTTTATAATTTTACTAGTTTATCAAATATAATAAATTAAAAAGAAAAAATCTAGTGTGAAACAGCAAACGCTTACATTTTAAAAAGACAAATATCCCTAATTCAGCTGTTTATTTTTATCACGTACTTTTTTAAATTTGTTTCGTGGCGGCTCATTGTTTAGTTCATTTATCCGTTCATAGGCTTTTTCTAATGATTTTGGAATCTCACCTTTATAGTCTATTTTAAAATAGGAGAAGCCATTAAAGGGAATATTATTTTTTATAGAATTAATTTTCACTCTATTTTTTCCTTCAATGTCTGTAAAAAATGATTTAACTAAGTCTTTTCTAGAAGCATTGAGCTCGTTTAATTTTTTATTAACGAAATCGTTTCCTAATAAGTTTAAACATTTGTCTTGCACCGTAAATGCTAATTTTTTATCAAGTTTAGTATTTAAGTACTTTACAAAAAGTGAATCTTTGTTCGACATTTTATCTATACTTATGGTATCATCCTCGCAAAGCGATTTAGCTGTGCGGTTTTGGCTTGCTAAATAATACTGTTTTTTAGCTTCAAAAAATAGGATGTATTCTTTTTCCTTTTCCGTGTAGGGCATTGGGTCGATGGATATCGATAAATTTGGATCTTCTTTTAGTAAATCAGCCATATCCTCTAAAAAATGTTCTTGACTAGATGATAAATTGCTTTTACGCATATCCCATTTTAATGACATTGATTTTTCTATCTCGTATTCTGTATTTTTAACTTGCGTTCTATAGGATGTTGTAGCTGGTTTGACAAAAATATTTTCTAAGGCATCAAAAATTACATCTCTGTAAACAAAATTTGGTTTATTTAAATTGCCTGTAATGGGTATTTCGTAATCAATAATGTTTCCTCTTTCTCGAACAAAAAACATAATTAACCTTAATGGAATCCATTTGATGTTTTTGTTTTTGATGCGCTTGTTTACTCTTGGGTCAATTACTAGTAAGTGATTGTTGCTATTAATAATACCGTTTTTAACATGCCAAGTGCCTTTTAATTCAATGGAGCCTCTGTCTAATGGAAAGGACGTGTATTTAATTAAATAAGGATTAAATAAACTAATAGGTAATTTGGTGATGTTATAATTCAAATCAAAATCAGAACTATCTTTTGGATTGATACTTAAATTAACGTTAGCATTACCAAAAGGCTTTAATCCAGCATTAAAAAATAGTTTTACTCGACTGTTGTTTTTATCAATAGAATCTGCTATGATATCAATTGGCGAGGCACTAATTGAAAATTTTTCGTTTAAGGTATAATCATTGTAAGTAAAATCGCCTTTGTAAATGGCTAAACGATTGATTTTATAATTACTCTTAAAAAAGTTTTTTGCTAAAGCTTTGATATAATTACCAATTTCTAAAATTAAGTTAAACTCTTGTGCATTATTCGCAGCACCAGCTACTACGGTGCCTTTTTTGCCGAACATCATTTGCACATTATCTAAATAATCATACCTCTCAAATTTAAAATAAGGCTTACTAAGCGATATAGAATCGAGTAAGTATGTTTTATTTTTAGGATTTAAATCTTTTACTTGTAAAATAAATTTATCGAAGGATGCAAAATCATTAGATGCCGTTTCTCCAAAATGAAAATTATGAAGCGTTACTATTCCTTTAGCATTTAGGTTTTGCGCATCTTTAAAATTTCCAGTAGTTTTAATATTGGCGTCTAGTACAGCTTCAAAACTACCGTAATTCGACATTTTTTTAAAGTACTGTTCTAAAAATTGGAGTTGTAATTTGTTAATGACAGCATCTAGTTTGTAGTTTAAATTTTTAAGATTGATAGTAATGTTCCCGTCAATGCCACCAGGTCCATTGCCTGATAGTAAAGATACTTTTGCATTAAGTGTATCCATATCCCATTTTAAACCTTTGCTTTCGATATTTACTTTTACAACAGATAAATTAATTGGAAAAGTATTTTCTCGATAGTAAATAATGCCGTCATTTATTTTCATATTAAGCATATTAAAATGAAGGGGCGTTTTTTTAACGGAAGTTTTCTTTGGAGTAAACTTTTTAATTATATCATCAAAATTTAGGTTTTTATTAGTTTGACTAATAACGAAGATGGGTTGATTTAGTGTGATATGGCTTATTTCATAAGTTTTATTAAATAGCTTAAACATATTAAATTGAGCACTGATTCCTTTTGAAAATATAAAAACACTGTCGCTTTTAAGTTCTTTGATGTTTATGTTTTTCATAAAAATATAACCTGTAAATGGGTTTACGTACGCGTAATCCATACTAATTTCTCTGCCTGTATATTTTATATCATATTTCTCTACAAGGTATTTAGCAATGGGAGAAATAAATACGATAACAAGTGTAACCACAATGGTAATTGTTATGATAATGGTGAGGATTGTTTTTTTAAGTTTGGTATCAAATAATTTCATGAATGTTTTTTAATTATATCACACAGTTTCAGTTGTGTGCTTATCGTTTTTATGTTGTTTTAATTCGTTAAAGCGCAGATGAGTAGGTAATAAGTGTTAGCTTATTAATTGCTGAGTTGCAATAAAAGAATGGTTTTTTTACTTGATGAGAAATAGAGTTATTGAAATCTATTGACTCGATTGTATTTTAGGATTGTCAGCGCATTTGTATGTGTTTACTATCATGCAATGTTTGATAGTAATGCACTAATAATTTGTATTAGTTAAATATAGGTATAAATAACCATTGCTCAGTTTATTAAAAGGCTGTTTAAACCTAATACCAATAAATATGTAAGTAATTGTATTTATTATATAACAAAGCTGCTTTATGGAGAATGCTTTCAGGCAGGTTGTTGATTTTTGAAATGTTGATGATAAACAAAGGATGCCAGCTACCTATTATTCTTCTTGATAATAAATCTTATTTAAAAAGGGGTTTCTTTCCAAGTACTTAACAAGTATCGTGTCGCCTATTTTATATTTTTCTTCGTCTGTAAATCCTGGTATAGAATAATAGCTGTTGCTATTGACGTCAAATACTACAATAAAATTATATTGTAATCTACCAGAAGAACGTGAACCGGATCTTGTTAAATATGTATAATCTACTTTTCCGCTAATGGTTTTACCATGGTCATGGATTTGGTATGACACTATACTTTTTTCAATAAACGTGCTAAGTAATAGACCAATAAAACCAAATGCAATAAATAAAATTACGATGGCAAGTGCTTTATCTTTGTTTGCCGTTTTTGCGATATAAAATAACCCCACACTTGCAGGAATAGCAACAGTAACTAATAAAAATTCTAAAATTCTATAATCGTGTTGGTGACCGTAAATATATTTTTCGGGAATGACAATAAATCTTAGTATGCAAACTAACACAAGATAGATGAGCGCACTGAAAATTATTTTTTTCATTTTCCTAGAAAAAACTACCTCGCGTTAAATAACCAGCCACTAGGGTCCATAGTTTTTTGTCCCTTCCAAATTTGAAGGTTCATGCTCGTTTTGCCGTCTTCATCCATTATACTTCCAATTGCCTGTTTAATGGCTACTTTATCGCCTTGTTTAACAAATACATCGCCAATATTACTGTAAACACTTAAGTACTCACCGTGACGAATGATAATTAATTTTCCGCCAGTTGGAGAGATAGCAATACTAGTGACTTCACCTTCAAAAACAGCACGCGCTTGTGAGCCTTTATTCGCACAAATCTCTACACCATTGTTATTCATCATAAATCCTTTGATTGCAGGATGTTCATACTCGCCATAAGGTTGGCAAATAACGCCTTTTGTTACAGGCCAAGGTAATTTACCTCTACTGCTCGAAAAGTCTGCGCCAAGAGCTTCCGCTTCCTCTGTTAACTCAGGAGCTGTTGCTTTTACTTCTGGTGTTTTAGTTTCTGTTTTAGTTTTTGTCTTGGTTTTTGTTTTATTTTTCTCAGCAATTTTTTCTGCTTTGGCTGCTTTAGCTGCAGCAATTTTAGCCGATTCTTCTAACTTACGTTTTATCTCTGCTTCAATTAAACGTTTAATGGCAATTTGTAAATTTTCGGCATCACGTTTTTTCTTTTCTAATTCTTCTTTTAATTCTTTTTCTTGTTGTTGTAATTCACTTAACACAATTTCTTGTTGCTGCTTCTCACCATCTAATTGTGTTTTTTCTTCTTTCTCATTTCCTAGTAATACATTTTTTTCGTGTCGTTGCCCTTCTAGTTCTTTTAATTTTGTGCCCAACACTAATTGCGTAGCAACAATTTCATCAGCTTGTTTTTTACGAAATGTAGCGTATTGCTGAAAGTATTTAATACGCATGTATGCTTGATTAAAATCGCCCGACGAAAATAAAAACATAATTTTCGTGTATGAGTCTTGATTGCGTTGAGCAAAATAAATCATTTTGGCGTATTCGCTTTTTAATTTATCTAAACTTGCTTTTAAGGCATTGATCTCTGTTACATTTTTTTTAATTCGAGAATTAATTTGTGACAACTCACTATTAATGGTGCTGATTAATTCTTCGCGCACTTTAATTTTTGTATTAATAACCACAATGGTATTAATTTGAGATTTTTTACTAGCCTTGGTTTGGCTTAATTGAGAGTTAAGTTGTTTGATATCATCATTCAACTTATTTTTTTTGCTGAGTAAATCTTTTTGAGATGGTTGCCCTTTTGTTTGCGAAAACGTATGAAATGAGATGCTAGTAAAAAAGAATAGTAAGCATAAAATAATGCTAGTGTTGTTCTTTTTTAATAGGTATTGGTTCATAGCTTTTTGGTATGTTCAGCGTTAATTTTTGTGGCTGATTTATCTCTATGCGAACATAGTTAATTTTAAGGTCTATTTTCTTCTCTGCCTTTATCTCAATATTAACATTGTGTGGTGCAAAAACAGAGTCGGACGCTAGAAATTTCTCGTATTTCGCATGAAAACTTCTGTTTGTTGACACATCTTCAAAATCATTATTAATGATTTTAAAGTTATCAGGATTTAATCTCATGATTTGTAAAGAGCGTTTTAATGAATCTTGACCACTGTTTATACGGCGTAGCTTACGTTTTCGAACGGTGCTTAACAAATATTGACAGTTTTCTCTATCAATCACGGGCTTCATTTTAGAATCATCATCATCAAAATCAGCACTATTTCCAATTAAAGCGGCTTGTATAAGGTCAAAATCTAAATCGGCATTTAATAATTGATTGATGTAGTTGAAATCGCCTTTAAAATATTGTTTTTTAACATATACCACCATTTTAACCGAATCGCGAGTAATTAATAGTTTTGCAATATCTATTAATCCTACTGCTTGTATGGATATCCAAATGGCACTGTCTTTTCGGGCTCTTATTCTTACATCCAAATTATGATCTTCGCCATCTATTAAGGTTTGCACATCTGCTTTAGCATAAAGCCAATTGTACTGAAGCTCGTTTTCCTTAATGTGTTTTGATAATGATTTAGCACTTTTAAACTGTAATCTACATCTGCCTGTGGTATCTTCTGTTTGATTTTGAATGGCTGCCTGTTGAACATGTTTTTTTGATTTACACGATAACATAACGAGCAACGCACCAATAAGACACAGATAAAAAATAGAAATATGGTTCCTTTTAATCATTTAATTTTTTTTCTGCAATTTTTTTATCCAAGAATTCAGAACCAGCGCCAGCTTCTTTAGCCTCCATCCAATATTTTAGCGCCTCTTCTTTTCTATCTAATTTGTATAATACATCCCCATAATGCTCGGCAATAGCACTTTTACTTCCAATTTTCACGGCACGCGCCAACCAAATTTCGGCTTCTTTATATTTACCTTGCTGATACAAAATCCAGCCATAAGTATCTAAATAAGAACGATTATTTGGAGATAATTCATTGCTTCTTCTCGAAAATTTTTCAGCTTTCTCTAATTTTTCTTTTCTTAGTGACAAATAGTAAGCGTAGTTGTTTAAGATAGAAGCATTATCTGGATCTATTTTTAAAGCATCATCAAAAGCCTTATCTGATTTTTCGTATTGCTTATTAGAGTTATAGGCTTCTCCTAAGCTCGAGTAAAAGTCGATTAATAACAAATTATTGTTGTATACAAATTCTAATCCATCAGTAAATGATTCGATTGCTTTTGTATAGTTTTTAAGGTTGTGTTTGAAATACCATTAAAAAAATATGGCAATGGTTGATTAGGAAATAATTCCATGGCTTCAAAACTATGAGCTTCTAATGATTTATATTCTCCTAATTCTGCTTCCGTTCCCATTAATTGAGTCCAGATGTTATAGCTACTCTTATCTAATAGGATAGCTAGTTCGTATTCGTCACGTGCTTCTTTTACTTTTTTATCTTTCAATAAAAAATCGGCTTTGATGCTATGAACTTCAGCAGAGTTTGAGTTTACTCTTAAGGCAATATCACACAACTCATCCGCTTGTTTTTTATACTCTGCATTCAATTCAGATAGTTCATAATACGACGCTAAAATTTTTAATTTAGTTTCAACTTCTAAATCGGAACTTTCAAATGCAATTTGAAGTTCTTTAAACATATTAGCATTATCGTTCAACGATTTATAATAATCTGCTAATGCTAGATGTATAATAGGATTTTTCGAATCTAATTTTAAAGCCGCTTGATAATTACCCATGGCTTTTTCATTTTGATTAGTTTCCTGATAAAATTCTGACAGATACGTGTAATATCTAATTTCACTTGGGTTTGCGGCAATCAATTTTTTGAATTCAGCTTCAACTTCGGCTGTTTTTTTTAATTGTTTTAATAATTTTATTTTATTGAGCGTAAAGGCTTCGTTTTGCCCGAATTTCTTTTCTATGTCGTCAAATGTTTTAAACGATTTTTCGTAGTTACCTCCATACATATATTCGGCAGCTAAGCCTTCGTAGAACTCTGAGCGGTTAGGGTAATTTTTAATTAATCGAGTATATACGTCTGCTGCTTGTGCAAACTGACGTTTATTATGTAAACAGTCGATATACAATAATTGATACCATTCGTTTTTAGGATCTGCATTGGCGCACTCTTTGCCGTATTTCAAAGCATTGTCATATAATCCATTAAATCGGTAAATGTTACCTAATTCGTATTTTACGGCTGCAGAAGATGGATCTATTTTTAAACATTCTTTAAATGCGTTTTCGGCTAATTCAATATTCCCTTTCATTCGCTCTTTGCAACCATCGATAAAATAAAAAGCGAATTTAGTTTGATTTTCTTCAGAGACACCTTTTGTGGAGGTGTTGCTTGCTTCTTTAGAAGAAGTTGAGGCTCCTTTTTTTGATTTACAAGAAAGCGCAAAGATTACCAATAATGGCAAAATTAAAGCACTAAAAATTATATTGATTTTAAATTTCAATACTATTGGTTTTGATTTACAGAGAAAGTGTTGTGTAATCACTCATACTGATGTCTAAGGCTTTTCCTTTTACTTCAGCGCCTTCGCCAATCATACTATTTGCAATTATTGTATGACTTAATTTTGTGTTAGCTTGGATGATACTATTTTTCAAAACTGCATCACTTACTTTGCTACCCGCACCAATAGATACATGTGGCCCAACAATTGAATTTGTAATCACAACATTGTCGCCAATAAAGCAAGGCTCAATAATAGTACTGTTTTCGGTAACGGATATTTTTTCCTTTTAAGTTAGGTTTTCCTTTTTCAAATTCTAAAACGCGTTGGTTGGTATAAACGGTTGCGTCTTTGTTTCCGCAATCTAACCACTCAGTTACTTTACCAGGTGTAAAGGCAATTCCTTTTGCTTCATGTTTTCTAAAGCATTGGTTAATTGAAATTCTCCTTTTTCGGTAATGTTATTATCTAATAAATATTGTAATTCTTTTTTTAGATTATCACCATCTTTAAAATAGTAAATACCAATAATTGCTAAATTGCTCACAAATGTTTCTGGTTTCTCAACAAAATCTGTAATGACGCCAGCCTCATTTAATTTCACAACACCAAATTGGCGAGGATCTTCAATACCTTGCACCCAAATCACACCTTCTTGATTGGTATCCATTACAAAATCCGCTTTAAACAAGGTATCAGCAAAAGCTACTACGGTTTTACCAGTAATGCTATCTTTGGCACACATAATAGCGTGAGCAGTTCCTAATGCTTTCTCTTGGTAGCAAATAGTGCCTTTTGCACCTTGCGATTCGGCTATCTTAATTAAGTTTTCTTCTACTTCTTTTCCGAAGTCAGAACCTATGATAAAAGCAATTTCATCTACTTTTTCGCCACAAACTTTAGTAATATCTTCTACAAGTCTTTGTACTATGGGTTTACCAGCAATGTTAATTAAAGGTTTTGGAACAGTTAGCGTATGTGGACGCATGCGTTTGCCTTTGCCGGCCATTGGTATAATAATCTTCATAATTTCGTTATAATCAGGTAATAAATAGAAACAAATATAATATTAAAAAGTTGAGAAATTGGCAAATTAGAGGCGATAAAACCTGTTAATTTACTAGAAAAGAATTAACTATTGAAAGTTGATTGTTTTGACAATTTACACCTGTCAGGTTTTTATATAAGTTTACTAAAAACCTGACAGGTGTTTATGAAAAGAATTACAAATTCCCTGTTCTACCACCATCAACCGGTAAATTAATTCCATTGATGTAAGAAGCTGCCGGTGATGCTAAAAAAGCTACTGCATTAGCAATTTCAGAAGCTTCGCCAAAACGACCCATTGGGATTTCAGCAATCATTTCATTAGTTACCGCATCTAAAGCATGACCAGTTTTAGTTGATTTATTTTCAATGATAGTTTTTAATCTTACCGTTGATGTTGCTCCAGGAAGAACATTATTAACAGTGATATTAAATTTACCTAGTTCGTTAGCTAAGGTTTTTGCCCAATTAGCAACAGCTGCTCTAATGGTATTGGATACACCTAAATTTGCTAAAGGTGCTTTTACTGAGGTAGAAATAATATTGATAATACGTCCGTATTTAGCATTTTTCATCCCTTCTAAACATGCTTGAACTAAAATATGGTTGCAAATTAAATGATTGTTGAAAGCTGATAAAAACTCTTCTGTCTTGGCTAAATGCGCAGGGCCAGCAGCTGGACCACCAGTATTATTTACTAAAATATGAACGGTTGGTTGACGTTGCAAATATGCTTCAACAATTTGTTTTAGTTCATCTGGTTTACTAAAGTCAACACATAAGTAAGAATGTAACTGACCAGCAGAAGTACTTAATTCTGTTTTAGTAGCTTTTAATGCTTCTTCGTTACGAGCAATTAATGTAACGCTTGCTCCTAAGTTTGCTAATTCTAAAGCAATAGCTTTTCCTATTCCTTGGGTGCTACCGCAAACGATGGCTTGTTTATGTTTTAAGTCTAAATTCATGGTTTTTGTTATTTAACCGCAAAGTTCGCAAAGAGTATTGCAAAGTTCGCAGAGAATTTTTATTGTTTAATTATTTGATCACCTCATTTTCTTTGCGCAAAAAACTTTTTGTTCTCTGCGGTTAAGCTTTTCTTTTTGCTGCAAAAAAATCTTTTAAAATCGTTGAGCATTCTTGCTCCAAAACTCCTTTAATAACAGCTGTTTTAGGATGTAATACGGTTTGATTAATTTTACTATATCCTTTTTTTTCGTCGCTTGCACCAAATACTATTTTTGTAATGTGACTCCAGTGAAGTGCACCAGCACACATCAAACAAGGCTCTAAAGTTACATACAAAGTACAATCATTCAAATACTTTCCGCCAATAGCATTAGCTGCTGATGTAATAGCTTGCATTTCGGCATGAGCGGTCACATCATTTAATCGTTCGGTATAATTATGCGCTCTGGCAATTATTTTATTATCAGCTACAATCACAGCGCCAACCGGAACTTCGTCTGCCTCAAAAGCTTTTCGGGCTTCTTTCAGCGCTTCGTTCATAAAATATTCGTCTGAGTATAATTCCACTATGATAAACTCGCTAATGCTTTGTTTAAACGAGCAAGTGTTTCTTCTTTGCCTAATAATGCTAGCATATCAAACAATTGAGCTCCACCGGCAACACCAGTAGTTAACACACGAACTAATTGCATATCAATTTTACCTAATTCTGGTTCAGCTGCAGCAAATAAATCATGTAAGCTAGTTGTTGTCCAATTATCTAAAGCAGTTAATTTTTCTGTTAGTTTAGTGTAAGTAGCTTTTGAATTTTCATTCCATTTTTTAGCCATTACTTTTTCATCATAGCTTGTTGGTGCTGCAAAAAAGTAAGAACCCAAATCATAAAACTCTGTTACTAAATGCGCTTTTTCTTTTATCAATCGGCAAAACTCTGTTACAAATGCTTTATCTTTTTTAATTCCTTTAGCTTCTAAAAAAGGCGTAACAGATTCTGCTAATTGCTCATCGGTTTGCATTCTTAAATATTGTTGATTGAACCATTTTGTTTTTTCAGGATCAAATTTAGCTCCTGATTTATTTACGCGTTCAAAAGAAAAATTAGCAATTAATTCTTCCTTGCTCATAATCTCACGGTTGTCTCCTGGATTCCATCCTAACAATGCTAACATATTAATAAAAGCATCTGCCGTAAATCCTGATTCTCTGTAACCTACATAGCTTTCTCCTGTACGTTCATCGTGCCAGTTGATTGGGAACATTGGTAAGCCTGATTTATCACGTTTTGATAATTTTCCGTTACCGTCTGGTTTTAAAATCAGTGGTAAATGTGCCAATTGCGGCATGTTAGCTTCTAAACCTAAATAACGGTAAATCAAAATATGAGATGGAGCACTTGGCAACCATTCTTCGCCACGCACCGCATGTGTAATTTTCATTTCAATATCATCTACAATATGTGCTAAATGATAAGTTGGCATTCCATCTGATTTCAATAATACCTTATCATCTACCTGACTAGAGTTTACAGTTACCCATCCACGAATGATATCATGAAAACGAATTTCTTCGTTACGAGGCACTTTTAAACGAACCACATAAGGCGCACCACTATCCATTAATTTTTTCACCTCATCTTCCGGTAACGTTAATGAGTTACGCATGTTTTGACGCGTGATAGCATTGTATTGAGGAGCTACTACTTTAGCAGCTTCCAAACGTTTACGCATTTCATCTAATTCCTCAGAGGTATCAAATGCAACGTATGAATGACCTGAAGCAATTAACTGATCTGAGTATTTTTTGTAAATACCTAATTCTTTGCGCTCGCTTTGGCGGTATGGCGCATAAGGTCCATCCCCAAAACCAACACCTTCATTTGGCTCAATACCGCACCATTTTAAGGCGTTAATAATATATTCTTCAGCGCCATTTACATAACGAGTTTGGTCGGTATCTTCAATACGTAACACAAAATCACCACCATGTTTTTTGGCAAATAAATAGCTAAATAAAGCGGTACGAACCCCGCCCATATGTAAACCGCCAGTTGGACTTGGCGCAAAACGTAATCTTACTCTTTTTTCCATAGGGTGCAAAGATAATTATTAATTTAAACTGTTTTTAATAAAAAATAGCTAGCTTTAAGTCAGTGAAATTTAAGGGTATAAGATATTTTTTGGCTTTTTGCAGCATTATTTTTGGGCATAGTACTTATGCGCAATTAATGAATATTGATTCTTGCCTAACTATTTTAAAAACAGCTAAAGATGATACCAATAAGGTATTGTTATTAGATGCGATTGCTTGGGAAATCAGTTACTCGAGTTTACAAAAAGGCATTGATTATTCATCACAATCTTATAGTTTGGCAAAAAAATTAAATTACGAAAGGTCATACGCCAGAATTTGTAATAGCCAAGCCGCTATTTATACAGATATGGCTGAAATTCCAATGGCGTTAAATTTATGTTTGGAAGGATTAAAATATGCCAAAAAAAACAACCAGCAAAAAACTCAAGTTTCTCTCTACAATTCACTAGGGAATATCTACTCTAAAAGAAAAGATACACAAAAATCTCTTTACTATTACTTACAAAGTGTTGAGCTATCAAAAATATGTCAGCCAGATATTTTACCAGTTGCCCCTTATGGCAATATAGTAGGGATTTACACCGGCTACAAGAAATTAGATAGTGCTATGTACTATGTGAATTTATGTTTAGACTATAATTTGAAAAACAATAATAAAGACAGACTTAGTAATAATTATGTTTCATTATCCGAAATTTATTATGAATTAAAAGATAAGGATAAATGTTTAAAAGCTGCAATAGACGCTGTCAATGCTTCTATTGCCATTAATGATGATTATACGTTAGTACATTGTTATATACAATTAAGTAATGCCCATTATTTAAATAATGATTTAAAATCAGCAATTGAGGCGTTAGATAAGGCTTCTATTTGTGTAAAAAAAACAGGAGATATTCCTGCATTGGAAACAATTGCGCAAGGTTACAGTCAATATTTTGAAGAATTAGGAGATTTTAAGAACAGTTTGAAATATTTTAAAGAATATAAAATGTACAGAGACAGTGCATTGAATTATGAAACCATTCAGCAAGAAAAAAATGCAGAGGCTAAATATGAAAACGAGAAAAAACAAAAAGAGATTCAATTATTAGGTGAAAAACAAAAACTAAATGAAGCTGAAAATCAAAAAAAGAAAATTTATTTATCTGCGGCATTACTAGGTATTATTGTTCTTGGCTTTGTATTAGTGATATTGTATAGAAATAATGTACTAAAGCAAAAAACTAATAGCAATTTGGAGGCGTTTAATAAAGAGATTAATCACCAAAAAGAATTAGTGGAAGTTAAGAATAAAGAAATTACGGATAGTATAAATTATGCTAAACGCATACAGCAAAGTATTTTAACGAGCGATAATTATTTTAAAAAACATACCACTGATTTTTTTATTTTATTTAAACCAAAAGATATTGTGAGTGGCGATTTTTATTGGGCTTTAAGTCACGAACATAAATTTATGGTGATGACGGCAGATTGTACGGGGCATGGTGTTCCAGGAGCTATGATGAGTATGATGGGAATTAATTTTTTAAATGAAATTGTAAATGAAAAAGGAATTGCTAATCCTGCTGAAATTTTAAATCAATTGAGAGCCGATATTATTAAAGCGTTAAACCCTGAAGGAAGCATCATTGAAACTAAAGATGGTATGGATTGTTGTTTATGCAGTTTTGATTTTAATGAAATGAAATTAACCTACTCAAATGCTAATAACAATTTCTATATCATTCGTGGTAAAGAACTCATAGTTTCTAAATCAAACAAAATGCCTGTTGGCGCAGGTCATTCGGCTGATAAGTTATTTGACGAGTATGTGATGGATATTAAAAAAGGGGATTTAGTTATTACGTTAACAGATGGTTACGCAGATCAATTTGGGGGCCAAAAGGGTAAAAAATTTAAGTATAAACAATTAGAAGAATTATTATTTGCCAATTCACATTTGCCGCTTAAAGAGATTAAAACAAAATTAAATGAATCAATAGAATATTGGAGAGGTGATTTGGAGCAGGTGGATGATATATGTGTTATCGGTATAAAAATTTAAAATTATGGCAGTAAAAGAGTTCAATCCGTTTTTGTTTTACAGTAAGCAATTGCAAGCTTTGTTGACTAAAGCTTCTAAACAAAAAAATCCAGCACTTTGGTTATATGCCAATGATGCCAGAACTCCATTGTTTATGCTGGAAGGTTTAACTAGACTTCATAATAAAGCATTTGATGAAAAGATATTTGATAAATGGAATAAGCGATTTAAAAAATTAGAAGATTTATTTGGTGAGATTGATCAATATTTAGTTTTAGAAAAGGAATTAAAAACGAATAAAAAAGTAACAAAGGAAGTCTTGAAATATTTTGCAGTCAATGCTAATAGTTTTATTAATAAGTGTAATCAACGCCTATCTGAGAAAGAATGGTTAAATAATAAGCTAGTAAGCTTTGATGAAAAATTAAGTGAATTTAGTGTTGATTATAATAAAGAATATACGGATGAACTTACTTTTTCGCTAATTGACGAAATTGATGCTATTCTTAGTTTTTGTGAGAAATGTGAATATCAATTTACAAAGTTAGAAGAGCAAGTACATGAGTTAAGACGCAAATTACGTTGGTTAAGTATATACGCGCAAGCCTTACAAGGATTGATACAATTAAAGAAATCGACTAAGAAATCAAAGTATCAGTTGAATTATTTTACAAAGGAGGTTTTAAATTCACCATATAATAAGTTGCCTGCCAAACCTAAAAACTCTGCTATTATTGAATTTGATACCGATTCTTTTTTTGCTTTAAGTTGGTTGATTAAAGAATTGGGTAAACTAAAAGACGATGGCTTAAAATCTGAACATTTAAGTCATGCTATTTTTATTTTGGAAGATCTTACGGAGCTTCAATCTAAAGAAAAGGCGAATGTTATTTTAGGAAATAAGAAAACAGTAGAAGCCGATATTTTAAAACAAGCTTCAGAAATTTTAAAAGTTGCTTTATCTAAAGATAAAATTTTAGATACTTTAGTTATCTCATAATTACCATCTTGCCAATTCCTTTTTTAAAGAAAGAATCCGCATCGGTTTGTCTCTTCTCAACAGATTGACCATTACTGCGAGTGATTACTTTATACAAATAAACACCATTAGCTAGTTTGTCACCAAACTCATCTTTTCCATCCCAGGCATACTCTGTAATATTACGTCCTACATGTAAATTCCCTAGTTCAGTTTTTGTAATTTCTCTTACTACTTTACCTGTTATCGTCATAATTTGTATGGTAAAAATGTCAGGTATTTCGTTGCCAGTTAATGTAAATACAAATCTTGTTGAGGTGCTAAATGGGTTAGGGTAATTTAAAACTTCGGTAATGGTTTGTTTATTAATAATTTCAAACTGAATGTTATAATCTGTAGCGCCCGATACGTTACTACTTCTATCAACAGCCTGTACAATCATTTTGTATTTACCATCTTCCGCAAATTCTGGTCGCCATTCAATTTTGCAAGAGTTGTTTGGCAATTGCGCTGGTGAAAATTGTAAAGCATTTGAAAAGAAAATTCTTTTCTCACTAACTTGGTTAGGGTATTTAATAAACACTTTAAAATTACTAGTGTCGTTTAGGGCTAAGTATTTGTTTTCGTCTTTTAGTGTAACTAATACGTGTGGTTTAGATGAGATAATATCACCATTTAAAATATGAGTGCCATCAAAAGTCACATCTAATAAAGGGTTAATATTATCCTTACTTACATTAAATCCAATACGTGCCACATTATTAAAATGATATTGTTCTAATTGATATTTAGAATGATTTTCAGGATTTACATCCACCCATAAATAGTTAAAGCCAGCAAATTGACCAATGCCATTAGTACTAAAGGTGTTAAACTTAATCGTGTCAATAATCACTTGATTTGGCACAAATGGTTTTGCCTTTAGTTTATAAGGTAATGGATGTATAACACGTTGCGCATCTTCAATCCAATAAGTTACCAATAAGCTATCTGTAAACGTTACAGTACCTATGTTTTGTATTGGCAAATGCACAATTAAATTATCTCCCTCTTGCAGGGCTTGTAATGTTGCACTATTAGTAAAGCCTTGCTGAGGATTAATAGCACATTCAGGAATTGGATCAAAATATACTTGCCATTTTTTTAACTGAGCGGCTGTTGTGAAAACGTCATCTCGCATAAAGGCAATTAATTGCATTTTAGGGTAATCAGTTGCATCTATATAATTTGCTAAATCATATACGTCGGTGCTATCTTTCGAAAATGTTACCAGAGTGTCTTTTGCACCATTAGCTTTAATACCAATTACTTTTAGTTTTATACTATCTTTAGATGGAAACTCCAATGATTGTTGTCTCCAATGTAAACTATTCCATTTTGTTGAAGGACCAATTATTTCAGATAAAATGTAGCCGTTGTTCCAATTTGTTTTAATAGAGTCCTCTAAGTAAATAATACTATTAGGGCTAGAACCAACTACTTCATGCGCTTGCCCAGAAGCCATTCCTTTTGTTCCATAAATAATCATAGGAATTGTATCGCCAACAAGATTACTATTTGATATAAAACTGCTACCAAAACTTTCAAATTGTGATTTTAATCCAGAAGAAAATGTTGAGCTTAAATGATTTTGATTAGAGTAAGCTAATATTTTAGCTCCATTTGGGACGTTATTTAATAAATTGAATAAATCTTGTTGCCATAGTGGAGTTGCTCCACAGAAAGTATTTACTCCAAAATCGTAAGCGTATAAAGGTCGATTATAGCAATGACAATTCCCTTGAGGTGTAAATCCTACAGGAGGAAGATTCTCTTTTGGTTCAGCAGAAATAGAATCGATGATGGCGATAGTCCAGCCACTAAAAGGTGCGCATGGATGAAGGTGTCTTACAAAGCCATTGATAGAATAGTTAATCGATGTCCAAGGAATGACATTATGAAAACCATTACGGCAAGCAATAGAACTATATGTATTATTAAATTCAAACTTCCGTGATGGCCTGTTGAATGTTACAAATTGATATCTGTCGTTTTTAAATTGATGAAAATGGGATTGACCCCAACCAGTTTTGTTATTGTACACTTGAAACGAGCTCTCTCTCCAGTTTGTATAATCGTTTGGTAAAATTGAATCTTTAGTGATTCTCCAAAAATAAACTGTACTATCAGTAAACGGTAAATTAACCGTCCATTGTATAACACCTCCCACACTGTTTATAACCGTTGTATTTATGGGATTAATGAATGTGTCGTTTGTATCTAATTGAATTCGATAAGCTGCTGAGGCGGCAAAAGGATCGGCCGTTGTTGCTTTTAACGTAATTTGAGGAGTGTTTGGTATAATAGCGTATTGGTATGGATACACAGGCATTACATCTCCGCCAGGGATAAATAAATCAACAAAACCATTTGTTGTATTATTAGTTTCTGCCATTTCATTCATCTCATAATAAGAATCAATGCGCACATAGAAATGATTTAAGCCAACGTGTTTTGCGTAATCTTTTTCAACAAAAAAACTCAGCGTGTCTTTGTTCATTGGCGCTTTAATTTGTTTAAAATAGGTTGTCGAGTCACCGTTAGGAAAATAATGTTCTACACTCACAATAAACGTATCTAAAATGGCCTTTGCATTGTTTTTAATAACGATATTAATACCTATAGAATCTAAGTGAGTAGTCGTATTAAAATACACGCTTGAATTTGTAATTTCATAATCTGGTTTTGGAAACGCATTTAATTTAACAGAAGGATCGCCTTCTAAAGTCATTTCTAAACTTGTAATATGTTGTAGTTGATCGTTTAAAAAAGATGTTTTTTTTGAGGCACTTTTTACAGCGTCACCAATGCCTTTATAATAAGTTTCGGAGGCTATTGTTAAATAAAAATCTCTTGAAAAATTATAAAGTGTGTTTACTACGCCTGCCGAAGATGAAGCTAAGAACCCGATACTACCTCTATTAGGAATCAAAGTAAACACTTCACTAGTACTATTGGCATCTGGTAAATGTATATTTCCCGAATAACAAGAGTTGGCTAAAAATAAAGGATATTTAAACTGATTATCATAAGCTAAAGGATTATCAATAGCTTGATCAAAACCAGTAGTTGAGCCATGTCCAAAAAAAGTAATTAATGAACAACCGTAATCGATGAGTTGCTTGATGGAATCACTTACTGTAATTTGAATAGGTGCAGAGGTCGTTTTTTGAAATGGGAATATTCTTGCGCCATAAAGTGTATCTTCAATAATATTTCCAAATACTTCTAAATATGATCTAAAAGCATCCTGTTGTTGAAAATCTTCACCCCCGCTAAAATGAAGAACTCGTTTGTGCCAATCTAATGGAGGCGAGATTGACCCTAAACCATTTATTGAAGTTCCTTCATGTTCTTTTACTTTATCTAGATAATTGGTGACATCTGCTCCATTTTTGCAGAAATTCTTCCTACAGGTATAAAAGGTGTAATTGAATTTGCTCCATGTATTCCAGCAGTTAATGCATTGTCTGATGATGGATGTCCAAATGTTGGAACTTTATTTGCATTCCAGTTATTGCTATTAATTCTCACATCAGAATTTTGGATTGATTTTCCAATTAATAATAAATAGTTAGGTGGTACTGCTAATGCATCACTTAAATATTTACAGAAATTTTTTATAGCTAAAGGATTTTTTGTATTTCCATAAGCAAATTGATCATACAAATCATCAATATCAGCCATTATTACATGATTGCTTCCGCCTAATAAAGTTTCTCTGTATTGTTTATATAAGTTAGCTTGTGTTTGCAAACTCTTGTGAGTAACAATTAAAAAAGCAGAATCAGGATTTGTTGTATAATAATTTACAAAGAATCCTGTTTGGTTAACTGGTGTTAGTAAATTAACTGTATTGATGTTATTGGTAGTCGTTAAAAAACATTCTTTTTGAGAACTCGAATTTGGCACTAATGCTTTTACATTGCTTCCCGAAACTACTGTAGGAATGTATTTGTGATTTGTTAGATCATATAGAATAACTTGTGAGGTACCAACATTTACATTTTGAATATCTAAAAAAGCTTTTGAGCCAACAGAAGCATTGTTTAAATAAAACTGCTGTTCTGACGCGTTTGATAAATCAGGAACTTGAGGATATTTTATGGAGATATAATGCACATTTGTTAGATGAATAGCATTTGGTATTGATGCAAAAAGAGGATTGTTTTCGCTGCTAACGATAATTTGCGAAGAGTTTTGTAACTGATTGGCTGTTAACTGTTTTTCTATATAAAACTGATTAACTCCCATAAACGTCGTATCATTAACGCTAACGGTATTTCCTAAATTATCAATGTACAGAAATTTTATTTGATGATCATAAGTAATACCCGAAACATAGTTTTCAGAAGCGCCTGAATAACTTGTTTTTATATACACTGGCAAATTAGATGGATAAATGTTGAGGTTACTAAAATTGGTTTGTTCTGAAGATCCTTTATTAATATTAAATCCCGATCCTTCACCTAACATATACCTAGGGTCAGAAATAACTCCTAAATAGGTTTTACCTAAAGAATAGCTGTTCTTATAGGCTTCGATTTTTTCATTATAAAAATAAGTAGCAGCAGTATATCCAACAAAGTTTACATCCGTTTCGCGTTGCACACGTTTATTGCTTAAGGAACCATTCCATGTTAAGTAAGCATAATTGGTGTCATTAAATAAAGCAATATAAGGGTTGGGTAAACGAGTAATGTTTGTATAGGCTGAGGAATCAAAACTCGCATCATTTTTTTTAGCGTAAAATTCGATGTAATCAGTTGTATTAAAAACATTATCACTTTCATCATTGATGTTAATGTATTGTTCTTGCCCCTTAATAAATAACTGAAAATTTTTAGGGTTTATAGAGGAAACTGGTATTCCAGAATTAACAAGTGTATTATAATCTATACGGTATAATCCAGTATTTGGAATGCTAATCTTGTAATGCTTTTGTCCGAAGTTTATCCATTCATTTCCATATTGTTGAGCAGCTAAATTAGCTGTTATAAAAATTATCGTAAATAAAATGAATAAACGTTTTATCATTTAGAGAGTATTTTTTTATTAATATCAATTTTAACTGTAAAAATGTGAGAGTAAAGGGAAGTCGACACATTTCCAATATTTGTCATTGCATAATCTAATGCAAAAATTTTATACTTAATACCCACACCAATATTAGGCTGTACAGTTGTTACATCAGCACCTGTTACGTTTTTAGCTTTTTGAATATTGCCAAGTCCACCTCTCAAATAGATAAAACCTTTGTACCCAACTTCTAAACCTAAAGCAGGTTCCATACTCCAAGCTTTTGTTTTAACAACCGTATTACGTTTACCGTCAAATGTGTTGATGAAATTTAATTCACCGCCTAGAGATATTCTATCTTTCCAAACAAACCAAGTGCGAGTAACACCTAATATTAATTTTGGAACTGTTACTTCAATTGAGTTACTAGGAATATCATTGCCAGTAATGGCATATGTTTGTTTTACATCATCTGTTAAGTTATAAGACCATGCATTAAAAGTTCCAGTAACATCACGAGCCATCGCTGCAAAACGCCATTTTTTATAATCATACATTGCACCTGCATCTAACCCAAAGCCCCAAGCACCACCAAATTCGCCTAACTTACGACGGATGATTTTTGCATTAACTCCAATTTTTAATCCTTTTATTTTAACCATGTTGCGGGCATATGATAATAAAACTGCCGCATCAACTGCATTAAATGATTTTAATCGAGAATAATCTACATTGCCATTGGCATCAATTAACTCGGTTGTGTTAGGGATATTATCTACCCCAAATCGAATAAAGGTTAAACCCACAACGCTATTACTATCCACACGTTTAGAGCCTCCAATAAAATCGTATTTAGCAATACCAGCAAAATATTCGGCATGCATTAGTCCAATTTGTACATTGCTTTGTTGCAATTGTAATCCTGCTGGATTCCAGTAACCTGCCGTTACATCATTTACAGAAGCTACATTGGCATTTGCCATCGAAAGTGCTCTAGCTCCAACACCCACACTTAAAAATTCGTTACTATACTTTGCAATTTGTGCAAAGCTTATGGTTGAGATAGAAACAAACAATAAAACTACTAAGTTCTTCATAATCAGCTTAAAATTACGTAAATTTTTTAAAAACGACAATATGTTGACTTAACGAATTTATTATCGAATTATTGCCTAGGATTTAATGAAAATGAGGTTTTATGAGGGTAAAACGCCGTTTTTAGATTTAAAGAACTGGTTTTTTAACAAATGCCTTCCGAATATATATGATAGAATAAGAGGCAAGAAGAATGATATATGGAAATACATGTAGGGTATGACGTTCGCTCCACTCATTAAAAATTAAACTAACCATTAATGCATTTAAAAGAATGATGACTGAAAAAGCGATTAATAAGGGATAAACAGGTTTTTGTTTTTTATAAGAAACGTATAAGGCTATTAGCGCTAGTGGATATAATAGATGATGACTCGCATTGATGGTATTATGAAAATTCGAATAGTATGGACGCGTTGTTAAAAAGAAAGAATTTAATTTTTGAATGAATAATGAGAAAAGTGTTTTTACATCTTTTTGCTCTATGATAAATTGATAGCAATTAAACAGTGTAATTTCCTGGAGCTAATTCGGGTGATGACCAACTTGGAAAACCGTAATAAATAGAACCATTTGAAATGTATTTTGAAAAATCGTGATAAGGCAATTGAAAGAAAAACATAATGCCAATGAATAATAGAAAGAAAGTGGAAGAGCATAGCCATAACATTTGCTTTTTGGTAAATCTTTTGTCTTGATATAATTTAAACAACAGAATGCAAATTACTGTGAAAATACCTGAAGGTCGAGCAAAAATAACCACTAAGCCAATTAAAGAAATTTTTAGTGCTCTGTATTTTATATAATCAAATAGAGAAACATAAGCGAAGAGTAAACTCATGGCAACAAAAAATGTCTCGGAAAATAAATTGAATTGCCAGTACTGAATTAAAGGACTCACACACATCATTACTAACCATAAGTAGGAAGTTTCGTAATTAATATAGCTTGAAATGAGTTTATGAAACTTATAATAAGCAAATAAGCTTAGCATGTAAGTGCTCAAAAAAACAAGCAAAGTAGGTGCTTTTATAAAACAAAAATGCTAAGTAAGATACATACGAAATATAAAAAGTTTGGTATTGTGTAGAGTTTATAAAATCGCCATTTGCTAAATAAGTAGCTCGCGATAAATATTTGTCGCCTTCGTTTACTGTGTTAAATCCAAATTTAAAGTATAAGGCTGTTAGCACACAAGTGTGAATAATAGCTAGTATTATCCAAAAAAAATAAGGATGAGAAGTTAATTTTTTAAAACTCATCTTTTGCTGTTTGACTTTAAAATAATGAATGTTATTAGCCAGTATATCGAGAAAGCAACTAAGGCGAGTAAAATCATTTGTTTTTTGTAAAATTTCGCATTTGAAATTGAGCCTGCATTTGAATAGGTTGCAAATGTTGGTCGTTTGAATATGTACCGTTTTATTTTTTCAAAAGACGAATACATATTTTTATCAAATTGAGAAGCATAGTAATACGCAAAATTGACATTTGGATTAAAGTAGTTGTTGTAAAATGAGTTTGAAATGTCGTATTCTGATTTTATGATGCTGTCATTTTTTAAACTCGAAACTAGGATGTCATTTGATTGCAGTTGATGTAAGTTATAGAAATCAATGGAGTTTAGATATTGTCCGTTTTTAGTTTGCATGGATAATGTATTTGACATTAAGTCTACAAAAATCCATTGATTCAATTCTTTAATATAACATTCATTAAAATTATGTCCAGATGTTGAAATGCCATTTGCTTCGCCATCAACCCAAACGGAACGAGCTGTTATGCCAGCCGTATTTGCAAAAAAAGAAAAAATAGTAGTATAACTGCCGCACCAAATTTCCGATTGACCTTGTTGCGCTAATGTAAATTGTTGTAACGGACTTAACATATCCACACTATCATTAGGTGTACCTAATTGATGATGTATTTTTTTATAGATATAACTACCTATTTTTTGAATTTTTGAAACAGAATTTTCTGATGGAATTACTTTCATACTATCAAACAAAATTTGTTTGGCTATTAATATTTCTTTGTCGGTTGTATATTCTGACGATTGAATCCAATGATTAATTGAATATGATTTTTTATCTTGAATAGGAATGGAAACTTTCATGAGTTCAACATCAGACAATCTAGTTCTTCCCTTTTTTTGTATGATGCTTCCGATACATAATTTAGACGAATGTGAATAGTAGAATCTTTTCCATTTATTTTTTTCAATTGATAGTCTTTAATTCCTTCTTGTAATTTAATCACAGGATTGCCTTTGCAAGTATAGCTTGTTGAATCTGGCAATTGAATTTTCCAAACAGCATCGTTTTGTTCTTGAGATAAATACAAGGCTAAACTATCGCTTCCATTAAATCGTGTCTTGTTTATGCTTATTAATTCTGATGGTTGATATAATTGCTTGTAGTTTAGATACTCTGAATAGGCGTAACCATTATCTCTATTTTTATAGATTACTATATTAACAATGATTAATAACAAAAAGATAATGCTATTGAATATGTGTAAACGTTTATAATTCATTTAAGCCTATAGTTGTTTAAAAATACAATTTTTTTGAATACTGTAGAATGCTACATTTTTATATATTTACGCTATTATATGAGTATCAAAAAACATATACCCAATGCTATTACCTGCTGCAACTTGTTATGTGGTTGTTTAGCTATTGTGCAAGCTTTTGAAGGTAATTTAGTTTACTCTGCATACTTAGTTGGCTTAGCCGCTATCTTCGATTTTTTTGATGGTTTTGCAGCGAGTTTGCTAAAGTTAGCCTCTCCCATTGGTAAGGATTTAGATAGTTTAGCAGATATGGTAACTTTGGTGTGGTGCCTGGCATTGTAATGTTTAAACTTTTACAAATGAACTTATTGATTGAAAATGCTGATGCATACTTTTCAGTTTATAGGATGGATAATATTTCGCTTTACACCATATTTGCTGACCATTGTTTGGTGAAATTTAATAATGATATTCGACAATTTGATTCATTTATTAGGTGTTCCAATTCCAGCTAATGCGATGCAATCGGAAGTTGGCTAAATCTAATCATTTTGCATTTATAAAAAAGCAATTCTATAATTTGTCAAATCAATCTAATGAAAATTTTATTGATGTTACTACGCCAGGCGAATTAGTAGATAGATTGTTTTTTATTCACTGTATGTTGCTATTTATTACATTAATTTTTAGTTTTCTTCTAGTCTCTGAACTACCACTTTTCGCGCTCAAATTCAAACATTTTAAGTGGAAGGATAACGAAATTCGTTTTGTGTTTTTAGGCTTGAGTTTAGTGATGTTAGTTACACTTCAATTTATTGGAATTCCTTTAATTATTATTCTATACATCTTAATGAGTGTGATTAGTAATTTGACTAAGAAAAAGCTTGCTTCTTAAATTTTCCTAAAATTCTATATAAACGACTAATTTTCGTCATAAGCGGTAGGCTTGTTCTTGCTTTATATTCCTATTTTTAGTTCGTGATAAAACTACAGCAAATCCGTAAATCTTATAAATTGAATAATACCTCTTTTGAAGTATTAAAGGGAATTGACATGCATGTCAAAGAAGGAGAATTTGTTTCTATTATGGGTTCATCGGGTTCTGGGAAATCTACCCTTTTAAATATCTTAGGAATTTTAGATAATTACGATTCAGGTACTTATACTTTAAATAATACTTTGATTAAAGATTTGTCGCAAACTAAAGCGGCACAACTACGCAATCAATTTTTAGGATTTGTATTTCAATCGTTTAATTTATTATCTTTTAAAAATGCGATGGAAAATGTAGCTCTGCCTTTATACTATCAAAAAGTTTCTCGAAAAGAACGAAATATAAAAGCCTTGGAATATTTAGAAAGAGTTGGATTAAAAGAATGGGCAAATCATTTACCAAGCGAAATGAGCGGAGGACAGAAGCAACGTGTGGCTATTGCCCGTGCTTTAATAGGAAATCCTAAAGTTATTTTTGCAGATGAACCAACGGGTGCTCTAGATTCTCAAACGTCGATTGAAGTGATGGATATTTTTAAAGAAATCAATAAGCAAGGAAAAACAATCGTCATAGTAACTCACGAAAATGATATTGCAGCCTTAACAGATAGAACGATTAGATTAAAAGACGGACTCATCATTTAGAGATGAGTTATGAATTATAAGTTATGAATGACTTACAATTAAAGCACGAAACTAAATAAATTATCAACTCATAATTCATCACCCATATCTTATAACTAAAAACGAATGTTTGACTTAGATAAGTGGCAAGAAATATTAGGAACCATTAAAAAAAACAAACTCCGTACATTTTTAACGGCGTTTAGCGTAGCGTGGGGAATTTTTATTTTAATTGTTTTATTAGCTGCTGGTCAAGGGTTAAGAAATGGTGCTCAATCACAATTTGGAAATGATGCTCAAAATAGTATTTGGATTGATGGCGGCCAAACCAGCATGGCTTATGAAGGGTACAAACCCGGAAGAAATATTCAATTAACCAATGAAGATTTTTATCAGGTAAAAAATAAAACAGAGGGTATTGAATATGCCTCCGCTGTCTACGATGGGAGAGGCTCAAAAACATTATCGTATAAAAATGAACATGCGGCGTTTACGGTTAGGTCATGTGCCCCTGATCATCGTTTTTTAGAAAATGCCAAAATAATTAAAGGACGTTTTATCAATGAAATGGATTTTAATGAACATCGAAAAGTATGTGCGATTGGTTTTCCAGTGCAACAAGTTTTATTTAAAGATGAGGATCCGATTAATAAATTAATTGATGTGTCGGGCACCATGTTTAAAGTGGTAGGTGTTTTTAATGATGCTGGAAAAGGGGATAACGATCGTATTTATATTCCGTTGTTAACTGCTCAGCGTATTTATAACGGTAAAGATAATGTTGGTTTTATGTGGGTTACTACAGGTACTTTGAGTCCTCAACAAAACCAAAAAGTAGCAGATGAAATTAGAAATAATTTGGCGAAAAAATTTCATTTTAATCCACTTGATTTAAATGCGGTTGGCGTATTTAACAACAACGATGAATATCAGAGAGTGATGGGAATGTTAGATGGTATTAAATGGTTTGTATTTTTTATTGGTGTACTAACATTAATAGCTGGGGTAGTTGGTGTGAGTAATATTATGATGATTGTAGTTAAAGAACGTACAAAAGAAATTGGTGTTCGTAAAGCATTAGGTGCCTCGCCTTGGTCTATTGTTTCTTTAATTATTCAGGAATCGGTATTTATAACATTTGTTGCTGGCTACATTGGATTAATGTTAGGTATTGGAGTTGTTGAATTAATAAAACATTTTAAATTGGAAGGAGATTTCTTTAAAAACCCAGATGTAGATTTAAGTATTGCTATTACAGCCGTTGTATTAATTGTCGTAGCAGGCGCTTTGGCTGGATTATTCCCAGCATTAAAAGCAGCAAGAGTAGAACCCATAACCGCTTTAAGAGAAAATTAATTTGATATTTGAACGAGATAATTGGCAAGAAATTTTCGCAACGATTCGTAAAAATAAATTACGAACCTTTCTTACTATGCTCGGTGTTTTCTGGGGAATATTTATGTTAGTAATTATGTTGGGTGCAGGAAATGGTTTGCGAAATGGCGTATTGAAAGAATTTGCTGGAACCGCAACAAATAGTTTTTATATATGGGCACAGCGTACTTCAAAAGCCTACAAAGGCATGCAACCTAATAGAAGTTTTAATTATACTACTGTTGATACTGAGAGATTGAAACTATTGCCCGAATTGGAAGTTGTTTCTCCAATAAATCAATTAGGCGGGCACGAAGGAACAAACAATGTAATTAGGGGGTTAAAAACCGCTGCCTGTGAAATTCAAGCATGCTATCCTAATATTGCGAAAATTTCAAATATAAAGATGAAGGATGGTCGTTTTGTAAATGAAATGGACATCAACGAAAAAAGAAAAATTTGTGTGATTGGTCCTCGCGTTGTGGAAATGTTATATAAAAAAGATGAAAAAGTAATCGGTACATACATTAGAGTAAATGGCGTTTATTTTATGGTGGTTGGTGTGACAGTTGTTACACAAGGTGGTAACGATGGCAGAGAGCAGGCACAACGAATTAACATTCCGTATAGTACGTTTCAAAATGCATTTAATTATGGCAATGTGGTTGGTTGGTTTGCAATTAAAGCAAAAGATAATGTTTCGGCAGAAGAGGCAGAAAAACATGTCATGTCTATATTAAAAGAGCGTCATAAAATAGCGCCAAATGATTTGAAGGCAATTGGCCATGTGAATTTAGCTGTTGAGTATAAAAAATTGAATGGATTATTTATTGGTATAGAAGTGTTAGTGTGGATTGTTGGTATTGGAACTTTATTAGCTGGCGTTATTGGCATTAGTAATATTATGTTGATTGTTGTAAAAGAACGCACTAAAGAAATAGGTGTAAAGCGCGCTTTGGGCGCTGTGCCTGCTCAAATTATTGGACAAATAGTTTTAGAGGCTATCTTTTTAACGTCTATTTCAGGTTATTTTGGTTTGGTAATTGGGATTGGATTATTGGAAGCATTAGATTCAGCGATTGGTAATTCGGGAGAAATGTTTACAAACCCAACAGTTGATTTATCAGTAGCGATAAAAGCATTAAGTGTATTAATTTTAAGCGGGGCGTTTGCAGGATTAATTCCGGCAAGTAAAGCAGTTGCTATTAAACCAGTAGAAGCATTAAGAACTGAATAATTAGAGAATTAAAAACATAAACTAAATAAATTGCGGACTCTGCGAAAAAACTTTGCGTCTTTGCGGTTAGACAAAAAATAAAACTATGATAAAAAAAATAATTAAAATCACGTTACTAGTTGCCTTTATAGGCTTAATTTTTTGGACATTTTATTTCTTATATAATAAATCTCAAAAACCACCTGAGGTATTTAAAACAACCACAGCCTTTGATACGTCTATTGTAAAAAAGACAGTAGCTACCGGTTCTGTTACACCTCGTAAAGAAGTTAACATGAAATCACAAGTAAGTGGTATCATCGAGAAATTATATATTGTTGCAGGGCAACAAGTAAAGCAAGGCGATGTGATAGCGAAAATAAAAATCGTTCCTAATATGTTGAATTTAGCAAATGCTGAAAACCGAATTAGTGCAGCTCAAGTAAACTACGATAATTCAAAATTGGATTACGATAGAAATAAAGTGTTATTTGATCAAAGTGTAATTTCAAAAGCAGATATGCAAGCAGTTGAATTAAGAGTGAATTCTAATAAAGTAGAATTAGAGGCAGCGATTAATCAATTGCAAATTATTAAAGAAGGCGCTTCTAAAACTGCAGGTTCTACAAGCAATACATTTGTGAAGGCAACGATTACAGGCATGGTATTAGATGTTCCTGTTAAAGAAGGAGGACAAGTCATCGAGAGTAATACCTTTAATGAAGGAACAACGATTGCATCTGTTGCTAATATGGGTGAAATGATTTTTGAAGGGAAATTGGATGAAAGCGAAGTAGGAAAAGTACACGAAAACATGGATATCGTTTTAACCATTGGTGCTATTGATAAAGAAAGTTTTAATGCTAAATTAGAATATATTGCACCAAAAGGAATTACCGAAAATGGAGCTATTCAATTTTTAATTAGAGCATCCATTGATAAAACTAATTCATCGTTTTTACGCGCTGGTTATAGCGCTAACGCTGATATCATTTTATCTAAAAAAGATAAGGTAATGGCAATTCCTGAAAGTGTTTTACAATTTGATAAAGAAAAACCTTTTGTGGAAGTTGAAAAAGGAAATCAGATATTCGAAAAACGTTTTGTAAAAACTGGATTATCGGATGGAATTAATATTGAAATATTAGAAGGGATTCAAAAAACTGATAAATTAAAAATGCCTCAGTTAGCAGAGGAACCAAAAGAGTAGTTTTTTATTTGTTCAAAGTTAAAGCTGCTTCAATACAATAAGCAACATCTATTGGGTAATGATTGGTTCCTTTATTTGCTCTCCGTTTTCTGCCTAATCGCGTAATGATTAGTTTTTTTTCAGGAACACAAATTACATATTGACCTAACATGCCTTGCATATAAAAAACTGTCATACCTTTATATCCGGTTAACCACCATGCATATCCGTAAGTATGATTTGGTTTACAATCCTCTTCATTACAATTAAAAGGGGAAATAGAATTGCGCACATAATTACTATCTAATAGTTGTTTGCCATTCCAATTTCCCAAGTGCATGTATAGTTTACCCATCCGGGCAAAATCTTTTGCATTGCTATTAATACAACAAAAGGCTTTTTCTAAACCATCTTTAGTGTCTAAACTCCAATAAGCACTTTGCTCACAGTTTAATGGTGTCCATAATTTTTCGCTTAAATAAGTGGATAAAGGTTTTTTAGTAGCTTTAGTGATACAAAAACCAAGTAGAGCAGTGTTGCCACTTAAATATTTGTAAACTGTACCTGGTTCACTCGCCATTTTATTATATTGAGTAGATGCTTTCAATAAATCCGTTCCGTAATAGCCTTCGGCTGGATACGAGAATGGATTGGCATAGCTCTCGTCAAAATCTATTCCAGACGACATGGTTACTAAATGTTGTAAGGTTATTTTTGAACGCCAATCATTTTTAAATTCAGGAATGTATTTACTAACAGGTTCATTTACACTTTTTATAAATCCATCTTGAATAGCAAATCCTAACAATGCACCAGTATAAGATTTTGCCATACTAAATGAATTGGTGTGCGATGTGTCGCTATAATGATCCCAATATTGTTCATGAATTAATGTGTCGTTTTTAATAACAACAAACGCATGAACTTCTACTTCTTTAAATTTGTTTTCTAAATCGTTAGAAAGTTTCCCTGTGTTATAGTCTTTGGAAATTGGCCATGGTTGAGGGTTTGAGGCTGCAATTTTTCGGTTTTCAAAAATTTGATATTCAGTTGAGCTTGGGCCGCTTTTACCTTGAAGATAGGTTGTTCCAATAGCTTTATATAAATACCATCTTCCAGAAAAAATGATAATTGCGTTAATGACTAAAAAAATAACCAGAACCGTAATTGATAAATATTTAATTATTTTTTTTAGAATTTTCATTCAATAATTTGGCATTCAAATAAGGAACTGAAATGTTTTTTTAGTTTTGCTTTTATTTCTGGCATATTAACCTCTTGACCTAATTCTTTATTTAAACTCGTCACAGCTTTATCCTGTATGCCACAAGGAATAATATTTTTAAAGTAATCTAAATTTGCATTTACATTAAAGCCCCAGCCATGCATGGTTACCCAACGACTGCAACGCACTCCCATAGCACAAATTTTACGAGCCTTAAACACATTATCTTCATCTAACCATACACCAGTTTCTCCTTTGCTTCTTCCAGCTTTAATGCCGTATTCATCTAAAGTTAAAATAATGGTTTCCTCTAGTAAACGTAAATATTTATGAATGTCTGTAAAAAAATGATCTAGGTCTAAAATTGGATAACCAACTAATTGTCCTGGACCATGGTAAGTAATATCTCCACCTCGATTTATTTTGTAATAAGTTGCCTGCTTTTCTTCAAGCTGATTATCATTAATTAATAAATGAGAGGCATCACCACTTTTACCTAATGTATAAACGTGCGGATGTTCTACAAACAGCAAATGATTTTTTGTTTCAATTTGTTCTTGAGGTTGTAAATTTCTATTGGAAATTTTTTGAGAAATGGTTTCATTAAATAAACTTTCTTGAAAGTCCCAACAGGCTTTATAATCCATAAGGCCAAGGTCTTTAAAAAGTACTTGTTTATTCAATGTGAGTTATTTTTAGCTTTTAGCTAATTCATTTTTTAAATTGGTAATTACATTTACTTCTACCGCATCAATGTTTTTTAAATCAGCGATGTAGCAGCTAATCCAATCTCCGATATTTATTAAATAAAAGAATTGTTCAACTTTAGATGTTCCTCTTGCAGTAATATCTGTCACAGAATGACTATACTTTGCAAATAAAGTTTTACAAATATCGTAACGTTTAATGGTTCTTTCATAATCAAAAGATGTTCTGAATGTAACAACTGCTAATGCATCATTTTTCTCTACCCAACCTACTAATTCATTATGATTCATTTCAGGTAAAGTATGATGCCAGCATAACATTTTACTGTTTTCGTTTATTTGTTGCCTGAATCTTACAGCTGCACCTTCACAAGAACCTAAAGAATATATTACAGGTATTTTATTCAATAACTTTTTTGCAATAATAGCTGATTCAACTTTAATAGCTTCTTTTTCATTATCTAATAGTGCAATACTTGTTTTTACTTGATGTAATAAATCTGTTTTTACAAATCCATTAAACTGAACTATTTTAAATAATTGCACTAATGAGTATCCTATGCAAGAACGCGGAGGATGTCCTCCAGGAATAATAATCGTATCAAATTTATATTTCTCAGCAATAGCACGAACTTCGCCACCACTAGTCACGCAAACAATTTGTGCGTTTTTATCAATGGCCTGCTTCATAGCAGATAATGTTTCTTCTGTATTGCCGCTATATGATGAAATAATTACCAACGAATTTGTATTTACAAATTCAGGTAAAAAATAATCTTTATTAATAATAATAGGAACTGGGCATTCTGACTGAACTAATTCAGATAAAATAGTACCTCCAATTCCAGAACCTCCTAAACCAGTAACTACTATATTTTGGATATTATTTTTTTTAGTTAAAACTGCCGCATTTGCAATGTCTAACGCTTCTTGTAATTGTTTAGTAAATCCTTCTACTAATGTCTTCATAATAAAAAAGTAATAAGGTAAAAATAGCAAAAATATTGCAATTTAATAGTAATTACAGTTAATTTAAAGTAATAATAAGATTAGATTTTCTCGTAAGATTTTACGGAATCCACCCATTTTTGTGGGACTTCAATGGTTTCTTTGGTTTCGTAATTAATACAAACTAAAGTACTTTTACCATAAGCGCATAAGTATTTATTATGCTCGTCTTCAATAGTTAAAACGTTTTCAATTTCAAAGCTTTTGGTGCCAAAACGAGTGATTTTTGTATAACAATACACCTCGTCTTCTAATAAAATAGGACGTTTATAAGTGATTTCTGTATTGGCTAAAATCATTCCTGTTTTAACCCAATCAATACTATTTCTGAAAACATCTTTAAAATATTCTACACGAGCTGTTTCAAAATAAGTAATGTGATTAGCATTATTGACATGCCCTTGTTTATCAATATCCTTAAAACGAACTTGTATTTTAAGCTTGTGAATGTATGAAGATAAAAGTTCGTGCAGTTCCATGGTTATACTTCTCTATTTAATAAATGCAAGGCAAATTCTTTCAAATCATTCTTTTTAGCGGTATTCGCTTCTAATTCTTCCAAATGTTTTAAAGCTATATCTGTGTGCTTATTAGCTTCTTTGATAGCCAATTCTTTTACTCCTAAAGTATTGTAAAGAGCAGTTACTTGTTTTACTTTTTCTGAATTTGAAATTTCCTTAGAGAATAATAAGTTATTTAATTCTTTAGTTTGAGCTTCATTAGCTAACTCAAATGCATCTAATAGCATAAAGGTTTTTTTGTTAGAGATGATATCGCCCCCCACTTGTTTGCCGAATTTTTCATCATCGGCATACACATCCAACACATCATCTAAAATTTGAAAAGCAATCCCAACGTGTTTTCCAAATTCGTATAAATGTTGCTGACTTTGCTCTGATGTACCTGCACAAATGGCACCCATTTGTAAGCTACAGCCTAATAATACAGCTGTTTTGTAGGTAATCATGTGTATGTAATTTTCAACACTTACATTGTCTTGTGTTTCAAAGTTCATGTCATATTGTTGACCTTCGCATACTTCTAATCCTGTTTTTGAAAACAAATTAAGTAATTGTGGAACATGAACTTTGTTTGATTTGGCAAGCACTTCAAAGGCTTTTACCATCATGCCATCACCACTTAATAAAGCAATGTTGTGATTCCATTTTTCGTGAACAGTTGTATTTCCTCTTCTCAATGGAGCATTGTCTAAAATATCATCGTGTATTAAAGAAAAGTTGTGAAATAATTCTACAGCTAAGGCTGCATGAATGGCTTCTTTTGGATCGGCGTCAAACAAATCACAGCCAACTAAAGTTAATAAAGGACGAACGCGTTTGCCACCAAGGCCAAGAATATAGCTCATTGGTTCATACATTTCCTGAGGCTTAGCTTTACCTAAAGAAACTTGTTGTTCATCAATGGCTTGATTTAAAATGGTAAATAAAGACGAGTATGCTTGCACAGGAATAAATTATTTGGCTTCTGCCATTTTTAGTAAGTATGTTCCATAGCCACTTTTAGTTAATGGAGTCGCTATTTTAATTAATTGTTCTTTTGTAATGAACCCCATTTTAAAAGCAATTTCCTCAATACAACCGATTTTTAAACCTTGACGTTCTTCAATTACTTGCACAAACTGACCAGCTTGCATTAATGAGGCAAAAGTGCCAGTATCTAACCAAGCTGTTCCTCTGTCCAGAATGGAAACTTTTAACTGTTTACGTTTTAAGTATTCTTTGTTAACGTCAGTAATTTCATATTCTCCACGAGGAGATGGTTTTAATGTTTTTGCAATTTCAACTACTGAGTTGTCGTAAAAATATAAACCTGGTACTGCATAATTTGATTTTGGTTCGGTAGGTTTTTCTTCAATTGATAAGACATTAAAATCTTTGTCAAAATCTACTACACCATATCGTTCAGGGTCGCTTACATGATATGCAAATACAACACCACCATCAGGATTATTAATTTTTTGGAGCATTCGGCCTAAACCAACCCCATAAAAAATATTATCGCCTAATACTAAAGCTACTTTATCGTTACCAATAAATTTTTCGCCAATGACAAAAGCTTGCGCTAAACCATTAGGAACTTCTTGAACAGCATAAGTAAACTTACAGCCTAATTGCTCTCCAGTTCCTAATAAGCGTTCAAAATTTGGTAAATCGGTTGGGGTAGAGATAATTAGAATTTCATTAATACCAGCCATCATCAATACAGATAGTGGATAGTAAATCATGGGTTTATCATAAATAGGCATCATTTGTTTACTCATTGCCAATGTTAACGGATGTAAACGAGTTCCTGAGCCTCCAGCTAATATAATACCTTTCATTTTTAGTTTAATTTTAGTGCTTTAAAAGTAAGATTTTTATTTTAAAACAATTGCTTTTTTCAAGTGTTTTTATGATAATATTAAGCAAATGCTTAGTAAGTTTGTAGGCAAATTTATTCTCTATGATTTCTCAAAATTCAAATAAAGCAGTTATTTATTGGCTTCTTACTGGCTGCGCCTTGGTTTATTTAATGGTTGTTATTGGATGTATAACACGTTTAACGCATTCGGGCCTATCTATTACCGATTGGAGTTTTATGGGCTCGATGCCTCCATTATCTGAAGAAGCTTGGTTGGAACGTTTTGCTAAATATCAGCAAAGCCCAGAGTTTATTAAGGTTAACTATAGTATGCAATTACCTGAATTTAAGCACATCTTTTTTTGGGAATATTTTCACCGTATGGTTGGTCGCACCATGATGTATGTATTTGCTATTGGTTTGATTATTTTAATTATTCGTAAAAAAATTAATAAACAAATGCTGCCGTCTCTAATCTTATTGTTTTTTATGGGAGCGATGCAGGCCGTTATTGGTTGGTGGATGGTATATAGTGGTTTGCAAGCAAAACCTGCGGTAAGTCATTTTAGATTAGCTACACATTTGATGAGTGCATTTACATTATTTGCATTTACATTTTGGTTTGCACTTCAATTATTAAATCCTCATGAGGATGCTTCGGCAATCTCAACAACCACAAATGATGGAAGTAAATTAAAATGGTGGTCTGTTTCTTTTTTTGTGCTACTAATTATTCAAATTATTTATGGGGCTTTTACAGCAGGTTATGTGGAAGGCGATGCGGCTAAAATTCGCCCAGGACAAATATTTAATACTTGGCCAAAGATGGGTAATGAGTGGATGCCAGAACAAGTGATGATGAAAGATAGTATGTTTGCTAATCTAATGGAAAACGCTAGCGGTATTCAGTTTATGCACCGGATGTTAGCTGTTTTAGTTTGTGTTGTTTTATGTGTGATTTGGTATAAGTCATCTAAATTGAAATTAAATACATCACAATATCGTGGTGTTACTTTTTTAATTTATGGAGTTACTCTACAATTTATTTTGGGAGTTTTGACTTTATTATATCACGTTCCAGTTGTGTTAGGTGTATTACACCAAACTGGCGCTTTCTTTTTATTTGCAACGAGTGTGTATTTAATTTTTCATACGTTTAAGAAAAATTAATGTGAATAAATTGCTTAAATTATTAGAAGTTATAGTTGAAGCTTTTTCATTCATGAAAATAGTTTTGTCTCCTTTATTAATTGGTTTGTTTATAGGTATTGTTATTTATGCAAATAAAACAGATAATATCGGATTAACAATAGGTATTGTTGTTACACTTACTGGACTTATAGCTGGAATTTTATTAGCCTTGTGGGCGAGGAAAAACAGTGGTAGTGCAGTGGAATTTAATGCACGTATTAATGCTTCTCCAGATATTGATGAGATTATTAGAAAGGATAAATCAAATCAATAATTATTTATATTTTACCTAATCCCAATAATTGTATTTTTCTTTCTTGTTCTGAATAGTGCATTGAATTTATATTCAATGCCTTCACTTGGCATTAAAGCTGGAGATTGTGCTAATTGCATCAAATTATTAATAAAGAAAAATCCAGAGAAGTTTTTAATGTTATAAGCTTGTTTAGCTGTACTATTTTGAGTTTGATGTAAAATAATCCAATCTTGTTTAGGGTTTGCTTTTAAATATGATTTAAAAGCTTTAGTACTATCATCTAAACATACACTTACAAAAGTAACCTTGTAGCTAAATTTTTCTTCAGATCAATTATCTTTTTGCATTTCTTTCATGCTAATATCACTTTCCGTCGAAAAGAAATTAAGGTAAATGTATTTTCCTTTGTAGTTTGAAAGATTAACACTAGCGCCTGTTTTATCAGTAGCTATAAAATCGGGAGCAGGAGCCCCTGGTTGCAATTTATAAACCGACTGCAATAAATTACCAGCAATTTTTTTATGTTCCTCAATTCTGGTTTCTCTATGCAATTGTTCAATGACACTTTGTACTTGCTTTTTATCAAAATCAGAACTATAGTAAAAATCAATTAAGCCTTTTAAAATTAAGAGTTCTCTAAGGGTATCATTGGTAATAGATTTATCAGACTTGAATTGATTTTTTAAATCATTATAATCGGCAAATGCATTAATACTGTTATAAATATTGCCTCCATTTTTTGTAGATGCATACGCTTTTAAATAGCCTTTAAAATGAGTATTAAAAAATTGCATGTATTCGTAGTTACTATACAGAATTGGTTTTTTGTCGATATACTGTTTATACAATACGGTTTTACTACGCGAGATGTTTGAAAAGAAATCAGCGAAAGAATATTCTAAATAATTTTTGAAATAGGGATTTTTAATATGAGCGTATCTTTTTTTACTTGTTACTAAAAATGTATCTAAAATCGTGTTTAGTTTAGCAGGAGATAAATACGCGTCTTTTTTATTAACGAATAATTGATTGTACTGTGTATTAAAATCAACGACTAAAGCATTTAATTCTGTACTATCTTTTCCATAAACAGAAATGTCAACAGTGGTTTCAGTCCCTTCTTGATTATTGGTTAAAGAATCTTTTCCAGGAAAATAAATGCCGTAAACAAAATTTGGTTGAACATATATTTTACCGATTAAATTATCAATATTAATTAATATTGGTTTGGTAATGGTAGATTGTAATTTCAATTCAAAGTAACCATTTGCATCCACCGTATCGGCACTTTCTTTAGTTCTGGTGTAAGTAACATAATCCGAAAAATCGCTTAAAATCACTTCTTTTCCAATATGAGAAGCATCAGCTTTGCCTTTAATTGTAATGTTTTGTGCATTACAGGTTATGGAGATAATTAATATTAGAAAAAGAAAAACGCGCATATAGTTGTATAATACCAAATATACAATTAGTTACAGATTAATTTTGGGATGATTTACTAAAATATGTTATTCTATTGATTGAGCGAAAAAACTAAAATGAACATTACCGTACTTTCGAGTTTCCATATAGTTTTTTTTAGAACTTAAATCTGTTCTTTGCCCATGCTCAATAATTAGCCAACCATCTTCGTTTAAAAGATTGTGAGTAAATACTAAGTCATGAATTTGAGCAATGTTTTCTAATTCGTATGGTGGATCGGCAAAAATAACATCATAGGTTGAGTGTGATTTCTCTAGGTATTTAAAAACATCTGCTCTATCAGTTATAATTGAATTTAGTTTTAAGGCTTTAGCGGTGTCTTTAACAAAATATAAACATGGCGAGTGTTTATCAATAGCGTATATTTTTTGTGCACCACGCGAAGCAAACTCTAAACTAATATTACCTGTTCCACAAAATAAATCTAAAACAGTTAAACCTTCAAAGTCAACTTTATTATTTAAAATATTGAATAAGCCTTCTTTTGCAAAATCGGTTGTTGGCCTAACGGGTAGGTTTTTTGGTGCAATTATTTGTTTGCCTTTGTATGTACCGCCAATTATTCGCAAAACAATCTATTGATTAAAGTGTAATTAAAATGTTGTGGAGTGCCTGTAACTCCCGACCAGTTTATGCTTTTGTTGCCAAGCGCCAGTCGTATGTTTTTGATATACTTTTTTAATGAAGTAATTAGTTCGGAATTGGTATCTAAATTTCCTACAATACTAATATTTGCTGTTAAAGGATTTAATTGATATTGCTCTAAAATAAAAAGAACATAGTATAATACGTCTTCTTGTGTTTTTATAGAAAACTGATTTGCTAATACTAATTTTTGGTCTTGTTTCACAACAATTTCTATGTAATTTGAGTGAATAGATAAAAAGGATGTGTTCTTTTACTAATTCTTCCGAAACTAACATGAGTTTGGAGAGTACACTCAAACTATGTTTTAATTGATGGTTAGGAAAAATTAAATCTAAAGTTGATTTTAATGATTCATCTATCCCATATATTAATTTAATATCTGTGGTTACATCATCTACTAAAATTAATTTATTATCGATAGAGCCGGTATTAAATTCTAACATCGACCGATTGCTATCGCTATTATAAAATGCAGTAGGACACAAGGTAAACTGCTGAGTAAAATAATTTATATAAACGTGTAGATATTGTTTTTTTAAAAATTGAAAATGTTTAATAGCACTTATAAAATGTTCGCTTAATGTATGTTTTAATATATTTTCAATAGGATAGTCGCAAATAAATAAGGGCTTATTTTGTGCAGATTCCAATTCGCAAAACTGAATTAGATTTTCTGATAACTCAATAACCAGGGTATCTGCCGAGTTAAAAGATTGGCCGAATGACGTATGATTTATAGTAATTTCTGATGACATTATTTGAGTTACAAAACTAAACTATTAATGCGATTACAAAAATATAATTATCGTTTTTTTGGATAAAAGACTTCAATTGGCAAGGTATCATGAGCTTTGATGTCATAATACTCCTCTACTTGCTCTATTTTGCCATTTCTTTTAAAGGTTACTTTTGTTTCGGTATAGCCATTGCAGCTCTTTTGAAAAGCATCAAAAGTCATATCCATGGTACTTTTTTCATCCATCTTTTCAATGATTCTAACTACTCGCCAATTTTTTTTACTCACCCAAATTTGATTTGATAGTGTATCGCCTTCTAAAGCTCCAATAACGCAAACGGCTTGTTTATCCCATTTTTGGTTAGATAATACTTGAGTCTTATATCCTTCCTTTTTCAAACGAGCTTCAATATCTACGGGTTCTCTGTAATACATTCCTCCTAATAATAGTAATAGAATGTTAGAATCGTATTTAGTTTTTTTAAGTTCGTTTTTTCTATAACTGTAAGAACTGTCATTTCTAAAAATCACATAATTACCTTCCGTTTTATCGCCAAAATCTATTCTAAATTTGTCGGGAAATTCAATGTATTCATGCCATTCTGAATGTCCAATAATACTGTCGTTTCTGTAATGGGTATTTTTTTGAGAAAAAGTATATATTTTGCAGGGGCCTTGTCTGTATTTTTGATACATAAAATCAATCACATCTTTTCCGTTTTCAAATTTCATTCTTGGTGTAGCAGCATCAATATCAAGGCTTATGACTTGTGCGTTCACAAATAGTTTTAATAACAGTAAGACGATTATTATGATGGTATGTCTCATGATTAAAACGTTAATTGTCGGTAAAATTCGGAACAAATAATAGCACAGGCATTAGCTGCATTTAACGATTCGCTACCGTTATTAGTAGCTGCAGGAATTGTAATTGGATGAGTGATATGTTTTTTATTGCATTTGATATGCCATTTGCTTCGTTTCCAATTATAATTAAACCATGTTTTAATTCAGACGTGTAAATGTTTTTTCCTTCCAGTAGGGCACCATAAATGGGAACATTTTTTAGTTTTGGTAATAGTTCTTCAAAATTTTGTGTAACAACATTAACTCTTAGTACAGCACCCATACTAGCTTGCAAGGTTTTGGGGTTATATAGTTCTGTACAGTTTGGAGAGCAAATAACTTGGTGTATCCCAAACCAATCGGCAATTCTAATGATGGTTCCTAAATTACCTGGGTCTCTAATATCATCTAAATACAAAGTAGTGGAGGAAATCAAAGTATTTGTATTTATAGTCTGTTGACATTCTTTAACAATTGCCAATACTTGATTTGGAGTAGTTTGAAGGCTTATTTTTTTTAATTCTTCAAGGCTAATTTCAGAGTAATTAATTTGATGTTTTTCTAAGATAGATTGGTGATTGCTTATGTATTCAGCGGTAGCAAATACTTCTTTTACAGCATATTTTTGTTGATCTATAAATTCTGTTACTAATTTAATACCTTCAATAATAAACAAAGCTTCTTCCTCTCTGTTTTTTTTAGAGTGAAGTGATTGAATATGTTTTATCTGATTTTTACTAATCATTTTTAAAAGCTAAATTAGTAGGCTATAAATGTAAGTAAACCATTTGACCTATAAACAGGATATTCAGTTTTTTTTAAAGCGCTTTTGCAAAACAAATTTGGCTAGTTTTTGCTTATTGCTATTTTTTCTATTATTAAGTTCCTGTGGTGTTAATAAGCACCTTAAAGAGAACGAATTGTTGTTACAAAAAACTGGCATTAAGTACAACGGAACCGCTATTGATAACAATGAGTTAGAAGCTTTTTTAAGACAAAAGCCAAATCGAAAAATTTTAAAATTAGTGCGATTTAATTTGTGGCTCTACAATCAAGTAGACCAACAAAAAATGTTGGAAAAGAAAGAAAAGCGTGATGCAAGATTTGATAGAATTAATGCAAAACGTATTGAAAGAAACGATAGAAGAAACATACGTCGAGTTAAAAAGGAAAGGCCACTAAAGCACCAAATTTAAAAATAAAGAAAAGCAACATTTCGTGAAAGCATTATGGAGGCAGGCGAACCGCCAGTTATTTTAGATACACTCTTGACAAAAATCACTAAAAACCAACTTCAGAAATTTGTGTTTTCACGTGGTTACTTTGATTCTAAAGTAAGAGATAGTTTAGTTGTTGATAGAAAGCAAAACGAGCAAAAACATTTTATTCGATATCTAAATCTGAGCCTTATTATATTAGATCAATTAATTATAAAATTGATGACCCTTTAATTGAATATTTTATTTTAAATGATTCCACGTCATCCTTAATTAAACACAATACTATTTACAACGAAGATGTTTTTCAAAAAGAAAGAGAGCGCATAACCGAGAGTCAGTTAAATAATGGATATTTTTATTTTGCTCCAGAGTATGTTAATTATTTAGTGGACACTAATTTAGCAGGTCACGATGTAAATTTAACCATTGGTGTAAAATGTTTTCTCGCTCTTACAATGAGTACAATGATTCATTGGTTTATATTAATCATCCTCGTTTTTATATTGAAAATGTATATGTGATACCCGAGGTTATTCCTGATTTTAGGGGAAGAGCCAGCGAGGCATACATGAAAGATACTTTAGAATACAATGGCATAAAAATATTACATAACAATAAATTAAAATTTCGAAAAAAAGATTTAACCCGCGATATTTCCGTATCACCTGGGCAGTTTTATCAGCAAAATTTTCGGAAGAAACGTATAAAGGTTTAAGCAATTTAAAAGTGTTTAGAAGTGTGTATATACAGTATGTCAAAAATCCTTACTTTTCAGATAAATTAGATTGTTATATTGTTTGCCAGCCAGTGGTTAAGCAAGCTTTAACTATCGAAACGGAAGGCACAAATACCAATAATAACTTAGGAATTGCTGGAAGTTTAGTATTTCAAAATAAGAATGCTTTTAGAGGTGCCGAGTTGGTAGAGCTGAAATTAAAAGGTTCGCTGATTGCACAAAAACAATTTAATGAAACCCAAGAAGCTACAACAATCAACAATGTTCAAAGCACGTTTAATACGATTCAATTTGGACCAGAACTAAATTTTTATTTCCCAAAACCTTTATTTCCCTTTACTTTATTTTATTATAAAAAAGATGCAAGCGAAAAACGGTACTTCGTTCAGCCTAAAACCATCGTTAATCTTTCAGTGAACTATCAATCTAGTCCAGATTATAATCGTATTATTTCAAATATTTCTTATGGTTTTAAGTTTAATAACAGTAAAGGTTTATTTTTTTATGATGTGGTTCCACTAGAAGCCTACAGTGTTAAAGCCAAGTTGTCAAATAGTTTTAATAACGACTTATTAGCTACAAACGATTTTTTTCTTTTAAATTCTTTTCAAGATCACATTACCACATTATCCAGAATTACAGCGGTTTATAATAACCAAAGTTTAACCAAAAAAAGAAATGTGATGTATTTAAAAATGTCTTTAAGTTCATCTGGCAATATATTAAGAGGTTTGTATTCGGCTACCAATCAAACTCAAGATACTTTAGGTAGATATTTAATGGCTGGTATTCCTTTTTCTCAGTTTGTGAAATTGGATGTAGATTATCGTTTTTACTTTAAAATCAGAAAACTAGGCAAGTTAGTGTATCGTATAGCTGGCGGAGTAGGTAAGCCTTTAAAAAATTTGTCCGCATTACCTTATGAACAAAGTTTTTTTAGTGGTGGACCCAATGGTAATAGAGCTTGGAGAGCTAGAACTTTAGGGCCAGGAAGTTACGCTCAGCCTGCAGATGTAGCTGCTAGGTATGATAAAATTGGAGACATTCAAATTGAAACTAATTTCGAGTATCGTTTCCATATTTTTAAATCTATTTATGGAGCTTGGTTTGTGGATGCAGGTAATATTTGGCTATCGTATGACGACCCTAATAAACCAAACGGACAATTTAAACTAGATAGATTTTTATAAGGAATTAGGCGTGGGTTCTGGCTTTGGTATAAGATATGATTTCTCGTTTTTTGTATTGAGATTAGATGGAGCTATGAGAATATATGACCCACACTATATTGAGAGTAAACGTTTAGTTTTTGGCACTCAAAGAATTCGTGACTCTGCTATTTTAAACTTTACCATTGGTTACCCTTTCTAGGAAAGAGTGTTGTTGATAATCCTTTGACTATCAGTAAAAATCTTATCTTTATACCTTATTTCAGATACATAATGAGTTTTATAGAAGAATTACATAAAAGAAAAACCTTTGCCATTATTGCCCATCCCGATGCAGGTAAAACAACCTTAACCGAAAAATTATTATTATTTGGTGGGGCTATCCAATCGGCGGGTGCAGTAAAATCAAATAAAATTAAAAAGTCAACCACTTCCGATTTCATGGAAATTGAGAAACAACGTGGTATCTCGGTTTCTACTTCCGTAATGGCTTTTGATTATCGCGATTTCAAAGTGAATATTTTAGATACTCCTGGTCACGAGGATTTTGCTGAAGATACCTACCGTACTTTATCTGCTGTGGATAGTGTAATTATGGTAATTGATTGTGTAAAAGGAGTAGAGCCTCAAACACGTAAATTATTAGAAGTGTGTCGTATGCGAAACACGCCTGTGATAGTGTTCGTAAACAAAATGGATCGTGAAGGGCAAAATGCCTTTGATTTATTAGATGAAATTGAAAAAGAATTAAAAATCAGAGTGCGTCCTTTAACTTGGCCAATTGGTATTGGTAAATCGTTTAAAGGCGTTTATAATTTATACGAGAAAAAATTATCCCTTTTTCAAGGTGATAGTAAAACAACGGTTGAAGAAAGTGTTGTTTTAGATAACGTAAACGATAGTGAAATTGAAAAATACATTAGCGAAGATTTCGCTAACCAACTACGTGACGACATTACATTGATTGATGGCGTATATGATGATTTTGATAAACGTGAATATTTAAAAGCTAATGTAAGTCCCGTATTTTTTGGAAGTGCGGTTAATAATTTTGGTATTAAAGAATTGTTAGATTGTTTTGTTGAAATTGCACCCACACCTCAAGGCAGAGATACAGATTTAGCAGGATATATAGAGCCAGAATCGCCTAAATTTAGCGGCTTTGTGTTTAAGATTCATGCTAACTTAGATCCCAAACATCGCGATAGAATTGCCTTTTTAAGAATTGTATCAGGTAAGTTTGAACGTAATAAATATTACTACAATGTGCGTGAGCAAAAAGATATGCGTTTTAGTAATCCAACAGCATTTATGGCGCAACAAAAATCGGTGATTGATGAATCTTTTCCTGGTGATGTTATTGGTTTGTATGATGCAGGTAATTTTAAAATTGGAGATACTTTAACCGAAGGCGCTAAATTTCATTTTAAAGGTATACCTAGTTTTTCACCTGAGTTATTTAAATATGTGACTAATTTGGATCCAATGAAAACTAAACAATTGCAAAAAGGTTTAGAGCAGTTAACAGACGAAGGAGTTGCGCAGTTGTTTACTAAAAAAGCAGATGGGCGTAAAGTTGTTGGTACTGTTGGAGCTTTGCAGTTTGAGGTTATTCAGCATCGTTTAAAATCGGAGTATAATGCTTCTTGTGGTTATGATTCGGTAAATTTATATAAAGCCTTGTGGATTGAGTGTAGCGATAAGAAGAAACTAGATGAATTTTTGATAGACAAATCAAATCACATTGCTTACGATAAAGAAAATCGTTTGGTGTTTTTAGCAGAATCGGCTTGGTTACTAGAAATGGCGCAAACTAAATTTCCTGAAATTAAGTTTCATTTAAAGAGTGAGTTTTAATTAAACGCCCGATATAAATCATAAAAAAATAACCACATAGGCACATAGAAAAATAAATGGTAAAGAGGAAGGAATAGAAAAACATGTTTTTTACACATAGTCTCTATGTGTAAAGCGTAGCTTCTATTTTTTTGACTCAACTATTAATTAATACAAACTATGTCTCTATGTGGTTAAAAAATAAATAATATTAACCTACATACTATGGCAAATATTTTCGAGTTCAATGGTTATAAACCAGTAATAGATAAATCATCTTTCATTCATCCAAACGCAACCGTTACTGGTAACGTGATTATTGGTAAAAATGTATATGTCGGCCCAGGTGCCGCCATTCGTGGCGATTGGGGACAAATTATTATTGAAGACGGATGTAATGTGCAAGAAAATTGCACCATACACATGTTTCCGGGCACAACTGTTTTATTGAAAGAAGCGGCACATATTGGTCACGGCGCTATTATACATGGCGGAACGATTGGAAAGAATGTGCTAGTGGGTATGAATGCTGTTGTAATGGATAATTGTGTGATTGGCGATAATTGCATTATAGGCGCTTTATGTTTTGTACCTGCCGATACGGTTATTGAAGATAGAAAAGTAGTTGTTGGTAATCCTGGCAAAGTTGTGAAAGATGTGAGTGATGAAATGATTGCATGGAAAACTAAAGGAACTGCCTTATATCAGCAGCTACCTGCAGATTGTTATGCTACCTTAAAAGAGTGTGAACCATTACGTCGAATGCCAGCTTTTAGACCAGAACAGCAAAACGAATACAAAACTTGGAACGAAGAAAAAACGAAATCAAAAAAGAAATAGGTTCTTAATGATTATAAGAATAACAAGGTGGAGCTTTAAAATTAAGCTTGATGTTTAATGTAATTCCAAAAAAGAAATACCAATCTTTTGTTCTTGGATTGCCACGCATCTTATTAACATTGCTGCCAGCATTTTTAGATCTGTCGGTAAATTTTATGGTATTTTTATTAAAAGCTTGTGTGGTTTCCCAATCTGGGTAGGTTCCACTTACATCATCCAAGTAATCTGTAAATGTTTTTCTTGGCCCCCATTCTAAACCAATGCCTACTTGTTTTGATACATTCATTTTTGCGCCAATACCAAACGGAATAGATACTTGAGTTAATTTGTATCCTTTTACCTGCCCTTCGGTATGTAATGGCTCTAAATCAGTCCATTTATTATTAACATTAGCTTTTGGCTTATGGCTAAAAACGTCTATTCCTAAAAACAAATAAGAAGTGAATTTGTATTTATCATTACTAATACGATACTCTAAAAAATTAAATTCCGCAATAATATTATATTCTATAATTTGAGATTTAAAATTTAAATTTCGTTGAACTTGGTCAGGATCATCACTTTGAGAGTCATCTCCCATAATATTCCCCCAATTAATACCTGCCCTAAAAGCATAGCGGTAATTTGGCGTAAATCTATAAAATGCACCAGCAGCAGGTTGAGTTAAGTTAAATTGTTTTCTGGGATTTAAATCGCCAATGTAATATGCCCCACCAACCATAAAGCCTACTTCATGCTGACGAAAATTTCTTCTTCGTCCTTGTGAAAACAAATTAGAACTAAGTACTACAAATAATAAAAATATATAAAGACAAGACTTCATTGGTATGTAAACGCAGAAATAATTAAAATAGTATGTGAAATAGTGTTATTCATTTAACTACAAAATAACGATTTTAATTTTATAAGACACATTTTTTTCTTCCACTAAAATAAAATACAAGCCCGAAGCTAAAAGATTTCTTTTTAATATGTAATTGATGGATTCACAAGAATCTTCCATTACCATTTGTCCAGATGAATTGTAGAGTTTGATTTTTTTGCTTTCAGTATTGGGAAATATTAAGTTAGTTTCGTTTGATAAGGGATTAGGAAATGCTTGTATGGTTTCCTGATTACTTAAAATTTTAATATTATCTAATACTTCTCCGCACGTCATTGTTGCAAAACCATCTAATTTTCCGTAACCCCATCTGTTGCTTGGTAAATTTGCTCCAGTATAAAAATCACTATAGGCACAATTGATAATGGCTTGCTTTAATTGTTGATTAGTGGCTGTTGGATTTCTCTGAAAATATAAGGCAGCTAATCCAGCTACTACTGGGCTAGCAGCAGATGTTCCGCCAGCAGTGCGATGATATCCACCTTGAGCAACAACACTTGGAAAACTAATAGCATAGGTGGCTAGCATACTAATTGGGAGCGCTGCCATAATATTTGCACCTGTAGCTGCTATATCTGGCTTTATTCTATTATCTCTGGTTGGCCCAGTGCTACTACTTTCGTGAAGTTGCCCCGGTGTTTCAGCTTTAATTTGCGTGTTTCCATTTACATCAATGTATCTATTTCTATTAATATAATTTCCAACGGCAATCACTTCATCACTGCATTGAAAACCGCTTACAATGGTTTGCAAGGTATCAGCAATTTTATATTTTGCAATGTTTGGATAGATAGAAACTGAAGGTAGGTTGTTAGTTACATAATCAAAATTCCACGAATCAATCCTTCCAATTCCTGTATGTGCTATGCTCCATAAATAGTTTAAACTGTCAGCATTAATTGAAATCGCCAATTCATATACTCCGTATGAATTGATGCTTGCTATACTTTCAATAATTCCGATTCTGTTACTGTTACGGTAAATGGTATCTCTTTTAACGGTGTTTAAGGCATAGTCATAAGGCTTAAAAGAAGTAGCGCCAACATCAGTTAAATTGGGATGGGTAACCCCAACGCTAAACTTCACATTTTTTATTTGCGATGTGTCGGCATATTCAGAAAAGGAAATTGTATTTAAGTTGTTCTTAATCCAAGTAAAATTGGTGTCGGTATTTATAACATTATATCCAACATGAAATTTTACTCGGCCAGCATTACCACAAGCTGCAACCAAGACTCTTCCTGGCACATTTGAAATTAAACCATTAATAAGTTGTGTTTCTAAATCTGAGCCATCATGACTTCCATAATAATCACCAAGACTAGCATTAATTACTACAGGTTTATTTAATAGTTGTGATTTTGTAATGATGTATTGTAGTGCATCAGATATAGTAAAACCAGGTCTATTAAAATCCATTGCCACTACAATTATATCAGCCTTTGGCGCCATGCCTTCATATTTATTTACCGAAAATCCATTTCCTGCTGCAATTCCAGTGCTAAGTGTGCCATGCCCAAATTGCGCAACATCGCTGTGCGTGCACAATCCTAAATCTATTTGCGAATTGTTCCATTCTTGCCCATAACCAAATGGAGTAGGCGTATTAACCGCTAAAGGTTTTGTCATATCCCATAAATACTTGATCCGAGAATTTCCACTAGCATCTTTAAAATCAGGGTGATTAAAATCTGTACCAGAATCTATCACTCCCATAATAACGCCATTACCATCATAAGGCTGAGCAAGCGGACTTAAACCAGTTTTTATGTTTTTAATTCTGTTTCTAATATGAGCGGTATCACTCATTAATTGTAAATGATGTTGAGTGTATTCAATTCTTACAATATTTTTTAAAATCAATAATTGTTTGATAGATGAAACGCTGCCAATTATGGAAGTAATATTACCTGCTTGGTAATTGAATTGAATGTCGGGAAATTCGGAATAGTTAATTTCTGTATTTGGTTTTGTGAGTACTAATACATTTATTTTTTCGTTAGCGCTTGCATGTTCTAATTTAGAAATCAACTCAGTATTAAAAACAGATTGCGCTCTTAATTCAAAGAAAGAAAGTATGATAAAAAATGTAAAATATAACCGCATGCCGTAAATTTATACCATTAAATTACAAATAATTTAGATATTTACAGTATGCGATTTAGTTTAGTTTTAGTTTTTTGTAGCTTTTTATGTTTTACGCATATTAAAGCCCAAGATTCTGTTGCTTTTACTAAAAATTTTAGGCTATATGAAGGCTTATATTTAGGCTATCAAGATTTTAGATATAATTGGCCTATTCCAAAAGAAAAAATTATTTCTAAAATCAATAAAGATCAATTAGATTTTTATTCGAAATTAATTGAAGAGGAATTTATTGAATATACAGAAAGAGAAGGGTCGGTTACAAAGGTAAAATCAGAAAAAGTGTGGGGTTATTGCCAAAACAATATTATTTTCATCAATCAAGATAAAAATTTTTACAGAATTCCTGTTTTTGGCTCAATCAGTAATTTTATAGGAACTGTTGAGGTTACTAATTATTCACCTGGTTACGACCCTTTTATGAATGCTCCTATTGGTAGTAATGCCCAAAAAGTAAGAGAGATTAGACAATATTTATTTGATTTTTATAGTGGAGAAATTACACCTTTTAGCATCGGCAAAATGGAAGAATATTTAAAGCGTGATGAAGCCATCTACAATGAATATAAGGTTTTAAATAAAAAAAATAAAAAAGAAATGGCCACAAAATATATCCGTATGTACAACGAAAAACATTTAGTTTATTTTCCAAAAGGATGATGAAAATCAATTGCAATTAATTTGATAAAGTGTAATTTTGTAATCATAAAAATTAAAAAATGAAGAAAATAGTTTTATCATTATTGTTAGCTACTGCTAGTATTGGTTTTGCTCAGTTTACAGCAAAAGATGTATTCAGTGCAAAAAGCATTGTTTGGTACGGATTAAATTTTACGGAAGCAAAAATGGTTGGTCAGTTTGATCAAGCTATGGGAGCAGGGCCTGCAAGCGCATCAGATTTGAAAAACAAATGGATGCCTAATTGGAACGGCTTAATACAAAGCGAACCTAAAAATTTTAAAATTGCAGAGGCTTTTCAAAAAAATGAGGTGTTTTATGATGTAACACCTACTGAAAAAGCAAATTACTCCATTAGTACCGACGACTTAATGAGTTTTAATGCTTTTAAGTTTCCTGATGGACAAAAAACAGTTTCTAAAGTAATCTCTAAATTAGGACATGGTGAAAAAACAGAAGGCATTGGTGTTACTTTTGTGGTAGAAAGTTTTAATAAATCAACCGACGAAGCATCTATTTATGTTGCCGTTTTTGATATTAAAACTAAAAATGTTTTAATTCTTGAAAGAATAATTGGCAAACCGATGGGCATTGGCTTGCGTAATTTTTGGGCAGGAGCTGTTAAACATGTCATTAAACAAATTACAACAGATTACTATAGCAAATGGAAAACCTTAGCTAAATAAGTTAAATAGTATAAGTATTTAAAAGCGTCTCAATTAATTTTGGACGCTTTTTTATTTAGCCACATAGAAACATAGTTAGCTAGGAATGTAAAATAACAGGTGCTATTTTGGTACACAGAGAAAGGAAGCGTAGCTTCCTGCTATGTTTCCTCAAAATTCACTAAAATTTTTCCCAATTTTGTCTCTATGTGGTTAAAATTTACCTGTTTTATAGCTCTAGCATGGTGATATATTGGCTTTTTCTACTAACTTTATAACCTCAAATTTTATTTATTATGTCAGAAGTAGGAAGACAAATTATTTACAGTATGGTAAATGTATCTAAGATACATCCACCACAAAAACAAGTATTAAAAGATATCTATATCTCCTTTTATTACGGAGCCAAAATTGGTGTTTTAGGTTTAAACGGTTCAGGTAAATCATCCTTATTAAAAATAATGGCTGGTTTAGATAAAGATTATTTAGGAGAAATCCATCAATCACCTGGCTATAGCATTGGTTTATTAGAACAAGAACCAAATTTAGATGAAACAAAAACAGTGATTGAAATTGTTCGCGAAGGCGCGCAAAAACATGTAGATATTTTAAATGAATTTGAAGAAGTGAACAACAAGTTCATGGACGAAGAAATATTAAACGATCCAGATAAAATGGATAAGTTAATTAATCGTCAAGCTCAATTGCAAGACTTAATTGACCAACATGATTTATGGAACTTAGATACTCGTTTAGAGCGCGCCATGGATGCATTGCGTTGTGCAGAAAGCGATACGCCAATCAAAATTTTATCAGGTGGTGAGCGTCGTCGTGTGGCTTTATGCCGTTTGTTATTACAAGAACCAGATATTTTATTATTAGATGAGCCTACCAACCACTTAGATGCTGAGTCGGTTGATTGGTTGGAGATACATTTACAACAATATAAGGGAACTGTTATAGCTGTAACGCATGATAGATACTTTTTAGATAATGTAGCTGGTTGGATTTTAGAGTTAGACCGCGGAGAAGGTATTCCTTGGAAAGGAAATTATTCTTCTTGGTTAGAGCAAAAAGGAAATCGTTTAAAACAAGAAGAGAAAACAGAATCTAAGCGTCAAAAAACTTTGGCGCGCGAGTTAGACTGGGTTCGTCAGGGAGTTAAAGGGCGTGGTGTAAAACAAAAAGCCCGTTTAAATAACTACGATAAAATGATGAATGAAGACATTAAGGATAAAGAAGAAAAATTAGAAATCTTCATTCCTAACGGTCCTCGTCTTGGTAACGAAGTTATTGAAGCCATTGAAGTATCAAAAGGATTTGGCGATAGATTATTATATGAGCACTTAAACTTTAAATTACCACCTGCTGGAATTGTTGGTATTATTGGACCAAACGGTGCTGGTAAAACAACGTTATTCCGTATGATTATGGGACAAGAAACGCCAAATTCAGGTGATTTTAAAGTAGGACCAACTGTAAAAATTTCTTATGTGGATCAATCTCACGCAGATTTAGATCCAAATAAAACCGTGTATGATATATTAAGCGGTGGTTTAGATAATATTACTTTAGGTGGTAAGCCAATGAACGCAAGAGCTTACATCTCTCGTTTCAACTTTGGTGGAAGCGATCAAGGAAAAAAAGTTTCTGTATTATCAGGTGGAGAACGTAACCGTTTGCACTTAGCCATGGCTTTAAAAAATGAAGGTAACGTGTTGTTATTGGATGAGCCAACCAATGATTTAGATGTAAACACATTACGTGCCTTAGAAGAAGGTTTAGAAAACTTTGCAGGTTGCGCCGTAATTATTAGTCACGATAGATGGTTTTTAGATCGTGTTTGTACGCACATCTTAGCCTTTGAAGGCGATAGTTCAGTCTATTGGTTTGAAGGCGGATATACAGAGTATGAAGAGAACCGCAAAAAACGTTTAGGTAATGTGGAGCCTAAGCGTCCGCGTTATAAAAAGTTGGTTGTATAGAGTTCTTTATAACTGCTGCATACGTTAGTAATGGTGCGGCTGCTTTTGGCGAAAGAGGGCGAACCGCCATTCGGGGAAGCTTTTTTGCGGGGTAAATGGAGGTTGGTCTTTCGCCTTGAGTTTTTGGTTCTTTTTTTTCAAGAAAAAAGAACATAAGAAACTTATATTTAGTCTTGTGTAATTTTTGAACAATAATTAAAAATTTGTAAAGCTTTTGCTAAAAATCTTCACCATATTATTTATCCTTTTAAGCCTTGCCGTTAAATCGCAAGACGAAATAATTACAAAGGAATATCAATATGACCCTGATCCAAATTTAGTAATTACAAATGCATACACAGATGTGATTTATTATACTTCTTATAATAAGCAGGAAAAAATTTCTACTGATAATGTTGTTGCGATTCGCCGAAACTACAAAGAAAGTGGTTCCGTATATGAATACATGAGACCCCATGAGCGACGTATTTATGGTATTAAGGCTGGTAATGTTTTTTTTAAAGCAGATTATAGATTTAGTACTGATATTCCCGAAGAGTTATCAAAATTGTATTTCATGGAAAAGTATAGGCTTTATGATAATATTCCAGACGAAAAAATTGAACATCCTACGTATATAAAAAATTCCGAAACTGGAGAAAAGATAAAGTTACCTCCTATAAAAGGCTTTTTTTTATAACTTTTAAAAGTGATAAGTTACATCGAGAAATTAAAGCTAAAGTTTATTGCACCACTTTAGATTCAACTCAATTAATTATTAAAGCAGACATCAGCGGAGAAACGAATTTTTATTCCATTCAAGAAAGTGAAATTGAAGTCATCAGTATTCAATCTGACGGCGCATTAGCTGGTAGAATAGCTATGGGTGTGGTTTCAAGAGGAGCTTCATGGCAGTTTTACCAAAATAAGTGGTTAAACAAATACCATTTTCCTGTTTGGCATTTGTGTTGGTAAAGTTTAATTTTAAATGGTTTGTTAAGATTCATTTTCATATTTTTTGTAATCATCACGGTTTCTTGTTCTAAAGATCCCGCTACTTTTCATTTAGAGAATTTGAATAATAATGAAATAGGGTGTTTTGGTCATGCAGGCATGGGTTTTTACTCTCGCTATCCTGTTAATTCTTGGCCCGGATTTGAATCTTGTTTAAACCGTGGAGCTGATGGGACCGAAATGGATATTCAGATGACAAAAGATAGCGTATTAGTAATTACTCATAGTAGTAAGTTACAAGACAATACCTCTTGTTCGGGTGCGATTAAAGATTTGAATTGGGCTGACATGAATAACTGTGAAGTGCAATCCAATTTTTTTAAAAACTCAAAATTGCTTTCGCTCGAAGAGTTTATTGAGAAAATCCCTGATCCTAAAAACTACACCTTTACCTGGGATATTAAATTATCTGATTTTAATACGGAGTATTATGGTGTTTATGCTCGTGCAATAGTTAACACCATCAATAAATATGACTTAAATGAACATGTGTTTATTGAGAATCCCTTCGCTGATTTTTTACAAGTAATAAAGGATAAAAAAAACAATACCCATTTATTTATTTTAGCCGAAGATTTTGAGGAAGGTTTACAGCAAGTAAAACAGCATGATTTTTTTGGCTTATCGATGCACACTAATCAAGTAACGGCAGAGCAAGTAAAACAAGCTCACAGTAATAATGTGCGTGTTACCATTTATGGCGTATTAACTGAAAAAGAAAATTACGCAGCTGTTGAAAAATGCCCTGATTTTATGCAAACCGATGATATCAATTATCTTTTAAAGATATTTCAAAAGTATAATAAAGGAAAAGGATTTTTGTATGATGTGACGAAGTAGTGATTTAATGTCTTACAATCACTTTCTTCATAACACTTTGTTCATCAGCATAGCTTACCCTCACAAAATAAATGCCCTCGGCAAAATTTTGCAACTCTAGTTGATGAGTTTTTGAATCAACTGTTTCGGATAACAAAATTTGCCCTGTAATACTGAGCACTTCAATTTTTGTAAAATCATGAAGGCTACTAATAGTAAGCAAACCATTAGTTGGGTTTGGTGCCAAACTCATCTCTCCTAATTCATAACTTATATCTTTAATATCAGTAACCAAATAACTACAAGTCACACTATCACAACCCAAACTATCGGTTTTTACCAACCACATGTTTTTAAATGGTTGACCAATATGGTTATACTGTCCTGTGATAATAAAACCTTTATCGGCGGTGGTATTAAAACCGAAAAAATAATTGGAAATTCCTGATGTTGGATGAGGATACACTCTTTGCCATAATTGATTTCCATTTTTATCTGCCTTTACTAAATATCCAGTTCTATTATTATTTTGCCAATCATTATCTGATTTGATCATGACATAACTTGAGTCCTGTAATTGCTTTAAACTATATATTGTACCTTGCTCTTGGCTATATTTTTTAATCCATTGCACAACTCCGTTTTTATCCGTTTTTAGTACAGAGCCCGTATCATTATATATACCGCATATAGCAAAACCGCTGTCTAAGGTGGGAATAGAGCATTTTCCGCTTTCATTAGGCGATATGCCATATTGCTGCTGCCAAATAATATTACCTGCCGTATCGGTTCGCATTAAACTCATATCATAATACGGATTGCCTGTATTATAATAACCATAATCTCCACCTAATAAATACTCCGTATTATTTTTAATGATTTCAATAGAACGGTACATTTCATCAAATGTATTTCCAAAACGCTTACGCCAGATCAAATTGCCGTTCAGGTCTGTTTTTATAAGCAGCACATCACTATAGGTGCCGCTTGAAAATGTATAACCCAAAATAATAACTTTACCATCTGGTGTTAATCGCATAGCAGTTATTTCATCATCATCTGGGTGTACATACTTTTGCAACCAAACAATATTACCTCCCGTGTCAATCTTGGCTAAAAAACCATCATCATCATTGGTTAACGTATTGGTGGTAATACCTGTTACCAAATAATTACTATCTGGCAATTCTACAAGGTCAATAAAAGAATCATAACTACCACCTATGCTTACATCATATTGTTTTTTCCAAATTACATTACCTAAACTATTTGTTTTAACTAAATATGACGCGTTGTAATTTATTAAAGCATTTAAAACGTTACCACAGCTCAGAATGTGTCCATTTTGTAATTCTATTACTTTAACCCCAATATCCGAAATTGTATCAATACCAACAGGTATATTAATGTTAAAACGAGTTTGTGATTTTGCAAAACAAAAATGTAATAAGAAAAAATATGTCAGCGCATAACGCATTTGTAAAAATTAATTTAATCTAAGTTAGTACAATAATTTAAAAAACGAATTGTTTTCAATTACAAACTAATTCTCACTTAATTTTTGCAGCTTCTCCAACACAATTTGCGCAACCCTTTGCTCCGCTACTTTTTTGGATTTATGTTCAAATACAGCTTGTTCCACGCCTTCAATAGATAGTTGAATGGAGTAGGTTTTTTCTCTGCCGTTGTGCTCTTCTTTTAAAATCGTGTATTCAAACTGTTTCTTTTGGCGCTGCATCATAATCTGAAACTGCGATTTATAATCTGTGTCGTTTTGCAACAACTCAGTCATATCCAAATGAACTTTAATGATATTATTTAAAATAAATTTCTTGGTCTTCTCAAATCCTTTATCGATAAAAACCGCACCTAAAAAGGCTTCAAACGCATCGCCGTAAGCGCTGGAGCTTAGTTTTTCTTTTTAGTTAAACGAGAGTTTAATAACGTATCAAAACCAAATTTTTTAGATAGGGCAAATAAGTTTTGTCCGTTTACAATACGACTTCGCATTTGCGTTAAAAAACCTTCGTCTTTTTTAGGAAATAATTTGAATAAATATTCAGCCACTACAGCGCCTAAAATTGCGTCACCTAAAAATCTAAGCGTTCGTTACTGTGTTGATGTTCATTAATTTCACTGGATGAAGAGCTGTGACGAAAGGCTTGTTTATACAATGCCAAGTTCGTAGGATGAAATCCTAAGATGTTTTTGAGCTTTTGTTTAAACTCTTTGTCTTTTTTTGAGAGGGGTGTTAATGCTGATAAAAGCTTTATCAAAACACTAAATTAAGCGGTGTATTTTTTTACAACAACCGCTGCATTATGTCCACCAAAACCAAATGTATTACTAATAGCAACATTAATAGTACGTTTTTGAGCCTTATTAAATGTTAAGTTCAATTTCGGGTCAATTTCAGGGTCAACATTAACGTGGTTAATTGTTGGAGGAGCAATATCGTTTTGTACAGCTAAAACCGTTGCAATAGCTTCTACAGCACCAGCAGCACCTAATAAATGGCCTGTCATTGATTTTGTAGAACTGATATTCATTTTATAAGCTTGCTCACCAAAAATATTGGTAATTGCTTTTAACTCAGCACCGTCACCCAATGGCGTACTTGTACCGTGTGTATTAATATAATCTACTTCGTTTGGAGAAATTCCAGCATCTTTTAAAGCACGTTGCATCACTAATGTTGCACCTAAACCTTCTGGATGTGGAGCCGTAATATGGTAAGCGTCTCCGCTCATACCACCACCAATAATCTCAGCATAAATTTTTGCACCACGCGCTAAAGCGTGTTCTAATTCTTCTAAAACTAAACAAGCACCACCTTCGCCTAACACAAAACCATCACGTTCCTTATCATAAGGACGAGAAGCAGTTTCAGGAGATTCGTTACGAGTACTCATGGCTTGGCAAGCATTAAAACCACCAATACCACTTTCGTTAATAGCAGCTTCAGATCCACCTGTAATAATAGCGTTAGCTCTACCTAAACGAATGTAGGTAAAAGCGTCGATTAAAGCAGTAGTTGAAGATGCACAAGCCGAAACGGTTGTAAAGTTTGGTCCTCTAAATCCAAAACGGATAGAAATATGCCCAGAGCATATATCAGCAATCATTTTAGGAATAAAGAATGGGTTGAAACGAGGAGTTCCATCACCTTTGGCAAAATTGAAAGTTTCTGTTTGAAAAGTATCTAAACCTCCAATACCAGAACCCCAAATAACGCCAATTTCATTTTTGTCGATTCCTTCTGCATCAAGTCCAGAGTCAGCAACTGCTTGCACAGATGCTGCAATTCCGTAATGAGAGAAAGCATCTAAACGTTGAGCTTCTTTTCTATCAAAATAATCTTCAAGTTTAAAACCTTTTACTTCGCAAGCAAAGCGTGTTTTAAATTTAGATGCATCAAAACGTGTAATAGGTGCGGCACCACTAACGCCGTTAATGATATTTGTCCAATAATCGTTAACATTACTGCCCAAAGGTGTAACAGCACCAAGTCCCGTAACTACTACGCGCTTAAATTGCATAAAGAATAATTTTTAAAAAGTAAGGTTCTTAGTTTTTTGCGTTTGCTTCAATATAAGAGATAGCATCTCCTACAGTAGCAATTTTTTCAGCTTGATCGTCTGGAATAGCGATATTAAATTCTTTTTCAAATTCCATGATTAATTCTACTGTATCTAAAGAATCTGCTCCTAAGTCGTTAGTGAAACTTGCAGTTGGAGTTACTTCTTTTTCTTCTACACCTAATTTATCTACGATGATAGATTTTACTTTTGATGAAATGTCTGACATTGTGTTTTAGTTTTTAAATTCGGGACAAAGATAGTTGTATGAATTAAAAAACAAAAAAAAAAGACATTTAGTAATTAACTGTTTATCAAACAATTAATCAAAAAACATCTTTTTTTTACTAACTGATAATGGTAATTCACGCACAAAATGTGGCTTTTTACCAAATTCAATAATTTAAATTCAGGCCGATTTTTTAATCACACGGTGATGATGATGGCGATGAGAAATTGGTCGCACGTTGTTTTTGCCATTTTTTTCATCTTCTTTTTCGTACTTCTTAGCAATTTTTAAAATAAAAAAAGCCAATACGCCAATGCCAATTACCCCTGCAATGATAAAAAAACTTGCCTGACTGTCCTTAATAAGGTTATCATAAATTTTAGTGAAAAAATTTGATGAGCCTTGTGCCTTTGCACAAATTGAGAGCGATAATAACACAGATGTGAGTAAAATGCCCTTTTTTCCTGAATCTTTAATTGTTGTTGCCATAATTTTTAAAAATTATGTTTTTCAATTTAAAGTAGTGGACAATTTATGAATTGAAAAACGGTTAAACGTTAATTTCGGGGGTCTTTGATAGATTTTACGATTAAAGTCATCTTTAGTTTCGTTAATATTATTTGGTTTTTAAGAAAGAAGTGATTATATTTGTACCCGAAATTTAGATGATAGAAAAGATGAGGGACCGATAAGTCCCTTTTTTATTTTACCAAAATGATAAAAAAAGAAACAATAGTTAACCTAATCAATGAGCATTTTGCAGGCACCGATAAGTTTTTGGTGGATGTTAAAATATTGAAAGGAAGTGTGATTGAAATTTATATTGATGCACCAAACCATATTTTAATTGCCGATTGCGTTGCGTTAAGCAGATTTGTAGAAGGCAATCTAGATAGAGAAAAAGAAGATTTTGAATTGCAAGTGTCTTCGCCAGGAGCAACAGAAGCTTTTAAGGTAGTAGCTCAATATAAAAAGTACGTAGGCACAAAAGTAAAAGTGGTAACTAAAGAAGGCGCAAAGCACGAAGGAATTTTGATGAGTGCTAATGATAATGAATTTGTGATTGAAGAAACTAGAAGAGAGAAAAAACCAGTAGGAAAAGGAAATCATACCGTAGTAGAAAATATAACGCTAACATATAATCAAACAAAAGAAACAAAATCAGTATTACCATTTTAAAAAAACAAAACAATGGAAAGTGTAAATTTAATTGAATCATTCTCGTTATTTAAAGAAGACAAAAACATTGATCGCGCAACGTTAATGAGCATCATCGAAGATGTATTTCGTGCTATGTTAATCAAAAAATATGGCTCAGATAAAAACTTTGATATTATCGTAAACCCTGATAAAGGAGATATCGAAATTTATAAAAACAGAACCATTGTAGATGATGAGTTTGCTGAAGATTCGTTTGATTACGATCCAAACAAACACATTAGTTTAACCGACGCTCATAAAATTGAGCCTGATTTTGAAATCGGCGAAGAGGTGACTGAATTAGTAAAATTAGACGAAATTGGTCGTCGTAATGTATTATCAGTTCGTCAAAATTTAGTTCAAAAAATTCTTGAATTAGAAAAAACAAGTATTTATAACAAATACAAAGAGCGTGTTGGTGATATTATCAACGCTGAGGTTTACCAAGTTTGGAAAAAAGAAATTATGTTGTTGGATGATGAAGGCAACGAATTATTATTGCCAAAAACAGAACAAATTCCTTCTGATTTCTTCAAAAAAGGAGATTCTGTAAAAGCTGTAGTTTATAAAGTAGAATTAAAAAACGGAACACCTTCAGTAATCATGTCTCGTACAGCGCCAACATTCTTAGAGCGTTTATTTGAAATGGAAGTTCCTGAAGTATTTGATGGTTTAATTACGATCAAGAAAATTGTTCGTGAACCAGGTGAAAGAGCTAAAGTAGCTGTTGAATCTTATGACGACAGAATTGACCCAGTTGGAGCTTGTGTTGGTATGAAAGGTTCTCGTATTCATGGTATTGTTCGCGAATTGAAAAATGAAAATATTGATGTAATTAATTACACGTCAAATGCTCAATTATTAATTCAACGTTCATTAAGCCCTGCAAAAGTAACTTCGGTTAAATTAAACGAAGAAACTAAACGTGCAGAGGTATTTTTAAAACCTGATCAAATCTCTTTAGCAATTGGTAAAGGTGGTTTCAATATTAAATTAGCTGGTAAATTAACTGGATACGAAATTGATGTATTCCGTGATAATGATGAAGCAGTTGTTGATATTGATGACGTTGACTTGGTAGAATTCTCTGATGAGATTGAAGAATCAGTAATTAATGCATTACAAGCAATTGGTTGCGATACAGCAAAATCAGTATTAGAATTAGACGTTGCAGATTTAGTTCGTAGAACAGGATTAACGGAAGATGTGATTGAAGATGTGAAGCAAGTGTTACAATCTGAGTTCGAAGATTAATAGATTGTTAAGATTGAAGAGTTAGCTTTCTTTTAGTTAAATAAAAAAGCAATTTTGATACATAAAAAAGACGAGGAATAAGGTATGTCAGACGTAAAAACAATGCGATTAAGTAAAGTAGCTAAAGAATTTAATTTATCCTTAGGGAAAATTACTGAGTTCTTGGCTTCAAAAGGTCGCCCGGTAGAAAACAATCCCAACGCCAAAATTGGCGATGATGAATATTCTTTGTTATCCAAAGAATTTTCAGGAGATAAGTCTGCTAAAGAAGAAGCTCAAACAGTGGGCCTTAATCTTAACAAATTAAAACGTGAGTCGTTAGTTGTTGAAGATATTAAGGCTATTAAAGCTAAAGAGCAAGAAGAGCAACGCGAAAAAGAATTAGCTGCAGCTGCCGCTCAAAAAGCAGCTGATGAAAAAAGAAAAGCAGAAGAAGCGAAAGCAGAAGCTGAAAGAATGGCTAAATTAGTAACGCCAGTTGAAAAAACAGAAGCAACGGATAGTACTTCTACTTTAACTGGACCGAAGGTTTTAGGTAAAATGGACTTAAGTGCCTTAAACCAAAAAACCAAACCAGACAAAAAATCTAAAAAAGATAAAGAGGAAGAAAAAGCAGCAGAGGAAAAAGCTACTAAAGCAACAAAAGGTAAAAAGAAAAAAGAAGATGAGCCTGTTGTTGAAGAAATAGCAGCTGTTGTTGTTCCTTCTGTTGAAGTACCTGAAGAAGCTGAAGAGCAAAAAGAGGTGTTTCATGAAACGGTTTATCAAAAATTAGAAGGACCAAAAATTATGGGTAAAATTGAATTACCTGTAATTAAAGAAGTTAAAAAAGGCGGTGCACCAAATACAGCTGCCGGAAATGCAGCTGATAAGAAAAAGCGTAAGCGTATTCGTAAAGGCGGCATGAGCCAAGAGGAAATTAAAAAAGTAGGTACTGAGCAAGCTCAGATAGCTAAAGATAGAGCCAAAGAAAAATATGGCGACCCTCGTGCTAAAAAACCTGCTACTCGTGAAGCTCGTCCAGCCTTAACAGACGTTGAAATTCAAGCACAAATTAAAGAAACATTAGCTCGTTTAAGTAGCAAAGGCTCAAAATCTAAAACATCAAAATATCGTAGAGATAAACGTGATGATGTGAGAGAGAAAATGGCTGATGAACAAGAGGCTTCAGACTTAGAAAAGAAAACGTTAAAAGTTACTGAATTCGTTTCGGCTAATCAATTAGCACAAATGATGAATGTTTCTGTTACACAAATTATTTCTATTTGTATGAGTTTAGGAATGTTTGTATCTATCAATCAACGTTTAGATGCTGAAACTTTAGCAATTGTAGCTGAAGAGTTTGGATATAAAACAGAGTTTGTAAGTGTAGAGGTTCAAGAGGCGATTGAAGAGCAAGAAGCTGAAAATCCAGATGATTTAGTTGAACGTCCGCCGATTGTAACCATTATGGGTCACGTTGATCATGGTAAAACATCGTTATTAGATTATATCCGTAAATCAAATGTAATTGCAGGTGAGGCTGGAGGAATTACTCAGCACATTGGTAGTTATAATGTGAAAATGGAAAGTGGTAAATCAATTACTTTCCTAGATACTCCTGGTCACGAGGCATTTACTGCCATGCGTGCACGTGGTGCTAAAGTAACCGACGTTGTAATTATTGTGGTTGCAGCTGATGATAGCGTGATGCCTCAAACAAAAGAGGCAATTAACCATGCTCAAGCAGCTGGTGTACCAATGATTATTGCAATTAACAAGATTGATAAGCCAGGCGCAAATCCTGATAAAATCCGTGAAGCTTTATCTGCTATGAATATTTTAGTAGAAGAGTGGGGTGGTAAAGTTCAATGTCAAGAAATCTCAGCTAAAATGGGAAAAAACATTGATTTATTATTAGAGAAAGTTGTATTAGAAGCGGAGATATTAGAGTTAAAAGCGAATCCAAATGCAAAAGCATCAGGGTCTGTTATTGAAGCAAAATTAGATAAAGGACGTGGACACGTTGTAGATATTATTGTTCAAAAAGGAACGATGCGCGTTGGAGATATTGTTGTAGCAGGTTGTTATAGCGGTAGAGTAAAAGCAATGACTAATGAGCATGGATTAAATGTTAAAGAAGCAGGTCCTTCCATGCCAGTTCAGTTATTAGGTTTAAATGGAGCGCCTACAGCAGGTGATAAATTTAACGTGATGAGTGATGAACGTGAAGCGCGTGAATTAGCAAACAAGCGTTTACAATTACAACGTGAGCAAGGTATCCGTACACAAAAACATATTACATTAGATGAGATTGGAAGACGTTTAGCAATAGGCGATTTCAAGGAATTAAATGTAATTGTGAAGGGTGATGTGGATGGTTCTATTGAAGCCTTATCAGATTCATTATTGAAATTATCAACAGAGAAAATACAAGTTAACATCATTCATAAATCAGTTGGTGCTATTAGCGAAACAGACGTTATGTTAGCGAGTGCGTCAAATGCTATTATCGTTGGTTTCCAAGTTCGCCCTTCGGTTACCGCTCGTAAATTAGCTGAAACCGAAGAAATTGACATCCGTTTATATTCAATTATTTACGATGCAATTAACGAAGTGAAAGCGGCAATGGAAGGAATGTTAGCTCCTGAATTTGAAGAGAAAATTGTATGTAACATTGTTGTTCGTGAAGTATTTAATATCACTAAAGTTGGAACCATTGCAGGTGCTTATGTACTAGATGGTAAGGTAATGCGTAACACTAAAGTTCGCGTTATTCGTGATGGTATTGTTTTATTTACAGGTGGATTAGGCTCATTAAAACGCTTTAAAGACGATGTAAAAGAAGTAACTGCTAACTACGAATGTGGTTTAAATATTGATGGCTTTGATGATATTAAAGTAGATGATATCATTGAAGGTTACGATATGGTTGAGATTAAAGCGAAGCTTTAAAAAATTAATAGAATGTGTTTTCAATAAAAAAGTCCTTGTAAACGTAACTTTTTTGTGAAATAGGGGATTCAGCCGGTCGCCTCTTCACTGCCAGTGAAGCGTCCTGAAAGCTTTGGGGACCAAAGAGCTAATCTATTTTATTTTTAAATCAACCATTCAATATATTTTCTACTCTTCTTCTTTTTAATTTCCTTTTCACGAAGAATAGCTTCATTTCTTGACTCAAATGATTCAGTATAAACTAATTTCCAATCGTCAGAAATTGAGGTTGGTGAAATTCAAAGTGGAAAGTTATTTTTATACCTTTTCTGTTTGTCCGACATAGTACCTGTCAATTTTTTCAGAATATATGATGTATATATAAAACATGGTTTAAATAAAAAGTCCCAAATTAATTCGGGACTTTTTTTGTGGAGAATACCGGATTCGAACCGGTCGCCTCTTCACTGCCAGCGAAGCGCTCTAGCCAAATGAGCTAATCCCCCTTTAATGGCGCCGAAGTTATTTTAAATAAACGGTAACTCAAAATTAAAGATGTAGTTCAGTTACACTAGGTTGGTATTATTATTGGTGTATAAGGGGCCGTATTTTTATTTCATGGTTGGTTTATCTGTTTAAGCAGGACACAAAAAAATATCTTTAATCAGATAATTGTTAATTTTTTTCTCTTTTTTCAATTAACACAATTTAAGATGAATTACCTCTAATATTTGCCATATATCGGTTAAAAGTGTAAATTCGTGACTCTTAAAATTGATGAATTTAGCTGAGCAAATAAATACACAAAAAGTGCCGCAACACATTGCTATTATTATGGATGGTAATGGGCGTTGGGCTAAGCAGCAAGGCGAAAATAGAATTTACGGACATTACGAAGGTGTGAATTCGGTAAGAGCAGTTGTTGAAGCTGCTGGAGAAGTGGGCGTTAAATACATTACACTTTACGCTTTTAGTACCGAAAACTGGAACCGTCCGAAAGAAGAAGTAGATGCACTAATGGAATTATTAGTTTCTACAATTAGTGCAGAAACACCTCAGTTAAATAAAAAGAATGTTCGTTTACAAGCCATCGGTAACTTAAATAGTTTGCCACCAGCTTGTTTAGAAGAATTAAATGAATCTATCGAATTAACTTCGAAAAACACAGGATTAACATTAGTATTAGCTTTGAGCTATTCTGCTAAATGGGAATTGATAGACGCCGTAAAACAAATTGCTACTCAAGTAAAAAATGGCACTTTAGCTATTGAAGATATTAGTGAAAAACATTTTGAACAAGGTCTTTGTACTAAAAATATTCCAGATCCTGAATTAATGATTCGTACAAGTGGAGAACACCGCATTAGTAATTTTTTATTATGGCAGTTAGCTTATGCTGAATTTTATTTTACAGAAAAGTTGTGGCCAGATTTCCGCAAGGATGACTTATACGAAGCTATTTTAAATTACCAAAACCGAGAACGTCGCTTCGGAAAAACCAGCGAACAATTAACTCAACCTTAATAATGACATTTTTAAAATACGCTGTTTTCTTTTTTCTATTAGCTATTGGCAACATGGCTTCTGCTCAGATTATTTCTTCTGAATCATCTTCTGCAGAGCCCATTGATTGGTCTAAGCCAAAAGAATATACACTTGGTCCTATTGAAGTTGAAGCTAAAGAAACTGATAAAAATGTGATTCGACTTTTGTCTGGATTAACAAGTGGCGATAAAATTCAAATACCTGGCGATAAAATGTCGGAAGCCATAAAGAATTTATGGAAACAAGGTTTATTTGAAGATGTTCAAATTTATTTAACTAAAACAATCGCAGATCAAGCATTTTTAAAAATCGTAGTTGTAGAAAAACCAAAACTATCAAAGTTTTCATTTAGAGGTAAGGTTAAAAAAAATGATGCCGACGAAATTAGAGGTAAGATCCGATTAGTAAGAGAGAAAGTTGTAACGGATTACACACTAGGTTATATTAAAAATATTGTAAAAGATTTTTATGTAAATAAAGGATTTTATAATGCAACTGTTGATATCACAACCGAGCCTGATAAAGCTGCTAAAACTCCGCACGTTATTGTTTACATTAATGTAAATAAAGGTAAAAAAGTACGTATCAAAAACTTAAATATTAATGGTAACACCGTTGTTGCTGATTGGAAATTACGTCGTAAAATGAGCGATAGTAAACCGTTTCGTTTATATACATTTTGGAATTCAGGTAAATATTTAGAAGATAATTTAGAAAAAGATTTGCCATCTATTATTGCAAAATATAATAGTAAAGGATATCGTGATGCTCGTATTAAAAAGGATACTGTTTATTTCGTGAAAAAAAATCGAGTTAACATTGATATTGATATTGAAGAAGGGAATAAATTTTATTTTGGAACCATCAAATGGTTTGGTAACTCCAAATACCGTAGTGGACAGTTAGATACTATTTTGAATATCAAAAAAGGTGAAGTGTTTGATCAATCGTATCTCGACCAAAAATTATTTATGAATCCAACAGGTTACGACATTTCTTCGTTATACATGGATGATGGTTATTTGTTTTTTAATGTTACTCCTCAAGAAGTAAATGTTCATAATGATACCATTGACATTGACATTCACATGTACGAAGGTAAACAAGCTACTATTAATAGAGTAACTGTAATGGGAAATACCAAGACGAATGATCATGTTATTTATCGTGAGATTAGAACAAGACCAGGTCAATTATTCCGTCGTTCAGATATTATTCGTACACAACGTGAATTAAGTCAGTTAGGTTATTTTGACCCTGAAAAATTAGGTGTTACTCCAACTCCAAATCCTGCGGATGGAACAGTGGATATTGAATATAAAGTAGAGGAAAAACCATCGGATCAAGTTGAATTATCTGGTGGTTGGGGTGGTGGCCGTATTGTTGGAACATTAGGCTTGTCGTTTAATAATTTTTCAATGAAAAATATTTTTAAACCAGACGCATGGAGTCCACTTCCAACAGGTGACGGACAAAAATTTAGTATTAGAGCACAAACAAACGGTATTTACTATCAGTCTTACAATATCTCTTTTACTGAACCTTGGTTAGGCGGCAAAAAACCTAATTCATTAAGCGTTTCTGGTTTCTTCTCTATGTTTAATACTACGGGAGCAAAAAATATGTGAACGATAATGAAGGAAATAAGATTAGAAATCCGAACAGAAGCACCATGAAGATTATTGGTGGTTCAGTTGGATTTGGTAAGCGATTAAAGAAACCAGATGATTTCTTTTCTATTTATACAGAGGCAAGTTATAATTATTACGAATTAGAAAACTATCCTTACTTTATTTTAGCGAATGGGTACGCTAATGATTTTAATGGTAAAATTAATATTACACGTAACAGTGTGGATGCACCTATATTTCCTAAAAATGGATCCAACTTCTCTATCTTAGGTCAATTTACACCACCGTATTCTTTATTTAATAATATTAATTACGAAACAGCTACGACTGCCGAAAAATTTAAGTTTATTGAGTATCAAAAATATAAGTTTACTGCCGAATGGTTTACTCAGTTAACCAACAAAAAAGGAGGGGAAGGTAAAGAGGCTCGTAACTTAGTTTTAAGAACAAAGATTGGATACGGTATATTAGGAATGTACAATAGTAAAGTAGGTGTTTCTCCTTTTGAACGTTACTACATGGGTGGTAGTGGTTTAAGTGGTTTTCAAAACTTTGTGGCTCGAGAAATTATTGCATTAAGAGGATATACAGATAACTCTTTATCTAGTACAAGTGGAGATCCACTTTGCGCAAGATATACCATGGAATTGCGTTACCCTATTTCATTAAACCCACAAGCTACTATTTTTGTATTGGGTTTTGCTGAAGCAGGAAATACTTGGGCTCGATATAAAGATTTTAATCCTTTTCAAGTTAAACGAAGTGCTGGTTTTGGCTTAAGAGTATTCTTACCAATGTTTGGTTTATTAGGGTTAGATTATGGATGGGGCTTTGATAACATTCCTGGTAATAGTGGTTCTGGTAACGGACAAGGTCAATTCCACTTTACATTAGGCGCTCAACTTGGAGAATTATAAACTCAAAAAAATGTTAATTGTTAAAATAAATGTATCTTGGCACACGTTATGATTATTACTAGAAACTCTAATAACACAACAACTATTATGAAAAAATTAGCTCTATCATTTTTTGCAGTCATTTTAATGACAACGTTTTCGTTTGCCCAAAAAATTGGATACATCGATTCTGAATATATTCTTTCAAACATTCCTGAGTATAAAGCTGCTCAAGCAGAAATGGATAAAATATCTGTGGATTGGCAAAAGGAAATTGAGGCAAAATATGCCGAAATCGATAAATTGTATAAAATATACCAAGCGGAGTCGGTATTGTTGACCGACGATATGAAGAAAAAACGTGAAAACGAAATCATCAATAAAGAAAAAGAAGTAAAGGAGTTACAAAAACAACGTTTTGGAGTTGATGGGGAATTGTTTAACAAACGTATGGAGTTGGTAAAGCCTATTCAAGATAAAATTTACAGTGCCGTTAAACAAGTAGCAGAAAGAGGTGGTTTAGCTTTTATTTTTGATAAAGCTGGCCAAGTATCTTTACTTTATTCAAATAGTAAATATGATAAAAGTGAAGATGTATTAAACTTCATGGGATATAACAAATCAAAAAAATAAATATAACAAATACAAAAACAATGAAAAACATAGTAAAATCAATTGCAATTGTTGTCTTAACAGTAGGAACTATTTCAATCAGTAAGGCTCAAAAAATTGCTCACATTAGCTTAGATTCTTTAATCACTACAATGGCTGAAAGTAAAACAGCTCAGGAAGTAGCTCAAAAATATTTAAAAGATTTAGAAAATCAAGTAGCAACAATGGATACTGAGTTGCAAACGAAGTATGCAGATTATATGAAAAATAAGGATAGCTATTCTGCGTTAGTAGCAAGCACAAAAGAAAGCGAGTTACAAGATTTAAATAAGCGTATCGAAGATTTTAAAGCTCAAGCGCAACAAGATTACCAACGTAAATACGGTGAATTATCAAAACCAATTTACGATAAAGCTAAAAAAGCGATTGATTTAGTGGCTAAAGAAAATGGTTATAAGTATGTTTTAGATACAAGTACTGGAAATGTATTGTATTCTGAGTCTGCAGATGACATTTTACCTTTAGTAAAGAAAAAATTGGATACAATGGAGCCAGCTCAAATACCAGGAGCAGCAGGAGCAACAAAACCAGCTTCAGGAACTAAACCAGGCGGGGCAAAACCAGCAGGAAAATAGTACTTTAATCTATTTAGTTATTTGAACCCATCTCGCATTGCGAGATGGGTTTTTTGCTTTTAACGATTGACTGTTAATAATCATTTTGTTTTACCTAAATAAAATTCGATAAAAGCATCAACTTTGGTTTATTCATTAAATCATTATAATGCTCATGCTTAAAAGTCGAATTATGGGAAAGTTAAAGTTTATATTATCAGTTCTTGTTTTCTTTGTTTCATTAGCTACAATAGCTCAAAACAAGGATATTCAAGAAGAAGCGGCAATTGCTTTCGATTCAAAAGATTATAAAAAAGCGTATGAGCTTTATGATAAGCTATATACTCAAGTACCCAAAAACTTTGAATATAAGTTTAGATTAGGCTACTCGTCATTATTTTATCCCGAAAAAAAGGCGAGAGCCATCGAAATTTTCGAAGATATTAAAAGAACCGATAAATCTGCTGATGCTGATTATTATCTAGCTAAAGCCTATCATATTAACTATAAATTTGATCAAGCCATAGCTTCTTATGATGCTTTTGTAGCGGCAAAAGGAACTAAAATAAAAGAAGATGATAAACCATTTATAGCTGATGCTAAAATTGGAGTCATGAATTGTAATAATGGTAAGGAATTAATTGCTAAAAAAATTGTTGCAGACATCAAAAATATTGGCGCACCTATTAATACTAGCGAAACTGAAGGAGTTCCTGTAATTTCAGCCGATGAGTCTATTATGATTTATACTTACATAAGCAAAAATAGTACAGGTGGATTATTAAATGATATGTTAAAGCCTGATAAGGAAGAAGGTACTTATCATGAAGATATTTTTAGTAGTACAAGAAGTAATGATTCTACTTGGAATGCGCCTGTCGCCATTTCATCATTAAATTCAAATGCTAACGATGCAGCTGTGGCTCTATCTCCAGATGGTCAAGTATTATTTTCTTTTGCAAGTGACGTTAAAAATCCAGGAGATTTATGCGCAAGTAAATTAGTTGGTACTGATTGGAGCAAGCCTGAAAAATTAAATTCTAATATTAATTCAGAATCATGGGAAGGTAGCTGTTCTATTACTGCTGATGGTAGATATTTATACTTTGCTTCTGAGCGCCCAGGTGGATTTGGGGGTAGAGATTTATATATGTCTGAAAGAGTAAATGGAGATTGGGGACCAGCAGTAAACTTAGGAGCATCAATCAATACAGAATATAATGAAGATGCACCATTTATTCACCCAGATGGTATCACTTTATTTTTCAGTTCACAAGGACATAAAAGTATTGGTGGATATGATATTATGTATTCAATTAAAAAAGATAATAATTGGATTGAACCTTTAAGTATGGGTATTCCTTTAAATACAACCGAAGATGATAGATATTATGTAATTAATGCTAAAGGTGATGTTGGTTATTTTTCTTCAAACAGAGGTGGAGCAGGCGGAAAAGGTCAGCAAGATATTTATACCGTAACTCCTGGTATGTTGGGTGAGAAACCAATTTTAGCTTTATTAAAAGGTAGTGTATATGTGGATGATAAACCAACTGAAGCAAAAATTGAAATCACTAAAAAAGAAACAAATGAATTAATTGGACCTTATTACGCTAACTCAAAAACTGGTAAATACTTAATGGCTATTTCTCCAGGAAGTGGTTATAAAATTAAAATTACAGTTGCGGGAATGGATCCTATTGAAGAGGAAATTGATGTAGAAAAACTACAAAAATTTGTGGAGATTAGAAAAGATTTTTACGTGTATTCTCCAGGATTTGAAAACAAGAAAAATCAAATTTCTGTAAAAACAATTTTAGATAGTTTATTAAATACGGCAACAAGTGTTGATGCATTTAAAAATGATGCTGTTATAAATAATGTAGTGGATGCTAATACATCAACTCCAACTAAAACTACAACACCTGTTGAGCCTGTAAAGCCTACAACTAATGTGCCTTGTGACGGTGCTACTCCTCCAGATTTTTCAGCTGTTAAAGGTAAATCATTAAATGATCCAGCAGTTTACAAACAGTTTTTAGATATTGGTGGTAATATGTGCGCCGAAGGTATGGTGTTTAAAATTCAAATTGCCGCCTATCAACATCCCGAAAATTATAAATACGGGCATTTAAAACAATTTGGTAAACCAGAAGAAATTAAATACCCTGATGGCATTACACGTTTTACTCAATTAAGTTTTGCAACTATTAAAGAGGCTGAGGTTGCTCGCCAAAAAATAATCGCAAAAGGACAAAAAGATGCTTGGATAACGGTGTTTATTGATGGTAAGCGCTTTACATTAGAAGAACTTATTTTAGTTAACTTTAACGGAAAAGCCATAAACTAAAGATTAAAGTATTTATTATTTAAAAGCGTGCATTAAATATGCACGCTTTTTTTATGTTAAAAATATACAGTAAGCGTTAAGGATGTTTAAAATCATCAGATGCTTTGTGCGAATCAATTTTTGCTGATGTAACTTTGTAGAAGAAAAATAATAAACCATGAATTATATAGACTGGGAAAATATCGAAGCTTTAGAAACCATCGCTAATCAATGTATCTATAAAGGAAAAGAAGTAGGACAGGCTAGAGCTGCTTTAAAAGCTATTTATGGATACAATGTTACTTACGAAGACGAATTAGATGAAGATTGTGAGACTATAAATAAGCCTAAAGAAAAGAAAGGGCTTTTTTGATCATAAAAAAAGCGCCTACTAATTAGCAGATGCTTTTGTATTTTATAAAATATAAATTAGTTATTCAACATCACTGGCATTACTAACATCAACACGTCTTCAGCAGGGTTTGCTTTTTGTGTTGGTACAATAATACCTGCGCGGTTAGGCGCACTCATTTCTATAGTAATTTCATCGCTTTCTAAATTGGTTAACATTTCTAACACAAATTTGGAGTTGAACCCAATTTCCATATCTTCGCCAATATAAGTGCACATCAATGTTTCGTGTCCTTCGTTTGCAAAATCTAAATCTTCTGCCGAAATAGTTAATTGGCTTCCAGCAATTTTTAAACGAATTTGGTGCGTGGCTTTATTAGCAAATACACTCACACGACGAATTGCTCCTAAAAATGCAGGACGATCTACTGTTAATTTATTTGGGTTTTGTTTAGGAATTACTGCTTCGTAGTTAGGGTATTTTCCATCAATTAAACGACACACTAAGTTAATATGCCCGAAACTAAAGTAAGCGTTTGTTTTATTGAATTCTACTTTCACTGCATCATCAATACCAGCCAATAAATTCTTTAAAACGTTTAATGGTTTTTTAGGCATAATAAAAGAAGCAGACGCACCAGCTTTAGCATCGTTACGCGTATAACGTACTAATTTATGAGCATCCGTAGCCACAAAAATAGAGTTCTCATCAGTAAACTGACAAAATACACCACTCATTACTGGCCTTAAATCATCATTACCTGTAGCAAAAATGGTTTTGTTAATCGCATTTCCTAATACATCGCTTTTAATGATAACAGAGGTTGCTGAATCTACTTTTGGTAATTTTGGGTATTCATCACCATTATGTCCTGTTAAGGTATAGTCACCAGTTTCTGTTTTTAGTTTTGCACTAAATTTTTTATTATCAATGATAAATGAAATTGGTTGCTCTGGTAAATTGCTTAAGGCTTCTAATAAAGTTTTTGCTGGAATAGCTAGGCTGCCATTTTCTGATGAATCAACTTTAATACTAGTAGTGATAGTTGTTTCCATATCACTAGCAAATAGTGTTAAATTGCCATTATTAAGCTCAAATAAAAAACAATCTAAAATAGGAATTGTATTACTTGAGTTTAAAACTCCGCTGATAGATTTTAAATGTTTTAATAAGGTTGATGATGATACTACAAAGTTCATATATGGCTAGTTTTTAATCAATCAAATTTAACGATATGAAAACGGTAACTAGGTTTAAAACAGATGTATTTATAAACTACTTTTTAACATTATTTCCTAGGAGAAAAGTAGGTGTAAGTCTGCAAAATTTTACCAAAAACATAAAATTGAGCAATTCCATAATCTTTTTTATTGTTATATCTCACGTACAATTCATCAGGATCGTAGGTGTAGTTTTTGTTGTATTCTTCGTTTTTTGCTGCGTTCGAATATTTATGAAAAAACTCGCAAACATTTGTACCATTATTTCTATCTGTAATGGTTAAGGTGGCGAATGGAATTGCAGATTTTGATAAAGAATCTACTAAAGGATTTTTTTTATCTAATACAATTTCGCAATTCACATTTTGAAAATAAGCAATGTATTGTTTCATTTTTCCTTCTTCAAATGGTTGATTGCCTTTACTAGTTTTCAATCCAAAACGCTGCATACTGTACAAATCAATGACAAAAGATGAGTCTGGAATTTCGTGTAATTCTAATTTTATTTGTTTAATTTGAGGAGGACGATAATTAATTAATAAACGATCTCTCCAATCAATTTCATTTGTATTGTAACGAGTTGATAAAAAGCCGTCGAAGCCAGGAATATGCGTAATGAAAGGTTCTTCATAGTTTTCGCCAGTTTCTATATTGGTTAAAAGCATATAAGTTCCAGTATGGTCTTGGGTATTATTTCCCACATAATATTGTTTTACTTTTTTGCCTTTACTATATATTTCTATTTTGGTAGATTTTGCCGCTAATACTTTTATGACATTAACTTTACCTTGTTTAGATACAGGAGATTTAACTTCAACCGATTTAATGGTGTATAACAAAACTTCAATAACATCTGGTCTTACATGAAATTTCCCATCCAATACCCATCCACTTTTTGTACGCTCTACTAAAACTTGTTTCCCGTCTTTATCCGCTAAAAATATTTTATCAATAGCTGCTGTGTCTTTAAATTTAAAATCACTCGCTTCTTTATCTAGGGTTGAGGTATTACTTTTTGTTTTATAGATGTAAATTGATATTCCTGAAAGAGCTATTAAAATGGCAAGAATAATAAAGGTTGTTTTTTTCATAAAGAACTATTTTGAATTTATTTACTGTATTTTTTCTTGCGGATGTAAAACTGAATTATGCCAAAACATACAATGATTAATAATGGCAAACCAACATTGGTTAATTTCCATTTTGAAACTTGAGTAGCTATTTTCTTTTTATCTAACAATCTCAGTTTCACTTCTCGTGAGCGCAAATTTAGTAAGCTTTCATCATCTAATAAATAATTCATACAGTTTAATAAGAAGGTTTTATTTGCAAACTGCTGATTTGAATATCTGTCGTAACCAACAGGGTATATCATTCCAGTATTTATATTAAATTCGTTTTTAGCAATATCGCCATCGGTTACTACAATCATTTTTGTTGGAACACTTTTATCTTTAAAATTAAAAATACTGTCTTCTAAAATAGCTCTGGTAATGCGGTTTTTGTAATTCGATTCAAAACTACCTTCTAACAAACAAGCTACATTTTGAAAAGAGTTTTTAAACTGACTTTCTTGTGGTTTTAATTTTACTTGAGCAGCTAATATTCTAGCAGGAGTTGGTAAAGTTTTGGTATATCTTGAGGTTTGCAATAAAATAGTTTTGGTAACATCTTTTGCGAAAACAGTGTCTAATGTCCCTATATATTCTGTGCGAATTAAATCTAAATTTTTTACGATGGGATGGTTAGCAGCTGGTAAAATTAATGGATAGTAATTCCATGGGAAAGGTTTAAAATCAGGTTGACCTTTCTTTATTCCAACATTAACAGGTACTTGCGCGCATTGTAAATCCTGAACCAAAACTTGATTTAATCTTACACCATACTTAAATAAAATATCATCTAAGTTTAATTCGTTTTTAAAACCTAACGAAAAACCTCTTGTGGTTAATGTATCTCGGTTTACATAAATTGGATCAATTAACCACAATGCTTTACCCCCATGCATGATAAATTGGTCGATGATGAATTTATCTTTTTCATCAAACATTGAGTCAGGCTGTGCAATAACGATAGCGTCAGCTCCTTTTAAAGCGTATAGTTTGTGATTAATATTTACTCGGGATACATTATAATACTCAGTTAAAGAACGCATAAAATCAGCGCCTCTGATCGTATCTAACTCACCGTGACCTTCAACAAATAATACTTCAGGTTTTTTAAGTAAAGTTGTTTTGCGGATAGAGTTAGTTAAACCATACTCTAGTTCTTGAACTGAAATATTAATGTTTTGTTCTTCAGATTGAGCAGATAATTGACGCTTAAATATTTGCCAAACAGATTCTTTGCCTTTATAGGTAACAATAGCTCCAGGCCAAATTAATGTTTCAGAAACTTTTTGATTACTACGGTCAACAATTTGTTCAGGCATGATGCCTTTATCAAATAATTGTTTTTCAATTTTATCGGTCTCTTCCTTATTGGGATTATCTAAAGGATTAATTAATTCGTATTGTAAATTATCATTCGAATAGGCTCTAAACTCATCTAATATTTCCTTGGTTTCGTTTTTTAAACGAGTGAAATTTGGATTGAAATCTCCTTGTAAATAAACTTTGATATAAACAACATCATCTAACTTCTTTAATAATTCTTTGGTAGATTCTGAGAGTGTGTAACGTTTTTCGGTTGTTAAATCAAAACGTTTAAATACAAAAGAAGCTACAAAGTTGATAAGAAATAGAATGGCAATCACCACTAAAACCATGGTGATATCTCTTTGTTTGCGTATAGATTTTTTCTGTGTCATATTACCACTTCCTGCTTTCTAAAACTAGTTTGGATAATAAATTAAAAAAGGCAATTAAGGTCACAAAATAAACCACATCACGTGTATCAATTACTCCGCGACTCATACTTACATAATGCGCATTCATTCCTAAACCTTTTACAATTGCATCGTATTTGCCAAATATACCTTAAGCTGAAATGAAATCGAAGCCGATATAAGTAATAAAACATAATAGTAAAGCCATAATAAAGGCAATCACTTGATTTTCGGAAATAGCAGATGCAAAAGTACCAACCGCTACGAAGCCAGCGCCTAAAAATAATAAGCCAATATAAGAGCCCCACATACCACCAGTATCAATATTACCTTTTGGCGCACCTAATTGATGTACCGAATAATAATATATTAAAGTTGGAAGTAATGATACAATTACCAAAACTACGCCAGCAAAATATTTTGCTAATACAATTTGTAATTCGGTTAAAGGTCGCGTTAATAGTAATTCAATAGTACCTGTTTTCTTTTCTTCCGAAAAGCTACGCATGGTAATTGCTGGAATTAAGAACAAATACACCCAAGGCGCTAAAATAAATAAGGGGTCAATATTGGCAAAGCCATTTTCTAAAACATTTGAGCCAGCACTTTCGGTTGGCACTAACCACATAAAAGTACCAATGCCTGTGATAAAAACTCCTATAGCAATATAGCCAATCAGTGAGCTTAAAAAACTTCGTATTTCTTTAATTAATAAGGTAAACATACAAAAACAAAAATAGCAATAGATTTTGAAAATATACTATTATCTTATACTAACTCGATTTTTTTTAATGTAATTTAGCATTCTCTTAAACATGATTAAAACGGCTAATATTATTTCTCATCTGTTTCATCCATTATTAATGGCTACTTACGGTTGTTTAATTGTTTTTTTCGGCTTAACAGATACCATTTATTTTATCTTCACCCCTTTTAAATTAAAGCTGGTTTTAACCTTCACTATTTTTTCTTTTACCTTTTTATTGCCAGTTTTAAATTTGCTGATTTTATATAAATTAGGATATGTTTCTTCTTTAAGGATTGAAAATAGAAGAGAAAGAACCTTTCCATTATTAATGACTTCCTTATGCTATTTTGGATTGTTTTATATGATTTATGATTTCAATATTTGGCCTGCTATTAAACTATTTATTTTAGGCGGAGGCTTATGCATTTTTTTTGCAGCAATAGTTACTTTATGGTGGCAAATTAGCGCGCACATGATAGGTATTGGCGGCTTAATTGGTGCTTTATTAGCTATTTGTTATTTTATGCAGATGCCTATATTATTAGCCATTTGTGCTTGCGTTATGCTTGCTGGTTGTATTGGTTTTGCTCGATTGAAGCTTAATGCACACACGCCTACACAAGTATATGTAGGCTTTATTTTTGGCTGTTTGCTGCAATTTTCTTTATTTTTCTTGGCACAAAGCATTACATTTGTTTAGTCGATAAACTATGAACTTAATAACAGGAGCCACAGGATTAGTAGGTGCACATGTTGCTCTGCAACTTTTACAGCAAGGTAAATCGGTGGTTGCTATTAAGAGAGAAGGAAGTGATTTATCGAAAACTAAAAAATTATTTTCTTACTATACTTCTGATTTCGAGCAGTTATTTAATCAGATAAAATGGGTAGATGCTGATATATCTGACATTTATTCAATATTGGATGCTTTAGAAGGCGTTGAAACTGTATATCATTGTGCAGGATTTGTTTCTTTTAATCAAAAACAAAAAAAGCAAATTCACACAATCAATACAGAAGGAACAGCAAATGTGGTGAATGCCTGTTTAGAGAAAAAAACAAAAGCCTTATGTTACGTGAGTTCTATTGCTACGCTTCAAAATCCGGATATTACTAAAAACATTGATGAATCAGTTTATTGGAAATCATCTCCATCAGCCAGCGATTATGCAATTAGTAAATATAATGGTGAACGTGAGGTTTGGCGTGGAATGGAAGAGGGATTAAATGCTGTAATTGTAAATCCAGGAATTATTTTAGGTCCAGGTTTTTGGTATCAAAGCTCAGGTAAATTAATTGATACGTGTTACAAAGGAAATCCATTTTATACGGAAGGTTCTAGCGCAACCATTGATGCTAAAGATGTAGCGGCTTGTATGATTCAATTAACAGAACAACATCATTTTGGAAAACGTTTTGTATTAATTGAAAATAATTATTCTTTTAAAGAAATATTATCTGAAACACACAAAGCCTTGGGTAAAAGAGAACCATACATGAATGCTGGAAAAGGATTACTGGTTTTAGCTAAATGGATGGATAGTTTTAGGTGTATGATTAGTGGTAAAGAACCCATCATTACGAAAGAAACAATTACAGCAGCTTTAGAAAAAAACACCTTCAGTAATACGCGTATTAAACAAGCCCTTAATTTTTCATTTACCCCGTTAAAAGAAACTTTAAAATTTGTTTCCGCTGCGTTTTTAGATGACCTTAAAAAATAAATTCATGTCTAAATATATTTATAGTTTAATATTCATTTTAGCAGCGTCTGTTTTTTTTATAACATGTAAAAGTACCGAAAAAACAGTGCTTAAGGAAGAGTCGCAAACAGTTGCTACAGAAGTGCCAAAAGAATTTGAAGCTCCAAAAACCATCACCTATTTGCCGCCGCCAGCCGATTCTATTTCTGAAATATCCATTAATTTGGTGGGCGATTTAATGTGTCATTTACCGCAAACTAACAACGCTAAATTAAGCGATGGTAATTATGATTTTAATCCAAGTTTCGAATACATTAAACCTTATTTACAAGACGCTGATTTAACCATAGGTAATTTAGAAACAACTTTTGCCGGAACTAGTCAGCCTTACGCTGGATACCCCGCTTTTAATAGCCCCGACGAGTATTGTACAGCTGTAAAAAACGCTGGTTTTGATTTTTTGGTAACTGCTAATAATCATAGTATGGATACAAGAGAAGCTGGTTTATTAAGAACGATTGAAGTCATCAAAAAACATAATTTAGGTTATGCTGGCACTTATTTAAATCAGCGTGATCACGATTCTATCCGCATCTTAACTATTAAAGGCATTAAACTCGGAATATTAAATTATACCTATGGCACAAATGGTTCTTATCCCATTTCAGATCACAAATACATGCTTAACGTAATTGATTCTGCAGGAATTGTAACTGCCGTTAAACAAGCTAAAACACTAGGAGCAGAAACAGTTTTAGTGTTTTATCACATGGGTTTAGAAAACATAACAGAACCTACTCAAGCCCAAAAAGATGCTGTTCGTTTTGCCTTAGACGCAGGAGCTACATTGGTTATTGGAGCACATCCACACGTTGTAGGACCAACAAAACAAATGTATTCAAAAGCCATAAATGATACCGCTTTTGTAGCTTATTCGTTGGGTAATTTTTTATCAAATCAGTACTGGAGGTATACCGATGCAAACGTTATTTTAAAGATAGTGATTCAGAAAAATTACACTAAAAAAAGAGTGTTTTTTAAGGAGGCAAGTTTTACTCCAACATGGGTGTATAGAGGCGATGGAACTAAAAAAATGCATATTTTATTCCCTGCTCAATGGGGCTTAGATAGCACCAAATTGCCAGTTTTTATTAGTAAATCTCATCAACAAAAAATGAAAGAAGCCTTTGATGATACCAAATTAATGATGACTAAAACAAATTCTGAATTAAAGTTGAATTTGTTAAAATAATTGGATTTTTAAAGAAAAATGAAAAAAAAGCATTTTTTTTTTGGTTTAATAATAGAAAACTGTACATTAGTATATTATAAACCGAGATATTTTTAGAGAGATTTTTTATGCATATAGCAATTGCCGGTAATATCGGTTCAGGAAAAACAACATTAACATCGTTACTAGCCAAGCACTATTAGTGGACTCCTCACTACGAGGATGCCGATGATAACCCTTATTTGAATGATTTTTACGATGATATGCAGCGTTGGTCGTTCAATTTACAAGTATATTTCTTAAATTCTCGTTTTGGTCAGGTTCAAGAAATCAGACAAGGCAAACAAAAAGTTGTTCAGGATAGAACAATTTATGAGGATGCGTACATTTTTGCACCAAATTTGCATGCAATGGGTTTAATGACAACCCGCGATTACGAAAACTATTTCAGTTTATTCAAATTAATGGATAGTTTAGTAAAAGCACCAGATTTAATTATTTATTTAAGAGCTTCCGTTCCTACATTAGTAAAACAAATACAAAAACGTGGTAGAGATTATGAAAATTCTATTCGTTTAGATTATTTGAAAAGATTAAATGAAAGATACGAAGCTTGGATTACAACATACGAAGGCGGTAAATTATTAATTGTAGATATTGACGAGATTAATTTTTCTGAAAGTAAAGAAGACTTAGGAAAAGTAATTAGAATGATAGATGCAGAAGTAAATGGTTTATTTAAATAATAGATTTTGAGCGATAACTCACATAGCGAAAAAGAATTTGTTCAACAACAATACGAACAAATGTTGCAAGCTCACCAGCAAGATGAAACTGTTTTGGTTTCACATTATGGTGAGTTGTCTCAGAGCGTTATCTCTAATTTAGAAGGAAACGTTGAAGAGAAAATTACATCTTTAGATATTTCAAAAGGGCCTATCAAAAAAATATTTTTTATCAGTGTCGAAACATTGCAAAACATGTTACTTCATGGGCAAAAAAATAACCAAGGCGAACAGCATAATTTTTTCATTTTAGTTAAGAATGGCGAAAACTTAAAAGTTATTTCTTCAAATTTAGTAGCTAATTCTTCTATTCCAGCTTTAGAAAAACAAATCAATACAATCAATTCGTTTGATGATGAAAAAGCATTAAAAGCGTATTATTTAGAGCATTTAGAAAATAATACCATGAGCGATAAAGGTGGTGCTGGCTTAGGCTTTATCACTATCGGTATGAAGAGTGGAAATAAATTAAAAGTTGATTTCAAAAAAATTAACGATCAATTCTCTTTGTTTACTTTAACTTCTGCAGTTAACTTAAGCTAATTTTTTTACCGAATAATTTCCTGAATTTCCTTCTATTAAATTAATTCCTGAATTTCTGTTTTTTTCTATTAATCCGAATTGGTTTTCTATTCCCAAAAATTGCGCTCCATTAAAGGTTGCTGCTTGTAATAAAAGTTCTACTGAAATAGTTGGTTGATGTTTTAAAATTGTATTTATTTCATCAATAATTGATAGTTGTGAATTACTTGCCAGACTGTCTGTTCCTATTGTAAGCGCGCAATTGGTTGAATGAAGTAAGGCAATATCGGGCAAGGTGTTTTCTATATATAAATTAGCATTTGGGCATAAACACCAATATAAATGCGAATGTGTTTTTTGAACGTTTTCAATATCATCTTTATTAGTAAATGTATTATGAACTAAAAGGGTATTTATTTTTGAATTAAAAGAAGAAATAATGGTTTGGAGACTACTTTTTTCTGTTGCTTTAAAATAATCTATTGAAACGTTTATAGTATCGTATAATCTTAAATAATCTCCTAATTTAGAATTAAAAAAATCATTCTCGGCTTTACTTTCTTGATTATGAATACTGGTAGGTTTATTTAATGTACTGCAATCTTCTGTTATTTTTTTTATCAATTCCAATGAAGCGCTGTAAGGTGCATGTGGAGCTAGAGATGCTGATAATTGAGCATTTGAAAATTCAGAAAGTAATTGTTTTCCAGTGTCAAATACTAAATTAGCACGCTCTGGATTTAAAGCAATTAACTCAACAAAAGTGTGGTAATATAAATCAGATTGTTTTTTAACTTCAATAGATACGTTTGTATTGCTTATGTCTCCAACTGCTACAATACCTTGTTCACACATTTCTCTATCAGCTTGCCTCATTGCTTCTAGTTGAGCTTCTGGAGATTGATTATTTCGATTTTTAATAACTGACAAGCCAAAATCTACAATACCTGTATGTTGCTTTATAACGTTTTTTAAATGACTTAATTCTAAATGACAGTGCGTATTAATAAATCCAGGCGTAATAATGCCTTTAAAATGTTCTACATTGCTTTTTTCTATGGAATCTAAAGTTGTTATATCGCTAATTGTATTCTTATCATCTAATACCAAAACGGTATGAGATGGGAAGAATCCTTTTCCTGAAAAAAATCTGGTCGGCAGTAATGTAGCGCATGACCAAATTTAAGAACTTATTCATCTAAAATCATGCGTCTTTTTAAGTATTTATAGATAACTTTGTAAAACGGATGACATCAACCAAAAAAGATATACGCGCCTTAAGCGAAGCACAAATTATAGATATCCTAAAAGAAAAAGGAGAACCTAAATTTCGTGCGAAACAAATTTATGAGTGGCTTTGGAAAAAAACAGCTCATAGCTTCGACGATATGTCTAATTTATCCAAACCATTACGCGATTGGTTAAACGAAACTTTTGTGATTAATGCGGTTACGGTTAGTGACATTCAAGTGAGTAACGATAAAACCATTAAATGTGCTATGAAATTAGCAGATGGTAATGTGGTAGAAAGTGTTTTAATACCAACAAAGTCACGTATGACAGCTTGTATTTCATCGCAAGTGGGTTGTAGTTTAACTTGTAAGTTTTGCGCCACAGGTAAATTGAAGCGTTTACGTAATTTGAATGCTGATGAAATATATGATCAAGTTGCCTTAGTAAAGAATTTAGCAGAAACAAAATATAATCAAGCGCTTACTAATATTGTATATATGGGTATGGGCGAACCTTTGTTAAATTATGCGGAAACCATTCGTTCGGTTGATAGAATAACATCACCAGATGGTTTAGGCATGAGTCCTTCTCGTATTACAGTGAGTACAGCTGGTATTGCTAAAATGATTATGAAGTTGGGCGATGATCAAGTGAAGTTTAATTTAGCTTTATCACTACATGCGGCAAATGATGAAAAGAGAAATCATATCATGCCGATTAACGAAACCAATTCATTAGATAACTTAGAAGAAGCTCTGAATTATTTTTATGAAAAAACCGGTTCACGCGTAACCTTTGAATATATTGTGTTCAAAGATTTTAATGATGGTATTATTGATGCACGTGAGCTAGGAGACTTCTGTAAAAAGACGACCGCTAAAGTAAATATCATCGAATATAATCCTATTGATGATGGTGAGTTCAAGCAAACAACTCCAGAACGATTAGACGCTTTTGTAAAACATTTAGAAGGAAGAGGAATTATTGTAAACGTTCGCAGAAGTAGAGGAAAAGATATTGATGCAGCTTGCGGGCAATTAGTCAATAAGAATAAATCAACGGTTCAAGTGTTTAAATAAATGAAAAAGTATATACCAACCAAACAATCTATAATCGAATGGTTTAAGGCCATTGGTATTTCGTTTGTGTGTGTATTACTAATTCGTACTTTTTTCTTCGAAATTTCACCTGTAGGTTCTCCGTCAATGGAAAAATCGCTGATGACAGGGGATTATATGTTTATTAATAAATTATCTTACGGACCACGTTTATTAAAAACACTTTTTAGTATTCCATTTATCAATCAAAGTTATTATTCGGATGTTGTTTCGTTGCCTTACATGCGATTGTTTGGAAGTCCTGATGTGGAAAGGAATGAAGTGGTTGTTTTTAATTACCCAATGGAAGATGAGTTTCCAGTAGACCATAGAACCTATTTTGTAAAACGTTGCGTAGCCATACCTGGTGATAGTTTTAAAATTGCGGATGGTTTAGTTTATGTGAATAATAAACTAATAGATGACGAGAATAGTTTACAATTTAATTATCACTTAAAATCGGATAAAGTTTTAGATTCAGTGTTTACATCTCAATACAACTTGGTTGAGGGAGGAAAAATATCTGACAATAACGATTATTCATTTACACTTACAAAGTCATTGGCAGATACTTTGCGAAGCAAAACATTTATTACTGAAATTCAAAAAAACAATGAGAAAAAGGAAATGTGGGATGAATTTGTATTTCCATTTAACGCTCATTATAAATGGAATGTAGATAATTATGGTTCTTTAAAAATTCCCTCTAAAGGTGATACAGTAAAATTAGATTCTGTGAATCTATGTATCTATGAAAGAATTATTTCTGCTTACGAAGGCAATACATTAGAATTGAAAAGTGATAGTATTTTTATTAATGGCGAACATAAAACAAATTATGTAATTAAACAGAATTATTATTTTATGATGGGCGATAATCGTCATAACTCGCAAGATAGCCGTCATTGGGGTTTTGTGCCCGAAGATCATATTATTGGAAAAGCAACACGTATTATTTTCTCTAATGATAAATTATACCACAAAGGTATAAGATGGGATAGATTATTTCAAGGCATAAAATAAGATGAAAACGGTTTTATTGTCAACAGCTTATTTGCCTAATGTTCATTATCTTTCTCAAGTAATTAACTGCGACACTATTGTTATTGAAAAACAAGAGAACTTCGTCAAGCAAACCTACCGTAACCGTTGCGATATTGTAACGGCTAATGGCAAGTTAAGTTTAAGTATTCCATTAATTAAACAAGCTGACAAAGAACTGATTTTCGACAAAAAAATTTCTTATGCAGAAGATTGGCAAAAACAACATTGGCGAACTATAGTAAGTGCTTATAAAAATTCACCGTACTTTGAGTTTTTTGAAGATGAGTTTAAACCATTCTACGAAAACCAATTTGAGTTTTATTAGATTACAATACACAGCTATTACAAACTATATTGCATATTCTTCGAGTTAAAAAACAAATAGAATTCACTCAAACTTTTGAATTGAATCCATCGCAAGTATTTGATTTCAGAAGTTTATCTGACATACAAAAAAACGATACTGTTATAAAGCCCTACTATCAGGTATTTGCTGATAAATTGGGCTTTACACCAAATGTAAGTTGTTTAGATGCGTTGTTTAACGTAGGGTTAGAAACGAAAGATCTATGAAGTGTTAATTGTCAAATCTGTAGTCGAGATGCTTTATATTGTTCTCATCTACGCTCGAATAGTCAGGCATTAAAGGGAAGGAGTGATTAATGCAACTTTGCGCTTATCAAACTGATAAATTCTTTTCGAGTCGTATCTTTTAAAAATTCACCCGTAAAGGCAGAAGTTGTTGTAGCACTATTTTGTTTTTGTATGCCACGCATCTGCATACATAAATGAGAACATTCAATCACTACGGCAACGCCGTGAGGATTTAATGTTTCTTGAATGCAATCTCTAATTTCATTAGTTAAACGTTCTTGCACTTGTAGCCTTCTTGCAAAAGCATCCACCACTCTTGGTAATTTACTTAACCCAACAATATGTCCATTTGGAATGTATGCAATATGAGCTTTTCCAAAAAACGGTAATAAATGGTGCTCGCATAAACTATATACTTCAATATCTTTTACAATTACCATTTGGCTATAATCTTCTTTAAACATAGCTGAGCGTAAAATTTCAGCTGGATTCAAATCATAACCTTGAGTTAAAAATTGCATAGCTTTTGCTGCTCTCACAGGTGTTTTTAGTAAGCCTTCACGTGTTGGATTTTCGCCAACATCGTCTAAAATATTTTTATACATATCAGAAATCGAATCAACTAACTTATCGTTGTATTGATCAATTTTTTTATAACCAGTTATGTCGTGTTCAAATTCTTCGTTTAGCATGTTTTAGTTTTTAAGGATAACAACAGAAATCAACAAAAGTTTATTCTCCAAAATATTCAACGTAATTACTATCGGTTTCGTACAATTTAATACCATGTAAAGCAGCACCCATTTCTTTGATTTTAGGCGCTAAGATGTTCCATATAAAAATCGCTACATTTTCGGTAGAAGGCATAATAGGCATTCCTTTCACATCCATGTTTAGGTTTTTATGATCTAAAACTTCCGTTACATCTGTTCTTATCAAAGTACTTAAATCTTTTAAGTTCACTACAAATCCAGTATCGGGATTAATTTCTCCTTTTACAGTAACAAATAGTTCGTAATTATGTCCATGCCAGTTTTTGTTGGCGCATTTGCCAAAAGTGGCATTATTTTGTTCTTCACTCCAAGCCGGATTAAATAATTTGTGTGCGGCGTTAAAATGTTCTTTGCGGGTAATATAAATCATAGTAAATTAACGGTTGTAAAAATACTAATTATAAATGAACATTTTAGTCGTATCAGCCACAGAATTTGAAGTAAAACCATTGCTCGGTTTTCTTGGAATTGCCTTGCCTACAATAGGCATAAACAAAGCAAATATCGATTTTGAAGAGAAAGACATTAAAGTGTTAATTACTGGTGTTGGCATGGTAAATACTGCGCTCATGATGGGAAGATATGCGCATACTGATTACGATTTAATTATAAATTCGGGAGTTTGCGGAGCTTTTGATAAACAGTTGGAGTTAGGTGAATTAGTTCACATTACTGAAGATGTATTAAGTGAATTAGGTGCAGAAGATGGAGATGGATTTTTGACTTACAATCAAATGAATCTTCCTGGCGAACATATTTATACGGGAATTTATAAAGATTCTTATTTAATGGTTGAACTTTTGAAAAAAGTAAAAGGCATTACGGTGAATACAGTTCATGGCAATGACGTAAGTATTGAAAAAGTAAAACAACTGTATCATCCTGATGTAGAAAGCATGGAAGGCGCTGCTTTTTTTGCAGCTTGTTCAGGAATGAAAGGAAACTCTGTTCAAATACGAGCGATTTCAAATTATGTGGAGAAGCGAGATAAAGATAAATGGCAGATGCCTTTGGCAATTAAAAATTTGAATGATTTTTTAATAACATTTATTAAGAATGTTTAATTTGAAAATAACTACTTTTGTAATGCAATTGCAATAACTCTTACCATGGACTTTACTCTCGGTTTTTCTCCTTGTCCCAACGATTGTTTTATTTTTGATGCCCTAGTGCATAATAAAATCGACACTCAAGGTATTGATTTTACAATAGTAATGGAAGATGTAGAGGCCTTGAATAACAGAGCTTTTAAAGAGGAACTCGATATTACAAAATTAAGCTACCACGCCTTTATATACTTAACCAATCAATACGCTTTATTAAATAGTGGTAGTGCTTTAGGTTTTAATTGCGGACCTCTTTTGGTAAAAGATTCAAAAGTAAAAATTGAAAATATTGATGCGGCGAGTATTGCCATTCCTGGTAAATACACAACGGCTAATTTTTTATTATCGTTGGCATTTCCAAATGCAAAAAATAAAAAAGAAATTTTATTTAGCGATATTGAAGGAGCCGTGTTATCTCACAAAGTAGATGCAGGTTTGTTAATTCATGAAAACCGTTTTACTTACGAAGAAAAAGGCTTAGAAAAAATCATTGATTTAGGCGAATTTTGGGAAAGCCTAATTCATGCGCCTATTCCTTTAGGTGGAATAGTAGTAAGGAGAAACATGGATACTAAACTTCAAAAAACAATTGATGCTTTGATAAAGCAAAGTGTTGAGTTTGCTTTTGCTAATCCCGAAAGTTGTATGCCATTTGTAAAACAACATGCACAAGAAATGAGTGAAGAGGTGATGAAAAAACATATTGCTTTATACGTCAATCAATTTTCGGTTGATTTAGGAAAAATTGGCAAAAATGCCATTCAGTTATTATTTGATAAAGCCACTGAAAATGGCTTAATCGAGGGGGTAGCCCCTCAAATTTTTGCGGGCTAATTCCGTTCATCAACTGAAATGGACGATTCATATAATAATTGGCCATTTCTTGATAAAATCCTTTTATATTTATAAAAAATACATTTATGCAAAAATTAGTTTTAATAGCTTCTTCTCTTTTTTTGGGAGCTAATGCGTTTGCCCAAACGCTTACGCCTGGTATTAATTTAAGTTATATCGATTCTTCGGTAAGCCCTCGTAACGACATTTATAAATTTGCGAATGGCAAATGGTTAAATACTCAAAAAATACCAGCAAGTGATGGTAGTTGGGGCAGTTTTAATGAAATCAACGAACGTAATGTTGCTAATTTAAAAGCTTTAATGTTAGATGTATCTAAAGATACCAAGGTATTATTAGGAAGCAACAATCAAAAATTACGTGATTTTTATTCTGTGGCTATCGATTCTGTTAAAGCAGACAAAGATGGTATTAAACCAATTAGCGCTGATTTGGCAGCAATTGATTTAATTAAAACAAAAGATGAGTTATTAAAAACAACAGCAATCCTCAATAAAAAAGGTGTTGGTGGTATGCTTGGTTTTTATGTGTATTCTGATTTTAAAAATAGTAATGCTAATACCTGTTATTTAGCACAATCTGGTTTAGGCTTGCCTGATAAAGATTTTTATTTCGAAGCACAATATGAATCTGTAAAGAAAGAATATAGCGAGCATATCGCACGCATGTTTGAATGTTTAGGCAACTATCCTGAATCTGCTCAAGCAAATGCTGCAACCATTATGAAAATTGAAACAGAGTTAGCTAAAAACTGCCAAAACGCTGTTGAACAACGTGATCCTCAAAAACAATATAATCCTTTTACAAAAGCTGAGTTAGCAAAATTGACTCCTAATGTAAATTGGAATGTATATTTCGCTAATATAGGAATTTAAAACAAATCATTATCAATCAACCAAAGTATTACGAAGGTTTAAATACGTTGATTAATTCTATTTCAATTGCTGAGTGGAAAGTGTTTTTAAAATGGAATTTAATCCAAACAGCAGCACCTTATTTATCTAGTAAGTTTGTAAATGAAAGTTTTAAATTTCAAGGAACTGTTTTAGCTGGTAAAAAAGAAATGAAGCCTCGTTACAAGAGAGTACAAGGCTCTACTGATGAAGCTTTAGGAGAGGCATTAGGTAAGTTATATGTGGAAAAATATTTTGATGACAAATCAAAAAAACGTGTGAATGAGATGGTAGATAATTTAATTGCAGCTTATCGTGTACGTATCGAATCTCGTGATTGGATGAGTGCAGAAACTAAAGTTCAAGCTCAATTAAAGTTAGACAAGATTATTAAAAAATTAGGTTTCCCAGATAAATGGATTGATTATACAGCCTTAACTATTACAAAAGATTCGTATTGGAAAAACATTTCAGCTGCGCGTGAATTTCAGTATAAAAGAATGTTAGATAAGATTGGTAAGCCAGTTGATAGAATGGAGTGGGGCATGACTCCACCAACGGTTAATGCATATTATAATCCAACATCAAACGAAATTGCATTCCCTGCAGGAATTATGCAAGTACCATTTTTTGATGTAAATGCAGATGATGCTTTTAATTATGGTGTAATGGGCTCTATTATTGGTCACGAGTTAACGCATGGCTTTGATGATCAGGGTTCGCAGTTTGATGCTGATGGAAATTTAAAAATGTGGTGGACAGAAACTGATTATAAAAACTTTACAGATAAAACAAAGTTGATAATTGAACAATTCGATGCTTTTGTGGCGATTGATACATTGCATGTTAAAGGAGAATTAACGCAAGGAGAAAACATTGCGGATTTAGGTGGTTTAACGATGGCCTATTATGCATATCAAAAATCATTGAATGGAAAAAAATCACCTTTAATGGCTGGGTTTACAGGAGAACAACGTTTCTTCTTAGCATGGGTGCGAAGAAAAAAAAAATTTTTTTTGGAAAGAAGGGGGGGGGGGGGGGAAAAAAAAAAAAGTGTTTTTTTTTTTTGTGGGGGGGGGGAGGGGGGGTTTGTTAAATTGGGAAAGTTAAAAATTTTAATAATTTTTTTTTTTATTAAAAAAAATTGTTTTTTTTTTTTTTTTTTTTTTTTTTTTTTTATATTTTTTTTTGAAATTTTTTTTTTTGGGAAAAGTTAAAGTTTTTTTTTTAATAAAAATTTTTTTTTAAAAAAATTTTTGGGGTATTTTTTTTTTTTTTTTTTTTTTGGTTTTTTTTTTTTTTTTTTTTTTTTTTTTTTTTGGGGGGAGCTTTTTTTTTTTTTTTTTTTTTTTTTAAAAATTTGTTTTTGTTTTTTTTTATTGAACAATCTGTTTTGTTTTTCAATAAAATTCTTTGAAAAAGCATCATCAAATAATGATGGAAAATCTGTAAATAATCTGTTTCTGTCGTTGTTTGTTTTTGTTAATGAGAACATGGCTTCCTCCTATTTTTTTATGGTTATTATTTAGTTTGTTAAATGATTGCAATCATATCATAAAATCGACAAGCTTTATGCCATGTGGTTTTTGAGGAAATTTTGACATTTTTTTATGGCTTTCAACTGAAATTTTTTCAGAAAAAATCATTTTTTTATGTCGTTTTTTCAGAACTACTAACCTTTATTCGTTAATAAGTTTGACTGATTTACTTAACAATAGCCTTCATTATAAATAATTTTAATCTGTTACAATTAACGATAGCTAAAATACATTATGAGCGATATACAACATTTTTTTAAACCTATTGAACTAGAAAGAGATTCTTATTCTGAAAATCAAATTGGCAGAGTAGTTAGTGCTTATACAAACGATTCTGATTTTCCGGAGCTGCAAGATATAGACATGGCTATTGTTGGTGTGTGTGAGGACAGAAGAGCAAATGCAAATGTGGGATGTGCAACGGCACCAGATAAAGTAAGAGATTATTTCTATTCTTTATATCCAGGAAGTTTTCGCCCGCGCATTGTTGATTTAGGGAATATCCAACCTGGGCATGACGTGGAAGATACTTACTATGCTTTAAAATCAACGGTTGAATATTTAATACGTAATAATGTTATACCAATAATCATTGGTGGAAGTCAGGATTTAACTTATGCGCAGTTTTTAGGTTACGAGAAATTAGAACAAACTATTAATATTGCCGCAATTGATTCTACTTTTGATTTAGGGAATCCCGATGAAGATGTAACAAATACAGCCTACTTAGGAAAAATCATTTTACATCAACCTAACTTTTTATTCAATTATAGTAACATAGGTTACCAAACTTATTTAGTGGATCAAACAGGTTTAAGTATGATGAATCGTTTGTACTTTGATACCTATCGTTTAGGTCAAGTTCGTGATGCAATTGAGGAATCAGAACCAATTATTCGCCATGCAGATATGTTGAGTTTTGACATTACGGCTATCAAACATAGTGATGCTCCTGCAAATCCTAACGCATCACCAAACGGATTTTATTCTGAAGAGGCTTGTCAAATGATGCGCTATGCAGGCATGAATGATAAATTATCTTCTGTTGGTATTTATGAAATTAATCCAGAATATGATACACAAGGCAAAACAGCTAATCTAGCAGCACAAATGATTTGGTGTTTTATGGATGGTTTTTATAATCGTAAAAATGATTTTCCTTCACGCACAAGTCCTGACTATGTTAAATTTCATGTTGTATTACAAGAAGAGAAATATGAAATTAATTTCTTTAAGAGTAAAAAAAGCGACCGTTGGTGGATGGAAATTCCTTACCCTCCAACCAAAGGATTAAAGTTTGAGCGACACACATTATTACCTTGTTCCTATAAAGATTACGAGATGGCGGTGAATAACGAAATTCCTGACCGTTGGTGGCAAACTTACCAGAAACTAGCTTAAAATAGAGCCCTTTTTAAACATTAAAAAGGGCTTTTTGTTTCTCTATATAAAACGTACTTTTACTGAGTAAAATTACCTCCTTCGCTAAAGCTATGGAGGATAAAATAAAATATAATGAATGTTCAGTCACTTTTAAAGCGCGCCCTTAACTTGGAGTTTTTATCCATTGAGGAAGGAGTGTTTTTATATGAAAATGCTTCTACATCAGAATTAACTTTTGTAGCAAACGATATCAGAAAAATCAAGAAACATAATTCTAATAAAGTTACTTGGCAAATTGATCGTAATTTAAATACGACTAATGTTTGTATCGCTAACTGTAAGTTCTGTAATTTCTACCGCATTCCAGGTCACGCTGAGGCTTATATCACAGATATAGAAACTTATAAAAAGAAAATTGAAGAAACCATTAAATATGGTGGCGACCAACTATTATTGCAAGGAGGTCATCATCCTGATTTAGGTTTAAGTTTTTATGTGAATTTATTTAAAGAATTAAAAGCTTTATATCCTAGCATTAAATTACATTCATTAGGTCCACCAGAAATAGCACATATTACTAAACTAGAAAAATCTACTCATACCGAAGTTTTAAAAGCCTTAGTTGAAGCTGGTTTAGATAGTTTACCTGGTGCAGGTGCTGAAATTTTAAATGATCGTGTGCGTCGTTTAATCTCAAAAGGAAAGTGCACAGGACGTGAATGGTTAGATGTGATGCGTGCTTGTCACCAATTAAATATTACCACATCAGCAACGATGATGTTCGGGCATGTGGAGACTATTTACGAACGCTTTGAACATTTAGTGTGGTTGCGCGAAGTGCAATCAGAAAAGCCAGCTCACGCAAAAGGTTTCTTAGCATTTATTCCATGGCCATTTCAAGATGATGGAACTTTATTAAAACGTGTAAAAGGTGTTTCTAATAATGTGAGTGCCGATGAATACATTCGTATGCTAGCATTAAGCCGCATTATGTTGCCAAACATTGAAAACATTCAAGCAAGTTGGTTAACTGTTGGTAAAGCAACAGCACAAATTTGTTTACACAGTGGTGCTAATGATTTTGGCAGTATTATGATTGAAGAAAATGTAGTAAGTGCTGCAGGAGCCCCGCATCGTTTTACTTATAAAACTATTCAGGATGCTATTAAAGAAGCAGGATTTGAGCCTCAGTTAAGAAATCAACAGTATGGTGAAAGAGAATTACCAGCAAACATACAAGAACAGGTTGTAAATTATTAAGAGCTATGAATGTTATCATTACAGGAGCAAGCAGAGGAATTGGTTTTGAATTAGTTCAGCAGTTTTTAAATGCTGGTGATACCGTTTTTTGTTTGACAAGAAATTTAGAACCTTTAAAAACTATTTCGCATCCTAATTTAATATCTATATCTACGGATTTGAGTTCTCGAGAAAGTATGGATGAGGCTGTTGCATTTATAAAAAAAGAAGTAATGCAAATGGATTGTATTATTCATAATGCAGGTTCATTAGTAAACAAACCTTACGAGACTATTTCTTATAATGAGTTAGAGGAAGTTTATAAGGTAAATGTATTTGCGCCTTATTATTTAACACAACAATTATTGTCTTTACTAGGAAAAAAATCGAAAGCACATATTGTTAATATTAGTAGCATGGGAGGCTTTCAGGGTAGTTCTAAATTTGCAGGATTATCAGCGTACAGCTCATCAAAAGCAGCTTTGGTTGGTTTAACTGAGTGTCTAGCTGAAGAATTAAAAGAAAAAAATATCTCCGTTAATTGTTTAGCTATTGGTGCAGTGCAAACAGAAATGTTAGCAGAAGCTTTCCCAGGTTATCAAGCGCCGTTATCTCCAAAACAAATGGCAGAATATATTTTTGATTTTGCTGCAAAAGGACATTTATATTATAACGGTAAAATTTTGCCTGTATCATCTAGCACTCCTTAAACTGTAATTTGTGAAACACATTTTCTTTATAATATCTATTGTTTTCTTTTGTGATATATATTCACAAGAATTAACACAAACTATCCGTGGAACAGTGTTAGATAAGCAAACGCAAAGTCCATTGCCTGGTGCTGTTATCAGTATTTTAAATTCAGAGCCAATGAAGGCAACCACTACCGATGAAAATGGAAAATTCCGTTTTGATAATGTGTTGTTGGGTAGAAAACAATTAAAAATTTCCTTAATTTCTTATAAAGAGAAATCTCAAACGGTTGTTTTAACAACAGGGAAAGAAACGGTTTTAAACATTGAATTAGAAGAGAGTGCCGTGCAAGGTCAAGAAGTTATCATCTCCGCAGAAATTGATAAAACAAAATCTAACAATAAAATGGCAACGGTTAGTTCTCGTATTTTTAGTACGGAGGAAGCAAACCGTTATGCAGGTAGTAGAGGCGATCCAGCTCGTATGGCAGCAAACTTTGCTGGTGTAAGTGGCGCCAACGATAGTCGTAATGACATTATTGTTCGGGGAAATTCTCCTTTAGGAATTTTATGGCGGTTGAATGGTTTGGATATCCCTAATCCTAGTCATTTTGGTAGTATGGGTTCTTCGGGTGGACCAATCAGTATTTTAAATAATAATACGTTGGATAATTCTGATTTTATGACAGGCGCTTTTCCAGCAGATTATGGTAATGCAACAGCAGGCGTGTTTGATTTAAAAATGCGTTCTGGTAACAATGAAAAATATGAATTTTTAGGCATGGTTGGTTTTAATGGATTCGAATTAGGAGCAGAGGGTCCATTTAGCAAGAAAAAGAAAAACGCGTCTTTTATGGTTAATTACCGGTACTCAACACTTTCTGTTTTTAAATACATAGGGTTGGATTTTGGAACTGGTAGTGCCGTGCCGCAATACCAGGATGTAACGTTTAAAATAGATTTACCTTCTAAAAAATTAGGGAAGTTTTCTATTTGGGGAATCGGAGGTCTAAGTTATGCAGAGTTGTTGCAAAGTCAGCAATCAAAAGATAATAACTTGTATGGTTATAGTGGTCGTAATATGTTATTTAGGTCAAACGTTGGCGCTGGCGGAATTTCACATACTTATTTAATGAGCAGTAGTTCTTATATCAAAACAAATATTGGCGTATCTGGTCAATACAACTATATTTTAGCTGATAGAGTGGATACAAGTACGACTCCTGAAACAATCAGACCAGAATATCGAAATACATCTTATACAACTAGATATTCTATTAATACTACCTATAATAAGAAATTTAATTCTCGCAATTTCTTAAACGCAGGTGTTTATGCCGATTTGTATAATACAACATTTGTAGATAGTATTGATAGTTATGGAACTGGCTTTGTAACACTGCGAAACTATAAAGGCCAAACTGCCTTAACTCGTGGATTTATACAATTGAAACATAACTTTAGTGAAAAGTTTTATGCAAACATTGGATTTACGTATCAGTACTTGCTGCTAAATGGCGCTCAATCGCCTGAACCACGCTTAGGCTTAAAGTATGAAATTAATAAAAAACAATCTCTAAGTTTTGGCGCAGGATTACATAGTCAGGTGCAACCTTTGTATGTTTATTTTGCCACTGCTAATTTAGGTAATGGACAAGTAAAAGAAACCAATCGTAATTTAGATTTCACAAAAGCAGCACATGCAGTGCTAGCGTATGATGTGAATTTATTTAATAGTGTGCGTATTAAAACAGAATTGTATTATCAGTATTTGTATCGAGTACCAGTTAAAACACGTAAAGATTATTTTAGTACTGCTAACTTAGGAGCTGATTTTAATAGTCCTAATGTGGATAGCTTAGTAAATAATGGAACTGGAGAAAATTATGGGATTGAATTGACCTTAGAGAAATTTTATAGCAAAGGCTATTATTTTTTAGTAACTGCCTCTTTATTCGAAAGTAAATATACTGGCAGCGACGGCGTTTATAGAAACACTGCTTTTAATGGTAACTATGTGTTTAATGCGCTGGCAGGTAAGGAATTTAAAATAAGAGAAAAACATATTTTAGCCTTAGATGTAAAGGTGACTTATGCAGGAGGTAAACGTTATGTTCCAATTGACATTCCTGCCTCTATTGCTTATCAGGATGAAGTAAGAGATGGAACGCAGGCGTACAATCCTCAGTATGACCCCTATTTTAGAATAGATGTAAAACCTTCGTATAAATTAAATACCAAACGTTTTACGCATGAAATAAGTGTGGATATTCAAAACGTTACTAAACACAATAATATATTTCAGCAACAATACGATTTGAATACACAAACCATTAAAACAGATTACCAGTTGAAATTTTTTGTGATACCTCAGTATCGTTTAACCTTCTAAAGGTCTATTTATTCAATTTTTTTTATAAATTCGTTTAGATTATCCATTTTGAAATTTTGAATAAATTATTCAGATATACATTTCTCAAATTTTTACTTGCTCTGATATTTGGTTGCCAGACTTATATTTCTTTATCGCAAACTCCATATTACTATAAAATAAACGAAGAAAATGGGTTGCCATCCAGCGAAGTGTATCAAATTATTCAGGACGACTTTGGATATATTTGGATAGGTTGTGACGCTGGACTATATAGATACGATGGAATTCGTTTTAAATCTTATAGTTCTAAAAAACAAAATAGCAGAAGTATTTCGGGCTTAAAAATTGATAAAGATAAAAATTTATGGTGCCAAAATTTTGCCGGACAGATATATAGAGTAACTGCGGATTCATTAACTCTTGTGATTGATGCATCTAATAAAATATCTTCTTATTCTCAATATGCGATTGATAAAGAACAACATATTTGGATTGCAAACATTAAAACAATTGAGTGTTATGATTTCATTGGAAAGAAATTGGCCTCATTTTCAAAGTTAAATCATGCAAAAGATACTATATGCTGGCAAGAAGTTGAAGTAAATACTCAAGGAAAAATTTATGTGACATCTCAAAAAAATGGTATCGGAGTAATTTATAAATCAGGCTCGAAATACGATATTTCATTTCTAGATTCAACAACTACGGTTCAGCAGCGCGTTGCGCTTGACTCTTATGGTAATTCATTAATTGCTTTAACTGAAATTAATATTAAAAGGGAGTATATTATTTCTTTAGTTGTTGGTGAATCGGTGATTGAAAAAAACAGATTCTTGCCTTTTACAAAAGATGGTTTGATTTATAAAGTTTATAAAGATAATTTAAATCGTCATTGGTTGTGCACTTCTTCTGGAGTTGTAAAATTAAATAAGGATTTTAGATTAGATGAGGAAAGCAAATTCTTTTTTAACAACGATAAAATTTCCTGTATTTACCAAGATAAGGAAGGAAGTTTATGGATAAGCAGTTTGCAAAATGGAATTTATGTGATTCCTAATTATGAGTTAAGCTTATTCGATGAGCAAAGCTCTAATTTATCCGACCATAATATTACATCATTATTAAAAACAGCTAAAAACGAATTGCTGGTTGGGACTTACACAGGTTCAATATACAAATTGAACGAGAATAATACATTTGAATTGTTTTCACAACAAAAAGAAATTGCTTATCGTACTGTGAAAAAAATGAAAGAATGGGGAGGTGGATTGTATGTTGCGCATGGACCATTATCGTTTTTTGGTCAAAAAAAGGAAACTGTTTTTGAGGTCTATAATTTCAGAGATTTTTGTTGGATAGGTGATTCCTTGTTTTTTGTGACATCTGGTATGTTTGGAGTTTTTCCAAAATTCCATTCTATTCCAAGTAGTTATATTGATAGGCGAGCTATTGCTTTTCATACTAGAGGTTGCAGAGCATTAACAATTGATAAAAAAACAAATACGATTTATTTTGCTTCAATCGATGGATTATTTAAATATTCGAATGGAAAAACATCCGAAATTAAATTAAGCGGTAAGTCTATTTTTGCTAATAAGTTAATTTTTTTATTTGATCAATTATGGGTAGGATCAGTAAACGAAGGATTGTATGTTTTACAAAAAGAGAAAATTTGGAAACACTACAACCATGAAAATTTGTTACATGGCGATGGTGTTAAAAGTTTTAAAATAGTCGGAGAAATTGTTTTTGTAGCAACGGAGCAAGGGCTGACTAAGATTAATTGTAAAACGCAGCAATCTGAATTTTTTGATTATTCAGATGGAATCGTATCAAAAGAAATAAATGATATTGAATATATAAATGAAACTCTAATTTTGGGAACAAATAAGGGGTTATTGAAATTACCATCTCAAATCACAAAAAATACAGTTTACCCAAATATTGAAATTACATCTGTATTTGTAAATCAATTATTGATTAAGAAAGATGATAAGTTATTGAATTTAAATTATAATGAAAATAGTATAGATATTGATTTTAATACTGCCTGTTTGAGGGCAAGAGGGAATTTTAAATACAAGTATCGTTTATTAGGGTTAGATGCAACTTGGCATTATAATTCAGGTATCAATAATCACATACAATATGCTTCTTTACCGAGTGGCGAATTTGTTTTTGAAATTAGAGCCGTTAATGAAGATGGTTTAGAAAGTTTAAAAACAGAGCAAGTAAAATTTATCATCAAGAGTCCGTTTTGGCAACGCTGGTGGTTTTACGCTTTAATGGTACTTTTGGGTTCGGGTGTGGTTGCTATTTTATTCATGATTCGAATCCGTTTTATTACTAGAAGAGCTGAGTTAAGAAACAAAGTCACTGCATCTCAGCTAACGGCTTTAAAATCTCAAATGAATCCACATTTCTTATTTAATACTTTAAATTCTTTACAAGATTTAATATTAAAACACGATATTAAAAATTCTAATTACTATTTAAATAAATTTAGTTTGCTAATGAGGGAGATACTTGATATGTCGGGTAAAGACGAAGTTCCATTGTCTCGTGAAATTAAATTGTTAGATACTTATTTAGAATTAGAAAAGTTACGTTTTGGCGATGAGTTTAAATTTGTAATTAAAGTCGACGATGAAATAGATGTTGATCATTTACTTTTACCTCCTATGATTATTCAGCCTTTTATTGAAAATGCATTAAAACATGGATTGTTGCATAAGAAAGGAAATAAAAATTTATTTATGGAGTTTAAGTTGATGCATGATGTGTTGATTTGTGAAATCACAGATAATGGAGTGGGGAGAAAGAAATCAGAAGAAATAAAGGCAAGGAATAGTAAGACTCATCAATCGTTTGCTACAGAAGCAACCGACAAGCGTATGGATTTATTGAATTCATTTAATGATAAGCATTATAGTTTTGAAATTATTGATTTGTATGAAGATGGGAAACCATTAGGAACAAAAGTCATTATTTCTATTCCTGTTTAACGGTTGATGAATTAATTCATACAGTTCATGCATTCATGCTAATATATGTTTTATATATGACATAGGTTTGTTTCATAATCTATAAAACAAATCTTATGATCAAAATTAAAACATTAGCAACAACGGTATTATGTTTATCTGCTATAATGAATTCCTCAAACATTCATGCTCAAACTTTTGAATGTGAAGGAAAAAAAATTGTGGCTGAAGGAAAAAAAATAGTCGAATATAAAGAATCTAGCGGCAAAGGGTTAAGTGCATTTGTAGCAATCCGCCAGGATTCTATTATTTATACAAGTATCAAAACAAATCCAGACGAATCATTATATATGATTCAAAAATTTCATTTTTTTATTGGCGACGTTTTGTTTACTGATATGATGGTTCAAAGAGCATTTTATCCTAAAAAAGTTGAGGAAAAAACAATTAGCGTTGTTTCCTTGTATGCTTTTGGTAACCAACAATTAGATTGGTATGAGGAAATGCTTTGTGGGTTAAAAAAGTTTGGACTGTACAGAAAACAAGGATTGGAATTGTTTTTTGATAATGATGCGGATGCTAAAGAATTTTTTACTAAAATCAAAGCAATTTATGCTACTTTGCCTCCTAAAGAAACGACAACTGGCAGCAATAGTGTCAAAAAAACGGATGATAAAAGTGCGACATCTAATTATGTTACTGTGTTTAACGACATGGGAAAAGATATGTATGTTAAAAAAGATATGGACCCAATGGTGTACACTATTGCTCCTAATGCCTCTCACACATTTACATGTAAATTAGGTGAAAAAGTATCTTGGTGCGAAAAAAATTCTACAACATTAAGAGGTACCTTATTTACGATTTCAGATCAAATGATTAAGGACAAAACAATTAAACTTTCTTCAGGTACAAAAAAATAGTTTAATTTTGTTATAACAGATGAATACAATTAATGCCATAATTATTGATGATGAAGAAAGAGCCAGAAATACTCTTTCTTCATTGTTATTAAATTATTGCCCCGAAATAAATGTTTTAGCAACTTGCTCTAATGTTCCTGATGGTGTTTTAGCAATTAATAAACATAAGCCAGATGTTGTATTCCTAGATATAGAAATGCCCGATTATAATGGTTTTGAATTATTAGGCTTTTTTAGAGAAATTGATTTCGATATTATTTTTGTAACAGCTTACAGCGAATATGCCATCAAAGCTTTCGAAATTTCGGCCGTTGATTATATTTTGAAACCAATTGATATTGATCAATTAAAAAATTCCGTTGAAAAACTGAAACAAAAAAAACTGCACTCTCAAATGCAGGAGCAAATAGAGTTGCTTAAAGAATCTTATAAGGGTGATGATATTCGTAAAATAGCACTCTCTATGAGCAACGGCCTTACCTTTGTTGAAGTTGCAGATATTGTTTTATTAGAAGCGGATGGTGCTTACACAACCTTTTATTTAAAAGACGGACAAAAGATTTTGGTGAGTAAAAAATTGAAATTTTACGAAGATATTTTATCTAATCGTTCGTTCTTTTTTAGGACACATCGTTCATACTTTATTAATGTCAATTTCATTAAAAAATACAGCCGTAGCGAGAATGCTATCCTCATGGATAATGGAACTTCAATTAATATTTCTCGCGACAGAAAACAAGAGTTTGAAACTCTTTTAAAGGAACTTCGTGTTTCTATCTAATTGCAGTTCATGAACTAAATTTTACGGTTCGTGAACTTCAGATCTTCCAAAATCAATTAATTAGTGATTTTCGTGTAAAATTTAAATTACATGAAAAAACTATTATTATTTATTGCAGTTATTAATTTATTTCAAGCAAAATCGCAATCTGCGCAATTTGCATGGATAAAAGGTTCATCAGCTAATTATCAGTATGGTGTATATGGCACCCAAGGAGTTTCAAATGCAACAAATTTGCCCGGTTTTAGAAGTGATCATGTATCATGGACAAATAATACAGGTTCATTGTGGATGTTCGGTGGAACAGGTTATGCTGTTTCTGGAGCTGCAGGACAATTAAATGATTTCTGGAAATACAATGTTAGTCTGAATGAATGGACTTGGATGAAAGGTCCCAGCACAATAAATCAAATTGGAGCATATGGTACTAAAGGTATTAGTTCGGCGACGACTACTCCTGGTTCAAGATATTCAAGTGCTACTTGGATAGATAATTCTGGAAACCTTTGGTTATTTGGTGGGAATGGACGTGCAACAACGGCAACTACTGGTTATTTAAATGATTTGTGGAAGTTTGATGTAACTACAAATGAGTGGACGTGGATGTCTGGTTGAATGCAATAAATCAAGTTGGTACTTATGGTACGAAAGGTGTTCCTACCGCATCAACTATTCCTGGAGGAAGATATGATGCTGTAACATGGATTGATAATTCTGGAAACTTGTGGTTACATGGAGGAAATGGATTAGCTACGACGGGATCGGGTGGTTTGTTGAACGATTTATGGAAATATAATGTACTAACAAATCAATGGACTTGGGTTTCTGGTGGTAATGCAATTAATAGTGTTGGCACTTATGGTACTAAAGGAACTTCAGGGCCTTCTAATGTACCAGGTGGAAGATCTGGAGCTAAAGGTTTTAAAGATAGTAATGGTGACCTTTGGATATATGGTGGAAATGGTATTCCTGCATCAATTGGTGTAGGAATGTTGTGTGATTTGTGGAAGTATAGTTTTACAAATAATCAATGGACATGGATGAGTGGAACGAGTATTGGCGGATCAGTAGGAGTATATGGATCAAAGGGATTTCCTTCAGCATCTAACTACCCCGGTGGTCGAATGAATATGACTAGTTGGGTAGATTCTCAAAATAATTTTTGGTTGTACGGTGGTTATGGCGCTGGTTCTGTAGCTGGTAATGGAGCCTTAAATGATTTATGGATGTATAATACTTTAAATAATACTTGGGTTTGGACATCTGGTGCTAATTCAATTGGTCAGGTTGCTGTTTACGGAACACAAGGTGTTTCATCGGCAACTAATACTCCTGGTGGCAGATATAAATCAAGTTCATGGACAGATAACGCAGGAGCATTTTGGCTTTATGGTGGATCTGTTGTTGGAGGTGAAAGAAGTGATTTATGGAAAATAGATGTTTGTCTTGCTCCTGCATCTCCATCGGCAGCATCACAAACAATATGTGTTGGAAGTTCAGGAACTTTAACAGCTACTGGAACTGCAAATTTAGGTTGGTATTCTGGAGCTACTGGAGGCACATATTTAGGAAGTGGAAGCGTATATGTTACACCTACTTTAACTTCTAGTGTAACTTATTATGTGCAAGATAGTTCATGTGCTCAAAGTTTAAGAACACCTGTAGTAGTTACGGCAACTCAGCCTACGATTACTATTGCAGGAACGAACACAGTATGTTCCAATTCATCAGCAACCTTAACCGCATCAGGAGCTTCAACTTATACATGGAGTACTTCTCAAGTTACAAACACGATATCTGTGGCACCAACATCTACAACTATATACACGGTTACTGGTACTGATGCATTTGGTTGCATCAGTACTAAAACTAAAACATTAACAACTATTGCATTACCTGCAGTTGCTATTGCCGGTTCGGGTTCAGTCTGCGCTGGTTCAGGATTATTTTTAACTGCATCGGGCGCAAATACTTATACTTGGAATACTGGTTCTACCGCTACTAGTATTTTAGCGGCTCCAGCTTCATCTTTTGTTTATACAGTAACAGGAAGAACAACTTCAACAGGATGTGTGAAAACACAAACAGCTTTAGTAACTGTGCAACAAGTTACTGCAACTATTACTGGTAACTTTTCTGTATGTTTAGGAAGTACTTCAGTGTTAACTGCCAGTGGAGCCAATTCTTATACCTGGACATCAAACGTTATAGGCGCTGCTTACGGACCAACGGTTACTGCTTTCCCAAGCGCTTCTTTTAATTATTCCTTAACAGCTAAAGATTTGCAAGGTTGTACAAAAACACAAACGTTTGTTGTATCACCCCTTGCAAATCCAACCGTTAGTATCATTGTTCCTGCCACTCAGTGCGCTGGAACAAATATCACATTAACAGGTGCAGGCGCAAGCACTTATACTTGGCAACCAGGAAACATTGTAGGTACAACAGCGGTGGTTTCTCCAACCACAAATATGTCTTATTCAGTAACGGGTTCGGCTGCTAATACTTGCACAAATTCAACATCTGCATTCATATCTGTAAATGCAAAACCTAATATTAGTATAGTATCTACGCCAAGTGTTATATGTGCTGGTGCTTCGGTAAATTTATCGGGAGCCGGTGGAATTACCAATGGATATACTTGGAGCACAGGAGCTACTACTTTTTCAACTTTAGTATCGCCTTCGGTAACTACTACCTACAGTTTAATCGGAACGGCTGTAAATACTTGCACAAACTCTGCGGTGAAAACAATTACTGTAAATCCTTTACCAACATTAACCGTTACTGGTAATAATGTATTATGTGCTGGTAATGCAACAACATTAACTGCTAGCGGTGCCAATACATATACATGGAGCGCAGGATTCTTGGTTCCAACAATTGGTGTTACTCCATTATCGTCTACAAATTACTCTGTTATAGGTAAGGATGCAAATAACTGCACTAATACTACGACTTATTCTGTGACAGTTAATGCTTTGCCTGTTGTAATTGCAAATGCTACAACTTCGTCTGTTTGTATTGGATCTAATGTTACATTAACTGGAGCAGGAGCTTCAACTTATACTTGGACAAATGGGGTTATTGATGGGGTTTCATTTACTCCATCTACTACTGCTTCTTATACAGTTTCTGGAACAGATTTGAATGGTTGTGTTAATTCTGCACCACTATTAGTTACTGTAAATAATTTACCAAATGTAACAGCTAATAGTACAAGTACTTTAGCTTGTCTTGGCGATAATCTTGTTTTAACTGGTGGAGGTGCATCAACATATACATGGTCAGGAAGTGTTTCAGACGGAACACCATTTATTGCTGCTGCATCAGATTCATATACCGTTACAGGAGTTGATGCTAATGGTTGCATCAATACAGCGACAGTTGCAATTTCCGTTAATATTTGTACAGGAATACAGCAATTAAATGCTAATTCAAATCCAGTGTTAGTATTCCCAAATCCTAATAATGGAGAATTTACAATTCAATCTCAAATAGCAGATGTTATAAATGTAACTAACGAGTTAGGTCAAGTAGTTGAAGCATTTGAATTAACTCAACAAAACAATTTCTCTTATAGAGTGAACCATTTACAAAACGGAATTTATTTCTTAGTTGGTAAAACAATTAAGCAAAAAGTAATAGTGAGTAAATAGTATACTATGTTTTTTCCAAAAAAGCCTCTTTGAAAATAAGAGGCTTTTTGTTTTTATAAACTCAAACGGGCCATTAATAAACTCAAATGTGCTATTCGTAAAATGAACTGATAATTTTAGTATTTAAGGTCTAATTTAGTAAAAGACTTATCTGATTTAATAATTTGTATCTAGTTCTGTATTTATGAGTCAGAAAACGATAAATAGCCACATTATAAAGATTTCACATCCTCTGAATGATCATGTGAATTCATCAGTCAAAAAAATAAATATTTTCTTAACTGATTTGCAAGGACAAATTATTATAGAACAACAAAATGTTAATTGGATCGATATCTCTAATCAACCTAAAGGTTTTTATATTGCTTTTTTAACAGATTTACAAGGAGGTTTAATTAAGAAAATTAGAGTCATTAAAGAGTAAATAATAGTACTTTTTTTCATGTGGTGCTATAATTTAAGCCTCTCGCTAGTTGAGAGGCTTTTTTTTGTGGTAAAAAGTTCAAATCTCGCTTAACTATTTAGCGTTTTAATTGTTAAGTTTATATGTTGAAATTTTATAAAATATAATTATGGTACAATTAAGCACAGATGCAGATTTTGAATCTCTATTAAAAGATAATAATAAAGTGATTGTTAAATATTTTGCCGATTGGTGTGGCTCATGTAAATTATTTGCCCCAAAATACAAACGTCATTCAAACGATGAATCTAATTCAGATATTTTATTTTTAGAAGTAAATGCCGAAGAAAATGAAAAAGCACGTAAACTAGGTGGAGTTGATAATCTGCCGTATTTAGCAAGTTTTAAAAATGGCGTTTTATTAGAAGGCACCGCTACTAGTAAGGAAGAGTATTTACAAAAAATGATGGATGATTTAAGAAAGTAATTATGCAAATACCAGTTATCAAAAAATTAGTAGAGCAATATTCCTTAGCTCAACTCCAATCTGCTGAAGAAGCGATGATGGAAGAACAAAAACCAGCAATTGACGTAGAAGGTAAAGATGAAGGTGAATGTTTAACTCATGTCCTTGCCTCTATTTACATTAAAGAGAAGATGGAACAAGGCACTGCTTTTAACCAAGCATTAAGAGATTTTAGCCAAAGAGTTAGAAAAAGTATTAGTTAGTCTTTTGACTATTTTCACTTCGGGCAAAGTCGAGAAGAAATAATTTTATTTAACCAACTCTAACACTTTTTTCATATCTACATCTTCTCCATTTAATACATCCTCTTTTGTATAGTTTGTTGGATAATCTGGCATTAAGCCTCTTCCTTCATTTTTCACATCAATATCATGATACAAATGATATAAGGGAATGTGAACAATAACTTTTGAATTAGGTAGAATTATTTTTCCACTGATAGCGGCGTTGCTGCCAGCAACATTCGCACCTGTTTCTTCGCCTATAATAATTGCATTGCTTTTGTGTTTCAAGTAAGTAGAAGTGACTCCACTCATCGAAAAAGATCTGCCGTTTGTTAACACATAAATTTGTCCTTTAAATTGTTTTCTTTTTTTGGGAAATGCCATGAAATAATGCCTTAACCTGCCATTTTTAAATCGTTCTGGTGGTCGCAATGCAAACATAATTGGAACAGCGCGCATGCCAAAATCCATTTTATATTTTGGATTAAATGCGGTTGTATTTATTTTTTTATCAAAAGGCAATACTGTTTTTTTATTTATTAGGTAAGATAATAAATTTAATCCCAAATTTATCTGTCCACCACCATTATCTCTTAGGTCAATCACTAAATGTTCAATATTTTGATGATCAATATCTTTAAAAGTTTTTCTAAAAAAACTTCGCCAACGTTTTCCTTTAAAGGCGTTAATATCTATAACGGTAATTGGGGTGCTATTTTTAATAACAGAGTAACTACAGGTTTTAATTTTTCTTGATGGAGCTAATGAATCTTTTTTTGATAGAATGAGCGTATCTTTTAACGATGAAATAGCACTTAATTTGTAATCATTAATGCGATTATTTTGATGTTTTATTTTTACTGTATAATCAAATTTAAAACCATAACAGAAAGAATAATAGTATTTAAATGAATTGTAACGCGTGCTCTGCTTTTTATAAGTTTCGTTATATCCATCAGATGTAGTGATTGAATAGATGGTTTTTAAAATCGAATTAATAGGTCGTTTGTCAATATGCAATATTTCATCTCCTGGCTTAATGGTTGTGTCAGAAGAAAGGTTGTTTAATACAATTAATTTATTAGAATCTGCTACAAAAACATTAAGTGGTAAAATTGGTCGATTTGTTTTTTTTATAGTCTTTAGCATATTTTTTAGATGCCGCTGCATCGGTATGACCGCAGCCTATTTTGGCGACAATACGTTTAATGTAAAAACGTATTTGCATTTCAGTTAATGGCGTATCAATCTTTACTTTTTGATTTAAAACAAAAGCATGCAAGCTGTCTTTACTAATATATCTAAAAGGATCGGGATGAAATTTGATAAGGTATTTTTCGGTATAATCAATATCTGCTAATACCTCTTTTACAGAATATTTTTTCTTGATATCAAATTCCTTTTTTTGAGAAAAACTACTCAAGCAAATTATAAGACATAATATACTTAAGTAGCCCCTCATTAATCGTTTACTAAAACACCCATGCGTTTCCCTAATCCGCTCATGTATTCTCTCAATTCTTTTACTGTAGCTTCATCATTAGTGGCACGCAAATAAGTGTCTGTTAGTGTTGTAATGTTTTGATGGAAAAATTTTTTCATTTCATCCACACTCATGTCTTTAGTCCATAAATCAATACGCATGGTATTGTTTTCTTTTTCGTCCCAAAGGGCTAACATCATACTTTTACAAATACTACCTTCGTTAGCATCTGGTGCTTCCCATTCAATTTTATGTGGCAATTGGTTTTCGTCAACTGTTATCTTAAGTTTTATTTCTGAAGTGGTCATAGTCTATAAATTTACAAAAACTCAAATTTAGTTAAAATATTTACGCTATTTTCTTAAAAACACTCAATAATACGATACATTTGTACCATGATAGAATATCCAAGATTAACCTTACATAATGGCAAAGAGTTGCCTGTATTACGCTTTCACCCATGGATTTTTTCGGGTGCTATTAAAACCCAAGATTCTAACATTAAAGACGGTGATGTAGTAGAGGTTTACTCAGCTAAACAACAGTTTTTGGGGATGGCTCAGTACCAAAAAGGAAGCATTACAGGTCGTATTATCTCTTTTAGTAAACAACAAGTAAACGTTGATTTTTGGGTAAAAAAAATTGAAAAAGCCTTTGCTTATCGTCAGTTTTTGAATTTGGCTAATAATCTTCATACAAATGTGTATCGTTTAATATTTGGAGAAGGAGACGGTTGTCCGGGCTTAATTATGGATTTTTATAACGGACATGTCGTTTTTCAGGCGCATAGCATTGGAATGCATAAAAGCAGAATAGAAATAACTGAAGCTTTAAAAAATGTGTATGGTTCTAATTTAAAAAGCGTGTATGATAAAAGTTCTGAAACATTACCAAAAGACTATTCTGCTGGTTTAGCTAACGAATTTTTATATGGTTCATGTAACGAAGAGTTAATTGTTATTGAAAATGATGTGAAATTTTACATCGATTTTATTAACGGACAAAAAACTGGTTTCTTTATTGATCAACGTGAAAACAGAGAATTGTTGGGGAAATATAGCCAAGGAAAACGTGTGTTAAATACATTCTCTTACACAGGAGGTTTTTCTATGTATGCAGCTAACAAAGGTTGCGAAATTGTTCATTCGGTTGATTCGAGTGCGAAGGCAATTGATATGTGTAATAAAAATGCGATTTTAAATAATGTGACTAATCACGAAGGATTTGCAGTAGATACCTTTGATTATTTAAAAGACCATGGTAAAAATTACGATATTATTATTTTAGATCCTCCAGCTTTTGCCAAAAGCCGAGATGTATCGCACAATGCCGTTATTGGCTACAAGCGTTTGAACCAAATGGCTCTGCAAAACATTAAAAAAGGCGGAATTTTATTTACGTTCTCTTGTTCTGGAGTAATTGATAAGAAATTATTTTATAATACAGTGACGGCTGCCGCTATCGAATCTCGCAGAAATATGAAGTTGTTACATACTTTATCTCAACCTGCAGATCATACCATTACCCCTAATTTTCCAGAAGGTGAATATTTAAAAGGATTAGCGTTTTATGTGGAGTAACACTTAATAATGAGAAAAATAATCTTTCATATTTTCCTTTCCCTTATTTCCAATTTTATTTTTTCTCAAGAAAAAGTAAGGAAAGAGAAGTTGCAAAGAATCTCCCAAAGAGGTTCTCGTGAGTGTTAATCATAAACAACTCAGTGTCCCAGAAAAACGAACACCTCTAGGAGACGCAAAAATGCGCACTACTGGCCCACTATCCCCGCTTAAACCCCCGCTATTCCAGCACCCTAAACTGTATTGAATAAACCCTCCCGAATACTCTTATTTAGTGAAATTTATTAATTAAATTCGTACATCAAATTACACTATGAACCCAATTTTAGAAGTAAAAAATATCAATAAGCAATATGGCAATCATACTGCTTTAAAAGATGTGAGCTTAATTGTTGAACCTCAAAAAATATTCGGTTTACTAGGACCAAATGGGGCTGGTAAAACATCTCTCATTCGAATCATTAATCAAATTACAGGCCCCGATAGTGGCGAAGTGTTATTTAATGGAGAGAAATTAGCGCCTAAACATGTTGATTTTATTGGTTATTTGCCAGAGGAGAGAGGATTGTACAAAAAAATGTCGGTTGGGGAGCAAGTGATGTATTTAGCTCAATTAAAGGGTTTAAAGAAAGCAGATGCTAAAGTTAAATTAAAGGAGTGGTTCATTAAATTTGAAATTGAATCTTGGTGGGATAAAAAAATTGAGGAGTTAAGTAAAGGTATGCAGCAAAAAGTTCAATTTATTGTTACGGTTTTGCATGAGCCTAAATTATTAATTTTGGATGAGCCCTTTAGTGGTTTTGATCCCATCAACGCTCAATTAATTAAAAACGAAATTTTAGAATTAAGAGATAAAGGTGCTACTATTATTTTTTCCACACATAATATGGGAAGTGTAGAAGAGTTATGTGATAATATTGCTTTGATTAATAAAGCTGAAAAATTATTGGATGGTTCCGTAAAAGATATTCGTAAACAATACAAGAGTAACACTTATAATATTGGTTTTAAAGGAAACTTGATGGGCTTTACCAATGCTTTATGGGCAGGAGCCGAATTAATTGATAAAAAATCTGAAGAAGATGTACATCATGTAACTGTAAAAATGTTACGTCAAAATAAACCAAACGATTTGTTTCAAGCAGTTATTAATCATGCTGAAATACTATCATTTAATGAAGTAGTGCCTTCTATGAATGATATTTTCATTTCGGTAGTAGAAAACAAAACAACGGTAAATACACAAAGCTCTTTCACAGAATAAACTTTATACGATGAACAAATTATTTTTAATCATACAACGCGAATACTTTTCTAGAGTTAAGAAAAAATCATTTTTAATTATGACCATTTTAGGTCCGTTATTAATGGCAGGTGTTATGATTGTTCCAATATGGCTTGCCATGCGAGATAAAACTGAACATCAAGTTTTTGTTTTAGATCATAGCGGCTTGTTTATAGATAAAATGCCTAATACCAAAGAAATTAAATTTACTTATGGAGTAGGCTCCATTGCCGATGCAAAGGCTAAGTTAAAAGATGGTCCGTTTGATTTGGTCATGGAAATCGACATTGAAACCATTAATGCTTTTAAAGCGACTCCATTTTTATATTACAAAAAACAACCTGGCATCGCTGTTCAACAATATATAACCAATACAATGGAGAATATTTTGTTTGATTATCGCCTGCAAGGAGATAGTATTGACGTAACAAAAATTGACAAAGCTAGAAGACCCGTTGAAATCATCACTTTAAAGGTTAAGGAAGACGGTGCTGATGAAAAAACAAATACCGAATTAAATATGGGAGTAGGTATGTTTTTTGGCGTAGCTATTTACTTTATGATATTCCTTTACGGTTCTCAAGTTATGCGAGGGGTAATTGAAGAAAAAACAAGCCGTATTGTAGAAGTTATTGTGTCTTCTGTAAAACCATTTCAATTAATGCTTGGTAAAATTATTGGTGTTGCTTTGGTTGGCTTAACACAATTTATTTTATGGATAGTTTTAACAACCTTAATTTATATTGGAATCACAAGCACTATTTTTAAAGATCAAATTCAGGACACCATAACACAAAATGCTCAGATAGAAAAAGTCATGAAAAACGACATACTATCTCAATCTAATAAAATGGAGAAAGTAGCAACTCCCAATGAAGTTATTAATATGCATAATTTTGCAGATGGTTTAAATGTGCCATTATTGATAAGCAGTTTCGCTTTTTATTTTTTATTCGGGTATTTGTTATATGCTGCTTTATTTGCGGCAGTTGGCTCAGCTGTTGATAGTGAAGCCGATACTCAGCAATTTATTTTACCAGTCACCATACCGCTTATTTTAAGTTTTGTAATAGCTCAAGCCATTATGTCGAACCCAAATAGTTCCATGGCGCAGTTTTTCTCCATTTTCCCATTAACATCGCCTATTGTGATGATGGTGCGTTTACCGTTTGGTGTGCCTGTTTGGGAACTGGTTTTATCTATGCTATCATTGGTATTAGGCTTCTTGTTTTTTACTTGGTTGGCAGGTAAAATCTACCGTACAGGTATTTTAATGTATGGTAAAAAAACGACTTGGAAAGAACTCGGAAAATGGTTGTTTTATAAGGGATAGGGTTTTTCGATAAAATGCCTATTTTTCCCAACCAAAAACTTTGCTATTGATTCAAATTTCCTATATTCGTAGTGATATATTATGCAAAAAGAGGTATTACTAGAGGTTAAAAATTTAGTTACTGAGTTTAAATCAGATGGCGAATTAATGAAAGCAGTAAACGATGTGTCGTTTACACTTCATAAAGGCGAAACTATTGGTATAGTAGGCGAGAGCGGTTCAGGTAAATCTGTAACTTCTTTGTCTATCATGCAATTAATTCCTAATCCTCCAGGGCGTGTTTCTGGTGGTGATATTATATATCATTCCAAAAGTAAAGGTGTTGTAAACCTTAGAAATTTACCTGCTGAAGAAATGCGTTCGTTTCGTGGAAACGAAATTGCGATGATTTTTCAGGAACCAATGACAAGCTTAAATCCTGTTTATACATGCGGTAATCAGGTGATGGAAGTAATTTTATTACACCAAAAAATATCAAAAAAAGAAGCTAAAAAGAAAACGTTGAAGTTGTTTGAACAAGTTCAATTACCCGATCCAGAACGTATTTTTAGCGTCTATCCTCATCAAATTTCAGGTGGACAAAAACAACGTGTGATGATTGCTATGGCAATGAGTTGTAATCCACGTGTATTGATTGCTGATGAGCCTACAACGGCTTTAGATGTTACCGTACAAAAAACCATTTTAGATTTAATGTTGCAATTGCAACGTGAACACGAAATGGGCATTATGTTTATTACTCACGATTTAGGCGTTATTGCTGAGTTGGCGGATAAAGTAATGGTGATGTACAAAGGTAAGGTGGTAGAACAAGGCCCCGTTTTAGAAATATTCTCTAATCCAAAGCATCCTTATACAAAGAGTTTATTAGCTTGCCGTCCTCCTTTAGATAAACGTTTAATGCGTTTACCTGTTTCAGCTGATTTCATGAAAACAGATGATGCAGGTAACATGATTGAAATTCCGACAACGGTTAGTGAAGCTATTAATAGCGTTATTATCACAAAGGAATATCGTGAGAATGAACATAAAGAATTATATAGCCGTTCTAAGATTTTAGAAATCCAAAATATTAAAACGTACTTTCCTAAAAATAAAACGTTCTTTGGTAAAACCATCGATTACGTGAAAGCGGTTGATGATGTGACTTTAGATGTGTATGAGGGAGAAACATTAGGTTTAGTAGGGGAGAGTGGTTGCGGTAAAACAACTTTAGGAAGAACAATTTTAAGGTTAAACGAACCAACAGAAGGAAAAATATTTTTTCAACGTAACGATTTATTGCGTTTGAAACCAGATGATATGCGACAATTGAGAAAAGACATGCAAATCATTTTTCAAGATCCTTATTCTTCTTTAAATCCTCGTATTACAATTGGTGAGGCTTTAATGGAGCCTATGCAGGTGCATAATATTTTATCAAACAATAATCAGCGTAAAGAAAAAGTTTACGAATTATTAAATAAAGTTGGCTTAACCGAAAAACAATACGGGCGTTATCCGCATGAGTTTAGTGGTGGGCAACGTCAGCGCGTGTGTATTGCACGCGCCTTATCTTTAAATCCAAAGTTTATTATTTGTGATGAGAGTGTGAGTGCTTTAGACGTTTCGGTTCAAGCGCAAGTATTAAATTTATTGAACGACTTAAAACGTGAGTTTAAGTTTACTTATATTTTTATTTCACATGATTTATCTGTTGTGAAATTCATGAGTGATAGAATGGTAGTGATGAATAAAGGAAAGATAGAAGAGATGGGTGATGCCGATCAAATTTATTTAAATCCACAATCAGACTATACAAAGAATTTAATTAGTTCAATTCCAAAAGGACAGTTAACAGATATTAAAGCGAGTATCGAAAAGAAAAGAATGACTTTTGATTTAGCTTAAGATATTTTCTAATTTGATATTATACATATTTTTTTGTTCGACCCCGAAGGGGTCGTATGTCAATAGTATTGACGTTTATGTTATTCATATGCGACCCCTTCGGGGTCGAATGTTTTTTATTATGAAGTTTTTTCTCTGTGCCTCTGTGGTGAATTTATTTTACCTTTGTCTATGCTCGATTTCCTAAAACAACTTACCGACCCACAAAGTATCATTCAATACGGAGGTTTATGGTTATTGCTATTTGTGGTATTTGCCGAAACAGGTTTATTGGTTGGTTTTTTTCTTCCTGGTGATTCATTGATTTTTATTTCAGGATTATTGTGCGCTACTAAACCTCAGTTATTAAACACACCTTTTATCCCTTTAATTTTATTGTTAATGTTTGCAGCTATTATTGGAAATATATTTGGTTATTGGTTCGGGAATAAAGTAGGAGCAAAATTATACACCAGGAAAGACAGTTTTTTATTTAAAAAGCAGCATTTAATTACAACCAAAGCATTTTACGATACACATGGCGGTAAAGCATTAATACTAGGGCGCTTTTTGCCAATCATCAGAACTTTTGCACCAATTTTAGCAGGCGTCATTAAAATTGATTTTAAAAAATTCATGCTCTATAACATTATTGGCGCTGTTGCTTGGATTGGAAGCATCGCTAGCATTGCTTATTTTTTAGGGAAGCAATTTCCTTGGATTGAAAATTATATTGGTTATATCGTGATTGGATTGATTGTTATCACCACGATTCCAGTTTTGATAACGTATTTGAAGGGCAAGAAGAAATAGAAATTTTATTTACTTGTAAATTGGGTACTTATATGCGTATTTCCTTCTTATGGTATCCTTTATTCCTAGGGCTAATTTATTGATACTATAATTAAGATGCCTTGTCCATAAAGGATAGTTATTTTCAAATGAGGTATTGATTATTTTTTCGTTTTTATAATTATATGAATTATATACCCAATAACTATGATTATTATATTGTATGTGATTGCAAGATATTATTTCATATATCGAATCACCATTAATGTCATATTCGGGTTCTGAGGCAAAATCAAAAAATTCAATTTTATTAAAGCTAATACTATCTATTTTAAATAAATATACCTTAGTAGATAAATCGCCAGCTAAACCGCAACCAGGATTTGGAAATACCAATTTTATATCTAGTAAACTATCATTATTTATATCAGCTACTAATGCTTTTTCAGGGTAAGCCATAGGATAACTATGATCAATTATTTTTATTTTTTGAACTAATTTTTTCCTATTATAAATGAATAGATATAATGGTTCGTCATGGTTTTGGCAACTAAATTTTATTGTTAGATTACTAAGCTGTTTTATTTTTTTGAAATTAAATTTTGATTGAAGAGCATATGGTTTTAATTGTTCTGTATTGAGAATTGGGATAGATATGTAATTAATTCGTTTTGATTCATGAAAGTGCTTCTGAGAATAAAAAAAATCAGAAATTAAGATTAAAATGCTTATGTATAAATATTTATTCACGGCTCAAGTACTTTCACTTAATATTCTCCTTCACAAACTCTTCAATCTTTTTCCAAACATCTTCATTATTCATTATAGAATTATGATCTTCATTGACTTCTAAAGCATCTGTCTTACCTTTCCAAGCCTCTTTTAATTTGTATGCATGATGTTTTGGTATCACTTGGTCGTTTGCAGAAATAAGTGCTAGCATAGGACTAGAAATGTTTGGCGCATAGGTATCCGATTCAAAACGATGTTTGATGAGTAAGCTAATTGGAACAAAAGGATATTTTTCAAAAGCTACATCAATCATGTTTTCGTAAGGTGTAATTAAAACAGTAGCATTGGTTTTGCGCTGTGAGGATAAATAAGTAGCCACGCCAGTTCCAATACTTCTGCCAATGACTACAACGTTGTTTGCGTCTACTTCTGGATTAGTGATCAATTTATCATACACTTCTAAAGCATCACTAAACATGGTTTGCTCTGAAATAACTCCCTGACTCAAACCAAAACTTCTGTAGTTGATCAATGCCATGATTGTATTAGGAAAGTATTTTTTAAAATCCGATAAATGGGATACTTCCTCTGCATTGCCACCAAAATATAAAACCAAAGGGAGTTTTTCTTTAACCGTATCTTTTGAGATATAGCCACAAGTTCTGTTACCATCTTTCATCACAAAAGTAAGGGTATCAAACTCTGGAGCTGCTTCTAAAGTCTTTGAAACATCCGCTAATGTTTTTGGTTGTGGATGAAATAGTAAATCATCTTGATTAAAATATAGCAAGGCACAAATACTAACATAGAGTATCACTACAACGATACCAACGATTTTAAAGAATTTGAGAAGTTTTTTGTTCATAGTTAAAGATATAATTTTTTTTCTTTTTATAGGAGTATGTGTTAGCACCAGTTTTTATTTATAAGCGTCATATTTTATCTTCCAAGTCTTGTTTTTCTTTTTGTTTGGGACTAACAAATACTCTTTTTGTGAAAAGCCTATGCCAAGTGAAATTGAAATTGTCATTACACCCAATGAAGTCAATGAGACTTTAGAAAACCTATCAGTATTAAACTTACCTTTTTCTATTGAAACTAACGGGGCTACAATTAATGCCGATGCAAGTGATATTAATGCGGTTCGTTGAGTAAAAGTTTGCCATTTACTGCGTGTATAGTATATTTTGAATATATCTTTTATTGGGACTTTAACGAGGGCGTTTTGAGTCTTTCTATAAAAATCATGTAGAGAATCTGTTTTTGTTTTATAAAAGTCGTGTATTTCTATTTCATTAGATTTTATTACAAGAGTGTCTTTTGTAATAATAAGAAATTCGCCTCTTGTACGAAATTGAATACTGTCATGTGAAATTCCTTTTTTTTGAAAGTGGACACTTAAGTCATTGTATTTATTAATTTCCTTAGTTTTTTTGCCTCGAGATAGATAAAATGTTTCTTGTCTTAAAATGTTTACTGTATCGCAAGAAAGCGTTATGATATAAGGCATAACATGAGACTTTTTAAACTTTCCATTTGCTGGGTATTGAAATTTCCCTTGCCCATAATTCTCCGCAATATCGTTATTGAAATAGACATTATATGAATCTCCGTTGTCATACAAGGTTTTAGCTAGCCCATTTTTTTTGTCATTTTTATAATTTAAAATTACTTGAGCGTCGAAGTAAGGACCAATCCATATACCCTCTTTATGGTTATATTTATAATTAGATGTATCAATCGGAGCGATAATGGTATATCTGTATTTGAGTAGTATTTGAGTCTTACTTTCTGGAATTTGTTCTTCATTTCGCCAATTTTGTAATTTTAGTTTTTCTAACAGTGTTTCAGTGCATTCCTCAAAACTTATTTCACCCATATATGATAAAGCATAAATAGAGTCATAAACGAAGAAGCTTGCTCCTGATGCGCTTAACGAGTTGGAGTATTCACTTTTGTTAAGTGTGAAATTTATTTTCAGCCTATATTTTCCATCTTCATAGACATTTAGAGCATTGTCAATATTATTCGGAATAAATTTTAAAATTGTTTTATTGTTTTCATAAATTGTTTTGTTGTCAACGATAATTTTTAATGTGTCAATGAAAACAGTGGATAGTTTTTGTGCTTTAATAAGCCCAACCGAGAATATAAAGTATATAAGAAGTATTCTTAGTGTCATAAAATTGGTGCTAACTTACTTATAGCCGCTATAAACATTCGGCAATATAACATCTGTTTATATGATTACCGCTACTCGATAGCGTATATCAAATATAATAAAAAAAAGCTGCATCTTTTAAATGCAGCTTTTTAAAGAATTGTCTAGTTCTCGCCCTTCAACTCCACTCAGGTTGATTCCCTATGTTATGGAGTACTGACATTATTTATATTGCATAAGCCATTTTATTGCTTCTTCCTTATCGGTAAACACACGTGTTGGTACTAATGGCTTATTAAATTTGATATAGAAATTAATAAGTATTTTTTGAGCTAATGATGTGATTAAAAAAGCTTCTGCTTTTGAGTACTTTAAAGATTCCTCAGTAGCCATAAATTCTCTGGTTTGATCATCAAGAGATGAGAATGAACCACCTATAATCAATACAGGTACTTTTTCATTACCTGTTAATTCTCCAAAAGCTTTAACGTTTTCTTTTACATCTTCAATAATATATACATGATGATCATTGGCATATAGTTCAATGATGCCATCATCTCTTAAAACGATAACAGAATGTGTTAAATCAATTTTATTTGTCATGTTTAAATTCAACCATATTAAAGGTATTCATTTTAATTAATTTCCCAAATCAAAATGGTACCTAACAAAAATAGCAGCCTAAAGCTGCTATTTTTTATATTAAAATGAAGAGTTTTTAAAACTACTTTGCATAAGCTGTTGCTCGCACTTCTCGTATCACCGTTACTTTTACTTGTCCCGGGTAAGTCATTTCGGTTTGTATTTTTTGCGAGATATCAAATGCTAATTGTTCCGATCCTTTATCATCAACTTTATCAGCTGATACTAATACACGTACTTCACGTCCTGCTTGAATAGCATACGTTTTCTCCACGCCTTCATATCCTAAAGCTAGAGCCTCTAAATCTTTTAAACGTTTCATGTATTGTTCTGCAACCTCACGGCGAGCACCTGGTCTCGCACCGCTAATAGCATCACATACTTGAACAATTGGAGAATATAAAGTCGTCATCTCAATTTCATCGTGATGCGCTCCAATAGCATTACATACTTCTGGTTTCTCTTTATATTTTTCTGCCAACTTCATACCCAAAATTGCATGTGGTAATTCTGGTTCTTCATCAGGCACTTTCCCAATATCATGTAATAAACCAGCACGCTTGGCAATCTTAGGATTTAAGCCCATTTCGCTAGCCATAATCGCACAAAGGTTGGCAACTTCTCTACTGTGTTGTAATAAATTTTGTCCGTAAGATGAACGGTATTTCATACGGCCTACCATACTAATCAATTCTGGATGTAAACCATGAATTCCTAAGTCGATACAAGTACGTTTACCAGTTTCAACAATTTCTTCATCAATCATCTTTTTAGTTTTCTCCACAATCTCTTCAATACGAGCTGGGTGAATACGACCATCCGTTACTAATTGATGTAAGGATAAACGACAAATTTCTCTTCTAATAGAATCAAAGCAAGATAACGTAATTGCATCTGGTGTATCATCTACAATAACCTCTACACCAGTTGCTGCTTCTAAAGCACGGATATTACGTCCTTCACGACCAATAATACGTCCTTTAATTTCATCACTTTCGATATGAAAAACCGTTACAGAGTTTTCGATTGCTGTTTCTGTTGCTAAACGTTGAATAGATTGAATGATGATTTTCTTTGCTTCTTTATTAGCATTGATTTTTGCTTCATCCATGGTATCTTTAATAAAAGCCATCGCTTCGGTTTTAGCCTCCGCTTTTACGCTTTCAATTAATTGAGCCTTTGCTTCATCAGCACTTAAACCCGATACTTTTTCTAATAACTCTACTTGTTTGCGGTGCGATTTTTCAATCTCTTCGCTTTTCTTTTTGTAAAGCTCTACTTGAGAGTTTAATTGCGTTTTTTGATGTTCTAAATCTTTATCCTTTTTAGTAGCTTCTTCTACTTTTTTTGATAATTCGCTTTCACGTTGTTTAGCTTTGTTTTCTAAAACAACTATTTGTTGGTTACGCTCGTTTACCGATTTATCATGCTCGGCTTTTAATTGTAAGAACTTTTCTTTGGCTTGTAAAATTTTCTCCTGCTTAAAAGCTTCGGCTTTTACTTCGGCTTCTTTAATTAAGTTTTGTTTTTCCTGAACGCTGCTTTTGTTTAAGCGAGAGTTGGCAATCATAAAACCTGCTACTACGCCGGCAATTAATGCTACGGCAATAAATATAATGGCTAATACACTCATAATTTTTGTTTGTTGCACATTGTTTATACTATTTAGCTAATGTCTAGGGCAACTATCCAAACACAAACTAACAAAAAACGCACAAACCTTTGAATTGCTTCAATGTTTGTGCGTTAAAAAGGGTCTTATTTAAAAGACTATTATATATACTATTCTTCTGTTTTTTGTATGTTATCTCTATGTTGAACTAACATTTGTTCTACATCTTCTAACACCAATTTTAGAGTGCTTAACTCTTGTTCGGCTTGATTTTTTTCCTTTGCTAATTGGCTTACCAACTGTAAAGTAACCATTGCCATCACATCTTTTTTATCTTTTACCCCGTAATTTCTTTCAAATTCCGAGATTTTCTGATTTATTAATTCAACCGCTTGTTTAACGTTGCTTTCGTCTTCACTTTTAATTTTCAGCGTATAAATACCGCCTGCAATTTCTACTTTTACACTTACATCGCTCATTAAACTAAGCTAATTTTCTTTTAAGCACTCAACAGAGCTATACATTTATCAATTTCACGCACCAACTCATTTATTTGTTTCTTCATAACGGTCTTTTCAGAACTCACATTATTAGAACTTCCTGCTAAAATAACATTTTTTCTGTGATTATCCAATTCTGTTATGTCAATATTATGAGAATCAACATGTTGCGATATTGTAGCAACCGTTTCATTCATTTTTAACAATTGGTTAGCCATTTCCTCTTTTTCGTTTAATAAGCTTAAACGCTCATCGCTTAAAGTATCAATTTGTTTAAATAAACGATCAATAAAGGCATCTTGTTCGTCGGCTTTTGTAGCAGATTTTAAGCTAGCAATCTCCGTTTCATAGTTTAAAATAGAACTATTTAATTCAGAAACCTGAGCATTTAACAATAAGATGTTTGATTGATAAGAAGCTAACTGGTTTTCTAATTCAGCTTTAGCAGAAAGTAGGTTAGTATAATCTTCTTGTAAAGATGAACTTCCTTCATTTAATGCAACTGCCGATTTTAATTCTGAACGTACATTATCTAATTCAGCTTTTAACAAATCTAACTCAGTTTGCAGAGCCATATTATTTGCACTCAAAGCTGTAAGCTCGTAATTTTTAGTATCTAAAGTCTCTTTTAAGTCGGAAGCTTTTCCTTCAGCAACTAATTTTAATTCATTTAATTCTGTTTGAACTAAAGTTAATTCAGCTTCCGTTGCTTCTAATTTATCAGAAGTGGCGTCAATTTCAGAAATTAACGATGTGTTTTCTGCTAATAACTTATTAAACTCAACATCTTTACTTTGTAATAACTGCGAGTTAGAAACTTCTAATTCATTTTTAAAATTTTCAAAGTTTTCTTTTTCTTGATTAAAAGAAACAGATAACACTTTGAATTGCTCTTCTAATTCAGACTTTGAATTGGTTAAGCTAGTAATTAGATTGCCTTTTTCTTCAACTATATAAGTTAATTCATTAATACTGTTATCTTTTTCAGAAACTAATAATTCTAAATCAGAGATTTTAGAATTTAAAACGCTTACTTGTTCGTCAATACTTGATAATTGAGATGTTTTGTAAGCTTCAAAATCTGATGATAAGGTATTGTAGCTATTAGTTTGGTTAGCAATTTCTTCAGATTTCACATTAACGCTCAACGTTAAATCTTCAATTTGAGTATTTTGTGCATCGATGTGATACACCATTTCTCTAATTTTTTCTTTAAAGTGCTCGTTCTCCACAACCACTTTGCTCATGTCTTCTGATAATTTAGAATTTTGAGCATTAGAATGTAGAACTGTATTTGCTAATTTTTCTTCGTACTCAGCTTTTAATGTATCTAATAAAGAACCCGAAGAGCTAGACGTATTTAATAATTCGTTTTCGTAAAATGATTTTAACTCATTTTCTTTTTGAGAATAAGATTGCGTTAAAGATTCAATCGTAGAATTCAATTCAGTTTCAAACTCTGTTTGTTTGTTTGATAACTCTGTATTTAAATCAGCAATTTTTGATTCGTAAGAATTTGTTAACTCTTCTTTTTCGCTAGTGTAAGCACCAGACAAAGAAGAAATTTGGTTTTCGTAAGAAGAGGTAATTTCTGTTTTCTCAATATTCCATTGGTGAGTTAAACCACTAATTTTTAATTCGTATTCTGAAGTTAAGTTAGAAATGGTTTCAGAACTTGAACCTGATAAAGAAGCTACACGGCTTTCAGATTCTTGTTTCACAGATTCTAACTGAGCGCTGAAATCAGATTTCAATTGTTCAATTTGAGATTCGTAAGAAGTAACCGTTTCTTGATAAGTTGTATTGTAAGTATTTGTTAAATCATTAATCTTAGTTTCCAACTCCGTGCGAATGCCACTTTGTTGGTAAGTTGTATTAGATTTTAATTCGTTTAATTGAGTTTCGTAAGATGATTTTAAATTAGAAATTTCTTCTTCCGATGAGTTTTGTAATTCTTCAATTTTAGCTTCGTACTCAGATGAAATAGATGCTAACTGACCGTTTAACTCGTCAATTTTGCTCAACAAACCATTAATTTCATCTTGCTTCTCTTGCAATTGCTCACGAATGTTGTTACGCAATTCTTTAAAAGAGCTTACTTCGCTTTTGTAGTTGGTGTTATCACGCTCCATAACCACCAATTTGGTGTTTAAAACGTCGATCGATACCTGCAAACGTTTGCAATCCTCATCACGTTGGATGAGTTGGTTACGGTAGTCGCTTAATGAACGTTTAATTTCATTATACTCCTTACGTAGCGCTACGTCGCTATCTAACACTTGTTGTAATTCCGATTTGATGTTTTCTACATTCATGCTCAATAAACAGTTTGTTGTTGGTTAAAAATAGACTTTAGACGAACCCATTTTACTTAACGGTTTAACTTTGCATCAACAACTCGTTGTTAATTAACTTCATACAATTTAACCTTGCCGTAATGATAAATTTCAGAACCCTTTTTTTTCTTTTTTTCTTATGTTTTTCTTCGCACTATTATGCGCAGTATAACGGTTTGGGGTTTATTTATCCGTTAGATAGAGAGGTTGTAGTGACTGGTAATTATGGAGAAATCCGTCCCAATCATTTTCATGCGGGATTAGATTTTAGTACCAATCCAATCATTAATTTACCTATTAAAAGTGTGGCAGATGGATACGTGAGTCGTATAAAATTGGAAGCGGCGGATACGGAAGAGTACTTTATGTGACACATACTAACGGTTATGTATCAGTGTATGCACATCAAAAAAAGTACGCACAAAAAATTGATGAGTACATTAAAAAGTTACAATTAGAACAGAAAAAAAATGAAATTGAAGTCTATCCAAAAGCTAACGACTTACCTGTAAAAAAAGGCGAAGTAATTGGTTATACTGGTAATTCGGGAAGTTCAACTGGGCCACATTTACATTTTGAAATCCGAGAAGAGAAATCAGAAATCCCTATTAATCCTTTATTAGTGTATGATGTAAAGGATGATATAAAACCCGAATTAACACATTTAGCAATTTATAGTACTGCTGATACAAACAATATTAAACGTATTTCTTCAGTTCCAGTTAAATATATAGGAGATAAATTATCCTTACCAAAATATACGCAGGTCTTAACAGAAAATACCTTTGCCATTGGTTTTGCTGGATTTGATAGAGCAAATGGCAGTACGAATAAAAATAATATTTACGAAGCTAAAGTGTTATTAGACAATAAAATCATCTATCATCATCAACTCAATAACATTAGTTTTGATAATGGACGCTACGTAAATATATTTAGTGAAAAAGAAGGTGGAGTTAAATTTCAAAAATGTTTTTCACCAACGTGTTACGATATTGCTATTTATAAAAGTTTGGTAAATGGAGGAAAGATAATATTAAATGACACTTTACCTCACAAAGTATCATTACAAATTAATGATGAAAAAGGAAATAAAAATGTATTAACCTTTTTTGTTAAGACAAAAAACTTTAAAGGATATACTGTCAATACGATAAAGCATAATGTATTTTGTAATCAAGAAGCATCCATCAAAAAGGAGGACGTTGAAGTGTTGATTAAAGCGGGAACTCTCAGTAAACATGCTTCCGTAGGCGTTTATATTAATAAATTGGGCAAAGCTGTTATTGGAAATAAAGACGAAAATTTATTGAAAGCATTTACTTTATCTATAAAAATCTCTAAAGCAATTAAAGGTAAAGAAGATAAGATGATACTATTAAATGAAAATACATGTTTGGTTGGCACTTATGAAAATGGTTGGTTTAAAGCAGATAGCAAATCCTTTTGGTATGTTTGGAGTTTCGTATGATACTGTGGCCCCAACAATCGTTTTACCATCTTCAAAAAAGAAAGTTTCGGCAAGCTCAGTAAGATTTAAAGTTGCTGATAATTTAAGTGGCATTGCTGATTACCATGTATATGTAAATGGTATATGGCAAATAGCCGAATACGATGCGAAATCAGCAACGATAAGTTGTTACTTTACAGAAGCAAATCCTAAAACTTTAAAAATTGAAGTCATTGATAGAGTAGGGAATAAAGCTGTTGTAAATAAGGAGTTGTAGCTTTAAATTTTAACGCCTATCACGCAAACATCATCTACTTGTTCTAAATGTCCTTTCCAGCTTTCAAATTTTTGATTTAATAAATTCGATTGTTCCGACAAGGCTAAGTTGTTATGGTTTAACAATAGTTCTTCTAATTGTTTATACTTGAATTTTTTTCCTTTATCTCCACCAAATTGATCTGCAAATCCATCGGTAAATAAATAAAAGGTTGTGTCATTATTGTATTCTATCTCATGCGTTGTAAACGACGATGGTTTTTCAGTTTTTCCAATAGGTTGTTTGTCGGGCTTAATAATTAAAAGTTCATTGTTTTGTATATACCATAATGCATTATTAGCTCCACTCCATGTTATTTTTTTATTTTTTGAATCAATACATAATAGCGAAATATCCATACCATCTTTTACTTCGCTGGCACTTTTTTCAAAGGTTTCTACTACTAATTCTCTGGTTTTATCTAATATTTTTCCGGTCTGTGTTAAACCAAATTCTTTTACGGTTCTGTTTAAAGCATTTGAACATACTACGGATACCATAGCGCCTGGAACTCCGTGGCCTGTACTATCAGCAGCCGCTATAAAAAATAAATCTCCAATGCCTTCTGCCCAATAAAAATCTCCTGCTACTAAATCTTTTGGTTTATATAAAATGAAATTATTAGATACATGCTTATTAATAAACTCTTGAGGAGGCAAAATGGCTTCTTGTAAACGTTTAGCATACGAAATACTATCGATGATTTCTTTTTGTTTTTCTTCTACTAAATGTTTTTGCGCCTCTACTTCCGATTTTTGTGATTCAATAATTTCTTTTTGTTGAAGCAGGGTTTTGTTAGTTTGTTTTCTTAAATAGTTACTTCGAATGACAAAAAACACCAGTATTAAAAACACCATAATAACCAACACGAAATAAACAATGGTTTGCTTCGAATCGTTTAACTCAGAATCCTTGGCATTAAGCAATTCCATGCCCTTTACATTTTCGCTTTGTAATTTGGCAATCTCTTCTTGTTTTTTAATGGCATCGTATTTTGAATTCAAATCGGAAATTTGACTGAAAAGAGCTGTATTTAAATCTTTGTTGCCAGAGTTGATAATATCTGTTAAAGCTTGATATTCGGCGTTTTTTATTTCGTATTGAATATTGGTGAGTGTATTAAATACATGCACTAAAGGCATCAAGAAAAAATTAGTCATTTCCCAGCTAATAGGCTCGCCTTCTTCATCAGTGTAATTGTCTGTACTTAAATTTAAACCCTCTTTAATAATCGCTCTGTTCTGCTCTTGTATTAAACTTAATAAAGTATCTCTATATGAATTGATAACTGATTTTAATTTTATGGCTGAGTATTTATCTTTATTATGAATGTATTCATTACCAATCAAAATCATGGTTGGTACATCAGAATTTACTTTATTTTCAATATTTAAAGATGATAAGGTATCTGCTTTTGATTTTGCGATTTTATCAGTACTGACTAGTAAATGTGATTTTAAATTTTGAATATGAATAATTGCTGAATCTGCTATGGCTTTTAATTTAGAGGTTCTATATAAAATATCGTTACTTCCATCCAATTTAACGTTGTTTAATGTAGCGTATAATTGTTTATTTCTTGATGTAGCTGTTCTAAGTGCTTCTTCGGTATTGATGCCTTGTTGTAAAACAGTGTCTATATTAATTCTTCCGCTATTAGAATTCATTAATGAACCAAAACAGTGACATAAAAAATAAATAGCAAGTAAAATACTATGTGTTTTATGGATGCTTACTTTTCTTGCTTTTGCTAAATGGTATAATGCAAATGGCACCACAATAAACAGCAGGATGAAATTATTAGAAAAATAAAAAATGCCGGCGCCGGGCCAATGCATTATTTTAAATAAAAACCCAACAGAAAATATTAGTAATATGAAACTTTGTAAAAGTAAAATCAGTTTTTATTTTTTTGTTTCTTTCGTTTTCCAGTTTTCAATTGTAAACAATGGAATGTAAAAGAATGCGAAAAAAAACGTGCCAATCATCGTCAAAAGAGATGCTAATGGCCAGTGCTGTATTTTAAAAAACTCGCCAATTAAAGTTGGAATGATGGCAATCCAAATAAGAACATTTAAAATTTTAGATGGTCTAATTTCTTCAGTATTCATATTCAATGTTTTATTAAAGATATAAAAAACTGATTAACTTCTTTATTTTGAGATTTTTTTTCTGATTTTTTTAAAGAATTAGAGGTTAGTCCTCCAACATCCAAATAGCCTCATTCAATTCGCCTAAGGCTTTCGTATTGTTTTGTGATTTTGCTAATTCAACGCCTTGTTTGTAATATGATAATGCTAAATCATTATTATTTAACTTCTCGTTTACTTGTCCTAGTTGATAATAGCAAGGCAAATAATCAATTTTAATATCTAATACTTTTCTGAGTTGCGCTTCGGCTTCTTTAAATTCTTCAGCAGATAAATGTTCCATAGCTAAGGCATAATTTAAAAACACATCGTTAGGTTCTTTTACCAACATGTCAAAAATTAATTCTTTTCTTGGAAGTTTTTCCATTTTACTCTCCCGAAAATTGCTTTAAGAAACGTACATCATTCTCAAAAAATAAACGTAAATCTTTAACTCTGTATTTTAACATGGTAATACGTTCAATACCCATTCCGAATGCAAAGCCGCTGTATTTTTTACTATCAATCCCACAGTTTTCGAGAACTTGAGGATCAACCATGCCGCAACCTAAAATTTCTACCCAACCAGTATATTTACATACATTGCAGCCTTCGCCTTTGCAAATGGTACAGCTAATATCCACTTCGGCACTTGGCTCTGTAAATGGGAAATAACTAGGGCGCATTCTTATTTTAGTTTCTGTACCAAATAATTCTTTCGCAAAAAAGTTCAAGGTTTGTTTTAAATCAGCAAAAGATACTTTTTCATCAATGTATAAACCTTCTATTTGATGAAACTGGCAGTGAGCACGAGCACTAATGGCTTCATTACGGTAAACGCGTCCTGGAGAGATAGTACGAATAGGAGGTTTTTGGTTCTCCATAATATGCACTTGCACTGATGAGGTTTGTGTACGTAGCACCATTTCTGGATTTAACTCCACATAAAATGTGTCCTGCATATCACGCGCTGGATGATTTTCAGGTGTATTTAAAGCTGTAAAATTATGCCAATCATCTTCTATTTCTCTACCATCACTTACTGTAAAACCAATACGAGCAAATACATCAATAATTTGATTTTTAACCAATGATAAAGGATGACGAGAGCCAACCTGAATAGTTGGATCAGCAGGTAATGTTAAGTCAATTTGTTTATCTGTTGCTGAGCTATTTGAAGCCTCATGCTTTTCTTTTAATTCATTAATCTTATCTTGAGCTTTGATCTTAAGCTCATTTAATTTCTGTCCAACTTCACTCTTAATTTCAGGAGCCACTTCTTTAAAATCGTCAAACAAAGAAGTGATTTCACCTTTTTACTTAACCATTTAATACGGTATTCTTCTACCTGCTCTTTACTTTGAGCTGCAAACTCCTCAACTTCTTGTAACAGAATGTTTATTCTTTCTAGCATAATAATTTGATAATGATGGCAAATTTAAGCAATTTTAGCTAGTGAAAAGTCATCTTTTTATACATATCCTTTTTATTTATGCTTTGTTTATGGGCACCTTTTCTTATGCCCAAAATTTATTGAGCTATAAGGTTTATCAAAACGATACTATTAACATCATTGATAAGGATAGCTTGAAGCAAGGTATTTGGAAGGAATTTTGGAGCAATGGCGATTTGAAAAGCGAAGTTTTTTATAAAAACAATAAAAAGCAAGGGCTCGAAATTAATTGGTTTGACGAGCCGGATTGTGTAGAATTAGAAGCTTATTATAAAGATGGCATGTTAGATGGTCCATCGATTTATTATACTAAAAAGTGTAAAAAAGACGTATTTCAAACTTTTAAAAATGGCTTAAAAGAAGGATTAGAGCTTGAGTATTATCCTAACGGACATATAAAAGCGGAAGGCAAATATAAAAAGGGAAATTTGGATGGTTATTATAGAGTGTATGACAAAAATGGAGTATTTGCATTTGAGAGCCGAAGCAGCGATAATGAAACTAATTTACAGCCTAATATTGCCGATACAGCCAATAGTGTAGTATTTAATGTTTTGAAACGTAATAAAAAGTGGAATAACAAATTAATTGTAGCGGATTTAACGGGAAGTATGTATCCATACGCGCAACAAGTAAGTACTTGGATGAAATTGCATTTTATGAAAGATACCACTAGTCAGAATTTTGCATTTTTTAATGACGGAGATAAAAAACGTGATGAGGACAAAAAAATAGGCGCCACTGGAGGTGTTTATCATTGCAAGGCAAAAACAGTTGATGAGTTAATTGCAACCATGGAAATGACCATTAAAAAAGGGCAGGGTGGAGACGCTCCAGAAAACCCAATTGAAGCAATTATATACGGTTTAAATAAAAGCGGAAAGGTAGAGGAGGTGATTTTAATTGCCGATAATTGGGCTAAAGCGAGAGATATTAAAATGTTACCACGAATTAAAGTTCCTGTAAGAGTTATTTTATGTGGCGTTTTTGATGGTATGGAAATTAATGAAGATTATTTGAATATTGCCTATAAAACAAAAGGCTCGGTGCATACTATAGAACAGGACATTACCGATTTGATGAAACAGGGTAAGGATAAGAAATTCAACATTAATGGCGTAGATTATATTATTAAAAACGGAAGCATTAAAGTGTTTTAATTCTGTTATCTTTATACTCTATTTTTTTGTGCGCATCTATCATCATATATCTGAATTATCTAATTTAACAAATTCGATTGTTACCATTGGTACATTTGATGGCGTTCATTTAGGACATCAACAAATTATTAAGCGTTTGGTGGAACTAAAAAAGAAGCAAGGTGGCGAAATTGTATTATTTACTTTTGCACCGCATCCTCGCAAGGTTTTATTTCCAGAGCAATCAGATTTAAAATTAATAACCACCACTCTAGAAAAGTGTGAGTTGTTGCAACAGTTTGGGGTTGATCATGTATTAGTTTATCCTTTTACGAAGGCATTTTCACAAATGCAAGCCCAAGATTACATTTCAGATATTATCGCTAAAGGCTTAAAAACAAAAACTTTAGTAATTGGCTACGATCATCGTTTTGGAAGCAACCGCGAAGGAAATATTGAAACCTTAAAGCAATTTGCATCTACCCATCAATTTAATGTAGAGGAGATTCCTGCTCAAGAAATTAACCAATTAAATATTAGTAGTACGCGCATCAGAAAAGCAATTGATGAAGGCGATGTGAAAACAGCGAACGAATTTTTAGGCTATTCTTTTTTTGTAACAGGAACGGTTATAAAAGGAAAACAATTAGGAAGAACTATCGGCTATCCAACCGCAAATATATTTGTGGAAGACGCCGATAAGCTAATTCCTAAAATTGGGGTGTATGCGGTAAATGTTATTTTGGATGGAATCACCTATAAAGGGATGTTGAATGTTGGAACTAATCCTACAACGGATGCAGATCATAAAATTAAAATTGAAGTAAATATTTTTGATTTTGATAAAGATATTTATGGCGAGACTTTAAAGGTAGAGTTTGTTAAATGGATAAGAAATGAAGAAAAATTTGCTAACTTAGATGAACTAAAACAAGCTTTAGCAAATGATAAAATTGCCTGTGCTCATGTGTAGATTTTTCTCGAAAATAACTTTAGTCGTACTTTTCGCTGTTTCAGTGCATTTTGCTACTGCTCAAGTTCCTTTGATGGATTCTTTAACCTTAGATACCTTAACGGGATATACTAATTTACAAGAAGCGCTTAAGAACCCAGATGCGGTGACTAAATTAGTTTTGAGAAGACAACACCTAAAATCATTTCCAAAAGAAATATTACAGTTTAAAAATTTGCAATATTTAGATATTAGTAAAAACTCTATTGCTGAGTTACCCGATAGCATTGATAAATTAATCAATCTACAATATTTTGCCTGTAGTAAAACAGGTCTGCAAAGGTTGCCTAAAGAAATCGGGCGTTTAACAAATTTGGTTTATCTTAATTTTAATCAAAATGATTTGGAGTTGCTTCCTCCGCAAATTGGTAATTTAGAAAAACTAGAAATACTCGATTTATGGAGTAATAATTTTAGTGAATATCCTTCAACGCTTGGGAGTTTAAAAGCCTTGAAAGTAATTGATCTACGAAATATTTTAATTAGTGATGAGGTGCAAAGCACGATTACTAATATGCTTCCAAATTCTAAGGTTTACATGTCGCCTAGCTGTAAATGTAAGTGGTAGCTTCGACTCCGCTCAGCTACCAATAATCACTACCGATTAAACTCCCATTGCCTTTAATTGTTCTTCCAAAAATTTGATACCTTCTACAAAGCTGTGAGGATTGTATCCTAAATCGCGTTTGGCTTTATCAATAATAAAACCAGTAACGGGAGGACGTTTAGCAGGTTGTTTAATGTCGGCTGATTTTGATGGTTTGATTAAAGACTTATCTAATTTATAATAATCCGCTACTAAGTGAGCGACTTCTAAAATATTTAAAAAGTCTTTTCCCGAAATATTATAAATACCGCTCGCTTTTTTCTCAGCAATTAAAATACAGCCATCCGCTAAGTCTTCGGCTAAGGTTGGTGTACGGTATTGATCGTCAACCACGTTGATTGTTTTACCTTGCTCTAAACTTTGTTTTACCCATAATACAATATTGCTGCGACTCATATTATCAACAATGCCGTAAACCAATACGGTACGAGCCATTGCCCAATGTAAGCTTGAGGCTTGAACTATTTTTTCTGCCTCTAATTTTGTTTCGGCATAATAGCTCAAAGGATTTGGTTTTTCAGTTTCATCTAAAGGTCCGTGAGTCCCATCAAAAATAAAATCGGTTGACAGATGAATAAAATGAGGTTTATAGTTTGGATTTTCTTTTTGTAATTTTTCTAAAACAGTTACTTGATTTTTAACAGAGGTTGTATTTAAAAGTAAAGCAACTTCTTTATCAGTTTCACAAGCATCTACATTGGTCATGGCCGCTGTATTGATAATCACATCAGGCATATACTTGCTAAATACAGACTCTACATTATCGTAATTAGTAATATCTAAAGCAGCATACTCGTATCCTGTTTTATTTACTAATCTGTTTTCGCCACGAGCAGTAGCAATGCAGTTGATATTTGCTTTATCTTTTAGTTTATAAACTAATTTTTGGCCTAATAAGCCATTAGATCCTGTGATTAAAATTTTTTGCATAGGGTAAATATACAAAAACAATAAAATGTGGTTACTTTGAGTTTCCTTTTATTTGCAATAAAATATCAAATAATTTAGCGGTGGCTACGGCATCTCCTTCGGCTCTATGTCTTGCATCATTACTAATGCCAAGGCTTTGGCAAAGTGGGCCCAGACTATATGTTTTTTTGCCAGGAATTAATTTGCGACTTAATCTTACTGTGCATAGTTTTTCTCTTTCATACTCATAACCTAAAGCCGCAAATTCTCCTTTAATAAAATTGTAATCGAAGCTTACATTATGAGCGACAAAAGTTCTGTTTTGAGTTAATTTAAGAATGGTATTTGCTACTTCATGAAATTTTGGTGCAGTAGCAACCATTTGATTGGTAATACCTGTAATGTTAGTATAGATTGGAGCAATGTAACATTCGGGATTGATGAGTGTTGAAAATTTCTCAGTGACTTGCAAGCCATCATGAATCAAAATACATATTTCAGTAATACGTCCTCGTTGAGGTTCAAATTTTCCTCCGCAGGTTTCAATATCAATAATGGCAAACATATTTTATAATTTAGTTTAAATAAAAAAGCTCATCCAATTTTATTAGGATGAGCTTTTAAAGAATGAATTATATTAGTTGAACATTACTTTTTGAGTAGTAGATTCACCATTTTTAGTAGTTACTTTTAAGAAATAAAGTCCACTAGCTAAATTATTTTTTTTGATGTTGAATGTTGCTTGCTCTGTGCTTTCAGATGACATTAGTTTTCCAGCAATATCAAATAATTCAACCTTATGAGAAGTATTTGAGTTTGCAAATTCAATTCTCATGTCGTTATCTGATGGATTAGGAAATACACTGCTGATAATGTTTGTATTTGTTAATTCATTTATCCCAACAAAACCAGGTGATGCGCAAGTCATTAAAACGTGCGTAGTACAAACTGTATAATTGTATAAAGTTGCTGTTTGTGCAGGTGTATTTTGAGGCATTAATGCTGGGTCGGTACAACCTAAACGCGTTACTAAATAATCTCTTACAAATTTAATGGTAGTATCCATGTATGCTGCCGATGCAGCATAAGGCACATGATCTTGACCATACCAAGTATAAAATGGGTTTGTAATACCAATTGCATTTGCTTGTTCTTTTAACATTCTACTACCATCTAATACAATTAAAGGAACGCCTGGATTTACTTGGCCTCTGTTATATAATACAGTTGCATCATCTGTACCATGCATTGAGCAAAATGGCACATCGCCTGGTTCTAACCAACCATATCTTCCTAAAGCTCCACATAAATTAATAACACCTTTTACTTTAGTAGAATAGCATTGATTACCACTATAACCTTCCATACCACCAAGTGAATTTAAAACACTTGGAATAAGATAATAATTGATTTCGCAAGATTTATTTAAATATGCCATGTGTAATGCTGTGATTGCTCCAGCAGAACTACCGCCAATAAAAATATTGTTCGTGTCAATTTTATAAGTATTTGTGTTTAATTTATCTTTATAAAAAAAACGTACTGAGGCTTTCATATCTTGCACTGCTCTTAAAACTGCTTTAATAGCATTAATCGAATCTAAAGGAAAAAATCCTAAACGGTAATTAATTGAAGCACAAACATATCCCTTTTTTGCAAATGCTTGTGATAATGCTACAACATCTCCATCTGTACTTGTACCTCCTTGAAAACTTCCACCATGAGCCCAAATGATTAGTGGACGAGCTGTCTCAACATCGCCAGTTGGTTGGTAGATATCCATTTTTAAAGATGTTGCTCCGCCACTCCAGCTTAGATTTGAACCGTAAACCACATTACTAGTGGTTGTTACATTAGTAAATGTATCGGAAGCATAACGGCCAGTAGCACAGGGGCTCTGTGCTTTTATTGACATAGCAGTTATTAAAGTTGAAAAAGCTAATAAGTAAATTTTTTTCATATAGTGTATAGTTTAAGTTATTCTAAATTTAATAAATTAATTTAAATCTGTTTAGGTATTCATCTAAATTTAACAATCAAAACACTAAAAGGTTTAGTTACGGAAATGTTACAGCAGGATATTTCATCGCATTAACCTCAGGTATACTTGAGTGGTAAGTCGAGTTAATAGCCTTAATAAATTCGTTAGCTAATAAAGCATTCCCTCTGCCAGTTAAGTTTAATCCATCTAATGAATAAAAACCTCCTGATACAAAAGAAGCGTTTACTGTTACACCATTATATACATAACCAGTTTTAACTTTTTTGAAAAAAGAATTGACATCTACAAAAGCTAGACCTCTTGAATTTGCAATATTTTTTAAGATCATATTATAATCATTAATAGCATTTTCAATAGCATCAATTTCACTAGCAATTAATGTGAATCTATTTGGAATTAAATTTGCAGAACCCCAATTGGTATAGCATTTAACAGAGTCTAACGGAATATTTAGTAAAACAAATTCACCTTCTACCATTTGTCTGTATCCTGTAAACGGAACCGTCTCATCTTCAATAAAAAATGGATTATCACCTTCATAATAGGCAACTGGCAATGAACTGGTCAATTCCTCTGCTTTTTCTTTTGTTAATTTCAAACCGTTCCATGGTATGGTATTAAAGTAGGCCATTGATTTAATACTTGGGATATTTGCAATTACGCCTTTACTGCCATTTGCCATTAACTGGTTAATAATGTTATTGATACTAGCTTCAAAGCCAATGCCAATTGCTCCTGCCATTGGAGTAATACTATCTGAAGCTCCTCCTTTTAACGCATATTTTAAAACATCCTGTAAACCTAAGTTAACCGAAAAAAGTGGGGGTTCTTGGCAACTGCATCTGATAAAATAGAAGAAGATGGGCTTGACGACATACGTTGATAAAATGGATTAGTATAACTTGTAACAGCCATATCAATTACTTTTACATCAGGCACCGCCATGTTATTAAATGAGCCTTGACTGGAATATATGTTTGTAAAAACAGAAGCATCGCCTTGTGTAGCAATTTTTACAGGTCCTAAAGACACCACGCCTTTGCAATCAGTTCTGTTTCCTAAAATGGATGGCGCATTATTAGCATTACCCATACCTATTGAACTTTGAGAAACGTTTGGGATTTTAAACTCACCACCGCCAATTAATTTAAATTGCTCTGCTAAAATATTTGCATACGAATTTTGTTGTGCATCATAATACAATGCTCCGTTACTATATCCAGCCGTCATGGAGCTTCCTAGTGCAACGTAGTTAGATACATCAATGTTTCCTTTATCAGGATCGGGAACATCAAACTTAGGTTTGCAGCTTACAACTACAGTTGTGGTAATTGCTAATGTTATTATTTTATATAATGTTGTATTCATTGTCGTTGAATTAAAATTTATATCCTATAGAGATGCCAGGGGCGATCACGTTAGTTTTAAACGTACCGCTTAAATTAGTTTCTGTATTGGTATCAGTTCGTTTTAAATGCGTAAATAAAAATGACGCATCTAATTTTAAATGTTTGGTCTCGTAACCAATGCCTGCTGTATAATTTATACGATTCGCATCAGGTGTTTCGGGAGTTACATAACCATTTTGTACAGGAGTAATTCCATAAGCTAAACCAAGGCGAGCTGCAAAATGCGAATCAATTTTATATTGTGCGCCTGCTCTAAAAGCAAAGGTGTTTTTATACATTCTTGCTGATTTAGTATCGATTAAGGAAGTAGTGTTGTTTTCATAATCGAATGATAATGTATCATACGCTTTCCAACCAACATAATTAATATCCAAAGCAAAGTTTAATTTATCAGATGCTTTATATCCAAAACCTAAAGTCGTTACACTTGGTAATGGCAATTTTGATTTAAATTTTCCGTTAGGGAAATTAGCGGCAACTGATTCGGGAACTGTGAAGGTTGCATCTCCATCATTTACCGCCATTTCAACCTTTGAACGATAGGTTAAGCCAATGCTTAACTTTTCTATCGGATTAAAATAAACACCTGCATTAAAACCAAAACCTTGCGCTTTACCATTTAATTCAGCATGTGCATAGTCTCCATCTGCATTTATAATGGGAATGTCTTTTTGTAGATTTACTTTTCCAGTAGCGTAAACAAAACCTGCACCAATACCTAATTTATCGGTAATGCGGTAACTCACCGTTGGTTGAATAAAAATGGCTCTTAATTCTAAACGCGTTAATGCAAAACGTCCTGTCCAGCCGTTTTCCCATTGCACGGTACTTCCAAAGGGTGTATAAATTGCTAATCCTAATTTTAACTTAGAACTATCTTTAATTTCAAATAAACCATAGGCAGCAAAAGGCGTACTTACTGGAGAGTTGGTACGAGACACCTCTTTTGTATTGGCATCCATAAAAGCTCCGCGTGCAAAGGTTGGAGTGACGCCTGCAATAATAGAATTGCCATGAACAAAACTTGCACCACCTGGATTAAAGAATAAACTGCTGGCATCCTGCATATAAGCAGTGCCTGCACCGCCCATACCTTGCTGTTTTTGCCCTTGTAAGTTTACCTGAAAGCCTTGTGCAAAATGCAGTGCTGGAGCTGAAAGAAAAACCAATAATAGAAATTTGTATAAATAGTTCATATAATGTGTTTACAATTTAATAAGGATAAATTTACTAAAATAGTTTAATTAAAAAAGTCTTCCCGCAATCAATCTTGAGCACATTTTTCTATATCTTTAATATGATGAAATTACTTTTCAGTTTTATATTATCTGTCCTCACGCATTTTATGTATGCACAAAATCTTGTTCCAAATCCTAGTTTTGAAATACATTTTGATTGTACTACAACAGTTATTGAAACTGCTTCGCCTTGGTGTGGAGTAAATCCCTGTGGCTGTTTTAACACTTGTATTGCAGGGCCTCTTAGTATTCCCACTCAATCTTTTTCTCCTGGTTATCCCAGTTATCAATTACCTCATTCAGGTAATGCATATGCTGAATTTGCCTTTATATGGCCAACAATTGCTACTATTTCAAGATATCCGCATGTACCTTTAATCGATACATTGAAAGCTGGAAAAGTATATTGTGTAACTTACTATGTGAGTTTATGGAACGATTGTAAATACAGTGCTGATAAATTGGGAGCATTATTTACGGCAACGCCTTTCGATTGCACAGTTGGTAGTCAAAATTTATATACTGGTTATACTCCACAAGTATTAAGTACGCCAGGTGTATTGTATGATGATACTTTAAATTGGCAGGAAGTAAGCGGCATCTTTACAGCTACAGGAACAGAAGCCTATTTAACCATTGGTAATTTTTTTCCTAATGCAGCACATACATATAGTATCAGCTACCCAGGCGGTGTTAGAAATTTGGCAGATTATTATTTAGATGATGTGAGTGTGGAGGAAGTAGAAGTTGTAAAGGCGCGTAATGATACTTTAATATATCAAGGAGATAGTGTAATTGTGGGCGCAAATAATAGTGAAGCCACTTTGTTTAGTTGGCAACCCGCAGCGGGTTTAAGCTGCACTAATTGCCCTAACCCCAATGCAAGCCCTAACGTAACTACTACATATACAGTTACAAAAACGCAATGTAAAAGTTTAACTACCGATGAAATAACGGTTAGTGTGAGCCCAGTTGGTATAAATGAATTTGGAATGACGAATGCCGATTTACGATTTTTGCCAAATCCCTCAAATGATCTAGTTACTATTACAAGTCGTTTTGATTTTGAGAAAGTAGAGCTATTGAGTATCACTGGACAAGTATTGTTAACCGAAACCGTCAATTCAAAATCGCATCAATTACAATTACAAAATTTTTCAGAAGGTATTTATTTTGCGAAAGTTGTTTATTCTAACGGTTTAAGCGTAACGAAAAAAATAATTAAGCAATAACATCCCCCGTCCTGCGGACACCCCCTTCAAAGGAGGAAATATTGCAGCACTAAAACATAACGCAAATACGGAGTTTTATTGTTCCAGGTAAATAGTATTTTGTTTATAGGTAAAGAATTACCGTAAAACATAAATAATAAAATACTTTTAAAAATGCTAATGCACGAAGTAGCTTAGCTGTTAAACCGAAGAACTAAATATAGCGGCTTCTGGTTTTTTTGCCCAATAGCGTGTATCAAAACACAAACAGATGTTTCTTAAAAATGCTTTGCCTGTTTCAGTAACAATCAATTTTTCGTTAATTACAGTTGCTAAGCCATCTTTTTCTAGATCTTTTAACTGCTCTAATGCTTCTGGCAAGCTGCTAAATTTTTGTGCATCATCAAACCAACTCGTTTCATTTTTGCACATCATATTTAAAATGTGTTGACGAATAATCAAATCCTCTTCGGTTAAAACATGTCCTTTAAAAATTGGGAAATGCCCTTCGTTTACTACCTTTTGATATTCTTCAACCGTTTTAATGTTCTGTGCAAAAGCATCCCAACTATCGCTGATAGAAGAACAACCCAAAGCCACTAATAATTTTGTGGTGTTGGTGGTGTAGCCCATAAAATTACGGTGTAGTGTTCCTTTTTTAGAAGCGTCAAATAACGCATCGTCCGGTAATGCAAAATGGTCCATTCCGATATCATCATAATTAGCGGATAAAAATAACTCTTTACCAGTTTCATACAAGCTTCGTTTATAAGAATCAGCAGGTAAATCTTTTTCAGAATATTTTCGTTGTCCCGGTTTTAACCAAGGCACATGCGCATAACTATAAAATGCGATGCGTTCGGGTTTTAAAGAAATGATTTTTGTAATGGTATCGTTTATAGATTCAACCGTTTGATAAGGCAAGCCATAAACTAAATCAAAATTAATAGACGTATAACCAATTTTACGAGCATCATCCAATACTTGTTTTACTTCTTCAAATGTTTGATAACGGTTGATGGTGTCTTGCACTTTCTCATCAAAATCTTGAATGCCAAAACTCACACGTTTAAATCCTAAATCATATAAGGCTTGTAAATGTTCTTTAGTGGTATTGCCCGGATGTCCTTCAAAACTAAAATCATACTCTTTTGAAATTTCAACGCTATTTAAAATGGTGCTTAGTAAATAGGTTAAGTTTTCGGGAGAGAAAAAGGTAGGGGTGCCACCTCCTAAGTGTATTTCTTTAATCAAAGGTTTTCCTTGAAATTGATTTAAGTATAATTGCCATTCTTTTAAAACGGATTCAATATATGGCAATTCTACTTTATGATTTACAGTAATTCTTGTATTGCAAGCACAGTAGGTGCACAAACTTTCACAGTATGGCAAATGAATGTATAAACTGATTCCATCTGCGTTATATTTTATAAACGCTTTTTGAATATGGTTAATCCACTTTTCTTCATTTAAATTGTTATCCCAATAAGGAACCGTTGGATAGCTAGTATATCTGGGAGCGGCTATATTGTATTTATCTATTAAAGATTTCATGCTTGTTTGTTATTATTACTACTATTATTTAATTGTTCTTCTAATGCAATCACTTTAGGGAACAAAATATTGTTTTCAATATGTAAATGTACATGAAACTCTATTTCAAATTCTTTTAAATGCTCCATTAATTTTTGATATTCTTTAGGAGCATTTGCCTGATTCGAAAAGTTTTGTGTAATCTCTTTTATATCTAATAACAAAATAGAGGCTTGAACATGCTCTGCTTCTAATAATTGAATAGGCTTTTTGACAAAAGAATTGTTTTGAGACGTATTTGTAAATACCTTATCTCGTCTTAATTCATAAAGTTTGCGCATATAAGGAAATAGTATTTTATCTTCTTTTTCGCAATGCTTGATTAATTTATCTTTAAGGTCAGTAAATTTCTCGTCCATTTTTTGAAGTATGGATACTAAAGGTTTTTCGCAGTTAGGATTTGCAATGAGTTTTTTTATACTCTCTTCAATAAAGTCTAAAACATCTGCTTCATTTGAATGGTGTTGACCATTGATGAAATCAATTAAACGATCTACACTCATGTCTTCCAAGGTTAACATTGTGTTGGTTTTAGATAGTTTTTGAAGTTGATTTAATTCAGCATCTATTTCAGAAAAGATAAGTCCCTTTGCTTCACAGGCATCCTTAAATTTTTGAGAACCATTTTGATAATAATTGAAATTATATTTTTCAAAAAGTTCAATAGAAGCTGGAATGTGTATGGCTAATTCTGCTAATGTCATAATATTTGTTTTGAAGAAAATGATTTATTTTATTTATTCTTGTTTTTTTTAATTTAATCTTAATGATTCTTTTTTGGCGAACATTTAATGATTTCTTTCCCGTTAGATGGTTTTTCGCAGCAATTTACTTCATGAGTTTCTTTTTCAAACTGAGGACTTAAGTAAGGGATTCCTAAATTCAATCCTCTAACAATCAACATTACTGCCATAATAGTTACTACATAAGGCATAGCATGACGAATATGATTGCGATACTTTAATGTAATAAATTGCCCTAAAAAAGCAACAGCATACATAATAGGAACTGTGCCAATACCAAAGTAAAACATAAACTCAGCACCTTTTATATAGTGCCCTGTCGCAATGGCTCCGGCAATTCCTAAGTACACCAAGCCGCATGGTAATAAGCCGTTTAATAAACCAATAAAGAATAAAAAGTGTAAGCCTTTTTTATTAAATAAATTACCTAATTGATTTTTTACCGAGTTGATAAATGAATAAAGGAAGCCTAAACTTTTTGTACTATGTAATGATTTTGAATTTGTAAAGATTACAGATAGCAAAAGTAATGATCCGATGACAATAGAAAGTATTTGCTGAAAGCCTCCTAAGAAAAATGACTGACCTAATAAACCAAATATAACACCTAAGAAAGTGTAGGTAGCAACTCTACCTAAATTGTATAAAAAAATTCCAAAGTATTTTTTTAAAGGTGAATGTTGATGAACAGGAAGAGCTAATGCAATTGGACCACACATGCCAATACAATGGAAACTCCCGAGGAGACCTAATGATATGGCAGCGATTATTAATGTCATATGTCTTTATTATTGTTTTTTAATTGCCATATGGTTTTTCCAGTTTATTTATCTGCGTTTATTCGATAGAAAAAACCTGGATATTTCATTATTAATTAATAAAGATTACTTCTTCTTTAAAATATTTTTTTTGATTACTTGTCCACGATAATTGTAATTTATATGCGCCGTGGATTAATTGTTTTGAGTTGATAGATTGAGTATTGTTTATGAAGTTCATTTTTAATTGAATGTCTTTGCTTGAATCAGATGGACGAAAAAAATGAATGGTTCCTTCAAAATCATTACTCAATAAACTAGAATCCACATTCAGTATGACTTCATTTTCATTTATGGTATGGTTTATTGAACCACCCAATGCTTTTTCGTTATTAATCGCATCAATTTTATCTTGAAATTTTATTTCTTGAGCATAGTAATCATCACTCACTAACTCAACCTTTTGTCCGTAACTCATTACTACAAGCGTAACAATAAGTGCTACAAAGCTTAAGTATAAAACGACTATTCTTCCTCCAAAATTCATATTTATTTTATGTTAGTTGTTGCTATTAAATTTAATGGGACCTAAAAAATTTGTTTTCACTGTTTTTATTTTTTTACCATGAGAATAAACACCAATTTCTAATTTTATTTTTCTCTCTACGATATCCTTTTTGTTTAAGAATACAAAGAATTCGCCCATGGTAACCGCTTCGGGTTTTACTTCGATATCTTTACCAATTAATTGAATTTTGTAATCTTTAAAATTTTCTACTTTTAATTCTACAGGCAATTTTTCTCTTGTTTTATTTACAAGTTTAATTGTAAATAAATTACTTAATTGATCATTAGGTTGTTCTTGATACAACATGCCTTTTGCTCTTAAAATGGTGGCGTCATAATCAGAACGAGTTGTAAGCAAAACAGTTTCTACTCCAATTAAAATTAATAGTACAGCTGAGTAAGCTTTCATTCTGGTGGTAAAGGTCAACTTTACTTTGTCTTTAATTCCATTTTCAGAATCATAACGAATCAACCCTTTCTCAAATCCTACGGCTTCCATCATGTGATCGCAAGCATCTATGCAAGCTGTGCAACTAATACACTCTAATTGAGTTCCATTTCTAATATCAATACCTGTTGGACAAACCTTTACGCATAAATTACAATCGATGCAATCACCACCAGTTCTTACTTCATTCTTTTTAAAATGATGTCTATCTTCTCCTCTTACATAATCGTAAGCAACTACAACTGAGTTTTTATCTAATAAAACCCCTTGCATTCTTCCGTAAGGGCATACTATTAAGCATACTTGTTCTCTAAACCACCAATAAACAAAAAAGAAGACAGTGGTAAATAGCATAATTCCTAAAAATGCACCTAATCTTTCTCCTATGTTGTTTAATATATTAAATACATGATCTATACTAATCAAATAACTTAATAACGTCAGTGCAATAACGAAAGAGATACTATAAAATGCTAAGAATTTTAATACTCGCTTTCTGATTTTTTCGGCATTCCAAGGCGCTTTTTTTAATGCTTTTTGATAGTTAGCATCACCATCAATCCAGTATTCGATTTTACGGAAAATCATTTCCATAAAAATAGTTTGAGGACAAGCCCAGCCGCAAAATAATCTTCCAAAAACTACTGTAAACAAAGCAATGAATACAATAAAGATTAGCATTCCTAAGCCAAAGATGAAGAAATCTTGTGCCCAAAAAATGGAACCAAATAAAATAAATTTCTTCTCAGGAACGTTAAATAAAAATAAAGGCTCTCCGTTATATTTTATAAAAGGAACAGTGAAAAATACAATTAAATAGAACCACGTGAAATAAGTTCTTAAATCGTAGTACTTTCCAAACGGTTTAGTGGGATATACAAATGCTCTTTCTCCTTCTGCATTAATGGTGGTAATACTATCTCTAAAAGATTCATCATGTTGATCGTTATGTTTATTGTTTTGAGTGTCCATTATTTTTATAGTGCTTAAACATGTTGATAAAGAAATGAATCTTTTAGAAATAGCTGCTATTTTTTAACAGCAACAGTTCCGCTAACCGTTGCTTTTAAAGTATCTTATTTGATTTGAACATTTGAACTATCACTTGTAACCATCGTTGAATCATTTATTGGAGCAGCTCCAGCTTCTGAGTACAAATCACCTTGCGGTGCTTTTGGATTTGGAGGATTAGTTCCTTTTAAGGTTTTGATAAATGATGCAATTTGCGCCATTTGCATTGGAGATAAATCTTCTTTCCACGCCTTCATTCCCTTTTCAACCCAACCATATTTTAGAGTTTTAAATAAGTCTTGAATACTTCCTCCGTGAAGCCAATAATCATCTGTTAAATTTGGCCCAACAGATCCCTCTCCTCCTTTTCCGTGACAAGCCACGCAATTTGCGATATATAAATCTTTACCAGTTGCAATATCAGTTGCTTCAGTTAATAATTTCACTGTATTTTCATCTACATTATTTGCGGATGTTTTCATGAATTCATCAACTTCTAGTTTTGCTTGCGCCATTTCTTTATCGTATTCCGCGTTTTGTAAATCACCTGTTCCAATAACGTGATAATTTACTAAGTATACTATGGCGACTATTATTGTTAAGTAAAAACCGTATTTCCACCAAGGCGGTAAGTTATTATCAAGTTCTCTAATTCCGTCATAATCATGATCTAACATAATACTGTCTTCTTCTTCAATAGCAACAGCATCAGTTAAACTCATCATAATTTTAGACTCAGTAATTTTAGTTGCTTTAGTGTTTGTTTCTACTACTGTTACTGTTTTTACTAAATAATTAAATTGATAGATAATTAATGCTAATACAACTAATTCTATCAATATGATAATTGCCATAAAATAGAATGTAAATTGGTCTAAGCCTCCAATTCTACCATCGTCAACTTTTACAATAGCAGCCACTTTTTCTTGCGAAAACATTGAAAATGATAACAATAATAAAATTACAGAAGTTACATTTCTACTAGTAGAAGAATGATCATCATTTTTGTTGCTATATTTAGTTGTTAAATAATCGCTATCAGCAATATTTTTAAATACACCACTAAATGCAGTAATAACAATTGCTAAAATGATAATCGTAGCTAACAAAGTTAAAAACAATACATTCGAAAAATAAGATGAACTTTCTTTAGTTGTTTGCTCCTGACAGAAACCTATAGCAGGAATTAACATTGCAACAGCAAGTGTTTTTAGTTTATTGAAATTGTTCATAAGCATAGTTTAATTAGTTTCGTTATCGTTGATTGGAAGATTGCTTAATTTTTCGAAATGTTTTTTATTCCCTTTAATTACATATAAAGTAACCAAGCCAAAAAACACTACAAATACGATTAAAGATATTAATGGATAAATCCCAATTCCGGTGATACTTTCCAAATAGTTTTTAAATTTCATAAGAATTTTATTTAAATATTTTATAAATTATTTTTCAGCTTTTAAACCTTCAGCTTTAATGTCTTTTCCTAAGCGCTGTAAGTATGATATTAAGGCAACGATTTCTCTATCAGGCAAAGTTTCAATACCATCTTTTTTTAAATTAGCTGTAATTTCTTTTGCTTGCTTTTCCATGTCCTGAATTGCAATTTTATCATAACCTTCAGGATAAGGAACACCAAGGCGCTGCATCGCTTTTATTTTTGCAATCGTTGAATTAGCATCTAATTGATCTTCCAATAACCACGGGTATTGAGGCATAATTGAACCAGGTGACATTGATGTTGGATCTAACATGTGATTATAATGCCAGCTATCTGGATATTTGCCGCCTTCTCTTGCTAAATCTGGACCAGTGCGTTTTGAGCCCCATTGAAATGGATGATCGTATACAAACTCTCCTGCTTTAGAATATTCTCCATAACGAGCAGTTTCACTTCTGAATGGACGAATCATTTGTGAGTGACATGTATAACAACCTTCGCGCACATAAATATCTCTACCTTGTAACTCCAACGGTGTGTATGGTTTAACACTTGCAATGGTTGGAATATTTGATTTAACTAAAAATACTGGAACAAATTCGATTAACCCGCCAATAGCTACAACCACTAAGCTTACAATCATTAATTGAATAGGTTTACGCTCAATCCAACGGTGCCAGTGATCTTTTGAGTGAGCTTGATATTCGCCAACTAATGCAGGTGCTTGATCTTCTTCAATTTCCAAGAAAACGCCAGCTTTAATAGTTTTAATTAAATTGTATGTCATTAAGATAGCACCCACTAAAAATAATGTTCCTCCAACAGAACGAGCAATATAAAAAGGGATCATTTTAGTTACTGTATCCATGAACTGCCATTTTAATTGCCCTTCTGGAGTAAAATCTTTCCACATAGATGATTGCATGAAGCCTGCCCAATACATTGGAACGGCATATAATACAATGCCTAATGTTCCAATCCAGAAATGCATGTTAGCTAATTTTTCGGAATATAATTTTGTTTGGAATAATCTAGGTATTAACCAATACAAAATACCAAATGTTAAGAATCCATTCCAACCTAAAGCTCCAACGTGAACGTGAGCAACAATCCAATCTGTGTAGTGCGCGATTGCATTTACATTCTTTAATGATAATAATGGCCCTTCGAAAGTAGCCATACCATAAGCGGTAACAGCAACTACTAAGAATTTTAAACCTACATTGTCACGAACTCTATCCCATGCGCCACGAAGAGTTAATAATCCATTAATCATACCACCCCAAGATGGTGCGATTAACATAACAGAGAATACAACTCCCAGAGATTGTGCCCAATCAGGAACAGAAGTATATAATAAATGGTGAGGGCCAGCCCAGATGTATAAGAAAATTAATGCCCAAAAGTGAATAATTGATAAACGATAAGAGTAAACTGGACGTTGTGCAATTTTAGGTAAGAAATAATACATTAAACCTAAATAAGGAGTTGTTAAGAAAAATGCCACGGCATTATGACCATACCACCATTGTACTAAAGCATCTTGCACACCCGCATACCAAGAATATGATTTCCAAAATGAAACTGGAATTTCAATAGAGTTAACAATGTGCAACATAGCTACAGTTACAAAAGTTGCAATGTAAAACCATATAGCAACGTATAAGTGGCGCTCACGACGGCGAATAATTGTACCGAACATGTTCCAGCCAAATACAACCCAAACTAAAGTGATTAAAATATCAATTGGCCACTCTAACTCTGCGTATTCTTTACCAGTAGTTTTGCCCATGATTAATGTAACGGCAGCTAGCACAATAATTATTTGCCAACCCCAAAAGTGGATTTTGCTTAATAAATCACTAAACATACGAGCCTTTAGTAAACGTTGTAACGAATAATAAACACCCATAAAAATTGCATTACCTACAAAAGCAAAAATTACTGCATTAGTATGTAATGGACGCAAACGGCCAAAAGTAGTATATGGTAATGACAAGTTTGCGGCAGGAAGATATAGTTGTATAGCAGCGATTAATCCAACGAGCATGCCAACTAAGCCCCAAAGAATAGTTGCGTATGCAAACATCTTAACTGTTTTGTTGTCGTACTGAAATTTTTGTAGTTCCATATTATTTTGTTTTTTTGGTGTTTTTATTTGTTTCTTTTTTAGTTTCTTGGATTGTGGTGTTATCAAATAACATTCTTACCGAGGGAGTGTAATCGTCTTCGTATTGATTACTTTTTACCGACCAAATAAAGGCTATCAAAAACCCTATTGCCAGTAGTAGGCTGGCTCCTATCATGATGAAAATTGCGCTCATATCGGGTGTAAAATTAGGTAGTTAACATTTTTTGTAATTGATGATAGTCAGTATCAAAACTGACTTTTATCAGGATTTAGTTTTTTGAGTTTTAATTCGTAAAATGAGCTCAAGCCTGTAGTTAATAAAACAATACTGATAGAACTGATTGGCATAAGAATAGCGGCAATTACAGGCTTTAAATCGCCCTGAACAGCGAAGAATAATCCTGCAAAATTATATAGGATAGATAAAACAAAACTTGAAAAAATAATTGTTTTTTGTTTTCTACAATAGTTTACCAATTCTTTTAATAAAGTGAAATTTTTTCCAGATAAAACAGCATCACATGCTGGAGAAAAGTTATTTGTATCATCACTTATTGCTATACCAACGTTACTTTGTTTTAAAGCACCAGCATCATTTAACCCATCACCAATCATTAATACTTTTTTATGATTATTTTGAAGGTGTTTAATGAAGTTTAATTTATCCTCTGGTTTTTGCTCAAATAGCATTTCTGTTTTATTTCCGAAAATAGTTTTCAAGTAATTCTCTTCAGAAGAGTTGTCGCCTGATAATATTTTTAAATCGAATTGAGTATGTAGTGATGAAACAATTTTTTCTAAGCCATTTCTGTAGGCATTTTTTACAATGAAATAACCTATAAATTCTTCATCGACGCTCACATACACTCTACTTCCTGAAACTAGTTGATCACTGTCTTTTCCTAAAACAAAATCAGAAGACCCCATTTTTATAAAATGTTCGTTGATAGTAGCGGATGTGCCAAAACCTTTAAACTCCTTATAGTTTTTAATGTTCAATCTTTTACTAAATGGTAAGAAAGACACAATGCTTTTACTTAATGGATGATTGGATTGATTGGCTAATGAACGAATTAACTGAGATTGCGCTTCTGATAATTCAATTCCTTGAAAAGAAATCTCAGATTTGCCTTGTTCTGTTATAGTGCCAGTCTTATCAAACACAACAGTGTCTATTTCCGACATGTATTCAATAACTGAAGCATTTTTTACATACAATTTGTATTTATTTAAAATGCGAATCATATTGCCATTTGTAAAAGTTGCACTCAATAACAAAGCACACGGGCAAGCAACAATTAATACGGCTGTTACAGCGCCCCACACTTTTGAAGGGTCATTAATAGACCAATAAATAGCCGCTATGGCTGCAATTGAAAATAGTACATAGGTGAAGTATCTGCTTACTCTATGAATAAAAGAAACTTTAACCTCTTCTTTATTTTCTTTAAAGGCTTCATTGTTCCATAATTGAGTTAAGTAACTTTGAGACACTTCTTTTACCACCTCTAGCTCAATGGCGCCAGATGTTTGTTTACCGCCAGCATAAGCTATTTCGCCAATGGATTTTTCAACTGGTAAAGATTCGCCTGTTACAAAACTGTAATCGATGGTTGCCTTACCTAAAAATAAAATAGAATCAGCAGGAATAATCTCATCATTATGAATTTTTATTCTGTTTCCTACTTTTAAATCAGCTACTGATATTTGTTTCTCAGTCCCATCTTCATTAATAACGCTTACACCCAATGGAAAATACGAAGTGAAATCTCTATCAAATGAAATACTTTGGTAAGTTCTGTTTTGAAAATACCTTCCAATTAACATAAAGAATACTATTCCACTCATCGAGTCCAAATAGCCAGCGCCAGTACCAGATAATATTTCATATAAGCTTCTTCCGAATGTGATCAAAACAGCTAATGCTATGGGAGCATCAATGTTTAAGAATTTTTGACGAAGACCCTTGTATCCCGATATGAAAAACTCAGAGGCAGAATAAAAAAATACAGGAAGTGCTAAAAATAAATTCAAGTAACTAAACCAAGTGTTTAATCCAATATCATCCGATTTTGCCAACGAAAAATATTCAGGAAAACTTAACATCATGATATTACCAAAACAAAAACCAGCAATTCCTAATTTTACAATGGCAGTCGTATCATATTTTTTTACTTTGCCGGTACTTACATCATTTAAGCTGATATGAGGTTCATAACCAATAAGGGTTAATGCTTCCGCTACCTTTTTTAGTGAGGTTTCGTGAAAATTATAGATAATAGTTACTTCTTTCTTAATGAAATTAACTTGAGATTTAATAATACCTGAATTGATTTTATTTAGATGTTCCAAAATCCAAATACAAGATGCGCAGTGCATTTGAGGTAAATAGAAGATAACGTGCTGATGCGTATCATCTTGGAAATGAGTTAATTTTTTAATGATTTGAGTGTCATCTAAAAAAGCGAATTTACCTTTTCTGATTTCTTGTTTTTGATTAATACCAGGATTTTGTTCTAAATCATAATAGGAGCATAAATCACTTTTATTGATTATTTCGTAAACCGTTTGGCATCCCCTACAACAAAAATTTTTTTCTTCAATATGGTAAAGGTCATCAACTGCATTCTCACCGCAATGGTAGCAAACTCTTTTGACTTCTGATGCCTTTTTAATCTTCACAATACAAATCTGATAGTAAATATATAGAATAAAACTGAAGTAAATCAGTAATTAAATTGATAAAAGTTAAAACAAATATAATAAAACTATTAATATATGATGCGTACACTTATTCAATAATAAATTAGTATTAATTTAATATTAGGTTAATGGAGAGTGATATTTGAAGTGGCTTTTTCAGATATTAACCTCATTGAGAAATACTGACATTTGTCATGTTTTTCTAATTATTCCCGTTTTTGGTAGCTACTGTATTTTATCATGGTGTAGTTGTGACTATTGTCATTTTTAATCCACTTCTTCTATAGTTCCTTTGCAAATTAAAATTTGAATTGAAACACACATTAAAATAGCCATTATGTCCCATATTAAATTTACCCACCACAACAAGCATGAACAGCAATTTGTAGCCACTTTAAGAAAAAAAGTTAACTTATATTTTAAAGAAAATAACATTTCTAATAAAGCCAACGCTAAAATGGTTATTAAAACCATCGCTTTAGTATCCATGTATTTATTGCCATTTGTTTTAATTTTATCAGTGCCCATGAATAATTGGTTAGCATTTGCTTCGGTTGTGGTTATGGGCATCGGAATTGCAGGAGTAGGTATGGGAGTTATGCATGATGCCTGTCATGGCGCATACTCAAAAAAGGAATGGGTTAATAAGTTATTATCGGGGTCATTATATTTATTAGGAAGTAATGTACTTAATTGGAAAATTCAACACAATGTTTTGCATCATACTTATACCAATATTTCTGGTTTGGATGAGGATATTGATTCAAAAGGACCGATTCGTTTATCAGAACATAAGCCATTTAGAAAGTTTCATAAATATCAATTTTTATATGTGTTTTTCTTTTACGGATTAATGACCTTAGTGATGTTAACTAATGATTTTACTCGTTTGTATAAGTATGCTCAAATGGGATTAATCAAAAGTCAGAATAAAAAACTAAGCACAGAGTTTTGGAAAATGTTATTTAGAAAAGTAGTTTATCTAACTGTTGTTTTTGGATTGCCATTATGGTTAACGCGTTTTAATTTTTGGCAAGTATTATTAGGTTTTGTGATTATGCATTGGGTAGCGAGTATTATTTTAAGTTTTGTATTTCAAATGGCTCATGTTGTGGAAGGGGCTGAACAACCCGAAAAAGAAAACGAGATGCAGACAGATTGGTATGTTCATCAATTAAAAACAACCAGTGATTTTGCGCGAGATAATAAAATATTAAGCTGGTATGTTGGAGGTTTAAATTTTCAAATCGAACATCATTTGTTTCCAAATATATGTCATGTGCACTATAAGAAATTAGCGCCAATTGTTCAGGAAACAGCAGCTGAATTTGGTTTTACATACAATATTAAACCAACATTTAGGTCAGCTTTAATTTCTCACTTTCATCGATTAAGAGAATTAGGAAAGCATAGTTTTATGGTACATCAGAAAATTAGGGTTACAAAAAAGTTTACTTTTGATATGGCACATGCATTATATGGTTATGATGGACCATGTAGAAATATTCATGGACATACCTATCATTTTAGTGTTACTTTGATAGGCGAAGCAATTCAAGACAATACACATCCAAAAAATGGTATGGTGATTGATTTTACAGAACTAAAACAAATAGTATCTGAAAAGGTGATACAAGTTTTTGATCACGCTTTAGTTTTAAATGCCAATTCACCTCATTCAAAAATGAATGAATTGAAAGATACATTTGAAAAAGTGATTTATGTGGATTATCAACCTTCTTGCGAAAATTTGATTTTGGATTTCTTAAGTCGAATTAAAAATTGTTTGCCTTCAACGATTAGTATACATAATTTGAGATTGGATGAAACCTTAACCTCTTATGCAGAATGGTTTGCATCAGATAATAATATCTAAATATGAAAAAAGACATTCAAGATAGAATTGATATAGAAATTTTAGTAAATAATTTTTATGATAGAGTTAAAGACAATGAGTTATTAGGTAGAATCTTTGATGATGTGATGAAAGTTGATTGGGATAAGCATTTACCTAAAATGTATGATTTTTGGGAAAACATTGTATTTCAAACAGGAAATTATAAAGGCAGGCCGTTTTTACCTCATTTGGAAGTTAATTCAAGAGAAACATTGACATCAACTCATTTTGATCAATGGCTGCAATTATTTCATAAAACGATTGATGATTTATTTGAAGGACCAATTGCAGATGAACTAAAATTTAAATCTCAAAACATTAAAGAGGTATGGAATTATAAAATGACTTACATTAATAATTACAAGCCAGATACAGTTTAGGAATATTATTTGTAAGACTCTATCCTATTTAAATTACTTTCTCTTGCAATTACACTTTCTATTGAATAGCTTTAAACAATAATTAAGTATTATGAAGATTAGATTTATTGGCGCAACAGAAGCTGTAACAGGCAGTAAACATTTAATTATAACAGAAAGTGGCTCTCAGGTTTTGTTAGACTGTGGCTTATACCAAGGTATGGGCAAAGAAACAGATGAAATGAATAGGAAGTTGGATTTAGACCCATCTAGTATTGAAGCTGTTATTTTATCTCATGCTCATATTGATCACTCTGGTAATTTACCAAGTCTTGTAAAACAAGGATTTACTGGCAGTATTTATTGCACGGAAGCTACGTTAGATGTTTGTAAAATTTTATTATTAGATAGCGCCCATATTCATGAAAGCGATATTAAGTATATAAATAAGAAAAGAGAAAGAAAAGGATTGTCGCCATTAAAGCCTTTGTATAGTATTAAAGATGCTGAAAGATGCTTAAAACACTTTAAAGCTATTCCTTATAAAACAGATTTTTTTATTAATAAAGAAATATCTTTTCAATTTACAGATGCAGGTCATATTATTGGTAGCGCAGTGGTACATATAACTTCACATGAAAGTGGGAAAGAGACAAAACTAACTTTTTCTGGAGATGTTGGTAGATATACAGATTTAATATTAAAGTCGCCAGATGTATTTCCTCAGGCAGATTATATTATCTGCGAGTCAACTTATGGTGATAGATTACACGATGTGTCTGTAAATGCAGAAGCAAAGTTGTTAGATATAGTTAATTATACGTGTGTAGAGAAAAAAGGGAAATTAATTATCCCTGCTTTTAGTTTAGGTAGAACTCAGGAAATTGTATTTGCACTAGATAAAATGAAGAATGAGAGGTTGTTGCCTAACATTAAGATATATGTAGACAGTCCATTATCTACCAGTGCTACAGATATCATGCGTCATCATACCGCTAGTTTTAATAGCACACTTCAAAAATATATATTAACGGATCCAGATCCTTTTGGTTTTAATAATTTAGAATACATTCAAAGTGCAGAAGAATCTAAAGCGCTTAACACAATTTCAGGGCCTTGTATTATTATTTCTGCCTCAGGTATGGGAGATGCAGGTAGGGTGAAGCATCATATTAAGAATACCATCAGTAATCCACAAAATACGGTGCTTTTATCTGGTTATTGCGCGCCAGGAACTTTGGGTAGAAGGTTATTGGATGGTGAGCAAAGCGTACATATTTTTGGAGAATATTATAATGTAAAAGCTGATATTGAATCTATTTTATCCTACAGTGCACATGCCGATTACAGCGAATTATTGAGATTCCTTTCTTGTCAGGATGCTTCAAAAGTTAAGACGATGTTTTTGGTACATGGTGAAGATGAAGCTAAAGTATCTTTTAAAGGAAAGTTAATTGAAAAGGGTTTTAACGAAGTGATTATACCCGAAAAATTTAATGAATTTATTTTAGATTGACATTATTAGTTTTTTAAAATCGATGTTTATTCTTGACTTTTGTCATGCTGTTTTCTAAGATTAATCAATTTGGGGTTGTATTACAAAGTATAACTTTAAATCATGGAAACTATATTAATACCTACCGATTTTTCTGAAGCTGCAAATAATGCCGCTAAGTATGGTGTTGAGTTAGCTAAGTATTTTGATGCGAAGTTAGTGTTTGTAAACGCGTACCCTATTCCTCCTGCTAACTATGAGTCAGGGACTTCTTTTGCTTTACTTAATAGTTTAAAGGAGGCTTCAGAGCAAGCATTAGAGAGTTTAAAATCTCACTATCCGGAACATCGCATAGAATGTTTTTCGGAAATGGGTTATCCGTATGATGTTATTGAGAATGCTGCAAGTAAATATAATGCCGACTTAATTGTAATGGGTATTGTTGGAGAGGCAGGAGGTCTTAAAAAAGTGATAGGAAGCAATGCTATACACGTAGCTCGAAATTTAAAAGTTCCCTGTTTTATTATTCCTGAAGAAATTGTCTATCATCGCATTCATAAAATTGCATTTGCTTGTGATTATGATACACTGGAAGAATCTACATTGCTATATGTTGCGAAATGCTTTGCCAGCATATGTGATGCAGAGTTAGAAGTTGTAAATGTAGATAATGAAGAAATGAATAAACAAAAATTAGATACTGAAAAATTTATTGACGACAAATTACACACCATAAAACACACTATTTCTGTTGTTAATAATGATTCTATTTCTGATGGAATTACTGATTATTTAAGCAAGCATTCAGTAGATGTGTTAATGCTAAGCCCGAAAAAACATAATTTGTTTCATTATCTATTCAACGAAAATGTTACTAAGGAGTTAGCGTTTAAAGTTAAGCTACCATTGCTAACTATTCATTGATATAGTGAACGGAGTATTCTTCTTCTTTAGATTATTTTTCCGAGTTTTCGCTTAATATTTGCCCTTGTTCATTTTGCTTTTCAAGAGTCCAGTTATTTGTAATATTAGTTTCAATCCAACTCTTCCCTGCTTTTCTTGATACGTTAATTTTTATACCATATTCATTATTGAATAAACTTTCCAACTCCGCAACGGTCATGTTTGGACTAATGGTAATTGTACCTTCTTTATGAGTTGTTCTGCAATCGGCAATTGTTTTGCTGCTTTTTTCTACAATTTTCTCCGAAGCAGGCCCGCCGTGTCGATTTGACTTTGCGTAAAAATCTATTTTTAAATAAGGAAATTCTTTATTGAATACCTCTTGAATAGTGAAAATTTTGCGATTATCATTTATAACGGATTTCATAACTTGTAATATTAATACTCAAAGGTATTTCGATATGCTTATTTTTTAAATGAGTATCATCAACGTTATTGTTGATTATCATCATAACTAAAATACTGTTTTATAATGATTTAATTCCTAAATATGACAAAAGTCATTTTTCAAATTGATAATAATCAGCAAGTTCCGTTTTTGCTCAAATATCTTTGATTTTTATTAAGAGTAAAATGGCTATATTAGAAACTAAAAATAAAGTCGATATGGAAAGTTTAAATGCTCTTTTTGAATACGCAACAGAGGGTATTATTGTATCTGATAAATCTGGGTTGATTATAAAAGCTAATCCAAGTGTAGAACGTTTGTTTGGATACGTGAGAAATGAACTTTTAGGAAAGAGAATCGAAGACTTAATCCCTCGTCGTTATTCAGACAATCATGTTAAGCACCGTGAAAATTATAATGCTCATCCTCATGCCCGTTCTATGGGTAAGAATATGGATTTGTATGCCAAGAGAAAGGATGATTCAGAATTTCCTGTTGAAATAAGTTTATCCTACTATAAGCAAGATGATGAACAATTTGTGATTGCTTTTATTATTGATATTACCGAAAGAAAACGTCAAGAAGAAAATATCAAAAACTAAATCAGGATTTAGAACAAAAAGTTGATGAGAGAACAAAAGTATTGCATGAAGCATTAATTGAACTTGAAAACTCAAAAGAAAAGTTGAGCGAAGCTTTAGAAAACGAAAAGGAATTAAATGATATGAAGTCGCGTTTTGTAACCATGGCTTCTCATGAATTCCGTACACCATTGAGCACTATTTTATCATCTATTTCTTTAGTTAACAAATATAGTGGCGGTGAAAATGATGAGAAAATACAAAAGCATGTTCATCGTATTAAGTCGGCTGTTACAAATATGACCTTGATTTTAAATGATTTTTTATCTGCAGAAAAATTAGAAGAAGGTAAAGTAATCCTTAGAAATGAAGATTTGAATATTCAAGAACTTTCTGAGGAAATTATTAATGAAATAAATGGAATTTTAAAATCTGGGCAAAAAGTTATTTATTCTCATTCAGGTTTACCGTCAGCTAGTTTAGATAAACAAATGGTAAGAAATATTTTGTTGAATTTGATTTCTAATGCTATTAAATTTTCGCCTGAAAATAAAGTGATTGAACTTGTCACATCTATTGATTCAGATGTTATAAAGATCACAGTTATTGATCAGGGAATGGGAATTCCTAAAGAAGAGCAAGAACATTTATTTCAACGCTTTTTCAGAGCTCGTAACGTAACTAATATTCAAGGTACAGGCTTAGGTTTAAATATAGTTGGCAAGTATTTAGAAATTATGGATGGTAACATCACTTTTGAAAGCCAGGTTGATATTGGCACAACTTTTAAAATAGTAATACCAAATAAATAGTATAAAAATGAAGACAATTTTAATTATTGAAGATAATTTAGATGTACGAGAAAATACAGCTGAAATATTAGAACTTGCAAATTATAAAGTTTTGCAAGCCGAAAATGGTAAACAAGGAGTAGAATTAGCTCAACAAGTAAAGCCAGATTTAATTATTTGCGACATTATGATGCCAGTGTTGGATGGTTATGGGGTTATACATTTGTTAAGTAAAAACTCTGAAACCGCCAGCATTCCATTTATTTTTTTAACAGCCAAAAGTGAGCGGATGGATTTTAGAAAAGGCATGGAAATGGGTGCCGACGACTATATCAGTAAGCCTTTTGATGATATAGAATTATTAAAAGCAGTAGAGAGTAGAATTAAGAAAAGTGAAATATTGAAAGCCGAATTTTCAAAAAATGTTGATGGATTAAATAAGTTTTTTGATGAAGTAAAGAAGAATGATGACTTAAAAATGTTATCGGCTGATAGACGGATTAAGACATTTAAGAAAAAAGAAAGTGTTTTTAGCGAAGGAAATAGCCCAATTTATTTATATTTTTTGGTGAAAGGAAAAATTAAAAATTATAAATCACATGAGTACGGGAAAGAACTTATTACAACTTTATACAAAGAAGGTGATTTTTTTGGTTATACCGCTTTATTAGAAGAGCAACCTTATGCAGAGACTGCCGAGGCGATGGAAGATTCGGAAGTTTGTTTAATTCCTAAAGAAGATTTCTTTTCATTAATGTATAATAACATGAATGTGATGAAAACGTTTGTTAAGATGCTTTCAGATAATATCGTTGAAAAAGAAAATCAATTGGTAAACTTAGCATATAGTTCTGTTCGTAAAAGAGTAGCGGAAGCTTTAGTGTTATTACAAAGCAGATATGATAACGAAAAAGGTAAGAATTTCAGCATATCTATTTCTCGCGAAGACTTAGCTAATATTGTTGGAACAGCTACTGAATCATTAATTAGAACCTTAAGTGATTTTAAAGAAGAAAAATTACTAGAAGTAAAAGGCAGTAATATTACTATTATCAATCTTGAAAAATTGAAAAAACTAAAAGCGTAATCTGATTAGATTACGCTTTTAGTTTTTATTACTTATGAAAATGTTTTAATTAGATTGTATTCGCTAATATTAAAAGTACGCAAACAATTACTTCCAAAGCAAATAAATTAAAAATCCATTTTGTAGGTGCTTGGCCAATTGCCACTACATTGTTTGTCATTGCCACGCTCATACACAAAATTAGTTCCCAAATAGGAGCATCATTTTGTAAAATCATCATAGCTGTAATACCACCCAATATACTTCCGATCAGGATAGTCATACTGATTAATCCAAAATAACTGAAATTTAATTTGTCAATTAATTGATTGTAAGATTTTGTAATTGCTGTCATAGTCTTAAGGTTTTTATGTTTTTCTAAATCAAATTTCGAAACAAACAAGCTTTATTTCATTGATGAATATCAGTTTTTAGAGATGATTTTAGTCATAAATGACTTGCGACTAGTAATTAAATTTGTTGTTTAAATTTCATTAATGACAGATATTGAGTATAAATACTATCTAATAGAACTTATTCCAAGAGTTTTTTGCGGAATCATTTTCCTTTTTCAGGGATATGATAAGTTGTTTAAAGTAAAAATACAAGGAGTTGTTGAAACCTTTTTATTTGAAACTCAACATCGTCATGTGCCAAAGTTTTTATTGCAGGGTATGGCGGTGTTTGCCTCTAATGTTGAGTTTATTGGTGGTGCTCTTTTAATCGTTGGTCTTTTTAAAACTGCTGTTTTAGCATTATTTGGACTTGATTTAATATTTGTAGCAATAGCCTTCTCTTATATGAATCCTGTTTGGGACATGAAACATGTATTCCCAAGATTGATTCTTATCTTGATGTTATTTGTAATGCCAGACCGCTGGAATTACTTTAGTCTTGATCATTTATTTTTTAATCATTTATAATCATTTTATTTTTTCTATTATGCAATTAACTATTAACGACAACCGAACAATTGAGGATATTAACAATGATTTTATGGCAGTTTTTCCTTATCTGAAAATTCAGTTTTTTAAGCATTGTCATAAAGAAAACATTGGTTCTCCTAAGAAGGAAATGATTCCAAATACAACAAAATTGAAAGCCATTAATCATACGAATGGAGTAATGGTTATTTCGGAAGAGCAAACTGTAGAGGAAGTTGAGCAATTCTTTAAGCTTCATTTTAACCTCAATGTGCAAGTGTTTCGAAAGTCTGGTAATAATTGGTTAGAAACTACATTAACTGATAGTTGGACTTTGAAAAAGCAAAATCAAGAAGGTATGGAACTAAGCAATTTAGGTAGATAGTTTTCGATTTTATTCTATTTCTTTTATTTTCTTAAAAAATTGATTTGTAACAAATGTAACCGTTAAATGATTTTTATCATGCCACCTTTGTGCTGTATTAAAAATCATAATCATGGAAATAATAGGTTACATCTCTTCTATTTTAATTGGAATCTCTTTAGGCCTTATCGGAAGTGGCGGGAGTATTTTAACAGTGCCAGTATTGGTATATTTATTCTCAGTTGATGCTGTTGCAGCCACGGCATATTCTTTATTTATTGTTGGATTTACAGCAGCTATTGGCTCGGTAGGCTATTTCAAAAAAGGATTAGTAAATATCAAAACCGCTTTGGTTTTTGGTGCACCATCCATCGTTGCCGTTTTTTTAACGAGAGCGTATATCGTTCCAGCAATTCCTAAAGAAGTGTTTTCAGTGGGCGATTTTATGGTTACTAAAAGTATTTTGATGATGCTTTTATTTGCCGTTTTAATGGTTGTGGCATCATTTAGTATGATCAAGAAAGATAAGAAGAAAAAAGAAGAAGATTTAGGCCCACAAAAATTTAACTATCCTGTTATTTTATTAGAAGGTGCAGTGGTTGGTATTGTAACTGGCTTAGTTGGAGCAGGTGGAGGATTCTTAATTATACCCGCTTTAGTTCTTTTATCTAAATTACCTATGAAAGAAGCTGTAGGAACATCATTAGTAATTATTGCTGCTAAATCATTAATAGGATTTTTTGGAGAAGGTGGAGAAACAGTGATTGATTGGGCACTTTTAACAACTGTAGCGGCTTTTGCAACAGGAGGGATTTTTATAGGAATTTATTTATCTAAAAAAATTGATGGCGTAAAATTAAAACCAATATTTGGATGGTTCGTTTTAATCATGGGTGTATATATTATCATAAAAGAAACACTCTTAAAGTAAATTGTAACCATTGTTACATTCAATAAAATAAAGCGTTTGAGTGTAATAAATGTTACCATTAGAAAAATAAAACCACAGTATCTTTGACTCATAAAAATAAACAAATCATAAACTAACCATAAAAAATAAATCAAATGAAAATAGAACAAATTTATACAGGATGTTTAGCTCAAGGAGCTTATTACATTACTTCTAATGGAGAAGCAGCAATTATTGATCCGCTTCGCGAAACACAACCTTATATGGAAAGACTTCAAAAAGATGGTGTGAAATTAAAATACATTTTTGAAACTCATTTTCATGCGGATTTCGTTTCAGGACATTTGGATTTATGTAAAAAAACAGGAGCGCCAATTGTTTATGGACCAAGTGCAAAACCAGAGTTTGAATTTATCTCTGCTAAAGATGGAGAAGTATTTACAGTTGGAAAGGTGAAAATTAAAGTATTACATACACCAGGTCATACAATGGAGAGCACGTGCTTTTTATTAATTGACGAAAATGGAAAAGATCATGCTTTATTTAGTGGAGACACCTTGTTTTTAGGAGATGTAGGTCGCCCAGATTTAGCACAAAAAGCAGCATCTATGACTCAAGATGAATTAGCTGGTTTATTATATGACTCGTTAAACAATAAAATTATGCCTTTAGCGGATGATGTAATTGTTTATCCTGCTCACGGCGCTGGTTCAGCATGTGGTAAAAACATGATGAAAGAAACAGTTGATACTTTAGGTAATCAAAAGAAAATGAATTATGCTTTAAATCAGCCTAATAAGGAAGAGTTTGTAAAAGCGGTTACTGATGGATTATTACCTCCTCCGGGTTATTTTGGTAGCAACGTTGCCATGAATAAAAAAGGAATTGAGAGTTTTGAAACTGTGTTAAATAACGGAATGAGAGCTTTATCTCCAGTAGCTTTTGAAGCAGCGGCGGAAACAACGGATGCTATTGTGCTTGACACAAGAGATGCGGCTGAATTTGCAAAAGGGTTTATACCTCGTTCAATTAATATTGGTATCAACGGAGATTTTGCTCCTTGGGTTGGTGCTTTGATTAAGGATGTGAAACAATCTATTTTGTTAGTGACAGAACTTGGAATGGAAGAAGAAACTGTTACGCGTTTAAGCCGAGTTGGATTTGATAATGTGATTGGACATTTGCAAGGAAGTTTTGCTAGTTGGAAACAAGCTGGAAAAGAAATTGATACAGTCAATAGAATTACAGCTGCACAATTTGCTAAAGAAGTTGATGTAAAAGCAGATACAGTTATTGATGCAAGAAGAGAAAGCGAATATAGAGCAGAGCACGTTGAAGAATCTTATAACAAGCCATTAGATCAAATTAATGGTTGGTTTGCAGAGATGAACGATGAAAAACCATTTTATATTCACTGTGCAGGCGGTTATAGAAGTATGATTGCAGCTAGTATTTTAAAATCTCGTGGAGTGCATAACTTTAAAGAAATTGAAGGTGGATTTAAAGCAATTGCAGAAGCTGGCGTAGCAAAAACAGATTTTGTTTGCCAAAGCAAATTACAAAAAGCATAAATAAATTAACTGCCATAGTTGGTGAAACTGGCTGTGGCAGTTTATTAAAAATATAACATGATAAAAATAAAATCAATTATTGCATCAATAATGTTAGTGTTCACATTAACACAATGTAATTCTCAAACTAAAAAAACAACAACAATGGAAACAACAAATGCAACACAAACAGCTACTAAAGAAATTATTGTAGATGTAAGATCAGTAGAAGAATGGAATGAAGATGGCCATGCTGACTGTTCAGTAAATTACCCATTAGATCAATTTGCTAGTAAAATAGAAGAATTAAAGAAGTACGATAAAGTGATTTTAGTATGCCGCAGTGGTAATAGAGCGGGTATTGCTAAAGGACAATTACAAAGTGCAGGGTATACAAAGGAAATTGAAAACTTAGGCCCTTGGCAAAATGTAACTTGTAAAACTAAATAACATGAATTTATTAAAATCATGGGGTTTTATGCGAGTGCTTCGATTTGTTTTCGGAGCATTTGCTATAGTTCAAGCATTTATTACCTTAGATATTGTTTTAGGAGCATTAGGATTAGTAGTAGGCGGTATGGCATTTTTTAATGTTGGTTGCTGTGGTGCTAATGGCTGCGAAACAAATTACAAAAAGGATAATACTACCAAACAAATAACAGATGTTGAATATGAAGAAGTGGTTGCTAAATAATAAACTGACAGTAATAGGCGCAATTGTAGGAGCGATTGGAGGTTATCTATATTACTATTTTGTAGGATGTGCTAGTGGAACTTGTGGTATTACCTCTAGTCCTATTAATAGTACCTTGTATTTTGCTATTTTAGGAGGTTTAATTGTTAATTTGATTAAGCCAACTGATAATAGTCAGAAAGAAAATTCTAATATGTGACAAATGTTACAGTACGAGTTGTTTTAAGATTGTAATTTTATGTCAAATTAAAAAACATACATATTATGAAAAAAAACATGGGTAACATCGACAAGATTATTAGAATACTTGTTGCAATTGTAATTGCTGTATTATTCTTTACAAACGTTATTTCAGGAACACTAGGTATTGTACTCTTAGTATTAGCTGGTGTATTTGTTTTAACAAGTTTAATTAGTTTTTGCCCACTTTACACCTTAGTTAGAGTAAATACATGTCCTAAAGATAAATAAACTTTGATATTTTAAAGTTTACAACAAAGCCTCTAATATTAGAGGCTTTGTTGTTTATATAATCAATAAATAGCTTACTTTTAGTTATCATTAAAAATTGAAATCTCTTTTAAAACATATTCAATCTATCCATCCTATTTCAAAAGAAGCCGAAAAGGCTTTGTTAGAAATTAGTAAAGAAGTTCAATTTCAAAAAGGAACGGATGTGCAATTGATTGGGCATACGTGTAAAACTATTTATTTTGTAAAAGAAGGTTGCGTTCGTATTTATTATTTTAAAGAAGATATTGACATCACAGAAAGTTTTGAATTTGAAAATGCCTTTGTTGCTAGAGCTGAAAGTTTATTTACAGGAAAGCCTTCTTTAAAAGCTATCCAAGCCATTGAAGATTCTTCTTTAATAGCAATTGATTCCACTATATTATTTCAATTATTTGATAAGCATCATGATTTGGAACGCTTATTCCGTAAAATCATAGAAGCATCTTATGTGAACACGGTTAACCGTATTGAAAGTTTACAGTTTCACACAGCTGATGAACGTTACCATGATTTATTAAAGGAACACAAAGATGTTTTAAAAAGAGTTCCTTTAAAATATATTGCCTCTTATTTAGGAATTACTCCTGTTAGCTTGAGTAGAATCCGAGCTCAAAAATAATTTCTTATCATATGTAAAGTAGTTCTGGTTTTACTCACCCTAATTTTGTGATATGGAAACCATTAAATTAGGACTAAAAGAAAACTGGAAGCAATTTACTTTATTGGTTATTATTAATGCCTTTGTTGGTGGTATGGTTGGGTTAGAGAGAGCCATTCTCCCTCAAATAGCTGAAGGTGAATTTCACATTGCTGCTAAAACAGCTATCTTATCTTTTATTATTGTGTTTGGTATTGTAAAAGCGATTACTAATTATTTTACAGGTTCATTAGCTAATAAAGTAGGGCGTAAAAATTTATTAGTCATAGGTTGGTTATTTGCTTTACCAGTTCCTTTTATTTTAATGTTTGCTAATCATTGGAATTGGATTATTGCCGCTAATGTGTTATTAGGCATTAATCAGGGTTTAACATGGAGTAGCACTGTGGTAATGAAAATTGATTTAGTGGGCGAAAAGCAAAGAGGATTCGCCATGGGCTTAAATGAATTCGCGGGATATTTATCGGTGGCCATCGTTGCATTTTTAACTGGATGGATTGCAGGAGAATATGGTTTAAGACCGTATCCATTTATGATTGGTATTATTTTATCAATATTAGGTTTATTAGGTAGCTGGTTTTTGATAAAAGACACCAAGCATCATGTGGCTAATGAATCTAATTTAAATACAACTCCTTTACTGAAACAAGTTTTTTGGGATACCACTTGGAAAAATAAAAATTTAGGTTCCGTAACACAAGCTGGTTTAATTAATAATTTGAATGATGGTATGGTGTGGGGAATTTTTCCTATTCTTTTATTTCAAAAGAATTTTAGTTTAGAACAAATAGGAATAATTACGGCAACGTATCCAGCAGTGTGGGGCTTAGGACAATTAGTAACTGGTAAAATGGCTGATTATTTTTGTAAGAAAGATATGTTGTTTACAGGAATGTTATTACAAGGACTAGCTTTATTAATAATGCCTTGGGCACAAACAATGGCTCATTACATTTTCTTATCTGTTCTTTTAGGTTGGGGAACGGCGATGGTGTATCCTACGTTTTTAGCAACGGTTGCTGAAAATACAAATCCCATAGATAGACCAAAAAGTTTGGGAATTTTTCGTTTGTGGAGAGATTTGGGATATGCCATTGGAGCTATTTTAACTGGTATCATCGCAGATGCTTTAGGCATTAATGCCTCAATTATTGCTATTGGATTTTTAACGGTTTTATCATCATTCATCATTCAATACAGAATGAAATGTCAAAATGATGGTTCTAAAAAATTATGGAGTTTTTTATCCTCTAAAAATAAATCACATGGAGAGTGTATCGCATAAACATTGTTTGCCTTTGGCTGAATTGAAACAATTTATTATCATAAAAAAACAACAGGTTAAAATTATTGACGTAAGAGGCAGAACGGAATTTGAAGAACGGCATATTCCTGGAGCTATTCATATAGAATTGTCTCAAATAGAAATAGCTAACCAATTGTTTGATAAAAATGATATAATAGTAACTGCTTGCGGAAAGGGTGGTGGAAGATCTACCGATGCTTCTCAGAAACTAATAGAATATGGATTTAAAAACGCATATTGGCTTTGCGGTGGAACTTTTGGTTGGGAGTAATATATTGAAATGTAACATTTGTCACACAGTAGTTATTTTATTTTTTTTACATTCACAATGCCTAATAAACTTATAACCATGAAAAAAGTTTTACTGATCTTATCTTCTCTATTCTTTTCTGCAACTATTTCTAAAAGTCAAAATCTCTTAGCGATTCCAGATACAATGTCTGGCACAACTTTTAATTTAAATATTTTAGATACATCCAATGTGTTTTATCCTGGTTATACTACTAATACATTTGGTGTTAATGCTAAATATTTAGGACCTACTTTGTTTTTAAATAAAGGCGATTCTGTTAGTATGAATGTCAATAATCAATTAATGGATACAACTACGATTCATTGGCATGGTTTACATGTATCAGCAATGAATGATGGCGGACCTCATATGGTTATACCTCCAAGTACTATTTGGAACCCTAAGTTTAAAGTTCGTGATCACGCTGCGATGTATTGGTATCACCCGCATTTGCACATGATGACTAATATGCATGCTTCTATGGGAGCAGCAGGGTTAATTATTGTTAGAGATTCTACAGAGAGAACATTAAATCTACCAAGAACATACGGCACGGATGATTTTCCTTTAGTAATTCAATCTAAATGTTTTGATGCTACTAAGCAAATAGTAATTGATAATGCATCTGATAGTGTGATGTTAGTTAATGGAACGGTTAATGCTTATTTACCAACACCGGCTCAGGTGGTGAGATTCAGATTATTAAATGCTTCTTCTGAAAGAGTGTACAATGTTGGTCTACAAGGAAATTTATCTTTTTTTCAAATCGGAACGGATGGAGGGTTATTAGATGCTCCAGTTGCTTTAACTAGATTGAGATTAGCGCCAGGAGAGAGGGCTGAGATTTTAGTGGATTTTTCTGGTAAAAATGGTCAAACAATTAATTTAATGAGTTATGCTTCTGAATTTATCAGCGCCATTTATGGTGCTTTACAACCTGGTATGGGAGCGGGACAAACAATTCCAGGATATACAGCAAATGTGTTAAATGGAGCTGATTTTAAATTAATGACTTTTAATGTTGTGGCTCCAACATCATCGCCTGTTACTACAATCCCAACTACTTTAACAACAAATACTCCATGGTCTATTGGGAGTCTCAATGCTACAAGAACATTGACATTTATGCCTGTTAATATGGGGCCTACAGCTATACAAGGTCCATTTATGATTAATAATTCACATTTTGATATGGATGTGATTAATTATTCAATTCCATTTGATAATATTGAAGTTTGGACATTAATAAATTCAACACCAATTGCACATCCATTTCATATTCATGACGTACAATTTTATATTACAGAAATTAACGGAGTTGCCCCACCAGCAAATATGGCTGGAAGAAAAGATGTGGTGTTAGTGCCAGGAGGCGGACAGTTTATTAAATTTATTGCAAAATTCGAAACATTTTGTGATTCAATGGCTACTTATATGTACCACTGCCACATGTTACCGCATGAAGATGATGGAATGATGGGGCAATTTAATGTCATTTGTCCAACTACTGTTGGCCTTAAGGAAATTGACTCTGATTCAAATGATTTAGTAGTTTTTCCTAATCCAGCTTCGGATAAAGTGATATTAAAGTTTAATTCTAAAGAGAAAATAGTAGATGTAACTTTATATGACTATTCTGGTAAATTAATTTTTAGTAAAAATAAACTGAATGATACAGAAGTAAGTTTAAATACAGATAATCAACCTTCAGGTATTTATTTTATAGAAGTTAAAACAACTCAAGGAATTGTATATAAAAAGCTAAATTTGATTAAATAATTTTTAATCATGGGTTATAAGATAAAAAGAAAAGATATATTGCTTGTTACCATTCAATTTATTTTATTGACCATTTTTTATATTCCTTTTTTCTCGAATGTATTTCAAACCCCACTTATCGTTAAATATGCTGGAGCAATTGTTTCAATACTTGGCTTTTTAATTATTTTAATTGCCATTTTACAATTAAGTAAAAACCTAACTCCATTTCCAACACCTAAAGAAAATGGTGTTTTAATTAATACAGGATTGTATAAATATGTTCGCCATCCAATTTACTCAGGGATATTTTTGGCAGCTATTGGCATTGCTTTTTATACTGGTAGTTATTGGCAATTGGCAATTTCATTTATATTACTCATTTTATTTTATTATAAATCAAAGTATGAGGAATCTCTTTTGATTGAAAAGTACAATGAGTATGAGAATTACAAAAAAGGTACTCGCCGATTTTTTTGATTTTCGAAGCTGTATATCGTATAACAAAAACGCATCGTTTCTTTTGAAAACGATGCGTTTAAGAATTTGTCGAAAATTATTTTGGCATTACTACTGAATCAATAACGTGCACTACACCGTTACTTGCAGTTAAATCAGTTGCTGTAACAACTGCTTTTCCACCTTTTTCGTCAGTTAAAATCACCTTACCATTTTCTAAACTAGCAGTTAAATTTTCTCCTTGTACGGTTTTTACAACTGCTTTTCCTTTTCCAGCTTTAATAGCTGCTAAAACGTCGCTTGCTTTTAAATTACCTGCAACTACATGATAAGTTAATAACTTTACTAAAGCTTCTTTACTTTCTGGTTTTAATAAATTTTCTACAGTTCCTTTAGGTAACTTATCAAACGCACTATTTGATGGAGCAAATACTGTAAAAGGGCCTTTACTTTTCAATGTTGTAACTAAATCAGCTGCTTTTACTGCTGCCACTAAAGTAGTATGATCTTTAGAACTTATTGCTACATCTACTACATCTGATGTTTGAGCATTAGCAAATCCTGTAAAAATTAAAGATAAAGCTACTAGAACTGGTTTCAAAATTTTTTTCATGTCTTTTTTTATTTAAGTTAATTTATGAATACAAACTTGTATTTTATGTATCTAACATCATTTCTTTGATATTGTTTAAAATATAATTAAAATTTATAGAATCCTGAAATGTGTTACAGTTTTCTGGTATTTTAAACAAGATGAATTTATTACTCTTTCAGATAATTGATAAGATCAACGAATTCACGTAAAGTATATTGAGATTATTTGCGGGACATCTTACTAGTTTTTTAATCGTCTAAGAATAAATCAAAAAAGGATTGTATCGTGCTAAAACTTTATTTGTATTCATTCAGCAACTATAATCAGTTCATTTGATGATTATTGTCAGTAAATAAAACTGCTATTTGAAAGTTTTATATCTAACTTTATCTTATTACTGTTCATTTATATATAGTACATGATTTAATACAATTATTATGGAATTCATTGATTACTATAAAATATTAGAAATTCAAAAAACTTCTACTGAGGCAGATATTAAAACTGCTTATCGCAAGTTGGCTCGAAAGTATCATCCCGATTTAAATCCGAATGATGAAAATGCTAAAAAGAAATTTCAGCAAATAAACGAAGCCAATGAGGTTTTAAGCGATCCTGAAAAAAGAAAGAAATACGATAAGTACGGTAAGGATTGGAAGCATGCGGATGAGTTTGAAAAAGCCAATCAACAACAATCTCAATCACGAACCAGTGGTAGCGGACAACAATCCTATGGAGGCAGTGGTGGAGATTTTTCTGGAGACTTCTCTGAGTTTTTTGAATCAATGTATGGATCTGGTGCTGGAGGAAGAACCAAACAAACTAAATTCAGAGGTCAGGATTTGAATGCTGAGCATCATTTAAATTTAATGGATGTTTATAAAACCCAACAGCAAACATTAACAGTTAATGGTAAAAATATCCGTTTAACTATTCCTGCTGGTGTTGAGAATGGACAAATCATTAAAATTGCAGGGCATGGAACTCCTGGTGCAAATGGCGGACCAAATGGGGATTTATATATTACGTTTACGATTGCAAATCATCCTAAATTTAAACGAGAAGGAAGTAATTTATATGCTACTGTAGATTTAGATTTATATACAGCTATGTTAGGAGGCGATTTACAAGTAGATACTTTGGACGGAAAAGTGAAGTTAAAAGTAGCACCCGAAACTCAAAGTAATACAAAGGTTAAATTAAAAGGAAAAGGATTCCCTGTTTATAAAAAAGAAGGTGAGTTTGGTGATTTATATATCACATACAATGTTAAGCTTCCTACTAATTTAACCGAAAAAGAAAAAGAATTATTTACTGAATTATCTAAATTGAGAGCAAATGGAAACTAGAGATTTAATATTAATAGAACATTTTTGTGCCAATCATGAGATTGAGTTTTCATTTATTGATTCTCTACATCAATTTGGATTAATTGAAGTGATTATTCATGATGATAATAAATACATGCATCAAGAGCAATTAAATGAGGTTGAAAAAATGATGCGTATGCATTATGAATTAGATATTAATATGGAAGGAATAGATGTGATTTCTCATTTATTGAAACGTATGAATAGTTTACAAAAGGAATTAATTGAAACCCAAAATAAATTAAGGCTTTATGAGCATTAATTTGAGAGATGGAAATTGTATTTATAAGTCTTTTTTAATTTAATACTCTTTTACATTTATTGAAAAGAGCCTATAAATTAATAAGGTGTGAATTTTGTAATTTCTATTTATTATCCTGTAATACTTTTAAGTATTTATATAATCAACTTTGTCTCGTACATATTTAACAAATATTAATTGTTGCTTTTGTATTCTGTTCGTATTTTTACGAACACAAAAGTTATAACAATGCCAACCGAAACAAAAAAATATACTGATAAACAAGAATTAATTGCAAAATTTAGCAATGCATTAGGGCATCCTGTTCGCGTAGCCATCCTTCAACAATTATCAAAACAAAGCTGTTGTTTTCATGGCGATATGGCTGAAGTCCTTCCCATTGCTAATAGTACTTTATCACAACATTTAAAGGTATTAAGAGAAGCAGGATTAATACAAGGAGAAATTGATCCTCCAAAAACAAAGTACTGCATTAATAAAGACAATTGGCATTTAGCGAAAGGTTTAATGATTGGATTCTTCGATTAAAAAAATTGAATGTGATATTCGTCATATTACGAAATTCGAATAGAAAGTAAATTTATTATAAATAATAATTTAAACATATGAAAAAGCATATTAAAGTATTAGGACCAGGTTGCGCAAAATGCACCACAACTTACAACAATGTATTAGAAGCAATAAAACAAACTGGCATTGATGCAGATGTTACTAAAATTGATGACATTGAAGAAATGATGAAATACAATGTATTGACAACACCCGTATTAATGATTGATGAAGTTATTAAAGTAAAGGGTCGTGTCGCAGACATTAGTGAGATAAGACAATTATTAACTGCTTAAAAATTACACTATGGAAAAGCAATCATTAGTAAAAGAAATTTGTCCTACAACCACACAAACGTGGGTAAAAAATGGTGCATTATTAGTTGATGTGCGTGAAAAAGATGAAGTAGCTGAGCTAGCTTACGATGTTCCAAATATCATCAATATTCCATTAAGTGAATTTGAAGAACGCTTCAACGAAATACCACAAGATAAAGAGGTGGTTGTAGTTTGTAGAAGCGGAGCAAGAAGTTTAAGAGCTGCTGGATTTTTAGTAAACCACGGTTATACTAAGGTTGTTAATATGGAACATGGTATGATTCGTTGGGCAACAAAAGGTTTTCCAACAAAGGGTAATACAGCTTCAGTAATACAAAATTCTCAAAACACTAGTTGTTGTTCAACAAATACAGAGTCGACTACAGTAAATACAAAAAGTACTTCTGACAAATGCGGTGGGAGTGGAGACTGTTGCTAAAATAATTAAAGATGTTTGATTGGTTACAACATAGTGTAGATTGGTTAATTTACAACGTATTTAGTTTAACGCACGGCTCTAAAGTTGCTGATGCGTTGAACTTTTTTGTATTTGACACTATAAAAATTTTCATTCTATTAGGTGTCATCACATTAATCATGGGAATTATCAATTCCTATTTTCCTATTGAAAAAGTTCGTAATTTTTTAACTAAACGTAAATGGTATGGCTTAGATTATTTCTTAGCATCCTTTTTTGGTACGATAACACCTTTTTGTTCTTGCTCCTCTGTGCCTTTGTTTATTGGGTTTGTAAAAGGAGGAATTCCTCTTGGCGTTACATTAGCCTTTTTAATTTCATCACCATTAGTTGATGCAGTTTCGGTGGCCATGTTTTTAGGAATGTTTGGTTGGAAAGTAACCATTGTTTATGTGGTGAGCGGTATTGTATTATCAATGATTGCAGGATACATTTTAGGTAAATTAAAACTAGAACATTTATTAACGGATTGGGTTAAAAAAATATTAGAGAACAAACAAGTTGCTGATAATACTTATGTAGAAGAAAAACAAACATTTATGCAACGCTTACCTGGTATTGGAAAAGAAGCATTAGAGATTGTTAAAGGCGTTTCGATTTATATATTAATTGGAATTGCTATTGGTGGTTTAATGCACGGTTTTATTCCAACTGGTTTTTTTGAAGCTTATATTAGTAAAGAAAATCCCTTTGCAGTTCCAATAGCAACATTAGTAGGTATTCCAATGTATAGCAATGCCGCAGGTGTTTTACCTATCATGCAAGTGTTGGTTCAAAAAGGAATTCCAATTGGAACAGCCATTGCATTTATGATGGCAGTTGTTGGTTTATCAATACCAGAAGGATTACTTCTTAAAAAAGTAATGACAACAAAAATGCTTTTCATATTCTTTGGAGTAGTAGCAGCATGTATCATCATATCAGGATATATTTTTAATTTAATCTTATAAAAAAATAAACATGAAAAAAACAGTAATCATTTTATCATCTATCGTGAGCATTTTCGTAATGGCTTGCAGCCCTACAACATCTGATTCAGCAAAGGATGGTGTTGTAACGCAGTCAGATTCTTTAAATTTTATCAGCCCAAAAACTGAAGTTACTGCTGATGAAGCATTAGCGTTGAGTAAGGAAGGTGCTTTATTAATTGATGTGAGAGAGGCTGATGAATTAGCTGAAAAGTCTTACGATGTCTCTAACATTAAACATATTCCTTTAGGCGAATTAGAAACTCGTTTATCTGAAGTGCCTAAAGATAAACAAGTAGTAGTTGTTTGCAGAAGCGGTGGCAGAAGTGGTAAAGCACAAGAACTCTTACAAGCAAATGGATTTAAAAACATCGCTAATATGGAGGGCGGTATGAATGCATAGAGCGAAAAAGGGTTACCAACTTTGACGGGTGGAGAAAAGAAAGCTTGTTGTGCAGATCCAAATAGTAAAGATTGTAATCCTGATGGTACTTGTAAAAAACCAGCTGATAAAAAATAATTATGACACAAGAATTATTACAGATGTTTAAAATGGGTAGAACCCGTTTAACAAATCAATTGCCAAACCTTAAAGAAAGTGATTTGACAAAAAGCTGCATCCAAATTCAAATTCAATTGGATTTTTGTTGCAACATATTGGCGAAGTAGAACATTTATTTGCCAAAAATGTATTTGGTTTAGATATTAAAGTAACTATGCAAACAGTTGGCAAAACTATTCATGATACGGGTAAGTTTACGAATTTGGAAGCTGAGTTAATTTTATTGGAAGATGCTGCAAAGGTATTAGAACAAGCCATCTTAAAACATCTGGATAGTGATTGGAGTTCAAATGTAACCACAGTCGAGTTTGGAACAGTCACAAAAGCAGAAGCCTTAGCTCGTATTGTTTCACACACTGCTTATCATGCAGGACAAATAGGTTTAATCTTAAAATACGCTAATTAAAATGAAAGGATTATTTATACTACTTAGTGCAGTTTTATTATTCACAGCTTGTAATAATTCAGTGCCAACAAATGAAGTTAAAACTTCGGAAGTGTCTGTTAGTAGTGTTAAACTAAATAGAATAGAAGTGTATTGTTTTCATGGTACTCGTCAGTGCGAAACATGCAAAAACATGAAAGCTAATACTAAAACTGCTTTAAATACCTATTTTGCAGCACAGCTGAAAGATAGCACTATTGTATTTTCAATCATTGATGTAGATGATGAGAAAAACGAAAAGTTAGCGGAAAAATTTCAGGCAACTGGCACAGCTTTAATGATTAACAAAGTGGTGAATGGAAAAGATAGTATTGTGGATTGTAGCGACTTTGCATTTGAAAAAGCGAACGATGATGAAGTGTATATTTCTGAGTTAAAAACAATGATAGATGCCATTCTTAAATAATGACTGAAACACTTTATCAATGGATGAATAGCAGTAACTTTCCTTTAGTTTCTGCTTTGCTATTAGGTATTCTTACAGCAATTAGTCCTTGTCCTTTAGCCACTAATATTACGGCTATTGCTTTTATTTCAAAAAATAATTCAGCGGGTAAAAAAAAGGTTTTATTAAGTGGATTATTATATACTTTAGGCTTAGCATTTACATACACAACTATTGCACTCATTATTATTTTTGGAGCAAGTAAATTTCACGTGGCTAAATTTTTTCAGGGTAATGGTGAAAAATTTGTTGGACCAATCATGGTACTTGTTGGTTTGGTGATGTTAAACGTTATTAAACTCGACTTTTTAGGTAAAGGTAATTTTACAGAAAAATGGAGCGATAAGTTTAAAGAAAAAGGATTACTTGGAGCATTTTTATTAGGAGCTTTATTTGCCATGGCTTTTTGTCCTTATAGTGGGGCTTTATATTTTGGCGCATTAATACCTATGAGTATAAAACACGAAGCAAGTTTTATGTACCCTGTTTTTTATGCCATTGGCGCTGGAACATTGGTTATGTTTTTTACGGGTGTTATTGCATTCAGTATTTCTCAATTAGGAAAGTATTTTAAAATTATTCAAAAAACTGAAAAAGTCATGCGCATCGTGGCTGGTTTATTATTTGTTTTAACAGGCCTATATTATATTTTAATTTATTTAAAAGTGATTGAATAATGAAATTGAAAGTATTTTTGATATTGATCGTTTTTACAAATGGCGCATTTTCACAAAATTCAAGTGTTAAAATTTTAGATACTGATTTTTCAAAAGGAAGATTACAAAATGTACAAACCATTACCTTAAATAAGTTTAATATATTTAGTATTTTGAAAGCAATTTCTTAATACTTAATCCTTGAACTAAGATTGAAAACAGTACAATGCAATACGTGCTTACAATAAATAAACTACTTCCTTCAATTTTATTAGTTAATGATAATGCAAGCGCAATAGAAATCCCTCCTCGCAATCCTCCCCAAGTTAGCACAGCTAAATTCAATTTCTTTCTTGGTTCTTTTCTATTAAATAGAAAGAAAGCAGGAAGTAACGAAATGTATCTGCCAATTAATACTACCACAATAAGTATTGAGCCTATTATAATATAATTTGTATCGTAAGGCACTAAAAATATTTCTAGCCCCATTAAAACAAATAAAATAGTATTGCAAATTTCATCAATCAACTCCCAAAATTTATCTACATATTCTGCTGTAGTGTCCGACATCGCAAATTCTTTTCCTTTATTTCCAATAATTAAACCTGCAACTACCATAGCCAAAGGGCCTGATGCGTGAAAATGTGAGGCTATGGTGTAACCACCTGTAACAACAGCAAGCGTCATTAAAATTTCGGTTTGGTAATGGTCTATTGATTTCATTAAAAAGTATCCTGCATAGCCAATTAATAAACCAATACCAATGCCGCCAAAAACTTCTACCGCAAATATTTCAAATATATTGCCAAGGGTAAAGGCTTCTTTACCGCCCAATATAATCGAATAAATAACAGCAAAAATTACTACTCCAACACCATCGTTAAATAATGATTCACCAATAATTTCAGTTTTTAATTTTTGAGGAATTTTGTATTTGGATAAAATACCAATAACAGCAATAGGGTCGGTAGGTGAGATTAAAGAACCAAATAAAAAACAGGAAATTAAATCAAGCTGAATGCCAAACCAACCAATAACTACATGAGTTGCTAGGCCAATTAATAAGGTGGAGATTAAAACACCTAAAGTAGCGTAGGAAAACACAGTTGCTTTAGCGCCTTTCAGCTGTCCTATTTTTACATGTAATGCTCCTGCAAATAATAAAAAACATAAAATAAAATCAAGCACAAATGCACTAAAGTCAAATCCAGTTAGAAAATCTCTTAATGGAGAAATATAAGTAGGATTGATGGTTTCAATAATTTTTAAAGCAATACCCAATACAACACTAATTAGCATAACGCCAATAGTGGTAGGTAATTTTAACCATTTGTGATTGATGTAACCAAAAACAGCAGATATAGTAATAATAATGGCAAAAAATTCTAACATAGGAGATAAAGATAAGATAAAATTTACGTATTGTAATTCATTTATCCTGTGTAATCATAAACATCCTTTTGGACACAATCAAAACAATAGTTTAGTTCTTCATCAATTTCGGGCTTGGTAATTCTATTGATAGTATATTTTTTTTTACATTTTAGACATGCCTTCGAATACCAATTATTTGGTGTATTATGTTGTATACGCATGTAAATTAATCTCTCCTTATTCATTTTTAATTGATTGACTTTCTCGATAAGATAAATAGATAATTAATATTACAGAAATCAAAATAAACAAGATTAATAAAAAACCTGAAACCATTGGAAAATCATTAAATAAAACTAGATTAATTAATATCCCGCATAAAATCAATTCAAATGCTATTAATATAAAATCAGATATTTTTAATTTAATATATTTTTTCATGATAACAAGGTCAAATAATCTTCCTAATCTCTAATAAACTATCTATACTATCTAAATTTTGATTTTACTCATTAGCTCAAATTCAAGTTGTATTTTAATCATTACTAAGGATTGGGTACTTAATGCTTCAAGTTGTTTTTTGTCGTGAGCTGGATTATGTAGTAAGATAAATGATATTAAGTACTCTCTTTCCATTTTAAATTGAATTATTTGATTTAGGAAAAATAATTTTCGGCTTGTATGCTTTTGCTTCAATTGGTGTCATCCCTGCATAAGCAATTATAATCACTTTATCACCTGTACTTATTTTTAGAGCCGCAGGTCCGTTCATACATATTTCACCAGTACCACGTTTTCCTGTTATTACGTAAGTAATTAGTCTTTCCCCATTTCTGTGATTAATTACATGAACTTGTTCTCCTTCAATTAAATCAACAGCATCCATTAAATCCTCATCAATGGTAATACTACCTATATAATCAATATTTGCCTCGGTTACAAATGCGTTGTGTATTTTGGATTTTAATAGTTGTAGTTGCATATTACATGTTTTCTACCATGTTTAATAAAACACGATGTTTTAAAATAATAATTTTAGTTCCTTTTGTAGTTATAATTTTTTCGTCTTTAAAAATGCGCAACATTCTTACTAATGTTTCTTTAGCGGTTCCAACAAATCCAGCAAAATCATCTCTGTTAATAGATATAAAAACACTTTTGCTTGAATCATCATTTCGTTGGTAAACTTTATTTAGGATCAATAAACTTAATGCTACTTTATCTTTTACACTATGTTGCGAAAAAATAGTCATTTTGTTTATCCAAACAGAAAACTCTTTCGATAAATTAACAATTAGTTCTTTTGCTAAAGTTGCAGAAGTTTCAAGTATCTCTAAAAATAATTCTTTAGGCACAAATGAAACAATAACATTATCCATTGCAACTGCAGATACAGGATGTGGCTCTTCTGCTAATAAAGGTCGATAACCAAAATAATCCCCTTTTTTATAGATGTAAACAATACCTTCTTTGCCATCACTATTAGTTTGAAATATTTTTACTTTTCCTTTCTTTATAATGTAAACACCTTTAGAAAAACTGTGTTCTTTAAATAAACATTCTCCTTTTAAAAATTCTTTACGGATTATTCCCTCTTTTATTAGTTGAGATTCCGCAATAGATAATGAATCGAACAAAGAAGATGATTTTAAATGATATTTTTCTATGTTAAACTCCATGCTATAAGTATATTAATCTTTAATAAAAACAAAATTGACAATTGTCAATTTTTAATCATAAACCTTACTGTACATTTGTACTGATATACTTAATATATTCCTGTGCAAAAACCTGTTAGTGTGCAACGCGCTGGCAGGTTTTTCTCATATATAGATGATTCAGTTATACATCTCTATTCAGTTTCTATATTAGTTTTTAATATGCAATTGATTCTGATAAAATTGATGAATGAACATTGCTATTAGAAGACAATTTACCTAAAGAATGGGCGTTGAAATTTTAAAAAATGTTAAATGAGCTCGTTCATGAAAATGATTAAATGTCCATAAATACTAGTGATTTCGATTATTACATCAATTTTTGAATTTAATTAAAAATATAAATTGACAATTGTCAATTGATTAAAAATAAGATCTATGTTAATTGAACTCCTATTCAAATCATTTAATATACAAGATTAGTTCGATTCTGTTTCTAATTAAATGAATAATAAAATACAAGTACTATGAAATTACAATCTTACTCTTTACACAATTATAAAAATATTCCTCAAATCTCTAAATTGTCTCCCGAACAAATAGAGGCAATTGAAGTAGTAGGTAATGTGTTGCCATTTAAAACTAATAATTATGTAGTTAACGAATTAATTAATTGGGATAATATAGATAATGACCCTATGTTTAAGTTGACATTTCCACAAAAAGGCATGTTGAGTAAAGAACATTATAATGCGATGAAAATTGTAGTGGAACACACTAATAACAAGAATGAAATTAAAAATATAGCAAATATCATTCGCAATGAATTGAATCCACATCCTGCAGGTCAGTTAGAACATAATGTTCCAGAAGTAAATGGAGAAAAATTAATGGGGATGCAACATAAATACAAAGAAACCGTGTTGTTTTTTCCAAGTCAAGGACAAACCTGCCACGCTTATTGTACTTTCTGCTTTCGTTGGCCTCAGTTTGTGGGCATGGATGAATTTAAATTTGCAACAAAAGAAGCGACGTTATTAAGAGATTATGTGATAGAACATAAACAAGTTACTGATATTTTATTTACAGGAGGCGACCCGATGATTATGAAGGCAAAGGTTTTTGCTACATATATTGAGCCGTTGTTAGAAGCTGATATTCCAAATTTACAAACGATACGTATAGGAACTAAAGCCTTGGCATATTGGCCTTATAAATTTACAAGTGATGATGATTCAGATGAGTTGTTAAGTTTATTTGAATCGATTATTAAAAAGGGAATTAATTTATCTTTTATGGCTCATTTTTCTCATCCTGTAGAGTTAGATACACCAATTGTAAAAGAAGCAATTAAAAAATTAAGAAGCATCGGTGTTCAAATTAGAACACAATCTCCTGTATTAAAACATATAAATGATAAGCCTGAAATTTGGGCAGAGATGTGGCGTAAGCAAGTGAATTTAAATTGTATTCCATATTACATGTTTATACCAAGAGATACTGGGGCTCAAGATTATTTTGCTATCACATTAGAAAATGCGTGGCACATATTTCGTAATGCGTATCAAAAAGTAAGTGGTGTTTGCCGAACAGTGAGAGGACCGAGCATGTCGTGCACACCTGGCAAAGTTCAAGTGTTAGGTATTTCAGAAATAAAAGAAGAAAAAGTATTTGTTTTAAGGATGTTACAAGGCAGAAACCCAGATTGGGTTGCTAAACCGTTTTTTGCAAAGTATGATGAAGCTGCAATATGGATGGATGAGTTAAAGCCAGCTTTTGATGAAGAAAAATTCTTTTTTGAAGAAGAATTAGAATGGCTTTTTAATGAGCACGTAACTGATGACGAAAAAGCACGTTTCGAATAATGGAATACCTTAATTTGTTTTGGATTAGTTGCTTGATTGCAATTTTGATTACATGTTTAATTGTGTTTTTTATTTATTGGTTTATCAGTAAGAATAAATTATTCTAGCAATAATTATCCGCATCACTTATTGTAATTGATTGGGATTATATATAATCTATTACAATTCTGTAAACAGAAGATGAAATTTTTCCCTGAGGAATTTAAAAAAATAATAGTATGAGTATTCCAAGTATTAGTAAAATAGTAGTGCCATTTGATTTTGAAGATCAATTTAACAGCTCATTAGTTATTGCTAAAGAAATTGCGCTAAAAACTGGTTGTAAAATTACGATAATACATGCTTTTACAATACAAGTTAGTCCTCAGTTTGTTAGCAAATTATTATGTCCTGTTTTTAAATACAAAAAAACAGTTGCTCAGAAAAGGCAAATTATATTAAATCAACTACATCGTGAACAAATGATGCCGTTAATTGATGAAGTGATTGTAAAATTAGGAAGTTGGAACAACGTCATCATACAATCATGTAATCAAACTAAATTTGATTTAATAATTGCACCTAATTTTTCTAAGAATGTATTTGAAAGAATGTTTTCAAATATTAACGTATTGGATATCATTGAAAAAACTAAAATTCCAGTTATTTCATTCAATAAAAAATTTGAGAGTTATTATTTAAGCAAAATTGTGTTACCCATTAGAGATGTTGATAATTGGTTTGATAAAATACCTTTTACCACTGTATTGGCAAAGTTTTCTAATGCAAAAGTGTTTATTATTGGGCTATCAAATAGTAGCTCTCAGCAATTAATAGAAAAATTACAAGCTAATATTAATTATTGTAAAAGTTATTTAAGAAAGTTTGATGTTGAATATGAGTGTTCTGAGAAATTTTCTAATAAAGCAAATTACGAAGATGTTATACTATTAGCCCAATACAAACAAGCCGATTTAATAGTAATCTCTCCACCATTACATTACCATAAATTGAAATCCTATTTCAATAACAATTTTTATAATAAAATCACTGCTACAACTAATATCCCAGTTATGGGGCACACACTAATCTAAGAAATCATGAAGACTATAGAGCAACAAAATATCATTAAAAAAATCAAATTAAGAAAAATAATTTTAACCGATTATAAGGCCATTACAGAACTTCAAACTTACTGTTTTGCCGGTATGAAACCTTGGTCCGAAACCCAATTTAAAAACATGCTTATTAATTTTCCAGAAGGGCAGTTATGCATTTTGTATGGTAAAAAAATTATTGCATCCTCTTGTAGTTTAATTATAAATTTTGATGATTATAATGAATCATCCCCATGGAATCTATTAACAGATTCAGGCAATATTTCAAATCATAATTTGTATGGTGATACATTATATGGCATGGAAATTATGGTGGATCCTAAATTTCAAGGCATGAAATTATCTCGACGTTTATATGAAGCACGAAAGGAACTTGCAAAGAAATTTAATCTTAAAAAAATTATTATTGGTGGCAGATTACCTAATTATCACAAGCATGCTGATGTGTTAGATATTGATAGCTATGTTGAGCAGGTGATTAGTAAAAATTTATATGATCCTGTTTTAACTGCTCAATTATCAAACGGTTTTTCTTTAAGAAAAATTTTGCCTAATTATATGATAAACGACAAAGAATCTTGCGGCTATGCTACTTTGCTTGAATGGATAAATTATAATCATCAAAGTAAACCACAACCTATAAATGCTCATTATGTAAGAGTAAGTGCGATACAGTATCAAATGAGATTCATTAAAAATTTTGAATAGTTTGTGAAAAATTGTGAGTTTTTTGTAGATACTGCTTCTGATTATCGAAGTGATTTTGTTGTGTTTCCTGAAATGATAACATTGCAATTGCTTTCTTTTTTAGAACACAAACAGCCTAGTGAGGCTATTAGAGAATTGAATAATTACACCCCACAATATGAATCTTTGTTTACACATTTAGCTATAAAATATAATATAAACATTATTACTGGTTCACATTTTATAATTGAAGATGAAAAGTTGTATAATGTTTCCTATTTATTTAGAAGAGATGGAACGTTTGATAAGCAATACAAGATTCACATTACACCGTCCGAAAAAAAGTGGTGGGGGGTACAAAGTGGCAATAAAATTAAAGTATTTGATACAGATAAAGGAAAAGTTGCCATACTTATTTGTTATGATGCTGAATTTCCTGAATTAGCAAGAATTGCGGTAAGCAAAGGTGCTAAAATATTATTTATTCCATTTAATACAGATGATAGAAGAGCTTATTTAAGAGTTAGATATTGTGCTCAAGCAAGGGCAATAGAAAATCAGGTTTATGTTATTATTACTGGTTGTGTGGGTAATTTACCTGATGTAGAAAATTTAGATGTGCATTTCTCTCAATCAGCCATATTTACCCCATCTGATGTGGAGTTCCATAGAGAAGCCATAGCGTCTGAAGCTACCCCTAATGCAGAAATGCTTATTTATCAAGATTTGGATTTGAATTTATTAAAACGAAATAGAGAGTTAGGTTCTGTGCAACCGTGGAACGATAGAGCGCAAGGCTTTTATAAATTAATGTATTGTGAGAATAATGAGTTTATAGAAGTTAAATAAGTCGCCATATAAATTTTATAACTCGTATCTTTCCGCTCTATGAAATCACCTATTTTTAATTCTCTTAAAGCTAATATCAAATATCGTTTGAATTTGGATGAAGATAAGGCTTCATAACATGAAATAATTGATAATATAAAAAAGGGAGTAGAATTTAAAGGGATAAATTTATGGACTTTAATATTTGCCATAATTATTGCTTCCATTGGATTAAATGTAAATTCTACGGCTGTTATTATAGGAGCCATGTTAATTTCCCATTAATGGGTCCTATCATGGGAATAGGACTTGGCGCTGGTATATATGATTTTGAACTTATAAAATCGGCTTTAAAAAATTTAGTAATTGCTACTTTAATTGGTTTAATTGCTTCTACTATTTATTTTATACTTTCGCCACTTCATTATGCTCAATCAGAATTGTTAGCCAGAACGTCCCCAACTATTTGGGACGTATTAATTGCGTTTTTTGGCGGATTGGCTGGCATTGTGGCAAGTTCTCGCAATAAATTTAATAATGTGATACCAGGCGTAGCAATAGCAACGGCATTAATGCCGCCATTATGTAGCGCTGGCTTTGGGTTGGCAACTGGACAATGGAGTTATTTTTTCGGAGCCTTTTATCTATATTTAATTAATAGTGTTTTTATTAGTATTTCAACTTTCTTGATTGTTAGATATTTGAAATTTAAAGCAGTTAATCATGTAGATTTACTAACAGCTAAAAAAATTAAAAATTGGGTTGGACTAATTGCTGTATTAACTATTTTGCCAAGTTTATATTTGGCTTATTATTTCGTTAAGAATGAAATATTTAGACAAAACGCAGATAAATTTTTGACTGAAGAATCTTTAGTGTTTAATTATTCTTTACTCAACAAGAAAATTATACCTGAGAAAAAACAAATTATTATTACATTGATTAACGATTATAAAATTGATACCGTTAAACAAGCACTTGAGCGAAAAAAATCCAATTATGATTTGGAAAATGCTATTATTGTTGTTAAAAGTAACATCCATGAGGATAGTAAACTTGATATTAATGAGCTTAAAGAAGGGATAATTCAAGATTTATTTTTAAAGCAAGAAGATCTTCTTAAAATAAAGAATAAAGAAATCATTGACCTTAAGAGCAATCTTTTATTCCAAGATGATTTTAATGTAAAAAAGAATGAGGCAATTAAAGAATTTTATACTTTATTTGGTGTTCCAAACGAACTTATAATTGATAGAGTTGTAAATTTCTCGGATAATAAAACAGACACGCTATTATTAGTTTATGTTAAGAATGGTAAAAATAAATTGAATGCAAAACAAGCTGGTCAAATAAAAAAATGGCTAATTGTTAAATTTGAAACGGAAAGAGTGAAATTGTTACATGAATAAATTTTAAAGTGAACTTAAAAAAAATAAATTTTATAGAAAAAGCCATTAATTGGATTCACGAGAAAACTTCAGAAAAACAATTTCTAATTTTCTCGAGTATTTTAGTTGGTATTTCGGCAGGTATAGCTGCCGTTATATTAAAATTATTTGTTCATGCTATCCGTCACTATTTAGTAGATGAATTTTTATTAAAGTATGATTTCAAATACTTATATCTAGTTCTTCCTTTAATTGGTATTGGTGTTACGATTTTAATTATTAAATATATTTTACACAATCAATTAAGTAAAGGAAATACAGATATTCTTTTTTCTATTGCTAAAAAAAGTAGTTTTTTACCATTTCGTCAAATGTACTCTCATGTTATTACAAGTGCATTCACAGTAGGTTTTGGTGGTTCAGCAGGGTTAGAATCTCCAATTGTAAGCACAGGGTCTGCCATAGGCTCTAATTTTGCACGTACTTATAAATTAAGTTATAAGGATAGAACGTTGCTTTTAGCGGCAGGAGCTGCAGGTGGAATTGCCGGAGCATTTAATGCACCGATTGCAGGAGTGTTATTTGCCTTAGAAGTTATTTTAGTTGATATCAGTATTACCAACGTTTATACCATTGTTAATTGCAGCTGCTTCAGGAGCATTAATTTCAAAGATTATTTTACACGAAAGTAATTTGTTATTTTTTAAATTGAAACAACCATTCGATTCAAATAACATTCTTTTTTATTTATTACTAGGTGTATTGGCAGGTATGGTTTCTTTGTACTATGTTAATTTTTTTGATAAAGTAGAGTCTAAATTTCATAAAATTAAGTCTCGTTTTTCGAAATGGGTTATTGGTGGTATTTCATTAGCTTTTTTATTTGCATTGTTTCCAAGTTTATTTGGTGAAGGTTATGAAAGTATTAAAGCATTATCTGAATTTAGAACAGATGATTTAATAAAGGATAGTTTGCTTTTAAAATTCATTGATAGCAAATGGTTATTGCTTTTATTTATCATTTTAACATTATTATTTAAAACAATCGCTGCTGCTGTTACTTTAGGAAGTGGAGGTAATGGAGGTAATTTTGCGCCATCTTTATTTGTAGGAGCTTATTTGGGATTCGCCTTTTCATTTTTCTTAAACTTAATTGGATTCAAAGATATACCAGTCAGTAATTTTACTATTGTGGCTATGGCAGGTATTTTAAGTGGTGTATTTCATGCTCCATTAACCGCTATTTTCTTAATTGCTGAAATTACAGGAGGTTATGAGTTGATTATTCCTTTAATGATGGTTTCATCAATTAGCTATGTGATTGTGAAACATTTTCATCCACAATCTTTAGATATCAGAAGGTTGAAAGATAGAGGAACGATTATTTCTGAAAATAAAGACACGAGTATTTTAAGTAAAATTGATGTTAAAGAAATGATTGAAACTGATTTCGCTACCATTCATTTTAAAGCCACCTTGCGCGATATTGTAGAAACCATTAAACATTCAAAACGTAATACATTTCCTGTAGTAAAATTGAATAATAAACTATTAGGCATTATTTATTTAGATAATATCCGAGAAGAAATGTTTAATCCTGAGTTGTATGATAAAGTGACAGCCAAAGAAGTGATGCGTAAACTGTCGATGGTCATTGATACTAAGGAAGATATTTTTTCAATTATGCGAAAGTTTGAAGAATCAGGACAATGGAATTTACCAGTAGTAGAAAACGATATCTACATTGGCTTTTTATCAAAATCAAGTATATTGGATAAATACAGACATGAATTATTAGAAACTGTATAATTTAAAAGCAGAGAATTAATCTTATCCGCTTTTTATCGCATTAAATTTATTTATAAAATCAGCATTAACCCAGTTACTAGTAAAATTTGCAACATAAATATTACTAGGCCAAATACAATCCCACTCTTTCCAGATACATATAATTTCTTAAAACTTACCTTTAAACCAATTGCTGCCATAGCAATGGTTAAAATTACTTTGCCTAAAGTTTCCATAATTTCTAAAAAACTAGAAGGAAAATCTATTAAAGAACTTAATATAGTGATACCTATAAAGCTCCATAAATACCAAGGCAAATTAAAAAAGTCTTTTATATTTTTAACGTTGTTTTTGTTTACTAAGTAATTGAAAAATATGAGTGCAGGAGACAATAAAGCTACTCGGGCTAGTTTAAATGTAATGGCAGCTTCTCCAACTTCATTACTAATAGAATAGCCAGATCCAGCTACATTGCCAACTGAATGAAGTGTGCCTCCAATCATTAATCCTATTTGAGTCGTATTTAAATTAAAATTTTGTAATATAATGGGTAATATAATCATCCCAATACTTCCAAATAAATTTACAACGGCCATCGAAATAGCAATATCATCTTTATTTTTTGTTATACTAGGAGATAAGGCTGCGATAGCAGAAGAGCCGCAAATAGTAGTTCCAAAACCAACAAGCCAGCCTGTAGAACCGGGGCATTTTACTTTGATAGCTAAGTAATACGTAATTAATAACATCACAACTACCATAATAGCTATAACGCTAAAACTCTTTGCTCCTAAATTGGCAATATGTGTGTAGTTAATACTAAAAGCTAAAAATAAAATGGAGAACTCTAATAATTTACTGCTCGTAAATCCTATACCAGATTGATAGTTGTCTGGTATTTTTATAAAATTTCCAACAACCATTCCAATGATTAATGCTAGTAAAATACTATTAAGCGATGCCGGTAGAAAACTCGAACTAAAATAAGCTATTAAGCCAATCGTTGTTGCTAACAATACACCTTTGTATTCTTTTAATATGTTTTCAGTACTTATCATCGTTTTAATTTAATCAATCCATTTTGGATTTCTTCTATCGCTTGCCGAATCTTTAATTTTAATATGATAAAACGATTTTAGTTTTTCTGCTAAAGCAAATATTTCTTCTTTTTCTTTGCTTTCATGAACAATTAGTTTTCTGTTTTTATTGTATACTAAACTAATTTGGTAAACTGCACCATGTCCATCTTCAAAATCTTCAGGACTGCAGCCTTCACATTTGATATATAGCGTTTTGAATAATAAAATGTAGTCAAACTTTGGCGTTTTTTTCCATGATCCTGAAGTCATACCTAAAACACTTTCGTAGGCTTTATATAATCCATTTTGCAAATCTAATTGAGTCCCCATTTTTCTAAAGAAGTTAGAGCTAGCTCTTTTTCCAATAATGATTTGATTTTCCATGATATTTAATTTTAAGTAAAGGTACTATTGCCTGAGTAGGTTTATAAGTAACAATTGTTACTTAAGCAGCAGGAATCAAAAACTTTAGTTTAAAAACTGATATTCCTCATATCAATTTCATTTTAGCTAACCGAAATTTGTACCGTAAACATTAAACACTAAAATCATGTTATCAACTGTTATTTTTATCATTATCCTTCTTCATTTAGCTGTAGGTTTCGGCTATTTGATTTATAAATTATCCCCTACAAAAAAAGTAATTGATACGACGATTGATAATAATAAAACCCATCCTATTAATAAACTTTAAAGTAATTGTTATGAGTAAATGTGGAAGCAGATGTCCTTAACTTATTTTAACTAGCGAGGCATTAAATGAAAAATATAAATCTTAAAAAATAAATTAAAATGAAAGTAGAACAAATTTATACAGGATGTATTGCTCATGCAGCATACTATTTAGAAAATAACGGTGAGGCAGCAATTTTTGATCCATTAAGAGAAGTGCAACCCTATATGGATAAAGCAAAAAAAGATAATGCGAAAATTAAATATGTGTTTGAAACACATTTTCACGCTGACTTTGTGAGCGGGCATTTAGATTTAATGAAACATGCTGGTGCTGAAATCGTTTTTGGTCCAACAGCTAAACCAGCATACAAAGCAACTACTGCCGAAGATGGTCAGATATTTAAAGTGGGTAATTATAGTGTGAAAGTGCTTCATACACCAGGTCACACTATGGAAAGTACTACTTACTTACTAATTGACGAAAACGGTAAAGAACATGGTATTATTAGTGGTGATACGTTATTTATTGGAGACGTTGGTCGCCCAGATTTAGCACAACACGTCATTGCTGATTTAACCGAAGAGAAATTTAGCAGGTCATTTATATGATTCGTTGCGAAATAAAATCATGCCTTTAAGCGATGATTTAATTGTGTATCCTAATCATGGTGCAGGAAGTGCATGTGGTAAAAATATGAGTAAGGAAACAACGGATACGCTTGGGAATCAAAAGAAAGTAAATTACGCCTTGAATCCTAAATTAACTAAAGAACAATTCATTAAAGAAATTTTAACTGGCTTAGTACCGCCTCCGGGTTATTTCCCTCAAAACGTATTAATGAATATAAAGGGTTATGAAAGTATTGACAACGTTATGCAAAAAGGATCAAGAGCTTTATCTGTGGTTGAATTTGAAGTAGCTGCTAACGAAACTCAAGCTTTAATTATTGATACACGTAAGCCTCAAGATTTTAATAAAGGATTTATTCCTAATTCGGTAAACATTGGTATTGATGGTAGTTTTGCTACTTGGGTAGGTACACTAATTCCAAGTGTAAAACAAGAACTATTGATCGTTGCCGATGAAGGAAGAGAAGCTGAAGTGATTACACGTTTAGCCCGTGTGGGTTACGATAATGCCCTAGGATATTTAAAAGGTGGTTTTGATGCTTGGAAAGCTTCAAATAAAGATATTGATCAAATTCATTCAGTAAGCGCTGAAGAATTAGCTGAAATCAATAAAAAAGAAAAAGTAAATATTATTGATGCTAGAAAAGCAAGTGAATACAGCAGCGAACATGTTGTAGATGCAATGAATGCTCCTTTAGATTTTATTAATGATAGTATGACTAAAATTGATAAAGATAAAAAGTACTATGTACATTGTGCATCTGGGTATCGCTCCATGGTTTTTATTTCGATTTTGAAGGCTAGAGGATACAATAACTTAATTGATGTGACTGGAGGCTTTAATGCTTTAAAAGCAAGTAATTTGTTTAAGGTGACTGATTACGTTTGTCCATCAACCTTGTTGTAATTTTTAAGGGATGAATTATTTCATCCCTTAATTTTAAAAAATATTTACCCAAATAGGTAAATTAGTATTATATTTGTATCGTGAATAATTTATCTGATCATACTACCGAACAAAAAATCTTAGATGCCGCGGAAGTCGTATTTCATGAGAAAGGCTTTGATGGCGCTAGAATGCAGGAGATTGCAGATAAAGCAAGTGTTAATAAAGGCTTGCTTCACTATTATTTTAAGAGTAAAGATGCCTTATTTGATGCCATATTTAATATGGCCGTTAAAAGAATGAGTGGAAATATTAATTCCATCTTGCAAATGGACATTTCTTTGGAAGAAAAAATAGACTTAATTATTGATAGTTATATGAATTTGTTACTTCGTAATTCTTCTCTTCCACGATTCGTAATTACAGAAATCAACAAGGATTCAGAGCGATTTATTAAAAAATATCTAAGTGGAGAAATTAATAATGTGTTTGCGAAGTTTATTGATTCTGTGCAGAAAGAGATAGATGCTGGAAAAATTAAAGCCATTGATCCAAAGCACTTATTTATGAATATGATTTCAATGATACTTTTTCCTTTTGTTGGAAAACCTATGATTCAAGTGCTAATAGGTGTTGATAATAATGAGTACAATAAAATCATGCTTGAACGAAGAGAACATGTAAAGGGCTTTATAAAACAAGCTATAAGACCATAAAATTTTTTTAACTAAACTTTACCCAAACGGGTAAGTAATAATAGAATAGCAATATGAAGAAAGTAAAAAATAATACTCATCGAATGACCATACTCTTACTACTATGTTTATCGGTTATTAAAGTTCAAGGGCAGGAACAGGTTAAATTTTCAACGATTAATGAGGCATTTGCTTTAGCTAAAAATAAAAATTACACATTAGTAAATGCTGAGTTACAAATTAAAATAGCTGATTTGACAAAAAAAGCAGCGGTTGGAAATGTATTTAATCCGAGAGTGCCAACAACTATTCAGGCATTAGATAATATGAATCAACAGGTGAGTTTTTTACCTGCCGAAGCTTTTGGTGGACCTGCAGGCACATTTAAAGAAGTCACTATTGGACAGCAATATGTTTCTACATTAGCCATTATGCCGCAATTCGAAATTTTTAATCTTTCAAATATTGCACAAGTAAAATCTGCAAAAATTAATGAACAGTTAGTCGATAATCAGAATAAGTTGAACGAACTACAGTTATATAATAAAATAAATTCTATTTATTCAAACATCCTTTCTTTTAATGGGCAAAAAGAAATCTTACAAGAAAACTTAAAAATAGCAGAAAACATTCAAACTATTATTAAACAAAAATTTGACGAAGGCCTTGTAAGAAAACAAGATGTGAATGAGGCAGAGGTAAATGTCATAAGCACCAAGGATAAAATAGAACAGTTGGAGGTTAATTTAAAAATTCAATATCAGTTATTAAATCTGTTTTTTGAAAATCAAACCAGTGCTGAAGTCACAGAGAGTATTTGGAATTATGAAAACTCCAATCAAATGACACAAGTGAAAAATAATTTAGATGTAGAGAATACACACTTACAAAATTTGCTTGCCAAGCAAGAATATAAATCTTTGAAGTATCAAAATCTCCCTTCTCTTTCTTTTGTGTCTTCTTTTAGTTGGCACTATTTAAGTAACGAATCTTTTTTTCACTCTACATCAAATAACACCAACTTTAATTATTTAGGACTTAAATTAAATTTAGAGTTACCTACTGCTCAACGTTTAGCTAATACCAAAAACAAAAGTATTCAAATAAAAATGCTTAGCAACACCGAAGAGCATAGCATTAAAGAAAATGATTTAAAAAACCAACAATTGTTATTGGATTACGAAAAAGCTGTAAAGCAAGCAGAGAACTACAAGAAAATTGTTTCTCTCAAAAAAGATACGTACGATAAGAATTACAATCAGTTTAAAGAAAATATTTTGTCACTCGATAAATTATTGATATCACAAAACGAGTTATTGCAAAGTAAATTAAATGAAGTATTGGCTTTGGCAAATATTAGTTTCAATAAAAATAAAATAGACATTAATAATAAATTTTAATATGAAGAAAGTATTCATCATTTCAATCGCATTATTTGTTGCTTCATGCTCAAATAATAAAGAAGTTAAACCTTTAGTACAAGATATTAAAGAATTAGTTTTTGCGTCGGGCCAATTAGAATGGGACGGCTCATATAATTTAACAGCATTAACAGATGGTGTTTTAAAAAATGCTGATTTCGAAATTGGAAATCTAGTTAAAAAAGGAGACAGTTTGGCAACTATTGATAACCAAACTAATGCTATCAACACTCAAACCTCGCAACAACAATTAGCAATCTCAAATGAAAATTTAAATTCTAATTCGCCAGCCTTGCAGCAATTACAACAAAATATTTTATTTGCAGAAAGTAAATATCAGCAAGATAAAACTCAGGAAGAACGCTACAAACGTTTATACGAAAGCCAAAGTGTTTCAAAAGTTGAATATGAAAATGCGCAGCTTAATGCTAAAAATTCATTAGCAAATTATACCGCTTTAAAAAACAGGCCGACGTTGTTTTTTGGCAACAAGCTAAACAACAACAAATAACTACAAGCGGGCAATTTAAAACAGTGAAGTTGTATTGAATTACAATAAAATTGTTGTTACCGAAGGCGGAACAATTATTAAAAAATTTAAAACAACCGGTGATTATGTTCGCAAAGGTGATGTGATTGCTACAATAGCTAACGAAAAAGAAATTCAAGCTGTTTTAAATGTAGATGAGAACAGTATTGCTCAAGTAAAATTAGGACAAACTGTTTTTATAAAATTGAATACGAATAAAAATACGGTTTACAATGGTAAAGTAACCGAAATACTATCTGCCTATGATCAACAAACGCAATCGTTTATTTGTAAAGTCGATTTTGATCAAGCACTAAATGGTTCATTGTATGGTACTCAATTGGAAGCAAATATTTTAATCAATGAAAAGAAAAATGCGTTATTAATTCCTCGTCAATATCTTGGCTTTGGCAATAAAGTAAATCTGAAGGGAAAGGATGAAGCTATCATTATTAAAACAGGTATTATATCTACTGAGTACGTTGAAGTATTGAAAGTATTAATCAAGATGATATTTTACTTCCATTAAAACCATAATATCATGAATATTAATTCATTAATTGCTAAAACATACATTGTTTCTAATAAAAAGTTAACAGCAGTGGCGGTGCTTGGGGTTTTATTGGGAATGTCTATTTATATATTTATGAATAGCATGATGGTGGGATTTGATAAAGTTCAGCCTCTTCGGTTTTTAAGTCAACTGCGCATATTAGGGTGCATAAGGATGATGAAATTAGTAAAGCACTTATTCATTTAAATAATAGTAAATCGTTGATTATAAATCCAAAAGTGGTTCCAGTAAACAATACGATTATAAATCCAAATTTAGTTATCGAAATCATCTTGCAACAAAAAGAGGTTGTTGTTGTAACGCCACAAGTAAATAGTAATGTTTTCTATAATAATGGTAAATCTCAAATATCTGGATTAGCAGTAGGCGTAAAGCCAGATGAAGCTAATTTGATGTATAATATTAAATCATTTATGGTAGAAGGAAATTTTGATTTATTAAAATCAAATCCAAATGGTATTGTGATTGGAAGTGGTATTTCCGAAAAAATGAATTTAAGAATAAATGATAATCTTAATTTAACTTCATCAAAAGGAGTCAATCGAACATTTAAAGTACTAGGAATTTTCAAAACAAATAACTCTAATACTGATAAAACAAAGTCATACATTAACATTTCTGCTTCACAGCAATTGTTAAAAGAAGGAACAAGTTATATCACTGATATTAATGTAAATATTACTGACCCAGAAAATGCGGAAGGTATTGCAACCAAATTATCTGAAATTACTGGATACAAAGCAGAAGGTTGGAAGCAAGCTAATGAATCATTGATGGCTGCCAACAAAATGCGTAAGATTATTATCACTTTTGTTTCATTAACTATTTTGTTAGTGGCAGGGTTTGGTATCTATAATATTTTAAACATGACTGTTTCGCAGAAAATTAATGACATTGCTATTTTAAAAGCAATAGGATTTAAAGGAAAAGATGTCATCAGGATATTTGTGACACAAGCAGTTACTATTGGCTTTTTAGGTGTTATTGGTGGCGTGTTAATGGCCTCTGTACTTATTACAATTCTTAAAAACGTTTATGTAGGTGGAGATATAGGGTATTTTCCGATTGATTATGAGCCAATAAAATACCTACAAGGAATAGTAATAGGATTGGTGATTACATTTTTTGCCGGGTTTATTCCGGCTAAAAAGGCCGCTAACGTTGATCCAGTAGAAATTTTAAGAAAGTAAAAATGAAATAGCTACTTACAACTTGTTTGTTGCAAACAAACACAAATAAAGATACATGGCGTATACCATATGACAATTAAAGAATAATAAATATCCACATATGAATATTTTAGAAACAAAAAACATAGATAAGTATTTTCATGATCCTGTTGAATTTCAGGTATTAAAAAATATTGCTTTTGATGTTAAGAAAGGCGAATTTTTATCTATGATAGGAAAATCAGGAAGTGGGAAATCTACCCTACTATATATATTATCTACTATGGATACTGATTACAATGGAGAATTATACATTGATAATCAGTTAGTAACTGGGCAAACAAAAGATCAGTTGGCCGAACTTAGAAATGAGAAAATTGGATTTGTATTTCAATTCCATTATTTATTACCCGAATTTTCATGTTTACATAATGTGATGATTCCTGCTTTAAAATTAGGCAAGTTGCACGATAAAGAAATTGAAGAAAAAGCCTATCAAAAATTAGAAATACTAGGCTTACAAGATCAAGCTTTAAAATCGGCTGGTAAATTATCTGGTGGTCAGCAGCAACGAGTTGCTATTGCCAGAGCACTCATAAACGATCCTTTGATGATTATGGGAGATGAACCAACTGGTAATTTGGATAGCAAAAACACCGATATTGTTTTTGATATATTTCAAAACTTAACTCAAAATTATGGTCAAACAATTATAGCGGTGACTCATGATGATGACTTTGCCCACAAAAGCGATAGAATTATCGAAATGAAAGATGGTGAAATCATAAAGAAATAGGTGTGCCCTATCCTCTTAGGATTTTTATTTCCTCATATTTTAGTTGTGTAACATTTGTAACCGTTAAAAAATGACTTAAGTCATAACTTTGTGTCATAAAAACGAAATACCATGTTATCAATATTCAAAAATTTATTTAAGTCTACTACAGTTGATTTAGCTCAATTGATTAAAGACGGAGCTGTGATTGTGGATGTTAGAAGCAAAGCAGAGTTTGCCACAGGGCATGTAAAAGGCTCTATTAATATTCCTTTAGAGCAGGTTGGCGCCAATGTAGATAAGTTAAAAGCCCATAATCATGTGATTACTTGCTGCAGAAGTGGAAACAGAAGTGGTATGGCAAAACGCACTCTGGAGTCAAAGGGTTTAAAAAATGTAACAAATGGCGGAAGCTGGCAAAACGTAAATCAATATAAATAAAAATGGAATCATTAAAAGTATTAATCCCAACCGACTTTTCGGTACAAGCAGAGTACGCTTACCTAATGGTGAAAAAACTGGAAGAAAAAATTCCTGTTGAAATTCATTTTATACATGTATTGGGTGTTCCTGATACAGTAACGATGGATAAAAACGGAAATATTCAAACCTGTGGCGAAATTAGTGTGGACTATGTTGTTTCTCAAAAAACAATTGCTGAACGAAAATTGAATAATCTAAAAACATTATATGGTTCAGATATTCAATCTCATTTAGAGTTAGGTAAGTTAACGGAGAAAATAGTTTCTTATGCTCAATCTAATCATTTTGATTTAATTGTGATGGGAACAAAAGGTTCTTGGGGCTTAAAAGAAAAGTTATCAGGCTCTGAAACACAAATGATTGCTCGTCAATCAACAGTTCCATTATTATCACTCATGTGTGATCGTTCGGATTTAATCATTGAAAATATTTTATTAGTTCATGATTTTTCTAATCCAAAGAACGAAAACTTAGCATTACTTCATAAATTAATTAAAGCATTCAATACTAAAGTGCATTTGTTACAAATTTCAAAAGATACATCTGATGTAAATAAGCTAACTGTTTTTTCAAGAATGGATGAATTTGCTTCAGCGAATAGTATTTCAAATTTCGATAAGCATGTATTAAATGATACAGATGTTGAAAATGGAGTGATTCATTTTAATCAAATGCAAGAAATGGATATTGTATGCATTGGAACGCACGGTAAGGGAGGTCTATTTCATCAAAGTGCTACCGAAAAATTAATCAATCATTTATTTAAACCTATTATTTCTTATCATTTAAAAAATTAATTATTATGTTAGAATTTATTCAACAACCATGGACATGGTGGGTATCTGGCGCTCTTATTTCAGCCATCATGTTCCTTTTAATTTTCTTCGGACAGTCCTTTGGATTTTCAGCTAACTTAAGAACGATTTGTTCGGCTGCTGGAGGTGGAAAATTTGTAAAGTTTTTCGATTTTAATTGGCGCTCTCAAATATGGAACTTAGTGTTTTTAATTGGGGCTGTTTTAGGAGGTTTTATCGCTAGTCATTTTTTATCAGACGGTAATCCAGTTCAAATTTCAGAAAACACCATTGCTGATTTATCAAAACTAGGAATATCTGCACCTACTTCGGCTCAACCCGACGAATTGTTTAGCATCGAATCTTTATTCACTTTAAAAGGATTTTTAATTCTAGCACTTGGAGGAATAATGGTTGGTTTTGGTTCGCGTTACGCAGGTGGCTGCACATCAGGGCATGCCATTAGTGGATTATCAGACTTACAATTACCATCCTTAATTGCGGTTGTTGGATTTTTTATCGGCGGCTTATTAATGACTTTTGTTTTACTTCCTTTAATATTATAAATACTACTATAACATGAAACTATTAAAATTTTTAGTACTCGGTACTTTGTTCGGAATTGTAATGGCTAAATCAGAAGCGTTTTCTTGGTTTAGAATTCAAGAAATGTTCCGCTTTCAAGCATTCCACATGTATGGCATTATTGGAACTGCTGTTACACTTGGAGTTATTGGTGTGGCTTTGATTAAAAAATATAATCTAAGAGATGTAAAAGGAAACCCAATTCTATTTTATCCAAAAGAAAAATCAATAAGCCGTTATTTAATTGGCGGTACTATTTTCGGATTAGGTTGGGCTTTAAGTGGCGCATGTCCAGGCCCAATGGTAGTTAATATTGGCTATGGTTATTTGTCGATGATTGTAGTTTTCTTATTTGCGATTATTGGGACTTATTTATACGGAGCAATAAAAGATAAATTACCTCACTAAATTAAAATTAATGTTATGGAAGAGAATTCTAAAAATAATAATCCATTAGCACCTGTTGTTAGTAAACTAATAAATGTTATTATTTTATTAATGGTTTCTATAATTGCTTTAATTATTTTATTTGCTGTGTTTGTTCCTGCTCCTACACCTAAGGTTGAGAAAAAAATGGAAGTTCCTATTCCAGATAAAAATGGATTATTTACAGAAGCCGCAAAGCAAGCATTAATTCCAAAGGATACTACTAATTATTGGTCAGCGCCAGATGCAGCAACTTTAGATCAGGATCCCAATAAAGATTTGATTGTGTATGGTAAAGATTTAATTACGCATACATCAGAGTATTATGGGCAAAATGGAAAAATTTTTAAATCATCAACTAATGGAATGAATTGTCAGAATTGTCATTTGGATGCTGGCACAAAAGTATTTGGCAATAACTATTCATCAGTTGCATCAACGTATCCGAAATTCAGAGCTCGTTCAGGCGCAATTGAAAATATCTACAAACGCGTAAATGATTGTTTTGAACGCAGTTTAAATGGAAAAGCCATAGATACTTTGTCGAAGGAAATGCAGGGTATTGTTGCGTATATGAAATGGTTAGGTAAGGATGTGAAAAAAGGAGAAAAACCAATTGGATCAGGATTTAAAGATTTAGCATTTTTAGATAGAGCGGCTGATTCAGAAAAAGGCAAAACTATTTATTTCGAAAAATGTCAATCCTGTCATCAAGTAGATGGTTTAGGGTTAATGAATGCCGAAAAAACAGCATATACGTATCCACCATTATGGGGCAAAAACAGCTATAACGATGGAGCAGGATTGTATCGTATGTCAAACTTTGCAAAGTATGTGAAATACAATATGCCATTAGGTGCTAGTCACAATAACCCTCAGTTAAGTGATGAAGAAGCTTGGGATGTAGCAGCATTTGTCAATTCACAAACACGTCCTAAAAAGGATATTAAAAAAGATTGGCCAAAAATTGAAGAGAAACCTTTTGATCATCCATTTGGACCTTATGCAGATGGTTTTGATGAAAAGCAGCATAAGTATGGACCTTACAAACCAATTAAGGAAAAATTGGAGGCGATGAAAAAGCGAAGAAGAGTAAAGTATAAATTTAAAAACTAAATATCATGAAATCATTTTTTAATAAAGTATCAGTAGTCATATTATTGGCATTGTTTTCTTTTACAGTAAATGCACAATCTAATATAGATAATCAAAAACCAGAGCATAAAATTATTTTTCAATTAACTTCTGGCGATACAACGGCACATAAACAATTAATCAAACAGTTTAATAATATCTTAAGCGTATCGCCAACTACAAAAATAGAAGTTGTTTGCCATGGTGCTGGATTAGATATGTTAGTTTCGGGTAAAACCATAGTAGAAGATAAGATTAAAGTACTTACTGAAAAAGGAGTTGTGTTTAATGCTTGTGAATTTTCAATTAAAGAAAGAAAAGTAGATCGCTCAAAAATTATTCCTGTGTCAGGATTTGTTCCAGCAGGAATAGTAGAAATTGTGAGTAAACAAGAACAAGGCTGGAGTTACATCAAAGCAGGAAACTAATATTTTAATAAAATAAATTACATGAAAAATAATATCATCTATTATTTAATGGGATTTTTATATCTATTGACTACCCACCTATTCTCTCAAGAACATGCGCAACATTATGGAGTAGATAGCCATCATATTTCTTTGAAAGCTAAAGATTCTTTGTGTTTAAAAGATTGTCTGTTACATGCACATTGGGAAGCTCATACCAGAACTTTTGTTATGGGAACTATTAATGAAGGGAATTTAAAAGATGATTATGCGATTGCTTCAGGCGCTGGTATCGGTGTTTTAACTAAACCAATTTATGGGTTTCAGGTAGGAGTGAGCGGTTTTTTTATCTATAATGTAAGTTCTTCCGAATTACATAAGCCAGATAGTTTAACAGGACAAGGTAATAGATATGAAGTTGGTTTATTTGATATAGATAATCATACCAATAAAAATGATTTAGATAGACTTGAAGAATTATATATTAAGTACAATTTATCAAAGAGTTCTTTAATGGTTGGGAAGTTTAACTTAAATACTCCATTTTTAAATCCACAAGATGGAAGAATGCGTCCTACTATTGAAGAAGGTGTTTGGTTAAGTATTAAAGAATCAAAAAAAATTGGTTTTAATGGTGGGTGGATTTGGAGTATTTCTCCTCGTTCAACCGTAAAATGGTTTTCAATCGCTCATTCAATGGGCGTTTATCCCATGGGGGTTAATACAGATGGTACAAAGGCAAATTACAATGACCATATAGAAGGATGCTCTGGGATGGCCATAGGAAATGTTTATGTTAATCCAACAAATAATATTAAAATTAATATTTGGAATTCGTTACTTGAAAATGTGATGAATACCGCCATGATAGAGGTAAATGTGGAACAACCAAAAGAAAAATTGAAGTTTTATGAAAGTATTATGTATGTTCATCAAGATGCAATCAATAATGGAGGAAATGTTAATCAGCAAAAAACGTATATGAATAGAGGAGAACAATCTAATGTGATTAGCGCACAAATTGGAATCAAAAATAAAAAAACAAATACTTCTTTAAATTACACACATATTACAGGAGACGGAAGATATTTAATGCCAAGAGAATGGGGTAAAGAAAGTTTTTATACTTTTTTGCCACGCGAACGTAATGAAGGAATTGGGAATGTTCATGCTTTTATGATTAAAACTTCTTTAAATGCATTTGATGGAAAATTTAAAACAGGTTTAGGTTATGGATATTATCAATTACCTGATGTAAAAGAGTATCGTTTAAATAAATATGGTTTGCCAACGTATCATCAAATTAATTACGATGCATCTTATTCTTTTCGTAAATTTTTAAAAGGCTTGGATTTGAAAGTACTAGTTGCCTATAAAATTAAAGAAGGAGAAACATACAATAATTTAAAGTATGTTTATAATAAAGTGAATATGGTGAATTTTAATTTAATTCTTGATTTTAAAATTTAATCGTATATTAATATTCTATTAAACACCAACTATGAGAACTAAAAACAACGAGCCAACGCCTGCGGATAATCGTAGAGACTTTTTAAAAAAATCTGCTTTACTTGGTTTAGCAACTGTTTTCAATCCTTTATCAGAAGTGATTGCTTCTAACACAGTTTCAGAAGAATTAATAGATGGTGCAGCAGCTCCAACAAAAAAAACGATTACGTTTTTAATCACAACGGATATACATTCGCAAATTAATACGCATGATGAGTTCTTTTGGGAAAACAATCAAGCGGTTTATAAAAAACGTGGAGGTATGGCTGTGTTAAAAACCATGATTGAAACATTTAGAAAAAAGAATCCTGTAAATACTATTGTATATGATGGGGGCGATTATTTTCATGGACATGCTGTAGCTTCGTTAACAGAAGGTGAAGCTTTAATTCCTATTTTTAATAATTTAGGATATGATTTAATGTTGCCAGGAAACTGGGAAGTAGTGTACAAGAAAAAGAAAATGTTGTACGATATGGGACATGCTAATGCTGCTAAAATTTGCGCTAACATGTGGCATAAAACTACAGATGTCGATAATGGAGAATTAGTGTACCAACCATATTGGATAAAATATATTGCAGGAGTAAAAGTAGGAGTGATTGGATACACCGATCATTTGATTCCTAAACGTCAGTCGCCTGCCTACAGCGAGGGATTACGTTTTGACCATGCAGAAGTGAATTTAGCAAAGTATGTTAAGTTGTTGAGAGAAGTAGAAGGTTGTGCGGTTGTGTTAGTAGCTACACACATGGGGTTGGCACAACAAGTGGGTTTAGCAAATAATCCAGCTGCCCAAGGTGTGGATGTGATTATGGGTGCTGATACGCATGAACGTGTGCGTGTTCCTATTCAAGGAAAGTACACCAAAGTAATTGAGTGTGGAGCATTTGGTTCGTTTTTGGGAAAATTAGATTTGATTATTGAGAATGGAAAATTAGTAGATACTAAATATGAATTGTTAGATGTCGATCCAGTAAAATATCCTGCGGATAAAAACATGCAGACTATGATTGATAAAGCATTTGAACCATTTAAAAAAGAAATGCAAACGGTTATTGGAACAAGCACAACTCCTTTGGTACGTTACTTCGTCATGGAAACACCGATGGATAATTTAATAACGGATGCGATTAAATGGAAATTTAAACCAGACATTGCTTTGTCTAATGGATTTCGTTTTTGCCAACCTTTAGCTGTTGACCCTAAAACTGGAGTGGCAACTATTACAAAAGAATTTTTATGGAATATGTTGCCTGTTAATAGCGAAGCAAAAACAGCAGTCGTTACTGGTAAACAAGTATGGGATTGGTTAGAAAAAGAATTGCAAAATGCTTTTGCTAAAGACCCATCTAAACGTTTTGGTGGTTGGTTTGTAAGATACAATGGTATGGAAGTGAATTTTACGATTGGTAACGAATTTGGTAAACGTGTCAATTCCGTTAAAGTAGGGGGAGAGCCAATTGATTTAGCTAAAGAATATAGTATTGTAGCATGTGAACGAGAAGGCGATCCAGAAGATACGTTATGTAGAATTGAGCATGTGAAAAATCCAAAAAAATCACCGTTGTTAATGCATGATGTGATTATAGAGTATTTAAAGGATCATTCGCCAGTAGCACCAAAATTGGAAGGCAGAGCAATTGCTACCGACGAACCACAAACTTTGTTAACACAGTTAAAAGGTACAACCTATGAATTCAGATAATCTGTAAATTTATTCGTTGTTTAAATACTAAAATTATGTCAGTAGGAATTAAAGATAAATTAAGTTTAATACTTGAAAAAAAATTAATTGATGAAATTATTGCCATTGGTAATGTGATGACTTTTAAAGAAGGTGATGTGATTATGGATTATGGCAAAAAAATTAAATTCATGCCTTTGATTCTAAGTGGCACCATCAGAGTGATGCGCAAGGATGAAGAGGATCGTGAAATTTTATTGTACTATTTAAGTTCTAACGAAAGTTGCGCCATGGCCTATACATGTTGTATGGAAGCAAAGAAAAGTGAAATTAAAGCCATTGCTGAAGATAGTGTTGAATTGATTGGTATACCTCACGAAAAATTAGATGAGTGGTTAACTAAATACCCAAGTTGGAAAAGTTATATCTTCAATAGTTTTACGCAACGATTTAATGAGCTTTTAAAATCATTAGAAAGTATTGCCTTTAATAAATTAGATGAACGTTTAATTAAATATTTGAAGAATAAAACCAAAGTTTCTGGTAAATCCTCTATTCAATTATCTCATAACCAAATTGCAGAAGAAATGGGAACAAGTCGTGTGGTTATTTCTCGTTTATTAAAGCAATTAGAAAACGATAAAAAATTAGTTTTATATAGGAATGAGATTAAACTATTAAGTGGATTTTAAAATAATTAACTATCCTTACAAACCTCTAAAAACAACAAAACCACTTGATAATCAAGTGGTTTTGTTGTTTAATCGTGACCCCGATTGGATTCGAACCAATGGCCCACAGCTTAGAAGGCTGTTGCTCTATCCAGCTGAGCTACGGGGCCAAATATTAGTGTTACCTAATAATTTGGAATGCGAATTTACTAATTTTTTTTAATCTATTATGCACTTTTTAAAATACTTTGTTTATTGTAATATTTTGGTAGTAAACTACAATGTAAAGCACTTTATTGAACAGTGCTTATTTTCTGTGCTGAAGGCATCAGAGAATATTGCTTGTGAGGTATTTGTGGTTGATAATAACTCTGTAGATGGCTCTGTTACGCTTATTAAGGAGAAATTTCCCCAAGTTAACCTAATCGTTAATAAAACGAATACAGGCTTTTCGGTGGCTAATAACCAAGCCATTAAACTTGCTAAAGGAGAATATGTATTGTTATTAAACCCTGATACGGTGGTTCAAGAAGATACATTTACCAAAATATTGGCTTTTATGGATGCTCACCCCGAAGCGGGTGGTTTAGGGGTTAAAATGTTGGACGGACAAGGTAATTTTGCCCCGGAATCAAAACGTGGCTTACCAACGCCCTCCGTAGCTTTTTATAAGATGTTTGGTTTTTCACGATTCTTTCCAAAATCAAAGCGATTTGGTAAATACCATTTATCCTACTTGCCAGAAGATCAAATTTGTGAAATGGATGTGATTAGCGGTGCTTTTATGTTGATGCGGAAGTCGGTTTTGGATAAAATTGGCATGTTGGATGAGACTTTTTTCATGTACGGAGAAGATATCGATTTGTCTTACCGAATTACACAAGCAGGCTATAAAAATTATTATTTCCCCGAAACACAAATTATTCATTATAAAGGAGAAAGTACTAAACGCAGTAGTTTAAATTACGTGGTTATTTTTTACAAAGCCATGGCAATTTTCTCTAAAAACATTTTAGTGGTTCAAATGCGTTTTGGTTTAATGCTTTGATTCATTTAGCTATTTTTTTAAAAGCAGGCTTGGCTTTATTATCGAGATTTTTAAAAGCATTTACAGTTCCTATTTTGGATTTCAGTATTATTACATTGGGACTTTTTGCTATTAAAAATATCTATCAACAAAAAACTGGAATTGACGGAGATATATACTCCGAAAAATTATTGAGTGTTGCCTTTCCTATATATGCCGCTGCTTGGATTGTTATGGTGTATTTTAATGGCGGTTATGATAAACCAATTAAGTTGCTCAAAATTATTCGCGGTGTGTTAGTTGGGTCTGTGTTTATTTTAATGGGTTATTCGTTATTGCCAGAGTATTTAAGGTTTTCGAGAGCCTTAATTTTATTAGGAACTGGTTGGGCCATGATTTGTTTTATCGTTACTCGTTTGCTGTTTCACTTTTTAAAATTAAAATCATATAGTTTAAGCACCGCTAAAACAAAACGCATTGCCATTATTGGCGAAGAACAAGAGTTTAATCGCGTATCTGCTTTATTAAAAGAAACGCATGCTAATCCTGGTTTTGTTGGTTTTGTGAGCGCTGAAGTTAACGGCGTTCATAATCCTTTTTATATTGGGAAAATTAATCAGATTGATGAGATCATTAAAGTGCATGAGATCAATGAAATTATTTTTTGCGCTAAAGATATTAGTTCTCAATTCATCATTAATAATATGCTCACGTTAGTATCGAGCGGTGTTGATTTTAAAATTGCACCTCCTGAAAGCTTATCCATTATTGGTAGCAACAATATTGATACTGCGGGCGATTTATACATGATTGATGTAAATAGTATTTCCAAATCGAATAATAAACGTAATAAACGTTTATTAGATATCGCCGTAAGTTTGCTTGCCATTGCATTTAGTCCAATATTATTTTTTATTCAAGAACATAAATCAAACTACATTTTAAATTGCTTTAATGTATTGTTTGGTTTTTATTCGTGGGTTGGTTACGGCAAAATCACGGATAAATCTTTACCTGAAATTAAACGTTCGGTTTTATCTCCAGGTATGTTGTTAGAAGGAGAAATGGATAATAATAAAATGAAATTAGCTAATTTACGTTACGCTAAAGATTACCGTATCGAGAAAGATATCGTAATGATTTGGAAGTTGAGAAAAAAATTAGGGTCTTAATTAATTATTACAAAACTTAAAATCCTAAAACGCTTCTTACTAACTTTAATTTTTCTTGAGCTAATTTTCTTGCTTTTGCTTCACCAATTTGTAATTCCTTTTCCAATAAATCTGTATTACTCATTAATTCATTGTAACGATTTCTTGGTTTTTCAAATTTTGCTAAAATCAATTCGTATAAAGCTGTTTTGGCATGGCCGTAACCATAACCACCTTTTACATAGTTTGCGCGCATCTCAGTAATTTGATTGGCGTCTGCTAATAAGCTATATAATTTAAAGACGTTGCAGCTATCTGGATTTTTTGGTTCTTCTAAAGGAGTGGCATCGGTTACTATTGTTTTTACAACTTTCAGTAATTCTTTTTCTGGTAAAAAAATATTGATGTAATTATTATAAGACTTACTCATTTTTTGCCCATCGGTTCCTGGAACAATCATCACACTTTCATCTACTTTGGCTTGTGGTAAAACAAAAATTTCTTGATTGTATTGATGATTAAATTTTTGAGCAATATCTCTAGTAATTTCAATATGTTGTACTTGATCTTTCCCTACAGGAACAAATTCTGCATCATACAAAATAATATCAGCTGCCATTAAAACAGGATATGTAAATAAACCTGTATAAACATCGCTCAATCGCTCTGATTTATCTTTAAACGAATGTGCATTCGCTAGCATAGGAAAAGGCGTAAAACAACTTAAGTACCAAGTCAATTCACACACTTCTGGTATGCGACTTTGACGGTACAGCATGTTTTTTTCTGTATCAAAATCAAATGCTAACCAAGTTGCTGCAACAGAATTTACACTGTTAATTCTTTGAGCCGCATCTTTTTGGGTTGTTAACGAATGTAAGTCGGCAATGAATAACAAGGAATTATTTCCTGGTTGTTTACTTAATTCGATAGCTGGTAAAATAGCACCTAAAATATTTCCTAAGTGAGGGATATTTGTACTTTGTATTCCGGTAAGTATGCGCGACATTTTTTTAAATTAAATTCCTTTAATAATACCTTCTGGAGAGTTTTTTATAAAACTCACGATTTGTTTTTTTGTTTCAGAATCAGCTATTTCTTGTTCTACTAATTCTAATGCATTTGTAATATTATGTCCTCTTACAAAAATTAAACGGTAAATATCTTCAATTTGATTTATGGTTTCTTTTTCAAATCCTCTGCGAGATAATCCAACGGTATTTACTCCAATGTATTGTAATGGCTCGCGTGCCACACGAATAAATGGTGGAACGTTTTTACGAACTTTAGATGCTCCTGCTAAAAAACTGTGTGCACCAATTACGATGAATTGTTGGATAGCACAATAACCTTCAACAATCACAAAATCTTCAATTGTTACATGCCCAGCTAAACCTACATAGTTTGCTAAAATAACATTGTTGCCAATAATACAATCATGCGCCACATGTGCATAAGCCATAATCATACAATTACTTCCGATGGCGGTTTTCATTCTGTCGGCAGTGCCTTTGTGAACTGTAGCGTACTCTCTAATTATTGTATTATTACCAATAGTAGTGATAGCTTTTTCTCCTTTGTATTTTAAATCTTGAGATACAATTCCAATTAATGCTCCAGGAAAAATTTGACAGCCACTTCCAATGATGGTATCAGGATAAATAATTGCATTAGGATGAATATGTGTGTTGTCGCCAATTACCACATCTTCATAAATGGTTGCAAATGCCTCAATGGTTACATTGTTACCTATTTTAGCTTTGGGACTAACGTTTGCAAGTGGTGAAATCATAAGTTTATTTCTTGTTATTTATTTCTTGTTTCTTGTTTATAAACTTCAAACGAGAAACTTGAAACATTTAATATTAAGCTAATTGTGTTTCAGGTGTTTTTACTTCATGGCCTTTTACTTTAACAATCTGTGCCATCATTTCGCCTTCCATTACTGGCTTGTTGTTTACATAAGCAGTTCCACGCATGTGGCAAATACCACGACGAATAGGAGTTACCAAGTGTAAACTAAATACTAACGTATCTCCAGGAATTACTTTTTGTTTAAACTTTACATTATCAATTTTAATGAAATAGGTTAAATAGTTTTCTGGATCTGGTACGGTTTTTAGAACTAATACACCACCACATTGGGCCATTGCTTCTATAATTAAAACACCTGGCATTACTGGATTATCAGGAAAATGTCCTTTGAAAAATTCTTCATTTAAGGTTACATTTTTTATACCGATAACATGTTGTTCTGAAAGCTCCATGATTTTATCTACTAGCATCATCGGTTGACGGTGCGGTAATAGTTTCATGATATCCATCGTATTCATCAATGGAGGCTTGTTCATGTCAATTTTCGGATAATCTCTTTCTGCTTTTTGAATTTTAGCTAAGGCTTTTAATTTTTTTGCAAAATCAACATTACCTGCATGTCCAGGGCGAGCTGCCAACACATGTATTTTCATTGGTTTACCAACTAATGCTAAATCACCAACAATATCTAATAATTTGTGACGAGCAGGCTCATTGAAAAAACGAAGTTTTGTATTATTTAATACGCCTCTTCCTTTTACTTCAACATCTGGTTTATTAAATACTGTACGTAAATGATTTAATTTTTCTTCGGGTAAATCACTATCTACTAAAACAATGGCGTTATCCATGTCGCCACCTTTAATTAAATTGTGAGCTAATAAAGCTTCTAGTTCTCTTAAAAACACAAAAGTACGACAAGGCGCGATTTCTTTTTTGAACTCACCAATATTGTACATTCCCGCATGTTGTGTACCCAATACTTCGCTACCGTAATCTACCATTACGGTTACTCTAAATTCATCTTGAGGTACAGCAAGCATTTCTACTTTTTTGATAGGATCTTCATAAGTTAAATTTTCTGTTAACTCATAGTAATCACGAAAAGCTTCTTGCTCAACAATACCAACTGTTTCTAATGCTTCAATAAATTTTAAAGAACTACCATCCATGATGGGCATTTCGGGACCAGTTACTTGAATTAAACAATTGTCAATTCCCATTCCTACTAAAGCTGCTAGTACATGTTCAGTTGTATGAACACGTGCTCCGTTTTGTTCTAAAGTTGTTCCACGAGAAGTGTCAACCACTAAATCGCAATCTGCGTCGATAGTTGGTTGTCCTTCCACATCCATTCGTTGAAATTTATACCAATGATTTTCTGGTGCTGGATTAAATGTTAATGTTACAGGAGCTCCTGTGTGTAAGCCTTTACCTGTAATGGAAACTGCTTTGTCGATGGTTCTTTGTTTATCACTCATAGTTTTATTTAGTCAATTAGCTAATTAGGTAATTAGTTAATGTCTGTTTTAGTTTTAATAATTTATTTTGTAAATTGACTCATTGATCAGTTATCGACTAATTGCCCAATTTTTCAATATCTTTTATTCTGTCATTCAATTTTGGCAAACTTCTAAAAAGAACATAGCTTCTTCTAAAATCTCCTAACGGGAATGATGGAGAACCTTGTACGATTTCATTTTCTTTTTCAATAGATGAACCAACACCTGCTTGCCCAGCAATTTTAACGCCATCTGCAATTTTAATATGACCAACAATACCAACTTGCGCGGCTATCATTACATTTTTACCAACTTTGGTTGAGCCAGCAACGCCAGATAATCCTGCAATTACAGTGTTCTCACCAACTTCAACGTTGTGTGCTATTTGCACTAAGTTGTCTAACTTCACACCTTTACGTAAAATGGTAGAACCTAGAGTTGCTCTGTCGATGGAGCAGTTAGAGCCAATTTCAATATTATCTTCAATTACTACATTACCAATTTGTGGTACTTTAGCAAATTCTTTTCCATCTTGAGGAGCAAAGCCAAAACCATCGCTACCAATTACTGTACTTGAATGCACCACGACGTTATTTCCAATTTTACATTCGTGGTAAACTTTTACACCAGAAAACAAAGTAGTATTATCACCAATAACACAGTTATCACCAATATACACGTGAGGATAAATTTTGGTGTTATTTCCAATTTTCACATTATTGCCAATGTAAGCAAAGGCTCCAATGTAGCAATCTGTGCCGTAAGTTGACTTTTCACCAACAAAAGAAGGCTGTTCAATGCCAACTTTATTGCCTTTAAACTGGTTATACATTTCCAATAAAGTAGCAAAACTTGCGTAAGAATCTTCTACACGAATTAAGGTACAACCTTCTTTTACAGGTCTTTCAAGCGTTAAAGTCTTGTTAACGATAACAACGCTAGCGTTTGTATCGTATATATAATTGGTGTATTTAGGATTTGCTAAAAATGATAAAGTGCCGGCAACACCTTCTTCAATTTTTGAAAGGTTAGAAACTGTTGTGTTTTCATTCCCTTCTACCGTTCCGCCTAATAAGGCTGCTATTTGAGCTGCAGAAAATTCCATCATCCAAATATACAGTTTTTCTCCAAAAAATCAAGCGTTAGTTTTAGCTGTTTTGAGCATATTTTGCATCAAATTCCTTAATAATTAAATCATGTTTTCTAATAGATGATTTTAACCATTCAATGTAAATTTCTTCTTTTTCAGAAGAATTTAATTGATAATTAGGAACTTCATTTTGTAGTTTTTGCCTCAATTCATACATTACCAAAGCCGCGCAAACACTAATGTTAAAGCTTTCTGTAAAGCCATACATGGGTAATTTTACAAATTCATCAGCCATGTCTTCCACATCTTTGCTAATTCCGGTTAATTCAGTGCCAAACACAACTGCTGTGGGTTTCGAGATATCTAAATCTTTTAAAGTAACGCTGTTTTTGTGAAGAGAAGTAGCTACAATTTTATATCCTTTTGCTTTTAAATCAGTTAAACAGGCAACGGTATTATTTGGATGATGTTGAAAGCGATTGAGTGTTAGCCATTGTGTAGAGCCCATCGACACATCTTCGCTAATCTTATATTTGTTGCGATTTTCAATAAAATTGGTAGTTTGAATTCCAAAAATATCGGCACTTCGTAAAACTGCACTAAAATTGTGAGTTTGGTAAACATCTTCTAAAACCAAGGTAATATGATTGGTTCTCTCTTCCAACACTTCCTTCAATCTTCCTAATCGTCTTTCGCTCACAAACCCCTCTAAATACTGAGTTAGTGCTTTTTTATAGGCTATATCTGACATGGCGCAAATGTACTATTTTGATTTAAAATCTTGGCATATTCAGTACTTATTTGTCACTAATCCCTAAACTGTAGCCACTAATCACTATATTTTACGTACATTTGCAAAAAAATACAATACATGAGTAGAGATAGTCAAGGGCCTAGAAAAACGTTTTCAAAAGGAGGCTCGTCAGATTTTAATAAAAGAAAATCTTTTTCAAGTTCCGATAAACCAAAACGTCCTCGTACTTCAGGAGATTCTTCTGAAAAACGTCCTTATACTAAAAGAGAAGATAGTGACGGACCTCGTAAAAGTTACGGAGATTCTGAAAAATCATTTTCAGGAGAAAAAAGAGCTTACGGTAAACGTCAAGATGGAAGTTTTAAATCTAAATCAAGCAGTGGCTTTGGTGGGGGAGAAAAACGTTCATATACAAAAAGAGATGATAGCGATGGACCTCGTAAAAGTTTTGGCGATGGCGAAAGAAAGCCATTTGTAAAACGTGAAGATGGTAAATATGAAAGTGCTGGTCCTCGTAAAAGTTACGGTGACGGAGAAAAACGTTCATATACAAAAAGAGAAGATAGCGACAGACCACGTAAGAGTTTTGGAGATGGTGAAAGAAAACCATTTGTAAAACGTGAAGATGGAAAGTATGAAAGTGCTGGTCCTCGCAAAAGTTACGGTGATAGAGAGAAAAACGTTCATATACTAAAAGAGAAGATGGCGATAGACCACGTAAAAGTTTTGGAGATGGAGAAAGAAAACCATTTGTAAAACGCGAAGATGGAAAATATGAAAGTGCTGGTCCTCGCAAAAGTTATGGTGACGGAGAAAAACGTTCATATACAAAAAGAGAAGATAGCGATAGACCTCGTAAAAGTTTTGGAGATGGAGAAAGAAAGCCATTTGTGAAGCGTGAGGGTGGAGATTTTGATAAACCTCGCAAGAGTTATGGCGATGGCGAAAGAAAACCTTATGCAAAACGTGAAGGCGGAGATTTTGATAAGCCAAGAAAATCGTATGATGATAAAAAATCATTTGATAAACCGTATGAACCAAAACGATCAAAATCGGAACGTGTTGTAGAGAAATCTAAAAAAGCTGGTCCAGCAAAAACATCCGATCAGAAAGGAGTAAGTGATGATGCAGTGCGTTTAAATCGTTATGTGGCAAATGCAGGTATTTGTTCTCGTAGAGAAGCTGATGTTTTAATTGCAACAGGTGTAGTAACGGTTAATGGAAAGATTGTAACTGAAATGGGTTATAAAGTAAATCCAACAGATGTGGTTACTTACGGTGGTGTGCCAATTAAAAATGAAGTGAAAAAATATTTATTACTGAACAAACCAAAAGATTACATTACTACAATGGATGATCCAGAGGAGCGTAAAACAGTCATGGAATTAATTCGTAAAGCATGTAAAGAGCGTTTATATCCTGTTGGAAGATTAGATAGAAACACAACAGGTGTTTTGTTATTTACAAATGATGGGGATTTAACGGCTAAGTTAACGCATCCAAAATTTAATGTACGTAAAGTATATCACGTTGTTTTAGATAAACGTATTACTTCTGAAGATTTTAGAACTTTATCAGAAGGTGTTGAATTAGCTGATGGACCAATTAAACCAGATGCTATTGAATATGTTGGTGAAGGGAAATCTGAATTAGGTGTAGAGATTCATAGTGGACGTAACCGTATTGTTCGTCGTTTATTCGAACATTTAGGATATGAAGTTATGAAATTAGATAGAGTTGTGTTTGCAGGTTTAACTAAAAAAGATTTACCAAGAGGAAAGCACAGATTCTTAACACCAAAAGAAATTGATTTCTTGAAAATGTTAGGTTAAGAGACTGAAGAGACTTTTTGACTAAAGAGATAAAAGAGATGTACGTTTTGTGCATCTCTTTTTTTATATTTATGATCATAAACTCTGCATGCCTTGCGCAAACACTTTGCGTCTCTGCGGTTAAATGAAATATGCTATGAATAAAATATACTACCTCTCAAGTTGCGATACTTGCAAACGAATTATTTCTGAATTAGAATTAAAAGAAAAAGGATTTGTGTTTCAAGACATCAAAACGGAAAAAATAACGCCAGCTCAATTAGAAGAAATGAAAAAATTAGTTGGTAGTTATGAAGCCTTATTTAGTCGTATTGCTCGTAAATACAAGGAACTAGGCTTAGCCTCAAAGCAATTGACAGAAACGGATTACAGGAATTTTATTTTGGAAGAATACACTTTTTTAAAACGTCCTGTTATTTTTATTGGCAAAAAAGTGTTTGTTGGAAATACAAAAGCGGCTATAGCTGAGGCAAAATCAGCATTATAAAATATTTCATGCTTAATCCTTTAGATAATTATTATTTACAAAAAGAGGAGCCAATTAAAAGTTGTTTGACTTTTTTACGCCAACATATTTTAGAGTTTGATTCAGAAATCACCGAAGCTTTAAAATATGGGATGCCGTTTTTTTGTTATAAAGGAAAAATGATTTGTTATTTATGGGTGCATAAAAAATACGGACACCCTTATCTTGGTGTTGTAGAAGGTGCAAGTATGAAACATCCTGATTTAATTATTGAGAAGCGAGCTAGAATGAAAATATTTTTGATCGATGCAAACAAGGACATTCCTGTTAAGAAGCTGAATATGATTTTAAAGGAAATGATAGCTTTGTATAAATGATAATGGAATGCAATTTTCCCATACTAATTGGTTATACATTCGACCCCGAAGGGGTCGTACGTGAATAATAAAATTAGTTCTATTCATATGCGACCCCTTCGGGGTCGAATGTTTGTGAAAATGCGTTACTAAATCAAATTCATAAGTAACTCTGTTTTTTTTCGATTATCCATAGGAGAAATTATATTTTTTCTCATCTCGATTTCTTCTAAAGTAAATTCCTTTGAAAACAATACATTGATTTCATGGATATATTCTTCAGGAAAGTTTGCAATATGACAAGCTTTAGCTAATTGAGTTCCATTTAGCATAGCGGTATTGGCAATTACAAATCTTCCGGAATATAAAACATTTAATAATTTTAGTTTTAATCCAGTACCTTGTTCGGTATATAAACAATGAATTTGAGCATCTTCGATTAAGGTTTGCATTTCAGATTCGGAACAATTTTGTTTTAAAGAAATGTTTGCATGTTTTCGAATCATTTCTACTAAATGTTGCGGCGGATTTAAGCCTGCAATAATTATAGAATGAGTTATTTTAGAAAATACATTTTCAATAAGCCATAAAGCAGCATTGTAATTTTCGGAAATAGATAAATTTCCATGATATAAAATATAACTGCCTTTTCCTGGGTTGCATTGTAATTCATCAAAGCCATGAAAACTTGGTAAATAAACAGAAGGTGTGTTAGGGTATGTTTTTTTGAAATAACCTAAGTCAGCTTCAGATACGGATAAAATATAATCAGCATGGGTAATCTGTTTTTCAAAACGTTTTAATTTAAACGCTTCCACCTGTAAATATATTTTTTTGAAAAATGATTTTTCACCTTTTGCTAATTCTAAAAAGTAATCATGTTCAATATTACTATGTCTGAATAATTTTTTTCTGTTTTTTAAATCAGGATCATTTAATAAATAACAGGTATGTAGTACTTCAAATAAAATAGGAAAATTATCTTTTAGTAAATTTTGTTTGAGTTCACTATTAACTCTAGATTTTACATTAAATGGTAATACTGATAATTGATTTAAGAAAGAGGTACTACGTTTGTAATAATATACTTTCTCGCATAATAATTCTAATTCGGCAGATTTCTTTCTATCACCATATTCAAAGCAATGTAAAATGATTTTAATTCCTTGTTTGTGCAAACATCTTATTTTATGAAATACATCAATTGCACCACCATAATTTGCAGGGTAGGGTATATCAAAAGAAATAATATGTAAATGAGCTTGCATTTAAGCAAAGATAATAGAATCTAGCTATTCAAACATAAAACCGTTTGAAATAATGCCTGCATTAAAATTGGTAATGAAGGTTCCGTTTGGTTTGTATATTTCTACTTTTGATTTTTGAACATAATCAATAGCATCGGCAACATATATACTATAGTCTTTTGGATTGACCCCTAAACCGTAATATAATTTTGAACCTTGATTAATGATAGGATTTGTTGGTAATGTATTGTAAGCAATAGGAAATTGATACACTCCGTTATTTAAAAAATAGAGAGTGTCGTGAGTTTTATTAGCACATAGTTTATACGGACTATCTCCAGTATTAAAACTTAAACTTTGTTCAATTTGTAAGCTGATAGGATTAATGCGAACTAATTTCCCAGCTTGGGCAGTGGTTGAATTTCCACTAGCTAGTACCCAAATTTTTGAGTTTTTATCTATCTCAATACTCGAACCTCCAGGTCCAATATAAATACTATCCGTAATTATATCCGTTGCCGTATTAACAACATAGCAGTAGTTTGAATTGCTATTGGTGATAAATGCTTTATTATATATTAAAGCCATTCTTTCTGTTCCCGCTAAACAAGGAATTGAAGCTGTTATAGTGTTTGTATTTAAATCAACAATTTGAACAGAATTAGCGTATAAATCACTGACGTATGCTTTGTTATAAGTGATTGGTAAAATATATTGAGGCGAATTAAAACCAGCGATGGTAGCTGTTTTTACAAAATCGGTTGAATTAACCACCACAATTTTATTTGAATTATTTATCACTATATAATAGTGATTATTGAATTTTGTAATACTTTGGCACACATTACCTAATGTAGAGCCACCATTTTGTTGTTGATCGTATTTATCTATAACAGCACCTGAAGTTGGATCGTATAAAGAAATGGTGCCCACTCCCCATCCATAATTTCCTTCATTAACAACTAAAACTTTTGAGTCGGCATTTACACTAACAGCTGTTTTTACTGGTTCTTGTGGTTTATCTTTTACACAAGAACAAACTAACAAAAGGATGAATATGAAATAATAAATTTTCAATTTACAACTTAATAAATTTTATTGTCTTAGATGAAATTCCATTTGATACATTTACAAAATAAATTCCTGCTTCTAATGCTTCTGTGTTCAGCGTATATTGGTGCGGTCCAACATGATTTTGACCTGGCTGATTTGAAATAACATTTTTACCAGAGATGTCATAAACATCAAAAATTAATTCTGATTCGGAAATGGTTGAATAGTTGATGTTTAAGTTTTGGCTCGTTGGGTTTGGTGACAAGGTAATATTTACAATGTTTTCTAATTCGTTAATTCCTACGTTATTAGTGGTAGTAAAACGATCGATGCAAAAATAGCCAGGTGTTCTCATTGCTCCATTTACATCTGTATCAGACGAACTTACAATTGAGTTGCAGACTATCTACAAAACCAACAGCAATGCAATTTATATATCTCCAATCATCAATAATAATGTCGTTTGCTGATCCTGCAGGTCTGTAATCTGCTAAATATATTTGAACATAACCAGGATTTAAATTTCCGTTCTTATAGCCAAACACAGTTAATTTGAGCCAATCTGGATAATTTCCTTGCCCATAAAAAGTGCCTAAACCAGTTCCTGTTGTGTCACCAAATTTTCTGCTTGTAGCAGTACCATTTTTAATAGCATTTTTTACAAAAGTAGTATTGGTAATAAAAAAACCAGAAACTTTATTTAAAAATGTGGGAGTGTTTTCTAAATAAATCATGGCACTGTCTTTTACAGTCACATAATTATTTCCATCATATGCCGTGTAGCTGGCACAAGCATAAAGATTTGAAGTTGTAACATTTATGGTGTCTTGAATATTGGTATAAACAGAACCGGAAGTCCATGTGTTATTTTCCCAACCATACTCAAATGTCATAGGTTTTGTTGTACTTGGTCTCCAATCTGTTCCATTATTATCTTGATAAAAGAAATTAGGTGTTAATGTATATGACTCAAATGATTCAGTGACTTGTGCTTGCGTTATATAAGATAACATCAAGCTTAAAATCATTATTATTTTTGTTTTGTTTTTCATTTTATTGGAGCTTTTTTTCGAAAGTCGAATTTACGAAAAGAAATTTTAATAGGACTAAGTTTTAAAAACCTCTAAATCCTACATTTATATACGATTTAGAGGTTGTTTTATTAGAGTTTAATTAGTTTAATGTTTTTAGAATTTTTGCCGTCACTAATAGATACAAAATATACGCCCGATTCTAAGGCTTCAATATTTAATTTTAAAGTATTATTTCCAACACTTGTTTGAGTGGATTGGTGTTGAATTTCCTTTCCAGTAATATCAGAAATGGTGACATTTAATTCAGTAACTAAATTTGATTCATAATTTAAAATAGCATATTGATTAGCGGGATTTGGAAATAGAGATAGGTTTGTTGCATTCGATAATTCTTCGACGCCCACAGTACTTTGTGTTACAAAATTATCTATTGAGAAAAATGCAGGCGTATTTAAATAAATTCCACTTGTATCACTGGATGTCATTTCAAATTTAATACTATCTACTTGTCCTAATGATATGCAGTTAACATATTGCCAGTTTTTTACAACATAGTCGTTAGCTGTTCCAGCAGCTCTATAATCTGCTAAGTAAAATGAACAGTATCAGTTAACTGAGTACCACTTCTGTAGCCTAAAACAGATAACTTAAACCAATCTGGATATGTTCCTTGTGCCATGCTTGTGCCCGAACCTGTTCCTGTTGTATCTCCAAATCTTCTTGAAAAAGCATTTCCACTTTTAATAACTTTCCAAGCATAAGTGGTATTCGTTACATAAAAGCCATGCACAGCAGTGGTATTATTACTAAAAGACACAACCGCACCGCTTTGTGCAGTTGCATAATTTGTTCCGCTAAATGATGTTCCAGTAATAGCACCATATAAATTGGTGTAGGTTCCATTTACTGTATCATTTAAATTTGTATAAGCTGTTCCATTTGCCCAATATCCTTGCCAATCATATTGAAAATTTGCAACACCAGATGAAAAATCTGTACCAGCATTATCTTGATAATAAGAATTTGGTGATAGTGTAAAGGTATCAAACGAAACTGTTGTTTGTGCTTGTGTGGTTAAATTGGTTGCAATACCTAATGCTATCGCGAGTTTAGTAATTGTTTTTCTCATGTTATTTTGTGTTATTGATTATTTCTAAAGGATTATTTGATGTTGTTTTTTTCTTTTTGTGGTAATTCATGCAAAGACCTACTTCGTAATTTCTTAATGGCATAGGTGTATTTTGAACAACTACATAGTTTTTGTTTAGTAAATTATTGATACTACAGAATAATTCCATATTAACTGTGCTAAATGAATAGTTGTATGAAAACTTTACATTTGCTATGTAATAAGGGTTTAGCCAGCTAGAATTATCTGTTGTAGTAAAACGATAGCCTGTGTAATTATTATTGAAAAGTAAGCTAATGTTTTTGTAGTTTACTAAAATAGATGCTTGTCCATTATAGCGAGGCGTGTATATTAACTGTCTTCCAATAGAATTATCATTTTCGCTAGTGTTTTTTGATTGGTAGATAATACATAAGCTGTATGAATGATGAATTTTAATAGTATATCTTTTTTCAAATATGTTAGTTCGGTTTTGGTTTCTGTCCCTCTACTGTATACTTCTGCAATGTTTTTTGGTGTCCAATATGATTTTTCGGAGGGCAACCAAATAATCCAGTTAGTAGTGTGTCTATTAAAATAAGTAGCTTCTATTAAAGCACTGAAATTATTTTTTGAGTAATTAAATTCTAATCCGCCATCCATTTCATAGCTTTCTTCTGGTTTTAAATTTGGATTTCCTCCAGGATGCCAGTATAAATCGCTTAAGGAGGGTTGTCTGAAAGATGAGTTAGCATTAATTTTAGCTGCTAATTGTTTTATTAACTGGTAATGAATACCAGTGTTCCCAGTAAAGGGTATTTCAGTTTGAGTTGTGAACTCTTTTCGTACAACTAAATTATAATTTAATTTAGAATGGAAAAGACTTAATTTATATGCAGCAAAAAAAGCTGTTTTGCTTAAAATATGATTTAAACTTGTGTTTTTATTTATAGATGAAGAAAATAAAACTGAGTTGTAATTCGTAAAATTTGCATCTATGTTTAATTGATGGTTTTTGTATTTGTAAGTATTGTCATTTTCTGCAATAATTGTTTTAATAATATTATTACTAAAAGAGTAATTAGCTAATGTATCGTTATAATTGAGCTGGTCGTTAAAGTAGCCTATGCGTATTACTGAATTTAAATTTCGTTTTGAGTAATTCCAATCAATATTAAATTTTAAATTTTCATCTACTTGATTTTTTTTACTTAGAGCGCCTGTAAAAGAAGGCAAATTTCTATTTACTACATTATACCAAGCTCTTATATTTAATTTTTGAAAAGTTGTAATTCTAAAGGATAATTCTTGCAAGAGTCCTTTAGAGATATAGTTGGCGTGAGTTACTTTCTTATTGGGATTTTCCTTATCAGTAGTATCTTTATAGCTATAATTGTTTTCGCAAGTGTTATAGTATATATTAGTGTTTGATGTAATTTTCTTATAGCTCAATAATACGCCTGAATTTATTTTTCTGGAATCAAAACTTCCTAAACTCATCTGCAATTTAGTTTTAAAACCTTGATTAAAACTCGTATTGTTTTGCAAATGAATGCTACCTCCAATTGCGCCACTTCCCCAAATAGCGCTGCCACCACCATATTCTAAAGAAACACTGTTAAACAGAGATGTTGGAACAATACTTAAATCAGGTTGACCTAACATCGTATTTTGAATATTCAATCCATTCCATAACAAAGCGGTGTGATTAGCATTGCCGCCTCGCATACTCGTAGAAACTATATTTCCATTACCATAAGATTTTATATGAATAGTGGATTGATTGGCTAGTAAATCACCTAAGTTAGTGGTATTATATCTGTTAAGAATTAGACTATCAATCTCACTGTGTTTTTTTGAAGTTTCAAATTGTTGTTGTTTATTTTGTAAAATAATTACTTCTTGTAATTGATGAAGAGAGGTGTCTTTTGTTTGAGATTGAAGTTTTATGGAAAACAAAAAAACATAAACGAATAACCAAACATATATGTTTGAATAGTTTGATGTATGTATTTTAAAATGGTTCATTTCCCTCATTTGTTATTATCAATCATGGGAAAATAAAAAACAGCATGTTGCCTAAACATCCTATTTTTTGCTAGCCTTTGTTTCCCCGAAAGCTTCAAAATGCATATTGGCAGGTCTTCTGACTCGTCTTTGTTTTTTAAAGCCTTCCCATCGCTAATGATAGTGGCATATTTTAAAAACAGTATTTAAGACTTACAGCAGCGGGCACTGTTCATGAATTACACATGATTCCCTTTTAATTTTTGATACTCATTATAATATCTAAAAACCAAATTGCAGTACAAATGTAGTAATAAAAAATAAAACCTCACATTTATTTAAAATGTGAGGTTTTAAGAAGTTTAAAAATTAATATAAATACTAAGTTCCAGATAACATTGTCCAGTTTACATTTTCAGGATGTTCTTCTGGTTTAACGCTTAATACAGGAACTTTTGAATGGTGAATAACTTGTAAAGCGTAAGGCCCTAAAAAGAATCCGCTTAACTCAGCGTCTTGATCAGTCATAATTGAAATTAAATCACCTCCAACTTTTTCGCAGTAATTTACAGTAGCAACTGCTCTGTTTTTTACATTTTCAATTAATTCGGTTGAACAAGCAACACCTTTATCTTTAGCGGCAACTTCTACTTGGTGTAACATCACTTCCATAGCATGTTTTTTGCTTGCTTCATCATCAGCAAGTAAACCAACAGCGTATACATGCGCTACAAATTGCTTAGCTAATTCTAAGGTTAAAACAACTTTATGTCTTGAGTGTTCAGAAGTATCAATAGGTAAAATAATTTTATGGTAGCCTAAGGTTTCAGCTTGTTGGCTCATCGTTAATACAGGGCAAGGACTTTTTGTTAAAACTTTTAAAGCGTTACTACCAATTGTTAAATCTTCCCATGAACTGTAACCGTGAGTTCCCATAACGATTAAATCTGCTTTAATCTCGGTCGCAAATTTTACTATTTCAGTAGTTGGATTACCTGAATTCACAACAGTTGTAACTTTTACTCCGTAATCTTTTTTAATATCAGAAGCTAATTCCTCTAATTTTTTCTGAACTGCATCAGATGCTTTTTCAACATTGTCTAATGTTATACTTGGAGTAAATACATTAAATTTTTCCCAATGTTTTGTAATAACATGTACTAAATAAACTTCTCCTTTTGTAAACTGAGCTAAGAAAGCTCCATGCTTAATTGCCAAGAAAGATGTTTCTGAAAAATCAGTAGTGATAATGATTTTGTTTGTGTTTAAGTGTATCATATTGTTTTAGTGTTTTTGTGTTGTTATTGTAAATATAATATTTTTTTTAGATTTTAAATATTCTGTTTTTATAATGTAAAAAAGATGATGATAATCGTATTAATATATGATATTAATTAGTTTTTAATGGTTCACTATTTCTACATCTTTTGGATTGTGCTTGTGTTTAAAGAATATAGCAAATAATAAAGCTACTACAAGGGCGTATAATGCGAAGGTTAACCAGATGTTGTGCCAATCCTTTCCAGCGCTTGATGTAAAAAAATGGTCGATGATGTATCCACTGGATACACTTCCAAATACAGCACCAAAGCCATTGGTCATCATCATAAAAAGCCCTTGTGCTGATGAACGAATAGTTGAATCTGTTGATGTTTCTACAAATAATGAACCTGAAATATTGAAAAAATCAAATGCCATTCCGTAAACAATACATGACATAATTATCATCCATAAACCATCAGTTGGGTTACCATAAGCAAACAATCCAAAACGTAAAACCCAAGCAATCATGCTAAAAAGCATCACTTGTTTGATACCGAATTTTTTTAAGAAAAAAGGAATTGCTAAAATGAACAGTGTTTCTGAAATTTGAGAAATAGACATGATAATAGTTGAATATTTTACTACAAATGAATCAGCGTATTCTGCTTGATGTTTGAAATCATCTAAAAAAACATCGCCATACGCATTAGTTAATTGTAATGCAGCTCCTAAAAACATACTAAACACAAAAAACAATGCTAATTTATAATCTGCAAATAATTTAAAAGAACTTAATCCAATTAAATCAACAAACGATTTATTATTTTCGGTATTATGCTTTGGTTCGCATTTAGGTAATGAAAAAGAGTATATTCCTAAGCCAATGGCAGCGATAGCAGCAATGTAAAATTGATTTTCAGATGCTTTATTGCCAGTTAAATTGGTAATCCACATAGCCACAATAAAACCAATAGTTCCCCAAACACGAATCGGTGGAAAATCTTTTACAACATCAAACTTGTTGTTTTTTAATGCATTGTATGCTACCGAGTTTGATAAGGCAATAGTGGGCATATAAAAAATCATAGCGACTAATATTACCCAAAAAAAACTGGATGGATCGTTGATTTGAGGAACATATAATAGTGTTAAACCGCCAAGTATATGAAGAATACCATATAATTTTTCAGCATTCATCCATCTGTCTGCAATGATGCCACAAAGTGTGGGCATGAAAATAGAGGCAATACCCATGGTTGAAAAAATTGCGCCAAATTGCGTTCCGTCCCATTGCTTTGTTCCAAACCAATAGTTGGCAACCGTAATTAACCAAGCACCCCAAACAAAGAATTGTAAGAAGCTCATTACAATCAAGCGCATTTTTAAATTCATAAAGTTGTCTTTATTTAATCAGCAAGATAGAAAAAAGGATTCATAAATGATAAAAACCTGTTACTATTTTTTGCGATTTCATTATATGTTTAAAATCCAGAAATCATGAACATTAAACTTTTTATTTACGGGGCAACACTAGCGTTATTAAATATTAATGTAGGTTTAGCTAAAACAAAAGTTACTTTACAAAAAGCATTTGAAAAAAATATATTACAGCCAAAGCTATTTGTAAAGGTGGTTTAGAGTTAGATTATGCGGTTTGTAATTTATTGAAAGATTCTTTATTAATTACCATTCCTGCTGGCTGGCGTTTTAATTCTAATGCAGGTAAAAACGATTATCAAGATATTTTATTGGTACATGAAGAGATTTTGGTTTTAAAACCAAAGCAAACTAAAGTATTTGATATAAAAGGTTATTGTTGTGAGGCTACTAAGGCTGGTCCGCGACAAGGCGCACCCTATACAATAGGGAAAATGGCAGATAGCAGTTTGGTTTTATTAGCACGTTATTTAAATACTCATAAAATAGATTCAAATACTGAACAATATAGTGTTTGGGCTATTAGCGATGGAAAAGAAACCGCCAATATAACAGCAAATAACGATTCGATTGCCTCTTTACTCAGAACTTTTGTAGCTAAGGTGAAAGGAGAGCCTTTACCATGGTACACGCTTTTGAAGCGGGCAAAAGTGACAAATAGTGGCGAAGTTCATGACCATCCTGTTAAATTTAAAGCTGATATTACTTATGTTATTCCCGAAACATGCTATTCGTATTGTTATATTGTTGATGTTAAAGGCAACAAGGTTTCTGAGATATTTGGAAGGTGGTTACAACCCGATAAAACGGACTATGCGGCAAATTTTAATGTAGCTGGTTTAGCTAAGGGAGAATATAAATTGATTTTAGAAGGAAAAAATGTTCCTTTATTTGAAAAAACATTTAAGATTTGATGTATAAACATTTGATTTTTAATTATTTACATTAGGCTTAAGAATTATGAGTTTTTTAAAGTAAACCTTAGCATAATTCAATTATTTTTTTACTTTTGCAGGAAATTAAAGTATTAAACTATGTATTGGACATTAGAATTAGCATCGTGGTTAGAAGATGCGCCTTGGCCGGCAACTAAGGATGAGTTAATTGATTTTGCTATCAGATCTGGTGCGCCAATGGAAGTAATTGAAAATTTGCAAGAAATGGAAGACGAAGGCGAAGCTTACGAAACCATTGAAGAAATTTGGCCAGATTACCCAACAAAAGATGATTTCTTTTTTAACGAAGATGAATATTAAAAACAAAAAAGGTTCGCATTTGCGAACCTTTTTTGTTAGAATAATGATGTATTAATCGTTAGCGTCTATAGCATTTTCAGCGCCTTTTCCTTCTTTTTTTCTAGCTTTTACTTTTTCTATTTGTTCAGGGGTTAAAATCGCTTTCACGTTTTGGCGATATTCTTTTCTAACTGCAGCTATTTCATTTTGCATCGTTTCTTTATTTTCAGCTTGTCCTTTGTATTTAGCTTTAATAGCATCTGCTTTTGTAATTCTTGTTGTAGCTAAATCTTTTACTTTTGTTTTTTGCTCGTCGCTTAACCCAGCAACTGCATTTAAATTATCAACATTTTTTTGCGCACGTTGTTCTGGCGTTAAATTTTCTTTTACTGCTTTTTCAGTTTTAGGTTTTCTGGCAGTTTCTTGTGCGTTAACTGCAGTTGATAGTGTAAACAAGCAAGCTGCAAATAGAATTACTTTTTTCATATGATATTTTTTATTGTTGGTTGATATATAGACTTCTAAAATAGTACCCCGTTTAATGAAGAGATGTTAAAATATTACAAAATTATTAATATTGAACTTTTGGAATCATTCCTCTTATTCCCATATCAACTGGCCATTCATTTAAATTTTCTGGTTGATAGTAGCCATCAGCATTAGGGTCTACAAATTCAAAACTTTTGTTGGTTGATAAAGAAACTGTTACAATAATGTCTTGCGTTTCAGTGCCAGTAATTGTTAATACTTGATTACTTGCTCCAGTGGCATTTGCAAATTGCGCTGTTACTAAACAACTACCTGCTGGTATTGGAGAACTTGGGTTTGGATTAACTACTGTGGTAGTTCCTGTTGATTGTCCATCAGTCATCCAATACCCATTATTGGTTGGATAACCAGGAATGTAGGTTTCAAAGCCCCAGTAGCCTTGTAGGTGGTTTGCATTTGGTCCACCCACGTTAGCCGATGGCACATAATCCTTATCTTTAATCTTGTATTTAGGCACATAGGTTTTATAACCTAAAAAAGAGGCAATTGTTCCTGTTCCAATGTGATTACCTGGTAATAAATTTGCTTTGTATGGAATATCATAATTTTGATAAGACAATGAAAGACGAAGCCATTTATATGTGCCAGCCGTTACTTGACTCAAAGGGATTGAATAAAAAATAACGTTTTCTCTCACAACTACCGATTTACTAAATTGAATGGCTGTTGTTCCACCTGCAGCTGTTTCGGGAGCGTGATATAAAACGGCACCACTTCCAACAGCTGTAAAATCGCCTTGTGCTAATTCTAGATAATGAGCAGCCATTTGATTAAACTTAGGAGAGTAAGTACTATTTCCAGCAGCAACGGTAGATGGATTACCTAAGTTGTCTAAACGTACTTGCGTTGAATCAAATTTGAATTTAAAAATTAAACGTGGCCCTGTTCCAGTAGCAGTCCAAACAGTATCAGGATAGCCATCATCGGTTGGTGGTGTTCCTGTAGTTGTAGGGGTTTCATCTGGCGTCGGTTCTTCTTCTTTCTTTTTACAAGAAAAGATAATCCCACTTATTAAAAGTATGGCAACTATTTTTTTCATTTTATTAATTTTGTTTAACGAAGATAGTAATTTTTGCAATAAAATTGAATGGTTGTTAAACAAAATAAGCCCTTGTTTACAAGGGCTTATCAGATTATATTTTAAAAGTTAATTAAACAGTTGGCTCGTCGCTTTTAGGTAACATACCAGAAGCTAACTCATTTGCTTTTTTCTTCCGCAACGTCTTTAGCAAAAGGACGTTTACCGAAAATTTCTTCTAAGTCTTCTTTAAAAATAACTTCTTTCTCTAATAATTTTTCGGCTAATTTAGTCAGTTTTTCTTTGTTTGCTAATAAGATGGCTTTTGTACGAGCATAAGCAATGTCAATCATTTTCTTAACCTCTTCATCAATTACTTTAGCGGTGTTTTCGCTATATGGTTTGTTGAAGCTATATTCACTTTGTCCTGAACTATCATAGTAACTTACGTTACCAATCTTATCATTCAAACCATAGTATACAATACTTGCATAAGCTTGGCGAGTAATTTTTTCTAAGTCGCTTAAAGCGCCTGTAGAAATTTTACCAAAAATCACTTCTTCCGCAGCCCTTCCACCTAAGGTTGCGCACATTTCATCGACTATTTGTTCGGTAGTTGTAATTTGTCTTTCTTCAGGCAAATACCAAGCAGCTCCCAATGAACGACCACGAGGTACAATGGTTACTTTCACTAATGGAGAAGCATGTTCACACATCCAGCTTACAGTGGCATGTCCAGCTTCGTGAAATGCAATCACACGTTTCTCAGCAGGAGTAATGATCTTATTTTTCTTTTCTAAACCTGCAATAATTCTATCAACTGCATCTAAGAAATCTTGTTTGGTAACTTGTTTCTTATTAGCACGAGCAGCAATTAAAGCAGCTTCGTTACAAATATTTGCTATATCTGCACCACTAAAACCAGGTGTTTGTTTCGCTAAGAAGTCAATATCAACGCTTCCGTCAATTTTAATTTTCTTTAAATGTACTTTAAATATTTCCTGACGTTCAACAACATCTGGCATATCCACATAAATCTGTCTATCAAAACGACCTGCACGCATTAAGGCTCTATCTAAAATATCAGCACGGTTAGTAGCAGCTAAAATAATAACACCGCTATTTGTTCCAAATCCATCCATCTCCGTTAATAACTGATTTAGCGTGTTTTCACGTTCATCATTTCCACCTGCTGCTGCGTTTTTACCGCGTGCTCTACCAATAGCATCAATCTCATCAATAAAGATAATGCAAGGTGCTTTTTCTTTAGCTTGTTTAAATAAATCACGTACCCGAGATGCTCCTACGCCTACAAACATTTCAACAAAATCAGAACCTGACAATGAGAAGAATGGCACTTTTGCTTCCCCAGCAACCGCTTTCGCTAATAATGTTTTACCAGTTCCTGGAGGGCCAACTAATAACGCTCCTTTTGGAATTTTTGCTCCTAAGTCGGTATATTTTTTGATTTTTCAAGAAATCAACGATTTCCATAATTTCTACTTTCGCACCATCTAATCCAGCAACATCGTTAAAAGTAACGTTTACATTAGAGTCTTTATCAAATAATACTGCTTTTGATTTTCCGATGTTAAATATTTGGCCTGCGCCGCCGCTTCCGCCGCCGCCCATTCTGCGCATCATAACAATCCATAAAACAACCATGATGGCAATTGGGAGCATCCAACCCATGTGGTCGGTCCAATTCGTTCTTTCTTCGCTTGAAGGCGAAATACGTTTGTTAAGAGGAATGTTAGCAGTTGCTTGAATTAAACGTACTTGTTCCAAGAAATCTTTCACATCTGGAATTGACAGTCTCAGCAAATTTTTCATTGATGATTGTGATTTCTTTCACATCGCCTTTAGCTAACATGTTTTGCTCAAATTGAGTTTGGTCAACTTCAAAAATTCTTCCTTCAAAATCTTGTCCAAAAAAACAAATCCTAAAAGGCCAACAATTACTAAACCGTAAATCCAGTAAAAGCTATTGCCACCGTTTCCTCCGCTACCAGAGCCTCCAAATGGGTTATTTGGTTTTTTTCCGAAACGATCTTTCATCTTTTCGAATTGTTTTTTTCGCTCTTCTTCAGGACCGTTTAAAGGAGTGGGATTATCGTTTTTTGGTATATTTTCTTGTTCGTCGCTCATAATAAAATTATATAACGTATTGTTTTATGTTTTGTTTAATCGGCAATGTTAGTTATTTCTCCATCTGCCCAAAGGCCTTCGATATTGTAAAATTCACGAGTTTCTCGCAAAAATATGTGAGCTACAATATTTACATAATCTACTAAAATCCATTCTGAATTTTGGCGGCCTTCTGTATGATATGGTTTTTCCCCTGTTTTTTTAATGACTGATTCTTCTGCAGAATCCGCAATTGCAGAAACGTGTGTATTACTATCAGCATCGCAAATCACAAAGTAATCGGCCACACGATGTTCTAAACCAATAAGGTTTATAACCGTAATATTTTTAGCTTTTTTATCTTGCATTCCTTGAACGATGGCATCTAACAAACTTGTAGTTTGCTCTTTAGTTGCCGATTTTTTAGGGCGTTTAGCGCCACTAGCAACTTTCTTTTTGTTTTCGGTATTAGCAATACGATTAGCTTCCTTTTGAGCTTCTTCTTTTTCTGTTAAAGGTTTTTTAACCACCTTTTTTGCTGCTGCTTTTTTCGCTGCGGCTTTCTTAGGAGCTGCTTTTTTTGTTGCTGTTTTCTTTACTGGTATTTTTGCCATATTATTTTGTTGCTAATGCTATTCCGTTTTATACTTTTGTTTTTGCTATAAGCAACAAATTTAACCTTTTTTTTTGCCTAAATGGAAACATTGTTTATTGGAAAGAACCTGCTTTTTTTATACGAGGTAGAAAGTACCAATACTTATGCCATGAACTTGTTAAGGAATGTTAACACTATTGAGGGAACTGTGGTTTATACCGATAATCAAACTAAAGGAAAAGGACAGCGAGGAGCGCTGTGGACTAGTAAAATAGCCCAAAACATAACAGCTTCTGTTATTTTAAAACCACAGTTTTTAAGTATTAGCAATACGTTTTACTTAAGCAAAATTAGTGCTTTAGCGGTTTATGACGTATTGGCTGATATTTTGCCCAATAGCCAATATGACATTAAAATTAAGTGGCCAAATGACATATTAGTAAATCAACACAAAATTTCGGGTATTTTAATTGAAAATAATTTTACAAGTACTAACATACAACATTCGGTTATTGGCATAGGATTGAATGTTAATCAAGATAATTTTAATGACTTCGAAAGGACCGCTATTTCTCTTAAATTACTTACAAACTCCCTTCATAGCAGAGATGAAATTTTAGAAAAACTCTGTATAAACATAGAAAAATGGTATCTGAAATTAAAAGAAAGTAAATTGGAATTAATTGATACATGTTACCATGATTATTTATTTGAAATTAATAAAATCACTGTTTTTGTTGATGTTAATCATCATAAATTTAATGGAAGAATTAAGTCGGTTACTAAAGCAGGAAAGTTGCTTTTAGAGCTGGAAAATGATCTTTTAAAGGAATTTGATATCAAAGAAGTTAAGTTTTTATCCTGAAATAAATGTTTAATAAAGATTGATAAGTCCTTTCTGTTTTTGCGGAAAGGATTTTTATTTTCGTAAAATGAAAGTTTTAATCATTTATTTTTTTATCTGTATTAGTGTTTATGGGTTTGCTCAAACTCCATACACTTCATTTTTTACAGGTGATGTAAATGATGTAACAACTTCTACCCAATATGGCGTTTGTTTAATGGGAGGCGCTACAGAAGATGATAATGCCATGACATGGTTTTTAAATAAAAGCGGAGGAGGGGATATCGTTGTTATTAGAGCAACTGGTACAAATGGTTATAATACTTACTTATATTCTGGATTAGGTGTTACCGTAAATTCTGTTGAAACCATTGTAATTAATAGTTTAGCAGCGGCTAATCATTCTTATGTTAGACAACAATTAAGAAATGTAGGAGGCTACTTTATTGTTGGAGGTGATTAAAATGATTATATTTTATTGGAAAATCAGGCGGTTGGATAGCGCTTTAAACTATTTAATTAATGTTAAGCATTGCCTCATTGAGGTACAAGTGCTGGAATGGCAAATTCAAGGCCGTTTTTTTTCGGCTGTAGTTTCCAATCACAAGCGCAATAGCATTAACAAACCCTAGAGGAGCCGGAGTTTGCCATTTGGTAATAGACGATTTTTACATAACCTACTAAATAGAGTATTACAGATACTCATTTTGATAAACCGGACAGACGAGGAAGAATTACAACATTTTTAGCAAGGTTATTTCAAGATAGTGCCCAAGCTTTTTATGGAATAGCTTGTGATGAATATACTGCTGTTTGTATAGATGATTTGGGGATTGTAAAGGTTTTGGAGGCTTTCCCACTTATGATGATAATGCATATTTTATTCAAGCTAATTGTACTTTGCCAAACAGCCCCGAAAATTGTTCTACAGGTCAACCATTAACTTGGGATAGAAATAATAGTGCGCTTAAAGTATACCAAATTAAGGGAAATGCAACAGCAAAGTAACTCATTTAATTTAAATGATTGGATTACTGCACGGAGGTATGGCAAAATTGGACGTTAACTAACGGAGCAATTTCTAATAGCTTAAATATACAGTGCACCTAGTTGCTTATCTAAAGCTATTGAAGAGGCAAATCATACTACAGATGTATTATTGTATCCAAATCCAGTAAATTCAATATTAAAGATCTCTTTCTAATGAAATCTAAAAAATACTACGTGCGTATAATAGTAATTGGTTTATTTGTAGCTGAAGAAAAATTAATGAAAGAGATTGATTTTAGTGATTATTCGGATGGGATGTATTTTGTGAAAATAGAATTAGAAGGTAATAGCGAAACAAAAGTTCAAAAAATTATAGTAAAGCATTAAAAATTTACAATGAAGCAATATCACGATTTGATGCGCCATGTTTTAGAGCATGGAGTTAAAAAAGAAGACAGAACAGGAACAGGAACCGTAAGTGTTTTTGGATATCAAATGCGCTATAATTTAGCGGAGGGCTTTCCATTACTTACTACAAAAAAACTGCACACAAAATCAATTATTCACGAACTGTTGTGGTTTTTAAAAGGAGATACCAATATCAAATATTTAAAAGATAATGGTGTGCGTATATGGGATGAATGGGCTGATGCTGAAGGGAATTTAGGCCCCGTTTATGGCTATCAATGGAGAAGTTGGCCAACGCCAGATGGAAAACATATTGATCAAATTACTCAGGTGGTTGATATGATAAAAAATAATCCAGATTCTCGTCGTTTAATTGTGAGTGCTTGGAATGTGGCGGATATTAATAGTATGAAGCTGCCGCCATGCCACGCGTTTTTTCGGTTTTATGTGGCTAATGGAAAATTAAGTTGTCAGTTATACCAGCGAAGTGCTGGTATATATTTTAGGAGTCCCTTTTAATATTGCTTTATGCTATTTATGATGATGGTTGCTCAGGTTTGCGATTTGGTAACTTAGGTGATTTGTGCATACCTTGGGTGACGCACATTTATATTCTAATCATATTGATCAAGCTAACTTGCAACTGACAAGAGATTTTAGACCATTACCTACAATGAAAATTAATCCTAACGTAAAATCTATTTTTGATTTTACCATTGATGATTTTACGTTAGAAAATTATGATCCACATCCACATATTAAAGCTGATGTGGCAGTATAAAAAAATTATATAAAATTTCATCAATCATTATAATACAATTAACTTTACACAAAAATTAAGTATGAGCGATATTAAAACAATATTAGAAAGTGCTAAAACACAAATGGAAAAAACGATTACCCATTTGGAAGCAGAATTATCAAAAATAAGAGCAGGTAAAGCAAATCCAAGTATGTTGGATAATGTATTCGTAGATTACTATGGTGCAAAAACAACTTTAGGAAATGTAGCCAGTGTTAATACTCAAGATTCGAGAACCATTTTAGTTCAGCCTTGGGAAAAATCAATGTTAACTCCCATCGAAAAAGCGATTCAGGCAGCCAACCTAGGATTTAATCCGCAGAATGATGGTGTATTGATTCGTATCATTGTTCCACCATTAACTGAAGAGCGACGTAAAGATTTAGTAAAAACATCTAAATCATGTGGCGAAGATGCTTAAAGTAAGTTTAAGAACGATTAGAAAAGAATCGATTGACAAAAATTAAAGCTTGGCAAAAAGCAGTTTACCAGAAGATGAGGCTAAAGGTGGCGAAACAAAAATGCAGGCCTTAGTAGATGATTTTTCGGCTAAATGCGAGAAACATTTAGAACAAAAAGAAAAAGAGATTTTAACTGTTTAACTTCCATTGCTGGTAACTGAGCGGAGTCGAAGTTATCATTATTAAAAAAGCCCGGTCAAATCATTGATCGGGCTTTTTTTGTTGTTGTTTAATTTAATATTATTCTCTACACGCTTAATGGTACAGCCTATAGATTTAGTTTCTTGCATTTTAGGAGTTTCGTTTTTGCTGGCGCATTAATCGCATCTTTTAAATAATGAGCTTTAGCAGCAGAAGCGTCTTTTACATTATCGTCAATAGCACCTTTATAAACTAAACCTTTTCCGTTAAATAAAAGCATTGAGGGGTGCGCGTTGCACCAAATGCGTCTGCTAGTTTAGAATTTGTATCTACTACATAAGCACATGTTAATTTCTGAGCTGCAGCATATTTTACCATGGCATCAAAACTGTCTTCATCAGCACGCTGAGCTTCATTGCTATTAATAATAATACATCCAATACCTTGTTTTGCGCAATCATCAGATAACTCTTTAATACGAGTTTCACTTAACTTTACATACGGGCAAGTATTACATGAAAAAATAACTAATAATCCTTTAGATGTTTTAGCTGTATTTAAAGACACTTTTTCCTACTTAACATCCTTCATTTTCTCATCTGCCATTGGCATTGGGGCATTTAAGCCAAGTTCAGCACCTGCTGTTGTATTAATAAACGATAATAAAAAACCGCAAGCAACTAATAGTACAAAAAATATAAAACCTTTCTTCATGATAATTGATTTAATAGCTAGCTAAATTAGCAAAACGATTTAGATAAGATTTCAATTTCCTCTAAAGAATAGTAACATTCGTCTAATAGAAATGGATTTTGTCGATTTTGACTATAATCATCTGATTTTTAACAATTTGTTAATGAAAAAGAAATATGGTTGAGGGGTTTATTAACTATCTTACAATATAAAAGTGAACAACCCACAGGAGTTTTAGAAAGTTTAGTTCTTAATGACTTAAAATAATCTGAAACCGCTTTTAAATAGTTTTTAAAAGCGAACACT